>JBMNTR010000043.1:0-2693 GCA_050945835.1 Christensenellales bacterium | reverse complement strand
GGGGAAGGCCGGTGATATCGGATGGCTGACGATGGACAATGAAGAGGCCCTTGCTGGTCTCGGTGATGAATTCTTCGATGTAGCGTTCTCCACAGACGTTGGTGCGACCAGCGGCCTTGTTACTTCGAAAACTGGATACCACATCCTCAAAGTCCTCGCCTACAGTCCGGTCAAGCTCCTTGGCCTTGATGATCCGATCAGTCCGAATAATGATGCGACGATTCGAAGTTTGATCGAAGAGGAGTTGGGACAGGCCAAGCGTCAGGAGATCTACGTCAAGGCGATCAACGACATGGTTGCCGATCTCCGTAAGAGCGCAACGGTTAAAATCCTCTATTAGAACGTGTATGAAGAGTAGACATAAAGCCCGTGAGTTAGCACTGCAAACCCTCTATGCTCTTGATTTCAACAACCAGCTTGAAATTGAGTACGTCGAGCCAACCTTCAGTGCCACTACTCAGGAGGAGTACGACCGATACGAAGAGGACGTGAAGCTCTATGGAATGTATCTGGTCACCGGTACGATCGAGAATCTTGAAGAGATCGATGCTCTGATCACCCGATTCTCCCTCAATCGTCCCCTGGAGAAGATCGACTATGTCGATCGCAATATCCTTCGTCTCAGTGTGTTCTGTTTTCAGCACGAGGATATCCACCCTCACATCGTCATCGATGAGGCGGTGAAGCTTAGCCAAGACTTCTCCACCGATGTGAACTACAAGTTCATAAACGGGATCCTTGATGCGATGCAGAAGCAGCTCTTCCCCCTCAGGGAGGATCAGCAGTGATCAGATTGAAGAATGATGAACAGATCAAACGAATCGGTGAGGCGTGCCGCCTCACCGCCGAACTGATGCGCCAGCTCGCTACTTTCATAGAAGCGGGGATGAGTACTGCACAGGTCGATCGCTTCTGCTACGACTTCATCACACGCAACAAGGGAGTTCCCGCCTTCCTCGGCTATGGGGGCTTTCCTGCAACTGCCTGTATTTCCATCAACGAAGAGGTGATCCACGGTATTCCCAGTGAAGACCGTATCATCCAAGAGGGAGATCTCGTCTCCATAGACCTCGGCATCAACCTCGATGGGTACTTCTCCGATATGGCACGCACCTTTATCATCGGAGAGACAACCGAGGAGAAGCGAGCTCTCAACTCAGTTACTGAGCAGTGTCTGCGCCTTGCTGTAGAGGCTGCAGGACGATCAGGAGCCCGGGTACAGACAATCTCCAAGGCAGTCTTCGCCAAGGCCACTGAGCACCGCCTGGGAGTAGTGCGTGACTACTGTGGCCACGGAGTTGGTCTTGCTGTACACGAGCCACCAGAGATTCCCAACTACGCTGCACCATTTCAAGCCAATCCTCGCCTCAGAGAAGGGATGGTTCTTGCAATTGAACCGATGATCACCTTAGGGGCCCATACTGTCCGAGTACTCTCCGATGGTTGGACTGTGGTGACCACAGATGGGTTGCCTTCCTCTCACTTTGAGGATACTGTAGCGATTACTAAGCATGGTGTAGAAGTGCTTACCGTATAGGAGATAGGAGCAGATGCAGAAGGAATTCATCAGTTGCGATACAATTCGTGACAACACCCTCAAACTTGCCCACCATATGTACACCGTCGACGACTTTGTTCCTGATATCATCTATGCATCGCTTCGCGGTGGTGCCTATATGGCAAACGTTTTCAGTGAATACTACAAGATGATCAAGCTGCGCAAGAAGGACAGACCGGTCTTCTATGCTGCAGTGGTAGCTCGCTCCTACGGTTTTCTCCGTGATCAGACAAATGTCATGGTAGATGGATGGACCTACTCACCAGAACATCTGCGCTCCGGGGATCGTATCCTCCTCGTCGATGATATCTTCGACACAGGAAAAACTGTCAATGAGCTTGCCACAATCATCATGAAGAAGGGGATTCCCCGAGAGGACCTGAAGATCGTTGTGTACGACTATAAAGTCCCTCTCTACAAGAACGAGGAGCCGCTTCCTATTCAGCCAGACTACTACTGTCGTAAACATGTGCTCAACAGCGAGGCGGACGAGCACTGGATTCACTATAACTGCCATGAGTTCATCGGCCTGACCTCTGAGGAAATCGATGAGCACTTCAAGGATCCAGAGGTCCGGAAAATCCTTCACGAAGTTCGTGGCGACTAAATAAACCCTTACAGGTCCCCACTGCTGTGGACCTCAATTCATTTTTATAGAGTTTATTCGTGCTTAGAATTATAAGAAATGATGATTGATACGAGAGATATTTTGATTTTATCTAGGGAATTATGTTGGTGCCCATCACCTCAGCAATAGCGACGGGATAGGCACCTTCTCGTATTTCTTTGCATTCCTCTTAAGGCGTTACCTCAAGGGTAAGCCATAAGCTTTTTTACATACTAATGACGTCAAAGCCATCATTTACAAACGGTTTCATGCCTGCGTGACCGGACATATCACCGAGAAGGGGTAGCCCATATTCCTTGTTCTTCTCATAGACGCCGAGAGCCTTGGAGCACGCAAGACAGATTCCTGCAATCAAGCCAGCTTCCTTCGCCTTCAGGTAGAGCGGGTGTTTCTCCTCTTCAAAGACAGAGACGAGTTTCACGGACTCACCTTCAAAGATGATCTTGGATTCCTTCTTGTCTTCAGTAAGATCAAGCGCATTGAGCAGAATATGCATGAAGCACATCT
>JBMNTR010000042.1:0-2981 GCA_050945835.1 Christensenellales bacterium | reverse complement strand
GAAGATCTGGAGCGCACAACCGGACTCCGCCTCGAATCGGAAAATCACGAAACGATCGGCGGCTTCGTGATGGATCTGATGGGCGAGGTCCCGGACGAAAATACGTCGATCGAACGCGAAGTCGTTTTCGAAGCCTGTACATTTCGCATTCTTTCCGTTAAAGATCGCCGCATCGAAAAGATTCTGCTCACAGTCGCCGCAGCAGAATCTGAAAAAGAGGGCACGGCGGCGATATGAGCGAGAGAATCCCCCACGAAATTTTAGCGATCTGTGCGATGAACGCCGCGCTGCACACCGATGGAGTATCCGGCATGGCAGGAGGACTGTCACACAGTGTTCAAAAAACACTGCTTGGAATCGAGCGCCCGGCAAAAGGCATACGCATTTCTGAAGACCGCAACGGACTGATTGTCGATGTGTATGTCAATGTGTGCTTTGAGGCTAAAATTCCGGTTGTGGCCTGGGAGATTCAGGAGAACGTTAAAGAAAAGCTGGATGAAATCGCAGACGCTCCCGTCTCAAAAGTAAACATTCACGTGCAAGGAGTCGGCCACAAACCGGAAGATGAAGCGGAAGACGAAGCAGAAGACAATAAAGAGGAACAGGTGGATTGTGAGTCGAAGTGAAGCAAGAGAGCAGTTGATGCAGATGCTGTTTCAAATGGACGTTCAACAGGATTTTAGCGAGGAAGCGTTCGATTTCTATGTGCAATACCGCCTGGGAAGCCGCGCGCAGGTGGACTATATGCGTTCTATCTACCGTCACATCTTCGAACACCGGGAGGACATCGACCGGAAGATTGACTCGGTGGCCCACAATTGGAAAACGACGCGCATGGCGCGGGTGGATCTGGCGATTCTCCGGCTGTGTCTTGCGGAGATCGACTGCTTTGGACAGGCGGACATTCCGCCTGCTGTTTCGATGAACGAAGCGGTCGAACTGGCTAAGAAATACGGCAGTGAGGATTCGGCGAAGTTTATAAACGGCATCCTGGGCAAGCTGTCGAGATCCGGGTCGTAAGGAACGATGTTTTTAGGGCTGGATACGAGCAACTATACGACGTCCGCAGCGGTCGTCTGCGGCGAAGAAATTCTTCGGGATGTACGAATGCCGTTGTGCGTGCCCAAAGGCCGCGTCGGTTTGCGGCAGTCCGATGCGCTGTTTCAGCACTGGCGAAATCTGCCGCAGCTGCTTTCCGAGCCGTTGCGCACATACGGAAGCTCCCTTCAGGGCATTTGCGTCAGCGCTGTGCCCAGACCTGCGGAAGCATCCTATATGCCCGTGTTTGGAGCAGGAGTGGCTGCCGCCCGCATGCTCTCCGACGCGCTTGCCATTCCGCTTTTTGAGACGAGCCATCAGGAGGGCCACATCAAAGCAGCAGCCCGCGAAACTGACATCGACCTGAGCCGGCCGCTGCTCGCGGCCCATCTGTCGGGCGGAACGACCGAGTTCCTGTATATCGACGGGGAGTCGTACGAAATAGCGGGTGGCACGCGGGATATATCGTACGGGCAACTGCTCGACCGGACGGGCCTGCTGTTCGGCATGGATTTCCCTGCCGGCCGGATCCTCGACGAGCTGGCGGAATCAGGCAGCGAAAGCGGCTGCCTTAAAGCGATTGGTCCGGTCTCTGTAAATGGATCCTGGTTGAACCTGTCGGGTATCGAAACGCAGTTAAAGCGGCATGCAGACAGAGAATCTGTACAGGCGATGGCCTATACGCTTTTCGCACGCATTGCTGAAAGTCTCATCTCTGCGCTTGCATACCTGAAGCAGGAATGCAGTACGGATCAGGTGCTGATTACCGGCGGTGTAGCGGCAAGCCGGACACTCAGAGGGCTTTGCCGCGATGAGGGATATGCGTTTGGTCCTCCGTCCCTTTGTTCGGATAACGCAGTCGGTGTGGCGCTGTTGAAAGGATGTCCTCTTTGGCGATCAAACCGCTGAGCGTCGCTCAGCTCAACAGTTACATTAAGCGAATCCTCTCGACGGATCCGATCCTCGGAGACGTTACCGTTACCGGTGAGATATCCAATCTCGTGTTTCACAGAAGCGGTCACGTATACTTTGCGTTGAAGGATCAAACGAGCCGGATCAGCTGCTTTTTAGCCGGAGAGCGAGCACAACGTCTCCGGTACGAAATCAGCGATGGCATGCAGGTGGTCGCAGCCGGCGGCGTGTCCGTCTACGAGCGCGGCGGCACGTACTCCCTCAACATACGAGAGCTGGATCCGGCCGGGCTGGGCGATCTGCATCTCGCGTTTGAAAACTTAAAAAAGAAATTGCTGGACGAGGGATTGTTCGATCCGTCTAAAAAAAAGCCGCTGCCGGCACAGATCGCACGAATCGGCGTGATCACTTCTCCGACCGGAGCAGCCGTACACGACATCATCACGGCGGTTCAGCGGAGAAACCCGCTCGTAGATATCCGGATATTTCCCTGCCTGGTTCAGGGAGAACAAGCGGCTGCATCGATTGCAGAAGCTCTGGAGCGCGCCAATGCGCAACGGAACGAAATCGACGTGCTCATCGTGGGGCGGGGCGGTGGTTCTCTGGAGGATTTGTGGGCTTTCAACGAAGAAATTGTAGCGCGCGCGGTCGCAGCATCTCACATTCCCGTCATTTCGGCCGTCGGCCATGAGACGGATATCGTCATGAGCGACCACGCGGCCGATCTGCGTGCATCCACACCGACGGCAGCGGCGGAAATCTGTGCGGCCGACTTATCCGTCTCGCTGCAGTTCCTGCAGGAAGCGACACCGAGCGCATTCAAATCCCTGATGCTCGAATACCTCGATTCGCACGCTAAAAGAGTCGGCGCTTTAAAAGAGCTGGCCGGTTCCGCCGTGCGCGCGAACCTCGATGCGCTGAGCGCACAGCTCGATTTAGCCGGTGTGCGCATGCGCCTGCTCGATCCAATGAATGTGATTCAACGCGGATACGCAGCCGTACAGACGGCATCCGGTACCTGGGTCACTGGA
>JBMNTR010000041.1:0-3116 GCA_050945835.1 Christensenellales bacterium | reverse complement strand
AGGTGGAACCGTCATTACAATGCCCTCCATTCCCAATGTTGACACTTATACAGTCGGCATACCCGTCCCGGATTTATCGACGGCCGATACGCAGGGCAGTCTGACAGTCGAAACGAGTCATGGAATCATAACCGTTCCTTCCAATATGCTGGCAGGAGTGGAAGACGCAGACGGAGACAAGGCGCAGATCAGCATCGGCGAGGGCGATAAATCGCTGCTCCCCGAGAGCGTGAAGGCAGCCATCGGAGACAGGCCGCTCATACAGCTCACGCTGTCCATTGACGGAAAGCAGACCGGCTGGAGCAATCCCAATGCGCCTGTGACGGTATCCATCCCCTATACGCCGACTGCGGCAGAGCTTTTACATCCTGAGAGCATCATCGTCTGGTACATTGACGGCTCGGGCAATGTGGTCACGATCCCGAACGGGCGCTACGATGCGGCGACGGGTATGGTCACTTTCAGCACCACCCACTTCAGCGACTACGCGGTGGTGTATAACAAGGTGAGCTTCAACGACGTGGCTTCGACCGCATGGTACGGCAAAGCCGTGAGCTTCATCGCGGCGCGGGAAATCACCACGGGCACGGGCGGCGGCAATTACAGCCCCGAGGCCAAGCTGACCCGCGGAGAGTTCATCGTCCTGATGATGAGAGCTTACGGAATATCACCGGACGCGAATCCCACCGATAACTTCACCGACGCGGGCAACATCTGGTACACCGGCTATCTTGCGGCGGCAAAGCGGCTGGGCATCTCGGCGGGCGTGGGGAATAATCAGTTCGCGCCGGAAAAAGAGATTACCCGGCAGGAGATGTTCACCCTGCTGTACAACGCGCTGAAGGTTATCGGACAGCTTCCCGAGGGTGACTCCGGCAAGACGCTTACCGACTTCACCGACGCGGACGACATTGCTTCCTGGGGGGAAGAGGCCATGACGCTGCTGGTCAAGACCGGCACCGTTAGCGGCTCAGGCGGCAAGCTCATGCCGACAGATACGACAACCCGCGCGGAAATGGCGCAGGTGCTGTACAATCTTCTGATAAAGTAAGAGGAAATTAGACTTGCAAAGGCAGATTACGGACACAAATAAATAGAGCAAAGGGCAAACCGGCTGAAAAGCCGGGACGCAAAGCCATAGGGTCTAAGGCGCTGCACAGCAGTGTTAAGATAGCCTGGTTGCAAGAAATGCGAAATAGCCTGCCCTTTTTTCTGAGGGCAGGCTATTTTCGTATCTGACAACATATATCCGGGCCTTTATCTAAAACAGAGTGGCGATTACTTATCATCCTCGGTTTTATCGGTGTAAGCAAAAACCTCAAGCATAGCTTTTGCCGCCCTGCGCGCTTTACGACCGCAGATGTGGATTAGGCGAATAAGCTGATTGATTTCTTTGACCTCCTCGGTATCAACGGACGTTCTCTCCGGGTAGGCAACAAGATCAGCAGAGATACCATTTGCACGTATCAAACGGAGCAGTACCTTTACGCTGGGCATTCGTTGCTCATTTTCAATGGCAGCCAGGTGTCGTACTCCAATTTTGGCTCTTTCCGCAATTTGCTCGCGGGTATATCCTGCTTTTTCGCGTTCACGCTTGAGTATTTCACCCAGCTTGTCCGTTGTTGCTTCGTCATCTTTTTTAGCCACTGGTAGTTCACCCCCTCGTGTATATTTTAATAGGGAGTGGCGTTTGCTGGAATGTCGCACCTGTAGCTAAAATAAAGCACTACCAGTACCAAAACATACTCGGCTTGCCATTCGTTTCGTTTAAAAAAACGGCTGGTATGGCGGGTATATTGTTATGCCTTAAACGCCCTCCTTCCAACCGGGAAAGAGGGCTTTATGTTTTGTTATAACAAATTGCTGCTCACCATGAGCAGCCGGGAGTAGTTTGACGAGGACGAGCTTCCTGCTCCGCGACGCCGACTTAACTTTTCAAATCGGCTCAATTGGGCTTATGAATACGCACACCCCGGACATGACGTATTAGTTCTATACAATGACTACCATGAGTGCAAAAGCGCGCGACCGAAAAATGATCGGTTGTGCGCTTTTATATTCAGAGTATCTTTGGCATCTGTTGGGTGCCGCAGTCCTCCGCTCCAATCTGAACTTTCCTAAAAAATTCAGATTGGAGAAAGGACAATGTTTGATAATACAAATCCATATACCCTGCGCACCGAGGTGGCCGAGGGTATCACACGATATTTTGTTTCTTTTCAGGACGGACAAGCCATTCCGCGGGAAACCGAGGTGTCCCGCCCCGTCTATTTGGAATTTTTGCGCTTTGTGAAGGCCGAGCGCAATCTGCGCAGGTGGGATGAACGGCATACCGAGCAATCTGACCTGACTGATGAATCGCTCTATGACCGCGCTTTGCACAAGCCAAAAAGCGTTGAGGATGCAGCCTTTGACAGTCTGCGAAGTGAAAAGCTGCGGCAGGCGATTCAGGAACTGCCTGAACTTCAGCGGCGGCGGTTTGTCATGTACCATGAGTTTGGCCTTACATACGAGCAGATTGCGGAGATGGAGGGCTGTTCCAAAGCATCTGCATTCCGTTCGGTAGGTCGTGCGGAAGAAAAAATCCGGGAAAAATTAAAAACTTAAAAATTAGGGGTAACAAATCGAGTCTGACTGTGGAAACAGGTGAGAGGATATTTTCTCTCACCTGTTCTCCGTTATAGCGGCGAACGGGTTGCAGCTTGACAATTTCATACCCATTCATCAGGTACTTTCACATTGCTGTTGTGATGAGCATAAGCCACGTTAGCGGTTGCGCCATGACTTCATGTGGAAATACGGAAACAAGGTCAACGATTATGATTTGCTTGTTAGTCCGTCTCCCGCATGATGAGCGAGAAACCTCCGGCTATAAATATCGGGTTGCCACCGATACGGCGATGACAGGCAATGGGGCGATACTCCTGTCCAGTCACAGCCCCCCTTGACCGGGGGATCACGCAATGAGGGCAGCTTGGAGCGATCCTCGGAGGGGTGCAATTCCCGTGGAGCGGTTTAGCAGACCGCCGCCTGATGACTTCCCTATGTCTTGGGGTGTCGAGGACAAATAAAGGCATTTCATATATACCAAGGCGCAAGTCCGGTCATTTTACAGG
>JBMNTR010000040.1:0-3150 GCA_050945835.1 Christensenellales bacterium | reverse complement strand
GCGCCTCATTAAATGCAAGGCTGTGCAGCGACATCAAAATAGCGCCGCCCACTTCGTTATCAGGTAGATTTTTAATCGCTTCGATGTCATCCTCTACACAACCGTGTGCATCGCATAAAATAAGCTCTATACCGAATTCCCTAGCAGTCTTCTGCGCCGAACGCGAAATTCGTATCGCCGGCACCCAACATAGATTTCCGGCAAGCATCTTCATTGTCCTTGTCAGCCTTGATATATCACGGGAGAAAACGCCAATGCCGGGACGTCGCTCAACGAGTCCTTCATTTACTAGAATCTGGACTGCCCGGCGCACAGTCATTCGGGCAAGTGAGTGTTTTTTTGATAATTCCACCTCTGTGCCGAAAAATGAACCCGGTTGCACCGATTCTTTTCTCAGCTTGGTACGCAATTCATCTGCAAGTCTGACATAGGCTGGTCTGGAACTCATCTATCTATTCCTGTTTGTCATGCCGTACATTTTAGGAAAAACAGGATGTAACTGTCAACAATAAAAAAACACATGTCTAATACAGGTCAGCCCGGCAAGCTGAGCCAGTGATCAGCTGTAAGCCCTGAGTGCCAGCTCGGGATTTGCTGAGAAGATTGGGCGAGAACTGGCAAACAACAAGCCGTCGTTATTGATGCAGATGGTCAGATTGAGCAGACAGGGACAAAGCGATTCTTCCGATTTCTTCGGCAATTCGCTGCCTGCATCGTAATTAAAGCGTAAGCGTGGGATGGCTTACACAGGCCACTGCTGTATAGTCCATGCCTGCTCCCAGAACATCCACTCATACCGTGTGGCTGTTACAAAGGCTGTGATGGCACGCTTGCGTTCATCTTCGGTTGCTTCATCAGCATACTTCTGCAGTTTCTGTAGCAGTTCGCTGCTAAAGACATCAAACTCCGGATCGCTGTACAGCTTAAGCCAATCTCCATACGGGTGTGAATCTTCAATTGTACCGAGTTCTGCCAACATAGAACGACCCAGATCTATGTACAGCCATGGGCATGGAGCAAGAGCTGCTACTGCTTCTACCATGCTACCGGTCTGCGAAATCGCAACTATGAAGTCCTGGTATGCGCGGTTGTACAAAGTAAGCTCCATTTCCGCTACAGACGCCTCATCGTAGCCCAGCTTACGTCCGTAATTTTTGTGTAGTTCGCCCTCAGTTACAAGTGAGATGCGTGCTGCATCCAGGAACCACAGTTTATCTGCGGGATCGTGGCATCGTGCGGAGACAATACCGCATGCGGCAGCATAGCCCTCCAGGTAACGGGCGTCCTGCATCTGATAAAACTTAAAATTCTTGGTTGGAAGATCGCCCTCAACGAGACCTCGTACAAACGGGTGATCAAAAGAAGCCTTCCACGGTTTGATAGCTGCATCTAGGCATTCACGGGCAAAAGTTGGTATAGACGTATTATTATTTTTATTCATTACTGTTCTCCTTTTTTAAGTTGCAAGTCGCAAACTCAGGAAAACAGGCAGGTAAAATTAAACCGACTGGCGCAGCCTGAGGATCCGACTTCCTACGGCGGTATTAACCGCTTCAGGTTCAGAGGGTCTTCCATACACTTGGAATCTCAGCGACCTTCAACACTTTTCGATCGCACCCCTGTCGATACCTCGTATACTATATCATCATTACTTTTTTACTCAAGCAAAAATGCAAATCAATATACTCCTTCGCTATCGCCCCGTCTTCGAATCCTACGCCATGACAAGCTGTGGCAAGCCGAAACTGCCGAGACAAGACCCGGCAAGCCGGGCAGTGATCAGTGGATAGAGGGTAGTTTTCTCATGCACCGCAAACTGTAGCACGGACATTCTTGTCTGTGCCCGCCTGCTGAGTGATTGCAGAGCACTGGGACCGCGAGGCTCCGTACTCGCATCACGGCAGCCAGGCAAGGTAGGGTGCGTTTCTCCCGGCTTTGTCCGCTAACTACGTCCGTCTTCGAACCCTACGCCGGGACAAGCCGGGGCAAGCCGTAATCGCCGTTGCTGTCAGACAGGTCAAACTCGTCAGGCAGGTCAGACAAATCCCGAGTCCGGGGTCACAATCAGTGGAGGTCACGGCGTCAGATGTCGCCTGGGAGCCATGATGCGAGTACGGAGCCTTGCGTTGTTAAATCATTCGCATCCTGAGCACACTCTCTCTGCGTTCTCCGCGACTCCGCATGAGAAATTTGCGTATTTAAAATAAGATTACTTATTTTTTCTTGGTCGCTTTCTTTCCATTGCGTCGCTTCAGTAGCGTGGAAACCACACTAAAGAAAGGTTCATATCATGAAAAAGCACCCCGCTTCAATGGAGCCACGCCATTTAAGGCGTGGAAACGCTGAGCCCTTGTAGAGGTTGCTCATGCGGTCTATGCTTCAATGGAGCCACGCCATTTAAGGCGTGGAAACCACAACCAACACAAAATAGAAAGCATACACTATGAAGCTTCAATGGAGCCACGCCATTTAAGGCGTGGAAACCGCGAGAATACCTTGAAAAAGTCATGGCAGACACAATGCTTCAATGGAGCCACGCCATTTAAGGCGTGGAAACCTTTTTGCCGTAGAATAAATCATACCTATAAAAGCAGCTTCAATGGAGCCACGCCATTTAAGGCGTGGAAACGAAAAGATTTTGATGATATTTTCAAAAAAGGATTTTGCTTCAATGGAGCCACGCCATTTAAGGCGTGGAAACGCCGCCCGAGCCGCCTGCACCGCCGCGGACTCTGCGCTTCAATGGAGCCACGCCATTTAAGGCGTGGAAACACGGCCGGTGAATTCTGCCGGAATTCGGAAGTTGAGCTTCAATGGAGCCACGCCATTTAAGGCGTGGAAACTGCGATGTTTGGCGGCATATTGCCAACGGCGGCGGCGCTTCAATGGAGCCACGCCATTTAAGGCGTGGAAACTATGCCAACACAGTTTTTTAGAGTAACACGCGCGCCAGCTTCAATGGAGCCACGCCATTTAAGGCGTGGAAACTCCGGACGTCACGTACGGGAACAACCTGTTCTACATGCTTCAATGGAGCCACGCCATTTAAGGCGTGGAAACGACGGCAAAAAATACGCATAGACTCGTAGACCTTGCGGCTTCAATGGAGCCACGCCATTTAAGGCGTGGAAACTGGGGTGGCTTTTCGGG
>JBMNTR010000039.1:0-3161 GCA_050945835.1 Christensenellales bacterium | reverse complement strand
CTCCGATACCTGTTGACCAAAGAGCAACCAGGAAAGAGAAAATAAAATCTCTTAAAGGCGTCATCATACCCCTATTAGTCATTTTTATGGTGCTCGGAGGAATTTTCACAGGAGTCTGTTCCCCGACGGAGGCTGCCGGTGTAGGTGTCCTTGGAGCCGTCTTGGCGGCTATAATAAAAAAGCGCTTAACCTGGCCAATGTTTAAGGGCTCGATGCTGACGACGTTTAGAATTACAGGAATGATCGCTTGGATCGTCATTGCGGCATCGGTATTCAGTAAAGTGTATACTGCCCTTGGTGCATCTACTTTAATACAAAATGTGGTCGCAAATGCCGGGATAAACCCCTGGATAGTAATAGTATTTATTCAGCTGAGCTTCTTCATATTGGGAATGTTTTTAGACGACGGTGCTATTCTTTTCATAACCATGCCGGTCTATATACCCCTTATAACCAGTTTGGGATTCGATCCGGTCTGGTTTGCCATCCTTTATGTAATAAATATGCAGATGGCATACCTGACACCACCGTTTGGCTACAATCTTTTCTATATCAGATCCGTAGCTCCGCCTGAAATTACACTTAAAGATATATATTTATCAGTTATCCCCTATGTCTGCATACAGGCTACAGCTTTGATACTGATCATGGTATTTCCACAAATAGTATTGTGGCTGCCTGATCTGATATTCGGTTAACAAGTATGGTTTTCAATATTAATTACAAAACATGGAGACTAACTATATGAAGTCAATAGGTTTTTAATAAAAAGTAATGCAAATTTTGTTGCTGAATGTACCTTGATAATTGCATGACAAAATAAGCATCCATTAGATGCTGCCGCATCCCAGTAGTAGTGACTAAAGGAGAAATGCTATGCTGATTGCGCTACAAATTGCTGATTGTTCTTAAGCATATAAAAAATGACTCTAATCAGCTTCTTTGCGGTATGGCTCGATGCAACAAAATAATGCTTGCCTTCAAGCTGCTTTCTATCTCGGTAAGCCTTAAATGTGCTATCGCGCATACAAACAAGCCTTGCTGCGTTAAGGACAGCCCAACGCAGGTATTTGGAGCCTCTTTTTACCATAGTGGCATGGGAAGCGGTGAAGTTGCCTGATTGATATGTAGATGGCTCTAACCCTGCAAAAGCAAGCAATTTAGCAGGCGATTCGAACCGTTCCACATCACCTACTTCAGCGAGGATCATGGCAGCAAGCGTGTAGGAAATGCCAGGTATGCTCATGATGGGCGAATCCATTTCTTGCACAACAGACTTGATTTGCTTATCCAAAAGGGCAATCTCATCTTGCAGAAAGAGGATGGAGCGGATGATTTGTTGTAACTCAAACGCCAATGCCGGACTGTTGCTGCCGATAGAATTGCGTGCCAGTTCACGGATCTGGGTAGCTTTATTGCGATTGTAGCGGCCATGAGAATTTTTCTCTAGAAGGCCCGTTAAGCGGGTCAGATGACACTGGCCGATAGCCTTGGTATTAGGTAGTTCTAACAGCATGAATAGCATGGACTTTTGAGTGGTGGCCCAAACAACACCTTGAAGCTCAGGAAACACAATATCAAGTATCCGGGAGTAGGAAATCTTGAATCTAGTTCTTTCCTGAACCAGGCGAAAACGATGTCTGGTTAGTGATTTCAATTCGCTGATGTGATATGATACTGGTGAGTAGGGCTTGATGTCCTCCGTAATCAGCATCATCGTGATAAATCGAGCATCGGACTTGTCCGTTTTAGTCTTTCTAAGGCTTTGACCTTTTCTGAAAAGATTAGTGCTCAGTGGGTTTAAAACCACAGGGTTGAGATTCTTAGCAAGAAGGAAATCAATCAAGTTGTTGCTGTAGTGACCGGTGGCCTCAAGTCCTATTCGTATGTTTTGAGAAGAAGGGCTTGGTTCAAAGGAACATATAGTTTCGTATAGTTCCAGGAATCCGGCCATTGAATTCTGGATTGTAAATCCATCTTGTAGTACTTCTCCGTCCGAGTTTGTGATGAAGCAGTCATGCTTGCTTTTTGCCACATCAATGCCAACATAAATCATAGTGGTCTCCTTTCAAGTTGTTGTGACGCTATGTTTCCACAGACCTGCTTGCTGAATGTAGCCTTGTTCCATATAAAACGTCATGCGTTATCTAACTAATCAACAAATAAGCAAACAACTGTGGTTAGAGCCTCCAAGAAAATAGTCTAAGCTATAGGTGATAGAACTAATCCACAGCGTCTATTCACATTATAGTTTAACACAAGAAATTGTGTGGAAAGGAAAACGTATAATGTAATTTCATTATACAAGGTGTTATTATGAAAATCGTTATTACAGGTGGTACAGGAGCAATGGCAAAGCCGGGTATTCTATATTTCCTCGATCAAAGTGATGTAAAGGAAATACTGATAACGGGCAGAACCAAAAAGAAAGTTGATGAAGCTGTGGCCTGGTTTAAAAACGACAGGGTAAAAGGTATGGTTCTTGATTTGATGGATATTGAAGCTTGTGCCAAGGCCTTTGAGGGTGCTGATGTTGTCTACAATGCAGCTTATCTGTCAACATGTTTAAGCGTTACTACAGCCGCATTGAAGGCGGGGGCAAACTATGTGGATTTAGGTGGAAATTCCCATTGGGATCAGATGAAGATGCATGATGATTTTATCAAGATAGGTAAAACTGCTGTTCTGGGTCTTGGGACTGCACCGGGAATGTCAGCCATGATGCCTGCTGTTGTGATCGAGAATATGGACAGCGTCGATACAATTGAAATAAAGGATATCTGCAAAAATATGGTTCCCCATTCTGAGCACAGTCGTCCCTTGCATTGGGGATACTCCCTTGAAGGAATTCTGGATGAGGTATCCATGGATGCTCCCATACTTATCGATGGAAAAGTCGAATGGCATCCGGCACGCTCCTTTAAGGAATATGTCGAATTTCTACCTCCAGCCGGAGGCGGTAAAGTTGGAATAACAATCCACCCCGAAGTTGAAATGTTCGTCCACTCGTGGACAAAGAAGGGATTGAAGAATGCTTCCTGGAAGATAGGTTTTGAGGAGGATTTCGAACAGAAGCTGAGGTTTTTAGCGTCACTGGGTCTTGCCCATCCGGATAATAAAATTGTCTATAACGGGCAGGAGATTTGTCCAAGAGACGTGGT
>JBMNTR010000038.1:0-3336 GCA_050945835.1 Christensenellales bacterium | reverse complement strand
GAGAAGAGAGTTGCTGTTCATCCGTAAGGAAGGACAGTGACACCTGTTGACGAGCATCAAGAGAAGGAAACAAAACCGGACTTAGAGCTTGTCGAGGGAAGAATTCATCCATGTAGAAGTGTCAGGAAGATCGACGAGAGAACTAAAATTAGGTCAAGTTACAAAGAGCGCAGGGCGAATGCCTTGGCGCCTGGAGCCGACGAAGGACGTGACAAGCTGCGAAAAGCTGCGGTGAGGAGCAAATATCCTACGACCCGCAGATATCCGAATGGGGAAACCCGGCCGGGGTAAGTGCCCGGTCAGTCATACATGAACCCATAGTGTATGGCGGGGAACGAGGCGAACTGAAACATCTCAGTAGCCTCAGGAGAAGAAATCAACCGAGAGTCCGTCAGTAGTGGCGAGCGAACGCGGATGAGGCCAAACCGCATGACGCGAGTTATGCGGGGTTGCGGACCGGCGATATGTGCGAGAGTTGCGAGTGGAATGAGCGGTTGGAAAGCCGAGCCCAGAGAGCGTAAAAGTCGCGTACACGAAGCAAAACTCAAGCTAGCCGGCACCAGAGTACCACGAGACACGAGGAACCTTGTGGGAAGCCGGGGGGCCCACCCTCCAAGCCTAACTACTCCAGGCGACCGATAGTGAACCAGTACTGTGAAGGAACGGTGAAAAGAACCCCGGGAGGGGAGTGAAATAGAACCTGAAACCCTGTGCTTACAAGCAGTCGTAGGACGTTAATGTCTGACGGCGTACTTTTTGTAGAACGGTCCGACGAGTTATGGTGACGGGCGAGGTTAAGTGCTGAAGGCACGGAGCCGCAGCGAAAGCGAGTCTGAAAAGGGCTAGATTGAGTCCGTTGCTGTAGACCCGAAACCGGGTGACCTACCCATGGGCAGGCTGAAGTGACGGTAAAACGTCATGGAGGGCCGCACCGTTGTCTGTTTAAAAAGGCTCGGATGACCTGTGGGTAGCGGAGAAATTCCAATCGAACTCGGAAATAGCTGGTTCTCCCCGAAATAGCTTTAGGGCTAGCCTCGTGTGCGAGTCTGGCGGAGGTAGAGCACTGAATGGGCTAGGGGCCTTACCGGGTTACCGAACCTTATCAAACTCCGAATGCCGTCAAGATATCCACGGGAGTCAGACAGCGACAGATAAGTGCCGTTGTCGAAAGGGAAACAGCCCAGACCATCAGCTAAGGTCCCTAAATCGTCGTTAAGTGGCAAAGGATGTGGACTTGCGAAGACAGCCAGGATGTTGGCTTAGAAGCAGCCATTCATTAAAAGAGTGCGTAACAGCTCACTGGTCAAGTGGGTCTGCGCCGAAGATGTCCGGGGCTAAACGACGTACCGAAGCTATGGGGCTACGTTTAAATGTAGTTGGTAGGGGAGCGTACCGTGCGAGCGGAAGCACGACCGTGAGGACGTGTGGATTGCACGGTAGTGAGAATGTCGGAATGAGTAACGAGAGGAAGGTGAGAATCCTTCCCGTCGAAAATCCAAGGTTTCCTGGGGAAGGTTCGTCCCCCCAGGGTCAGTCGGGTCCTAAGGCGAGGCTGGTAAGCGTAGTCGATGGATAACAGGTGGAGATTCCTGTACTACCGACCGGCGCATGAGAGAGGCAGTGACACAGCAGGAATGAGCGAGCGTGCGACTGGAAGAGCACGTCCAAGCACAGAGTGTAGTCCCGTAGTGAAGTACGCGGGATGTTCATGATGTGTGATGGGGAGGGAACACAAGTACCGAAGCGCGGCATTTCACACTGGCGAGAAAACCTGCTATCGAGCCGGTAGGTACCCGTACCGCAAACCGACACAGGTGGATGAGGAGAGAATCCTAAGACGAGCGGGCTAAGCATTGTTAAGGAACTCGGCAAATTAACCCCGTACGTTCGCAAGAAGGGGTGCCCGCCTCGATCAGGCGGGCCGCAGTGAATAGGCCCGAGCAACTGTTTATCAAAAACACAGGTCTCCGCGAAATCGCAAGATGAAGTATGGGGGCTGACGCCTGCCCGGTGCTGGAAGGTTACGGGAATCTGTTAGCGTAAGCGAAGCAGTGAACTTAAGCCCCAGTAAACGGCGGCCGTAACTATAACGGTCCTAAGGTAGCGAAATTCCTTGTCAGGTAAGTTCTGACCCGCACGAAAGGCGTAATGACTTGGGCACTGTCTCGACAATGCGCCCGGTGAAATTGTAGTACTTGTGAAGATGCAAGTTACCCGCGACAGGACGGAAAGACCCCATGGAGCTTTACTGTAGATTGTTATTGGGATCCGGTATTGACTGTATAGGATAGGTGGGAGACTGGGAAGCGCCGGCGTCAGTTGGCGTGGAGTCGTCCTTGGAATACCACTCTGTCATTATTGGTTCTCTAACCGATGGCCGTGAACCGGTCACGGGACATTGGCAGTCGGGCAGTTTGACTGGGGCGGTCGCCTCCCAAAGTGTAACGGAGGCGTTCAAAGGTTACCTCAGCACGGTCGGAAACCGTGCATTGAGTGCAAAGGCATAAGGTAGCCTGACTGCGAGACCGACACGTCGAGCAGAGTCGAAAGACGGACTTAGTGATCCGGCGGTAGAACGTGGAATTGCCGTCGCTCAACGGATAAAAGTTACCCTGGGGATAACAGGCTGATTCCTCCCAAGAGTTCACATCGACGGGGGAGTTTGGCACCTCGATGTCGGCTCATCACATCCTGGGGCTGTAGCAGGTCCCAAGGGTTCGGCTGTTCGCCGATTAAAGTGGTACGCGAGCTGGGTTCAGAACGTCGTGAGACAGTTCGGTCCCTATCTATCGTGGGCGTAGGAAATTTGCGAGGAGCTGTCCCTAGTACGAGAGGACCGGGATGGACGAACCGATGGTGAACCGGTTGTCGCGCCAGCGGCATCGCCGGGTAGCTAAGTTCGGCTGGGATAAACGCTGAAAGCATCTAAGTGTGAAGCCCCCCTCAAGATGAGATTTCCCCACACTATGTGATAAGGTCCCTGACAGACGATCAGGTTGATAGGCCGGGTGTGTAAGCGTAGCAATACGTTCAGCTGACCGGTACTAATAGACCGAAGACTTGACCACACAAGAAAAAGGTTCAACAAGTCATCTAACCCTGACACATAACCAACACAAGAAAAGAATGTCTTTTCCCTCAACCTTCAAGCATGTCCCGATTCATCGAGACTCTTCTATGCAGTTTTGAAGGCGCAAACCCGCGCTTCCAACCATTCCGGTGAGACTGACGGAGAGGCCACACCTGTTCCCATCCCGAACACAGAAGTTAAGCTCTCCCGTGCCGAGGATATCTGGCTGGCAACGGCCCGGGAAAGTAGGTACTCGCCGGATATTT
>JBMNTR010000037.1:0-3380 GCA_050945835.1 Christensenellales bacterium | reverse complement strand
TGCCTTTGACGAGGTCAAGGACTGTAAAATAAAGTCCAGATCGCTGTGCACAAAGTCCTCTTTGATATCCTGCAACAGAGATGTCCTGGCAGGGAAAGCCGAAGGTCCAGCAGTCGGCAACGGGGATGTCTTCTGATTTAATTTTTCTGATATCGTCACCAAACCACTCTCCCTTCGTATTAAACATGGCTTCATATGAGCTTCTGGCAAATTTGTCGTTTTCACAGCTTCATGTGCATGTCCAGCCGACTCGTTCAAAGCCGAGCCTGAAGCCGCCAATGCCGGAAAACAAATCAATAAATGTGTGTGTCATCGCTCGCCCTCCTCTGTCCGAAGAAGGCGCTCCATCATGTCATCCTGGGGACTGCCGATAAAGGCGGTCGTCGTGTTCTGCTTAACGATGTCGAAAATCTCATACCAGATGAGATTGGCCTGCTTTTGAAAGGACTGACTCATGGAGACAAAAGGGCTGGCAATTGCACCGCCCGTCGTCGGATGTTTACCTAAGAGACCATAGGTGCTGATGGCCTGCTCACACTGGATATATCGGGCAAAAGCCTGAGAATAGGATTCGAGAAGTCGCGGATTCACAAGCTTTTCACAGCGTCGGTCTTTCAGCCACTTCCAGGTCTCTGTATAGATTTCATCCGCACCGAGGGGCTTGCCGTCCTTTTGCCTAGCGGAGAGGTAGTCCGAAGGACTCGGCATCTCTTCGCCGAACAGCTCGGACACATCATCCGGCTCATCCGGAGCAAAAAGTGCTTCCGGGTCAAAATCACAAGTTTCAAGTATTTTTGCATCTTTTCCGGCAACGATTTTATCGGCAAGTGCGTCCGGTTTACTGCCGGCTTTCACTCGTCTGCCACCGCGGTATGTTCCGTCTTTTGCCACAAAAGCACCTCCTTTCCGGCTGCTAGGGGTTAATCCCCCCTTTGAATTGAAGTTTTTTCGTGCGTGACCCACCGCCCGTTGATCGCTTAAAGCGCTGTGGAGATTGAGATCCCCCTAGGGAGGTGCTAAAACTTCGAAGCAAAGGAACAAAAAACTATGACCACACAAGTTCAGCCCCAGCGTCCGCCTTCTTTGGCGGTAATCCGGGAGTGACAAGATTTGCAAAGTGCCATCAGGTTCTCGTAGTCGTGTGTTCCGCCTTCAGAAAGCGGTGTGATGTGGTGGACTTCCTCGGCGGGCGTGTACCTGCCTTGCTTTCTGCACTCCTCACAGAGCGGGTGCGCAGTAAGAAAAGCCTTTCTGATCTTTCGCCAGCGTCTGCCGTAGCGTTTGGTCGTCTTGGGGTCACGCTGGTGGCGGTTGTAGTGGCGGTCAACTTCACGCTGATGTTTCTCGCAGTACCTGCCCTCCACCAGCTCGGGACAGCCGGGGAAGGAACAGGGCCGCTTGGGTTTTCTGGGCATCGTCCACCTCCGGGCATAAAAAAAGACCCGGAGCACAGATGCCGCAGGTCTCTATAGTTTTTCATCAGTATAAGAATAACAGGCTTCTTAGTTGCAAAGCACTCACAAACATTACCGGCTTTCTAACATTTATTACCAATCATCGAAATCATTCTTCAAGGCTCTGAAAGCCTCGTTCCGATCTCTTGAAATTGTCATCTGACTGACGTGAAGCTCTTGTTCTAATTCCTGCCAGGAAAGCCGCCTGACATATAAGCCGTGAAGGATCTCCCGTTGACGCTGTGGTCTGCTCCTGATGGCGTAGTCCAACATCTGCAGTTCCCTCAGCCGCATTCTGGCATGCTTCATACGGTTTTCGATCCGCTCGTCACAGACGAAATCCAGGGAGCTCTGGATCTGCTTTAAGACCTGTCCCAGCTCATTTAGGCTGCCGTCAGGCTCCGGTATCGAAAGCTCAAGCATTCCTGCTAGAAAGCAGATGTCCGCTTCCAGTTCACATCTGTATTTTTCATAGGATTCAAACCGTTCCTGTATGGTCATCGTCAAATTTCTCCTCATAAAATCCGAAGTATTGATGCTGGTCGGCAAAGGTCTTAGCCATAAGTTCAACGGCTCTGGCCTTCTTGCGGTTAAGCTCCGAGCCGCTGATATTAAATTTCTGGCAGACCTCACCCCAGCGATGGTCTTCCAAAATCTCAAAGCTCAATAGGTTTCGATAGTATCTTGGCAAAGTCCGGATGCCGTATTGCACGAAGTCCACCTCACGGGCAACCTTGGCATAGGCCTTGTCCATTTCTTTTTCCGATACGTGATTCAGCAGCCAGGTGAGCCGCTTATAGGATGTGGCAATATAGAAGAGACGGTTCAAAGACCTCTGTTTTTTAATTCTGACTTGATCATCGCTCTTGCCGGGAAAGCTCAGCATCTCTAGGACTTCATCTGAAGTGATGGGAACAAAGTCCTTCATTTCCTGCTCCAGACGTTTCATCTCAGCGAGGTTCTCTGGATAGTCCTTCAACATTTGCCGAATGAGTTCAACATGTGCCATCGCCGACCCTCGCTTTCACAGCCTGCATCAGGTTTTCCTGGGTCAGGTCTTTTTTTGCCAAAGCACGGACCACATCCCGGTCAATCGTGCCCTCGGCAATCAGACGGAAGATGACCACCGTATCTTTTTGTCCCTGCCGCCAGAGCCGGGCATTGGCCTGTTGGTAAAGCTCCAAAGACCAAGGCAGGGAAAACCAGATCACGGTGGAGCCTCCGTGCTGAAGATTCAGCCCGTGTCCCATTGAAGCTGGATGAGCAATTGCCACAGGAATCTCACCCAGATTCCAAGACCGAAAGTCCTCCGGTGTTTTAATTTCCCAGGCTTCTTTGAAGCATTTTTGAATCCGTTCTTTGTCATGGCGGTAGTTGTAATAGATAAGAACAGGCTTGCCGTTGGCAGCTTCAATCAAGTCTTCCAAGGCATCAAGCTTTGCGGAATGAAGCTCGGCCACTGCCTTGTTCTCGTCATATACTGCACCTGATGCCATCTGCAGAAGCTTATTCGTTAAGACGGCGGCATTAACCGCATCAACGGTCTTGCCTTCCAGTTTTGCTACCATCTCACGCTCGAGTTGCTTGTATTTCTCTTTGACTGCAGGCGGAAGCTTGACTGTAACATCCCGCTCCAGGCGTTCGGGCATATTAAGGAAGTCCTGGCTTTTCATGGAGACACAAAGATCAGATATGCGGTTGTAAATCCATTCCTCCGCACGGGGCTTTGGCCGGTAGGAATAAACAATCCAGCCGTTCATGCGGTCGGGTACAAAGAAGTCCGCCCGATAGGTGCTGAGAGTCTTACCGAGCCGTTTGCCCTGATCCAAAAGATAAATTTCAGACCAGAGATCCATCAGGCCGTTCGTAGACGGTGTTCCTGTAAGACCCACGACCCGGTCAATGCCAGGACGCTTTCTGCGAAGT
>JBMNTR010000036.1:0-3727 GCA_050945835.1 Christensenellales bacterium | reverse complement strand
GTACAGCCTCGATATTCACAGAATATAATTCCGAGTACGGAACATTAAATATGGGGGATAGTGAAGGTTCCGAGGGGTTCTTCTTCACGACCGATAAGGACGAGGCGATTTCTTATGCCGAGTTCGCAGTCTCCCCGGAGGTCATGGCGTACATGGATGAGCACCGAGCCGTACTGAGAAAAATGGGAGAGCTCGGGGTGAAACGTGGTTCAGATCACCCACTCGAGGAGAGAGCGCTAGAACTGGAAAGGAAGATAACAGAAGAGGAAGACCTCATAGGAATTGGAGTCCAAGCATGGGACCCTGTGGTTTCCGGGGTGTACGTTCGGATCACGAACCCTGTAATCATCGACCTCTCAGATCCTGACATAACTGGAGATATCGACTTCCAGCAACTCATCCAAGAAGCCAAAGCCAATGGGAATGACGGTTTCATCTACAAGAACGTTAATGATTCCGACGCCATGCACGTGGTTGCGTTCTCTGACTCTCAGGTTGGAGCTGTCGAATACTCGCTGAGTTCAGAGGGTTTTGAGACTGAGCATGAGTTCCCAGCAGCAGGGGACCCCATTTCAGAATCGGCAATCGACTATAGGGGACACAAGATAATCCCCCACGACTTAGGGATGGATTATTCCGAAGAGAATCTGGATGCCATCATCAAGGAGGTGGACGATGAGCTAAGGCAGATTACGCTGTATCAATCCCAGGAGGAGGGGGAGCCGTATCCGATTGATGTAAATACAGGGAAGAGGCTAACAAAGAAACAAAAAGGGCATAAGGATAAGGCGTACACAAATATCTGGGGATGGGACGGCAGCGAGGATCACCCGACCATTGATGAGGATTGGACGAAGTTCAGAAAGCTTGACTTGGAAGGGGCCATCGTCAGGGATGTGAGCGATATTGCTAAGCTTTTTTCTATCTACCGCAACCCTTATGTTGAGTTTTTCCATGTCATCTATATTAGAGAGATGGCTGACGGCACCATCAAAGTGAAGGGCCACCATGCGATGACATCAGGAGCTCCTGCATTTTCAATCGCTGGAAGTCGCAGGTTCCCAAACGATATAACCGAAGGAATGAAGAAATATCGTGCAACCGGATACTATTTGATGCACAACCACCCGTCGGGAGATGTAAATCCATCCTGGCAAGACCGTGAGGTTACAGTCAGGTATGCACGATCAGCGCCTGGGTTCAAGGGGCATATCATTCTTGATCATAACGAGTTTTATCTGTATGAAATACCCTACAAGGAACTTCGTGAAAAGATTGTGGAGGTTCCTGAAGGGGGTTTCCACAAAATTCCAAGTAGGGACCCGATTATCGACATGCAATTCAGTTCCCCGGAACAGCTTGGCGTATATGGTATCAGGGTCATGGAATCCAGGGAGATGCTTGTCATATATCTTGACAACCAGCATCGAGCAGTACATGTACAGCCCGTTGAAACGTTGAATATCGATGAGATCTATGAAAATGTGGAGAAATATTTATATTCCAAGGCGGTGCTTGTTACATCGAGCAAGAAACGCTATCAAGAAGCCCTGGAAGCAAGCCGGGTCGCAAGTGTACTCAAAGGAGAGATTTTCCTTGACATCGTGCTGCACCACACAAAGAAGAAGGATGGAAGTGTTACTATCACATCCGCACGGGCGAAGGGGGAATTGGGGCAAAGCGGAAATGATTTCTGGCGCACTCAGTACGCGAGGAAAAGAGGGGCGCTTCCTGGGAATGATAGCTACGTGTTCGAGCGTGGTAAGACCCTTTACCAACTGTCTGATGAGGCTAGAAAGACAGTGTTGGAATCTCGAAAACAAGATGTAAAAGCAGCCATTGAGCAGTTTTACTGGATTCCTGACGACGTTTTGCAAGAGTATATCGGAGAGGACTGGGCAGACAGGGAAATCCGATTCAGAACTAGGCTCAAGGAGAATCCTTGGGTGCTCGAGGAGGCCCGTGGGTACACAGACCCGGACGAGTATATAGAGTTCGTAACCTCCCGTGACATGCAGGACGGTAAAGAATCATCTGCTGAGGCCAAGAAATGGTGGCGCAGGGTATACGAGTACGCAAGGGTGGAGTCCGCAGCAGAGCGGAATCTACGGTTTGTGAGAGAGCACACCTCCACCGATAAGGACCTGATTGCGCTGGGCAACCGGCTGAGATCCTATATCGAAACAGATCAGGAGACTGGGAATCGGTATTTCCGTTGGGGAACCTTCAAAGGGGTGTCGCCCCTCGTGAAATCTCTCACTGCTAATTCTCCAAGTGAGGATATCCAGAAAGCCCGCGCTTTGGTTGCCGACAACCCCGAACCGTACCGCAAGGCTCTGCTGAAGATTACCCAAGCTGAACGTGTTGTCGACAATGAGGGCAAATTTTATCTGCCAACCAGAGAGGAAAGAGAAGCATACTACGACTCTCTTGGGGAAGAGATGAGCGACGCACTCAATGAACCGTTGCTGATCAACCAGATGGCCGATGAGGGATCAGAATTCTTGGGGACTTCGGCAACCCAGAGGGATAAATACAGTACGCGCGAAAGGATGGCCACTCATAACGGGGTGCTGGAGATTGAGAAGCAGGCAGACAAGGAGCTTGCAGCATTACGGTCAGAATACGAGAAGAGTTCCGAGAACCTCACAGAGCTGCAGAAGAGATTTGAAATTGTTACAAAGGAAGTCAATAAACTCAGTGATGAATTGAGAGAGGTCAGGAAAGATCGCAGTAACCTGAAGAGAAAACTGAAGGGAACACAAGAGACGGCCGTGAATCTCAGAGAGACCTTGGCTGAGAAGCGGGAGGCCTACAGGAAACTTGAGAGGGAACGAAAAGCACTTGAGAGAAAGCTTCATGCAGTGAGGACCAGAAGAGATCTTGAGAGATATCACAAAGCGATACTGGCATCTGCGAAGTTCAACCCAGACAGTGTAGATGCTTCCTATGAAGAGACCTTGAATATTATCCATGATCTCTTCAGACAGGACTACAAGGAGGGCGACTATAAAATACTGCCCGAGATGCTAACCCGATATCTTGACGACGAGGGGTTGCACGCCATCAAGACTAACAAGAGGATTGGTGACTGGTCGCTAGACGAGTTGATGACTCTCTATTATGCAATCCGTGCGATGAAGACCGACGCTCGGGTGATGCTTGAGCGAAAGAGAGTAGAGAGATCTGGCCGATTGCAGAATCTTGCAATCAAGTACTACGATCAGCTCTACGGGCAACTCCCTGAGATTGACCCCCTGGTCGGTGGGGTGATGGGCTCCATTATAGAAGAGCTGTCCATCAAGCAGAAGAAGTATCAGGAAGGGATGGCCGGGGCTATCTGGAATACCGTGGCGGGGGCAGTAATCCACTCACAGCGACTTGCAAGGATCATCGACGGCAACCGGGAGGGTGTCATGTATGATCTGCTGGTACGCAGGGCGTACGAGAACTCAAACAAGGAACTTTCCCGCAGCTTCGAACGGCTTGAAGCCGCCGAGGCAAAAATGCAGGAACTGGGAGTGACAGACAAATCCCTGAGGGAGGATCTCTATACGTACACCACCGTTGCTGGTGATGAAATAACCCTCACCCGGGGTGAGGTGCTCGGACTCTACGTGTACGGGCAGAACGAGATCGGCATGGAGAAGCTGATCATGCCTTGGGGCAATGGGATACAGCCGGGACAGCTTGCTGCGGCAGTGGGGAAGTTAACCGATGCTGAGAA
>JBMNTR010000035.1:0-3867 GCA_050945835.1 Christensenellales bacterium | reverse complement strand
CCAAGGGTCTTTATTCGTTACGCTATATATTTATCAAGGTGCTCCATCCACCCGCTCCAGCGGGCGACTTTCACAGTCTACCAAATCCATGCCGCCCTTGTCAAGTACCTCCCGCTCCCTTTTTTAACTTTTTGTGTGTTTTTAATCCATTTTTGTCAATTTAATGTTTAAAGGCTTCCGGATGAATGGTATTTACTTCAAAACCTCATCGATCACCCCGCCGCCCAAGCACTCCTCACCATCATACAACACGATCCACTGCCCTGGCGTAACTGCACGCTGCGGTTCTTCAAATGCAGCATGCAAGCGATCGCCTTCTATCGATACGCACACCTTTTGATCCGGCTGGCGATAACGCACCTTGGCTGTGCAGCAAAACGTACCCGTCCTTTGGATGCGTGTCCAGTTCATGTGTTCTGCAATCAGTTCGTTGGACAGCAACTCCCTGCCCTCTCCCTGCTGCAAATAGAGCACATTGTTTTGTAAATCCTTGTCGATCACAAACCAACGCTCCCCCGTACCGCTGCCGCCAATGCCCAGCCCTTTACGCTGGCCGATGGTGTAATACATCAATCCGTCATGCTGGCCGACCACCTGACCGTCCAGCGTCTTCATGTCGCCGGGTTGTGCCGGTAAATATCGGGACAGGAAACGCTTGAAATTCCTTTCCCCTATAAAGCAGATCCCTGTTGAGTCCTTTTTTTCTGCCGTGGCCAAGCCGTGCTGCTTTGCCAGCGCGCGCAAATCCTTTTTGAGCATTTTACCCACCGGAAACATCGCTTTACTCAGCGCATGCTGCCCTAAAGCCGCCAGAAAGTATGTCTGATCCTTCGCAGCGTCCGCTGCGCGCAGCAAGCGGTATCCACCTTCGTACTCATCCACCTGCGCATAGTGTCCCGTCGCTAGATAGCATGCCCCGCTTTTGAGCGCAAAATCCAAAAAAGCCTTAAATTTAATCTCGCGGTTGCACAGAATGTCGGGGTTTGGTGTGCGTCCCGCTTGATATTCATCCAGAAAGTAACGAAAGACCCTCTCCCAATACTCGCGGACAAAATTCACCGTATAAAATGGGATGCCTATCGCATTGCAAACACGGCGTACATCGGCATATTCCGCCTCCGACATACAGATGCCGTCATCGTCCTTCTCTTCCCAGTTCTTCATGAAAACGCCTATGACCTCATAGCCCGCCTGTTTTAGCAAGAGTGCGGCGATGGAGGAGTCCACTCCGCCGGACATGCCTACGATCACCCTGTTTGGTTGTGATTCCTTCATCATATAGTCTCCCATTGCAGCAGTTCCATCAGGTGCTGCGCCGTCTGTTCAGGTGTTCTGTGTGTCGTATCCACAGAAAACTCTGCATACGCCGCATACACAGGTGCGCGCGCATCCAGCAGGCTCTTGATCTCTTGTTTGGCTTTACCGTTGACCATCGGTCTCGTTTGGTCTTGGCCAATGCGCCGCCACAGTTCATCCGGCTCGCAGGTCAACAACACCACGCGGCCGCTTAACGCACGCATGTTTTCCTCGCGCAACGCAAAGCCTCCGCCCGTAGAAACCACCCATCCATTGGCGCTTGCATGCGTGCGCACCCAATCCGTCTCAGCGTCACGAAAAGCCTTTTCTCCCAGCTGCTGAAACATTTGGCTGATGGGCATACCATACTTTTTCTCAATTTCCTCATCCGTATCCACAAAACGCATGCCGGCCCGCTCAGCTAGTATGCTGCCCGCCGTGCTTTTCTGCGTACCCATAAACCCAATTATAATGATGTTTTCCCGAGTAAGCGCCATCAATCTCTTTTTCCGTTCCAGTTAATATGTTTTCGAAGAAATGCCCGCACATATTCCATATACGTTTCCGGATGCGTACAAAATGAACGCCCGTGCCCCGCGTCGGGTATGATATGCAGTTCCTTCGCTCCAAGCTTTTTCGCTTCGTATAGCTCTTGCGACATACTCACCGGGAACAGCCCGTCCTGCTCCCCGTGTATGAACATCACAGGAATTTCGATTTCCTTCGTGAGCGCTGCCGTATCAATTTCTCGGTAGTCATATCCGTTTAGCAGCGTGTTAAACGCCAGAATAGGCCGAAAGAACAACCGCTGCGGCAGATGCATCCAATGTTTGCTTGCACGCAGCAGGGCGTAGTAGGCGTTTGTATAGGCACAATCTGCCACAGCCGCCTTGATGTGATCTGGCAGCGCGTCATTTATGCTGTAGGCGCCTAAGTATTGCAATACGGTGGCCGCACCCATCGATTCACCCTGTAAAACGATCTCAACTTCCGGGTCCTGCCCGATGAGCATGTCCACCCACGCGGCCACGTCATTGCGCTCGTATAGTCCAAATCCCATCTGTTTGCCGCCGCTGCGCCCATGCTGCCGCTGGTCGATCAGTAAAACATTGAATCCGTCCGCGTAATATTCTTTCGCGAGCAAAAGCCCCATCTTGCCTGTGCCTTTGTAACCATGCACGAATACCATCGTGCGTTTTGCACCTGCGCAGGGCAGATACTCGCCGTAAAGCTGTATGCCATCGTAGGATGTCACCCGCTTTTGCTGCCAGTCAAGGGCATCATGCCATTCCTTTGCCCCGGACAATCCTCTTTTCTGTAATAAAGCATATGCCTTTTCATCGTTTGCACGCCCCGATTTCAAGCCAATCGTTCTAAACAGCACCACTCCGGCTATATACACCATCCATACAAACACCACGAGTCCAATCAAAACAATTCCTGCTGCAGGCAATTTTACACCCCACTTTATAAAGGCTTTGTGTTATATTATATAATAAATATTCTGATTATGAAAGCCTTCATGATCGCCTTATATGCATTGCGCATACTGGCCTCAAGCATCAAAACACAAGGGCAAAGCTGTCATTATACGAAGAAGTTCAATAATTTCCGCCTAAATACCGGATTAAAACAAGATAGTTAATGGCTTGTTTCGGCAAACCCATGTATGATAGTATAGAAAGTCTTTATGAAAACATAAAAATTATGGTGCTTATTTTAGAACATTTTGTGCGTTGCACATGTTACAAAAAAGAAAACAGGAGGAAAGATAATGGCAGGAAGAGTAAACTGGCTGGAGACAGAATATCCGGAGATCAAGTTTGAAGATTCAGCGGTAGGACGGTTAAAGAAGAAAATATTTGATGCGTCGGAAGCAGAAATTGATGCGATATTAGAGGACTACGGGATTCCGGCGGAATCCGAGCTGGGCAAAGCGGGCACCTACATCCAAAACACCCCGCGGCACATCGTATGCGAGAAGCGCAAGAAGAACGACGTGGTGCTGATCCCCATCGGCTGCACGGAGAACCACGGCCTGCACAACAACAGCGGCCTGGACACATTCATGGTCACCCAGATCTGCGAAGCGGTACGCCGCAAGACAGCAAAAGACGGCAAGGAAGTCGCTTTGGCGTTCACGCCGTTGAACTACGGCGGACACCCGTACCACCATCTGGGCATGGCGGGCACGGTGATGATGCCGGAAGAAGTAGTAAAAGAGACACTGATCTACACCATGCTGGGTCTGTGGGATGACGGCTTCAGGAAGATGATCCTAGTGAACAACCATGGACACCTGTGGATGCTGGAATCGGCGCTGCAGGAGTTCTTCAAGAGGTTCCACCTGCCGGCATTCGTAACGGTACTGGATTGGCACCGCGCGGTGCGTGAGTTCTGGTATCCCATCGATCGCGAGCATTCGTTTGAAACGCACTTCATCCATGCGGACGAAGCTGAAACAGCGGTTGCGCTGCTGATGTTCAAAGACATGGTGGACATGAGTGTAGTGGAAGACGCTTGGGGTCATGGCTGGCTGCCGATCGGCCAGTACGACGCATCGGTGGATCC
>JBMNTR010000034.1:0-3898 GCA_050945835.1 Christensenellales bacterium | reverse complement strand
GATACTATTGTTGGCATCCCTACTACTGCTTCTTCCCAAATAGCGTATACGGTCATATCCGCTGTTACTACCGTCTCGATTGTAAATACTTCACCAGTACCATCTTGAAGAGTATTCCACCCTGCAAAGGTATATCCGTCTCTGGTAATGGTTGGCAGTGTTTCTAATGTAGCCTCGCCTTCAACTTCTACTTCTGTTGTCGCTGGTGTGCCACCGTTACCGTTAAAGGTTACGGTAACGGTTTCTAACATTGCTTGCATGAGACCCATAGCCAGTGGGTCCGAACCGTCAGATGTTGTTGTGCACTCTTCGTCAGTGTACCAGGGGCAAAAGAGAACATTGTCGGTGACGGGGTTACCCTGGCCGTCTGGGTTAGTGGCATGGCTTGGACCGCTTTCATGACCCCAGTAGTTATAAGCGGCGTCAGTAGTAGTATTATAACTGCAAACTCCCCAAGAAAGGTTATTGAAGATAAGGTTGGAACAGAGAGTGGCTTTCGTACCGGCGCTATCCATGATAATTCCTGAGACCCATCCGGTCACTGTGTTTCTGTTCATATCCAACGTAGTCGATGCTGATACATTCCAGCACAAGATGCCGATATTGCCCACGCTTTTTCCGTCAAAAACATTATCCTCTATTATCCAGTCTGCTGTACCCGTACCTGATATCCACGCCCCGTAGACAGTTTGGGAACCATCTCCTACTACCTCAATCGTGTTGCCACTAAAACTGCCAGTGCCGCTGACATGACCTAAGCCTGCCACAGCACTTGTGAAATCTGTTGGATCTTTCACAGTGATATTGTTGCCGGTGATACTGAGGTTTTGCACCTCCGAATCTACTTCGATCACACACCGTGTTGAAGCCAAATTGTTATCGGTAATGCTTATATTCTCCTGTTTGCAGCCATCTTTAGCTGTTCTCAAGAAAATCGCTCTAGCATCTCCCGTGATAGTGTTGTTGTTAATTTCTACGTTGCAAACGCAGTCCATAATTTCAATCCCAGCTAGGCCAAACTGACCGGTTGCAAATCTCTCGATCACGTTATGTGTAACTACCCAATCATATAATACTGGAGTATGGACCGTGTGGTTAAAGATATAGACGCCGTTTTGCCCGATATCATGGATGTAGTTGTGTCTAAATGTTACATAGTTTTCATTACCATCATAAGGCTCTATCCCATGACGGCCGAAGTTCTTGATTTCAAACCCTTCGATAACAACATTGCTTGCTCCCCTAATCTGGAAGGCGGACCAAAATTCTTCAATACCAATGCCATCAAGGACAGGGGCGTTGGGACCGGGACCGGGCACGCCTTCCTCACCAGGATCACCAATCAAGGTAATGCTCTTTTCTATGATCAAATGTTCGTTGTACGTTCCCGCCCACACGCGTATTGTGTCCCCCGGGTCAGCTTCGTTAACGGCTACCTGTATAGAATGGTAATACTTACCCTGGTCAGTGTTTACCACAGTGCCATCGGATAGGCTGATGAAATCAGCGTCTTGATGCCAAGGAACGAAGTTGACGTTGTCGCCAACGGCGTTGCCCTCGCCGTTTTTATTCAGTTCAGCATGGTGAGGTCCGGTTACATGGCCCCAGTAGTTGAGGATAGCGTCAATAGTTGCTCCACTACTAGCGTTCGAAATTCCGTAGCCAGAGTTGTCGAAGATCCAATTGCAGCGAACCTCAACCTTCGTACCGACGGTAAGCGCATCGGAGAGAATTCCCTGCGCCCATTTGGTTACTGAGTTTCCAGTCAAAGTCAGGGTAGCCGTTGCCGGTAGGCTGCTTCTCAGGCGGAAGCCGGAGCTTGCTGTTCCTACATTATTCCCGTCTAACTCGTTACCGGTTATAGTCCAGCTTCCAGTAGCACCGCCCGTAATGACGACTCCGTCGAATGCGTTGCCAGCGTTTCCTATAGTTCCGGTTATGGTGATTGTATTGTCACTGAAACTGGAGGCGCCCCCGACATTAGCCAGGTGGACAGCACAACCGGCTTCCTTTGGATTGTTCATAGTGAGGCTGTTGCCGGTGATTGTGAAACTTTGCAGTTTAGTGGTGCCGCTTCCTTGCTTCTGGACATCAACGCCTCTAAAATTACCCGTTATCTCGTTGCCGTTAATGCTTACATTCTCCATTGTCGCGCTGCTCGAAGCATCCTCTGCCTGGGCCACAATATTTACCGCTCCGCCCGAGAAGGTGTTGTTGCTAATAGTCACATTCTCAGCTGTCGCACTCAGGGCACCTTTAGCCCTGGACGTGATATTTACCGCTCCGTCCGGGAAACCGGAAATCTCATTGTTGCTGACTGTAACCCCCGACATGGTCACGGAGTTGGTATCTGCCCGGCTCGTCAACTCAATAGCGATACTGCTCCCGAAAGCATAATTAGAGATTTTGTTTTTATTGATCTCCAAGTTGCTTACATTCTCGAGACATATACCCGTGCCGGCAAAATCATCGATTATGTTCTTACTCACTGACCAGCCGGACAGTGTTTGTGCCCCGCTGGTGCCGCCTAAGACGCCATCATTTCCGACATCGTGGATGTAATTGTTCTCTATCGTTATATTTTTGATGCCGTCGCCCTGACTAACTATACCACCAGAGTCATAGTTCTTTATCGCAAACCCCTTTATGGTTACATCGCTTATGCCCGCCACAATTTGGATGCCGGGCACCCCACTTAGGTTAGTGCCATCTAAAATAGGAGCGACGGGGCCTGTGCCGGTAACATTTTCGTTGCCAAAGTCACCTAATAAAGTGATGCTCTTGTTTATGGTCACACTCTCATAATAGGTTCCCGGTGCCACATATAGTTTGTCGCCTACATTTGCGTTATCAACTGCGTCCTGGATGGTACCCTCTGTGTACTTGATATTCTGAGTTTCGTTAAATATTTTGAAACCCTCAACTTTTCTTTGGACCACCCCATCAACTACACAGTACCGGAAATTGGGGTCGAACAAATGCACGCTCGCGTCAACAAAATGGAAAGTATAGGTCCTTTCAAATTCAGTACCATCGCTGGTTTCACCGATGAGTTGGCAGACTTCACTAAAGCCTACCAGGTCTACGTAATTTCCAGTGTCGTAAATACCACTGAAAACCCAGTGCATAGCAAGGTTGATGCCTTCATTCTGTAGTTCTTCTTTTGTCTTTTTAGTTCCGTCGGGATGATAAATCTCTACAGTGTGTTCACCTGATTTCAGCTTTCTAACAGCGGCTGACGACATTACATTCTGAAGGCCATCGTTCATACCGGTTCCAGTTGTTCCAGCATAGAAACCCTGACCTTGCTGGTACCCGGAAAGCAGCCAGTAGAAATCGCTCTTCTCTTTTTCATAGTAGCATCTTAGCCTGTGGGGCTGGAAGCCACCAGACACCAGTGAGCGTTCATAGACTGTCTCTACTAGCCCTTTTGGATTTGCCCTATCACCAAACGAGTCATCAAAGTCCTCTATGCCGTCAAGGATTTCAACAGCTCTTTGCAGGCTCTTCTTTGCATTATCTAGTTGTGCCTTTCCCGCATCCGATAAAGTGCCCTTGCCGATAAGGTTTTCATATACCTGCTCCGCTTCACTTAACGCTGTCTCAAAGCCTACCCAGTAAGTATTCCATTCTTCTATTGATGTAGTATAATCCGGCCTCGTTCTGGCAGTGGCGGCCAGTATCAAGTCGTTCAGCTCGCCAACAGAAGAAGATGTATAAGTGGCGGTAACAGTTAGGTCGCTGGTGATATTTGTGAATTCTTTATCCCAGCCGTTGAAGGTATAGCCTTCTCTTTCAGGATCTGCCGGTGCAGAGGCTGAGCCACCATGTTCTACCTGTTGCGTGTCTATTGCCGAGCCATCCCAGTCTTGGAAAGTCACTGTATAGGTCGCCACTT
>JBMNTR010000033.1:0-3986 GCA_050945835.1 Christensenellales bacterium | reverse complement strand
GACGCTTCTTGTTTTCGGGGGCGCAATGCCTGAAATCCGGGTGCGGATACTCTTGGCAGGCGTCATGATTATGAGCGGAATTTCGACGGGGTTCTGGCTGTGCGGGCGGCGGAAGCTGAAGATCGCACGGCTCATTGCGGAGAATCCCATCATTCACATACGCACCGCCGTCATCAGCGACATGTCCGCCGAAGCGGCGCAGCGAGCGGATACCGAAAGCACCGAGGTGATCGTCTCGTATTTTGGCATTCTGCTGGACGATAAAATCATCAAGTTCAATCAGGACGGCATCCGCCTTAGGGCCGTGGAGATAGGAGGCGATTTCATCTCCTTCACCTACGGCACGAAAAAGCGGACGCGGAACATCCGGCTCCTGCGCCCGGCAATCGATCCGACGGCAATGGAGGAAATCTGTGAACGATTGCGCTATGAAACTGGAATCATACCAACATTGCTGTTCTGACAGGCGGAAAAAGACGGCATCCGGCAGCGATACCCAGAATAAAAACGGCAGGGGGAACAGGCTATGTATTGCGCAAATTGCGGCACGCAATCATCGGAAAATACACCATTCTGCCCCGCCTGCGGCAGCGGCATGAATCAGGCGTCCGGCGGCGCGCCGCAGCCCGCGGGCCTGCGCGGATTCTCACCCCGCATCCATGACCCGGCCTTTGCCGGGTACATCAAAAACACCAACCGCTGGTCAGCTATATTTTCCATGATTCTGGCAGTTGCCGCCGTGGTCGGGTTCTATATATATGGCGAGACCAGCCGCGAGATGGAGAATCCCCAGGCGATGTTCATCGGATGTGCCATCGGCGGTATGTTTTTGATGATTGCGCTGTGCCAGATACTCCGCCGTAAGGGGAGCAAGACGTGGGACGGCGTGGTGGTTGATAAAACCATCAAGAGGAAAACTCGCCGCCATGACACCGGGAACAATGATACCTTTATTGAGTATTACACCGAGTACGCGGTCGTTATCCGGGATGAGCGGGGCAAAAAGCACCGGTTGACCGCCGAGGACGACGACACGCGGTACAACTATTTTCAGGTGGGCGACCGCGTGCGCCATCACGCAGGGCTCAAATCCTTTGAAAAATACGACAAATCGCGGGATGGCATCATCCTCTGCAACGCCTGCGGTACGCTGTGCCGGATCAGCGACGACATCTGCTTTCGCTGTAAATGCCCGCTGCTGAAATAGCTGTGAAAATGAGAAAAAGGAGAAATCCATTTATGAAAAGAACAATCGCCTTGCTGACCTCGCTGCTGCTTTGCGGTGCATTGGCCGGATGCGCGCCGGATTCCAACCGAAATGGAACCCCGGGCTCGCCCGCCCCCGGACAACCGTTGCCGGCGAAAACTGGGGAGCACTATATGCGAGAATTTTAATTCAGAGAAAGCGGGGGTAAGTATGAAAATTAAACTACACGAAATCCCCGTCCGCGAAGTCGTAGCGGGTTACAAGGACAGTGCGGAAAACGGCGTCATGGGTTACAATGGACGCTTGAATATTCGCCCCGCTTTTCAGCGTGAATTTATCTATAAAGATAAACAGCGCGATGAGGTAATCCGAACGGTTAGAAAGGATTTTCCGCTCAATGTTATGTATTGGGTGCCTTCCGATGACGGCATTTTTGAAGTGCTTGACGGGCAGCAGCGCACAATCAGCATTTGCCAATACGTCAACGGCGATTATTCCATAGACCATATGGGCTTTGCTAACTTAACTAAGGACGAGCAAGAGCAGATTTTAGCCTATCCCCTTATGGTGTACATATGCGAGGGAACGGACAAGGAAAAATTAGATTGGTTTGAAATCGTCAATATGGTAGGTGAACAGCTTTCAGCACAAGAGCGGCGCAACGCCATTTATACGGGCGAATGGCTAACCGAAGCAAAGAAGTATTTCAGTAAAAACGGCTGTCCCGCTTATGCCATAGCATGCGATTATATGAAAGGCTCACCGATACGGCAAGAGTATTTAGAAACCGCTATACGCTGGCTTGCTGCGCGTGACGGCAAAGAAATTGAAGATTATATGGCGGCTCATCAGCACGACACAAATTGTAATGAGTTGTGGCTATATTTCCAGACCGTCATAAATTGGGTTAAAGCGACGTTCCCCAACTACCGCAAGGAAATGAAAGGACTTGAATGGGGCGTACTCTATAACAAATACGGTGCGGGCAAATACGACCCTAAACAGCTTGAAGCACGTATTGTTGACCTTATGCAAGATGTAACCCCTGACGGAGATATAACGAAACCTACTGGCATATATGAATATTTGTTATCCGGCGAGGACAAGAAGTTTGAGCGCGTGTTAAGCATACGCGCCTTTACCCCGAAAATGGCGCGGGCGGCGTATGAGCGGCAAAAGGGTATTTGCCCGGCTTGCAAGAAGCATTTTGCCATAGACGATATGCAAGCCGACCATATAACCCCATGGAGCAAGGGCGGCAGGACAACCGCAGAAAACTGTCAAATGCTTTGCGCCGATTGTAATAGACGTAAAGGCAATGTTTAATGTAGAATTACGGTTTACCATTGAGTATCACTCGATATATTCGAGGAGAATTTTTGATCCAATAACGGACAAATAATGAAGTAGTTCAGTAACGCAAACCCCGCATTAAATAAAAAGCCCTTCGTAAAGGGCTTTATTTGGTGTACCCGACAGGATTTGAACCTGCGACCTACAGAGTCGGAGTCTGTCACTCTATCCAGCTGAGCTACGGGTACGCGCAAGCGATATTATAGCACAGCCCCCTCGCCGCCGCAACGGCCATTTCCCAAGTCGGCAGCAGCGAGAATAGCCCTAAGCACCCCGATGATCGGACGGGGCGCATATAACGCATGTAAAGAGCGCGGGGGAAGAAAAGACCCCCCGCAGGCGTTGAGACAGGCGCGCTGCGGGGGGCGGCGGCGAAGACCCAAACAAAGGCCGGGCCGCTATAAGGCGGTGATGGTGCCGAAGTCCTCAGGTGGCGAAGTTGTCGAAATAATGCTGCACCCATACGATGGGCGTTCCCTTGTCGCCGCTGCCGGATGTCAAGTCACACAGCGACCCCAACAGATCCGTCAGCCTCCGCGGCGTGGTGCCCTGGGCGCGCATGTCGTCTCCAAGGTCGGACGCCTTGTCGCGGATGCGCGCGGTGACGGCCGCGGTCAGCTCGTCGCCCGAAAGGTCCGCGAAATCGTTGTCGGCGAGATACTTGAGCTTTAACTCGTTTGGCCTGCCGGCCAAGCCTTGCGTATAGCCGGGGGAGATGACGGGGTCGGCAAGTTCCCAGATGCCGCCGACGGGGTCTTTGAACGCGCCGTCGCCATAGACCATCACCTCGATCGACCGCCCCGTGTGCGCGAGCAACTCCGCCTGCAAAGCGTTGACAAACGCCCCGCAATCGCGCGGAAAGAGCTTCACGCTGTCTTCGGTCGCCTTGTTTGAACCCAACAGCCCGAAATCAGGATGGAAGCCGCTGCCGTCGACGGGGGCGCGAAGGATATCCTCAAGGCTGAGGATCGTCTTCGCCCCCGCCTGACGCAGGCGGCGCTTGGTGCGCGCGCGCGTATGCACATCGCAGCACAGCACGTCGTCCGTGTGCGCCAAGACCGCGGCGGGATCGTTGGCAAAGAGGATGTCGAGCGCCGCGCCCTCCGCTTTGATGAGCGCCGCGTAATGCTCCACATAATCAACGCCGGTAAACGGATGGGGGGCGCAGCCGAACGCCTCGCGGTATGCTTCAAGCGTCAGCACGTCGGTATAGGGGTTGATGCCGCTATCCTCCAACAACCGGGCGTCGAACAACGGGTTTCCCACCTCATCGTCGGGATAACTCAACAGCAAACAGACCCGTTTTGCCGCCCGCGCGATGCCGCGAAGGCACATCGCGAAACGGTTGCGGCTTAGGATGGGGAAGACGACACCGATGTTTCCATCGGGGAATTTTGCGTAAACGTCCTTTGCGATCGCATCGACG
>JBMNTR010000032.1:0-4495 GCA_050945835.1 Christensenellales bacterium | reverse complement strand
CCATAGCTACCTGAAGCAGATTTCCATCCTCCAGTCCCAAGTGAGCTAATACTATTATATAAATCCTGCCCATAATATGCTGATTTAGTAGCAAAATTTACACTGATTTGCGAGGCAACAGCATCCGTTGTTGTTAACGCATCGTGGTCAATAGTCCCTGTAAATTTTCCAGACCCTCTCACCGATAAGAGATTAGTACTGTTTTCCCAACGAAGTCCGTTACCCGTCTCATAATCCCCAAATATAACGTTTCCGTTTTCAGAATCAACCTCGAATACTTTTCTATCATCATACATGACATCAAATACTGAGGGGTTGGTTGTTGGGTCATAAGGTAGATTCAAATCAGTCCTACTCTTTGCTCTAAACCTAAACCCCCCTGTTGTTCCGTCGCCTGTTCCAGCTGTTATGTTTTGTGTTTCAAGATTGGTGATAAATCCTTCATTTGCCACCAATAAATCAGTAAATATCTTCGAGGCATAGATGGTTTTCTGACTCAGTTCTGCCAACTCAAGCGCATCCTTGTACGTCATGGCAAGGGCATCGGATTCCTCAGTGGCTACCCACTCTTCCCCATTATATACATAGGCTTCTCCGTAGACCTCAGCGGTTCCATCTGAGGTATTATCCAAGAGCACCACATCACCGGTCTGAGCTCGCGGTACATTTACTGCCAAATCGTCAGCAGAGGTGCCTATCACTGTACCTCGATATCCCGATGTCTCGGATTTAATACGATGTATGAGTCTAATACTAGCGATTGCACTCTTCTCGCCATTCACGGTACACTTAAATCGGGCACTTTCATTAATAAAATACTCGTCACTATATGACAGCACCAAAGTATCAGTAGTCTCACCGTCTATGAGTGTCCACACTCCTAAATAATCAGTGAAATAATACCATGCGTATTCAGGTGTTGGCAAGTCAGTTGTACACGTTAATGTAATTGATTCAGTTGAAGGAATATCTGAACCTAAGGGTACAACAAAGTTATCACTTCCATTAATTTTCACTGTACCGGTATCAGATGCTCCGAGATGATAACGTAGAGCCAACGCACCACTGAGCGTGCCGTCGAAGGTCAATTCACTAGAGGTAATCCACGCCTCCACGAGATAAATCTCCCAATCCTCACTGTCATCCGGTTCATTACCCTCACTAGATGTGTGGGAGGCTACGCATTGATAATTCCGTCCTAGATACCGAACGATGTCGTCCTCTACATAACTTACCCCTACGCTCCATTGAGTATACGTGAAAGATACCTCCAACCACAAGGGGTCTAAGATGTCCAACGCTGGCTCACCTCTGTAGACTATATCACCTATGTTGCGGTAGGGGAGGAATTTCTCCATGAGATAATCACGAAAATTTTCTGCTTGAGCAGTAGTCTGAATATACGCATTATCTACCACCATAGCCTCACCGCCACCGGTGAGTGAGAGTTCTACAGGGTCACCATATTCGTTATTGAGATTGACCACTAATTTTTGCGGTGTCTGGGTCTTACTATGTTTAGGGTTTTCTTGTTGTTGGGTAAGATAGAGGGTATAATAATCATCACTACTAAGTTCTTCGGGGGCATTATCAAGATGGATGTATCCTTGTCGGTCAATGTAAAACTTAACCATTCCTGCATGGGCTATAGTCTGTAACCATTCTTTGGGAGTGATTGCGGTATCTGGGTCGAAGGCTATGTCTGCTGTGGTCAACATATTAGATAGACTGTCTGCTAATACGATTTTCTTACCTGATTCATCCTCTGGGTAATCCGTCTCATTGATAACCAATTCTGCTAGACTCTTGAGGTCTATAGTACCAACACTGTGATATATAGGGGTATCTATAAGGGACAGATAATCGTATGCGTTGATAGTCACTGTTGTGGCGTCATAGGAAAGGTCCCCGTCACTGAACACCTCTCCACCGGTAATCCACTCCAACTCATATCCCGTCATGAATCCGTATGCTTCAACAGGAATCGTCTCGTACCCATCATCTGTCAGGTAGGTGAAGGTCTCGGTACTACTCTCATCCATACCGTATACAGGGTCATAAGTGTCACCTACCTCACCTTCATATCCATAAGGGAGGATATTAGGAACACTGATACCCCACTCGTAGGTGATTCTCACACCTTTCACGAGCATATCATGTAGACCACTGGTATCGTTAGGATTAAATAAACCATCCAAGTTCTTTAATTGAATACTCACTTCCCAAGAGGGTAATTCCCCTGACACTAAATGGGCTGTTTTCTTTTCAGTAAACTTAATGATATCAGAATCAGTATATGTCACCTCCCCTGTAGGATAATGAAACGTCACACGCATATGTGATGGACGTCTCACTGAGGATAACATCATTTCTGTATATAACGGGCTTACAATTTGCATTAAATACTTGCCTCCTGTGCACCTGTGTCAATGAAATTGATACTACAATCCACCCAAGATGTAACCGCTTTGGTGTCTGGGTCTAACTTAAATGGGGTAGCTGTTCTATCACCGGGGTAGAATTTCATACATCTCCACGTTCCTGTGGTCATGTCGAAGAACTTAATCCATACGTAGAACCCGTGCTCACCACTACCTATTTTACTGAGAATGGATGACCATTGTGATGCGGTGAGATATTTCCATTGGAGTTCGATTTTTACCAAATCTCTTTCACCTACTCGCTGTGCATACAATTCACCATTGAAAGCAGAACGTCCACTGTTCACCAAAGTACTGGAAGTTTGTTTTGCACTTCCATATGATGGTGTAGGTATAGCAAGTGCATTGATATTATCCTCTGCATCTGCCTTATTAGCATACATCGTCAAGAACGTTGCCATATCTTAATATCCTCCCATACCGAAACTCAAACCTCGATTACGATTCACCACATCCATCCTTTCAGATACTCGCTTACCATCGAGATTAATAACGGTTTCTTTCTGTGATTGCTCTGCCATTGCCTGTAATACCGCCTCGTACACACCACGAGATACTGATTCGACAATCTGCTCATTGTTCATAACTGAAGTTCTTCCACCCACATTACCTACCAATTCTGCTCCTGCTTCACGAGCTATGAACATCTGTCCTTGTGTGGGATATCCACCTTCAGCAAATCCCATATTCTCAGCTAACTTCGCTGTCCAACTCACTGTACTGAGATACCCGATATTGACGAATGGAATCTTATTAATCTGTTTGATTAACCAGTTGATACCACCTATGATAATATTCACCAATCCCTCCACGATAGCTGAAGCAAGGATGACACCTACTTTGAAGAACATATCCACATTATCGAGCAATACTTCAATGAGTGTATCAATGACTGTCGGGATTGCGTCCACGAGAGCAAGAATGATATCAGGTAAAGCTAAAGCTAATTGGAGGACAATATCCAACATGGCAGTAATGAGAGCTTGTATCGTGTCTTTATTTGTAAGAATCTCTACAATCTTCTGAATAATAACAGGTATTTCAGCCAATAATACCGGTAATGCTTTAACTACTCCATCAAGGAGGTTCATCACCATATCCAATCCTGCTTGCACAAACTGAGGGAGATTTTGCACAAACTCCAAAATAGCACCATCGGCTATCTGTTGTAAGAGATTAAACACCATACCGGCAGTGCTGTCACCTAATATACCACCAATAAATCCTCCTGCTATCTCTCGTTGTTGACCGGTACTCGTCTCCCCTTCATTGGGAGTAGAAGCAAATACAGCACGAGCAGATGGTGAATTTAATGTACCAAACGCTTGAACAGCTAATTTGCCCATACCTTTGGTGATATTGCCCATGAGTTTCCAAGTCTTACCTAATAAGCCGGTGCCGTTCTTTAGATTATCCACGAACTCTTTAATCTTCTCTGAAACCCCTTTAGCAATATCAGTGTTCTTTACACCCTCTACGAACATTTTTAGACTGTCTATGACATTTTTAATTTTTTCACCACCCGGAGTGAGTGTTGCCGTGACTTCGGGAAGTATTTTTTTCAATCCTTTCTTGACTAAATCTCCCATCATCTTGAACAATTTGTTCAAATCATCGGTTACGTCTTGAGAATCAATTTGTCTAAATTTTGTAGCACCCGGAGTACCGTTAGCATACATGGGAATAACTTCAGTCCTACCGTTGATGTTGCCTACTAATTCTGGTCCTGCTTCTCCTGCGATGAAGAGAGAGCCTTTATCTGGATATCCACCTTTGGCAAAAGCGTCTATTGGTGTTTTATCTCCCTTTGGAGGTCCTAAAATGAAATTTATACCTCTTCCTAAAAGATTATTCCATTTTTCACCAAGACTCCCAATAAATTTTCCTGTGTCATATACAAATTTACTAAACGCTTCTATTTTTTTACCAGCTTCAGTAAGTTCTACCCCTTCTGTCTCAACTTTTTCTAAAGCATCAAGATAACCTTCAGCCCCCATCATAGAAGCAACATCTTTAGTTGTTTCTATTAATAGGTCGCCAACAAATTTCTCTGT
>JBMNTR010000031.1:0-4524 GCA_050945835.1 Christensenellales bacterium | reverse complement strand
AGATATATACATCGGGTATTCCATTATCTCCCAAGAGAGTCACGGTATAAGTATGTTTCCTTCTGTTACCTTTATCAAGTTGGATAAACTCATAGCCTCTTTTCACAGTTCCATCTTTCGTTGCATCTTTTACTACGCTTATACTGAGACCACAAAACTCGCTTGCCTCTCGTACAGAATTTACCTTATCTACTAGTTTACCTTTTCTATAAATCTCTACCATCTAAAACCTCCTGAACATCTTTCTTGGTTACTTTTACCTCTTGACCTGCTACTGTGTACCACGCAATCAAATGTCTCCACACATCATCTAAAGTCGGATTTTCCATTGAATCAATTATGTTTTGTATCAAGTGTCTTACTTTCATATTTCCTCCTTATCATTCCCTCCGACACGCTCGTCGGTGAATTTGTCGAAACACACACTATTGAAAGAACCTTTAAACCCTTCTAAGTAATATTTTGTATGCCATGAATGAGCTTCGATTTCCTGCACTTCATACACTTTTCCGACTTCTAGCTTGTCTGTATCACCCGTGGTGTTTCCCCATCTTCTTTGGTGCTCACTACATCCAGTGAAAACTACTTTCATCACACATCCTCCTATAACCCAAAATACGCATCAATGACCATATCTTCCAAGCCATCGATTTCTTCAAAGGACTCGACACCATCGATTAAAACCTTGTCAATCTCGATCGCATCGTTGACCTTTCCGCTAAATTGCACCTCGTGTATCTTTCCGTCTTTCTTGAATATTATCCACATTCTTCCCCCTAAAAAGGTATAGAATCTGAGTCGTCATAAAACCCCTCTGGACCACTCTGCTTAGAAGGTTTCCAAGTATCAACCACGATCGTATGCGTGTTTCCTCGGTCGTCCTTTTGCCTCATCATGCTCATGTTCAAAGTAGCATACCGCTTGCCGTTCTTCGCCTTAAAGATATGTTCTGCTGGAATTTCGTCTAAGCAGATATTTACCTTATAAAATGTCCCGAATTGCCCATTGATCTCTTTCCCTTTTCCGCAATAAATCTTACTCATCTTTTCCCTCCATAATTCTAGCCACTAGGTAACATCCTAGTAAACATAATATGCCTTGAACCGTCCCAAGACTGAACCCTAAGGCCACGATGCCGATAAACACGACACAACCTAAAATGGTTTTAACGATATTCATGATTTCCTCCTAGCCCATTATACACTATTTTATGTGGTTGTAAACCCTATTTTTCCATTCCAGATAAGATTTCATCAAATTTCCGAGAATTGACTCCGGCTTCAATCATTTCTTTGATCGTGAAGTCTATCATTTCCGACCTCTCATCTTTAGTAAAATCAGTCCAACTCTTGGGGATTTCGATATACCTCGCACCTTGCGGAATCTCTGAAAGGCTTTTGACCGTGTGCTGTTTATCCGTTAGATAAATGTACTCCTTAGCACCTCCGACTTTCAATTTAAGCGAATCTCGCATATCCTCGTAGCTTTGATAACTTGAACACCCAGATAACCAATATTCCCTTATGAGAGAGTGCCAAGCTCTATTTTGTTCCTCACTCCCGATTTTATGCGGAAGGCTCAATTCCAAAGTTACATATCCACCATACTTCGATTTTGCTGTGTCTAGGAGCTTCACCAGTGCGTTTTTATACTCAGGTGGTAGAATCGATAGACTAACATAATCTCGGTGTAGTGTTGCGCCTACTTTCATATCTTCTTCAACCTCTTATAATCCGCTGGATGTTGGAACCAGTAAATCTTAACCAAAGCCAAGAATAAGCTTATTGCCTCGGTCACATCGTCCCACTCATGCCATTTATACTCAAATTCCCTAAGGTACAGCGAAGATAATTTTAACTCACCACCACAAGATAATCTATACCCGACTAACTGTAATGGATGCCATCGATATTTACCACCTGTCTTGATATCAGTAAGGCAAAGTTCACCGTCTACTTTCCATATCCTGTCAAGTCGTCCAGCATAAAATAAATCCTCATTGAACACGATCATTTCGCTTTCTTCGTACTCGACATCATGCTCTTGGTGAAAGTTGTCGTAGGCTACCATATGTGGAATAATCATCTGGTCTACCAACTCGGGAAGGTATTTACCATCATCGTACAACTCGGTTGCTTCGTGTACGAGAGTCCCCCTCTCTGCATAGAAAGAGGGAATCTCAAAGTCGCTCATGATAGGTTTTAATATCTCACTGACTGACGGAATATGAATGGCTCTATCGGCTAGGATAAAGTATTCATGGTTCTCGTCATCGTAGTTTAGGAGTTCACGCATTATACCCTCCTGTTCCATTTATCTAAGTCAATATCGCATCCACAGGTATTACAGTACGCAACACCATCCACATCAGTACTTGGATACTCCCCACAGAACGGGCAAGGCAGACGGCCGTCCTTGAGGATGCCGAGGTCTTTGATATAGCCATGCTCGACTTCTCCTAATGGACAATCTTGTGAGTGATACATACAAGTACCGTTATGACCATTAAAAATACAACCAGTGCAGTCGTATGACTTCTCGCTAACCTTTTCCACCGCCTTCACCATATGCTCATGACCATCAATCACTTCAATCCATTGGTCGCCTAATTTCATTTGAACGCCTCCCCTGCTACCCTATCGAGTTCCGCTTTCTGATACTCTTTTTCCTTGTTCGGGATTGCTCGGATTAACTTTTCAAGAGTAGGAATGTCATACCCTTCAAACTGACCCAAGACGGTCTTTCTCCATCCTTCGTCGACCTTCGCCTCTTTGAGCATCCGAAGTGCGTTTTCCTTGACAGATTTTAGATCATCAACCTGTGTCCTCGGCTGGTTTACTTTCATACCCTTTTCCCACTGGAAACGAGTTTCTCCGTACTGGTCGATGATTTCCAAAGCGACGATTGTATGACCTTCGTACTCGATTCTGTCAACGAAGAACTTTGTATAAACTCGCCCTTTGTTGTCCTCACCTGATTTCAACGATACCCAAATCTGCGGTGTCGTATAGAGTTCCCGACCGATGCCCCAGTTAAACCCTGCTCGCTTGAAAGAGTCGGAGGCTTCACCTTTTTCCTTTTCCATGCTCGACTCGATGCCGACATCCTCTTTGGCTACCCATTCTCCGGTTTCCTTGTCACGAACCTCGATGGTGCAGAACAGGTTCCCTGCTACTTCTTTGTGTGATCGCTTCCAGTTCATCGCACCAAATTCCTCATCGAGCATATCCATGTCAACTCGTGCATCCTTGTACAACAAGAGTAAAACTCGACCATTGACAACCTGTTTCGGCTTGACGCTGATTTCTTCCTTTCTAAGTGTTCTCATAAATTCCTCCTAAATCATTATACCATATCGGTTAGTGAAAGTACACCCTTTTCTAGTGTCCAGTCCTTCAAAATCTTATCACCCTGCTCTAAGAGTTCAATCAATCTCAACTCCTTGCAGTTCATCCTTGCCTCAATCTTGTCAAGAAGCTTGGTCACCTCCTTGCGCTTCTTCAGGAACGGTCGTGTGTTATACTCCAATCCCCATAAAATCCTGACGATTCTGTCTGCGGTGAAGCCCCTGCAGTAAGCAAAGGCTAGGACAAGCTTTTCTTCACGCTCAGTCATAATACCCACCCCTTGCCTGTTCTCTAGCTTCCTCGTAAGCCAACTCACAGATATCATCATCGGCTTTCTGTGATAAGATATCACACATGGAAACATCACCAAGAAGAATATCCTCGACCTCAAAACCACCTCCGGATGGCTCATAAAAACTTGCTCCATATTCCGGTGTCCAAGTTCCCTCAACCTCAAATTCAATTCCATTGTACAAAACTGTAACTGTCATCTTGTCCTCCTTAATGCTACGATCGTTCCGCCTCTGAAATACAGAACCAAGTCAGTTTTATCAATTTCCAATTTCTCTAAGTTGTGTATTTCGTTCTCGACATATCCAGCTCCGCTGTTTGCATCAATCCAATCCAGTGACACGGTAACGCTCAAGTCGTCTAATTTCCAACTCGATATTGCACCAAGTCCAAAGTCATATTGGAATCCGTTTTCCTGTAGAAATTCGATTGCTTCTTGCTTATTCATATTGTCCTCCTATGATTCTCAAGACCGTGTCGGTTACAGCATCCATACAATAATTCCCGAAGGATACTCGTTGACAAAGCCTCGCACTACCATTTTTTCATATTCTGATTCATCATCGATAAAACCCTCACCGATGAGCCATTCTGCTCGGTCCTCTTTTACTAAATCAACGCAAGCTATCATTGTCCCGATGTTGTATGAAAGATACCCCTCTGCCTCTTTGAATGTAGCAGTGTCCCCGAAAATCTCTCTTGCTTTTTCGATTTCTTTTTTTGTCATTTTCTTTCTCCTTGTATAAATGGTCAATTTACTCTAAATCCTCTTTTATCTAATTTGTGACCAGCTTTAAGATCGTTGTAGACTTGCTCAATCCTTGTCTTGCCCGCTGTGATGCAAATAAGGTCCTCTTCTGAATCATGATAAGCATTTCTTTTCTTC
>JBMNTR010000030.1:0-5346 GCA_050945835.1 Christensenellales bacterium | reverse complement strand
ACTGGGATGCCACAGAATTGCTCAGTGCTGTATCTGTGGATGCTTCAAATGTAAGTTTAGTGAAAGCAGTAGGAAATTTCAGTATAGCCAACCTAGTGGGAAGATATAGTGCCAATGGCTATATGGGCGAAGCATTTACCAATCTACTAGTTAATCCAAATGCTCCTGCAACACAGGATGTTGTTGTAAGTGCAGGACAGGTGGTTATTCAATGTTACAGGGGAACTATAGAAAGCATATATGGCACAGCCTCCTATGGGAATCCTTTAATCTTTACAAGTGCAGGGGAAACATTGAGTCTTACTATGACCGATTGCAGACTAGGAAGTGTTACCCAAACAGACTATATTCCTATCTATGTGGATGGGAGCTTTGTAGCTAATTCGGATACATTGTCACTCACAGGCACTACCTTGGAAATAGTCTCGGAATTTGTTAATATACCCGAAGATGCTACGAAGTACTATGTGTGTAGTATACAAGGGGATGCTTCAAATTATATTGATGTGTATATAGCTAATAGCCAACTACATATTGATATAAACACTGCTGATGGATCGTATAATGAGAATATAGAGAACATTACAGCAGGGGAATATAAAATTAATATTGATTGGAGTAGTGGTGTAGAGATATTGATAAATGGGGCATATCACAGCTATACAGAAGTCGGTAGCATTTATGGTTTTGGTGATGATTACTACGGCTTCAATGATACTGATGTATACGGTTTTAATGATAGTACTATTGTGTTTGCAACTACACTAGACACAGCGTATATTGGGGTTAAAGGTACTGATTATTTCAACAATGTGGTGAAAGAGGTAACATATTAATGAGTATACAAGTTACAGGAACAAATGAAGTTATTACATTTTCCTCTAGTCAGTCTACCACTGATTACACCTATGCAGAGAAATACCCATTTGGTGTTGTACATAGTTATGGGGTGGGTGAAGATAGTTTCGGATATTCGACATATGGGTATGGATTTGTTGAGCATACATTAAAAGAAGGTACAATACATGTTAACTAATTTTTATACAAAGACAACAGTGGTGCACACCATTAATATCACAGTAGATGGGTTACCCCTGCATTTGATGTACATGATGTATTCACATTGATATTCAAAGAGAATATTAATGATACTGATGCGGAGGCTATCATCACTGCAACAGGTGTAAAGACCGGTACTGATGGAGAAGTGGTATTCACCTTATCATCTAGTGACACCGCATACACAGGGAAATATTACTATGAGATAAAATGGGTTTCTTTGAATACAGAGAAAATTATAGAAAGCTCTACAGTAACCATACTGAAAAGAGTATTTGATTAAGGGGAAATTACATGGCAATAAAACGATATAGTGAGAATACCAAACCTGATACATCACTAAATAAAATAGAAACCTACGACTTTTCAGAAGATGAAGTTTTTGGCTATGAGAAAGATGAGGAAATGAAGGTTGCAGTAGCTAGTGAGTTTGCTGATGCTGTAGTAGCTAGAGGAACTGTAGACAATCTCACTTCCACTGATACAAACAAGGCATTGAGTGCGAATCAAGGTAAAGTATTGAACGACAGAAAGGAAGACAAGTCTAACAAGGTTACATCCTTCCAAGCCACCCCAGACGATATGCACTACCCATCAGAGAAATTGGTGAAGGATAGCTTGGATGCTGTTGAAGGTCGTGTAGACGAAACACAAGCCTCACTTCTCACCACCAAACTCGCCGTCAACGAGTTAGAACGCCAAGCCCAAATCGGCAACGGTGCTACCTTGGACTTCTCCGGTATCGGCTCGGTGGCTCTTGATGCACGTGCAACAGGCAGGGCGAATCCTACGGTGGAGGGGTTGACGGCGACGAATATTGTAGATGGTGCGGATATCGCAAACCTTGGTACGGTGACATTCGCTTCTGTTCTGAACCACAAGTATTTTGATGTACTTCATGGCACGATTCTCACTGGCACAGGGTCAGATATCACCGTTACAAACGACACAGGCGACACTGCAGACATTGCAGTTATTGACTTGACAAATTCCTACGGTTCAACCTCAGAACCAGATGCATCCGACTGTGCGAAAATCTTCTCTTACTTCGATGGCACTAAGTCTATTTCAATGCCAGCGAGGGTGCGGAGTGTGGGGAAAAATTTGTTTGATGGAACATTTCCCGATAAAGGCAAAGCATTAGGTGCTTCTGGACGTGCTATAAGTTCGGCTAATAGAAATTTAAGTGGTTTTATACCAGTAAAACCAAATACCTACTATACATTAAAACTATCTTCAAATATTTATCGTTGTTGCGGATATAACAAAGCAGAAGAATCTTCCTTTGTTCAGCTAATAAGCGATAGCTCTAGCACCACCCTCATAAACTTTACGACAAACGAAGATGTTCGTTATATTAGATTTGCACAGAATGCAGAAGAAGAACCTGCAAAAACCATGCTCGAACTCGGCTCCACCGCCACCCCCTACGAACCCTACACCGACTCCACCCTCTATATCGCAGACAACGAGGAAGTGCGTTCTTTCGGTGCTACAACCGACCTTGTGAAAATTGTCAATGGCGAGTTTGTCCTTGAGAAGAATGTCAATGATGATGCAACAGCTGCGATTAGTCCACCAGTAATCACCAACCTCACCACCTCCGGCATCCTCCAAGCAAAGCCGAAGGGAACAGTGTACTTTGAACCCTACTACGAAGGAAGCCACCAAACTGGTGCCTCTAGTCAAATCACTCTGCCCTACACAGGCACGATTGAAGCGGTTTATGGCTACGATGAGGACTTGGTTGAGTACCTTCTTGACTCAAGCGAATACTCACTAACAGGAACCACGCTGACGATTACAGGTGCGTTGGAGAATGAAGTGTTCTATGTGCAGATGTCAAGAGCGGAACCATTGGCACCGGAAATGAGTGTGAATGTGTTAAATAATGATAGGGTGTTGTTAAATCCAACAAATGGCAAGTTCTACGACTATACTATAGGTGTAAGTGGTGCAGATGGTGCATTGATACCTGAATTTATCTTTACGGAGGTGGAATAATGAGTGAAACATATAAAGTAGCTGAATATGAGGATATGGAACAGGCGAAAGCAGATATCCTAGAAGTCAAAGGCACCGGCTGGACAGACGAGAATCTTGTTGACCATGAGGAACGGATAACCGCATTGGAAGGTGTATATGATATTGGCTCATGGGCAGACGTACAAAAGATAGTTCGAGCAGGACTTGCAAGAAAATATCTTTCAATCGGCGACCAATTCAACGCTTTATGGAATGGTGTAGAACGCACTCTTGAAGTCATTGGTATCGACCACGACACACCAACAGACACCGCATACACCCACAGCTTGACGTTGCAATTCAAAGATATCCTCAGAACAGGCAGAATCTCAGGGCCGGAGGCGATGTACAACGCTGTCACAGAATTGCCAGACGGAACGTACATTTTCACTACGAATGGGGTGCAATACATGTTCACCAGCACACAGGCGGTTCCTGCCGGTGGAGTCATCTATATCAAGACAAGGAACGAATACGAACCATTGACTCTTACAATTTATGGTGCTGATAGAACCACTGTTGTTGAGGACGATATTGTTGTTGCAACAACTACAGGAACAGACAATCTCACTCCTATCAATGACCATGTTCGCATGAGGTATGGTTCTAACTTGTATGAGATTTCTGCTATCAGGCAATGGCTGAATTCCGAGTCGGCTACATTCGCATGGACTCCGCTTGGACTTTATGACATGCCATCTACGTATGAAACGGCAGGATTTATCAACCTACTCGATGCCGATTTGCAAGCTGTAATCGGTGCAGTTGATAAACAAGTTGCTCTAGCAACATACGATGGCGGCGGGCAGGAGTTGTTCAGTGACAAGGCGTTCCTGTTATCGAGAGTTGAGATGGATTTTGGTGGCGAAGGTGTGACGACTGGTGAATCCGTATATGATTTTTGGAGTGGTGCTTCGAACGCAGACAGGCTGAAAGGGTCGCCTAGCAGCTGGTGGTTGCGTTCGCCGTACGTGCCTAGCACTTATCACACGCATGGCGTGAATCCTTCTGGTGCATTGTACGGCAACAGTGCTCTCGGCAGTATCGGTCTCGCCCCCGCTTGCGTAATCATCTAAGGAGATAAATCATGTTTCGGATAATCAAAGACAAAGACAGAATCAGAAAAGCAGAGAGCGAAAATAAGGCTCTGTTACTGAAAAACAAGATTCTTGAAGACGCACTTCTTGAAGTCGCTCAGTATATAAGTGAGGTGAAATATGGCGAAACTATACCTACAGAAGATAAATAATCAAGAAATCAATGCACTCACAGGCGAAGTGTGGAAACTAGAAGATGTTCCGATGCTGTGGAGGGCTGAGGTTGAGGCGTTATTGACCGCAACGGAGGTGGTATGAAGATAATTGACTTTCTCAAGAAGTATAAGGATAAGATATTACACTTTCTAGGCTGTGGAATCGGCGTATTCATCATCAGTAGGTTTATGCACATGGACTATGCTGTGTTCGGTACACTGACGTTTGCTATTGGTGTAGAAATAGGCGATTTGAAAGTGTATGGCATGAAAGAACTCAAGAGCAAGGACAAGACTAGGATACAAGCATATATCAAGAACACGATTGGGGATTTGATTGCTGATATATTTGGCATCTTCTTAGGTGCATTAATCATAGCTTTGATATAAGGAACATGTATGGCAATTAAAAAATATGCAGGATTAGATAATAACTATTTACCCACTGATGGAAGTGTGCCTGTAGCATTAGGTTCAGAGGCTATAGAGCTTACTGTCACTAGTGGTGCAGTTTCCCAAGCAGTAAGCCTAGAGGGGTATGACAAGATAGCTTTTGTCACTGAAGGGGATACCAACACTTCTATAGACTTTCTAGAACTACTAGGAAGTGAGACTACTGATGCCACATTAGAGATAGTGAAAGACGTTACAGCTAGTTCAGGTTACGCATTGAAGATGACTGGTATACAGAAATTAGTGTTTGGTACACGTATCAGCTATGTCCCTGATATATTGAAGAAAGTAACATTGAAAGCTAAGAAAGATGCTGGAAATACAGGGAATCTGTATGCATCTGTAGTTTCATATGCGAATGGACAGTATATAAACAAATCTAGTAGTATCTCTATAGAGGACTATGTGAGTGTGGTCGATACCTCTGGCTTGACTACTAGTTATACCACCAATATAGGGTATATAAAAGGCGTAGGAACCAACTATGTAGAGCCTGCTAGTAATCCTAATAGTCCCTCAGAGCTTCCTGCAACTACAGACGAGATAGCATTGATTTT
>JBMNTR010000029.1:0-5812 GCA_050945835.1 Christensenellales bacterium | reverse complement strand
GCTGATGAAGTATCCGTCAATCCCCACCTTGCGAAAGTAGGCCCCCGAACTGGTGATGCCCATCGCCGCCATGCGCTCCCGGATGAGGGAGGCTTCCTCCTCGGTAGCGGCAAAGTGGAACCGCACCGAACGCTTGCGGGCGGCTTGCTTGCGGCTCATCGCTCGGCTCCATCTTTGGATTTTTGGATTTTCTCTCTGGGTTCCTTTTTCGAGCGGGGAGCGTCCTTTGCCTCCTTGATCTGCTCCAGCACCGAGGGCTTTTCACCGGCAAGCGTCTCCGGCGCAAGCTCACGGAGTTCATCAAAGGTCTGCCCATCGGTCAAATCGGCCTTGGGAACAGCCATGTTATTGCGCAGACCGTCAATCATATTATAATTTTGCTCGGCGCTCATCTCAGCGGCAGCCAGAGGATTGGGAATCTCCCTGCATGGTTCATCCCTCATGTGAGCAAGAGTGCGGGCGATATAATAATTCTCCGCCGCTTTTTCAGAACCGCAGTAGCGTCCCCAATAGAAATCCCGCTTGCCGTTTTCGGCGGTAAACTGCCAGCAGACAAAGGGATCTGGGGCATTGGGATTGTGACCGATGGTAAAGCCGCGCTGATTATCGAACCAAATGGAGCGGGTAATCTCGTAGCCATGCACGACATGACCGGCCTCCAGCGCGCCGGGCAGGGCGAACCGTTCGGCCTCCAGCTCCTGATACAGCTTGCGGAAGTGCGTGGCAAAGCCGTCGATCAAAATGGGATGGGCATTCAAAATGGTATCTCTGAACGCCTTGTCAGGCAGATCGAAGGCAGAGGCCCACTCCTTGTTGTTGCGGGAAAAGCGCCCATCGGAGGCACGGAGGTGAATATTGTATTCCAGCACCGCCCTGACACGCTCAAAGCCATAATCATGCGCCGCCACCATTGCAGCCATTCCGAGGTTATAGTGGTTCCGCTCGTAGCAGCTCTTGGAAATGATCTCGTCAATGCATTTGGCGCATTCAGCATTGCGGTCGCTACTTATGTGATAATAGCTTTCCTCCATGCGCTCCGCCGCCGTTTCATGGGGATAGGGATAGACGATTTTGTCAGGATCGGCCCTGCCTGCCGAAGCCTCGGTCATGGCCGTGAAAAGCTCCCGGCAAAATTGCCGTTCCTCTGCGGATTTCGTCTTTAACTGCACCGTGAGATAGCGGCCGCAGATGCCGAGGGCTTCCTCCAAGCCGTGGCTGACGGCGGTATCCCGGAAAAAGTCTGCGCCGGTTTCGTACTGGACTTCAGGCTCAATGCGCCGCACCTGATCCACGCCGTAGACGATGCCCAGGCCGGAACCCCTGTCCCAATTGGCGAAAATTGTGCCACTATCGTCCACTCCTGTCACAGAACCCCGGTCGCCCGACCTGAGCTTGGAATAGGGGTCGTCCATCGAAATAAGCTCGATCCGAGTTCCGACCGGGTACTGCGCCCGTAGGCGGGCAACGGTTTCTTTAGATGGAAATTTCATGCGGATACCTCCATTTTTATCGTTCCGGCTCCTTCATGGAGCGGGTATGTTTATGTTCGCCCGCATCCTTTGGGATGCGGGGCTTCTCCTGCGCCTCGCGGATCTGCCTCAGCACGGATTGCCGATCCTGTTCGCGCAGGGGCGCGGCTTTGTTGTAGGCGTAAACATAGAAATACTCATGGCGAAGCGTGGTGCAGCGGACAAAATACTGTCGGGTTTCGGTTTCCAGCTTGAAGCCGTAATCGTAGCCATCCCGATCCGGCAACTTAGCCTCTGGGTGGTTATGGCAATAATCCACCGAGGATGAGAGGTCGCTTAGAATATCCCGGCGCAGCAGGGTCATGATTTCATGGAATTCATCCTTGAACTCCGGGGTGTTTTCGCTTTTTGTCTGCTCAAACCACTGATGGTAGAAGCTGTGGCCGTCCCGCCCGAAGTCGCCGCGCAGATAGCCCACGCACCGCCCGCTCTCCGTATCGTTGCGATAGAACATAGCGTGATCTCCGGCGTCCCCCGGCTGAATTTCACGCAGGGGAGTGGCCTTGTCATAGGCGTAAATAATAAATCGACTGTCATGCGGCGAGGCTTCCGCCATGCAAAGGATGAAATACTGTCGGCTCCCGGTATCAAGCTTGAATCCGTAGTGTTCGAGATCGTTCCTGCCCGGAAGTTTCGCCTCCGGGCAGGCTTCGCAGAGAGCCATCATCGAATTATGGCTTCTTAAAAAATCATACTGATACCGAAGCGCATATACCGCGCTGTGCAATTCAGCCTGAAATTCAGAGGTGTTCCTGTCGTTTTTTCGTCCCTGCCAATGAGCATGAAATCGATCTCCCTGATAGCTGAAATCGCCGGAGAGATGGCCGACGCAAGTGTTGCCCTCCTCGCGGTTATAGGTGAAGAACTGTTCCTCGCCCGGTGTGAAGGAAGTAAGCTCCATGTCTCGAAGCTGATCCGCAGGCTCGTACCTTGCGCCCAGCGCCTCCATGCGCTCCGCAAACTCGCAGATGTGGTAGTCGCTGTTTCCAACGCGAACATGCGCCTCGTCAATGTACTGGCAGGGGCGCGTCAGCGTCCCCCTGCCATCACCAGGCGGGTATGTAATTGTGATGCTTGCACCATCGGGAATCTGGAACAGCTCCCGGTAATCGCTGTCAATAAAGCGAATCGTCTTATCGCTCATGCGCTCTTCCTCCTATCAAAATCCAATTTGAAGTTTACATACCGCCCGGTGTCCTCCAAAATCACCGTGGCATCATAGGTCTTGCTGGTCTTTTCGGAATACAGACCCTTTATGAAAACGCGCCCCTCTGTGAGCAGAGCGGCGGCAATGGACTTGGTGATTTCCTTTTTCTTAGCGGCAAAGAACTTGTTGTCTCGCCACAGGGCAAATCTGCAATCATGCTTCGAACAGAAAAACCCCTTCTTGCTTTCGGTGACCGCCGAGCCGCACCGGGGGCAGAACCCGACCGATGGGGCGGCAGGTCGGGCAAACCGTGCGCTGTGCGCCTGATCCGGCGCGGCGTGCGCGGATACCAACTCCATCATCATGTCGGCGATGCCCTTCATAAAGTCGGCGTCCGTAATCTCCCCGCGCTCAATCCGTCCCAGCATATGCTCCCACTCAGCGGTGAGCCGGGGCGACTTGACGGTATCGGGCAGTACGGCGATAAGGTTTACGCCCTTTTCCGTGGGAAAAAGATGTTTGTTTTTGCGCGTCACAAAGCCGGACTTCACCAGCTTTTCAATGATACCGGCGCGGGTGGCGGGAGTACCGAGTCTTTTGCCTTCGGCGGCTTCAGGCATACGGCCCAGGCCGCCTTCTCTTGCCCCTCTGTAGCAATTCATTTTGTCATCCGCACCGGCTGACTCCATCGCAGACAGCAGGGTGTCCTCCGTGAAGTGCTTGGGCGTCGAGGTGAAGCCCTCCCGCACGGATGCAGAAGCGGAAGAAAAAATCTGCTCCTCGAAAAGCTCAGGCAGAGCAGCCTCGTCCGCATCCTCCCGCGGCTTCTCTTTGAGGGCAAACCGAAATGCCTGCTCTGCGGCTTTCCAGCCCTCCTGCAAAACCGTCCTGCCCTTGGCGGTGAACAGATGCCCGGCGCACTCCATCGTGACCACCGTTTCGTCATAACTGTGCTTTTCTCCCACGGCGCAGAGCAGGCGAACCGCCAGCAGATGCAGAATGTTCCGCTCCCCGGCGGGAAGCCCGTCCAGATTTGTCTTTGCCATCGTGGGCGTGGGGATAATGGCGTGGTGGTCGCTCACCTTGCCGTTGTTGACGACTTGCCCTTCGTTGACCGACAGGGGCAGTTCGACGGGCAGGAACGCCAGCTTCCCATCGACAGCGTGAACCAGGGCGGGCAGACCCGGCGCCATGTCCTCGGTCAGAAAACGGGAATCGGTACGCGGGTAGGTGCAGAGCTTCTTCTCGTACAGGCTTTGGGTATAGTCCAGCGTCTGCTGGGCGGTGTAGCCGAACAGCCGGTTCGCCTCCCGCTGGAGCGTGGTAAGATCATAGAGCTTCGGGGGCGCAGTGTTCTTATCCTGCCGCTTGATTTCCCGAACAGCGGCGTCTTTGCCGTCACAGGCAGAGCGAACGGTATCGGCGGCGGCACGATCCTCCATCTTTTCGCCCGAAGCGGTGAAGCTCTCAAGACCAAGGACAGGTGTGTAGAACGGTGTTTTTACAAAGGCTGCGATGGCGGCCTCCCGCTCCACCAGTAAGGCAAGCGTGGGCGTCTGCACCCGCCCGACATTCAAGGTTGCACCGTACAGGCATGAAAAAAGCCGTGTGGCGTTGATCCCGACCAACCAATCGGCTTGGGAGCGGCAGAGGGCGGCATGGTAAAGATTGTCGTAGTCCGCGCCGGGCCGCAGTTTTTCGAAGCCGTTGCGGATGGCGGCATCCTCCATTGAAGAAATCCAAAGCCGCTGCACAGGCTTTGTGCATTTGCAAAAGTCATATACCAGCCGAAAGATCAGCTCTCCCTCCCGCCCGGCATCAGTGGCGCACACAACGGATTCCACCGTTTTGTCGTTGAGCAGACGGCGCAGGATATCAAGCTGTTTTCGCTTGCCCTGCGCGACGGTGTATTGCCAGCGCTCCGGCAGGATGGGCAAGTCCTCCAGCCGCCACTTGGCAAATCGCTCCTCGTAGGCGGCGGCCTGCGCCAGCTCTACCAGATGGCCAATGCACCAAGTCACAATCCAGCCATTGCCGCGGATATAGCCGTCCCCACGTTCCCTCGCGCCGAGTACGGCGGCGATAGCCTGAGCAACGCTGGGTTTTTCACAAACTACCAATCGCATAAAATTCCTCCCATATTTGCTTTATCAGAATCATATCAACGGAGAGCCTCGTTTAACTGCTCCGCCGAATCCAGCCTCTCCCACGGCAAATCAAGGTCAGAACGCCCGAAATGTCCATAGGCGGCGGTCTGTGCGTAAATAGGACGGCGAAGCTCCAGCCGATCAATAATAGCCGAGGGGCGCAGGTCGAAATGCTTTTGAATGAGCGCGTGAATGCCCGCATCGGATAGTTTGCCGGTGCCAAATGTGTCCACGGTGACGGATACCGGCTGCGCCACGCCAATGGCGTAGGCAAGCTGAACCTCCAGCCGTTTCGCGATCCCCGCCGCGACGAGGTTCTTGGCGATGTGGCGTGCGGCGTAGGCGGCGCTCCTATCCACTTTGGTTGGGTCTTTGCCGGAAAACGCCCCGCCTCCATGCCGAGCAAAGCCCCCGTAGGTGTCCACAATGATCTTGCGGCCGGTCAACCCCGAATCACCGCAAGGCCCGCCCACCACGAACCGTCCGGTGGGATTGACAAAGTATTTTGTGCCCTCATCCATCAGATAAGCAGGAACAACCGCCTCGACCACATGGTGCAGAATGTCCCTGCGGATTGCCTCCTGATCGACCTCCGGCGCATGCTGTGTCGAGATGACAACGGTGTCCACCCGCACAGGCGCGCCGTTCCGGTATTCCACCGTCACCTGAGATTTGCCGTCCGGCCCAAGATAGGGCAGCAGACCGCTCCTGCGCACTTCCGAAAGGCGTCGGGTCAGCTTGTGGGCGAGGTGGATGGGCATCGGCATAAAATCCTCGGTTTCATCGGTGGCGTAGCCAAACATCATGCCCTGATCGCCTGCGCCGTTGCTGAAGGGTCCCCCGGATTTTGCCTCAAGGGAAGCGTCCACGCCCAGAGCGATGTCTGGGGATTGGCTGCTGAGGGATGCCAGCACAGCGATAGAATCGGCATCAAAATCCCATCTTGAGCCGGTGTACCCGATGCGGCGAACCGTGTCTCGCACGATGGT
>JBMNTR010000028.1:0-7341 GCA_050945835.1 Christensenellales bacterium | reverse complement strand
TGTTTACAGGCGGTCTTTTTTCTGACCGCCGACCCGCAATTTTTCTTTAAAAATAGCTAAACTTATCATACCATGTTTGTCGGCGGCCTTTCCTTCGGGCCCGCCGACCCGCAATTTTTTTTAAAATAGCTAAACTTATTATAGCACAAGTTTTTGCGGAGTCTATGAATGTCTTCCTCACAGCAATTTCTCAAAAGCTCCTTGTTTGTTTTGCTGTGAAAGCGGCATGGTTAAGTCTGTTATTATCAAAGTGGGGTTAGATCTAAACGAACAAGGTGGCCTGGGAAATCACAGGCAGACTGCCTTGCCCGAATCATTCACATTCGCAGCGTCCCGAACATTTTATAGCTCTGCGCTGAACATATATGCGGCGCTGTAGTTGCCGCACCCCTCAAGAAAGACTTCTGCAGTCCAATATTTATCCGGATACGGAATGTTCACGCCTTGGCCAAGCATTATGTTTCTGGTAACATCGTACATGGCGTCGCTGTCATAGCCTTCACGCTTGTGCATAGCGTCCATATCCCCGGAAAACTTCGCGAAGGCGAATTGGGAAATGAACGGCAGGCCCGCCTTGCCATTGTTATCGGGCACGAAATCGAAATGCACAAATCCTTGCGGCACAGGGGCGTCAGCCTTCATAAACCGCCCCCAAAAACCACTCCAAGAGCTGATATCCACAGCTTGCCCATAATGATGCTTAAACAGCACGTCATAATCAAAACCGGACTTATATTCAGACATGGAATCAAGCCTGCTCATGATGCCCAGCTCTCGGCTCATATCGGCTGCGTCATGCTCGGTGCATTCTTGCCCGATAAACCGCATAGCAGGCATTTTCTTGTATTCAAAGCTGTCCACTTTAAAGCCTTTTTGCTGCTTTTTAACCATGTCCGGCATGAATAAAGCCCACTGCACGCCGGCATCGCAGTCCTTCAAGTAGTTGATATATCCGAACAGATCGACGCCAAGGGTGCCATATTGGCCTGTCGGAGTGCCTGCGATTATTTCCCGAACGCTGCGCTCTCCCATGGCGGAAAAATCAGCGAAGACTCTGGCGACCGTTTCGCGCAGACGCTCGTCATGGGATATGCCCGACAGCTCGTCGTCAAATCTGTCCAGCGCCCTAAACACCGCCGCGTTCACAACGCCGGACGGCTCTAATTCCCGCAGGCGCGCCCGAAGCTGAGCATTTTGTTCTGCGAACCGCGCAATCACGCCCCGCATCAGAATCTGCTCATTTTCCGCCAGTTTTTCGCCGCTCCACAGGGAATCGTCCAGCAGCCATTCGGTTAAGGCATCAAAAGCGTTCGGATTTTGCCCCCTTGCCTTGCGGGCCCAGGCGACAATCATTTTGTATTTCTCGGCGTCCGTCAGATTGTCGTAGTTTTGCCCTTCGATATTGCTCCAGTGAAACCCGTCAATAAGATTATATGACATTTCAAGTCCTCCTGAATATTAGCGCTCATGAGAAGCGGATGAAGCAGCTTGGCTGTTTCGGGGGCGGATCATTTGCCTGGGCTAAAAAAAGCAAGCGCAGACATGGACGCAAACTTATCTACGCACTATTATAATGTTTATCGCCTGCGGAAACAAGACAATTAGCGCATCATTAAAGGAACAAACACAGCTAATGAAACCTTTGTTGCTAATCTTATGGAAATGAGAGGCAGTTGCTGATATAATTATTAACGATGGGTGTTGTACAACTGATATTTTGCAAATTGCTCCGTGAAACCGGCTGACCACAGAAGGGAGAAAGCTTATGACTTATTTAGGGTATCAGGCTTCCAGCCTTAAGGCATATCTGTCGACCCCGGATGATTTATTATCCACCTTTCGCAGGCTGAGTGACATTGGATATAAGCATCTGCAGCTACAATGGATCGATCCGCTCGTGCCGCTGGAATACACAGCGGAAGCGCTTAGAGAAACGGGGCTTAACTGCATCGCTACCCAGGACGGATTCAACGATGTGAGGAGCAATTTAGATTACTATATACGAATGAACAAGTTGTGGGGAAGCAAATCCCTTTGCATAAGCACCATTCCCCGCGAGCAAATGACGCGTGAGGGTATTCAAGATTTTGCAGCCGAGATGAAAAGGATGTCGCAAGTATTGGGTGAAAATGGCATAGCCCTCACATTTCATCCCGTCGCACTCAATTTTGGCCCTATAAGCGGCGTGAGTGCGGTTGACATTGCCATGGACCTTTTCCCGCAGGAGATAGGCTTGACGCTGTGCATATTTCATGCAGTAAAGTCAGGGCTTGACCCCATCGCATTGCTGGAGAAGTATCGTGGGCGTGTGGAGATATGCCACTTCAAAGACTCCGCAGTATTTCCCGATGGAAAGGAACATCTTGTGCCCATAGGGCAGGGCAAGATCGACTGGCTCCCCATATTCGACGCCTGCAGCCGAACGGGCGTAAAATGGGGCCTTGCCGAGCAGGAAAGCTGGCAGAAGGATGCTTTCGTCTGCGCAAAAGAGAGCTTTAATTATATTTCTTCCCATGGGATAGTCAGCCCATGAATTTATGTGGAGCATGCACAGAGAAAGGGGCGGTATCTATGCCAAAGAAACGCTTGATTATAATCTCTCAGGACGCGCTCGTGTTTGAAGACCTGACCCAGCTAAAGGAGATGCCCAATTTCAAGCTGCTTATGGAGCGCGGTTCGCAGGTGGAAACCCTGCGCACGATTTATCCCACGGTTACATATCCGGCCCACGCCAGCATGATCACCGGCACATATCCCAACAAACATGGGGTTATCAACAATGAAAAGCTGGTTATTGGGGAGCTTTCCTCCGACTGGCATTGGTTCCGCGATGCCAACAAGGCCGAAACATTGTTTGACGCCGCAAAAAAAGCGGGGCTTACAACCGCTGGTGTTTTCTGGCCGGTAACGGGCAACGATCCTAGCATCGATTACCTTATTGCGGAATATTGGTCACAGGGAAAGGGAGATACCCCTCGAGAGGCTTTCCGCCGGGCAGGAACGAGCGAGGAGCTGCTGACCAGTGTGGTGGACAAGCACCTTCCTCAGTTGGTTGAGCGCACCCACCCCGAGGCGGATATTTTTATCATGCGCTGTGCATGCGACATAATTGAAAAATATAGGCCCCACCTGCTTTGCATCCATCCCGCCCATGTGGATGATTTTCGCCATAAAACAGGGCTGTTCAACGACAAGGTTTCACAGGGGCTGACGCTGGCCGACGAATGGATGGGCTGGATTATTGAAGCCACAAAGCGTGCCGGGATATTTGAGGAGACTAATTTTGTCGTCATGAGCGACCATGGGCAGATTGATATAAAGCGAACCATTCATCCCAATGTGATCCTGCGTGACCATGGGCTTATTACGGTGAATGATGAAGAGGAGCTTACAGACTGGCAGGCATACAGCAAGTCGGCTGCATTATCCGCCCATATATACCTGAAAAACCCTGAGGACCGTGCAATTCATGACAAGACATACGATCTGCTTCGGCATATGTGCGATGAGGGCATTTACGGCATTAGTCAGGTGTTCACCAGGGATGAGATTAATAAGCTGGAGCGACTTGACGGCGGTTTTTCGTTTGTGATCGAGACGGATGGGTTTACCGCCTTTGGAAACGACTGGAGGCGCCCTCTCGTCCGCTCGTATGACTTGTCTGACTATCGCTTTGGACGCGCCACACATGGGCATTTGCCGGACAAGGGCCCTCAGCCTACTTTAGTGGCTATGGGGCCGGATTTCGCGCAAGGCGCAACCGTGCGCCGCCGGCCTATTGTTGACTGCGCCCCGACATTTGCAAAGGTGTTGGGCATTGAACTGCCGAATGCGGACGGGTCTTGCATAGCGGAGATATTATCAGGCAAATAGTATGCGTTATGCGATGCAATTAATTTCAGTATTATTGTTCGTATTGATGTGGAACATAGGGTAAGATTGCCCATGTAACATCGTCAGCAGAAATGTTTTTGCGTTCTAATTGCCTGTATCCAACGGTTGCTTGTTCACAGGGGTAATTTTCACAATCAAAGCAAGTATTAAGTTGTTTTATATGTAAACATCTTAATGGCTCGCATAGCTCAGCCCCATCGTGACGACAGTGACAATCGGGTGTATCACAGCCGGTGCAACGCATTCCCCAATTAGAAACTCCATAAACCGCGTTTAGATGCGGTATCAGCTTTTCTCTAACTTCTTCGGCAATGCCAGTGTAATGTACACACATGTCGCACCTGTGTCCACATTTACCATACACAGCATTTTCTTTTGGAAACGGCTTACGGTTTGGATTTTTCTTTATGAGTATCAGTTTTTTGACAGCTTCCAGAGTTTTCAAATCAGCAACGCGAATTAAAAGCCATTTGCCATCATGCAGTGTGCGTTCGCGGTCATACCGCTCTTGTATTTCAAGCGGGAAATCATGCTTTGCTGCTTCAAACTTCTCTCTTTCTGCTTTCCCAAGAACAATTTGAAAGTCGTAATGATCATCGTGCAAGTTTATCGACACAATAGTTTTCTTTCCTTGCCGAAATTTCAGACAAGGTATGTCATAATACTTTCCTGCAACCTCATCCAAACGATATTTGCCACGCATAAATTTTACAGTTTCTAGTCTTACTTTGTCGTGCTCTGTCATTACGACTTACCTCAATCAAACATAAATACTTGCAATGCAAATGGAGTTTTATGCTTCTTAAATCTCTTGTTTAGCAACAATGCCAGTGAACATCTAAGAGCATTTTCACAATGTTGTTTAGACTATTTCGCAACTCGATTATACAACATCCAGCCTGATCATCTGACTATCAAATGCTGCCTATATGAACCTGTTTCCAAGAGTGATATATCCAGATCGCTAAATCTGGACATTCTTGCCTTGGCATGTGTTAATCCAGACTTTTATCGGCGGTTTTCACTTTTTCGTATCGGATTTTCAGAAGACTTACGATCTATACTTTCCGGTTTTTTCTTTTCCCTTTCAATGACTTGGAATGCTTCTGCTTTACTTCCGGTGGTGGAGCGAATTGAGAAAGCAATATTCACAATATGATCCGATATTCTTTGGAAAGAAAACAGAACGGAATAAATGCTATTTGACACCTCAACAGGATACACCCCCGAACTTAGACGTACCACATGCTCGTCACGCGTGGAGGATATTAGGATATCAATCTCCTTTTGCAGGTATGAAATCTTCTTCAAATTTTCGGTTGTGCGCTTTGTGAACGCATCAAACCCTAAGTCGTATAATTCGGATATTTTTTTGTAAATTAGGTTAAACTCGGTTTTGGTCTGCTCCAAAAACTTAACGTCATTATTCTTCATGTAGTTGGTTTCTTTTACTATAAGTACTGCATAATCTCCCAGCCGCTCAACATCGTTTGTTACATGATGCAATCCCCCGATCAGCTTTTCATTATCAGGCAATTTAGTGACTGACGAAATTTTAATGAAATAGCTTGTGAGCTTATTTGTTAAGAAATCGATACGATCTTCAACTTCGGCAATTTTTTTGCTTTCACTCATATCTTCATTAACCAGCGAAGCAAAAGAGCGGTCGATGTTCTCCTTTGCGAGAATCAGCATGTCATACAATTCCTTTAATGCTTGTTCAATTGCAATCGCTGGGGTCTGCAGGAAATTATCGTCAATATATGACGCTTCTCCCAGTTTCTGTTGCTTATCTTTCACCACATTTGTAATAAAATTGACTAAGGGATCTATAAATATAAGTAACACTAAGGTGTAAAGAGTGTTATAAATTAGGTTAAATGTTGCAAGACTAAACTGAGGTTTTCCGGGGAACAGATTTTCAAACATGGCGGTAATAGGCGCTCTGAAAACAATCAGAATAATTGTAAATGCAACCGCTCCAATTATGCTGGTAATCAGATGGAATAATGCGATACGTTTTCCGTTAGCGTTCGTGGTTAGGGAGGCCATAATCCCATCACTGCATGTCCCGATATTTGCCCCCATCACTAAGAAGAATGATTGATCTATATCGTTGATAACGCCCGTGGCCAAAAAAGCGATAAAAACACCAGTTGCTGCCGTAGATGACTGTATGATGGCAGTAAAAAGGATGCCTAAGATTAGAAGTAAGATGGGATTGTGCATGATTTCATATTTAAAGACTTTAGAGAGTTGAATGCTCAATGTTGAATCTGGCCCACCGATTGCGAATTCCATCACTTCCAGCCCGATAAACAGCATTCCGAATCCGATTAAAAATGGCGCAATTTTATTAAGGAATTCGTTATCGGTGGTAAAAACAATCAGGACACCGACAAATGCCACCGCTGCAAAAACAGCGCTTATGCTAAAGCCGCCTTTGCTGATGCCTGAAAGAGCGAATATAAATGCTGTAAGGGTGGTGCCTACTTTTGCACCTAAGATAAAACCTGATCCCTGCTTAACTGTTACAATATTCGCATGAGCAAGTCCAACTGTCATAATCGAGGAGGCTGAGGAAGATTGAACAAGGGCGGTACCCCCAATGCCAATCCCATAATTGACAACTCTATTTTTGTCCATCTTTTTGAAAAGATTTCGTATTCCCGCTCCTGCGCTTTGTTCTAAACCAGAGCTCATCTGTTTCATTCCAAACATAAATACAGCGACTCCACCTAACATGAGCAGTAGATTCATAAAAATTTCCATTGATTTTCTCCTAGTACTTATTTATTATTATTTATTTCTTACTTCACCCTTGTTATCAACACCACGCACTCCACATGCAACGACCCGTTCGGATTGATGTTTTTAACAAGTTCTTACTTTTTCTAGTGTATTTTGGTGTTTCCTAGTTTAGGGGGTAGTCGGGAATAAGTCTACGACTATATTTGGGGTATAGGTAGGTGGGAACAAGTCCATTAGCCCTACTAAAGAATTCAATCTAACTATAAACGAATAGGAATATCATAATATGTGCCTTTGGAAGTCTCACTTATAAATATTTCATATTGTTCGTAGTATTTGATAAACAAATTACATAAATCATTAAAAATAGCATCACTCTCCCATTTTGGATATTGGATGTATAATTCATCTAGGGCTTCTCCATAATCTTTCCAAATAGCTTTTATATACGCATCTCCAAAAGCTACTTCAATAGTATCTACCATTTTTTCTTTAGAATCATTTAAACAATATAAATTACCATGGGCACAAGCTATTTTCTTCAGAATAAAATTTGTATAACTATGAAACTCCATGACAAATTCACAACTAGTTATTTTAGCAAGGCAGTGCTGGAGTGAATATTTTGCCTGTAGGATAGCTTCAAAATCATTCCCTTTTGATGAATCAGTTGCTATGGAAATCATCGATACTTGT
>JBMNTR010000027.1:0-12279 GCA_050945835.1 Christensenellales bacterium | reverse complement strand
TTTGGACAAAAAAAGAAGGCTTCTGCACACTTAACGTGTCGGGCAGAAGCTCAGCAAGCCTTGATTTACGGCAAACAAAAAGACGCAAGTGATTGTATTATAACCTGCGTCTTATTATGGCGGAGAGGGTGGGATTCGAACCCACGTGCGCTTGCGCGCAAACTGATTTCGAGTCAGCCCCGTTATGACCACTTCGATACCTCTCCACATGTTGATAGAATGTTCAATGCCCTCGGATAGAACAGCGCTAAAATTCGGGATTGCCCGAACCCCGAGGGAGATAGAAACGCTGCGCTCGTCAAGACTTCAGGGGATGACACTTCCAATTATCCCACTTCATCTCGAGTCAGCTTCGTTATGAGCCTTGCAATGCTCCTTCGAATAGTTGCATTCCCAGCTTTTTGAGCGATGAAGGCCTGTCAAAAAGCATTGAACTGCCTTTATGTCTCTTCTAAAAACAACACTTGACCCCAAAGAAATCTTTAGAAGAGGTCGAGTCAGGCATCCAATCCGCAAACCTTTCAAAAACCTGCAGTGCATGGTTTTTTAACCTTTATCATCTGTATACAACAGATTTGTTTCGAACTATGCTTTCAACTCTTTTGTCCATTCCACGCATTTATTTCAAAACCGGTCATCATTATAGCATTTTCAAAAAGAAATATCAAACACAATATTTTGCAGCCAAGCTATGATGTATGTAAGGTGAAATGAAACAGACTGATCGTTCATGAAGAGAAAGAAATGCATGATATACATATAGCGGAGGTGAGGATTATTTTATCAGGATTTTCGTACTGTTGCGTGGATTGCAAGCGCTTAAAATAAAGTTGATTAAAATGGGGATATATGGTAATATAAATTATCTGCAAAAAAAGTATTTTTTTGTATAGTTTTGTTAAATGATATCCAAACACCAATTGATTTTCAGTTGGTTTTTATGTTTAGTCCTTGTTAACAGCAGCGTGTAGGGCCTATGCTACGGCATATCGATGAATTTGAGGCGGGTGCTAATGCAACAGAGAAATGATTATGAATTAACGCATCCACAGCAGCGTATCTGGTATACAGAGCAACTACATCCCGGCACAGCGATGCATTCCAATGCAGGGACGATCAAGATCGAAGGCACCATTGACTTTAATCTATTGCGAAAAGCCATCAATATTTTTTTGCGTGATACGCCGTCCGCAAGGATACAGCTCTCACTGCACGAAGGACATCCGCGTCAGCATATCGCCGACTACACGCCATACGAAGCGGAGCTAATCGACTTTACAGCCAAAGGGATTCATGCATGCTACGAATGGGACAGCATCCAGACATCGGCGCCGATGCCGCTGCTCAACAGGCCGCTGTATTATTTTGCATTGATCAAGCTGCCGAATCAAGGGCGCGTGTATGCGAAATTCCATCATATCATATCCGACGGACTTTCTTTAGTGGAGTTTGCAAACAAGACGATGGCGGTCTATGAACATCTCTTGGAAGGCCAAGAGATCAGCATGCCCGAAAAGAGAATATATTCCACATTCATCGAGGAAGAAAAAAATTATCTTATTTCAGCCCGGTTTGAAAAAGATCGCAAATTTTGGAATGAGCGCTTTTATGCATTGCCCGATCCGTCCGATCTTAAACATAAAAGAGCGGGTTATTCCAGTATAAAAGCAAGACGCAAAACAAACGTGCTTCCCTTGGAAACTTCCCGGAATATCCGCACTTTTTGCGAAAAAAATCATATTTCCATCTATGCGTTTTTTCTGACGACGCTGGCCCTTTACATCAATCGCATAACAGGAAAAGAAGACATCGTCATCGGCGCGCCCGTATCCAATCGTGTGGGCAGAAAAGGGGCGAACGATTTTGGCATGCTGGTCAGCACGGTGCCCGTGCGCATACAGGTTTCAGACAAGCAGCCTTTTTTGGAGTTTGTTAAAACGGTGGCCGCAGAATGGTTTAACATACTGAAACATCAAAGGTATCCATACGACTTACTACTCTCCGAACTGCGCAAAACGCACAAGGGGGTGGACTCTTTATTCGATATCACGCTTTCCTATCAGGTGGGAAAGCTGAACAAAACAGCCGAACGTTTCATCTGCGAAGGACGTTGGCATTTCAACGGTTATCAGGCTAATTCGCTCAGCATTCATCTCAACGACCGGGAAGGCAGCGGAAAGTTCATATTGGATTATGATTACCACTCGCCTTTCTATGCACCCAAAGAGATTGATTATGTAAACGAGCATTTTTTAAATATCATCAACAATGCGGTTCGGAACCCGCACCAACTGCTATATGAACTCAACCTCCTGTCTGATGAGGAAAAAAACAGGGTGCTCTGTGTGTTCAACGACACCAAGATGGAATACCCCGCCGAGGAAACGCTGATCGAGCTTTGGTATAAGAACTACCGCGAACAACCGGATGACGCGGTTTTTGCCGTGAACGACGGAAAGAATTATACCTATCAAGAAATCGAAGAAGTCTCCAATGCGTATGCGCAGAAACTGATCGGTGCAGGCGTAGGAAGGGAGAGCGTCGTCGCAATACTGACAGCGCGCAGCATCGACTATCCGGCGGCGGTTTTAGCCGTATTGAAAGCGGGCGGTGCCTTTTTGCCCATCGATCCGTCGCTGCCCCAGGAACGAATCACCTACATGCTGGAAGACAGCAAAGCCTGTGCGCTGCTGGTTGGCGAAGAGTATGCGCCCATGGCGGAGGATGCGGGCATTGATACGTTCGTGATGGACGGTGTGTGCACAAACGCCTGCGCACCCGAGATGAAAAGCTGCCCTGAGGATTTGGCGTATGTCATCTATACGTCCGGCTCCACAGGTCTGCCCAAAGGTGTGATGATCGAAAATCGCTCCATCGTGCAGTTTGTCTATTCCCTGAGCAGGATTTGGACGTTTGCGCCCGGCGGCCGGTTGCTGGCCGCCGCCTCGTTTTCTTTCGATATCAGCGTGATGGAACTCGTGCTTTGTATGGCAAAAGGCGCTGTGTATGTGCTCGCCAAGGAGGACGAGGTCAACATTCCGAGGAACATGGCCAATCTCATCAGCGCGCAGCAGGTCAACATGATGGTAGTCACGCCCGGGCGCATGGAGCTGCTGCTGCTGGATGCCTATGGGCCGAAGTGCATCGAAAACTTTAGAGAGATCGGCCTTGGCGGAGACGTGCTGCCCCAGAAACTGCTGGCTCAGATACAGCAAAACACAAAAGCGCGTATCACCAATTTCTATGGCCCTACCGAAATCACCATATGCTGCACCTGTGCGGATGTGACGCAAGCGGACACAGCCAACATCGGTAAGCCTATGCACAATGTAAAGACCTACATATTCGACAAATACAACAACCCTGTTTCGATTGGTGTGCCCGGCGAACTGTTCATCGGGGGGGCGGGGCTGGCGCGCGGCTACATCAACAAGCCGGAACTCACAAAGGAACGCTTCATACGTAACCCCTTGAATCCGTCGGAAAAGCTCTACCGCACCGGCGACCTTGTGCGTTGGTTTCCGAAAGGTGAAATTGAATTCTTAGGCAGAATCGACCAGCAGGTTAAAATCCGCGGATATCGCATCGAACTGGGCGAAATTGAAAACAAGCTGCAAAAGATCCCCGGCATTTCCAACTGCTGTGTGATCGACAGAACAGACCATGCGGAGCGGAAATACCTGTGCGCCTATCTGTGTATGACGGATGATGTGGATGTTGCGGATATTAAGAAGAGGCTGCTGGCTGAATTACCGTCCTTCATGATACCGTCCTATTTTGTGAGGCTGGAGCAGATTCCCTTGAACGCGAGCGACAAAGTAGACCGCCGCAGTTTGCCGGATCCTTTAGAAGAGCAGGAGCTGGTGCTGCAGAGCGTGTTTACACCGCCCAGAACGAAGACGGAACGCATATTGGCCGAGATATGGTCTTCTGTGTTGAACATCAGCCAAATCGGCAGAGAAGCCAGCTTTTTTGAGATTGGCGGCGACTCGCTAAGCGTCATTGAAGTCATGATTCGGGTATCGCAGACATTCAATGTGGATATCCGCCTGGAGCAGATCTATCAAGCGACCCAGCTTCGGGATTTTGCGGCGCTGATCGATATGGCCGAAAAGAAGTTCCATGCGCCCATCGTGGCGATCAAAGCACGGAAATACTATCCGGTGACCAGCGCACAGCAGCGGATGTGGACCATCCAGCAGAGAAATCCCGATTCAATCGCTTATAACATACCCTTGGCGTTTGAGCTGAAGGCGCTGCCGGATGATGGGCGCATCGAACAGGCACTCCATGCTTTAGCCGAGCGCCATGAGAGCTTACGCACACGGTTTGTGATACATAGAGGCGAGCTCAAACAACAAATTCTCGATAAAGTGGTCGTTAAGCTGACGGTGATTGAAGCGGAGGGGAAAAGGCCCGCTCAGATGCTGCGCCGGCTGCTCAGACCTTTCGATTTAAGCGCCGCGCCGCTGCTGCGTGCCGTACTGCTCACGCGGCAGAAGCAAAATCCCATATTGCTGTTTGACATCAGCCATGCGGTGTGCGATATGCAGTCGCTGCGCGTCATGATGGCGGATTTCGCAGCGCTCTACGCCGGAAATGAGACGCTTCGCCCTGTTGAATTGGGCATGAAGGATTATGCGGTTTGGCAGCATGCACACCTTCGCTCAGCCGAGATGGAGGACAAACGTGCTTTCTGGCAAGAAGCGCTTTCAGGTGAACTGCCGCTTCTGAACATGTTTCACGAGAAAAAGCGGCCCGCTGTGGCCACCTACAAAGGCGCCCGAAAAAAGTTCCTCATTGACAAGGGCTGTGTTTCGCGGCTGCAAGAGATCGCGAAAAGACACGACACAACCCTGTTTGTAGTGCTTCTGGCTGCCTATAATTTGTTTTTGGCCAAGCATACGGGGCAGGAAGACATCATCGTGGGCACGCCCGTTTCCGGGCGGCTGCGTGCGGAAATCAGCGATCTGGTCGGCGTGTTCATCAATACGCTGCCCTTGCGCAACTACCCCAAAGGGGAGATGTGCTTTGATGCTCTGGTAGCCGATGTGGCCAAACGTACGGCGGCGGCTTTTTCCAATCAGGACTATCCGCTTGAGCGCATATTGGCGGATTTAGACGTTGAAAAGGATCTGTCCCGCAACCCTTTGTTTGATACGATGCTGGTGATGGCAAACGGGGGGCTGCCGCTAGAGCTGGACGGCAAGAAGGCGAAGCCGTATATCTTTGACGCCGGGGTTGCCAAGCTGGATCTCACACTCGAAATCTATGAGGGAGATGGGGGCTTGCAATGCATCTTTGAATACAACACGGATCTTTTTTACAGGCGCACGATTCAGCGGTTTGTCAGCCGTTTTATGCGGCTGCTGGATACGGTCGTGTTGGAGCGGAATAAGCCTATCAAAGACATCAGCATACTCCCGGAAGCGGAATACCACCTCGTCACACAGACGTTCAACCAGACGGACAGGGCGGTGGATTATACGAGGAGCCTGCAATCCATTTTCGAAAAGACGGCAAAGGATTGGCGGGATAAAACGGCGCTGATCATACAAGGCGAACGCATGAGCTTTGCCCGGCTCAACGAAAGGGCAAACCAGATCGCACACGCGCTGCGCAAAAGGGGCGTGGGTGCAAACAGCATCGTGGGGCTGCTTATACGCCGCTCCTTCGATATGGTGGCCGGCTTGCTGGGTATATTAAAAGCGGGCGGCGGCTATCTGCCGCTGGATCCGAGCTATCCGCAGGAACGCCTCAACTTTACGCTTACCGACAGCAGCGCCAGCCTTCTGCTCACCCAACGCGGGCTGCACACCTCTTATCAGGGGGAATGCCTTTATGTGGAGGATATAAGCGAAGCCGAAACGAAGGGAAATCTGCTGCCGGTGGAGGGGCCTGAGGATGCAGGCTACATGATCTACACCTCGGGTTCGACGGGTGTGCCTAAAGGTGCGATCCTGCCTCGGCGTGCCATGATCAATCTCTACGAAGGCTGCAAGCCTACCATCGCGTATACGCCGGATGAGATCAGCATCTGTCTGACCACCGTGGCTTTCGATATTTTCGTGATCGACGCGCTGATGCCATTGTTCTTCGGCATGAGTGTCGTGCTGGCCACAGAAGAAGAGCTTCGCCGTCCGCATCTGGTGGCAAAGCTGATCGAGCAGGAAAAGGTGACCTTCATACAGACCACACCCACCCGGCTGCGCATGCTGATGGAGGACAAGGCTGTGCAGGTGGCTGCCGGGAAATCCATCAAGAAAGCGGTGGCCGGCGGCGAAGAATTTCCGTTGTCGCTGCTGCGGCTGCTCAAGAAACATCTAAAAGACGCCCGGATTATCGCGGGCTACGGGCCGACGGAAACGACGGTCTATTGCACGTTCAAGGATTTAACGCATACCTCGCATATCACCATCGGTCATGCGATCTGCAATACGCGTATGTATATACTCGACGCCCATAAACAACCCACGCCCATCGGCGTGCTGGGAGAAGCATATATCAGCGGGGATTGTGTGATGACGCAGTATTACAACCGACCGGAGTTGAATGAGGAAAAGATGGAGCCGGATCCTTTCTGGCCGGGCAGGGTGATGTATCGTTCCGGCGATATCTGCACCTATCTGGAAAATGGTGAAATGGAGATTCGCGGGCGCACGGACTTCCAAGTGAAGATCCGCGGCCAACGCATCGAGCTGGGCGAGATCGAAGCGGCGTTTCGTAAGATCAAAGGTGTGGGCGATTGTGTTGTTCGCGTGTGGGGCGAAGGCGCGCAAAAAACGCTGTGCGCATACTATACCGGGGGAAAACAGGATGAAGCGGCTGTGCGGGAAACGCTGCTAAAAGAATTGCCCAACTATATGGTGCCTGCCTTCATCATGCATTTGCCGGCTTTTGTGCTCACCGCCAACGGCAAAACGGATCGCAGGGCGCTGCCTGAGCCCGTCAAAGAAGTGAAGCCTGCCCGAAAACGTCTCAAAATGACGGACAATCAAAGAAAGATGGCGGGCATTTGGAAAAAAGTGCTCAAGGTGCGCGAGGTGCGCTTGGAGGATGATTTCTTTGCCTTGGGCGGGGATTCGCTCTGTGTGATCATGGCGCAAGCGATGATGCTGGAACACGGGTGGGATATCAAGACGCAGGAATTCTATGACGCGAAGACACTGCAACGGGTGGTGGCCTGCGTGGAATCGGGCGCAAAACAAGGGTGCAGCGCAGACGCCGGGCTGGAAGCCTATCGGAATAAACCGCTGCCCGGGGCGGTGGTGCATCAACCGCTGATGGGCAAACGGGTGCTGCTCAGCGGGGCGAGCGGATATCTGGGCGCGCATATCCTAAAACGTTTGCTGGATGAAAAGGATATACAGATCACATGCCTGATACGCGGTGCAGATGAAGCCGGGGCGCGCAGCCGTTTCGACCATGTGATGATGCATTATTTTGAAAAAACGTTTTCTTTGGAGCGTATTACGCTGCTGCGCGGCGACATAGGGGAGCGCAATCTTGGGCTTACGCAGCTCCAATACAGGGCACTGTTGCAGCAAAAAATAGACACGGTGGTGCATTGCGCCGCGTTCACCGATCATGTGGGGCACGCGGAAACGTTTTACAAAGCGAACGTACTGGGTACGGAGCATGTACTATCCTTTGTACGCAAGGCGAAAGCGTCGCTGGCGCATATCTCCACCATCAGCGTATCCGGCACACGCTTCGCGGACGACCCGAAGAAGCGGTGCGCTTATGATGAAGATTGTTTCTATATCGGCCAGAACTATATGGAAAATGAATATGCGAAGTCCAAGCTGATGGCGGAAAAACTGGTGATAGACGCCATCGCGGAGGGTGCTTTTGCGCATATCTATCGAGTGGGCGTGCTCACCGGCCGGTATGCAGACGGAGGGTTCCAACTGCATCCTGAGAAGAACGCTTTTGCAAACCGTATACGGGCGATGGCGGCCACCGGCGCTTACCCCGCGGGCATTGCGGACAGATTGATGGAAATGACGCCTGTGGACATTTGCGCGGATTTCATCATACGGCTGGCGCAAACGGGCGGAGCGCCGCGGCATGTGCACCATCTTTACAACCCGAACATGCTCAGCGTGAAACAGCTGGCCGAAAGTATCGAGGCGTTTGGGATACCGCTTGCACAGGTTTCAGACGCCGCCTTTAAAGAAAATATCTATCGGCAAAGTCAGGCAAACGCCCTTGACCATATCGCAGGACTGATGGAAGGTTTGGCGGATATCGGCGAACAGCCGTGCATCACGCTGCAATGTGACAAGACGAATGAGCTGTTAAAAGAGATCGGATGCTCTTGGCCCGGTGTGGACCAAGGCTATTTGCAGAAGTTTTTTGAACACATTTTGTGAGTGGGGCATGTATGAGTAGTTATTCTTTTTGGCTGTTGGTGATACTGATACCCGCGTTGATCGTGGTCTGTTTCTATATCGTTAAACAGCAAAATAAAAGGATGCTTCACAATGTATTCCTGCTGATGATCGCGCAATTGGCCGTATGGAGCGTTGCGGTGGTGATACAGACGCTCTATGTAGAGCAGCCGGAAATCAGCATCATCTGGGAAAACCTGACCTATGTCGGTTCCGCCCTCATACCGGTCAGTTTTTTGCTGCTTGGAGTGGCCTATCGGCGGGAGAACGGCAGATTTAAGAAAAGATACCTATGGCTGTATGCTGTGCCCGCCATCACGCAGATTATAATTTGGACGAACAGCTGGCATCATCTGTTCTATCTGGAATATTCGCCTATTTTGGGTAATCAGCCGGGGCTGTATTTCTATTTCCACGCGGCATACTCCTATATCTGTTTGCTGATAGGAACCGTCAATCTCATTTACTTCGCGTTTAAACACACGGGCGTATTGGGATTGCAGGCGATTGCGATCACCATAGGGGCCATCATCCCCATGGTCGTGAACATATGCTACACATTCAAGGTGCCGGGATTTTCACTCTATTCCACACCGCTGGCCTTCGGCATTTCCCTCATCATATTCATCTGGGCGATGCTGCGTTACCGCTTTTTGAAGCTGACGCCTGTGGCTCTGCAGACGGTGATGGATCGGATATCGGACAGCTTTATCGTGGTCAACCAGGAATTGATCGTACTCGACTACAACGCATCCTTTCGCAACCGATTTATGACGGACAGCGCAAACGGAAGAAAGAAGAGCCTGGAGTTCTTCATCGATGAGAGGGCGATCCCACAGGAGCTTTACGAGCAGCTATGCAAAAAGATCACGGACGCCGTGTATACCCGCAGGACACAGATGATCGATTTAAGCCTAGTGCAGCAAGAGGAAAAAAGATACTATTCCGTTGAGTTTACGCCGGTTTTATACCGGGACAATGCATACGCCATCATTCTGTTGTTTCGGGATATCACGCAGCATGTGCTGGATTTGCAAAATCTGCAGGAAAAGCAACAGATACTGATGGAGCAGGAAAGGCTGGCTTCGTTGGGGCAGATGATCGGCGGCATCGCGCACAACCTGCGCACCCCCATTATGTCCATATCGGGCGGCGTGGAGCACCTGAAGAGTTTGACGAAAGAATATGTACTCTCTATCAGCGAACCCGAAGTAACACTGCAGGATCATCGGGAAATAGCGGCAGAGATGAGAGAATGGCAAGACAAGATGAGCACCCACTTAGCCTATATGTCCGACATCATCTCCACGGTAAAGGATCAGGCGGTGCAGTTCTCGGCGCAGTCTGGGATGTCTTTTACGCTGGACGAGCTGCTAAAGCGGGTCAATATCCTCATGAAGCATGAGTTGATCAAATATAACTGCACATTAAAGACTGACATACAACTGCCTTTGAACACCATCGTACAAGGCGATGTGAACAGCCTGGTGCAAATACTGGACAACATCATCATCAACGCCATACAAGCCTACAAGGGGGCGGTCGGCGATATCATACTCAAAGCGTATGATCATTCGGATAAGATCGTGATAGAAATCCAGGATTTCGGGGAAGGTATCAAGCAGGAGATACAGGATCAACTGTTTAAAACGATGGTGACCACAAAAGGAAAGCACGGCACAGGATTGGGGCTTTATATGGCCCATAGCACGATTAAGGGGATCTTCAAGGGGGATTTACGGTTTGAATCGCAAGTGGGAGAGGGGACAAGATTCTATATTCAGCTTCCATATCAGGCGCAATAAAGGACAGGAGGAATTGCGATGCGCAAATACCGAGGGATCAAGCTTTCGGAAGAATACAGAATTATGGTGGTGGATGATGAAGAGGGCATCATTGACAGCGTAAGCGCCCTGTTAAACAGGAATGGCTACTGGTGCGCTGGGTATACCAACCCGCTGGATGCGCTAAAGGCACTTGAAGAAGAGCCGTTTGATTTGGTGGTGTTGGATTATTATATGCAGCCCATGCATGGCGACGCCTTTGTGGAACAGATTCGCAAAACGGATAAGGAGCTCTATATACTGTTGTTGACGGGCCATAAAGATCTGGCTCCGCCCATCAGTACCATCAAATCGCTGGATATTCAGGCGTACTGCGAGAAGAGCGACCGTTTGGATCAATTGCAGCTTTTGATCGAATCGGGCATTAAATCGATCTCTCAAATGCGCATGATCAAGCAGTTTAGAGACGGGCTGAACAGCATTCTGGGCGCTGTGCCGCAAATCTATCAGCTGCAGCCCATCGGCGATATTTTAGAAGAAATATTGAAGCATCTTTTGCCGCTTATGAAGAGCAAAGACGCGTTTATACTGGTGGACGATATCTGGGAGAACGCCCATGTGAAAGAACAGGAACAACAAAAGAGCATTTTTTGCGGGATCGGTAAATATGATGTGGAGATCGAAACATTTACCAAGATGCTGGATCATGAATCCATGATGGATATAGGCCGCGCCCGCATGAATATGGAAGTGATCCGGCGCTCAGACGGCGTGGTGATTCCGTTGGCCAGAGATCAGGGGGGGACGATTGGCGTGATCTATGTGGCGAGTGTGAATATATCTGAAGGGATCCGCTTGCTGGAAATCTATGCCCGTCAGGCGGCGTCCTCCATCAACAATGCATTCTTGCATTCTTTGGTCAACACCAAGAATGAAGAACTAAAAGATACCTATGCGCAGTTGAAGGTCCGCTATATGGACACCATCGAAGTGCTGCGTCAGACGGTCGATGCTAAAGATGCCTACACCCGCGGCCACTCGGACAGGGTTTCCTATTATGCTTGCAAGATCGGGCGTTGCTACGGGTTAGGCGAGGAAGAACAGGAGCAGCTGCGTATCGCCGGGCTGTTCCATGATATTGGCAAGATTGGCATGACGGACGATATATTGCTTAAAACCAACAAGCTGTCGCCGGAAGAATATGAGCTGATCAAGCGGCATCCGATCAAGGGTGCGATGATATTGTCGGCGGTGTCTATGTTCCAGGATGTCGTGCCCATCGTGCGCCATCACCATGAACGCGTGGATGGGCAAGGGTATCCGGATGGACTTGTGGGCGATGAAATTGAATTGATGGCACGGATCATAGGCGTTACAGACGCTTTCGACGCCATGATGTCCGACCGGCTGTACCGTTCACATCTGACGCTTGCGGAGACATGCGAGCAATTAAAAGATGGCGTGGGCACACAGTTTGACGAACAGGTGGTCAAAATATTCCTGAACTTGCTCGAAGAGGATGAAGAGCTCAAACAGTATGTGTCAGAGATGCTTACAAAGCAGGTTCGCATGCTGTAACCGGCTCGTTGCGCGCATTGGACGGCGCATCCGCGTGCGTATAGTTATATAAGGAAGGATTTTAGTATATTATAAGCAGCCGTATATACGGCTTAGGAGGAATGATATGAACGCAAAAGAAAGGGCATTGGCCGCATTAAACCACCGGCAGCCGGATAAGGTGCCCATCGACTTCGGTGCGCACGGGTGCTCCATGATGCATGTTTCGTGTATTGAAGCGCTGCGCAAGCACTACGGCCTGAGCGGTCTTGTAAAGGTGTCCGACCCTTCCACCATGACGGGTGTGATGGAGGAAGACCTGCGTGACGCCATGGGCGTGGATTTTGAAGGGATATTCCCATACACAAATTTCTTCGGGTATCACAACGAGGGCTGGAAGGAATGGGATTACTTCGGTCAGAAGGTGTTGGTTCCGGAGCTGTTTGAAGCGGACGAGGATGGCAAAGGCGGCTATCTGCTGTATCCGCAAGGGGATAGAACCGCACCGCCCAGCGGGCATATGCCTGCCGGCGGGTTCTATTTCG
>JBMNTR010000026.1:0-13967 GCA_050945835.1 Christensenellales bacterium | reverse complement strand
GCGTAACATATGACGCGGGAGCCGATGCGCTGGTTTGCACCCATACAAAGGGCGGCAAGGAAAACATCTATGCGCAATACCAAAAGACAACCTTTGGGTATGCTGCGCAGTATTATCTGGTCAATGAAAAGGGTTCGGCCACGCTGTATCAACTCTCTTTAAGCGGAGAGGATGGCTTGGTGAGCGTTTCAAAGAATGCAAGTAAGCCTTCGGCGCTTACCGGCGGCGAATCCGCTGATTTTCCGAAAACGTGTTCGGAATGGTATGCAATAACAGGGCAAACGGTCACAGTGTTGACATCAGACGGTATGGATTTGAGTTTCGAATATATACCAACGCCTGCTCAATGATGATTTGCTGCTTATGATACATCAATATACGAAACCCGCTGGATTTATCACGGCCGCCCTGCTGATGGCGCTGCTGCTGTGCTCCTGCACGCTGCTTGCGCCCACACCCGGCAATGAACAGATTCTTGAGGCAATAATCGCATCTAACAATGCGCAAGCAGAGCCGCTGGAACTGATGTACGAGGAAATGCAGGTTCCTCACCGCTCTCCCGGACGGGCCAGCGCGGTGATATGGATACCCGATAAAAGCATTCAGAGAAACTTTATGGTCGGTTATGACAAGAAAACAGACACCTTCTATGTCGAAGCTTACGTCACGCTGGCGCGCGAAGAGGACGAAAGTTATCGGAAGGAGCGGGAATAATGCGTCGTTTCAAATGCCAAATTACAGGTCATATATGATAAAAAGAGCTAAGGATGACCAATTGTGAAAAACAAGCTGCTTCCCCTCATATTGATTACGCTACTGGGTCTGGCCCTGATTGTCATGGGAACATCCAGGATTATGTTAGGCTTTGCCGGCGAGCGCGCATCCGGCATCGTCACCTCTATCCGTCGCGAAGGCGGCGATCGGGACGAAGCCGTTCCTAATCGGTACAGCTACTCTGTGGGATATGAGTTTGTGCTGGACGACGGAACGATCATCCCTGGGAATACAAAAGTGATTGGCAGCGCAACCGGCACCGGCATACCTGCGGGTCCGATGCCTGTACGCTATTTTAAGGTGTGTCCATATATCAACGCACTGGAGACGGATGTGGGGTTTTCAATTGGATCGCTTATTCTTATAGCGACGGGCATTTTACTGATTGCCGTCGCGTTGCGTATCCGGCGCGGTGGCGCTGCAAAGGAGAAATTAAAGACGAAATATAAATAGCAAAGTGGCCTGCGCTTTCTGTTCAGCCGGAGGCTTATAATGCGTTGCCAATCTAACAACTAAAAGGTTCAAATCCCATCAAAAAGCCGTTTGCTTTGTTTCGCATCTTCCAAAACGCACTTTTTTGAAATCGGAGTAGAGTGCCGAAAAAGCCCGCAAACTGGGAGTGTGCTAAACCCTAATGATAATGGGCCATCCGTAAAAAGACGATCCCTTATCATTCCTGATTCGGTTTGGCTTTTGGCATCCTTGTCGGCAGCTATCTTTAGATGACATCCATTTTAAGCAAAAAAGTTTCGAAAATCACTAAAGCAGACTGCGAATTGGGGTGCAGGCTCAGCCTGATGTGAACACCGTGGAAAATAGATTTCTCTTACTTGTCGTTTTTTATGGATAACTACCCATTCATGGGGTGCTACGCCAATAAGGGGTACGTTGAGGGCTGCCCTCAACGTACCCCTTGCCAACAGTGCCAAGTCAGCCCGAAACAAGGTCAGATCTTGTCGCTTTTATATATCAGACAAGCGCACCAATCTAATTGCTCCTGCCGGGGACGATACGTCAAACGCTTCTGGATCATCCAGGTTGGAGATTGCTCCCAATAGTTCTATAGTGAACCCAGGACCTCTAAAATTGAGCAATGAAACCGTATCACCCGCATCTAATGTTAGAATCGTATTGACGACAAACAGGCCGCTTACATCAACATTATTGGAATAATAAGTTCCTGAATTATGATACAGGACAGTGAGACTCTCATCGTTTTTTTGCACTCCCATTACACCTGAAGAACCTGGTGCCAGTTGTATGCGTCCATCCACAAGATAAACGCCCGCATTTACAACACTGACTCTGCCATCCGCTGTTATTCCAAACGCGCCAGGCGTGTTTGTTGTGCTTGCATCTGTAATTGGAATAATTTCTTCGGGTCCAAAAGGCCCCGTTTCATAAGTGAAAAATGTTCCTTGCGGAATAAATACGGGGCCGGTGGGGCCGGTTGCTCCTGTCTCACCCTGCGGGCCGGCGAGGCCGGCTACACCTTGGGGGCCTCCGGGGCCGGCTACACCCTGCGAGCCGGCAGGGCCGGCTGCACCGGCGGGACCCTGCGGACCGGCAGGACCGGCTGCACCGGCGAGACCCTGCGGGCCAGCGGGACCGGTTTTACCTGTGGGACCCTGCGGACCTATGCAGCAGCAGCGACAGGAGTTTTGGCTTTCACAATTATGAGAATATCTATTCATTGTTATCACCCTATACGACATTAGTGATTATGGCTCTCGCATAAGAGAGAATAATCCTTTATATAATATGACGGAGGATACATATATGCCACTTATACCCACAACATCGGCTATATGCCGATACAACATACCGCGTTTCCTGTCCGTATGCGCAAATGAAAACAGCGCACTTAAGGGGCTAGGAAGCTGCAAGACAAGCCCGGTTAAGGGTAAAAAACAAAATAAAATAAGAGCTATCACATTACACAGAGCGCCGCCTTATCGGACAAAAGGGCGGCGTTTCTGTATGGATAGCTGCACTTCGGGGCAACATGGCCCGAAGTGAAAAGGAGGGGACTGCACCATCCCCACAGGGCTTGATTGAAAAATCAGGCCCCTTTTTCATGCCATTTAAGACAAAGGAGGTAATACGCATGGCGAAAAGCAAATTGGGAGTCGTTGAAAACGGCGCGGAACAGACCGTTGTGGAACCCAAAGCCGGGATTGGCTGCCAATCCGCGCCTTTTGACATTCCAGCCCCCAGCGATGTGGTCGTTTCGTTTGAAAAAATCAAGGAGCTTCTAACCGAGAGCAAGGCGGCGGAGCAAATCGCCGCACAGAATACCCTGCGCGATACCCCTGCCCCGGAGGAGCCGCCGGAGAAAAAGACGGCGCGGCAGGAGCAGCCCCCAAAGCCGAGAAGGCCGAAAAGGCGGCGCCTGCCAAGGAGGATATGGCTCCCGCACCGGAAAGAGCCAAAGGGCAGGAAAAGGAATTGGAGCTTACTCCCGCTCAAAAGGCCGGACAAACACGGAAGGCCCGAAACGCGCAGGTGATTGACTTCATGGAAGGAAGGCGCACGTCACCCCTGCCGGATGGGAAGCCGATTCCTGACCCTGCCGCCGAAAAAAGGCCCCGGTAAAGCAGCCCCTTTCTCGGAGCCGGAAAAGCCGCCGGAGCCGAAAGAGAGGCCCCGCGCAAGAGTGAGCCGGAACAGATTGTATATATGATCCATATTTCTCAACGGTGGAATGTGACAAATGATATTCATCGCCAATCTTTCCCGATGTTCTTTTCACATTACCTCGAGCAGTAGGTTGTGCCCATATTCCGGGCGCAACCTCATCGCCCGCGGTATGCTGGTTTTCCCACTCGTATTCAGAATTCCCGCAACCTTTTCGAACTCGTATCTTTTTCCGGTGAGGTATTTTGGGGGGTCTTCCGATATATTCCGGTCGCCGATCTGATTGGCGCAAATCCAGGCGATTGCTTCATGTTGGTTGCGCAGGCTGATCTGCTGCGTTTTAAAGGGAATTCGATGGCGCAGATAGATTTCATATCGGTTATGCCCGTCAATAATTGTGCCGTTCCAAATGCAGATCGGATCACGGCATCCCTCGCTATTCGTTAAAGGCTTGTCCTTTCGATTGGGTATTCCACTCTCCGGTTTCGGAAAACGCAAGCATCTCTTGCGCCTAGGCATGCCGATAATAGTCACTGCCGAAAGTTTCCACCCGACCGGTAGGATACGCACAAACGGTTTTTGGTGTTGCAATGCGCGGTTTGATGCCTGAATATACTTGATTCCTAACAGCATCAAGCAATTCTTCATTATTGTCCGGCGTCATTGCATCGGTTGGGATGAATATCTCTGTTTTCCGCACATCGAACATATAAACCGATTCATCCGCATTTTGCTTTCGGATTTCCCGTATCCGATATTTACAGTCAGCTTTCCAGCCATAAATCCCATAGATGGTTTTCAAAAATGCGGCGCCGCTGACCATGCGTGGTTGATAAGCTGTTTCTTTAAGCAGAGCCCACTGAACCGCGTTACGGTTTTTATCTGTGGTGGGGCGAACGGCCGGCAGATGCTTGTCGGGGTGAAGCAGCAGTTCAACGAAAGAAGTGTTGCTCATTTTGCGGATACACTCGGCACCGAATTTTAGTTCATTGATGGAAAAGGTGACGCTGGGTTTTGTGGCGGTATCAAAAAATTGCGATCTTGCGATTTCATATCCGCGCAAATCAAAATCCCCGTCTGCGCTTCTACTTCAATACAATCTGCCAAAGGGGCAACGTCTGTATCACAAACGCTTCGGGACGCACGGATATAATCATCAGCGGTAAATCCGGCCCATCTTGGGTTGATCGATACAAAGCCCTGTAACGCATCTTCGGTAATAACTTGGAGTTCAGGCAGTATTCCTTTGTTTCCATATTTTGTGTTGCTGATTAAGTGCTGAGCGGCAATGAAAGCACCTCTTGAAATAATCGCTTCGTGGTGATCATTTTTGCGATATTGGTTTCGGTTCTTCTTGTTTTTTCTGGACTTGTGATCCAAATAGCTTGGTGTCCAGATTTTCCTTTCCAGAACATCCCCGCAATGGCGTTCATTTTGCAGTATCTGCAACACGGAGCCGGGGGACCATCCGGTATTTTGCTTTTTGGGTTTTCTCCCAAGCGATGTTAGGGTATCCGCAATCTGCCGACAGGTATATCCATACAGATACATGAAAAAGATGAGGCGGACGGTTTTGGCCTCATACTCATTGATCACAAGATTTTCGCCCTCGTCATGGTCATAGCCAAGCAAAGGCGGGGTTTTCACAAGAAACCCGCACAAGATTCGAACCCCTCACTTCTGGACAAAGAAAAAAGCGAAGCAGCCAGATGGCTGCCCCGCTAAGCTAGCGGATTTCTATCGCACGCGCCCTTACTTAAGGAGGTGCCTATCATCATTTTAGATGAAGCCACCGCAAATGTTGATCCAGAAAATGAGCAACAGTTGCAGATGGCAGTTGAGGAACTTACCCGCAACAAAACCATCATCATGATTCCACAACTTTTTATATCTGATAACCAATGTGGTCATCTCTTTCGGAATAGTACCCAGTTAGTAACAACATTTCGAAAAGCTATTAAGGAAAGGCCGCCATCAAATTCCCTCATATTTCATAGTCACCGCGGTGCACCTTATGTTTCCAACACTTTTAGAAAGATGCTTCAGGAGCATAATGTCCAACAATCACTATCAAACTCTGGACAGCCTCATGATAATGCAGTATCAGAATCCTTCTTTTCATCCATGAAGCAGGAAGAATTGTACAGAAGCGGTTATAATTCTGAGCGGGAGTTCAGAAAAGGGGTTGATCAATACATTATATTTTACAATACCAGGCGTCCATACTCTGCCATGAACACCAAGATTCCAGATAAGATAGAGGAAACCTACTGGGATAAGGCTATGTAGAAAATAAAAACTGGAATTAGAGGTTCAGAAGTTGACTTTTCACATTTTTACACATCGATTTTGTGCTTTTTGATTTTTCAATTCTGGAATTCAGCCCAAAAACAAAGAGATAAATATATGCAAGAAACACCTTCATATAGGCGTTTCTTGGTGTTGAAAGAGGTAGCCCATCTGAACGATTCCAATTCTTGGGGTTCAGATTCCCTACTCCCGTTCAAGTGCCCTGTGCTACCAAAAAAGATGCATGCTCCGGGTAGGTATAATACAAAAGCGCTCTAAAATGGAAACCGCCTGCATTCATCATTGCAATATAAAGTTCCGTATAAAATGGAAGAGCATGTCCTAACTAAGTGTTTTTAAGGCCTAAAAACATTGAACATAGGGGTTCGAATCCCGTCATTTATGATTTTTACAATGCAAGATTCATGTTTTTACAAATTCTTGTCCAGTTTTTATTTTGATATCGCATGCGAGAAAACGCTAAGCCGCGCACCATCAAATGTCGGTTTTTTATTTTATTTTGGTAAAAGTAAATGCGCGAAATGAAACTAATATAATGAAACTAATATTTGGAATATGGTATAATGAAAGCAGCCAAGCAAAGGAGCAAATATGGATATACAATTCTTTAAAACATTTAAAACCATTTTAGAGGCGGGCAGTTTTCAAAATGCCGCAAATATATTAGACTACACACAATCCACCATATCCTTCCATGTGCAGCAATTAGAGCAGGAGTATTCTATTAAATTATTTGAAAAGATTGGCAGAAGAATGGTGCTGACCCAGGCAGGGCAGGATATATTGCCTTATATAGATAATATTTTACTAAGCGAGCAGCAAATTATGAATTATGGCAAGCAGGCGGGTGAGCTAAGCGGCGTGCTAAAAGTGGCACTGCCCGAAACCCTTTTGGTTTATAAGATGCAACCGGTTTTAAAGCAATTCAAACAGCAGGCCGAAAATGTAATGCTTTCTTTACAGTCCTACAACTGTTATACCATTGATAACTATATCTTAAACGGAATGCTGGATTTGGGCATTTATTATGATGTAAACGACCATAAAGATAGTATTATTACGCATCCGCTCAACACCTTTTCGCTGGTATTGGTATGCTCAAGCAATGCACCCGCTATTACATCCATGTCAGACTTATCCGAACATAGCCTCATTATAAGCGACGACAAGGAGAATGTTTGCCGCAACCACATACTAAAACATTTGGAAGCGCAAAACATTCAACCTGCCAATATAATAGAGCTACCCAGCTTTGAGGCCATAAAGAAAAGCACAATAAATAATCTGGGCATAACGTATATGCCCAGATTTGTTGCGCAAGACGCACTGTCCGACGGCTCTTTAATAGAGCTTCATATAGGCCTGCCAGAGGATCGTGTAACAACACTGTGTGCGTATCATAAAAACAAGTGGCTTACACCGGCCATGCAGTTGTTCATGAAGCTTACCAGCGAGTATATGCACAAAGCGTTTGATTAATTTTGCTCTAAGTAAGGCATACAAAACCGCTTTTCAAACTCCTCCGCCAATGTTTCTTTAAAAGACGGATGCGCAATGCGTATCAGCCGCTTGGCTCTTTCCCGCAAGGTTACATTACGAAGGTCCGCGATTCCATATTCCGTTACAATGTATCCCACATCACACCGGCTGGTGGTAACCGCCGCACCCTGTTGCAAAAATGGCACAATGCGAGAAGCCTTTCCGCCTTTTGCAGTGGAGGGCATTGCAATAATGGCTTTTCCGCCTTTAGACATATTTGCTCCCCGAACGAAATCCACCTGCCCCCCTACACCACTTATTTGCTTAAGACCTATGCTTTCGGCGTTTACCTGTCCCATTAAATCAACTTCCACACAGGAGTTGATGGATACCATATTATCGTTTTGTGCGATTACACATGGATCGTTTGTATAGTTTGCGGGCGCAAGATAAAACGATGGGTTATCGTCTACAAAATCATATAGCTCTTGTGTTCCCATTAAAAATGTAACTACCGTTTTATTTGTATGCAATGTCTTCACACGGTTATTAATATTGCCGCTTAACATCAGATTCATTACGCCATCTGAAATCATTTCTGAATGAACCCATAAATCATTCTTATCTGTAAGAAACTTTAAAACGGCATCCGGCAGCGAACCTATGCCAAGCTGCAGCGTAGCGCCGTCTTCCACCAGCGAAGCGCAATAGCTGCCTATTGTTTCCTCTACAGGGGTAATGGCGCCCGGAGCTAATGGAATAAGCGGCGCGTCATGTTCTACGAAGTAGTCAATTTCGCTTACATGCACAAAGCTCTCTCCATGTGTACGGGGACAATACCGGTTCACTTGCGCAATCACAGTCTTTCCTTTTTTCACCGCAGCCACACCATAATCTACAGATATCCCAAGGCTTACATAGCCATGTTTATCCGGCGGGGATACGGTTAACAGTGCCACATCTACCGGCAGATAATCATCTAAAAAAAGACCGGGAATATTTGAAAAATACACAGGTATAAAATCCGCACGGCCCTCATAAATTGCGCCGCGCTCAGGCCCGCCCACAAATAAAGATGTGTGCCTAAATGTGCCCTGCATATCCTGCCGTGCATACAAGCTCTCGCCCATGCCTACCATATGCACTGTTTCCACATCTTTAATGTGGTATTTTCGGTTTGCCATCGCGTTCAACAATATTATGGGTTCGGCCGTTGCATGGCTAATTACCACTCTGTCTCCAGACTTTATATGCCGCACAGCTTCTTCCGCTGTAATACTTCTCTTACTATAATATTCTTTCCATGTCATGCCAAAACACTCCTATCCATTGTTCTAATAATATGTTATCATGTTGCCTGCTTTAAAAAAATCAAACATATTTGATTTCAATATTCGAAATTTTCGATGATGGCACAGAATTATTATCCGTTCAAGATAAGATGTGCGCAAACAGATAACGAAGTAGAATTTACCAATGCATTGTTAGCCAGTAATAATCCATCGGTATTTGAGCGGTACTGTGCAAAAGCGGGAGTAGATCATAAACGGATTAGAGTAGCAACACCACGGCATAATGGCAAGGTGGAGCGTGTACACAGAATCGATTAAGAGAGGTTTTACACGGACAGGAGCTTCTACAGCATAGAAGATGCAAATATACAACTAAAACGGTATTAGAGAAAGACAACCGATTTCCGCTTATTGTACTTGGCAGAAAGTCTCCTCTTCAATACTACAGAGAGCTTACTCCCAATGTGTAACATATGTTTGGACAACGTAGAAGAAGCCATGCAAAGATTCTGGAATCACACATAACACTTATGGTATAATGAAAAAATGTGAAGTAAGATTAAGATGCTGCTATAAGCTGCAAGGAGGTGCCGGTTATGAAAAGAATATTGATTTTACCGCAGCCCGGCAGCAGCCAAGCATGAGAGCGTGGGAATCGGCCTGTTTCTCACAAGGAAAATCCTCGTCGGCGGGGGGGGGGGGCTGCCTTTTCCGCTTTTTCCCATTGTGAGCGGTTCCGCTATTACTTATTGAAAAATACCAGCGTTTTCCAACAATATAATCTAAGTATACATGGTACAAAGAGGTGTCTGATTATGCGCGAAGCTGCAATCGAAAAGCAAAATGGTCAGGCTTTTGCTATAAGTAAAGGCTATAGAATAGAAATAGTTGATCTGGAAGGACAGCAGGTGGCAGACTTATTTGCAATCTGCGCAGAAGATCACAAGGAATTCTTTTCAGCAGGTGTTACTTTGATGATGAGCAATTCTTTATATCCAAAGGTGCTGTATTCTAACAAATATAGGCCTATGCTTACTATTGAGAAAGATGATGTGGGTGTTCACGATTTTTTCATTCCCTGTTGCAGGCAAGAATCATATGCATTTTTAAAGCAAGGTGACCATGCCAATTGTCTTGATAATCTCAATGCTGCTTTTGCAGAGTACAACATCACCCCTTTTCCTTCTATTACCGCAATGAGCATCTTTATGAGCATGGATATATTGCCTGACAAGAGCTTGAAATATCGAGCAGCCCCTTCTGCTGCCGGCGATAGCATTGTCTTTCATGCAGAGATGGATATTATTATAGGAATCACAGCATGCTCAGATAATACCAGCATTGTTAACAATCGTATATGTACTCCGATTGGAGTAAGGATATATTAAATCAATTGGTTTAGAATATTGCTTTCCGTCAAAAAACAGTTCCTTCAGTTTGCATCCGGTTACTAAAGCTTTACCGGCTTTAAGGTCATCTTAAGTTTCCCATTCAGGCTGAATCTTTTAAAATTGTTAGTTTTCTAATAAAACTGGAAAATTGTTTTGTTATCCTGCTTGTATCACGGCTTTATGCTACAGACTTTTCTTTGGAGGTACGCATGATGACCATATTGAAAACAATCGATCTTAAAAAATATTACGGCAGCGGCGAAACCGCTGTCCATTGCTTTGGGCAGAGTGAACCTGTCGGTGGAAAGCAGCGAATTCGTCGCTGTTGTAGAAACATCTGGCAACGGGAAATCCACCCTGCTTCATATGCTGGGCGGACTTGACCGACCCGCAAGCGGCTCTGTTTCCGTGGACGGCAAGGAGGTTTTTCGCTAAAGGGCGAGGAGTATACCATTTTCCGCAGTCGCAAGATCGGATTTGTGTTCCAAAACTATAACCTTGTGCCGGCTCTGCGTGTCTATGAAAACATCGTCCTGCCCATTCAGCTATGTCCTACCAAAAAAGATGCACAATAAGATAATATTAACAACTTGTTTGAGGAGTAGGGAGAAATTATCGTATCACCATATTACCATTGATAATCATCTTTTATAATCGTCTCGTGGTTGTCCCTGATCATAAACTTATTCTTTTGTCCATCATTTCGTATTTGTTTATGTGTAAGATAATCTTCAACATATGTTTTTTGCAAAATCACAGAGCCTGTATACTTCTCATTCCGCAATATCTTCCGTATTGTCTCTCTTGCCCATGTTGAATTGCCTCTGGGGGAGGGTATTTTCATTTCATTCAGTTTGGCAGATACCTGGGCAAGGCTGCTCCCTTCAGCGTAGAGCCTGTAGATCATACTCACAACCGCAGCCTTTTCTTCGTTGATGACCAGCTTGCCATTATCGTCATGCTTATACCCATAACAGGTGCGCTGATAGTATTTTGAGCTAGGGTTCTGAAATGCCCTCTCCAACCCCCATTTGATGTCATTGCTTTTTGAGAAGCTTCGTTCTGTGCAAAAGCGATCCAAACTGTCAGAATGAATTCTGATGCCGCAGTTAAGCGTATTAATACCCTCCTGCTCGAAGTAGATCTTTGAGCGTACGTACCGTTTGGAGAGAGTCTAAGGTGTTTCTGTCAAACCGATACACTGACTTTGTCAAGATAAGGTCTATTTTATTCTTAGTGCAATCTTTGACCAATTGTTGACTGGCTGTGCAATGGGGTATGTTGTGTAAATTCGATTCGTATTTGTCCATCTGTGCCGATCATAACCCTGTCTATAAGGATGCGTATCATATCATCAAAGCTATCGTTGTTATGCAGCTTGCCAGCCTGCATCAATTCATTAGACAGAACGGTTTTAAGATACTCCTCCGGAATTGCAGGGGAGTGCTTGCATATCCTCGAGCCGTGTTCCACACGGTTCGCGCATCGCCATACGACATCTCCGTTCGTTCGGGTGTACCTTCTATACTTCCTGCCGCACGCTCCGCAAACAAGAAGACCAGAAAGGGGATGGGCGGTACTATATCTATTACCGGAAGAGCTCTTATCTCCTTTGTTTGAGCGTCTGGCCTTTTCCCTTTGTACTTCATCAAACAGTTCTTGGGAAACGATGGGGGGATATGTTCCATTGCCAATGTATTTCTCGTTGGATAATAGGTTATCTATAATTTGCTTGCCCCAAACTTCCTTACCATTTGGCGAAAGCAGCTTGGCTTCTTTGAGCATATCGGTTATCTTTCCAAGACTGTTATCCTCAAGATACGCATAATAGATGGTATTGACCACAGACATCTCTAATGGTTTTATTTTCATCTGACCGATTGCGTTTCTTGTATATCCGAAAATAACACGGTTTTGCTCAGTATTCATGACTGTTCTCCTTCTTAATAAATTAAAAAGGCGCGAATTCTATCGCACCTTTATCCTATCATGGCCTGTGCTACCAATAAAGATGCAACGATTCGGTGCGGATAAAAAAATATCGCGAACCATCAAACGATAGTGCGCGATATTAATTTTCTTTGGCTTCTCTTTCTTTTTTCCAAAAGAAAGAGAAGTGATTGGATGAATAGTATTTGTAAAAACATTAGTCATTGCCTGCAATATTAGAAACAATTATATGTTAAGGATATTTTTTATGAAATAGAGGCGATATACGTTGCCAACGTAGCAACTGCTGCAAGAAATTCAATAGATCCTTTTACCGCTTTTAGGCTCGCCATGGCAGTCCTTATTATACTCTTCTTAGGCTTTGCTTTTTTGAGTTCTTCATGAATAATGCCAACACTTTCTTCAATTTGCTCTTTAGATTGAGCATCGGAAAGTTGTACTATATTTTCCAATATTTCGTTTAGTTGTGCTATATCTATTGTATTGTTATCTACACTCATAATATTGCCTTTTCCCTGCTGTATAGGAGAATTCACAACATCCCCCCCAATATTGATATTGTTCCTAGTAATTCCTTCGTCCATATAATCCCTCAATCTTTCTGCAGCATTGCCTGCATCTTGTAATGTAACAAAAACATCTCTGCCCTTTGCATATGCATCTTCTGCAACGCGAAAATCCGAATTACCGTAATCTTTCCATCTGTCATCATCATTATATGTTTTACCGTATTCGTAATTATACTTTACAGAGTTTTGTCCAATTTTATATAGGAGATTAACTTCTTTGTTGGTTATTTGCTCATCTTGGATTGCTTTTTGGATTAATCTTATATCCTCGATGATAGTATCGCAATATCTGATTGTAGTGACAAGTGTCAGCTGGAAATCTATCGCAATTTTAGGCCAAAATTCGCTTTCTACAAGTTTTAGATGGGAATTAGAAATATACTCTTTAATACGAATGGCGTAGTCTGCCCAGTTTTCTAAATCTCCCATTATATCTGTTAACGATTGCTCTTCGTATGAAGTTGCTCCTCCCAAAACCCCTTGTGCCATTACAACACCCCATTATATTACATGTTTTTATAATTATAGCACATTCTGGCGAAGGATTCATCAACACTATATGTTACAAAAGTAAAACATAAGCAGTATAGTCCTATAACTCTAAATTATATAAGAGTGTTATTATAGGACGTACCCTTTGCAAACCCGCTTAAATACAGGCTAAAAGAAAGATCACTAACTCAAAATTGGCGATCTTTCAATGCCCTATGCTACCAATAAAGATGCACACCTCGGGGTGGGCATCGTAATGATATTGCTTCTAAATAAAAACGCCTGCATTTATCATTGCAATATAAAGTTCCAGAAATCCGGTATTCAAATGCACAGGTAAACTACCTTGCCCATCATAAACATAATGAGAAATTGAATTGATCCTCTAATCGATGATTTTTAGGTTAATGTGTAATCAATTACATTAATCTGTAGCAGCCCATGATAAACCGCAATCACATGTCAAGGCCTGTCCATTACATACTGGACATCTTTCTAAATCACAGTTAAGCAGATGATACTCGCCTTGCGCTGCTCCGCAGTCATCACAATAATCCCATAAATAAATTGTAGGAGTATAATAGCTGTCTTTCTCTCCTTTTTCGATGCCTTTATAGAATTCTTCTTCAAGGCCAAAGGCTATTCTTTTAAAAATTGCGCCCTGTTTATCAATAAAATAGGGATGGTGTTGCGCCTTAGTTATATCCTTTTTGAATGATTCTAAATTTGATTTCAGTACTTCGCAGCCGCGGAAAATCACCCATTTATCTGAAAATGTGATAATATCTTCAATTGTATTAGGACTAATATCCTGGAAATACAATCTATTCTTTGAAAACTCTTCGAAAATTCTTTTATAAAGTGAAAAAAGCGTGCAATATTTCGTTTTTGCTTCTTCAGATGATATTGATACATTGAAATGTGTAAACTGATTTCTAAGTTTTGCGCATTTAGCAAGATGAAGTGTATCTTCATCTGAAAATGTTATAGCTGAAAAAGATTTCAAACGACTAATACATTGCAAAAAGGTAATTGTCTTTTCGCCGTTTACCTGACTATCTATATTAGGGTTT
>JBMNTR010000025.1:0-23592 GCA_050945835.1 Christensenellales bacterium | reverse complement strand
ATGTCGCTTTCGTATGCGGCACGGATTTCGGAACACAGATCAGCCTGATGGCTTCGACAGAAGTGTTCAAAGAGATATGGTTTCCTTATTATAAAAAGATGAACGACTGGATACACAGGAATACGAACTGGAAGACATTCAAGCATACCTGCGGCGCTGTATACGAGCTGCTCCCGCTGCTGATCGACGCGGGTTTTGACATCGTCAATCCGGTGCAGTGTTCTGCCGCCGGAATGGACCCGCAGCGGCTCAAGAAGGACTTTGGCGATTCGATCGTATTCTGGGGTGCGGGTGTGGACACGCAGGAGATATTGCCCTTTGGCACGCCAAAGCAGGTGCGCGAGCAGGTGTTGAGCCGTTGTGAGATATTCGCGCCCGGCGGCGGGTTTGTGTTCAACGCGATCCATTGCGTGCAATGCGGTACGCCTGTAGAGAATATCGTGGCCATGATCGACGCTGTGCACGAGTTCAACGGGTGATGGTAAAAGTGAGGCTGCTGTTTGAGTTGCAGGCGTTTTGAACGTATTAAAAATTCTATCCGTACCCCAGAGAGGGTTTAGACTGTCGATAAACCTTGTTTTCAATAAACGAAGATGGGGTTTATCATTTGAAAATCAGAAATAATAAGATGTAGAAGTAGGCGTCAAATCAGAGAACACATAGAATTAAATAGGATAACATACCCCAATATGATAGAAGCAGCAAATAGTTGAAGTGTCATGTGGGGAGTCACGAAGAAAAACTCTTTTGTCTACCACGACAAAGGGGGTTTTTCATTACTTTTGGAGGGTAAGCAGGCAAAATACGGGGTATTTAGAGCTCGAATTGGGCAAAAAAGTCGCAGACAAACAACCTGAGCAGTATAAAAATCCGTTTCAGTCCTCTTTTTCCGCCTCAAAATCCGCGTTACTTTTTACGTTTTCCCGCCCTGCAAGAAAGTTGGCAATCGACCCGTCGATAGGAATTAAATCCTAAGTTTTTGGAGAAATCCCTTCTCAACATCCGGATATTTGACGATGATGAATATAATAATATAGGATAAGCTAAAAGCATCCCAAAATTATATGAAATATCTCTGACGATGAGGTGCATTAGCATGAATTTCAACAATAAGCAAGGCATATCTGATAAGGTGTACTATTGGCTTGCAACACGATATCAAACGGATAATGATTCCATAAAACGCATGTTAGACAACCAGGTTGCCACTGTGTATTTATTAATATGGCCTATTATGGAACAGGAGATCTTTAGCGGCTTCATGAAAAAAGAGCAGATTAAACCGATGGCTTCTCGATATGTACAGTATTACGCTGAGTTAAATGTCGAAAATATCGCAAAACACTTCCACACACGATACCAAGATGAAGAGCGCTATCGACATTTATGTCATCAAGATAATTATAAAGATACTGATGAGATTCTGCTTAAGCCCTATGAAAACATAACCCATAAAGAAAAAATTATCCTTCTGACCTATGTTGTATATCGCTACAGAAATAACATCTTTCATGGAAATAAAGGTATTCGGACATGGTCTAACTATAATAAACAGATTCAGTATTGTCTTCAATATATGATGGCTATAGTTGATTGTCATGAACGACATGAAGAAGAAAATGCATGACCGCACAAAAAACGCATCCGGCAAAACAAAAGTGCAAAGGTGTGGTTTTAACTATGTACAGGGAGATTATCTCTCCCTTTTGCGTTTTAGAGGATGTTTTCAACATCTGTTAAGAGTTCCTTGATATATTCGCATCGCATGCCGTCGCTCTTGTCCATCTCTAACACAGCATCAGGCAAGGCGCAACCCGAAACATCATATAGAATACGCACAAACGCAAAGGCTTCCACATCCTTTTTGCTATCGTGTAGGGGTTTGAGAATCTCATGGATATATGAAGGACTATTTTCATCAGTTAGGACCTCCTCTAACCTTTCCTATAGCACACTGGTATATCCTCCAGAGAGCAAGTCGATATTGTTTATCATTTTTAGCTGCTCTTTTTTATTTTCCTTCTGCATAGACGCATCAAAACGATTGATATCATAGCCGCCGATGCAGCACAGGCGAGGCCACTCTGTCGGGAAACTTGTTTGCAAAATCCTGTATCAGCAAAGCGCCAATCAATTTCTTTTGCTCCATCATTCTCCCCCGATTCTATGTGATATAGGTTAGGCCATAAGCCGGAGCTCTCCGAGACCCTTTTCTTCCATTCAACGCTTGATCCACCCCTTGTCAAGCCAATGTTGATTGTCGGCAGAGGGAGTGTCTTCCTTTTTCAAGACCGCTTGGTGCATCTTTTTTGTTATGGCGAAGAGTAAGCCTACTTTTATGCCCTTGTGTGCCTGATATTCTTTTTTATAGCGTTTGGCAAGTCTTTGGACTTTACTGATAATGATGCCCCGGCGTTTATCCGAAAGTTCGTTCCAAATAACACCTTCCAATAAGCCGACGCCTAATTTTTTCACATCTGATACACCCAGCCATTTTAGGCTGGTTGCAACGTCGCTTTGTGTGCCACCGTTAAAAACCCCGATGGCGTTTGTCAAAATGACAGCTTTTTTCTCAAACATCCTCTCGTCAGGTCTGTGCACCATCCAATGAACGCATAGATGATCCAGAAGGGATTTTATTTGCCCGGGAACTCTTAACGCATAGACCGGTGAAGCAAATACAATTAAATCGGAATCCAACATGGCATTCCAAATAGGCATTACAAATTGGGCATGCGGGCAAAGCTGCTCACTCTTTAAAAAGCAGGTTTTACAACCGCAGCAAAAATGCGGTAAATCCTTTGGCAAATAAAATTCTGTGATGTCATTGCCGCTGCGCAAAACATCTAAAAAGCTTTCTTTAATATGATAGGTGCAGCCTTTTACCTCTGTGCCGTTTATGACGGTTATCTTCATCAAATTCCCCCTCTTGAATCATTATCATACAGGAAGATACATCGTTGTAAAAGCAAAGCTTCCCCCTTTGCTTCTCAATCTAATCGAACAGCCTCGATGATCACATTGATATTTTCCTTTTTAGTAAAGTCGATCTGTTTATCATACAGCGCCAGCATTCCTGCTTCATCCGAAGTCAATCGAACGCCTTTCTTCTGCTTTCTTGTAATTTTATTTTTCAACAAGGACATCAGAATCTTATCAAAAAGCGGCAAAGCTTTAAAGTTAAAACCGCCTCTTAAATAAAAGAATTCAACATGGGTTTGCTGCTGCAAAGTCAGGTTCTTGTTTCTCACCTCTTGGATGACTGTCTCATTCGATGGAGAAGCGCCTGTTGCAAAAACAATAAGTTTTTTTCCTTTGAGCTTTTCAAAGTTCTTTGTAATGAATGAAATACCGTCAATACCTACAGCATATAGGCGGCCGCCAAACACAATGCAGTCATACTCCTGCATTTTTCGAAGCGTGGTTTCAGCGGCTGCAAAAAGTTCAGCGGATAACGCTTCGGCAATCCACTGGGCATATTCTCTTGTGAACCCGGTTGCGGACTTATATATGACCATCGTTTTCATTTCATTTTCCCTTCCAAACTGCATCGCCTATCCATCATTTACACCGTGCAACCTTACAGGCCGAACGGAAAATTCTCCAGCGCTACAAATAGGTGAAACGCCAGAAACACTGCGCTTACCACTGAAACAGGCCAGACCTTTTTTGCGGCTCCTGCACTGAAAAACGCAACCGGCGGCAGAACAACCATGGCGTAAATGACGAAGTGCGGCTGTATTCCCGCAAAATAGAATGCCCAGCATAGCCAATACAGCGCAATGGCGATAAAGCCGGCGATTGTCCAGCCGCTGTGCGGGAATTTTCCTGCCTGCGTGTTGTTCACAAGGAACACCAGTAGTATGATGATCAAAACGCCCAAAATGTGCTCACCAGCTTCGATGAACGGTACCGACGACGCGTTGCCCTCTAAAATATTGGGCACAGGAGGCCACAACGCCCAGATGATATTGGGCAGCAATTGCAGCGCCGCAATGAGCAGCCCGTAAAGTGAAAATCCGATTCTTAGATCTTTCACATTGCTCCCCCTCTCAATAACGGTTGGTCATGCGTTGCGGTTTATTTTTAAATCTTTACTTCTGTAAGGAAGTCAGTATTTCAACTCCCATAACAGTCGCCGGAACTCTATAATCCGGCGGCAGGTTTGATAGCACCACTACGCCAATTTGGCGTTCCTTATCAAATCCAACATAGCTGTTATAATGTCCCGTTGCGCCGTTATGCCAAATAATACGATTTTGATCATCGATCATCCAGCCGGTGCCAACGGCATCTATGCGTATGCCCATTTTTTCATAGCTTGCGTTTGAAGCATCCACTTTCGCCAATGCCTCATGTGCAAACGATGTATATTGCGGATGTCCCCGCATCTGCATATGGAGATACTGCATCATATCAGTAATATCGGACAGCAGCGCGCCGGCCGGCATATAGGCGTTCGATTGTGACCATTGCCAGCGGTTTTTCAAATCGCCGGAGCCATCCGAAATCCTTGTGTTTTCAAGTCCTAACTCCTCTGAAATATACGCATTCATGAGGAGTGTGTAGTCTTGATTATAGGCTTTTTCCAGCACTGCACCCAAGACTGCAAATCCAAAATTGGAATAGGTAAAGGGATAGTCCGCGTCATGGAGGCAAATTTTATCCGATTTTTTTAGCAGCATCTCTTTGGATATCCCGGCAAAAGAGTTTTCCCCTCGGAAAAAGCTGGAAATCATGGGCGTCTCAAAATAGTATTCCTCATACCCTGAAGTATGGGTCACCAATCTGCGGATTGTTGGGTAATAATCCTGCCCATCAAGATTCAAATATTCGTCAATAGAATCGTCGAGGCTCACCCTGCCCTCACCGATGGCTTTGCAAACTAATGACGCCGTAAATGTTTTTGTGATAGACCCAATTTCATAAATATGTTCTTGGGGGGATAGTTTAACGCCGTTCTCACCATAAACATCGCAGGTCATGTTACCGTCTTGTATGATGCCCACGGTGATGAGCGCCTCTTTATGATCTTTGGTTGCATAATCAAGCATCTCCTCAAAGCTCATGCCCGATAATTGATTGAGTTTATACGAACCATAAATGCTATAGCCAACAAATCCGGCAATAATGATAAAAATGATGATTGCTATACTAAGCAGTATTTTCTTTTTTCCCCATTTGCGCATTTTATCAGATTTCTCCTATCGGTTTGTACAGCGCCGCTTTTGGTTCATGAATATAGGGTATTTGCCACTGAAAAATTTGTGTGGGTAAAATCAGCCATTCCAATGCAGCAATCATACCCAATCCCTCCTTCGTCCATAGCAGCAGCGGGATAAGTCTACGAGCATAATATACCAATTGCTTGATTTCACCGCTACCGGCCCCGTGTAAAATGGAAGTAAACTTCTTGCCGTGAAAAATAGCGTTCGAGGCCGTTTTCCTGAAGGATTGCATTTTATTCCCCAAGAAGAAAGCGCACCAAAACCGCCAAATCAAGAGAGTCCCTGGCGGTTTCGGTGTGCCGATGGCCCATAGTGCCCTTTGGACTTATTCTTTTGTCTCGTTGCAGGCAGCCGGAGTTTCGGTATCGGGCTCGTCCGCCGCATCTGTTTTGAAAACCAGGATCGCTTTTGCGGAACTGGTGATCGACATGGTGACAAGCTCGTATCCCTGTGCCGCCATCTGATTGGCCTTTTCTTCGATTGCCGCAGCCATCGGTTTCGCGTTGGGTGAATAGTCAACAACAATGGTCTTGTATGTTATTGTGACATCCTCCTTTCTGTTCATTGTACGATCGGTGGCTTCCGAAAAAACATCCATGCCATCGTCCATCGCTTATTCTTCCGCTTCATATTTAGCAGTCATCTTGCTCATGAGCCTGCCTAGTTTTACAGGAAACAGAAAACAGGCCATAGTTTGTATTTTCTGCCTAATGCTATGACAGATGATAGAAGACTTTTTGTGTATATGCTTTGCAAGCCCTCGCCCTGCTTTTTCGGGATCGGTCATGAATTCTTTGGGCACAGGCAGCCCCTCGGCAGAGTTGGTTTATGTTCACAAAGAAAGCGCTTAGCATTCCCGAAATATACAAGAATGCAACCAATCCGGCGATGATCATTGCTATGATATTGTCTTTTCTTTCTAGCATACTTGTCATGCTGAATTCCATTCTGTTGCCATCATACCATATGTATCAAGGTTCCCCACCATCCTTTTGCAAGTATACTCCGGACAATTTTGAGGATTTGATAAAATGAGCAAGCCAAACCCTGACTAAAAGGTTCGACTTGCCCATGAATTGGAGTTTATACTCTAAACAGACTTGCAATTTCTAATATGCGTTTTCAGTTTTTATATTTCAAACATAATGACTCGCTGCGGCCGATACACAATAGCTACCTAGGCTCCATGCGGGTAGATATCTTCGATAAATGGGCATAAAACGATACTTGTGACTTCTATACTGCCAAATTTATTCAAAACTTTACATAAATGCGAGAACAGACTTTACATGCGAGGATTAAAATGAAGATGACTTCAAAGATAGATTGTGTGAATTATGAAAATACAGCAATTGTTTACAAACTTGAATCCCATTGGCTGGGAGAGTATATCCATAGTCGGTGCCTTGCTTGGGTTAGCTGTCATAATTGTTTTGTTGTGTAGACAAAAAAGGCGGGTGGACTTGTCTAAATACACAAAAAACGTAGGGCTTATCTTAAAAAAGTAAAGCCCTCTGCTTCAAAATGTATTTTTGCCCGCAGCGTGAATTGAATCTCACTATATCAAGGAGATGTTTGAAAACAGATACATTCATACAATGCGGCTTCCAATGGGACAGTATGCGCAGTTACGCGCTCTGTACCATCTGGGCCGTTTTTTACTACAATCTATCTTACTTAAACTGCTTCAAGAAAGGAATAATGATCATGCAGAAAACCTATGTTTTGGATACAAACATCTTAATTCAGGCCCCTTATGCCCTGCAATCTTTCGAGGATAATCATATCGTTTTGCCCATCGCTGTTCTCGAAGAACTCGATGCGCTCAAGACCAGCGATGGGGAAAGAGGAGCCAATGCACGGCAGGCAATCCGCTATTTAGAATCGCTTCGAACCATAGGTAATCTAATTGAAGGGGTATCTCTGCCTAACAGCGGGACTTTGCGCCTAGAAGTCAATTGTGTTGACGCCAAGCTTCCGGAGGGCTTTCCCGAGCATAAAAGTGACAACCGCATCTTAAAAGTCTGCCAATGGTTAAAGGAAAAGCAAATGCCTGTCATTTTGGTAACAAAAGATATTCTTGTGCGTATCAAAGCTCAAATGATAGGGATAGAGGCAGAGGACTTTACAACAGAACAGGCGCCCATCAGCGACAAACAGTATCCTGGGCGCTGCGAAGCGTATATTTCTGAAAAAAAGTTCGAGGATCTTAAAAATAAGAACGTTTCACCGGATGATCTGTATCTGATAGACGACGAAGGACAGAAACGCTCTGTTGAACTCGTATCCAAACAGTTTATGATTCTTAGGGCGGATCAGTCTGACCGTAAAACTCAGTTAGGGTGTTTTGATGGGAAAAGTGTCGTTCCGCCGGTGTATAGGAAGAAAAGACCTTATGGCGTCACGCCGCGAAATGTGGGACAGTATTTTTTGTAGGAGGGCTTGATGACCGATTCTAACAATGCCCCTTTGGTCATTGTGAAAGGAATGGCGGGTACAGCAAAAACCTTTTATGCTTTGGCGGTAGGGCTAAACTCCGTTATGGAGCTGGACGAGCCGGAGTATAGAAAAATACTCATTTGCCGCTCAAATGTCCAATTTGATGACGATATCGGTTTTTTGCCGGGTAACGAGTCTGAGAAGATCGCGCCCTTGCTTCGTCTGGCAATCGACAATCTGGAGTTGCTGGTTGACCAGAATGAAAAAGAGCGATTTACGGATGAGCACAGCCTTTCCGGAAAGGTGGAAAAACTGTTTGGCCGGGGCATCATCAGCGCCCAGGCTCTCAATTTTATAAGGGGCCGCCCGGTTTCCAAAACATATCCCATCATCGATGAGGCGCAAAACTTAACGCCTAAGCAGCAAAAGGTATCATCACCAAAGCCGGCATCGGTACAAAAGTGATTCTTCTCGGAGACCCCAATCAAATCGATCACCCCTTACTGGACGAACGCACCAATGGACTGAGTTATGCGGCGGAGAAAATGAAGGGCAGTCCTTTGTGCTACCAAATCACATTGTCAGCGGATGAGTGCGAACGCTCTGCTTTGGCGATGGATGCAATTAAAAGAATGTAAGGAGGCGTCCGCACTCTATAATATTTAAATCTATGCTAAGACTGGACAAATTCAGTGCAGCAAAGAGTATATGAGCCTGACATAAAATGAAAGCAGCAGCATACGCCTGTTTCAGCTTGGACACCCCAAAAGCTGAATCTATAGAAGCACAGGTCAATGCCATAAAGGTATATTGTGATAAGAACAATTACACCCTTGTCAAGGTGTATGCCGACGAAGCATTGACCGGAACCAATGACAATCGAGAGCAGTTCTTGTAGATGATAAACGATGCAAGGCTGAGATTGTTTGATGGAATTATTGTCCATCAACTTGACCGTTTTGCCCGTAACCGATACGACAGCGCCATATATAAGCGGCAACTTAAGCTTGCCGGGGCAAGGGTATATTCAGTCCTTGAGCATCTGGACGACAGCCCGGAGAGCATCATACTTGAATCGGTGCTTGAGGGAATGGCGGAATACTTTTCCGCTAACCTGTCCCGCACTGTCCGCGTGAAGTCGTTCGAACATGCTAAAAACGGGATTCATATGGACGGCATTCCCCCACTTGGTTATGACGTGGGGCCGGACAGAAAGCTTATTATAAACGAACTAGAAGCGACAGCTGTTGTCAAAATCTTTGAAATGCATATTGCGGGCTATGGATATGGGGCAATCGCCCAACATTTAAACGACAATGAATACACGGCTAAAACAGGTCGGCCTTTCGGAAAAAACAGCATTGCCGACATATTAAGGAATGAGAAATAAAAAGGCGAATATGTTTGGAATAAACGACTAAGCAAGCAATTAGGCAACCGCCAATATAAAAACGACAGTGAAATCATACGCATTCCCGATACCGTATCGCGCATATTATCTGATGAAGTTTGGAATAAAGCGCAGGACACGCTAATGGCAACTTGATTTTGAAAACGCCGATACCGCCGCCATAAAAAAGACGATAGCTACTTTCGTCGAATCTGTCACCGTATACCATGACCGGGTAGAAGTAAAAATCCGCATTGATACCGGTATATTCAGCATCAATACGGACAGTAGAAAAGTTGCCCTGTGCTACCAAAAAAGATGCACGCTGCGGTGCGGGCATAAAAAGTTCGCACACCCTCCAAAGAGAGTGCGCGACTTGGATGCGGCAACTTGCCGCTGGTGGGAACAACTGGGCTCGAACCAGTGACCCCCTGCTTGTAAGGCAGGTGCTCTCCCAACTGAGCTATGCTCCCAAAGCTTTATTTTCAACAAGATTGATTATAACCGATTCAAGGGCTGTTGTCAAAGCAATTATACAAAATTAACAGAACCGCCGCCAAACACCTTGGGATATGCGCGGGCCTTCCGGCGCACAAGGGGATTCACACGATATGACAAATGCTTGATATTCGATATGCAACAAAAATAAAAATATAACTGTGGATGCATTCAAAAATTAGTGTAAAAACGTGAAAAAAGCAGCACAATGACTTGTTTTGCCGATTTTATATACATAAGCATGAAAATGCACTTGCCTAGTATGTTTGATGTGTTGTATTATTAGTTTGCTGAGTGCATGCCGAAAGGCTGATTTTCATAAAATGTGTTTGCTTGGGCTGCTCCTTGAGGCGGCTCGGCTTATTGCAGGTTAAAACGGAGGAAAGATATGTTTGAGATTTTAAAGAAAAGAGCGTTGAACGAATCGGTCACATTGATGGACATCCATGCGCCGCATGTTGCCCAAAAAGCAAAAGCCGGGCAATTTATCATATTCAGGGTGGATGAAGAAGGCGAAAGAATCCCTCTGACGATTGCCGATTATGACCGCGAAAAAGGAACGGTTACCATCATCTTTCAGGTGGTGGGCGCATCGACCATCCGGCTCAATCAATTGAACGTAGGTGATCGCATACTCGACTTTGTCGGCCCGCTGGGAAAACCGATGCATGTTGACGAGAATGTCAAACGGGCTTGTGTTGTGGGGGGCGGCGTGGGGTGCGCGATTGCGTATCCGCAGGCGAAATCCTTGCATCAGCAAGAGATTCAAGTGGATATGATTGCCGGATTCCGCTCAAAAGATATTGTCATATTGGAAGAGGAGATGCGGGCGGTTTGTGATCATCTCTACATCACCACGGATGACGGCAGCTATGCGGAGAAAGGCTTTGTAACGGACAAGCTGACCTCTTTGATCAAAGAAGGCAACCAGTACGATCTGGTGATCGCCATCGGCCCCGCCGTTATGATGAAGTTTGTCTGTAAGGTAACGGAAGAATACGGCATCAAAACGGTGGTGTCTCTCAACCCAATCATGGTGGATGGCACGGGCATGTGCGGCGGATGCCGCGTGACTGTGGGCGGCGAGACAAAATTTGCCTGTGTAGACGGCCCGGATTTTGACGGCCATAAGGTCGATTTTGATGAGTTGATAAGCCGCAATATGTTTTATCGCGAACAAGAAACACAAAAAGAACATGCATGCAGATTGACAGGAGAGATACGCAATGGCTAATATGAATCCAAAAAAAACACCGATGCCGGCACAGGAGCCGAATATCCGCAACACCAACTTTGATGAAGTCGCTTTGGGATATACGGACGAGATGGCGATAGAGGAAGCGAAGCGCTGCTTAAACTGCAAACACAAACCCTGTATAGCGGGATGTCCGGTGAATGTGCGGATTCCCGAATTCATCGTAAAGATCGCAGACGGGGATTTTGCAGGCGCATACGAAGAAATAACGAAAACCAACACGCTGCCCGCTATATGCGGCCGCGTTTGCCCGCAGGAAACACAGTGCGAACAGCGCTGTGTGCGCGGTATCAAGGGTGAGCCGGTGGCCATCGGGCGGCTTGAAAGATTTGCTGCCGACTGGCATTTGAAAAACGGCACACCGAAGTTGGAGGAAGTGGAAAAGAACCAGTTTAAGGTTGCTGTGGTCGGTGCGGGCCCGGCATCGCTCACCTGCGCGAGCGACCTAGCCAAGATGGGCTATTCGGTGACTGTGATGGAAGCGTTCCATACGCCCGGCGGCGTTTTGGTCTATGGCATACCGGAGTTCAGGCTTCCCAAGTCTGTGGTGGCGAGTGAGATCGACAGCTTAAAGAGCTTGGGGGTTGAAATTCAAACGAACATGGTCATCGGTCGTGTCCTTTCGGTGGACGACCTGTTTGAACAGGGCTACGACGCGATCTTCCTAGGTACAGGTGCCGGCTTGCCCATGTTCATGGGTATCCCGGGTGAAAACCTGCTGGGCGTATATTCTGCAAACGAGTATTTAACGCGCATCAACCTGATGAAGGCGTACAGCAAGGAGTACGATACGCCGGTGGCGAAAAGCGATAGAGTGGCGGTGGTGGGCGGCGGCAACGTTGCCATGGACGCGGCCAGATGCGCGAAACGCATGGGGGCGGAGGTCACCATCGTATACAGGCGCAGCGAAGCGGAGCTGCCTGCGCGCGCAGAAGAAGTGGAGCACGCAAAAGAGGAAGGGATCGACTTTCAAATGCTCACAAACCCGGTTGCCATTCACGGCGACGATTCGAATCGTGTTCAGTCGATTGAATGCGTGCGCATGGAGCTTGGCGAACCGGACAGCTCCGGCCGCAGAAGGCCCATTGAGATCAAGGGATCGAATTTCAAAATCGATGTGGATACGGTGATCATGGCCATAGGAACCAGCCCGAACCCCTTGCTGCATTCTACGACAGAGGGGCTGGAAGTGAACAAATGGGGATGCTTGATCACGGATGAAAACGGCGCAACCACCAGAAAGGGTGTTTTCGCGGGCGGGGACGCGGTGACAGGGGCGGCTACGGTGATATTGGCTATGGGAGCCGGTAAAAAGGCCGCACAGGCGATCGACGACATGCTGCAAAAACGATCCTCGGATGCATCATCGAACTGAATGGAGAACGGCATGAAAAAAAATACGATTGCGGTTTTCGGCGCCGGGCGGGTAAGCGGCTGGCATATCAACAATATGGCGGAGCATTTGCCCGATGTGCGCATCAAATATCTGATCGATCCTTTCATGAACGAACAGATGGAAGCGATGGGGCGTAAGGCCGGCGTACATATCATGACGAAGGATACACAAATCGCATTTGATGATCCGGATGTCGATTGTATACTCATTGGCACGCCTGCGCCCACGCATTGCGAATTGATCCGCAAAGCGTGTGCCGTTCAAAAAGATGTTTTTTGCGAAAAGCCTATCGGTGTCGATGTGGATGAGATCAGGCATACGCTGGATGTGGTCGAACAGGCGGGCATCAAATTGATGATGGGGTTTGTCCGCCGCTTTCGTTTTGCCGCGGTGCGTGAAGCCATCGAGCAGGACCGTATCGGAAAGCCGCAGCTCGTTATTGTGTTCACCCGCGATGCAGTTCCTCCGCCTGAAAACTACATCAAACATTGCGGCGGTATTTTTGTGGATATGACGGTGCATGATTTTGATCTGCTGCGTTATTTTGCAGGGGAGGACATCGTGGAGATTTCCGCCAGAGCCGAATGTCTGGTGGACCCTGTTTTTCAAAAGTACGATGATTATGACACCACTGCTGTTACCGTGCGTTTCGAAAGCGGGGGGCTGGGTATCATCAGCAACAGCCGTGGCGGGAGCTTTTATGATCAAAAAGTGGAGGCTTTAGGGCCCAAAGGCGTTGTTCGGGGCGGTGTGGGGCCGGAATCGTATACATCGGTCATTACTTCTGAAGCTTGCCAGATCATCAAACCCTCATCTTCTCACAAAGGAAGCAACAACGATGCGTTTATAGACGAGATCAAGGCGTTTTTCAGGGCGATTAATGGTGAAATACCCATTCCGATCACCGGACGCGACGGCTTAGAAGCTGTGCTGATGTCCTATGCCGCCAATCTGTCTGTGAAGGAAAACCGCCCTGTGCGGGTGGATGAAATCGGATAAGCCGGCTTCGGGAAATAAATATATATTCTTTATGCTGAAAAAGCAATATAAAAGCGCATATCGACTGGCTGAACATAAAAGATGGGTTTGATTAAAAGGCACTCAATGCCGCATTATATGGCTGTTTTTTCCAGAAGCGAGCGATATTACAAGCAGTTTTTGACTATATAATTGAATATGTTTTATTGGTTGATTATTGGGTAAAATGTTATATGACAACCGATAAGAGAATAACAGCCTGCAGCAACCCATTTATGCAGGGCTGCATTAGCCGACCCTGCTGCCGGAATCCATATCATTCCTTGATTCACTCTGCTGCGGCTCTATGCCGCCAAAAGAAGATTCCTTGCGCCTGCAGGCCGCGAGAATAGACTTTGCGGTGTGCAAAGCGGCAACGAAAACGTCCATGAGATGAAGCGCTGCCAGCAGGCGGTGGACGCTCTGTTCAGATTAAGGGTATATGGAATCCATGATGCAGCATTACGATTCGTATCAAACTAAATTAGGAGCAAACAACTATGTCAAAACCTTTGAAAATCTCGAAAGAAAATGAACCAAAATATATACGATTAGGAAGAAATATCGCATACTATCGCAAACAAAAGGGCTATACGCAGGAAGTACTCGCCGGCCGCTGCGGATTGAGCAGATCCTATATTCGTGCGATTGAGGCGCCCAATCTGGTACAAACGATTTCGCTGGAAGCATTGTTCACGATCTCTAAAGCATTAGAAGTGGAGGCGTGTAAGCTATTGGTGTTTAAGGAAGAGGCGTGCAAAGATTAACTATAGCGGAGGTGTGGGGTGTGTTTGAAGTTGTGAAGAAGGAAGTGTTTAACAAAACGATTCGTATGCCTGTCGATCTAATAAAAAAAATTGAGCAGCTTGCAAATGAAAAGGATGTTTCATTTAATCAAGTTGTAACACAATGCTGCGAATATGCACTTGCCAACCTAGCAGGAAAGCCCAAAAACTGACTCTTAGAATTGACTCATTTATATTAGTTTGGCTTGATTTATTTCATATTTTAGACAGCCACATGTTCGTGACTGTCTATTTTTAACTTATTTAAACTTTCTTACACTTTATTTCGATGTGCGGCACATTAAAGCACGATACGCCCCACCGCATTGGCTGTGACAGTCGCTTCCAGAAAAATATCAAAATCTTTGGCCTGACCTGTTTGTTCCTCCACTGCGATGTTGATGGTGACATCGCCGCGCGCCCCACGATTGACCGCTTCCTGTATGGCCTGCTCCTTCGCCTCGGACGACGCAAAGGATACCGCGTCTTCCCATTCTTCAAACAGTTGTCTTCCGCGTGAGCCGAACACCACATAACCGCCTTCCGATCCTTCCGCAACATCCGGTTTGATACGGATGGCGTGGGATGCCGTTATATTTCCCACCACAGCGCCCAGCGCATTGGCGATCCTTGCATACTCCGGAATGATCGCTTCCGTGCCCAGAAGCTTTGCCACATCATGCAAAAAAACATGGATAGGCGCACCTATACCCACCAGCCGGGCCGGTGTTTCAAAAACGACATTTAAAAAACCGCGTTCACCCCGCTTAGCGTTTTCATAGGCATCGTTGATCAGCATGTTCAGCAAACTGTTGTCTTCTCCGCGATAGCGTTTGTTTTGGTTTTCCAGCAAAATGCGCACAATATTGCAAAAGAGCTTACGCTTTATCTCGTCGTAAACGAGGTCGCACAGCTGTTCTGTTTGAATACCCAGGCAGTTGGCCACATATTGCGCCGCGTACTCAGACGCACGCCGGTCATAAGTTGAGAAATCACCTTTTAAGTGCATGATATCTGTGGGCGTCAGCCCGCAACGTATGATGACGCCCTCTTGCTCCAATCTGTCGAATGCAAGGTTGTAAACATCTGTTTTTGATGCCTGAGCGGCCTGCTCAAGCATCAATGGGCCGTCTTTCAATTGTGCGCAAAAGGCACGCTCCTGCTCGGTATAGTTGGCATTCTCGCCAATATCCTTCAGCAGCATATAGTACTCATGCAAAAAGCGCGTGTGTACACGTTCACTCTTGCTCAACTCGGCAAGCTGCTCTACGACATAGGGATACTGCTGCGCGATCATACACAAGGGCACAACCCGTGTGACATCCAAATAAAGCCGTGCGCCATGATAGCGTATGGCACTGTCTCCACCTAAGCCGAAGGTGTCGATATACAGCCCCTTGACAAGAGTCCGCCATTTACCGACCTGTATGCCGTCTGCGGATTTGACAGGCTCGCCGCCGCGTATCAGCGCGATATCCGTGGTGGTGCCGCCCATGTCTACGATGACGCTGTCGGACACATGCGATACGAGTTCGGCGGCTCCCATCACGCTGGATGCCGGCCCGCAGAGCAGTGTTTCGACCGGGTGTGTGTTGGTAAACTCCTCGGACATCAAGCTGCCGTCGCTGCGCACGATCACGATGGGCGCTTTTATGTTCCGGCGCTGCATAGACGTTTTGATCGCTTTGAGAAACTCCCCTACAATGGGTACAAGCCGCGCGTTCAACAGCGCGCCGACACCTCTTTTGATGGCGTTTAGTTCGGAAAACAGCTCATGCCCGCAGACAATATGAAAATTCGGATTGGAATTTAACCGGCTCTTCGCTTCCTTTTCGATGAAAGCGCCGTTGCTGATGGCGTTGAGTTCCACAATGCCCAATCCGTCATATTCACGCGGCCAGTCCTTTGCATTTTCTTCGAAAAGGCGCCAGTCAAACGCTTGGTTTACTTCGCCGGACAACGTGGTGTAGCTATTTTGAAAATAGATATCGTCCACATTGAGCAAACCATAGTCATCACCCACATCCCTTACGATTTTTTCGCTCACGCCGAGCAAGGCAAGCTTGGCGCGCCCGCCCTTGTCTTCCACGCAGGCATTCGTCGCCAGTGTGGTAGACAGCGCAAATAAGTCCGCTTTTTGTGCCAGTTCGAGCGGAATGGCATCTAAAACATTGCCGATCCCGATGGATAAATCCTCCTTTGTGGTGAGCGCTTTGCCGCCATGGAGGATTTTTTTATTCTCAAAATCATATACGACCGCATCCGTATATGTGCCGCCTGTATCAATACCGACTCCGATTTTCATACTGTTTACTCCTGTTATGTTCATGACGCTATCATACAATAGAATGCGCGATTTATTCCATAAATATTATTGACTGAATTGTAGGATTATCTCTATCAAATAGATGTTGACAGGGCTTCGCACATACTATATACTAGGCGTACTATTATGAATAGAACACTTAGAACGGTTGAAAGGAGGTATGGCCATGCTGATGATCAATAAGCTTTCGCGTGTGCCCATCTATGAACAGATCATCGAACAGATAGAAAATCTGATTGCAAGCGGCGTATTTACGCAGGAGCTGCCTTCCGTCAGGATGCTGTCTCAGCAGCTTTCCATCAATCCAAACACGCTGCAAAAGGCATATACGGAGCTGGAGCGGCGAGGCATCTGCTACTCGGTGCCGGGCAGCGGCCGGTTTGTGGCAGGCGACGCCAAAGCGATCCTGCGCGAAGAAAAACGGGCGGGATTAAAAGAAATCGCAAAACAAGTCAAGACGCTTGCTCTGAACGAAATCAGCGAGGAGGAGATTATCGCGTGCGTGCAGCAGGCATACCGTGAAGCTTTTCAAAAGAATGATCGGGGGGAAATCAAAATATGATTATTGCAAAAAATATAACCAAAAAGTTTGACGAGTTCATCGCGGTGGACAGCTTAAGCTGCTCGATTCCCAAAGGGTGCATCTATGGTCTTGTAGGCTCAAACGGCGCGGGAAAATCGACCTTTCTAAGGATCATTACTGGCATCTATAAGCCGGATTCAGGGTATGTGGAGATAGACGGGCAGCCGGTATATGACAACCCCGGTGCAAAAAAGAAATTTACCTTTGTGCCGGATGAACTGTATTTTTTACCGCAATCCAACATGAATCGTATGGCTATGCTGTATGAAGCGAATTATGAAAGCTTCGATCGAAAGCGTTATCGCCAGCTGGTCGCTATGTTCGATCTAAATCCCACAGCCAATCTAAACACATTTTCCAAAGGGATGCGCAGGCAAGCGGCTACGGTGCTTGCACTATCCTGCAGGCCGGAATATATCTTTTTCGACGAGACATTTGACGGACTGGATCCAATCATGCGGAATCTGGTTAAAAAAGTGATCTATGGCGATGTCTGTGAACGTCAGACGACGGCGATCATTACCAGCCATTCCCTGCGCGAGCTGGAGGATACCTGCGATCAGTTGACGCTGCTGCATAAGGGCGGGCTGATATTGGAAAGCGAAGCGGGCAAGTTGAGTGCATCGCTGTTTAAAGTGCAGGTGGTTTTTGATTACGACTATGACCGGTCGCTGTTTAAGGGATTGGAGATACTGGATTTTAAAAAGAATGGCAGCGTGAGCAACATCATCATACGCGGCGATCAGCAGACGGTCAAAACCCAGATACATACCCTGTCCCCGTTGATGGCGGAAATTTTGCCTCTCTCGCTGGAAGAAGTGTTTATCTATGAGATGGAAGCGCTTGGGTACGCATTCTCGGGCGTATTGGATGCGGAGGTGGAAGAAAATGAAAAATAAGAATTTCAATAAGGCTTTATACCTGGATACCATCAGGCAGTTGAGGAAAACAGGGCTGATATTGCTCATTGTCACGCTGATCGCGGTCTTGCTGCCCGTTATCATTCAGTATTTTGATCATATCGACATGAAGGGTAAGTCGAACTACGTGCCGCCTGAGGTTCCAAAAATATCCGATATAGCGATGTTTTTACAGTTTTTCGTATTTGCGGGCGGCGTTTGCTTCGCCTACAGCGCGTTCTCATTCTTAAACAAGCGCAACGCGAGCGACTTCTACCATGTGCTGCCCAATACGCGCGCATGCACATACACGACGCTCGCCGCTGCTGTGCTCACATGGATTTACGCCATCATAATCGCCTCGGTGCTGGCCGTATGGGCGGCTTACGGTATCACGGGGCTGGCATTCAACGCGCTGTACATACCTTATTTGCTGCTTTCCTACCTCGCGGCGGCAACGCTGGTGGCCTCCGTTTCGATGGTGGCGCTGAGCATATCCGGCACCCGCTTTACGAACATCGTGCTGACCGGATTGATACTGTTTTTACCCCGGCTGATTCTGTTCGTCTTTCAGGGGGTGGTGGTGTCCGAAGCCGCGATCGTTCCTGCCGCCGAGCTTGGCTGGTTCTTCGATGTGGGCGTCAACCTGCCTGTGGGCTTGTTCTTAGGCGGCTTGTTTACATCGACAGAGAGCATATTGTTCAGCGAAGGCTCTATTCTCTATACGTTCGTGTTGTCCGCCCTTTATCTCGTGCTGGGGTGTGCGCTGTTCAAGCGGCGCAAATCGGAACTGGCGGCTTCAAGCGCGCCGGGGCGCGCCTGGCAGAGCGTCTACCGGTGTCTGGCGGCCTTGCCGTTCCTGCTGCTGGCGATGTTCTTCCTTGAGGATACGACGGTCATCATCGTGTTCGTGGTGCTCTCACTCATCGCCTATTTCCTTTATGAAATCATCACCGCCAAGAGGATCAGCCATTTCTTGCGTGTATTGCTGCAATATTTCGCCGCAGCCGCGTTTTGCGTGCTGCTGGCGCTGGGCGGGCACTTAGCGGGTGCGCACCTGCGCGGCATCGTGCCCGATGTCGAGGAGATCGAATCGGTTTCCATGAAGAGTATGCAATCGATGTCCGACTCCTATGATACTGTGGAGTCCTATAATGGCCTGTTGGCCAAAGGAGTCAAGGTCAGTCATCCGCAGGTGAAGCAGATACTGCACGATGCGCTGGCCTATACGGTAAAACAAGAGAACCCTTATGCGGCGCAGGGGCGGTCGTATCGCGCCCAGCCCTTTACGCTGCGCTTAAAAAACGGGCGCGATTTCACCAGGTGGATTCTCTTAAAAGACAAAGATGTTCAACAGTTGAACGAGCTGTTCGAACAGGATGAACAGCTGATGCAAGCGCTGCGGAAGATACCCGCGGAAAACGAGATAAAGGATGTCTTCTTCTGGCAGGAAATACCGGAGAACAAAAAGAAAGAGATCATGAGTCTCTATATGGAAGAGCTTGCGGGCCTGTCCTTTGAACAGCTTCGTTATGTGCTGCCGGACATGGAAAGGTTTCTTGCTTCTTCTGAACTATATTCCGCTTCCAACGAGCAAAACACATTTGTTTTCGAATCGTTTATGATCAGAGGTATAGTGGGCAAAAAGAATTTCGAGAGTAATTATCATTTCACTCCCTTAACACCCAAAGCGACCAATTTGCTTCTGCAAGCCATATATGACGGCGCGCAGCCGTCGCTTAACCGGATCAAAGCTGCCCTGCCGGATGCGCATGCAATGCTGCATGCAGATGTAGAAGTGGTGACCGGCGCAGAAGAGGGTGTGCAGGCAGGGATTCAGCCTTATTATCGAGGAAGCCTGGATTATTCCGAAGACCAGGCCAATATAGCCAGGCTGCTGGAGGAGATGTCCAGCCTGAATGCACCGGATATGACACAAGAGGGCGTCATACTCAGGCTGATGATCGACTATAACGATCCGCTGCACGACTGGGCGCAGGCTGTGTGGTATGTGCAGATACCCGACGATCAGCAAGAGGAGATATTCCGGCTGTTTGGCGAAATACTGACGGACGAATGAGGATGATCGATCAGGCCAAAACCTGCCGCTGCCTTTGTGTACGGCAGGTTTTTTCTATACACGCAGTATGGATCTTTTTAGCCGGGAAAGAAGTGCGAAAGGCGGCATAGGGGAGGAGGTTCGGCTTTTTATATATAAGGGCGGATATATTCTTGCGGATTGCTGCATATAAGTGTAATGGTGATGCGTATGTTTATCGTTTTGAAAAAGCGGCAAATCATTATTGCCGCGGTGATTCTGTTGTGTGTGATTCTCCTGTGCATACTGCTGCCGTCGTTGCTGTCCAACAACAGCAATACAGGAACAGTTCATGACGGGGGAGGCACATTATCTCCCGCTGGCGTACAGATCAGCCAAGAGGGGGCACAAGTGAATGCAGGCAACGGAATTCCGTTGCCTGTTTTATGCACGGCGGATTATTGAAATATCGATCCAAAAAAAGAGGCGGCCAGAGGATGCCGACTCGGCCGATTTTGTGGGACATGCCTTGATTGAAAGGGAATGACTATGCATTGAACGGGGCTGTTATTGCGGCTGTCTACCTGAGTAAAAAAGATAATTTCACAAGAAAACCTATGATAACGAGCCATAGGGAGGGACATTCTAAAAAGGTTTCACAGATTATACAACAGAACGATCATATTTTTACATATTCTCTATTAGCAAATACCCTATAATGAAGAAGATCACGGTTATTATATGCTTGAAAATATGGAGGAGGCTCGCTATGAATTCGAAAGAACTGCTATTCAAGGCATTGCGAAATGAGGAAGCGGAGAGAATTCCCTGGGTTTCGTTTGCAGGGTGTCATGCCGCAAACATCCCTTCTGTGGGCCCTATGTTCTTGAAACAGCAAGACGCTGGTGAATATGAGAACCTTCATGATTCCGATATGCTGGAAATGATTAAACACTTTATGAATAGCGCAAAAAATGATATAATAAAACAAAATGGAGAGATCGCCCATTTTAAAACCTGTTCCATTTCGTCTGGCGGCTATATGAAGCTGCGCTTAACGGCCAATGACGATGAAATCGGAATCACACAGGATAATACATATAATGCCCGAAACAACAGCTCTGTAACCAACGCGCGGGTGAGACTGCAGCCGGAAGGGCCGGAAAAAATCATACACGAAAGACTTCATGCATCGTGTGAGAAATTCGGCATGCGTTACACGGATTACAGTGTGGATAGTTTTAAGCCCGGGCGGCCGTGTGAATGTGCGCGCACCAAGGAGTGTAACTGATGAAGCGCATGAAGGTGTTGGTTGGGCAGGGAGGAAAAATGAAAGCGTCAGATTCAATCAACAAAGTAGCGGAAACATTTGGAAGAGCCTTTGGAATGGAAGTCTATGTCATCGAAGCGGAGGAACGCGACGATTGCTTTGACAAGATCCAGAGCGGTTTTTGCACCGTGTGTAAGGAGGCTCAGATCCGTAAATACGGGAAAATCAACTGCTCGACGCAGCATGCCTATGCGTGCTATCAATCCGAGCGCTGGGGCGGCAAATACGAATATCTTTGTTCGATCGGGCTGACATTCGTATGTACAGCCGTACAGAGCAGCGGCAAGACGGAGTATTATCTGCTGGCCGGCCCGTTTTTGATGTACGATATGGACGATTTTATCGCCGAGAACTTCGAACAGTTTTTAGACGGCGTGATCAGCGCGGAGCTGATCATCCGGGCAAAAGGGATTCAACAGATTGAATTAAACAGAGTGACGAGCATGTCCAACATACTGTTCATGCTGGGAGCCTATTGTGCCGAGCGCGACATGGCGGAATTGCGGCTGATGGAGGGGATTGCAAACGCAAAAAGCGAACTTTTCCACTCCATTGTTGATGAAGGATGGGACAGCAGCGAATACGACGCATACCAGATTATGGCCGAAAAAAGGCTCAGAAGCTACATCGCGACAGGCGATAAGGCATCCGCGCAGCGCACCATCAATGAGATATTGGAATATCTCTATTTCAAATCGGGAAACAACTTCAATGTCATTAAGGCGCGGGCGATTGAATTGAGCGTTGTGCTTTCCCGTGCTGCGATTGAAGCGGGTGCGGACGCCACGGAGATTTTCGGTGTAAACAGCGACTATCTAAACCGTATCAGCAATTTCGAAGAAGTGGAGCAGCTGAGCGAATGGCTGGCCATTATGCTGTCGCGCTTTACGAAGACGGTGTTTGACGCCAGCAAGATGAAGCATTCTGAGCTGATTACACAGATTGTAGACTATATCCGCAACAACTATATGAACAAAATTACACTGAACGATATTGCGGAGAAGGTCAATTTCAGCGTTTCCTACATCAGCAAGATTTTCAAAGAGGAGACGGACATGAACCTGGTCACATTCATCAACAATGTCCGAATCGAAAAATCCAAGCTGCTGCTGCTGGACAAGACCATACCGCTGATTGAAATCGCTTATATGTCCGGTTTCGACGATCAAAGCTATTTTTCGAAGGTCTTCAAAAAGATCGTGGGGGTAACGCCCGGGAAATACCGCGAGAGAAACGGCAATATAGAGGAATTGAAGAGTATGGCTTAAAGCCTTTTGTATGTGCTTAAAGCATACGGCGCTATAGGATATAAATGGGGAAAGTCCTGCCAATACGGGGCTTTTTCGAAAAAGCAGAGAAGAGGATATGAAGAATTTACGGCTAAAGCTGATCGCCTGTAAGGTGTTTTATCGCGAAGTGAGCTTATTGAGCGTGGAGTGTCCGCATTTTATAGACGCTACATTCATTCGCCAGGGTCTGCACGACACACCCAAGCTGCTTCAGGAAACACTCCAGCAAACGATAGACAGAATCGATGCGGGCGAGGATATCGGCACGACGGATACGAAGTATAAACGTGATTTTGACGCAATCCTGCTGGGCTACGGGTTGTGCTCCAACGGCGTGGCGGGGTTGTCCTCCAAGCGCTATCCGCTGGTAGTGCCGCGGGTGGATGATTGTATTGCTTTATTCTTAGGCAGCCGCAAAAAGTATCAAAAAGTGTTCGATGAAAACCCAGGCACATTCTGGTATAATGCTTCTTGGATCGAGTCCTCCTATACGCCTTCGAAAGAATCCTATGAAGCGATGTACGCGTATTATTGCGAGGAATACGGGGAGGACAATGCGCAGTATTTGGTGGAAGCCAGCCTGATCGCCAACTACAGCACAGTGGGCTATATCGAGTGGGACACAATGCCTGATTTAGGACATAAAGCGTTCGCGAAGGAGGCTGCACGTTATCTTGGGTGGCAGTATCGCGAATTCACAGGCTCACAGGGATTTTTAAAGGACTTCCTGCATGGAAACTGGGACGACGAGCGGTTTTTATATGTACCGCCAAACGAGCAAATAACGCCTGTATATGACGGCCGTCTGATCGCATGTACAGAAGGTTCATAGCTAAAGTATATGCAAGATCGAAAAACAGCAAGAAACATATTAAGAATCTATAAAAAAAGGTTTACAAGCATGCCTTTTTTTGGTTATATATAAGTATAAGATAACATTTTTATACATGTTACAAAAAAGAAAACAGGAGGAAAGATAATGGCAGGAAGAGTAGACTGGCTGGAGACAGAATATCCGGAGATCAAGTTTGAAGATTCAGCGGTAGGACGGTTAAAGAAGAAAATATTTGATGCGTCGGAAGCAGAAATTGATGCGATATTAGAGGACTACGGGATTCC
>JBMNTR010000024.1:0-27949 GCA_050945835.1 Christensenellales bacterium | reverse complement strand
ATACCGAACACAGAAGTTAAGCCCAAACACGCCGACAATACTTGGCTGGTGACGGCCCGGGAAGATAGGTAGCTGCCGGATTCCAAATATTCCTCCTTAGCTCAGCTGGTAGAGCATGCGGCTGTTAACCGCAGGGTCGTTGGTTCGAGTCCAACAGGGGGAGCCAAGGTTATGCAGGGATGCCTGATCAAAATGATCAGGCATCCCTTTTGGCATTTCGCCGTGCATGGAGATAAAGGATACAAAGCGACGCAATGGGTTACGAATGATGCGGAGGCAATCATCGCTTATATAGAGGAGCAGTTCGCGCAGCTGCCCCACCATCGCGGAATCGTGCTCACCTCCGCGGGCATGATGCCGCCCGGCGCAGCGCCGCAAACCATCAAACAGGTGTTCGACTGGATCAAGCGCTATCCCCATATCAACACATAAGCATCTCATGAAAAAAGAAAAGCGAAGAGGGCATGCCTGCTCCCTTCGCTTCTTTATGATATCCCATCTTAACCACGCCGTTTTTCCCCATTGCGGCCTTCTATGGGCCGTCAAAACGAAGAACGGCGGGGGCTTTTTTAATCTACCACTCGTTCAGCAGCGTCTTACGCTCCATCAGATCCAAGGCGGCGATTTTTTCATCTTCATAGTAGGAGTCGTTGCGCACGTGCGTGGTGGACACCTCCTCCACGATGCAGCCGTCTGTGGAGGTGAACGCATGCATCGTGCCGCGTTCGATGGTGACGATGCCGCCGGCTTCAACATCCCGCTCGATGCCGTTGAGCGTGATGTGCAGCGTGCCGTTGAGCACGTGGAAGGACTCCTCCTTGATCTTGTGCTTGTGCATGGGGTGCTGTTGACCGGGCAGCACCACGATGAGCTTCTTGCAATACTCCCGGTTGATCAGATTCAGTATGGTCGCGCCGTAATGCCTGAAATGCTCAAGGCCGTAGTGGTGGGATAATTCGACTTCCACATCCTCCCCCGGGATTATTTTCGCTTCATAGAGCATGCCTTTTACATCATGCAGTATGCTGCGGGTGTCCGTCGCCACGGAAACCGCTTCTTTTTCAAATATGGGTTCGTTTTGGCTATAATGCCTGGTGGCTGTACCGCCGGGCTTGAACTGGCCGCTGGTGGTCTGGCCTTTTTGGCAGGGCATGGCGAAGAACACGTCGCGCTGCGTGATCTTTTGGCCTTTTTTGATGGGCTGCGCCGCATAGCAGCCGCGTGCCAGCTCGTTCATAGACTGTATTTCAAGCTCTCCCACATGCTTGTGATGCGATGTGCCGCAGATCACCTGCGCACGCTGTATGGCTTCGATCCACAGGCCCACATCCGGCGCGTTGGTGGAATAGGCGTTCAGCTTGATTTCATCCGTGGCAAGCCCGACATGCCGCTCGAACAAAACGGCGCCCTTGGCGACCGCCATCTGCACGATGCTGAAATCGTCCGGGGCTTCATGACCGGAATAGCCGATGGGAACCTGGTAATACCGGTTTTTCATGCGGTCGATACAATTGAGCTGTACGTCCTCATTGGGTACAGGATAGAGCCCGGTGCAGTGCAGCATGGCGAAATCCACGTCGCGGTGCTTGAGGAAGTTGTAGATCTTGTCCATATCGCGGAAAGTTTTCCCGCCGGTGGAGATGATCACCGGGCGCTTGGTATGCGCGATCTTCTCTAACAGCGGCCAATCCATGGCGCTGCAGCTGGCGACCTTGATGATCTCGATGCCGTGATCCATGATCAGATCCACCGATTTTTCGTCAAACGGCGTACACATGCTGATCAGCCCTTCTTTTTTGATGGTTTTGATCAGCGTATAGAACTGGTCGTTTGTCATGCGTGTGGACAAAAAACGCGGAATATGCTTGACATCCTCACGGTGCATATAATCCGGATGGATCATGGTATCTAAATCACGGTATTGCAGCTTTACCGCCGCGTTTATGCGATATGCGCGCGCGGCTTCGCCCAGCTTTTTGATGATCTCAATGCCGTGCTCCACACTGCCCTGATGGTTGTTTGCAAGTTCGAATATGATCAGATTTTCAAATTTGGGGTTCATAATTCACACTCCATTTAAAATATTTCGTCTAATATGCTCAAAGGATAAAACCGGTCGTCGATGTAGATATCGGCAGCGGGCTTTCCAAACATCAGCTCTGTGTAGCGCACGCCCCATTCGCGCATCTGCGTGCGGGTGGTTTCCTGCCAGTCGATGCCCGTCATAGTGCCGCGCGCCGTGTATAAAAGCACATCGTGCCCGGCGTCAAACATACGGTTGATGAGCGCTACATTGCGCAGGATAGGCGCGGCCTGGGCATAATCGTTGCCCATGGTCTTCATGGCGATCACACCGTCGATATCGCAGCAAATGGAGAGTTTTTTGCCGTTTTGCATCGCGTCTTTTAATTGTAAGTATTGCTCCGCGCGCAAAAATTCATCCTCTGTGTCGATATCAAAATCATAGGACATCTTATAGCCGCAGATGGTTTGACCTGTCATGGAACGGTGCTTTAGCACCACGCGGCTGCGCAGCACGTCGATGCAGGCGTTTTGCATGTACGCACCGGGCAGGCTTTGGCGGGGGGCGTTGTACGCTTCCTTCACGCCGCAATCCGTCACCACGGGGGAAAGCCGGCCGTCCTCTTCAAACAGCCACATCTTATAGGGCGTTTGTTTTGCGGGCGAAACGCTGCGCATGGAATCCACCTCGGGATGATCCAGCATATATTGCACCATATGGCGGATATCCGCCGCTTCGCGCACCGGGTGCGTGGGGCGCAGGTGCACACAAATATCAGGCACACGCCCTTGCTCGGCTTGCAGCCAGGAGAGCGTGTGTTCGAATACTTCGATGTCCAGTGAAAAATCGCCGGAAATTTCCGCCGGGCGCAAAAAAGGCACTTGCGCGCCGTAGTCTTTTGCTGTCTGCGCGTATTCTTCGCTGTCTGTGCTCACGATTACCCGGTCGATCAGCGGACATGCCAATGCGTGCTCGATGGAATAAGCCAGCAGCGGCTTTCCGTTCAGCGGCCGGATGTTCTTGTCCAACACCGATTTTGACCCGCTCCGCGCGGGGATGACTGCCAGAACCATACTCATCTTCTCCTTAAACCGTTTCATTCGCCAACACCTCATCGAGATCGGCGCGCTCAAATATTTCGAGCTTACCACCTCTGGTGGCGTTGTAAATATGATGCCCATGTTGATCTGCATATCGGCGAAGCTGCTCGTAGGCATACAATGAGCGCTGCACCATCCAGTCGCCGAATTGGGCCAGAGCATCGCCTTCCCCAAAATACCGGCCGGCTTTTTGATGCTCTAAGGCTTTGATTTCATCGTCATAATAATGATGCGTGAAATGCCCGTCTGTTTGGCTGCTGGTGGCATCCACCCCCAGCAGGTAGATTTCCTTAAAACCCATATACATGGCTAATTCTATCATAAAGGACATCACTGTGCCAAATGAAGGCACATAATACGCCAGCATATTTCCGCGCACATAATAAGGCCACGGGCGCACATTGCACACATACACCGTATCCGCAGGTTTATGCGCCATCTGCTTGTAAGCGGAGCGCGAAACGAACAGCGTGCTGCCGCTCTTTTTCAGATCCCGAGAAATCGTTTTGGCCAGCACCTGTTCGGACAGGCAGTAAAAGTCCGGCCGCCAGGCGGTCAGATCGAACACCATATTGATGCGGTTGCAGCCGAAGGAGAGTTCGCCCTGTATCTTGTTTAAGTCCTCGATGGTCAGGCTGGGTCCGTTGCCCACCAAAAAACACCGCTTGCCGGCGTATTTATTCCGATAGGAGGCCAGACGCCTGCTGTTTTGCGACCAGTAGAGCCCGCGGCTCCTGAAAAGGGCCGAAAATTTGGAGAAGAAATGGTTCATGGCGGGCTTGAGCTTGGAGCGCCATTGCTGCAGGCTGGAAGGAACTTTTTTGCGGTCGATGATGGATTCAAGCGCCCTTTGCGCGCAAAGGGCTCCGTTTAAGCTGTTGAAGGCGGCGTTGAAAGCGCGGTATTTTTCATCGTACACGAACTGCGCCAAGCTTTCACGTATGGCGTCGGCAAGCTCATGCTGCGTATGAACGACGCGCGCGGGCAGCGTGGTGTGGAGGCCGAGGTAAGCGCTTGCCCATTCGCGCTCACATCCCGCCGCATCCTGCGGGCAGAACACCATGGGCCGGCGAAGATTGGCATAATCAAACAGCGCGCCCACCTCGCTGGAGACCAGCAGATCGCTGATGATATACAGCTCGTTTATGTCCTCTACATGGGCAACATCCAGCACAGCTTCCGGCGAAGCTGCCAAACAGGCAGGCTTTGCTTCGTTTGCGTGCGCGTGCCGCAAAAGCAACACATAGTCATCACCCAACTGCCGCTGCAGCAGGGCAAAATCCAGCGGCGCGCAAGCGTTTGTGCGGGGCTGCACATCTTTGCGGGCGCAGTATAAAACCACCTTCTTATGCAGCGATATGCGCAGGGCCATTTTAGCACGCAGCACATCGTTTTGTGTGTAGGTGAACAAAAAATCGTTATATGGGCAGCCTGTTTCAACGAGTATGCGCTCCTTTGAAAATCCGGACAGCTTAAACGTATCCGCTATGCGATCAGAAAACGCCTGCGACGGCGAAAGCAGATGCGTCAGCCGCTTGCGTGCGCGCATGCTAAGGAGGCCGCATTCCTTTGTGTGCCACCACTGCCCATGCGGTGCGCAGACATAGACGCGGTTTTTGCCCGGGGTGATATAGCGGGGCATGAGGTTTTCGTCTGTGATCCAGTAGCGTGCCTGTGCACAGGCTTTGATATATGCCCATGAGTGCTTTTCAACGACGCGCGTGCGGGCGTTTTGTGAAAGATGCCGCTGCTCGGCCGGATCCGTAAACGACCAGACGAACACGAAGCCGTCGTATTGCGCATCATCACGCATCTGTTCATACAAAGCCTTCGGGCTGCCGGCATAAGCCGCCCCGCCGCAGGATTCAAACAGCACCATGCGGTACTGGCGTTCGCAGCGCAGCGCAGCATAGAAAAAGGACAGCCTTTTTAAAAGCCCTTTTTTTTCCTTTGTATGCGCAGCGGGCAAAGCGGCGGAACAAGCCGGGGCAGGCGGCAGCATGCAGTCGTCGAGCAGGACATATTCAAGCAGCAGACCATCGTGAGAAAGCGTGTGTGCAGCGCTGTCCTTCCAAAGGGTGGCGGCAGGCTGCAGAAAGGCGTCCGCTTCGCCATCGGTGGGGACACCGATGCAAAACACGGGCGAATAATGCAGAGAAGAGAAGAGCAATTCCGTATCCCCGTTCAGCGGGATCAACGCTTTGAGCGCCTTGGCCGCGTGGTGCGCGGCGGTATCCCCCGCGCAGATGAGCACATCGCACCCGTGCGCGCTGTACTGCTCGAACAGGCTTTGGATTTCCTGCACACACGGCTGAGCGGACACGCATGCTTGTGTATAGTTTAGCCCGATATAGTCGAGATAGCCGGATAGCGGCGAGCATAGTGCGCTTTCATCCAACACCAGCAGAGGCTTTTTGAAGCGGTGCCGGTGCAGTATAGCCGGCAGCTCAAGCAGGCTGCCCGCACCCCGCAGAACGGGCAGCAGCCGAACATCCGCCGCGCGCAGGGCTGTGCTGCACGCTGCCGGGTGGTCAGAGCCTATGCTGATAAAGCTTTCAGGCGGGCACGTGAGCGCGTGCAAAGGTATGCCGCTTTTGATCAGGCCATCGGCCGCTGTATACAGATCCGGCTGTTGCTCCAGCGCCTTGAGCATGTGTATGACGGCGGGCTTTTTGAGCTTATATACGGGAAAATGCGCAAAAATACCCGGCGCGGGCAGCAGATGCGCGCCGATTTCTTTAATTTCGTTCATATCCAGCCGCGCGTAGGCGTCCTGATGAAGCGATACCTGCTTGCTGATGAGCGCGGTATTCTCTTCTTTTGACTGCAAAAGGGCATCGAAGATATCCCTGCTCAGCACGGCATCGCCGCGCAGCAGCAAGGATCTGTCGCCAAGGGTGCTTTGCGCCAGCTCGTGCAGGCTGTGATAAAACACCACACGTCCGGCGTAATCCGCCAGCTGGGCCTGCAGGCTTTGCTCATCTTCAGGCGGGCACAGGATCAGGCAACCGCTGCAAAACGAACCCAGCATACGCACAAGCCTGTGAAGGACTTTTTCACCGTTATAGAGCGGGGGTATGTTTACGCACCGGCCGCTGTTTTGAGCTATGATGATCGATTGCATGCACAACGCTCCTGTAGGGTGCTCATGATTCCCTGCCAGTATAGCATAATTTCCTCATGATTGAAATCGGTTTTCAGGCAAATATAGAGGCTTAAAGAAGGGCTTTGCGTGCTGAAAGGGGAGCGGCCTATGAGGGGATTATCCTTTTTGGGTATGCATTAAAAGGGCCTGATCAGCACATCACCCGCAAAAAACCGTTGAGCAGCTCTTTGCGGGTGATGATGCGGATGTTAAAAAGTTTCGTAGCGCACCGTGTCCTCTATGGGTTTGCGGTCTGTATGCTTCCGGCTGGGTTTCGCTGTTTCGCTGGGATATCCCAAGGGGAACAGGCAAACCGGATGGTAATGTGCGGGTATGTGATATGCCTCGCGTATGGCCGCAGGGTTGAAGTTGCCTACCCATGTCGTACCCAGACCAAGCTCCGCAGCCTGCAGCATGATCTGCGTTGCGATGATGCTGGCGTCTATATCGCCGCCTTCCTTTTCGTCGAAATCGTTTCGTTTCCAGGATTCGTTTTCATCGTAGCATACGAGTATGGCGGCGGGCGCATCGAAATGGTATTTGGTGCAGCCCTTGAGCTTTTCAAGGCCTTCGTCGCTTTGGATCACCAGTATACGCTGCGGCTGGTAGTTGCAGGCGGTGGGCGCAACCCGTGCCGCTTCAAGCAGCAGGTCGATCTTTTCCTTTTCCACCTTCTTGCTGCTGAATGAACGCATGGAATAACGCTGTGTAGCCAATTCTAAAAAAGTCATCAAACAACACCTCCTCTTTTCTGTTATTATAGAGTATAAAGGGACGGTTGTTAAGTAAAAACATGGGGGAATCGGCCAAATCATGAAAGTTGCTGTGATCGGCTCGCGGGGATTGAACATAGACGTATCGCGCTTTATACCGGAAGGGACGACGCAAATCATATCGGGCGGCGCGCGGGGGATTGACTCGCAGGCGGAGCTCTATGCAAAAAAGCACGGCCTGCCTGTGTGTATATTCAGGCCGGATTATCAAACACACGGCGCAAAAGCGCCGCTTTTGCGCAATTTTGACATCATAGACGCGGCGGACTATATCATCGCCATATGGGACGGCAAATCCCGGGGCACTCTGCATGCGCTGAACTATGCGAAAAGGCAGAAAAAGCCTGTGCGCACCTACCGGCTGCAGCGCGTGCCGCCGCCGCGCACACCCTGATTAGGTGTTACTTCACAGAAAGGAATAGGTCTGCGCATGCAGAGATTTCTAAAGCCGCAATATTTGATCGCGATTTTGTACCCCGCCTTTATATTGTTGGATGTGCTGGGCTTAGGGGGAGAGCTGTCCAACGCGCTCAAGCTGACGGGTGTTGCGTGTTGTCTATGGATTGCGGCCGCGCAAACCAAGGGCCGGGGCACGAATTGCATCGCGGCCGCTTTTTTTACGCTGACAGCGGATATCTTCCTGTTGTTTACACGCTGCCATACCCTTGGTGTGGCTGTGTTTTGCGCGGCGCAGGCGTTTCGAAGCCTGCAATTTGGCATGAGAAAAAAGCTGCTGGGCGCAGTTGCTGTGATGGGTGCTGCGGCAAGCGGAGCTGTGTATGCACTAGGCCTGCCGCTGCTTTATGCCGTGAGCACGCTCTATGCCGTATTGCTGCTGGCCAACATGGTCTATGCATTCGTCAAACGCGGGAGAGGGTTTCGGCTGGCGCGATGGGGCATGGTGCTGTTCGTGCTCTGTGATATGCACGTGGCCGCGGCAAACCTGCCCTGGCTGCCTGTTTACAACGCTGCGTTTTTGCTGAGCTGGGTTTTCTATATGCCCTCCCAGCTTCTGTTGGCGCTGAGCGGGGCATATATGTTTCAAGAAGGAGAGGATGCTGTTGGCTAAGAGAATAAAAAAGAAACGAAACTGGGGGCTGATCATAGGGGTCATACTGTTCTTATCGCTGCTGCTGTCCTTGGTGTTTGCGTTTTACAGGCTGATCAGCATGCCACAGTACCCGGCGGCGGGCGAAAAATCGCGCGGGGACTATCTGCTCATGGTGGTACAGTGTATGTTGGGGCTGGTGGTGATGTTTTTGCCCTCCTTTATTCAAAAAAAATGGCGCATCGGTATTCCCAATTACATGTATGTGGCCTATTTCATCTTTCTGTTCTGTGCGATCTACTTAGGCGAGATCCGCAATTTCTATTACTTAATCCCGCATTGGGACACCATACTGCATACCTTTAGCGGCATGATGCTGGGCGCGTTGGGGTTTACGCTGGTCACGCTGCTCAACGACGAGCCCTCCGTGCGCTTAAACCTTTCGCCGCGCTTTATAGCGCTGTTTGCCTTTTGCTTTGCACTGGCCCTGGGCGCGCTTTGGGAAATCTATGAATACACCGTGGATGGTGTGCTGTCGCTGAATATGCAGAAGTATATGCTTGCGGATGGCACGCAGCTCGTCGGCCGCGCCGCGCTGACGGACACCATGAAGGATATCGTGGTGGACGCGATCGGTGCACTGGTGGTGTCGATTGCGGGTTATTACATGCTGAAAAAAACAGGTAAGAAAAAAGAAGAGGACACGCCGAAGGAGCAGGAGCCATCATAAGGATGCAGAGGAAGGCGCTGTATGATTGCCATAGATTTTGCCGCAACCCCTTGATTTTCCCACGGAATAATTGTAAAATATGTTAGCACTCGATTAAACAGAGTGCTAACAACGATTGTAGAGGTGATGAGTTTGGCTAAAAAACAATTCAAAACGGAATCAAAACGCATACTGGATCTCATGATTCATTCCATCTATACCAACAAGGAGATATTCCTGCGCGAGCTCATATCCAACGCGAGCGACGCCATCGACAAGCTTTATTTCAGATCCCTGACCGATTCGGCTGTGGGGCTGAATCGGGAAGATTTCTTCATAAAAATTTCTTTGGATAAAGAAGCGCGTACGCTGAGCATCGAGGACAACGGCTGCGGCATGACGAAAGACGAGCTTGAGAACAACCTGGGCGTGATCGCAAGAAGCGGCACGCTGGATTTCAAGAATGAAAGCGATCTGGGCGCGCAGGACGATATCGAGATCATCGGGCAGTTTGGTGTTGGGTTCTATTCCGCTTTTATGGTGAGCGCTGTGGTGCAGGTGGTCAGCCGCGCGTTTGGCGAAGAGCAGGCGCATGTCTGGGAATCCGAAGGCCCCGACGGCTACACCATTCGGGCGTGTGACAAGGATACACACGGAACCCTTATCACGCTGACGCTCAAGGAGAACGAAAAAGAGGAAAACTACGACGAATTCTTAGAAACACACAGGATTACAGGGATTGTTAAAAAATATTCGGATTATATCCGCTATCCGATTCGTATGGAGCTGCAAAAGAGCCGGCTGAAGGAGGGCAGCGAGGAGGAATACAAATCCTACACGGAGGAGGAGACGCTCAACAGCATGGTGCCTCTCTGGCGCAGGAACAAGAGCGAATTGACCCGCGAGGAATACGATCAGTTCTACAAGGATAAATTCTATGATTATGAGGATCCGCTGAGCGTGATCCATGTCAAGGCGGAAGGGGCCGTGAGCTATCAGGCGCTGTTGTATCTGCCTGCTAAAGCGCCGTATAACTACTACACGCGTGACTACGAGAAGGGATTGCAGCTATACGCCAACGGCGTGCTCATCATGGACAAGTGCGCGGATCTTTTGAGCGATCATTTCAGCTTCATCAAAGGTTTGGCGGATTCGCAGGATTTGTCTTTAAACATCTCGCGCGAGATGCTGCAGCAGGACAGGCAGCTGGCCGCGATTGCGAAGAATCTCTCCAAGAAGATCAAGGCGGAGCTGGAGCGGCTGCTGAAAAACGAGCGGGAGACCTATGAAAAATTCTTCGGCGAGTTCGGTATGCAGCTTAAATACGGGCTGTACAGCGGCTTTGGCGCCCACAAGGAAGACCTGAAGGATCTTGTGCTCTATTACTCCATGGCGCAAAAGAAGCTCGTGACCTTGCAGGAATATACGGACGCTATGCCGCAAGATCAGAAGTACATCTATTACGCCTGCGGGGAGACGGCGGCCAAGATTGAGCTTTTGCCGCAGACGGAGCGTGTGCGCGAAAAGGGCTACGACATACTCTGCTTAACGGACGATGTGGATGAATTCGCCATACAGATGCTGCGCGAATATGCAAAAAAAGAGTTCCGCTCCGTGTCCGGCGACGATATCGGGATCGAGGATGAGCAGCAGCAGAAGGATGTGCAGGAGAAGACCGAGGCCAACAAGGAGCTGCTCGATTTCATGAAGGAAGCGCTCTCGGGCAAGGTGCACAGCGTGCAGCTTTCCGGCAGGCTGAGCAGGCATCCGATCTGTTTGAGCACACAGGGCGTGCTTTCAATCGAGATGGAGAAGGTGCTCAACGCCATGCCCGCGCAGGAGAAGGCGCAGGCGCAGCGTGTGTTGGAGATCAACGCGGAGCATCCGGTATTTGAAAAGCTGCGTAAGCTCTATGAACAGGATCAGGAGATGCTCAAGACATACAGCGCGCTGCTCTACGCGCAGGCGCAGCTGATCGAAGGGCTGCCCATTGAGGACCCGGTCGCGTTTTCCAACGAGGTGTCCGCGCTGATGGCCAAAGAATAAAGGAGTACTCGGTGTGAGGATATTAAAAAGCCGTGATCCATATTCACGGCTTTTTAATATCAAATTTTTACATGCAGGCACATCCTAAATGATCGGGTTCGGCGCTAAATCCCCATCATCTGCCGCACCTTGCAAGCGAGTGCCTTCCCTAGCTTTTCATGCTCCGCGGCATCCAGGTGGACGCCGTCTATGGGCGAAGCCGCAGCGACGGACGCCGCGTCGAAAAAGTCGCAGCCGTATTCGTCGGCTATGGCCGCATAGTGCTGTGCAAACTCCTTGGAACGCTCGTGCGCGTGCAGCCCGCCGAACATCGGACAAAAAAGGGATGAATGGATGATGTCCGGGTGTATCCAAACGGGTGAAACCAGTAAAATCCTGGGTACGGGCAGTTGGCTGCGCACGAAATGATCCTTCGCCAGCTGTACGAGGCATCCCGCGCCCAGCGCGATCTCCCAGGCGGACAGGTTAAACCGCATTTTTAAGTCGTTCGTACCCAGCATGAGTATGATAAGATCCAGCGGGCGCTGGGAATCCAGGCAGCAGACGAGCTGCTTTTTGCCGTTTTTATCGCCTTCGATGGGGTCGTCCCAAACGGTGGTGCGGCCGTTGAGCCCTTCTTCGAGCACCGCCGCCTGTAAGCCCAGCTCGCCTGTGAGCACTTGTGTCCATCGGGTTTCAAGCCGCTGCCAGGTGCCGGGATCATGCCCCCAGGTATTGGAATCGCCATAGCATAATATTCGAATCATTATAAAAGCCTCCTCATGGTCAGCGCGTATGGTGACATACCGCCTTTTTGGCTTCGGCATCACCCGCGCATGCGCATAAAAGTACGGTGTATAGCATTAACCTTCGCCGCAGACGAAAACCCGCGCATACAGCAGCATCACAGCCGTTTGTGGCTATTATATCAGAAACGCGCCTGTGCGCAAAGTAAAAAACATACACAAAAAGGCAGGCACGGATTCCGCTGCGCCTGCCTGTATTCAGAGCGTATACACCCGCTGCGCGCGGTATTGTCTTAGCTTCGTTCGTCGGGCAGCATTTCGCCAAAGGTCAATTCTGTAGAGAATTGCTGTGAATTTCGAATATAGCGTATGGTGACGGTATCCCCGGCGGAATATTGCGCCTTTGCCGTTTCTAAATCATCGGCTGAGGTGATGGCGTCGTCCTGTATATGTGTAATGATATCCCCGGCCTGCAAACCGGCCTGTTCTGCGGCGCCGCCCTCTACGATGGACTGCACATAGACGCCCTGCACATTGCCGCCCACGGCCAGATTGTTCATGATGATGCCCAGCATAGGCCGGCCGCTCACGTAGCCGTGGCTGCGCAGCTCGCTGATGATGGGCTTGGCGGTGTCGATGGGGATGGCATAGGCAAGGCCTTCCACGCCAAGGCCGCTCGATTTCGCGATGACCACGCCCACCACCTCGCCGTAGCAGTTTAACAGTGCGCCGCCCGAGTTGCCCACGTTGATGGCGGCGTCTGTTTGCAGCAAGGTCATCTTGGTGTTTTCGATGGAGAGCTCACGCTCGGTCGCGCTGATCACGCCGGCGGTGAGCGAGCTGTGCAGCATCCCTAACGGGTTGCCGATCACCACCGCTAAGTCCCCCACTTCCAGAGCGGAGGAATCGCCCATTTCAAGGTAGGGGAAGCCGCTGCCTTCCACTTTTAAGAGCAGCAAATCCGTTTTTTCGTCGCCGCCTATGATCTGGGCTTCATATTCATCGCCGTCTGCGGTTTTGATCATGACTTCGGCAGCGCCGCCCGCCACGTGGTAGTTGGTCACTGCGTAACCGTCGGGGGAGATGAAGAATCCGGAGCCGGTCGAGCCTTGTCTGCCGCCGAACATGCTGCTCGTATTGGTGTAGGCGCTCACGATGATGACGGCGGGCTGTGCAAGCTTGGCGATCTCGCGCACCGTCAGAGCCGGACGCTCATCGGATTTCCCCTGGGTGACCTCGTCTAAAAAGCTTGTCTTCTCATCGTAGACCGGATCGTCGGCTGAATTGCCCTGCATGGTTTGTGTAGGCGAAGGCAATGCGCCGATCAATGAATCGGAGCCGTTTTGCCCGGAGGCATTGCCTGCAAATATCATGCCCACCACAGTACCGCCGATCAGGCATCCGATCAAGGAACAGCAGACGGCCACCAGCACGAGCCGGTGCATGAAGCCTTTGCGGCTTATTCTGCGCTTTTTGTGCGCGTCTTCTTCGCCTGCGTTCGGTTCGGACATCACGATAGACTGCACCGCGCTCTGCGGCATATTGTAATAACTTGCATAGCCCTGTTGGGGCTGATGCGCGTAGGGCGGCTGCGCGTATGTGTTGTTTTGTGTATACGTGTTTTGATACGCTCCTCCCGGTTCGTCTGGATGAAAGCTGGTTTGCTCGCTATACACGCCGTAAGGATCCTGCTGCTGGGATGTGGAGTAGGATGCGCTTTGCGCACCTTGGCTATCCGCGCCATCCGGCTGCTGCGCGAAGCCGTCCGCCGCATCCGCTGCTGAGTTGTTGTTTGCCGTTTGGTTTTGATATTCAGACGGCTGATCGCCGGAAGAATCATTCCAATGGTTATCCATTCTCTTCACCTCATTATGATTGATAAAAAAGATACAATTTCTGCTATCTTTTTTGCTTATTATAGATAGTAATCTCTGTTTTTGTCAAAATTATGTCAGGCAATGCAACAATTATGTATTTTGAGCAAAATAATTGCGACAAAGGAAATACCGCGCTATAATAGGAAAAGCAATGACCGCACTTGGCTTGAGACTATGGAAAGAGGGCTGATTACATGATGAAGACAACACCGCACATACTGATCTGCGACGACCACAAGGCTGTGCATGAATCGCTCAGGTTGTATCTGGAGAAGGAAGGCTACACCAAATCGTCCGCCTATGACGGCGAAGAAGCGCTTCGCCTTGCCCAAACCGAACAGCCGGATTTGATTTTGCTGGATCTGATGATGCCTAAGTTGTCCGGCACGGAGGTGTGCCGCGAAATCAGGAAGACCAGCTCGGTGCCCATCATCATGCTCACAGCCAAGGGCGAGGAGATTGACCGCATATTGGGATTGGAGCTGGGGGCTGATGATTATATCGTAAAGCCGTTCAGCCCGCGCGAGGTGTTGGCGCGCATCAAGGCGGTGCTTCGCCGCAGCGGCGAACAGCCTGCGGAGCCTTCGCGTGTGCTGCGCTATGACGGGCTGCGCATCAATATCGACAGCTACGAAGTGCTTTTAGATGGCGAAGCCATTCCGTTTACGCCCAAAGAGGTGGAGGTGCTCTACCTGTTGGCATCGCATCCCGGGCAGGTGTTTGAACGGGAGCAGATACTCTCCAGGGTGTGGGGATATGATTATTTCGGCGAGACGCGCGCGGTAGACACACAGATCAAGCGCATCCGGCAGAAGCTGCCGCAGGAAGGTGTGAGCTGGGGGATACGCACCATCTACGGCGTGGGCTATAAATTCGAGGTAAAAGCATGAGGAAAAGACCGCTGGTCAAGCGGATTTTGATGTTTGTACTCACCATATTGGTCTTGTTTTCACTGATGACCATCGGGGTGTATTCCGTATTGTCGCATACGGCGTTTATCACTATGAAGGCGAAGGATATGATACCGCAGGCGGATGAAGTTTGTGAATTGACGCGTGATTATCTAAGCGGGGATTTGTCTACGGACATCTACAGGGTTTGGGCGCCCCGCAGCGCCGCCGGCGCATATCTGATGGTTTTTGACGCGTCCGGCACGAATATTGCCGCCACCGAGATGTCGGAAAACCTTTTTTACAGCATGCAGGAAGCCATCAGACCCTATGCACAGCGTGTTTTAAACGGGGAGCAGCTGGTGATTTCGGGGGGCATCATGTCCTATTCCAACACGGAAAACATGCTGGTCGGGCGGGCGGTTTATGGCCATGACGGACAAACGATCATAGGCGCTGTTTTTTTATTCAAGCCCCTCACGGAGACCAGCGCCGCTTTTGCCAGCCTGATCGTGACGCTGTTTATCGCGACAGCCTCCGTATTCTTGTTCACCATACCCATCATCATTTTTTTCGGCAATAAATTGACACGCCCCATCAAACAGATGCGGGATGTGGCCATCGCGATGGCCACCAACAACTTCTCCGTGCGCGCCAGCGAACTGTCGCCGGATGAAATAGGCGATCTTGGGCGATCCTTAAACTATCTGTCCGCTACGCTGATGCAGACGGTGGGCGAACTCAGACTGGAAAAATACAGGCTTTTGCGCATATTGGACGGCTTAAGCGAGGGCATCGTCGCTGTGGACGCAAACGGTGAATTGACCCACGCCAACCCCGCGATATTGGGTTTTTACGGCATGCGCATCAGCGACATACAAACGCGTATGGATGCGATCAACGATGAGAGCGTGTGGCAGGATTTCGACGCCGTGATACACGACAACAGCCCGCTGCTGCGCAATGTTGAGGTGAACGACGTGGTGCTGCGCATGTCGCTCTCGCCGCTGCGCAACGAGGCGGGGGAGGCTGTGGGCGCTGTGGGACTGTTTACAGACATCACCGAATCGGAACGCCTGGAACAGACGCGGCGCGAATATGTAGCCAACGTGTCGCATGAGCTGCGCACACCACTCACTGCACTGCGCGGATTGATCGAGCCGCTACGCGACGGGCTGGTGGAAAACCCACAGGATCGGCAGCGCTACTATGAATACATACTGCGCGAAACCATGCGCCTGTCCCGATTGATCGACGATTTGCTGGAGTTGTCCAGACTGCAAAGCAACCCGGACACCTTTATCGCCGAGCCGTTTGACCTGTGTGCGACGCTGTTGTCCGTGGCCAGCCAGTATACCATACTGGCACACGAGGAGGATATACAGTTCATAGTGGGGGAGGGTGCAGAGCAATGTCCCGTGGCGCTGGGTAATGCGGACCGGGTATCACAGGTGCTCATCATTCTGCTGGACAACGCGATCAAATTCACACCCCAGAGCGGAACGGTCAGCCTGGATGCCGAATGGGACGACCAAGAAGTCCGCGTAATCGTACGGGATACGGGCGCAGGCGTCGCACAGCAGGATCTGCCCTATATATTCGAACGCTTCTACAAGGCCGACAAGGCGCACAGCGGCAGCGGGACAGGGCTGGGGCTGTCCATTGCGAAGGAGATCATGGGCAAGCTGGGCCAGCGCATTTACGCGGACAACTGGGAGATGGGCGCACAATTCGTATTTACGCTGAAACGTGTCAAAAGCGATGAACAGAAGAAAACACACCTTTTGCCGCCGGAAAGCGACACAACGACTCAAGGTGAGGGCCGGGATTGACGCTATATACCTGCCTTGGCTAGATAAGGGCGCGGCTTGTATGGGATATGCAGACCAGACCTTGGGGATGCGCGCGTTCAGCGGCTCAATACACGTCATACGGGCGCACAGAGGAGGAACGATTGGACAGACTGACGGGTTTTTTAAAGCCATATCGAAAGGAATTGATCATAGGTCCCGCATTCAAGCTGGCGGAGGCGGTATTGGAGCTTTTGCCGCCCATCATCATGGCGGCGGTCATTGACGCGGGCGTTAAAGGCGGGGAGGAGGGCATCATACTGCCCTATGGCGCGTGGATGCTGCTGGTCGCGGCGGTGGGTTTTTTATGCGCGCTCGTCTGCCAGTACCACGCAGCGGCCGCTTCGCAGGGGGTAGGCACAGACTTGCGCTCGGCGCTGTTTAAAAAGATCGGCACGCTCTCCTATGCGCAGCTGGACGAATTAAACACCGCCTCGCTGGTCAACCGCATCACCAGTGATGTGAACCAACTGCAATTCGCCGTGGCCATGCTCATCAGGCTGGTGATCAGAGCGCCTTTTCTGTGTATCGGCGGGCTGGTCGTCACGCTGCTCATCGATCCCATGCTCAGCCTCATACTGCTCGCTGTGATCGTGCTGTTCGGCGTGATGCTCTATGTGATCATGACCCGCGTCGTACCGCTGTATAAGCGGGTGCAGGCAAGGCTGGACGCGATGTTCGACGTGGTGCGCGAGCATCTTGGCGGCGTGCGCGTGATACGCGCGTTTGTGCGTGAAAAAGGCGAACGCAGACGTTTTCGGCAGGTTGCGGGGGAGCATACGGAAACGATGGTGCGTGTGGGGCGCATCATCGCGCTGACCAACCCGCTCACGCTGCTCGTGATGAACCTGGGCGTTGCGGCTGTCGTCTGGTTTGGCGGCATACGCGTGGATGCGGGCGTGCTCACCACGGGGGGCATCATAGCGTTCATCAGCTATGTCAACAGCATACTGGCTGCGATGATCGTGGTTGCGAGCCTGCTGACCACCTTCACGCGCGCGGCCGCTTCCTATAAGCGTGTGCAGGAGGTGCTTGCGCTCACGCCGCAGCTCACATACGGCGAGGGTGTTGCGGAAAATGTGCAAGCGTGCTGTGCCATTGCGTTTGAGCATGTGAACTTTCGCTATCCCGACGCACAGGAGGACATGCTGCACGATATCTGCTTCTCGATAGAAGGCGGCTCCTTGGGTGTGATCGGCGGGACAGGCAGCGGCAAGAGCACTTTAGCGGAGCTGATGATGCGCTTTTATGACGTGAGTGAAGGGTGTATCCGGCTTGGCGGTGCAAACGTGAAGGACTACACAAGAGAGCAGCTGCAGAAAAAAATCGCCATTGCGCCGCAAAAGAGCGTGCTCTTCTCGGGGACGGTGGCGGACAATATTAGGCTGGGCAGGTTCAGCGCAACCATGCAGGAGATCCAGGAAGCGGCAAAATGCGCACAGATCCACGAATTCATACGGTCGCTGCCTGACGGGTACGACACGAAAGTGCTGGCGGGCGGGCGCAATTTTTCAGGCGGGCAGCGCCAGCGCATCGCCATTGCGCGCACATTGGCCATAGGTGCTCATATCGTGATATTAGACGACGCCGGCAGCGCGCTGGACTATGCCACCGAAGCGCGGCTGCGCAGAGAAATCGCGAAGCTGCCCTGCACTTGTGTGATCATCTCGCAGCGTGTGGCGTCCGTGCGCAACTGTACACGCATACTCGTGCTGGAGGAGGGCAGCGTGGCCGGATTTGGCACGCATGAGGCGCTTTCAGAAAGCTGTGCTGCCTACCAAGAGATCATGTGCGCGCAAGAAGGCGGTGACGTGTGAGAATGCAGGGGGTGTCGCGTCAGATGTGGCGCTATTTAAAAGAGAGCCGCACACAGCTTATTTTCGCCGTATTGAGCGCATTGCTTTCCGGCGTATTGCTGCTCATTGGCCCCTTGCTCATAGGCTACGCGCTGGATTATATCGTAGGCCCGGGGCAGGTGGATTTCGCCAAAGTGGGCGGATTTCTGCTGATACTCGTCTGCCTGTATGTCATAAGCGCGCTGGGGCAGTGGCTCACGTCGTCATTGGCCAGCCTGATCGCCGCGAACACCGCGCGTACCCTTCGGGAGGAGGCGTTTGAGCGTTTAAGCCGGCTGTCTGTGCGCTATTACGACAACCATGCGCACGGCGATTTGATCAACCGCATCACCGTGGATGCGGATGCCGTGGGCGAGGGGTTGTCTCAGGGGATCACACAGCTGTTCACCGGCGTGGTGAGCTTATTGGGCACCATGGTGTTCATGCTCTCTTTGAGCGGGCTTGTGACGCTGGCCATGGTGGTGATCACGCCTTTGTCCGTGCTCATTGCGCGCTTCATCGTGAAGCGTTCTAACAATATGTTCCTGCGTCAGAGCGAACTGCTGGGCGAAATGAACGGCTATATCGAGGAGATCATCACCAACGAGCGTATTGTGCGCGCATACGGCTACGAAGCGCGCAGCGAGCAGCTGTTTGGCTCCGTTAACGGACAGCTGCATACGGTGGGCCGCAAGGCGCAGTTCTATTCTTCGCTGACAAATCCGTCTACCCGGCTGATAAGCAACGCCTCCTATATGCTGGTGGGTACCCTGAGCGCGCTGCTGGCCGTTTCGGGCGGGCTGAGCGTGGGCGCTGTGGCCAGTCTGCTGAGCTATTCTTTACAGTTTGCGCGGCCTATCAACCAGATCACCAGCGTAACCACACACCTGCAAAGCGCCGTCGCTTCCGCGAGACGGCTGTTTGAAATGATCGCGCAGCAGGAGCTGGAGCCGGATACGGGCGAGAAGGAACAGCCGCCGCGCACAAGAAAGGTCGTGTTTGAAAATGTGGGATTTGGTTACACGAAGGATAAGCCGCTGATACGAAATTTCAACCTTACGGTGCAGCCGGGGCAGAGTGTCGCTATCGTAGGGCCGACAGGCGCGGGCAAGACGACGCTGGTAAACCTTTTGATGCGCTTCTATGAGATCGACGAAGGCGCCATACGCTTAGACGATACGGACATACGCGATCTAAAAATGAGCGCGCTGAGGAACACCTTCAGCATGGTGTTGCAGGACACTTGGCTTTTTCATGGAACCATCGCGCAGAACATTGCATATGGGAAGCCACAGGCGACCAAACAGGAAATCATAGAAGCCGCAAAATCCGCCTATGCGCATGGTTTCATAAGACGCCTGCAAAACGGATACGATACGCTGGTGGAGCAGGACGGGGAGAACCTGTCCGCGGGGCAGCGGCAGTTGGTCTGCATCGCGCGCGCCATGCTGCACGACCGGCCCATACTGATACTCGACGAAGCGACCAGCAATGTAGACACCCGCACGGAGCAGCGCATACAGCGCGCGTTTGCGCAGCTGATGCAGGGCAAGACATCGTTTGTCATCGCGCACCGGCTGTCTACCATACGCCATGCGGACGTGATACTAGTGTTGAAGGACGGCGATGTGGTCGAGCAGGGCGACCATGAGACGCTGCTCAGCCAAAAGGGCTTTTATGCCCACCTCTATGAGAGCCAGTTTGAAGCGGCGCGCGGCGGAGAAACCCTATAAAAACGAACGCGATTCGCCCCATGCGGCTGTGACTTCCATACGCATTGTGATATAATAACCGCAAACAGCCATGAGCATTTTATGCATGCGCGATTTTCGCCTGCAGCTAACGCATATGCCGCGATGATCCTTATAAAAGCTTTGTGGATATCAGGATAACAGTCTTAAACCGCCATTGATCAACAGGAGGATGGAATGCGCTTTTTTGAAGAGCTGTATGACAACTGGTTGGCTTGGGTCAACACACTGGGGGACCGTCTGCCGCAGATTGTGGAAGCGATCATCAAGATCATATTGGTCTTTTTGCTGGCCAGTCTGTTCATGTGGATCCTGCGGCGCATATTAAAACGCGTGTTGCTCAACAGACGGGGGCGCAGAAGAGGCAGGCTGAAAAGGAGCGATCCGCTCTATGCAGCGGGCAGGAGAGCCATCAGATATGCCGTTTATTTCGTGATGATCATCGTCTGGCTGGACATACTGGGGCTGGGCATCGCCGCCGTGGCGCTGCTGGTCACGGCAGGCATCACCGCCTTAGCCGTCAGCCTGGGCGCACAGTCCTTCATCAAAAACACCATCAGCGGAGTGATGCTCTTATTCGACGACGCATTCGGCGTAGGCGACGATGTGGAGATAGGCACAAGGCGCGGCGTTGTGGAGCGCATCACGCTGCGCAGTACGTGCATCCGCCTGAAAGATGGAGAATTGCTCCTCCTGCAAAACGGCCTGATCGATGCGGTGATCAATCACTCCAGAGCCAAACAAGAGATCGGAGCATCAAAGCCGGTCCTCATGCAGCAAGGTGAGGCGGAGCTGCCCGGGCACGATCCGGGGGAAGCACGACAGCTGCATGTGTTTACAGACGGCGGCGAGCCGGTGCTCAGCGAAGACGATCAGACGGACGGCTTGCAGGCGCATACGGAGCCGGAATTCGAAGAAGAGGCCTGGCTGACATTCGAACCTGTAGACGAAGAAGGGTTGCGTGCTGCTGAGCCGGACGAAAACCAGTATTCTTACTTTGCACAACTACAGCAAGAGGAAACGCAGGCGTCTGAATCCGATGGGGTTTTTGAGCGGCAAGAGCATGAAGGCGAAAAAGGAGAACCTTTTCTGGGCGGTATACGCTCCGCGCTGCACACCGAAGAAGAGCAGGCCGCCCATGCACAGGCGGAACATATCGACTTAGGGGAGGAACAAGTCGCATTTTCCTCCAGGGACAACAGATCCGAAAGAAGAAAAAAGCGCACCCGGCGCAAGGAGATATTAAGCTGGGTTCGTGCGGTGGTGGGCGCTGTGCTGTTGGGTTTGCTGCTGCGTACGTTTGTGGTCTCCTTTGTGGAGGTGAAGGGGCCTTCCATGGAGCATACGCTGCATTCACACAACCTTGTGCTCATGGAAAAGGTGAGCTATTATTTCTCTGAGCCCAGCCGCGGGGATGTGGTGGTGCTCAAGCTGGAAAATGCAGAAGATCATTATATCAAGCGGGTGATCGGGCTGCCCGGCGAAACGATTGAAATCGTGAACGGACAGACCTATATCGACCAAACAGCGATCGAGGAGGAGTACCTTCATCCCGGTACGGTCGATGCGGATGAAAACTTCGGCCCGTATACCGTGCCTGAAGGGCATGTGTTCGTGATGGGGGACAACCGCACACGCAGCCTGGACAGCCGCGACGCGAGCATCGGGGCTGTGCCGCTTTACGAGATCAAAGGCGCGTCCCGGCTGGTGGTTTGGCCGTTTAACGAATGGCAGGCGTTGTGAGCAATAATGTATATTTGAATGGAGCAGGACAAATGCTGTTACAAGAATTTGCGTTGCATGATATCGTGATCATGAAAAAGCCGCACCCCTGCGGAAGCGAGCGCTGGCAGGTGGTGCGCACGGGCGCGGATATCAAAATAAAATGCTTGGGCTGCGAAAGAGTGGTTATGCTGGGCAGGCGTGATTTTTTAAAGCGGCTCAAAAAAGTGCTGCCTGAAGAGCAGCCTGCTGAAAGGTAGATATGGACGAACGAATGGATGCTTCAAATATGGAAACAAAGAAGCAAGGCGAAAAAACGCCGAGCATCACAGCACAACCCCAAGGAGAAACAGAAGCCCCGCCCGCTGCGTATGAAGCCGGTGCAAACGGCTTTGGCCCTGCCGAACGGCCGCACAGCCCAACGGAAGAAACGCGCAAAAAGCAGCGCACACTGCTGCAAGAAGTGCTCAGCTGGGTGCGCGTGGTGGCCATTGCCGTGGCCATCGGGCTGTTTTTGCGCTTTTTTGTGGTGAATTTTGTGCAGGTGCAGGGCAATTCTATGCTGCAAACATTACACCCGCAGAACTATGTGCTGGTGGAAAAGGTGAGCTACTACTTCACAACACCCACTCGGGGGGATGTGGTGGTGCTTAAGCTTGAAAATGTGGCCGATCACTACATCAAACGGGTGATCGGGCTGCCGGGGGACGTCGTTGAAATGACAGGCGGCAGCACATATATCAACGGTGAGCATCTGGAAGAACCCTATCTAAACACACAAACGCCGGATGTGGACGACTACGGGCCGTATACCGTGCCCGAAGGGCATGTGTTCGTGATGGGCGACAATCGCTATGTCAGCATGGACAGCCGAAACCCGCAGGTCGGGATGGTGCCTTTAAACGAGATCGAAGGCATGGCGCGGCTGATCATCTGGCCATTGGATGAAATACGGGGGCTGTAAATGCGAATCCTCTACCTAGACAACCATGTATTAGCGGTGCTCAAGCCGCGCAACATGCCGGTGCAGCCGGATGCAAGCGGTGATGAAGACTTGCAGTCTGCGTTGAAATGTTACCTCAAGCAAACATACCAAAAGCCCGGCAACGTATATCTGGGGATCGTGCACCGGCTGGACCGGCCGACAGGTGGCGTGATGGTGTTTGCGCGCACGTCCAAGGCTGCGGCCAGGCTGAGCGGACAGTTTCGCGCACGCACGGTGCAGCGGTGCTATTATGCGGTTGTATGGGACTGCCGCACGCCGGTCGGTGTGCATGTCGAACTCGAAGACAGCCTTGTGCAGCACAAGGACCGGGTGCGCGTGGCGGAAGCGGAGGAACCCGGCGCCAAGCTTGCTCGGCTCGGTTATCAGAAGCTGGAAGAACGTCGGAGGCTTTCCTTGCTGAACATCACGCTGCACAGCGGGCGCAAGCACCAGATTCGTGTGCAGCTCAGTGCGCGCGCGATGCCCATATGGGGCGATATGCGCTATGGAAAGCAGGAGAAGGGGCATATCGCGCTTTTTGCACATACGCTGTGCATCGATCACCCCACCACCAAAGAAAGGCTGACATTTACGGCGGGCCCGCAGGGCTATCCATTTTCATTGTTTGCAGGAAGAGGAAACTAAGACATGCTGAGAGAATTTCGTGATACGCTGCAGCAGGGCATTGCATACGCGGGCTGGCAAATGGAGCAAGAGGACATGCTGAACAGATGCGCGCGCTTCTTTCAGATGCTTTTATCCTATAACGAAACCCGCAATTTAACGGCCATCACCGATGAAAAAGAAGCTGCGCAGAAGCATTTTCTGGACAGCTTAAGCGTCGTACCCTACATCAAGCGGGGCGCTTGTGTGATCGATGTGGGCGCAGGCGCGGGGTTTCCCGCTGTGCCTCTGCTGTTGGCGCGGCCGGATGTGTCCGTTTGTATGCTGGATTCGTCCAACAAAAAGGTGGCTTTTTTAAACGATGTGATTCAGGAACTGCACATCCCCAACGCAAAGGCCTTGTGGGCGCGCGCGGAAGACGCCGGCAAGCTGCCGCATATGCGTGCGTCATTCGATGCGGCGTTGGCGCGCGCGGTTGCGCAGCTGCCTGTTTTGCTGGAGTATATGCTGCCCTTCGTCAAAACGGGGGGTGATGCGCTGGCTCTGAAGGGGCCTTCGGCCTTCGAGGAGGCGAAGCAGGCACAGCATGCGCTGCAACGCTTAAACGCGCGATTGGAATCCATCGACCACACACCCCTGCAGGGGCTTGAACACTATATCGTACATTGCAAAAAAACAGGCCCTACGCCTGCGCAATTTCCACGCCGTGCAGGCCAACCCAAAAAATCACCGCTGTAAGCGCACACAGCCGCTGCCCGTCTCATATTGCAACCATTTCAAGCGCGTGAACGCGCGTGATTCGTCGAAAATGCACCTCTTTATAGTGGCGTAATATGTCGAAAGCGTGTAAATTATGCCAGCTTAACCATAATCATTGCTAGTATTGTCTAAAATCCCAAAAGTTGCGCAACATATGCTTTAATATGTATATGAAACAACCCAACGCTTCATGCAAAAAGATTTCAGAAGAGGGAGGCTGTGGAGATGCTCAAATTTATGGAACAAAGCCGTTCAAAGAGCGCGTCTAAAATCGAACAATGGCTGGAGAATATCCCTATAGATTTAATAAGGCCGAATCCGCACCAGCCAAGAAGGACGTTTAACGACGAGTCGATCGATGAACTGTGCCGTTCCATAGCGCAGGTGGGGCTGATCAATCCCATCAGCGTGCGCAAGGTGGGCACCACCTATGAGCTGATCGCCGGTGAGCGCAGGCTGCGGGCATCGCGAAGAGCCGGGCTTTCCACCATCAAAGCGATCGTTGTGAGCGTATACGAACAGGATTCCGCACTCATCGCCATGGTTGAAAATCTACAGCGCGAAAACCTGCATTTTCTGGAGGAAGCGGAAGGCTATCAAAGCCTGCTGCGCAACCACAATATGACGCAGGAGGAGCTGGCCTCCAAGATCGGCAAGAACCAATCCACCGTAGCCAACCGCCTGAGGCTTTTGCGGCTGCCTTTAAGCGTACGCAATGCGATTGTGGCCGGAAAGCTTACGGAGCGGCATGCGCGGGCGTTGCTGCGCATTCCGGAGGAGAGCATGCAATTGAAGCTGATCACTGTCATACGCAATATGAAATTGTCTGTTGCGGCCACGGAAGACCTCGTGCAAAAGACATTGAACAATATGTTTGAAACGGAGCCGGATGAGCCTCAAAAAAGGATCACGGCCGTTTTCAGAGACAGCCGTCTGTTGGTGAACAGCATCAAAAAAGCGGTGGCCGCTATGAGCGAATCAGGCATCGACGCCTCTATGGAGATCAATGAAAAAGGGAGCACCGCCCAGATCGTGATCACGCTGCCTTGGCGCAGCAACGCGGTGTAGAACAAACATCTTTTATTATGCAATCCAGGGTAAAACCGCACCATAGTCTAACGCCGCGGCGGGTGAGCTCCGCCGCGGCACAATCCCAACAACCCCATCTGATGATAGATACCCCATCCTCAAAAGAATGAAATGTCCTCAAATACGATGACGTAGAGGGCATTTCGTTCTTTTATGCAATAAATAACCCCGGATACCTTTTGATACCCAGGGCAATTTACAGAAAATGGAGCGGTTAGTCTGTTGTACCTTCTGTGGTCTTTGGGCTGGGGGTGAGCGTGTCTTCCGGGCTTTGAGTCATATCGTCCGTCACGATGGGCGAGCCTGTTGCGTCAGGCGATTCCATGGGCGAGGGCGATACGAACTCCGGCGGGGTCGCTGTTTCGGGTATGGTGGGGCTTGCTGTGGGTGTGGCTGTGTTTCTGGGTGTTGTGTCTGTGCAGCCAGCCAGCACCAGGCAGAGCACCAATACCGCTGTTAGAATAATAAATAAACGAGCTCTCATGATTGCGGTTCCTCCTCATTCGTTTGGCAACTTTTACCGCGAGCGATGAATTCATTTCATTACGATCAACGAATAAAAACAACTACTCGCGGTTTAGAGATAGTATTCGTTGCTTTAATTTGAATCATGCAAAGAAAAAATTTCCAGATGATGGAACGTTTGCAGGCATGAAATATTGTGATAATTTTCAGCGATGTGATACAATATTATTTTATTGTGTGTGATGAGGAGCAAAGGATGTATATACCGGATTGGAAAGAGTATGAATTGCTGGATGCGGGCGGCGGAGAAAAACTGGAGCGATGGGGCGATGTGATTCTGTTAAGACCCGAACCGCAGGCTATATGGCCCATGAAAAGCAAGGATATCAAACCCCATGCGTATTATAAAAAGGGCAGCGGAAGCGACGGAGGATGGGTGATTTCCCAAAAGATGCCCCAAAGCTGGGAGATCGCATATCAGGATCTGTGCTTCATCATAAAGCCGGCCAGCTTTAAGCATACAGGGCTGTTTCCGGAGCAGGCCCACAATTGGGACTTTATGCGCCGGGCGCTGAAAAGCCGAAAAAACGCCTCTGTGCTCAACCTGTTCGCCTATACGGGCGGTGCGAGCGTGGCCTGCCTGAAGGCGGGCGCGCAGGTGACGCATGTGGATTCCTCCAAGGGCATGGTGAACTGGGCAAAGGAGAATATAGCGCGCAACGGCCTGCAAGAGCAGCCTGTACGCTTCATCGTAGACGATGTGATGAAATTTGTGCAGCGTGAAAAACGCCGCAATAAAACATACGATGCGGTGGTGATGGATCCGCCGTCCTATGGATATGGCCCGTCGAAAGAGCGGTGGAAGCTGGAAGAAGGGCTTTATCCGCTGGTAGCAGCGTGCGCTGAGCTGTTGAGTGAGCGTCCGCTCTTTTTCGTGATCAACTCCTACACAGCCGGGCTGGATGCGCAGGTGATCGGTAACATACTCCGCCTGGTGGTGCAACAGCGCTGCGGCGGCCATGTGGAGGCTCACAGCCTCGGCTTGCGGGTGCGTGCGCGCAACATCGTGCTGCCCTGTGGTGTCACCGGCCGCTGGTCGGGCGATCATTCATAAGAGGGCAGATATTTGCGTTCGTCCTGTATGAAGAGCAGGCCGAGCAGTGGGGCGGTCAGCCCGATGGCGCCGCAGATGACAAAGGACATATCCAGCCCGAATGCCGCGATAAAGGAGCCGGCCACGGTGGGCCCTATGATGATGCCGATGCTGTAAAATGCCTGATAAAACCCCATGGCGGCCGCCTGCTTGAGATAAGGAAACGGCTTGATGATGAGCCCCAGCAGCATGGAAATCACGGTGCCGCGCGCGATACCATTGAGCGCCACCAGCAGATAAAGCCAGAACAGGCTGCTCGCAAACGGCTGCAGCGCTGCGGTGATGGCTTGCAGCGTGAGCAGCACGATTACGCTGTTGCGCGCGCCGAAGGGCTGGACAAACAGCTTGTTGGACAACAAGGAGAATACCACGCCGCCCGAAATAAAGATGATGAGTATGAGGGAGAGCATCGTTTCATCCGCGCCCAGACGCTGTGCAAGCTGCGGTGTGAAGCCCAAGGTGGTGCCGAAGTTTACAAACATACTGATGGAAGCCATGATGGAGATGACGAGCACCCAACGGGTTTTGCCCACGGCAAACAGCTCCTTGATATCCAATGGCTTGCGATCCAGCGGCTTATCCTTTAAAAAGAAGCTGAAGATGATGGGCACTACGCCCACCACAGCCGCGAGCAGGAAAGTGGCGCGTATGCCGAACTGAGCCGAAACGAAGATCGCCGCTATACCGGACAATAGCTGCCCGCCGTAGTTGCAGCTGTTCAGAAGGGACATGGCTTTCACGGAATCCTTGGGCGGGAAGTAAGAGCCGAAGAGCACGGAGAGGTTGACCCATACGGAAACGGCCGCACCGTTGAGCATACGGCAGAATAACAGCACATAGATATTAGGCGCCAAAAACAACCCCAGCGCCGAAAGACAATTCACGATGCAGCCGATCTGTATGAATATGCGCCGGTTGTTCAGTTTGTCCGATATGATGCCCATGGGTATGCGCAGCAGCAGCTGAGCCCAGCCGTAGGAACCCAGCATCAGCCCCACCAGCGCGGCGCTGTTGGTCATGGTATAGGCATAGGTGGACAGATAAGGCGCAAATGCGTAGTCTGCAAACCAAAACAACACAGTCATGACACAGAAATTGAATATGACGAATCTATTCGATTTTTTCAAAGATATCCCCCTTGGCAGTTTCCTGCTTTCACTCCGATGCAATCAACTATCAGTATAACCCGCGGGACGATCGTGCTGCAAGTACGATCTGTGCGGTTCGTTTGTGAGCAATGCAACGGTCGCCGTGAAGAAAAAATAACAGAAGCGTTAGAAACAAAAGAGTTGTGACGTGAATGTGACGAATGAGAAATAAAATAAGGGTGAAAGAAGAAAAACTACGGCAAGGGAGAGGAAAGCAATGAAGAAGACGATG
>JBMNTR010000023.1:0-29340 GCA_050945835.1 Christensenellales bacterium | reverse complement strand
CTTAACGGGGCTTTTCTCTAACTTAAAATACTCCCGCAATTGCTCGATACAGCTCACATGCATAGATGTGCACCCCGTCGCGCCAAAGTCCACCGCCATCTTGTCCGGCTGCTTGTGATTTAGCGCCGTCAGCACTCTCTCTTGATGCCATTTTTTCTTCCTCGTTTTCTTTGTGCTATTTGCTGATATGACCGCCCCGGCACTCCGCCATCACTTCACCCAGCCGCTTGACATAATAACAATAGTTTTCAAGCGACGTTTCCGGAGATACCTGATGGTCAGTCGTACAAATGAATCCTCCCTGACGAATCACCGGCTTCAGCCTTTCAAATTCTGCATCAATCGCTTCCTTGCCTTCTTCCATCACCAGCTTGTTGTACGCACCAATAAATCGCAAAGACGGATATTCTTTCCTCACTTCTATAATATCCATCCCTGCATTCACATCCATTGGCAGAAAACATTCTATTCCCGACGCTAGGTATCCCCAACGAGCGGCAATGCCGTTCCTACGCGCCCTGTCAGTATCAAAGCAGCGATTCCGCCCAACAAGCCCGTTGCAACATATGTAAATGATTTTGTGCGGTTAACATTGATGCCAGATAGCTTCGCAGCTTCTTGGTTCCCGCCTACAGAGTATATTTGTCTCCCCAGCCTAGTCTTTCCGAGCAATACACTGAAAAACACACATATAATCAGCACGATAATAAATGATACAGGAAATCCACTGATGTTAGCAGTTCCTAAAAACATAACTTCTGCCGGAAACCCCGTGATGGGTGTTGCATCAGTTGCCGATAATGCAATTCCTCGGAATATCTCCATAGCGGGACAGGTGCTTTTCGGGGTCAAATGCGTTTTACGCGACAAGTTACAGTACTTGTACTTTGGGTGCTTCGTTATATCGTAGAAAAAGAGAACATCACCGGTAGGGAGTTCATGCGGCTTTTGCAAGAATAATGATCTGTATTGAAACCGGCATGCCCGTTTTTGCAAGCCGCATTTCCCTTGCGCGCCAGGGCATGGGAATCCATATTTGAGACATGACGCAGCGCGGGCGTCATCTGCGCAATATGGAGCAAACAACGCAGAAGCAATACAGCCGTGCCTGCAAAAAACAGGGGGCAGTCATCATAAAAACTGCCCCCTGTGCTTGTTTTGGTCGTTTAAACGCACCCTGTATGTGCTTTGTTGCAAATAATTGATGCTAAGTGCGCAGAAGAATCAGCACCAAAGGACACCTAGGCCTGCTTTGCCGAAAAGCTGAGCAGGGTTGTGCGGGCGTTTTTTCTTAGTGAACAGGCGTGAGCTGTGTGCCATCGCTGACAAAACTCACCGTATTGTTAACCGTGAAAAACCATTCCACCCCCAGCGCATCTCCAATATCGGTCATACGCTGGCTTGCTGTTTTTGCCGTAACCACCGCATAGACAGGCTCAAGCAACGCGAATAACGTCTCGGCATTTTCGCTGTCCCGCCCGTGACGGGGAAGCTTATACAGATCCGCGTTTCCCCAATCCTGCCGCATCAACTCGGCGACCCGCTTATTTTCGGCATCCCCGGGAAACAGCATCGACACATCCCTATGCTTCACCCAAACAGCAAGGGAATAGTTATTGTCCTCCCGGTACTTTTTTTCCAACGGAGGATAGATGTAGATGTCCAGATCATGGACCATAAAATGCAGCACACGGCTGGGCACGACGATCTTCACCTGATTTTGAGCCAGCCGTGCCTGCAAAAAACGATGGGCGTCATTCTCCTCCTGATAAAAGGGCTGTATCACACTGCCCACCTCGAGCGCCTTTACGACATCCGCTGCCGAGCCGATATGATCCTTGTCCGGATGTGTCAGTACAAGGTATTCTAGCCTTTCAATGCCCTGTGCCGCTAAAAATTCCAAAATCGCTTCGCTGTCCCGCTCCTCTGCTGTGTCGATCATCATAGCGAAATCTTCCTGCCAGAGCACGATGCAGTCGGCCTCGTCGGCGGTGCCCACAAAAGCAAGCTTCAACTGTGGGTCATAGTCCGGTCTATCCAGCTGGTCAAGCCCATAGATCAGGGCGCCCAGCACCCCGATCAGCAGAAGCATCGCCAGCACCCGCAAAATTCTTTTGCTCATATCATTCATCCTCATAACGGCCAAGCCTGTCAAAAACAAACCGGCCGTAGGGAGTAAGCTCCTCTGTGCTCCATCCGCTCCATGTTCGCGTTTGCGGCTTTAACAGGGCATGCCCCTCTGCTTTGTTGGAAAGAGACCAGCACACCCAACTGATCTCATTTTCATCCAGGTAGTCCAGAAATGTCTCGCATATCTCCGACAGCTCCCGAAACTGCAGCTCATCATACGCGCTGCCCATTCCCCACTCGGATACAAAAACACCGATGCCCTTGTCCTGCGCGGCGGCAAGGCGCTGTTCGTGTCCCCCGCGGGACATGTCGGCGTAAAAATGATGTGTGTACAAGAGATTATCAAAAGGGAGCGGATCCTTTGCCGCATCCTCAATGCGGGTGCTATAGCCCGGGGTGCCCACCAGTATGACCGCCTGCGGGGCATTTTTGCGGATAATGGGGATCACCCGCTGCGCATAGGCTTGAATATCGCTCCAACTGGTGTCCGAGTTGGGTTCGTTGCATATCTCATAAAGGACCCCCGGCTCATCGCCGTAGAGCGCGGAGATTTCATCAAAAAACTTCACAGCCGCCTCCACATAGACATTCGGGTTTTCTTCTTCGAGCACATGCCAATCCACAATGGCATACAGATCGGCGCCCAGCACATTTTCAAGTGTGGTGCGCAACGCCAGAGTGGCAGCCTTTGGTTGTGCGGCGTAGCCTTGTTTCCCGTCGGTGTACATGGCGATGCGAAAGATATTCACGCCTTTTTCCCGCAGCGTTTGGAGAGAGCGGTAGTTGCCGTACTCAGGATACCACATGATACCATGACTGCTCACACCCCGCAGCTGAACACGCTCACCTTGCTCATCCAACAGCCGTCCTTCATGGACAGAAAGCCACCCGTGATGCTTGATGCCGCCCTTTGGGTTTTGATATGCGTCCAGCTTCTGTTCAAGGACAGCCATTGCTGCGTTTTTTTCCTCCAGCAGCCGCTCCATGGTATCGCGGGTGTTTTGCAATGCACTCACCTCCCGGCGCAGCGATGTTGTTTCCAGACCCATGCTCACAAGAAACGCCAATACCAACGTGATGCTCACCAAGAGAAAAACGACTTCCTTTGCTGATCTTGTTCTTTTCTTTCTCAAGCTCATCCTCCTAGCATCACACCGAATCTTCCGGCGCTGTGGGCGGCGCTGTGCTTGCTGCTGCCGACGAGAGGGCAAAGACCTGCTCCCGGAAGGAGGGCATTGCAGCTAATTCCTGCCAGTTCTGCACCCTGTATAGTACGCTTGCCCCCTGCTGTTGCTCTCCTATGCGCTCACAATGGAGTTCCAAACCATCCTCCCACAGAATCGTAAGCGATTCCCCCAATAGGGGTGTGCTGTTCAGCAGAATATACTCGTAGTTGTAGTTGATGATCTCCACCTGACCGCCGTCTGCTGTGGGTAAAGCCGCGCGCATGGGGATGCGGGGCAGCTTACGGTTTGAGTGCACCGGCTTGCTCACGCTGCCTTTAAAGGTGGACACGGTGTCTTTTCTCAGGTTGGATTCGATCACATTCGGCAGCGTATGATCCCTGTCAAATACGATTTGCAGATATTGCTGCCGGTTGCTTTCAGTGATTTCGGTGATCTTCATGCTGTATTTCCAGAATTCCCCCACCTGCTGCACATGCAGAACCTTAGCCATCAGCCGTGCGGAGTATTCTTTATAGAAAAGCTCCACCAGTATAGGATCCTCATAGGGCAGGTATTCGGATTTTTCAAGCAGCACAGCGACGCCGTTTTCCGAAAGGTCGGCGGTTTCTCCCTCGAACTTTAAGGTGCCCGTATCCAAAACCACAGGGACAGAAGCGTAGAAACGCTCGTCACTGCGGTAGTTTATTCTGCCCGCGATGAGCACAATGGCGTTCAGCAAAGTATATAGGTTCACCACAAGCCAGTAAAATATGATGATGCCGCCATAGCTTTGCCAGATGATAAAATCGCGGATGCAGAAGACAAGCCCCGCTACGGAAAGTCCTGCTAAAATCATGTGGGGTATTGCATATTTAATATGGGAGTTTCTTGAGGAAGTCTTTCCTTTGGGCGTGACCGAAAATTTTCGCATCCTTATGCCGAAGGTTTCGGCGATGACGGGGATGACGAGGTAGGGGAACATAACGGCATCCACAATGTTGCTCCACCGCACGGTTCGGATGTTTCCGGACATGACCCTTTTTGCTCTGTTGTAGATCAGGTAAGCGGGAAGCCAGATGAATAACAGCTCCCAAATCGAACAATCTACGACTACAATGCCAAACACCACGAACAAAATCGGCGAGATGATGTAGATAAAGCGGCGAAAAAAGGTCCACCAATATAAAAAGCAGATCATATAACTGCCCTTTGCACGGATCGGCAAAGAACTGAATAAAAAGCGGAAGCTGCGCAACACCTGCACACAGCCGCGCGCCCATCTCTGCCGCTGCTTGATCAGGCTCTTATAATCCTTGGGGGCGAGCCCGTGCGCGACCACCTTGCTGATGGCGTAAGTCGTATACCCTGCTGTCTGAATATCGAGTCCGGTGGCAAAATCCTCGGTGATGGTGCCGGTACGGATGCCCCCGACTTCTTCCAGCGCCTCCCGGGAGATGACGGTATTAGAGCCTGCATACACCACCGAATTCGTGCGGTTGCGGCCAATGTTTATTTCGCGGAAAAAGAAGTCCTGCTCATTGGGTATGTTTTTATCGGCATACAGATTGAATTGGAACAGGTCTGCATTGTAAAAGCTTTGCGGCGTCTGTATAAACCCGATTCTTTCCTTTTCATCGATTTCTTCCGGTGTGCGTTCCCGCCAGACTCCGTCTTCCCTGATCATTTTGGGCAGCGAGAAAAAGGGCACTGTTTCCATAAGAAAGTCGCTGGTGGGGATCATGTCGGCATCAAATGTCACCACCAGCGGGGAATCGGTTTGGGCGAGGGCGTTGTTTAAATTGCCCGCCTTGGCGTCGTCATTGTGCGCCATGCCAAAGTACCCCACGCCCATCTGTTGCGCAAGCTGCTTCATTTCAGCACGATTTGTGTCGTCGCACAGATAGATGTGCACCTTTTTCCTGTCGGGGTATTTGAGGTGTAAACATCCGTTTAAGGTCTTATACAAGAGGTTTGTATCCTCGCTGTGGGTGGCCACCAGAATATCCACATGCGGATACATGTGTGCAGGGATGTCCGGCTTTTCGGGGGATTCGGCCGCTTGCATATTGCGGTAGTGGACAAGCGCCTCCACCACTGCGATCGCCTCGGCGACCACGAGGGCGATACCGAAAATCGTGGCCAGCACACCGAACCGAAAGGGGAGTGTGAAGAAAATTCGCCACCCGATATAGATGATGGAGGTGATTGCAACACAAGCCAAAAGGATCGTTCTGCGTTTTTTGGAAGATGGTGTGTGGGATTTTTGCATGATGTTTCCTCCTCCTGCTCGATTATTATATGGTCATGTTTCCCGCTGTATGAGGACAATGCTTGAAAAAAACACGATGAGCAGCACGATGACCAAGGAACCCGATATCCAGTTGGCCCGATCATTGCCAAAGAAGGTGTTTAATGCCGGATCCGCCGCCGTTGCCCTGTACTGGTCGGATTCAATGGTGCTGAATTGATAAAGGGAGTCGAGGTTTTCATCCATCCATGCACCATGTGCCTGCAAGACCTGTTTGATATGTGCGACTTCTTCTTCAAAATTTCGGGTGTTGGACAACAAAGCAGGGTGTACTTTTCCCGCTTCGCTGTCTTTATAAAGGACCTCATGATCGTCGTACTGCCAGCGATTCCAGTCTCTTGCTGCAGCTTGTCCTAAAAAGCCCAGGGTGTCGTCTATGTACGCTTCGATGTATTCATCCGAAAGAACACCGCGCCTGAGCTCGGCATATCGATCCAGAATCAGATCCACGAAAGCGCCGTCCTGCATCATTTGCCTGAACCATACGCCGTCGTGCATAGCGGTGGAGTCTATCTTCAGCACATAGGGCTGGTTATTGTCGATCGCCTGGTCAAAATCCCACACAGGGCCAAATGTTAGCTTTCCGCCCACATCTTTATAGATGTAATAGGAGTTATATCCCGCGTCATAGTTTGCAAAAAACTCGTTTATGATGAAATAGTCCGCGGCCGACGCCATATCCACATATTCCCTATAGGCCAGAAATTCGTCGTGATCCTCGGAGTAAAGCGCTCTTTCCAGGCGGCTGATGTCTTCTTCGATAAACGCAAGGGTTACATCGGTGATCTGATTTTTGCTGGGATACCGCACCCCCAGATACCCCTCCGACAGCCCTTGGCGTGTGGCAAAGGTGTCCAGTATCGGACGGCTCTCCTCGTAGCGATCCCGGCTGAGCAGGTAGGAGGATTCTGCAAAATGGCTATCATACTCGGAGATGGCGATGCGGCTGTCGCTGCGCTTTACGTTTTCCATCAACAGATAGACCCCGCAATAGGCGTACTGATCCTCATCCTTTTCAAACACTTCGCAAAAACGCACCTCGGGCGCATATCCCATGATCTCTGATGCCAGGTTCAGGCAGATATAATTGCGCAGCAGGGATTTGTCAATATAGGAGATGTTGAGAATCCACTCCCAATCAGCGCCCATGCTTAAAAGATCCTGCCTGTTTTTGGCGCCGTTTTCATCATACATCTTGATCAGGTATTGGTTCTTGGCGAAGCTTAAGGAGGAATGGCCCCTCAGTCTTGCCCGTATATCGGTTTCCATCGACGGTGAATCGTTCAGGCGGTTGAGCCCTGCCGTGTTGTTGTAGAGGGCAAAGGTGCCTTCTACAAAGGGGTCCCCCTCAATCGGTTCACGGTATCCCTTCTGTTCGTTCCACACCGTGGGGGCTAGCGGTTCTCCGTAAAAATCCACCACCACAATAGGCAGGTTGGTTTCAAACGCCTGTAAATCCTCCAATGTGCCGGACGGAACCCTTTCCATATCGCCTGTACCGGCAGACCCCAAGCTATGGTGGGGCCGATGCTGCGCACTGTGAGAAAAAACGATGGCTTGCAGGCTGAACGGGAGCGCGATCAAAAGGAGCACGAGGGCCAGCACCAGCAGCCTTTTGCGGCGAGATTTCATCGGCTTACCTCTTCGCTCTGCATCACAAGGTCCACCAAATCGACCCCTTCAATCTCATACAGCAGGGTGTTGATGCTCTTGTTTTCCGGAAGAGGCTTCCTAAGAATCACTCGGGAGAGTTCATAGATATATTCCACATTTTCACGGGTTGTGTTATGCACCCGCAGCATGGCTTTGCCGGAGTAGGCGGACAGAATGGCCTTTTCAATTTCTTCTTCAACGCCGTTGGTGCCGGAGGCGCGGATGATGAGCAGATAACGGTCGTTGGCATGTACGGTTCCGAAAATCAGCATGATCAGGAAGATGACACCGCTGCCGATGGCGGGGACATAATATTCCGACACACCGCAACAGATGCCCACGGCAATGCACCAGAAGATATAGGCGGTGTCCCTGGGGTCCTTAATGGCTGTACGAAAGCGTACGATGGAAAGAGCGCCCACCATACCAAGGGAGAGGGCGATGTTATTGCCGATCACATTCATAACAAGGGTGGTCACGATGGTGAGCATCAAAAGCGACGTATTAAATCGGGGGCTGTAGACAGCGCTCGAATGAGAGAACCGGTAAGAAAGGTAGATCACCAGCCCCAAAATCAGGGCAACGAAAAAGTTCAGCAGAATTTCCTGAACAGAAAGTGTGCCTGTTGCGTTTTGCAGCAACTGCATGAGAAAATCGTTCATGTGCGTATGCCTCCTTAGTAAAAGCTAATCTGTCTGCCGAGGGCGTATTTGCTGGTAGCGACAGGTACTTGATCCGCTAAATTGAGCAGCTGTTTAATAGAACTCAGCAAAAAATGATTGTATTTTACTTCTAATATCATGGGATAGAGAATCGGATAGAAAGAAAGATTGCGGGAAAATAAATCGAAATTGGATTCGATGGCCTTTAACTGGCTATCGAAGGTGATGCGGGTGTTATTGGTTTGTCCGATAAATGCAAGCCTGCGGAATTCCACGATGGTTTTGGGGAGATAGACTTCTGTTTCCATCTTCAGCAAAACAGTTCGCAAAAAGGGGGATAGGTTCTTTTGACGCAACGCGTGATAATCCCCTGCGATGAGACGCCGGGCATCTTCTTTTGAAATGGTCGCCGAGCGTTTCCATTGATCGCCGCCCCACTTTTCCTTCACTTCAAGCTTCGCTGTGGTATCTTCCGGGCTGTATATCCGCAGACGGATTTTGCGGCGCATCTCAAGGCCGTCGATTTTATCGTAGTAGTCCTTGTCGTATAGGGTGTCAAAATACAGAGAGCGTACGAGATACCCGCCTTGTGTTGCTTGTCGGTCTACGGGCAGTATCAGCCCCAGTTTTCTTTGCAGACTGAAAGCGGTCTTTGTATCTAAAAGGTACTTGATCTCTTTTCTTGCGACACTAAACTCCGGCATCACACACCCCCTTCTGTATGTATGCTCTTTTCTTTAAAGAGGAAGAACACTTCTGAGCTTCATATATTTGCGCAGTCTGCCTCCTCGTGTGCCATGTTTGCGCGGCTGTTCGTTTTTATTATGATATGTGCGAAAAAGGTGCTTTGGCGTCAGACGGCGCCATCTTTTCCGCGGCGGTAGGATGCGCAGACTGCCCGGGACAGGGCGAGACTTTTTTCGCCGATGTTTCGAATTTGGAGCAGCTTTTCCGGGTGCTTATTCAGCAGCTCGCAAAGGATATCCATATCCGTTATGCCGCCGCGGCAAAGTCCGCTTGCGGTACGGGTGAGCAGGGAATTGGTCGTCTTCTGCAGCAGCATATAGCTGTGAAAATAACGGCGCACATCCGTTTCCATCTGCAAATCCTCCTTTTTACTTAATATTTATTATAAAAGGTTGCCTATAAAATTTACAGCACCTAAAAAGCGGGTCAGTCCAGCGAAAACCGTACTTGACAAATTTATAAATATGTGATTGTTGGTTTTCTCATGTTATGGTAAAATAAGGAGGTAAAAAGTCGAAAGGAGGGAGCCTCCTTGGAAGCGCTGCTGAGGATTGCTGTCTATGAGGATATGGCCGAGGATGCAGAAGAACTCCTCCGATGCATTTTGGAAGGCGGGATTCCCGCCGAATACAAAACCTTTACCTCGGGGGAGGCGTTGCTCAACTCCTTCGCCGCCGAGCGGTATGATTTGATTTTTTTAGACATCTACATGGGCGGAAAGCAGGAAGGCATCACAGTTGCCGCCAAAATTCGAGAGATGGATGCCTCGGTGACACTGGCCTTCACCACATCCAGCAAAGAACACGCTCTGGAAAGCTACCGTTTGAAAGTTTATGCCTATCTGGAAAAGCCGGTACATCCCGCCGATGTGCAGGACGTGCTGAAGCAGGCGCTGAGAAAACAAAGGGATGCCCCTTCTGTGAGACTGCTCATCGAGGGTATGCATCGAGAGATCCCCCTGGACAGCATTCTATATTTCGAGCAGAAGAACCAATCCGTTATGGTGTGTACGCTGACAGAAACCCTGCGCGCCAGCCAGACTGTGAAGCTCAAGGACATCGAGACCATGCTGCCGGACACCCAGTTTTTGCGATGTCACCATAGCTATATCGCCAATCTCCGCTATATCAAGGAACCGGATTGGGAACTGCGCATCTTTCTCATGCAGAACGGGGGTACGGTCTATATTCGGCGGCAGGACATTAAAAGAGCGAAGAAAGCCTATGAAGATTCCCCGTTTTGCAAGGCAAGGGGAGTAAAAGACGAAGCGTAAGTCAATGGCGTTTCATATTCTGAAAGGCTCATAATCCTATGAACCCCGATGCAGGCGGTGCTTATTTGAAAAAGCCGAAGCCGCGTTTTTTCGAATCGCAAAACCCAATATACCTGATTGACTTTAAAAAGAAACAATAGGATAATAAAATCTGATGCAAATTCATCGCGAGGAGATGCTTTTCATGCGTTCACATCCGCCAACAGCAGACCGTAAGAAGCCAAAGGCAAAAAAGATTCTGATCATTGTTGCGATCGTTCTTGTCGTGCTTTTCATAGGAACCCTCGTCACGGTTCCTTTTGTGGTGATGCCTGCGTTTCTCGGCCAACGGTTTGAACAAAGACAGTATATATCCACAGATTATGGCATTGATTCCGAACGAATCACACTCAAAACAGACGATTCCCTATCCATTGCCGCATGGCGGACCCGGGCCGACAGCCCAAGAGGCACGGTGATTCTCTTATCGGGGATTGAAAATCCATCGGTCACGGCTTTTTTTGGATATGCCAATATGCTGGCCGACGAGGGCTGGGACTCGTTGCTGATTGAAATGCGCGCCCGCAGCGAAAGCGAGGGTGATGAAATCGGTTTGGGGATGACCGAATGGCTGGATGTGAAGGCCGGGGTGGATTATCTGGCGGGTGACGATGAGAGCAAAGATCTGCCCATCGTGGCAATGGGCACCTCCATGGGCGGAGGTACCGTGATCATTGCGGCGGGAGAGATTCCCGAAATCGATGCGGTGATTTCAATTTCCGCCTTTTCCTCCTGGTCGAATCTGTTCGCGGAATACATGGCTGTAGCGGGCATCCCTAAGGCGATGGGTGTTTTGGAAAAACCTTTTGTCAATATGTACTTGGGTTTCCATTTTGGTTTTGATGCCTTAAAATATTCGCCGCTTAACGGCATATCAAAATTGGGCGCGCGGCCCATTCTGATGATGCACTCCACGCAAGATTCCCAGATCTCTTATTCGGAATTTGAAAGATTGCACGATGAGGCAAACAGGCATCAAATTGATGTCACCACCTTCATCCGTGAAGGCGATGAACATTTTGTATGCTATGACGAATATTTTGACACCCCGGCGCAGGATCAAGCATTCAGCCAAGCTGTTCTGAGCTTCTTGGACACCTATTTCCCCTGATGGCTTTTGGGGGATCAGATTTTATCATGAAAGGCGTAGGCCAAACGCCGGCGTAGAAAAAAATTTTTATGATTGCAGAAGTATAAAGCATCGCGGATCAGCTTGTTTGACCCGCGATTTTCTATGCATATGTGAAGGGTACGGCATTTGTTCATGCCGTAAATATGCTATGCCCTATGCTATTCTACGATCTTACGGATGGTATATAAGCCGTTGACATAAGCCCAGTTTTGCGCAAACGGGCGCAGCAGGCTCCAATAGCCCGCGCCCAGCAGGCTGTTTTCGTCTATGAGATTCCACTTGGCCTGTATGCTGCGCACGTCCTCAAACCACACCACATGCCGGAAGCCCTCCTGGTTGGTATAGTAGAAGAAGGGCGATTGCGCGGTTTCGTCGAACTGTATTTGTGTGCGGTATTGCGCGGCGAGCTGTACGGCATACTGGTTGCCTATGGAGGTCGCCACCGTGATATCGCGCTGGTAGGGCAGCCGCCATACATAGCCGTAATTGGGGATACCCATGAATATCTTTTCGACCGGTATGACGCCCACGGCATAGGACACCACGCGCCGCACCTGATTGATGGGCGCTACGGCCATGGGCGGCCCGTGGGAGAACCCCCATTCGTATGTCATCAGCAGCACGGTGTTGGCGATGGCGCCTGCGCGCGGATAATCGTGCGCCTCATAGAGCAGGCCCATCTGATCCCCCGAAATTTTAGGCGCAAGGTCTACGTTGACGCTGAAGCCTTGGGCGTTGAGGCGCTCTGTGATGTTGCGCAGAAACGCCATGAACGCATCCGCGTCCTCGGGGTTGATGTATTCGAAATCCACGTCTAAGCCAAGATAGCCTTTTTCCCACATCTTCTGTATGATCTTGTCAATCAGCGCGTTCTGGAAGGCTGTATCCTGAAACAGCAGGCTTGCGCGCTCACCGCTGAAGTTGCCGTCCTCTGTGATGGAGGACAGCAGCATGATGGGCGCTACGCGAAACTGATACGCCATATTGATGAGCGACTGGTCGTCGATTTCGATCAACTCCCCCGCCTGTGTGAAGCCATAGCCGAATATGGTGAGCATCGTTAAAAAGGGCAGCGTGCGCAGCAGCACGCTGGGGTTGATGTGCGGATAGGCATACCCGTTGATGGCGACTTCGCGTATACGCTCGCCGCGGTAGCGTATGGTGATCTGCTCCCCGGGGCGCAGCGACAGCTGTGTGGTGAGCTGCGGATTGTTCTGCTGCAGCGCGAGCACCGTGACACCGTATTGCAGAGCGATCTGCATGAGCGTTTCGCCTGGCTGTACGGTGTGTACGATCTCAGGGAACTGTATGAGCAGCGCCTGCCCCACCACCAGCGTGTCTTGATTTTCCAGCCCGTTGTCGGTGATGATTTTTTGCGGGGAAACGTTATACATACCCGCAATACCGAGTATGGTTTCGCCGCTTTGCACCACATGTATTTCCATTGCATACGCCGCCTTTCGTGAGTGTAGCTAGAGAATAGTATTCGAAAACCGCGGCATTTATGTATGAACGGATTGGAAAGCGGATGAGCGGGCCTGAATGATCCTTTTTTGCATAGCGTTATGCAGGGAAACCATGGCGTTGCAGGCGCAGGCTATTGGATGCACCGCACCCGAAACTGCGGCTAAAGGACCGTGCATCATGCGAAGATGATGCGCGGTCCTTTGCTTTTTATCCGTATGAAACATATGCTTTTCGTTCAAAACACTCAGAAACGCGGCGTATCACGCCTTTTTTCGGTGCTATTGAAGCCATATGGTCAAATTTAATAGGTTTTTATTGAAAATAATGCTAAAGAAGCGGCATAAGCGACCGATATATTCTTAATGAAGAACCCTTTTATGTTTTTTTATATTCTTTCTCATTAGTCAAACTGTAGCAAGGGGATAAAGGTGTGCGCGTTCAACCGAAACAGGCTGGGCAGCACGGGTCTTTTTTGCGGCCATTCAACAATTACAAAAGAAAAGGAAAGCGTGCTATGATGAAGATCTTTAAAAAACGATCCAAAAATACGGAACAAAAAGATGCCAAACGGGGAATTGGACAAAGAATCATACAAAAGTTTAAAAAAGATATGAGCGGAAAGAAGCGCAGCAAGAAGCGTTTTACACTATTTCGGAATATGCGGATAGCGGTCAAAATAGTGGCAGGTTTTTTTATCATCGCATTTGTGGGCGTGGGCATGGGCGTTTATGCCACCCTCAGCCTTCAAGAGGTGGGCAATGCCTCCAAGACGATGTATGCGAATATCCTTTTGCCGTCTAGAAATATTGCGGATGTATCCACATCGTTCCAAAAAGAATGTGTCATGCTGCGCCAATCCATTCTGCTGGAGCAGGATGATTCGATGCTGCCCGCCCTGATTACCATGATTAAGAATAAGGACAAGGAAGTCGTGGAAAGGCTTTCCTCGGTCAAATCATTGATATCCCAGGATAAAATGGAGGCGTTGGAAAAAGCGAATTCCGCCTATGCTGCGTATCAGCCTTTGCTTGAAAAGGCCATTGAAAGCATAGAGACCGGAAACAAAGACTGGGTTGTTGAGGATTTGGCAGGTTATGGCGAATTGCGCGATGCGGAGTCGGCTATGGAAAAAGCAGTGGAAAGCCTTATGTTTGCTGTAACCGGAGATTCTGCCGCATTGGCCACCAGCAATAATATGATGGCGGAGTCCGTTTTTCGGGTGACCATCATTCTAACGGTGGTGGTGGTCGTGCTCTCGGCGCTCATCGGATTTTTTACAGCCAAAGGCATCAGCCATCCGATCAAGAAGCTCACACAGAACGCCAAGCTGCTGGCGGCAGGCAATATGAATATCGAAGCGGAGGCCGGCCAAAAGGTATCCAAGGATGAAGTGGGGCAGATCCAAGGGGCGTTTGGGACGATCCTGCAAGTCATCAAGGAGCTTGAATCGGACACGGATATGCTCATAGGTGCCGCCATGGAAGGGCGGCTGACGGTGCGCGCGGACGCTGAGAGGCATCAGGGCACATACCGCAGAATTGTGGAGGGAATCAACGCCACGCTGGACGCTGTGATCGAACCGATCAGGGAATCCTCCGATGTGCTGGGCGAGCTTTCCAAAGGCAATCTCGACGTGCGTGTGACGGGGGATTTCAAGGGCGACTTTGCGCTCATCAAGTATGCGCTCAACAACACCATCGAAACGCTCAAAGGATATATCAGCGATATCACATACGTATTGGGAGAGCTGGCCAAGGGCGTTTTGACCGTGCGCATCGAATCGGAATACATGGGTGATTTTGCGGAGCTGAAGGCATCCATCAACAAGAGCATCAAGGCTTTTAACAGCGTTTTGAACGATATAAACGCGGCGGCGGAGGAGGTATCGGTGGGTACGGAGCAGGTATCCGGCAGCAGCCAGGTAATTTCCAAGGGCTCCCTAGAGCAGGCCGGCGCGCTGGAAGAACTGACACAGGCTATTGCTCAAATCGCCGATCAGACCAAGAAAAACGCCGAAAGCGCCAACACGGCAAGCCGGCTTTCTCAGCAGGCGAAGGATGAAGCCGAGAACGGGAATGAAAAGATGAAGGCGCTGCAATCGGCTATGCAGGAGATCAATGAATCCTCTGCGAGCATATCCAAGATCATCAAAGCCATAGACGACATCGCGTTCCAAACGAATATATTGGCGCTCAACGCGGCTGTGGAGGCGGCGCGGGCCGGCGCACACGGCAGAGGCTTCGCTGTTGTGGCGGAAGAAGTGCGCAACCTTGCGGCGAGAAGCGCCACAGCGGCTCAGGAGACGACCGACCTGATCGATGCATCCATCAAGAAGACAAGGGCGGGCACAGAGCTCGCCAACGTGACGGCAGACGCGCTTTCGAACATCGTAAACGGCGTGGAAAAGACGGTCAGCGTTTCCGGCGAGATCGCGGCGGCTTCGGAGGATCAGGCTGCGGGCATCGACCAGATCAACAAGGGCATCGTGCAGTTGTCGGCGGTGGTGCAAAACAACTCCGCCACCGCGGAACAGATGGCGGCGTCTTCTCAGGAGATTTCCGGGCAGGCCATTATGCTCAAGGATATGGTGGGTAAGTTTCAGCTTCAAGAACAGACTGAAAAAACAGATTCATAAGCGGCGCTAAACGCAGCACGATGGATGAAAAAAGGCCTTTGTTCCTTTTGCTAAAGGGGCAAAGGCCTTTTTTAACGCTTTTTAACGAAAAGGAGCCAAGCGGCTTAGGTATAGCCTAGCGGCGCGTTTTTAAAGGCGGATGGATGTGCATCATGGAACGCCCTCTATGGCCATATACATATAGCAGTATGGACAGGGAAAGGAGCAACGCGGATGAAAGTCTTTCGGCTCAACAAGCTAGGTGTAAGGGGTGCGGCCATAGTGATCTGTTTGCTCGTGCTCTATATGCTGTTGGAAATATCGGGCAGCATGTTGAGCGGCGAGCCGACAGGTGCGGCGGCCGGCATGCGCCAATATGATGATGCTCAGGTACGCAGCCGGCTTTTGATGGAGGCCATACATCAGGTGGGGACATGTGATCCGGTACACACCGCTCTGCTGTGGGCAAGCGGCCTGAAGAACAGGAGTGCCGCGCTCCAATACGCCGCTATGGATGAAGATCTCAAGGCTGAATACGCCGCGCAGCTGGAAACGAGCGCGCCCAACTGGGTGACGGGGCAATCGAGCCCGTGGGTGGAAGATTATCGGCTTTTAGAAGTGCAAAGCCCTAACGAGGATGTCCGCATCGTGCGCATACTGTTTTCCACAGCGACTTCAACCGGGCCGTACGCGGATTACCAAGCTGAGCTGAAGCTCGTGCACGAGGGCATGTTTTGGCGCATCGTTCACATCATAGCGGAGGAGGGGCTGTACCCTTACACAAGGCTGCATACTGCATAAAGAGCGTCAGGCGCGATGGGCCGCAGGCTTTAGCTTGCGGCCTTTGTATATTCTCTAAGATAAAGAAAGGTTTTTAATATGGCTGTTTTATAGTATGCGCCGGAATAAATAAAGGTTTTTTTCCTCATAATAAAACATGCATGGGCCAAAACAACCCTGCGCAACAGACTTTTTACGCGAAGAACGCCCCAGGTGGTCATGACTCAAGGAGAGAATATGTTTCGTTTTTTAAAAAAAATGCGTGCCCGAAGAACTCAGGCGGTAGAGCAAAAGATTAGCAAATGGAACGGCCCTCTTGAGGATCAGAAAGTGAGCCTGTCGCTGGACGATAACATCGCCATCAGCAAAGGGCTTTTTAAGGATATGGATATCATCCGCTATAAAGAGGTGGTCCAAAACGAAGAGAAGCGCCCGTTGCGGTATTTTTTGGTGTTCTGCGACGGCATGGTGAATTCAGAGATCATCAACACCCATATCGTAAAACCTCTGATGACCATCACGCCCAATCAGAAAGGTTCGCTGACGGATGCGCTGTTAGCCGATGTGGTGCAAATCGGGGAGACCAAAACGACCGATTGCTTTAAGGACGTGGTGGAAAGCGTCACCTTCGGCGATACGATATTGTTTGCCGACGGATGCGGCCAGGCCGCCATTTTAAACACCAAACAGCCGAGCCTGCGCTCCATTGAGGAGCCGGACAACGAGAAGGTGCTGGGCGGCCCGCGGGAAGGCTTTACGGAATCTTTAATGCAGAATCTTTCACAGGTTACCCGGCGCGTGCATACCAACGAATTCAAAACCAAAATGCTCACGCTGGGCCAGCGCACTCGAACGTCGGTGTGTGTGTGCTACTTTGACAGCTTAGTCGATAAATCCCTGCTCAGCAATCTGCTTACGCGGCTAGGCCACATAAAGATCGACGGTGTGCTGGATTCCAATTACATCACCGAACTGATACGCGATCGCCGGTACAGCCCTTTTCGCAGCACAGGCTACACCGAACGGCCGGATGTGATTGTGGGCAAGCTGCTGGAAGGGCGCATCGCCATATTTGTGGACGGCACGCCCATGGTACTCACCATACCGCATCTGTTTATTGAAAATTTTCAGAGCAGCGAGGATTATTATTTCAACTTTTACTACACCTCTTTTGCCCGGATGCTCCGCATCGGTGCATTTTTTCTGACGGTGGCTGTTCCTGCGCTGTACATCGCCACGGTGGCGTTTCATCAGGAAATGCTGCCCCTGTCGCTGTTGATGCGCATCGCCCTGGAGCGGCAAAGCGTGCCTTTGCCCGCCGCCATTGAGGCGGTGGTCATGCTGCTGGTGTTCGATATCCTTCGGGAGACGGGTGCCCGTATGCCCTCCAACATCGGCCAAGCCTTGAGCATCGTAGGCGCTTTGGTCATCGGCCAGGCTGCGGTGGAGGCGAATTTGGTGGCAGCGCCCATGATCATCGTGGTGGCCGCTACGGGGATCACCAGCCTGGTGGTGCCCAAGCTCAACGCGCCCATCATATTCTGGCGCTTCCTGTTGCTGATGATGGCCGCATCTTTCGGCTTCTTCGGGCTTACCATCGGCCTTTGCCTGCTGGTGTTCCATATCAACAACCTGAAATCATTTGGCTTCGATCAGACATCCCTGCAGGGCAGCTTCCGCATACAGGCGATCAAGGACATTCTGATCCGGGCGCCCTGGCATATGATGATCAAACGTCCGCCGGATCTGAATATGGACGAAACACGCCAAGCAAGGGGTGACAGCGATGATTAAACGCGGGCTGCTCTGCCTGTTGAGCGTGATATTAGCCGTGGTGCTGAGCGGGTGCTGGAATTACAGAAGCCTGGATCAGATGAATATCGTGGTGGGGATCGCCATCGATTTCGATGAGAAGGAGAATCTGTTTGATATCACCTATGAGGTGGCGGATATGACGAGGGGGGACAAAAACAGCAATGTCGTGGGCAAAGCGGTCAATGCGCAGGGTGTGAACCTGTTCGATACGGCCAGGAATGTGAAGCGCAAGGAAGCGGACCGGCTTTTTTTTGGTACGACCCATGTGCTCATCATCAACCAGCAGGTTATACAGAAGATAGGCATTTTGCCCATGCTCGATTGGTTTTTGCGTGACGGAGAATGCAGGGAAACCGTGTGCATCGCCATTTCTGAAGAAAAAACCGCGAGCGAAATGTTAAAAGGCTCCGAGGAAGCCACGCATATCGTGTCCGTGGTGCTCTATGACATACTGCGCAAAGACAAGGACGTGACGGGCACCTCTTTTAACATATATCTTTATCAGGTCTACAACAATCTGCATTCGCCAAGAAATTCGGCTGTGATTCCGGTGCTGCGCAAGATAGAGAACGGGGATCAGGAGATTGCAGAAATTAATGGCATGGCCGTACTAAAAGGGGAGGAATTGGCGGGGTTTTTATCACCCAGGCAATCCAGATATGTGACGGTTATTGAAAATGAGCTGAACAGCGGCATATTGCCCATTTCCATGTCGGATGATATGCCGACGCATGATTTGGCGCTGGAAATCTTTTTCTGCGAGACAGGCATGTCCTATGCCTACGAACAGGACCGGATCACCATCAGCATTGACACGCATATGGATGTGGCGGTTGCAGAGAACCAAAGTGATCTGGATATGATGGATGAGCAGGTGATCCGGCAGATTGAAGAGACGGCTTCCCGGGTGGTGGCGGAAGATATCAAGGAGCTGATGGATGTTCTGCAACATGAGTTCGGTGCCGATGTATTAGGATTTGGAGATATGATCTACAAGAGCGATCTAGAGCTTTGGAATCAAATTTCCTCTTCGTGGGACGAGATTTACCCGACTCTGGAGGTTAAGGTTTCTGCCAAGATAGAGGTTATGAATACCGCATTCACGAAATAGGTGAAGGATAATATGTTTGTCATCGTGCTGGTTTTATTTCTGACGATCATTCTTTTCGACTGCCTCACACTATTAAAAAAGGTGAGCAGGCGGGGAAAGATCATATATTTTTTCATGCTGCTGGTCAGCTTTAGCATACTGGTGCCCTATAGCCTGAATGTGAGTATGCCGGGTGTATCGAGCGTCATCAAAGACGCACTGAATGCGATACTCCCCATGCCGCCATCCCCCTAAAGCCATTGAGTTTCGAAAGGATTTCCCTATGCAAAACAAGAAAGTCAGCTTAAATCAGGCTGTGTTCAGCATCGTGCTGTTCAACTTCGGCAGCAGTGTGATCATGGGTATCAACACCAAAACAGGCCAGGACACATGGCTGTCCATTCTGTTGGCTACGCTGATGGCTATTCCCTTGTTTTTGATGTATGCGCGGATTTTAAAGCTCTTTCCGGAAAAAGGGCTTTTTGAAATTGCAGAGACATTGTTTGGAAAAATAGGCGGCAAGGCTGTTTCTGTGTTGTTTATTTGGTATTGCATCCATCTGGCTGCGTTGGTGCTGCGCAATTTTTCGGAGTTTACAGAGATTTCAGCTTTGCCGGAAACGCCGCAGCTGCCTATCATGATCATGATGGTGCTCACGACGGTATACCTTGCCAGAAGCGACATGCGTGCCATAGGGAAATGGTCTGTGCTCGCGATTTTCTTTGTGTTGTTCGTGGTCATCATCACCTTTGTTGCGGCGATAAACCAGATGAAATTTGACAACGTCCTGCCCATTCTGGAGCATTCTCCTGCACAGATCGCCGAAACCACCTTTCAGGTGTTCGCTTTTCCCTATGCTGAAACGGTGGTATTTTTGTGTTTGGGAAGTTATTTTCCCAAGCAAAACAATCATAAAACGATGCTTTTGCGTGCGCTGGCGCTGACTTTCATCATCTTTCTGCTGGTTTTTTTCCGCAACCTCTCCCTGCTGGGCCGCAAGATGATGGAGCTCAGCTATTTTCCTTCCTATGTTACGGTGCGCATCATTGAAATAGGCGATTTTCTGGCGAGGATCGAGGGCTCTATTTCGTCGAACCTTCTGCTTGCGGGTGTTACGAAGATATCCGTATGCATATTGGCCGCGGCGCGGGGGTTGAACAGCCTGTTTAAGCTGGAGGGCCACCGCCCCATGGTGCTGCCTGTTGGCATGGTGGTGCTGGCACTGTGCACGGTGTTGTATAAAAACACCATGGAGATGTTCATATTCGTGGATTATTATGCTTATTATGCGTTCCCTTTTCAGATCGTCATTCCTTTGGTCGTTTGGATTGCCGGAGAAATCCATGTGCACCGGCAGAAGAACAAACAGTTTCCCAAACCCGAAGCAAACACGCTGCCCGGCGTGCAGCCGAGCCCGCAAGCGAAGCTGTGATGGCGGCTGTGGGCGATGCTGTGGTATAATGAAAAAGGCGGGCGAGGGCTTTTTTGCTATGGCGCTTCGCTGAAAACACACGAATGATGAAAGAAGGGAATAAGCTGTGTTATTCATCTGTTATCCAAAGTGCTCAACCTGTCAAAAGGCGCGGAAATGGCTGGACGAGCAGCATGTGCCTTATACGTTTCGAAATATTCAAACACAGAACCCGTCCTATGGGGAGCTGGCGCAATGGTATGCGCTGAGCGGATTGCCGCTCAAGAGGTTTTTCAATACGAGCGGGCTTGTGTACCGTTCTTTGGAGCTTAAAGATAAGCTTCACACCATGAGCGAGCAAGAACAGCTCAAGCTGCTCGCCACAGACGGCATGCTGGTCAGACGCCCTTTGCTGATTGGCGACGGCTTTGTGCTGGCGGGCTTTCGCGCGCAGGAGTGGGCAAAGAAGCTAAAAAGGGATTAGCAGGGCTTGTGCCGGATTGCAGCGCGTGTGTGATCGCCGCCTATGCCGCAGAAGGGGGCGGCCTGCTTTTGCGGCTCGCCGCTTGAGGTGCGTTTGCCGTTTATAAATTGCATATCGATGATACCCAGACCGGGCTATTATGCGCCGGTCTTTTTCTTTGCGTACGGCCGGGGCGATCGACACATATAATCCGGCACGAAGGGGTGAGCAAAGGAGGAAGCTTGCGAAAGCAAGCATGGATTATGATGAAGCAGGCATGAAGCTATGACAAAGACCGGGGGCATCGCTGCCGGCGCAGATTGAGAAGTTGTACTTGAAGAATATGCAAGGAGGAGGAGGATGAAAAGCATGAAAGGCATTGACGTATCCAAATGGCAGGGGCAGATCGATTGGCATAAAGTGAAAAAAGACGGCGTACGATTCGTTATGGCCCGCATTTCGCACGGCACGGCGCGGGATCCGATGTATGCGCAGAACATCGAGGGCGCGCAGGCCGTGGGTTTACCCGTGGGCGGTTACTTCTATTCTTATGCACGGTCGGTCGAGGCGGCGCGACAAGAAGCACGGACTGCCATTGAAGCGTTGAATGGGTACAGGCTGACGTATCCGCTGGCGTTTGATCAGGAGGACGCACGGCAGCAGGGGTTGAGCAAGCGGCTGAACACCGATATGGCGATCGCAGCGCTTGAATCGGTCAAGACGGCAGGATATACGCCTGCGTTGTACAGCAATCCCAACTGAATACGCAACCATGTGTATTACGAGGAGCTGGCAGGCTATGACCTGTGGCTGGCGCGCTGGGCGGCTGCCCCCGGCTATGATTGCGCCATCTGGCAATACACAGACCGGGGCAAGGTGGAAGGGATTCATGGGGATGTGGATTTAAACTGGGGCTACAAGGTGTATGGGTGCAAAGGATCACAGCCTGTGGCGGGCGAAGCGCTGGCGCATGTGAACGTAAGGGCCGCACCGGCTGTAAACGCAGCGCCGCTGGGCAAGCTAAACGCCGGCACGAAGGTGCGCATATGCGGCACAGAGGGCGAATGGGAAAGAATACGCTATGACGGGCGCGACGCGTATGTACACGGTGCGTTTATAGCAAAAGGCAAAGCACAGAAGGGGGTCGTGTGTGATGTCAACACAGCGCTCAATCTGCGCGGTGCGCCGAACATGCAGGCGAACGTGCTGCGCACGCTGCCCAAGGGCGCGGTGTTGGAGGTGTACGGCAAGCAGGGCGACTGGTATCATGTGCGTTATGAGGGCGTGGTGGGCTACGCGCACGGCGATCACGTGAGGGTGCAAGGGGGTGCAGTAGGGCATGGGTGAGCTGCAACAGGCCGTCGCGCGGCACGATGAGCAGATCAAGACGTTGTTTCGGGGTCAGGGGTGTTTAACGGAGCTTACCAAGTCCGTCGCCCGGCTGGTGGAGAAGATGGAGAACATTGAAAAAGGGCAGGAGAAGATAGAGCGGTCTGTGGAGGGGCTGAAGGCAAGACCGGCAGCGTGCTGGCACACGGTGACGACTGCGCTGATCACCGGTGCGGTGGGTGCGGCTGTCGGCGCGGCGATGACATTGTTATTTTGAAAAGGGGAAATTCTATGGAACAGAAAAGGTTTAAAAGCCCGGTGCTGTGGGCGGCGATTGCGGCGCAGATCGTCAGCATTCTGCTGATGGTGGGTGCGATTGATGTGGCATTGGGCGACACCATCAATCAGGTTGTGGGCGGCGTTTTGCAGTTAGGTGTATTGATCGGGGTGTTGAATAATCCGACAGATAAGGAAAGATGGTAGAAGCCGCTCCCCCGCGTGACCGGCGCAGGGATCGAAATGAGCGGCACGGGTTGATCTTTTACACACATGACAAAACCGCCTTTTGAGGCAGGCGATACAATACAAAAGGGTCGGCACAACCGCCGCCCCATATAAGAAAAGCACCTGTGAGGAACAGGTGCTTTTTCATTTTCGATATTAAAACCCTATCTTTCTTCCGCTTCTTCTGCATCATTTGAAAAATCTTTGCAGCCCTCGCTGCCGAATTCAGCGGAGCAAACAGTATCAACAAATTTATTATCGTCGTCCTTGGGATCCGGCGTGGCAATCGTTTTTTCTTCAATAGACATAGTTTACCTCCCATGATGATTATTACACAACCACAATAACACGCCGGGATAAAGCCTGTCAACGCGGCGATGGTTTATTCCGAAGGATACGCCAAGGCCAAGCAGCAGGTTTAAACAAGGATCATCTGCCGCTCAGGCCTGATCGAAATGAGGGCATATAAGCGGCAGAACACCTTCTAAGGCTCGGTCACTATGTCGTACGGCCAATCGTTTATGCCGCCGAAGTCATACACATTCGTATATCCAATGGCTATGAGCTTTTTGGCAGCCTGTGCGCTGCGGTTTCCCGAACGGCAGTAGATGAGGATCTCGGCGTCCAGGTCGGGCAGCAATGCAGGCATCTCATCCGTGATAGTTTCGTTGGGGATCAAAATCGCGTTGGGAATATGCCCTACATTATACTCCGCTTCAGTGCGTACATCGAGCAGTATGATTTCTTGTTCGCTGTCGATTCTGGATTTGGCGTCTTCTGCTGTTATCTTCATATATGCTATGGCTGGAGTAGAGGGCGTTTCTTCCGCATCTTCCGTATTTACAGATGAAATGATGATACCCGTAACGAGCAGACCCGATACGATGCCCAGAATGGTGGAGATATAAGGATTTGCGGTCATCGGGCAGCTTCCGGTGGCACACCCGATCAACTTATACAACACAAAATACCCAAAAAGCCCGCCTGTGATCGCGCCGATTACATAATATAAGATCATAATCACACACTCCTTTTTAAATAATGTACACCAAATGAAGCGAAAAGGATGTGACATGATCACTGTTGGCGCAGGGAAAGCACCATGCCCGGAAGGGGTCGTGATGGACACGTTGACATATGGCGAAAGGAGGAATGAAGCAAGAGTTTTTGCTTGTATGTTTGCGAATGAGAAGGGAATGTGTTGGAAAACCAAAGATCCATATGCTGCATCGAAAATCAAGGAGGCATATTTTTAGGGTTAACCGGCTGCGAATACATGCCCCACGGCTCTTCGTGTTACGGAATCAGAGCATCCGGGGGGTACATCACGCTTAAGCGCATGAATAAAGCAAGCTGACACCTTGCACAGTTCAACGCCAGCTTGCCTAAGTGTTGGTGTTTTATTCTATAGGTGGAAGATCAATCCAGTTGATGATCGATCGCATTTTCACCCCTGTATTGCGTCATCACTTCGGTAAGCTTTTTGATATAATACCGATAGCTTTCGAGCGTTGTGTCCGGCGTAGGTTGGTGATCGCATCCCGGCATATACCCTCCCTGCTTGATGATGGGAAGCAGACGCTCAAACTCCTGGTCAATCGCTGCAGGGCCTTGTTCAATACACAGCTTATTGAACCCGCCGATTATTTTAAGCTTAGGATAAAGCGCGCGTATCTCGAATATGTCCATGCCCGCGTTGACATCAAAAGGCAGGAAGCTGTCTATGCCTGCATGGATAAAGTGTGGTATAAGCGACTTAAAGTCGCCATCGGTGTCCACAAATATTTCCCGCACACCTTTTGATCTGAAAAACGGCACGACTTGTTTGTAATATTTTGCGACAAATTCATTGAAAACTTCAGCAGATATCATGGGCCCGTTCTTGCCGCTTAAATCTTCTTCAAAGAAAAGCACGCCCGGTGTGATGACATCTAATATCATGTCCATCTGCTTGAGATAGGTGTCCGCTATGAACTGGTTTATGTCGTGTATGATATCCGGATAATCATAAAATGCGTAGAACTGGCCTTCTACGCCAAACAAATCGCGTGAAGCCCAGAAAAAGCCGGTCAGTCTGAAACGTATTGAAAAGTCTCCGTTTTTACAGCCTTCCCGAAAAGGCCCGTACATCTTCTCCACATTCTCTTTTGTGCAATATTTTTCAAGTTGCTGTGTCGCTCTTTCTTTAAGCTTTTCCCAATCCTCTTCATTTTGCAGCACTGGACGTATAATCTCTACCAACTCGGAATGTTTATAGTATTTGCGCGTCCAGCCGTCACGATCATATCGGATATAATATTCGTTTGTATCCTCCAGAATCTTTTCTTCAAAACTCACAAACGGCACACGAAACGCCATACGCATAATCGGATCAAAGCCAAGCTCACGATTCAAGTCATGGACGGTGGTCGCCATCATGGTGTTGTAATACAGCTCTTCCGGCCTGTATTCACGGCCGCGGTGTATGTACATGAGCACAGTATCGATTTCCGGCTTTTTCAGGTTTTTACTGAAATCACTTTTAAGCCCCTCTTTCTCCCAACGTTCGACCGCCGTGTCCCACGGATAAAGTGTTTCCTGCACCATGCCGCGGTCGAAGCCTTTGTTGGTGAAGCCAAGCGTTAAGTGTTCTCGATCAGAAATATTCATTAGATTACCTCCCTGGCACACGATGAATTAAGTCAAATTCTTTTTTCGCTCATTGCCTATATGCAAAACGAAACATGAAATAATCCATCCCTATAACAGCGCCTTTGAATTTTTAATAAATTTGCAACAGCAAGCCTTCGCACCCGCCTTTTTTTGATCGCGAAGTCTGTTAAATTTGTACGGAGCGAGGTGTTCATGCCCGCTCCGTACGGTTTGCACACACCCTATGCTTTAGGAAGCTTTTTCAGGACCCCCACATAGAGTCATAGAATTCTTTTGCGTTTTCGCCTGTGACCAGTTGTGTTGGGACATAAACAAATTCATCCACCTTTTCGCCGTTCGCAAGCTTTACTGCGCATTCAACGGTCGTATAGCCGATGTTATAGGCATCTTGTGAAATGGTCGCCAACATATTGCCGTCAATCACTTCCTGCACAGCGCTTTCGTTTGCGTCAAACCCAATCACTTCTATGTCGCGATCGGTCGCCTGCACAGCACGCAGAGCACCCAGTGCAGTGTTATCGCTGGCGCAGCAGACAGCGTCAATTTCCGTGTATTTTGACAGGAAATTTTCCATAATCGTCATCGCCTTGTCTGCCGTCCAGTCGCCGTTTTGAAGCTCCAGCAATTCACCGCCTGATTCGGAAATCGCCTGTTTGAAGCCGTCACAACGACCTATGTCGGCCTGATGTCCTTGCACGCCCCCGATCATGACATATTTTTTACCTTCTCCCAGCACACTGCTCAGCACCGGGCTTACCGATGCGGCTGCTTCTTTATTGCTGATCCCTACAAACACATCCCTGTTTTCTGCCGTATCGCTGTCAAATACCACGACCGGAATATTCTTATCGATCGCGGCTTTTAACGGCGCAACCATCGTGGCGGATTCAACAGGCGATACGATTAAGGCATCAATATCCCTTGAAATCATCTCTTCTACCATGTTTGTCTGCGAAGCGATATCAGCCTCCGAGGCAGGCGCTACTACAGTGACGTTCACTCCTAAATCACGCGCACCTTCTTCTACACCTAAAGCGACCGCAGACCAGAATTCTGTGTAAGTCGAAGACAGCACAGCGCCGATGCTTAATTGTTCCGATCCTTCCGCAGGTGCGTCAGACGGATCCGCAGCCGGAGCCGAAGCTTGCTCCGAAGGGGTTTCCGTTTGAGATGGCGGAGCATCCGCGCCACACGCCGCGAGCAGCACCATAGTCAGAATCAATACCAAACCAATGATTACCTTAGAGACCGATTTTCTTTTCATAATATTTTTCACCTTTCATAAATTGTTTCTTATATTTAAACAACAAATCATATTTTATTGAGCAGCAAGCCGTCTTGCTTTCATTTCCAACTGTTCACGCATCACATCGATGAACACCGCCAGTATGATCACAGCACCGATGACAATCTGTTGTAAGTAGGACGACGCCCCTACCAGATTCAACCCATTTCTGATCACCGAAATTAAAAGCGCGCCAATTAAGGTTCCCCAGATCGTACCCTTACCGCCGCTGAAAGAAGCGCCGCCAATGATACAAGCTGCGATCGCATCTGTTTCAAATCCTTCACCGGTCAATGGGTAGGCTGCGTCTACGCGGCCAATCATCACCCAGCCTGCAATGCCCACCAAAACACCGGTGAGTGTATAACAAATCAGCAAAACCTTATTCGTTCGAATGCCCGAGAGTTTTGCGGCCTCAATATTCCCGCCTATACAGTAAATCTGCCTTCCTAACGCTGTCTTGTTCAAAAAGATATGAATCACGACAAAGATGACTAAGACTGCTATAAAACTAACCGGAAATCCACCTATCGTGGAATATCCCAGCGCTGTTACGCCATCTGGAAATTTATTGATCGGGGCCGCACCTGTTAGAAAAAGGGCAAGACCTCTTGCGATATTCTGCGTACCCAATGTGGAAATAAACGGATGCGGAAGCCGGAGCTTTGTAAGCAAAATCCCATTAAAGAACCCCATAAGCGCAGCTATGCCCACGCAGATCAATATAATCAATATGGGGCTGGATAAACCCGCCTTCATCGTAAGACCCGCTATGCAAGTCGCCAGCGCGCAGACCGCACCTACGGACAGATCGATACCTGCGGTGATCAATACGATCAGCATGCCTGCAGATATCAAGGCGTTGATAGCGGTTTGTTTGAATATATTCATCATATTTTCATATCTGAAAAAATCTTTGGACACAATTGTGAATATGAGGAATATAACGATTAGTGCAAATGCGGGTGCGATTTGCGACAGGATCTTTTTTACGCTGTTCTTTGACTCGGCAGGCTTGATTCCAGTTTGATTAGATAGTTGTTTGATCATGATAAGCTTCCCCCCCATGCAGCTCTGATAATATCTTCTTGATTGAAATGATGCGATCCCCGCTCTACTTCCCCCGTGATACTGCCTCTTCTCATCACAATTACACGGTCACTCATCCCTAGTATTTCCGGCAGTTCCGAAGAAATCATGATGACACACTTATTCGCTTTCACAAGACGATTCATCACTTCATAAACTTCGATTTTTGCGCCCACATCAATACCGCGCGTCGGCTCATCAAATATATAGATTTCAGCATCTGAATTAACCCATTTCCCAACGACTACTTTTTGCTGGTTGCCTCCTGAAAGCTTGCTCACGACTTCTTCTGCGCTGGGCGTTTTAATGTTAAAATCCTTTATATTATGCTCGACCGCTTGATTAATTTTTTTATCATCCAGCCAAGGGCCTGATTGAAACCGCTTCATGTTCGCTAAGATGAGGTTCGTTTTAATGGTTTGCGAAAGCACAAGCCCTTGTTCTTTACGGTTTTCTGTCAAAAATGCCATCTTTTTTTGAATGGCGTCTAATGGATCTTTAACTTTCTGGAGTCTTCCTTCGATGTAGATTTCTCCAGCATCGATCGGATCTATGCCGAAGATCGCACGAAACAATTCTGTTCTTCCCGCTCCAACCAACCCTGCAAACCCCAGAATCTCTCCGCGGTACGCTTTGAAGCTGATATCCTTTAGCACACCGACCGAAGAAAGGTTTTTAACGCGCAATGCCTCTTCTCCGCGCGTTCCAATGTATTTTGGAAACAGGTTATCCAGCGTGCGGCCTACCATTGCGTTTATCAGTTTATCGTTGTCCAGATTCGCAACCGCATCCGTCAGTATAAATTCTCCGTCTCGCATGACTGTAATGCGGTCGCAAAGCTCAAAGAGTTCTTCTAATTTATGTGAGACAAAAAGAATGGATCTTCCTTCAGATTTAAGTTTTCTGACGATCGCCATCAGTTGTTCTACTTCTTTTTCACCCAAGCTTGAGGTCGGCTCATCCATGATGATCAGTTTCGCATCCTCTAACACAGCTCTGGCAATCTCGACTGTCTGTTGTATGCCCATTCCGAAATTCCCGCACGGTTTCTGAGGGTCGATTTCACAGCCAAGTGATCGCATCAGGCTTTGAGCTTTTTCATTCATTCGTTTATAGTTTAGAAGACCGGCTTTATTTTTGATCGAACGCCCCATAAAGATATTATCCGTTATAGACAGCATCTTTACGGCATTGAGCTCCTGGTATACGCAAGAGATGCCTGCAGCTTGGGCATCTTGTGTGTTTTTCATCTCCACCTTTTTGTCGTTGATCATGATATCGCCTTCATCTGGCTTATAGACGCCTGTCAAAATCTTTATTAAGGTGGATTTCCCTGCCCCATTTTCACCAATTAACCCATGAATTTCACCCGGTTTGATTTGTATAGACATATTTCGCATTGCAACTACACCAGGGAAGCGTTTGGTGATATTTCTTAATTCAACTATGTACTCATTCATACAATATGACCCCCTGTGAAAGCCCCTATACACTCGCTTCGACTTCGTTTTTAAAACAAATAATTTGCGTCTTTTTTCAGATAATATGCTATTTTTTCATTTGTTCATCCCCTTATATCATAAAAATTAGAATTTTTATTGCCTGATCAAGAATAATGATTGTTAATTATGCTATAATATATTGATTTTTACCTTCTGTGGTATTCTCATAATTATAATCATCATTTGTTTTGAGTTCATTATAAAATTTTCCTTGATCATAACTCTTTAA
>JBMNTR010000022.1:0-33361 GCA_050945835.1 Christensenellales bacterium | reverse complement strand
ATCCAAACATGACAATGATGTTATGAAATTATTTTATAATATTCATAATGAATTTCTATATTGCTCGTAAACAACAATTGTTTTACTGTTTTTTTGCATTATTTTCATTAAATAATAATTATTTTCAGAAAATTCTAAATCATCTTCCATAAATCAATATTCCTTGTTATAATGTTAATAAACATTGCAAAAAACATAATAATTTTAGGGTGGTAATGTCCATGCAAAAAATTTCAAACAAAAAAAAATTGGGTATACGGGAAATCGCCGAACTATCGGGAGTTTCTATGGCTACGGTATCAAGAGTCATCAATCATCCTCAAATGACCACCTTGCAAACTCGAAACAAAGTCATGAAAGTGATACAAGAAAATGAATACATTCCCACTTCGGCAAGGAAAAGCAATTATGGAGATATGAAGTTTATTGCAGTCTTTTTACACGATATTCAGAATCCGTTTAACGCGGAACTTTTCGACAAACTGAATTTCCGTGCGTTTGAGAATAATTATACTCTTGTCTTTTGTAATGCGAAGAGCGACTATGATTTGGAAGAAAAATACTATGAATATTGCAAAACCATTCATACATCCGCTTTTATATATGCAGGTGATACCGGGAAAAACATCCTCGAAAGAAACGATATAGATCCTTCTTCAAAGATCATATTGCTGGATCGCGAAGGATTATGCGGCGAGCATTATTACAGCATCTCGCCTGATAACAAAAAAGGATCTGCTTTGCTTGTCGATTATCTTTATAAGCTCAATCACAAAAAGATAGGCTATATTGCAGGACCGAATGCCACGATTTATGCAAGAGAAAGATTAGAGGGATTTTGTGAAGCGATGGAAAAACTCGGCTTGCAAGTGCCTGAACATTATATCGCCTATAGTGATTGCAGTCTGTCGGGAGGTGCGGCCTGTTTTGATTATTTTTATTCTATGTCCGATGCCCCTACAGCGATCATAGCGGTCAATGATCTAAGCGCACATGGTTTTATCATGCGTGCAAATTTTCTCGGTGTTAAAATTCCGGATGAATTCTCTGTCTGTGGGTTTGACGGCGCAGATAGTGATTCGTTCTATCCTCAAATCACTTCCATTAGGCAGGACGTAAACAAAATTGCCGATACAGTTTTTTCCATTATTTTAAACTCCGGCGATGAACCCCTGCCCCATGCGTTTTGTCTTGATGTTTCCATGTGTATGGGGATCACTTGCCATAAAATATGATTATGGTGTCTTGATTCTCCATCGATCCTGAATGGCAGAAGCAAACAAACTTGCTCCGCCATCGACCGGATCGCATCTTTTTGCTTTTTAGCGCTTCTGTCACGCCCTCAATCATGTACACACATGAAGAGTCAGAATCTCAGACTCAAGCTGACAGGCGTATCGCCAACACTTTTAGGCAGCCGGTATGTATATGCGATCTCCTCTGCTGATTTGGCAGTTTTGCTTGGCTTCTCAGCAACTTTCTCGAAAAGCTCCGCCATATCCTGATAGGCTTTCCGGCGCAGTTGCATCGCGGGGATACTTTCTCAAGGCGTTTGTCCGCTCATGTTTTTGGCGTGCTTCACGTAGGTATCCTGGGAATAGGCGCACCGTCTTCGTCTTGAGGCGTGAAAACGAAACAATCATGGTGAATGGCCGTGTTATCCTGGCCGTAAACAGAGCACTTGATGACTCATTGACGCCCAGCTATAGCGGCACAAAGACAGACTGATGAAAGCGGAGGCAGCATTATGACCACGAAGAAAAGAAACAGCAAAGAAACTCGCTGCACCGCAAAATGATAATATAAGGAGTAACATTGATATGTTTTGCTGCAATTGTAGAAATACACTGCCAGAGAGCGCGGTCTTCTGTTCAAGCTGCGGGTACAGTTGTGAGCGTTGCAGCAACACCGGAAACGACGGAATCAACAGCCTCATCGCATACAACCCGCTATGCTTCCTCTCAAAACGGCGATATAGAAAGCACCGATTTAGTCGGCTTCTCCGGGCGATATAATTCGCCGGAGATAGCAGCCGTCTTTTGCATAGGGCATTAAGTTCGTTTTGAAGAGACTAATCTTTAAGTGTCAAAAATTCAGCAAGAGCATCAGGGTATATGAACCTTTTATCTTCTTGGGAAAAGAGCCACTGCGGCGCGTTTTGCATCTTTTCCTTTCTGCATAATTTTTAGATAAGAATCATCCGGAATCAGCATGATAGTCTTATATATTCATGATAGCATGGTTCTCATATGTGCATCCCTTGACGATTCAGATGTTTATGCATATAATAGTTGGTAGGCCAACAAAATGTAAGGCGGTAAAGGCATCGTGGAGTTGTCTCATTTTTTGTCTAAATGGTTGGATTGCCAACATTATAAGGGTGACTGCATGGCGCTTATCATATGCTGAACGACTATGATGGTATACCGAACGCAAGCCCTCGTAATAGAAATAGCTTAGCAATTCTTCCATATGGGAATGGGCATGATTACCGGTGTTTTTTTGTTGAAAAGACGATCATCAGCTTGAAAAAACTTGAAGAAAAAAATACTTTGCTCAATTATGTAATCGACAAAATATGAAAGGTTTATTGAATATGGATCTTGCAAAAACAATATCTCTGCTGCACCGGAAAATGAACAAGGGTCTAAATACCAGGCTCATGCAAATCGGGCTTTCCAATGCACAATCAGGATTGCTGGAGCTTCTCTATTATAACGGAAAAATGACACAGGCTGATCTATGCGAAGAACTTAAACTTGATAAAAGCACTGTTGCAAAAGCATTGGATCGTATGGAACAGAACGGTCTTGTGACAAAGACGGTCAATCCGGACGACTCGCGTTCTTTTTTAGTTTCTCCTACGCAAAAAGCCATCGAAACAATCCCAATGGCACAAGAGGTTCTTTCAAGCTGGTCAGAAGATGTTACATCGGGCATGACAAAAAAAGAAAAAGAGCGCTTTTTAAAGCTCATCAAGCAAGTAGCGGAGCGGGCGGCAATGATTGCAACAAACTAAAACTCCCCTGCATAATGGCAATACATGTGTCTAGCGGCTCTATTGTGGTGTATGACAAAAAACAACGATGAATAAACGGCAAAAATGCGTCAAGAGATCGGCTAAACGATGGATGCAGGTTCTTGATGATAGCTTTTGAAGAGGAGGATAAAATGTATATTTCAATTCTCGGTGCCGGGCATGCAGGCACTGCGGTGGCAGCGGATTTGAGCATGCGAGGACATGAGGTGAACTTAATTAAAACGTCTCACGCTGTGCATGATGAACATTTTAATGCTCTCCTTGAAAACGATGGATCAGTCCGTATGATCGAAAAAGGAAAATCACAATTTGCCAAGATTAAACATGTTACCCGGGATTTGTCCTGCCTGTGTAAAAGCAAAATTATTATGATTTTTATACAAAGCAATTACCATGAAAGTCTTATCAAGCGCATACGGCCTTATCTGCGCAATGGGCAGATTCTATTGCTAAATCCTGGATATCTCTCTACCGCCTATGTGCTGAAACATTGCTTTGATATCGATGTAAGCATCGTTGAAGCACAAAGCTCTTTTATCGATTGCCGCATCCGGGAACCCGGAACTGTGCAAGTAAGCTTTCGCAATGTAAGAAATCCTTTGGGAATCTATCCTGCAAGCCATCGAAAGGAGTGCGAGAGAAAGCTGAATCAACTGGGGTTTCCTTTTGTCTATCTCCCCTCTATCGTAGAAGCCGCTCTGCACAATCCCAATCTGATAGTCCATACAGTTGGAGCCATCATGAGCATTCCTCGGATTGAAGCAACCAAAGGAGAATATTACATGTATCGAGAGGTTTTCACACCCAGCGTCTGGCGTATTCTTGAGGCCCTTGATCATGAGAAAATGGATGTTATGGAAAAGCTGGGCTGTAAACGTGTTTCCTACATAGAGGCCTGTAAATATCGCAATACTTTAGACGATACCCAGGATGCGAAAGAAGTTTTCTTTGGGTATGCCAATATGCCAAATCCATTAAAAGGGCCCACCGTCGTCGATTCCCGCTTTATTTCGGAGGACGTACCCCAAGGATTGGTTTTGTTAGAAACACTGGGGTTGGAGTATGAGGTAGATACGCCTGTCTGCACTGCGTTGATCGAGATAGCCTCGGCTGCTTTAAATCGGGATCTGAGACTGGAAGGCAGGACGGTAGAGCGATTGGGAAAGGATATATTACAACAAATTTTTCAAGAAATAGAAGGGGGTTAAATATGCAGATAAAAGTAAATCAGCCTGGCCGATGGGAGAGGTTCTGTCAATCTGTTTATCAAAAGGCAGATCTTTTTGCAGAGGCAAGAAACGCACGAGCTGCTTGCCGGCGTCAACTGCAAACGATTCAAGGAGGTTACCAGGGCAGCAATCACCAGTTTCGCACGCAGGTGCTGCCTTTTTGGCGCAAATATGGGATACAACCTCATAAAGCATGGTACGACCTTTACTGCTTTAAGGATACAGCATATGACCCGCGCTATATACCGGAGGATCTTTATTGGAAAAAAATCTATCCAACCTTGAATCAAACCCGTTTTCGTCACGCATATACGGATAAATGTTTCTATGGCCGCCTGTTTCCTGACCTAAAGCAACCTCGAACCATTATCAAAAACAGCAATCACTGTTTTTATGACGGCGCTGATCGGATTGTTAGTTTTGACCAGGCAAAATCTCTCCTGGAACCCGAAAGCAGCTTTGTGATTAAACCGGCAATACACAGCGGAGAAGGTGTGGATATCTTTTTCTATGAAAGAAAGCATCACCTTGATATAGATTTTGAAAGTTTGATGAAATCCTATGGCTCCAACTTCATCGTTCAGGAAGTGGCAGCTCAACACAAGGTTCTGGCATCCATACATCCCGCATCACTCAATACAATACGGGTGATTACATTTCTGTTTCAGGGGCAAGTTCATATCTCCTCCTCGATTTTGCGTATGGGGATGGCAGGTTCGCGTGTGGATAATATTTCTGCCGGTGGTTTAGCCTGTCCGATTCATCCCGATGGAAGTCTCGGGCCGAAGGCGATGAATCAGCAATCACAATGGGTGACAAGTCATCCCGGCGGAACCGTCTTTAAGGAGATTAAAATTCCTTCCTACCAGCGCGTGCTGGCGGCGATTCGAAGGGCTCATCAGAATATTCCTCATTTTCGTATAATAGGCTGGGACTTTTCCATAGACGAGGTGGGGGATCCGGTTTTTATCGAATACAATGGTGCTCCGGGAATGAATCAGGTAAGCTGCGGCCCGCTGTTTGGAGAACTCACTGAGCAGGTATTGAACACAGTATTCCTAAATGAACCGGAATTTCCTCATAAACGATATCCATCAATTTTAAATAAGGAAAGGAAGATAGGATGAACATCTCTATTTTAGGCGCCGGAAATTGCGGCACGACGATAGCAGCGGAATTAAGCTTGAAAGGTCATGAGGTGTCGCTCATAAAAACGTCCCACGCGATGCATGATGAGAACTTTAATGCTCTTCTTAAAAACGACGGTGTAGTAAAATTGATTGAAAAAGAAAGAACAACAACCGCCAAAATTAAGCATATAACCCGGGATCTTTCGCATATTAGAAAAAGTGAGCTTGTCATTATCTACATACAGACCAATTATCACGAAGATTTGATCAAACGCATCAAGCCTTTTCTGCGTGACGGTCAGATGCTGCTGTTGAACCCCGGCTATCTTTCTACAGCCTATGTGTTAAAGCATTGCTCTGATATTGATCTTACGATTTGCGAGGCACAAAGTTCGTTTATAGATTGTAGAATCAGCGAACCGGGAACTGTAAGAATCGGTTTTCGCAACGTACGAAACCCGCTCGGCATCTATCCCGCAAGACGCAGGAAAGAAAGTCAGGAGCGTCTTGATCAGCTTGGGTTCCCCTTTGTCTATCTCCCCTCCGTCATAGAAGCTGCACTCCATAATCCGAATTTAATCGTCCACACCGTAGGAGCGATTATGAGTATTCCCCGCATTGAAAAAACGCAAGGGGATTATTGTATGTATCATGAGGTTTTCACTCCCAGCGTATGGCGTATTCTTGAGGCCCTTGATCATGAAAAAATGGATATTATGGAAAAGTTGGGCTGTGAACGACTTTCTTATGTGGAGGCCTGCAAATACCGCAACACCTTGGATGATGCGCGAGATGCCAAGGAGGTTTTCTTCTGGTATGCGGGTATGCCTACCCGGGCAAAGGGACCGGTTGTAGTTGATTCCAGATATATTTCAGAGGATGTGCCTCAAGGGCTTGTTCTTCTTGAAACCCTGGGGTTGAAGCTTGAGACTGCAACCCCCATTTGCACCTCATTAATCTGCATCGCATCCGCCGCCTTAGGCCGTAACCTGCGATCAGAAGGCAGAACGATGGAACGGTTGGGGGAAAACATGTTGGAGCGTATTATACAAGACAGGCGCAGAAGATGACAATACGGAAATCATTGCCATAGAAGGACAGCAGGTGCGAAAATAAGATGCAATAAGTTTCGCAAATCAGATTCTTAAAAAAGGTGATAAAGCTTCAACTTAGAAAGCGGAAGAAGCCTTGCGCATCAATCGTTTTGTTCATCTAAGTTCCTGAAATATTTTGGCGGATGACCAAGATACTGCTTGAAAAGCCTTGTAAAATAAGATGCGTCATATACGCCAACCTGCGCGGCGATATCAATAATAGGCAGATCGGTCAAACGTATATACTCCAAAGCCCTCAGCACACGTGTCCGATTCAAATATTTGATAGGAGAGGTACCTACATACGTTTTGAAAATAGTTCGAAAATAGCTTGGCGACATGTTATATTGTTTCGCGATTTGGTTGAAATCGATTTGAACATCGAGGTTTTCGGAAATATAATCTAAAATTTCCAGAACGACAGACCGTTTTTTAGAAAAAACATCAACAAAATCATCGATTTGTGTCTGTACGATGCGATAAATCTCGATAATTAAGATTTCCAAATAACTCTGCAGCGCATGTCTGGAACATATGAATCTATTTTCTTGTTCTTTTTGCATGGCTAAAATGATTTGATGGACATATTGTCTTTGCATAGCGTTTAAATGAAGTACTCCCTGCTCTGTCGTGATACTGAAAACATCATTCTTCATGAGCTTAGAATCGCAGAACCGAGATGTCATAAATGGAGAAAAATCAGAGGCCTCTGAAATAAAATCAAAGCCTCCCAACTCATTGAGAAATCGTTGAGATATAAAATTTTCTTTATAAAACTGTATATTATAGATCTCCAATTCGTCGCCAAACTGATATCCATGAGGGAGGTGGGGCGGTATAACAAATATATCGCCGGGTATAAGCTTTGTGGTAATATCTTTATATGTGTGTCTTACTGTCCCCGACAAAATGAGTACGAGTTCAAAATGGGTATGGCTGTGCATAGGATACATGCCATTCGCACAATTAATGATCTGTTTATAGTGGTTATAATATTCAACAGCAACTTTTCCGTTTCCGATTTCAGGAAAAGGAACATATAATTTCGACCCTTGCAATGCGACTCCTCCTGTACATAAAAAGATAGATCTATCAGCGTTTCATTCTATCTTATGATTGAATCATCCAATTCAAATAGTTGAATTGTCCAAAAATCGAGGAAACTAATTATAACGTACGTCATAAATTTGATGCTACTATTAAGTATAATTATAATACAAACATATAAAATATACAAATATTTTCCTAAAATCACGACAATATATAACAATTAAGCGGGAAATAGAGGACATTTTATTAGAAAATCCTGATATAGAATCAACAGTAGAAATTGCAAATAACTGAGCTTAAAGGAGGGGTAAGATGGGGGAATGTGTACTAAAAGTTGAAGATGTTATCAAGCAATTTCCAGGTACTTTGGCGCTGAACAAGGCAAAAATTGAGGTAGCTGCAGGTGAATGTGTTGGTCTTGTAGGAGAAAACGGGGCCGGAAAATCAACCATGATGAATATAATTTCAGGTTCTCTCCAGCCGGATGGCGGGAAAATCATATTTATGGGAAAAGAAGTGAGATATAAAAACCCGAGGGAATCGATGTTGGCGGGCATTGGATTTGTTCATCAGGAGCTCGCCCTTTGTCAGCATTTAAGTGCGGCTGAAAATTTGTTTATGGGTCGGGTTGAACATTTTGCGGGAAGCATGATTGATTGGAAAAAAATTTTTAGCAGGGCCGATCAAATGCTTGCCAGATTTAAGGCTGATTTTTCCTCATCAAGGCGTGTTTCGACCTTATCCGTTGCACAACAGCAGATAATCGAGATCACCAAGGCGCTGTCAATGGACGCCAAGGTTATCATTTTTGATGAACCCACCAGTTCTCTTACAACAAAAGAGACCATCGTTCTGTTTGATATCATCAAACAACTGAAAAAAGAGGGAATTGCTGTCATTTACATATCTCATAGAATGGCGGAAATATTTGAGGTGTGCGATCGTGTTACCATTATGAGGGATGGCGAGTACATAACCTCACTTAATATCCAAGAGACATGTGAGCAGGAAATCATTTCAAACATGGTTGGCCGAGAAATCAGCGAGCTCTATCCGGAAAAGAATGCATTACCATTGGATAAAGAGGTTCTGCGGGTTGAAAATCTCTCCGGGAAAGGATTTAAAGACATCTTTTTTTCAATCAGAAAAGGCGAGATTATAGGGTTTTCAGGATTAATAGGCGCGGGCAGGAGTGAAGTCGCTCGAGCTATATGTGGAATCGATAAATACACTAAAGGCAGTATCTATCTGAACGGGGAAAAGATTGTGCCTGACAACTATAAGTTTATGATCGATAGGCATATATGTTACCTGTCTGAAGATCGGAAAAAAGATGGACTGTTTCTTAAAATGAGTGTCGAGAAAAATATATGCGTTTCTGTTTTGGATCAAATTTCAAAACATGGATTCTTGAATTCCACGCTGGAGAGTCAGGTTGCCAGCAAGCAAGTTACAGATCTATGTATTAAGGTTGCGACAACCAAGCAGAGCATGCGTTCTCTTTCTGGAGGTAACCAGCAGAAGGCTATGGTGGGCAAATGGCTTGCGGCTATGCCTGATATTCTATTTATGGATGAGCCTACCCGGGGGATTGACGTAGGTGCGAAAAGTGAGATACATAACCTGCTTAGAGAATTGAGCAACTGCGGAGTCAATATTATACTTATATCATCTGAATTACCTGAAATCATCGGATTGAGCGATCGAGTAATCGTGATGCATGAAGGGAAAAAAACAGCAGAATTTTTCGGTGACGATATCACAGAGGAAAATATCATGACGGCAGCGTCAGGCCTTGTAAATTAGTAGAGAGGTATGAATATGATTAAAGTTACAAATAATGTTAAAAATTTCTTCGCAAGCTTCCGTGAAGCTACGGTATTTCTCATAATAGTAGTTTTGTGTATTATAACCAGCATGTTGTCTCCGGCTTTTTTAACTTGGTCGAATATTAAAACAACCATGCTGGGTTTGTGCAGCAACGGATTGATGACAATCGGCATGACGATCGTATTGATAAGTGGCGGCATGGATTTATCGGTTGGGTCTGTTATGGCATCCGCTAGCGTTATATGCGGTATATGCATCGTTTCAGGGGTGCCGGTTGTTATTGCGATCATTTTAGCGATCATAGTAGGTATTTTGTTTGGTTTGCTAAACGCCCTGCTTATTGCTAAAACAACGATCGCTCCTATGATCATCACGCTGGGCACGATGCAGATTGGCCGCGGATTAGCTTTGGTGCTCACTTCGGGTACACCTCAATCGGTAGCCACTGCACCTGAGGCATTCCTGTTTTTAGGGAAAGGTCAAATAGGTGAGGTTCCGTTTTTAATACTGTTTTTTATCGTGGTTGCGATCGTATTCGATATACTGCTGAGAAAATCAACTGCCATGCGCAAGATATATTACATCGGATCTAATGAGGACAGCGCAAGATTATCGGGGATCAATGTTGTAAAAACCAAGCTTTCAGTCTATGCATTGAGTGGCGCTTTAGCCGGTGTTGCAGGTGTTTTGACCACAGCGCGTTTCTCAACAGCTACACCGACAACAGGTCTGGGCGCTGAAATGATCTGTATCTCGGCTGCTGTTATAGGCGGAGCTTCCACTGCCGGAGGCGAAGGGACTGTTTTAGGCTCTGTTTTGGGCATCATCATGGTTAATATCATCAACAATGCTTTAGTGCTTTTAAATGTGAGCGTTTATTGGCAGGATCTTATATCCGGCGTGATACTCATTCTGGCGGTATTGTTTGACTACCTTAGTCACAGAAAAAAACTGTAAGCATCTATAAGGGCTTTAAGAAAGTGTCATTAAGAAGGATTTTACAGATTTTAAACATTTTTCAAATAAGATTATTTTTAGAAAGGAATCACTAAAATGAAAAAAATTGTCTCGCTCTTACTTGCACTTATTCTGATGACCACGATATGCGTTGTCGTGGTAGGCTGTGGAGGAACAGCTGTCTCGGAAGAAGGATCGGCGGATGAAAAAGCTGCTTTCGCGGGTGATGGAACGCAAGAGTACCATATGGTAACTTTTGTTTCAGGTATCGAGTATTGGAAGGGCTGTTTTGAAGGTTTCGAACAAGCCGCTAAACAGCTTGGCGTAAAGGCTCATTATGCCGGTACGACCGAATATGAAGTCACCGCTGCCGTCACGGAGTTTGAGCAGGTCGTAGCCAAAAATCCGGCGGGCATAGCCGTTACCGTTATGAATGCGGACGCCTATACGGATGCCATTAACTCTGCAATCGATGCAGGTATACCTATTGTGACCTTTGATGCAGATTCGCCGAATTCGGATCGTTATTGCTTCTTAGCCACAGGAAACGCGGCTGCAGGTGCAGCAGCTGCAGCCGAGCTTGCAGGATTCATGGGCCATGAAGGGAAAATCGGAATCGTTTCATGTCCCGGGCAGTCAAACCATGAGGAGCGTCTTGCCGGATTCCAGTCTTACATGGATAACAATGAACCAAATATCGAAATCGTACAAGTCGTAAATGGTGAATCAGATGAAGCCATCAGCGCTTCGGTTACTGCTGCTATGCTGCAGGCGAATCCCGACATCACAGGCATTTTTACAACTGCTGAAGCTTCGGCGATCGCAATTGTGTCCTCACTGGAAGAGGCAGGGATGTCGGATAAGGTGAAAGTCATGGGCTTTGATAAGAGTGATGCCATACTAAATGCCATTGATACAGGAAAGATGCAGGGTACAGTTTCACAGAACACCTTCCACATGGGATACTGGTCCATGATGATGCTGTATGCACTTAAGAATGACCTGCTCCAGGAGAACTGGCAGGAAAACGGCTGGACTCCGCTGCCTGGCTACGTCGATACAGGCGTTACCATTATTACAAAAGAAAACCTGGCTTCATATTATAAACCCGAATGACGGATGCATGTTGGTTGATTTTAGATACAGGAGGTTGGCATAATGAAAGGTATCGTATTTGATAGGATAGGTCATTTTTCCTTACAAGAAGTTGAAAAACCGTTTATAGAGAAAAGTGATGATATACTGATCAAGATAGAGGCTTCCAGTATATGTGGATCCGATGTGCATATTTTGAACGACCCGCCTGAGGTAGATGCCAAGTTGGGTGTAGTGATCGGCCACGAGTTCGTGGGCAGGGTCGAAGAAATCGGAGATGGTGTAAAGAATTTTAAAGTTGGGGATCGCTTAGTTTGCGATCCCAACATATTTTGTGGCTACTGTGCATATTGCCAGATGGGGATTCCCAACATGTGTTTAAATGTTGAAACAATCGGTGTAGATCTGAATGGTGGTTTCGCACAATATACCATCGTACCGGAGCGCATGGCTGTAAAAATATCAGAAGATTTGCCCGCTGAAGCAGCAATTTTTGCTGAACCGCTGACATGCGTGATGAATGGCGTGAGAAAACTTCAGCTGATCCCCGGTGAAAATGTTTTGATATTAGGAGCCGGGCCCATAGGACTGTACTTTGCGTCTATTTTGAAAGCTCACGGAGCAGGCTGCGTGATCGTATCCGAAACGTCTGAATTCAGGGCCGGTTATGCGGTGACAGCCGGAGCGGATATTGTGTTAAATCCCGAAACGGATCACGTACGCAAAGTTGTGATGGATAATACGAGCCAGATTGGCGTGGACATTGTCATCGATACTGTCGGTTGTCTTTTTAAAGATTGCCTGCATTTTGTGCGGCGCGGCGGGCGCATTCTTTTATTCGGCTTTAACACAAATGCAGAAGATAAGATCAATCAATCCGATATAACAAGGAACGACATAATTGTTTATGGCAGCTGGATAGGGCTCTTTACCTTACCGGCCACGGTAAAGTTATTGGAAAATAATCTGATCGATTTTTCCAATCTAATCACTCATAAAATTGGATTAGAGCAATTTGGAGATGCCTTAAACGATATGCGCAAGGGCACGGCGCTTGAAGTTGTGATATACCCCAATGATCATTAGTGGGAAGCTATTGCAGATACACCGGATGACCTTAGGATAGCTGTATCAAATATTGTTTCAGGAACAAGTATTGAATTGAATTCACAAACTTTAAAGGGCTTGAATCTATGTTAATGTAGATAAAGCCCTTTAACTTTAGAAGTATTTTTCCCTGATTAAACTACCTTGACTTGACAATTCAAGATCTATTCAAACGGAACACATATTGTTTTAAAACATTGCCTCATGAAGAAACGTATCGATCTTGAGTCTGTTAACAGGGTCGTCCGTGCCATCAAATCGAATGCCTAAAAGGGGCGCTTTTGACTCGCGCGGCGTGAGTTCCAATACCGACTGGGTGTTTTCGTGCTGTGAGGCCGCCGCAATGATCCCAAGCAGCTTTGGATGGGTAAAGTCAGCCTTTTGGCAGCGATATTGGGCATAGCCGCCGGAGCACACATCATAATCACTGCTCTGCTGCTGTGTCTTGATTGGTGCGTCAAATACACTGCTCTGCCCCATGGCTGTGGAAACCCTAGCCATAAGCTGCTCCATGCTGCCATAAGCGGTAAATTCACCCGCTTTTTTCCATTCATAGAGCAGCATTTCGCTTAAAGGCGCAAAACGAACCGAAACACCACGATCACGGATTGTTTGCAGGATCATTTTATGAAAAAGTGGATTCATCATGCAACCGGGCTCTCCGGTCACAAGATAAAAGCTCTCCGCATGTTTGCAGCTTCCCGCCCATCGGATCAGCGTATCGTCATCCGGAATCCCTAAACCGAACGCTTCCTCCATCTCTGCAACCAGTGCATCGTCTTCCGCACAAAGCGCAATATCTCCTGCAAGCAAAACGCGAAATAATATGTCTGCATGTTTTTCATGCATGGGCAGGTTGTCTATATTGGGAGCGACCACCGACAGCTTCTCCGCAAACTTTCGATGCACAAAGTAGGCATATAGGCCATCGGCTTCCGCTCCGTTGTTTTGCGGGTATAACAGCTGCAGTTGATCGTGCTTTTTCACCTCTAACGAAACATCACCCAGTAGAGATACCAAGGAAAAGCATTCCTTACCGCGCATATAAGACCGGCCCTCCTGCAGGCTTTCCGTCGAGGTGGGCGCAAGCTGGACCACATCAAAGCCCTTGCCGCCGAGATGCGCCGACAGCAGACGGGAATAGGGATACACATACGGAATCGCCACCGGGCAATTCTGCTTTAAGGCTTCGATCGTATTCCAATAACCGGTTGCCTTTTTAATAGTTGATGGCTTTGCCGTATGCTCTGCTCTCTTTTTATGAGAAAGCACGCTGTTCATAAAGGCATCCAAACGAGTGATGACGCCCACATTCGAAGAATGCTCATCCACCTCGATCTGCAAATAGGGTTTGCCCTTCATTTCGTCTTCAATCCAGTGGGATACCAAAGTATCCGGCCCGCAGCCGTGGTAGGTCAGATAGACCGCGTACAGGTTCGGCGCCTCGGCAATCGATTTTGCCGTGAGCATCGCCCGCGACGCAAACGGCCAGTAGAGTTCTTCCCGCGCTTCTGAATTCATCGCTTCCAGCGCTCCGGGCAGTTGCTTGGGAACAACAAGCTGGTAGCCCCTTTCGGCCATCATGTTCTGTAGGTTCAAACTGAGCACCGGGTCCTTGGCGCAATATCCTCTGCCGATCAGCACAAAGATCGGTTTGTCGCTGTTTTTGTAATCAATCGTCGGAGGGAACGCGCCTCTGCCGCCTGACTGTGCTTCACCCTTATGCAAAGTCCCGTCAGCGGTGCGTTCTGCTTCGGAAGCGGATTGATCCCGCCCGCGTCCCTCGTCTTTACGCCCTCCCCGCTTTAGCATGGCGGCGGCGCTCTGCTCTGAGGCCCGCCGGCACTCGGCCTCGCTGTGTCCCAGCTGCAGCCCGGATTGATACAGCGCCGGCAAGACCTTTTCATACCCTTCGGACAGGTCCAGCACGGGCGCAATCAGTGCCACATTCTGCTCCTTTATATTGACCGCCTCGGCAAGCATGGAGGGGGCGCTGTGCATATACACACAGGCGCAGTTGGCCTCCGTCTGCGGGCTTTGATCCTCAAGGGAGACAAGCGACGGCATAAACAGATAGTCGATGCCTACTTCCAGAAGCTGGGCCACATGCCCCATGGCAAGCTTCAGCGGATAGCACACCTCTGTGCGGGCATGGGATTGCGCCCGTCGAATGGTCTCTTCGCAGCTATCATCCGAAAGAATGACGTTGTATCCAAGCTGCTGGAAAAAGGCACATGCGACCGGGAAAATGTTGTAGATATACAATGCGCGCGGCATCCCGATGATTTTTTTGTTTGGGTCTTTGTCATTTTTGTGCCGAAACGCAAAAAGCTTAGGGGCTTTTATGCTGGTCCCCTCCGCTGTCTTTGGCGGCTCATCACCCGTTTCCATAACTTGGCCGCCCTCTAAACAGGTAAGCCCCTTAAAGGTGCTTGCCGATTCGCCAATATGGCTTTTAGCCAGCAGCGCCGACCCAACGGCGCCATTCACATGAAAGTAGCGGCCGACTTCGATCCGTTCCCCAAAACGCTCCTTAAAGGCGGCTACAATCGCCGGGTTATAAGCTACGCCGCCCAGCAGCAGAATATGCTTGCCGATGGGCCTTGCGCCCACAACCCGGCCCAGGTAATTGCTGACAATGGAGTGGCACAGGCCGGCTGCAATATCCTCCCTGGATGCCCCGTCGGCAAGATGCGCGTTGATGTTGCTTTCGATCAGCACAGTACACTGATCCCCCAATTGTGCAGGAGTCTTTGCGGCAAGGGCGATTTTTCCAAATTCCTCAATGGGAATGCCCAGCTTGGCCGCCTGTTCCTCTATAAAAGCGCCGGTTCCTGCCGCGCATATTTTATTCATCTCAAAATTTCGGACTAAGGTATCCGCAATGCTGATATACTTGGAGTCCTGACCGCCGATTTCCATCACGGTATCCACCTCGGGCATAAAATGCGCCGCGGCTACGGCCTGCGCGGTAATTTCGTCCTGCACCGTGTCCGCCCCAATCAAGCGCCCGATATAATGCCGGCCCGATCCGGTGGTGGCGGCAGCTCGAATCTTTAAATCAGGGCCAAAGCGCTGTTTTAATTCCTCAAGCCCTTGCGCCGCAGCTCCCTTGGGGTCACCCTTGGTGCGCAGGTAGGAGAAGTGAACGGTCTCCTCCTTTTCATTCAGCAAAACCAAGTTTGTGCTGGTGCTGCCGATATCAATGCCCAGGTAATATTCTTCACGAGGCACAAAGGGCTGTGTCTGCTGCAAATGCTCAATGTTTGTGCGCGGGTCTTGTAAGGGCGGTAAGCCAGATGCTTCGCTTTTTGGCGCAGCTGTTTCTTCAAGCATGCGCTTAAGCATGCGTGCGTCCATCTTTTGCCCCATCTCTTTTGCCAAAAGTGCGGTGCCAATGGCGGTGACAACGGGTGATTCGTCCAGCACCATCAGCTCATCGGCATCCAGCTTGAATATGTCCTTCACAGCGTCAACAACGCCCTTGTTCAGCGCGGTTCCCCCGGCCAGCAGCACCGGCTTTTGCAAGGGCAGCTTTCCCGCGACCGAGGCTTTGTAGTTGCGCACCACCGCATAGCACAGGCCAAGCAGTATATCTTCAATGCCTGTGCCTGCCTGTTGACTGTGTATGATATCGGTTTTGGCAAAGACACTGCAGCGCCCCGCAATGGGCGCGATGCTTTTTGCCTTGGCGACCATGCCCGAATAGGCCTCCAGAGGCAGGCCAAGGCGCTGCATCTGGGCGGCAAAGAACGAGCCTGTTCCCGCCGAGCAGTTGTCGTTTAAGGCAAACTGAATAGGACTTTTTTGCAGATCCGCCACATATTTTGCGCTTCCGCCTCCAATTTCCATCACCGAAGCGGCACCGGGTGCCACATCGCGCGCGCCGGCCGCTAGTGCCGAAACCTCGCCCACCGAGGGCAGGTTCAGCATTTTTGCGCCGGAGCCGCTTACGGCAATTTGATAATCGCCGTTCTGGGGCAGCATGTTACTCAACTCCCGTTGCAAAAGCTGCCTGTTTTCCTGCGATGCGCCCTTAAGCAGCAGATATCTTTCCCTTATAAGCTCCCCCTGTTCGTTAAGCAAGGCCACACAAGCCGAGGCAGAGCCAATGTCTATTCCAATATAATGCATGCAAGTCTCCTAATCATTTTTCTTTGCGGCCTGTTGTTTACGGCAGCAATGCTGTAAAACCATTTGACAAGCGAGCCATTTTATTATATCATATAATTAGTTGTATTTGCAACTATTTAGTAATCAACTAACCAGGGGGGGGAATATAATGGATAATCTAAATATCTTGCGCAAGCTGGATGATTTGTCGAATTTTCGCAGAGCGATCAGCCGTTCGCTCAACACAAGCGCGCTTCATTTATCCATAAATAAAACACAAAAGCAGGTCTTAATGGCAATCTTAAGAACCACAGAAAACAATATGACCGACCTAAGCGAGCAAATTGGCCTGGAAAAAAGCACGCTCACCCGCACGGTAGATTCGCTCATTGAAGAGGGGCTTGTGACCCGATCTCCCGGTATTCAGGACCGGCGAACGATTACCTGTGCGCTTACTGAAAAAGGACAGGCCATCGCCAATCAGCTGGATCAGCTGATGCGTGACCATCTGGAGAGTATTCTCTCGGGCTTATCCGAAAACGAACGAATTGAGTTGAATGAAAAGCTTTCCGACTGTATTCGTTTAATGAAAAGCCAAGGCTAAAATGTACCGCTGCTTATTCAGAATTTTGGCTATGAAAACGCCCAGAACCCTTTGCGGAGCATAACCCCGGCATCTGTATTGTAAACGAAGCTCGCCTATTACAGCGGGCTTTTCCATTTCTAACAGACTCTCCACGGCGCAAAACAAGCATGGTCTGCGTAAAAAAAGGTTTCAATAGCAATGTGGCGCGTTTCTTTAATTGCTGATGTACTGGCGAGCCGATCCTTTGCCAATACAAACATTGATAAAAGCGGAATTTCCGGCTATGATGCTTCATATATATTAACCGTTAACCTTAGTTAAGTTTAAACGCCAAATAGATCGCCGGGCGCAATGCGTGGATAGCCGAAAGAACTATTTGGAGTTTTTCAAAAAAGGAGCAGCGTCATGACAAGCAAAAACAACGCTCTGATAGAGCAGATGATCGAGAAAATTAACCGCATCAAGATGTACCACCGCTCGGAGGATGCAAAGCAGCAGGGCGGCAGAGGCACCGGGTTTGTTTTGACGTACCTGTATTACCATGGCAATCAGGCGCTCCCGAGTGAACTGGGTCAAAAGATGAACGTATCCACCCCAAGGGTCACGGCAATCCTCAACGAGTTGGAGGCGCGGGGGCTGATTACACGCTCCATCTCGCCTGAGGACCGCCGCAACATTAATGTGATGCTGAGTGACAAAGGCAGGCAGGTTGTAGAGGAAAGGCTGTCAAAGCAGCGTAAAAGCATCCAGCTTCTGGTGGAGCGGCTGGACGAGGCGGATGTGAAAGCATTTCTGCGGGTGCTGGATGTTCTGGACAGCCTTATGGAAGAGCGGGGCTGTGGAATCTAAACTGAGTATTGAGGTGATCGCATGAGACAGGCGGACCATAGAGAGTTGGACAAAGACATCAAAACGAAGCCGCCAAAGGTAACGAAAGAATTACTACAGCGCATTTGCTCGTATTTTAAGCCGTACTATCTGCAACTGTTTTTTGTTGCGATTGCCATCCTTCTGGCAGCCCTACTCGGCGTTTTTCCCTCCATCTTAACCGGGCGAATCATTGACGAGGGCTTCATCGGCGGCAATTTTAAGATGCTGCTGACCTTAATTGCTGCGGCTTTCGGCGTTCTCATTCTGATCGGCCTTGTCGGACTGGTGCAAAGTTATCTGGGGGCATGGTTATCCCAGAATATCGCAAAAGATATGCGCAATCAGATGTACGCGCATCTGCAAAAGCTTTCCCAGCGGTTTTACAACGCGGGCAAGCAGGGTGAGATCATAACCAGAATGACCAGCGATATCAGCGGCGTGGAAACGGTGATTACAGGGACATTGAGCGAGACGGTATCCAATATCGCGATACTTGCAACCTCTATGGCGGCAATGCTTCAGAAAAACTGGATTCTCGCCATCGTTGGCATTATGGTTGTTCCGGTTTTGGTCATCCCGATCAAGCTTGTGGGTAAAAAACGCTGGCTGCTGACCAACGAATCCCAAAACCTGAACGACAATGCGAATGAAATTTTGAACGAGACACTCAGCGTCAGCGGACAGCAGCTTGTCAAGCTGTTTACCAAAGAGGACGCTGAGTATGCCCGATACAGCGGCGTCAATGAGAAGCTGTCCAAGCTGAGGGTACTGGAAAATACGCTGGGACGCTGGTTTCGAATGGCGGCCCAGACCTTTATCGAGGCTGGCCCCATGTTTATCTATCTTGTAGGGGGAATCCTGATCCTCGTTTTGGGGCATCGGGAGCTTACCGTGGGTGACATTACCGTTCTCGTCGCGCTGATGGCCCGCATGTATAAACCGCTGATACAGATCATGGATATACAGGTGGAGTTTATCCGGTCGCTGGCGCTGTTTACCCGAATCTTCGACTATCTGGATCTGCCTGTGGAAATTAAAAGCAAGCCGGATGCCATTACACCGGTGGACTGCAAGGGAAACCTGTGCTTTGAGCGGGTGAGCTTCTGCTATAACGAGGACTGCCCTATTATTCAGGATATCAGCTTTCAGGTCTCCGCAGGTAAGACACTGGCGATCGTCGGCCCGTCCGGTGCGGGAAAATCCACCCTATTCAATTTGATCCCCAGATTATATGATGTGGTGAGCGGCGAGATTAAAATAGATGGTTATGACATAAAAGACTTAGATTTTCAGTTCTTAAGAAGAAATGTGGGCATGGTTACGCAGGAAAGTTATTTATTCAACGCCTCGATCAAAGACAACCTGCTGTATGCAAACAGTACCGCAACGGACGACGAGATCATACAGGCGTGCAAAGAGGCGCATATACACGAGTATATCGCGGGTCTGCCGAAGGGGTATGATACGGTGGCGGGCAACAGAGGGGTTAAGCTTTCCGGCGGAGAGAAACAGCGTATCTCTATTGCGCGGGCGATCTTAAAAGATCCTAAAATTCTTATTTTAGATGAGGCGACATCCAGCTTGGATTCTATCTCCGAAAGCCTCATACAGGATGCGCTGGAACCCTTAATGAAAAACCGCACCAGTTTGGTGATTGCGCACCGTTTATCCACGATTATGGCGGCGGATGAAATACTCGTGCTGGATCAGGGGCGCGTAGCGGAGAGAGGCACGCATCTGAAGCTTTTAGAAAACGACGGTATCTATCGGCTGATGTATGAGACGCAGTTTAAGCCGTATATTGAGAACAATGTGGAATAAGTCGGCCGCTGTTTGACTTTAAGGGTCTTTCCTCTTTTAAGCCTTGCCTATTTAGATGGCGCTGTTTCGGGCAAAAAATCCGCAAACCGCGAAAGCAGCTTGCGGATTTGGGCCCAGCGTCACGCTACTGCCTTGTGCTGACAATAAAGATGCAACGCTCCGGGTAGGCATCGTAATGATATTGCTTCTAAAATAAAAAAAGCCTGTATTTAACATTGCAATATAAAGTTCCAGGAATAATGGGAAAAACCCCACTAAGCAAGCTGTTTTGATTTGGACACAGGGGTTCGAAAGTAATCGGTTATGCTTTCATTGAGGATTTTCCGCGTTTTTACAAATTCTTGTCCAGTTTTAATTTCGGTACTGTATGCGTGAAAGCACCTTAATACTGACATTTGCATAAAATAACGGAGTCGAAATCTGGACATGGAGTTCAGATTTCGGCCGTCATTCAGCTTAGATGCCCGTGGTTGCTTTAAATCTATTCGCCAGACGCACCGTCAGCGTTTTATCCACGCCTATGGATATTCGATCTATGACTGCTGTCACAAGCCGATCATCGTATTCGAGGTTCCTCTTCATGTGACGGTCCAATATCTCAAACATAATTGCCTTTGTTCTTTTAACCCTTCAAAGTCCGCCTCGGAGGCAACCTCCAATGTCTCCGGATGAATGGTGAGGATTTGCCTTCCTTACTTTGTGCGTAATGAACGGTATAGGCTGTGCCGCCCTTGCCACAGCCATCGTAAACGGCAAGAAGATGATTGATAAGATCTTTCGCTTTGCACCTGCATTTATATAATTATCATAACAGCAACCTATTGTTGAAGCAACGTTATTTGGGAAATAATAAAAATAGTGTTTGATATATTCTTGACAAATAGATTTTTCAACAGTATTATATAGACAGTGGCACCCCCCCTGGGTGTGGGTGCTTTACAGGGAGGGTATTATTCATGAACGCTGAGAAAAAGAAAGCGATTCAGGCGCTAAAAACCGCTAAGGGACAAATTGACGGTATCATCAAGATGATAGAAGATGACAGATACTGTATAGATGTATCCAATCAGATATTTGCTTCTTCAGCTATGCTCAAAAGAGCAAATCTGTTGATCTTGGAGCAGCATATGCACCATTGTGTTCTTGAAGCAGTGGAGCATGACCAAGCGAGCGAAAAAATAGAAGAGATTATTAAAATCTTATCAAAAGTAATGGATAAGTGAGGAATATAACATGGATCATAACATTTTAGAAGTAAAAGATCTTAAGAAAATCTTTGCAATGCCAAATGGTCACACAATAGCGGCTGTTAGAGGTATCAGCTTTCATGTAAAACGAGGTGAAATTTTTGGGTTTTTAGGGCCCAATGGAGCGGGAAAAAGCACAACCATTAGCATGCTCACAACTCAACGTAAGGCAACAGGCGGTGAGATTTTGCTGGATGGTGAGTCGCTGATCAAAAACCCAGCCCGTGCAAGAAGGAAAATCGGCGTGGTTGCACAGCATAACAATTTGGACAGAGGGCTGACTGCCAGAGAGAATCTTATTTACCATGCAAGATACTTTGGCATGGATAAGGGCGAAGCCAACCGCAAAGCAGACGAATACCTGGAGAAGTTTGGGCTTGCAGACCGTCAGCACGATTATGTAAGAAGCTACTCAGGGGGCATGGCACAGCGTTTGAAAATCGCTAGGGCAATTATGCATACCCCCGAAATCTTATATTTAGACGAGCCGACCACAGGATTGGACCCCAGCTATCGCACGATTCTATGGGAGCAAATGACTGCACTCAATAAGGCCGGCACCACGATTTTTCTTACTACACACTACATGGAAGAGCCGGAAAAGCTGTGTGAACGAATTGCCATCATCAACCAAGGAGAATTAAAAGCCATCGGTACGTCTGACGAACTAAAGGCTTTGATTCCATCCAACAATATTGTTTCTTTGAAATTAGACCGCTTGGAGTCCGGTTATATTGAGGCGGCCGGCCGTCTGCCGGGTGTTACAAAGGCCACCGTTCAAAATGGTACGCTGCTGCTCTTTATGCAAGATGCTCAACCGGATTTCAATAAGATAATAGATTGGACAAAGAGCCTGGGTACTACCCTTCAAAACATCAGTTTGAGCACGAGTACCTTGGATGACGTGTTTATCCATTTGACAGGAAAGGGGATTATAACTCATGAAAGCAAATAAGAACTCTGCAAACACTACTTTAATTGCTTTTGGAACAATGGTAAAGCGCGATCTTCTTATACAATTAAGGGATAAGTGGGAATTTGTGTTCCGCGTAGCTATGCTACCATTTATTCTGATTTTAACCTACGGTTATATACTGCCAAGAATTGGGCTGCTTCCAGAGGCTTTCCCCACTCAGATGTTTTCGGGCATGATAGGAATGAGCATGCTGATTACCGGTATTCATGGCACGGCAGTTCCTTTAACCATGGATTTTAACAATCTGCGAGAGATTGAAGATCGTTTGCTTGCCCCCGTGTCGGTCAACATTGTTGCGCTGGCAAAGATGCTGGTCGGGATTATCGAATCCTTTATAGGTGGCTTGATTGTTTTGCCCGTTTCCCTGATTTTTATGGGTTCAGCACTTAATATCAGCATTTCTCTTGAGAAGGTGTTTATGTTAATCCCTGTTCTTGTTCTAATCGCAATAGCGTCGGCGTGCTTGGGTCTTTTGGTCGGCACAATTATTAAGCCCACGCAAATTGCCGCAATGTTCCCCGGCTTTTTAATGCCTGTTGTGTTTTTGGGAGCGATCTTTTTCTCCTGGAGTGATCTTGCTGCCGTTCCTATCATACAGAAACTGGTATTGATCAATCCCTTGGTTTATGCAAACGAGGCTTTGCGCGCAATCCTAACGCCTGAAATTGGCTACATGCCATTGATATTCAGCATTCTGGGCCTTGTGGCAAGCATTGTGCTCATGGGATATTTTGCCGCCAGAAGGTTTATAAAAATGGCAACCGGTGCAAATTGAATCTAAGATATTGCTCTATCTAGACTACCGGCACCCGATAATGTTTGAGTCAATGTATTAAAATCGCTAACAACTGCATTGGCGGGCTAATGTGTTTTGCGCTTGCCGCCAAATAAGAAAATCGGCATAGCTTGGTATGCACGCAGGCTATGTCGATTTTTCCCGGTCTTGAATGGTGAATAAAATGCATCAGCAACGGTTAAAAAAGGCTTTGTAGGTTTCCATAAGGGTGGGGGTGTTATGGGATTGAAAAGATATTTTGAGATATTTTATATATTCCTTAAACTGAGTGCATTTGGCCTTGGCGCCGCTTCTGTCACCATCCCGCTAATAGAAAATGAAGTGGTAACGAAAAGAGGATGGATTAGAAAGGAAGAGTTTATAGATATTGTTGCACTGGCGCAATCGGCTCCGGGGCCAATTACCACGAAAATTGCTGTGTTTGTGGGGTATAGAGCGGCTGGTGTTTTGGGCATGGTTCTGACTGTATTGGGCTCTATCATTACGCCTTTTATCTGCATATTAGCGGCTATCCCTATCTTTGATAAAGTCAAGGACAGCATTGCTATCACAAAGGCATTGAAGGGAATTGGTCCCGTACTAGTAGCCATTGTTTTGGCTCAGGCGTTTCGTTTCGGTAAAACCGCAAATCTAAACAGAAGGAACATACTTTTTCCAATAATAACAGTTGTGCTGATAATATTTGTGAAGATAAACCCTATTTATATAATCGTTGCGACTGTAATTTTGGGAATCGTCTATGGCTTTATTAAAAAGGGGGGTAAAAGAAAGTGATTTGGGAAATCTTTATAACCTTTTTTAAAATAGGCCTCTTCAGCATTGGCGGCGGCTACTCCGTGCTGTCTTTGATTCAACAAGAGACTACTGTAACAAAAGCGTGGATAACTGCCAGTGAATTTATTGATATTGTTACAATATCTGAAATCGTGCCCGGGGCTGTCTCGATTAATTTGGCTACTTATATTGGATTTAAGATGTCTGGTGTTTTAGGGGCCATTGTTGCTACCATAGCTGTTGTAATTGCTCCAGTTATTATAATGATTATCCTCGTGAAGTTTTTTATAAAGCTCCAGAAAAGCAAACAATTGGAAGAAACATTCTTAGGGCTAAGATATGTTACGGTGGGGTTGATTGCATCTGTAGCTATTACAATCGCTCAAACTTCTTTTTTTGATTTTGGCAGTGTGCTGATTTGTTTGGCAGCGTTTATCGCTTCTTATCAATTCAAAGTGGACCCAATATTTCTTATATTGATCTCCGGTGTTATTGGGTATTTGTTGTATTAAAACAATGATAAAAATACATTGCAAGAGTGTGTAAAGTCTGAAACCGTGAAAGAATATACTGGCCCCAAACAGCATTTGGTGAAAGCAGCTTTGCCTTTTTAAGCATATCGGATATCTTGCCAAGACTGTTACCCTCAAGATAAGCGTGATAGATTGTGTTGACGATAGACATTTCCAACTTTCAACGATTATCTTTCTTTTAACGATTTACCCTTGCAGATTTCCGGAAAATACCACGGTTCGTATCAAGTGTCCTCCAAAAAACGATGTCAATAACACCAATTATTGCTACAATCTGAATCCCACAAATGCAGAAAAGCCCGCAAACGCTTTGTTTACGGGCTTTCTAGCCTGCCCTGTGCTACTAAAAAGGATGCACGCCGCAGCGGACGGCGGGGGCCCCGCAAAGACGCAAGGCTTTGTGGGGATAAGGAGGAGCCGCGGAGCGTATAAAGCCCGCAAAGCGATAGCTTGCGGACTTAGGAGCGTAGCGTGCTCCGACGCGGTGCCAAGAAGCGACCAAACGGAGCAAAAGTGAGGTAAAAACTACTTAAAGAACACCAGCGTCTGTAAATACTTTTGTGCTCTTATCGGACTCCGAAAGGCTCATGTGAGTATTGATTTTACTTTGCCAGGAAAGAAAACTGAGAGTTGCAAGAGAATCTGCACCCAGTTTTGAACTCGGCCTGTCGCTTCAAATTCGAATATGCCCTTTTCAGTTATCACCTTTCCGTTTTGCCTAAGATCAAGTTTTTTATTCCTATGAGTGATACACATAAGCTTCAGCGCTTGCGGGTATAGTCAGTAGGTCAAAAAAGTCTGCTGACAGTATGAATTTCCCATCTTTCGGAAGGATATCTGGGGGGTTTTCTGCACTCCAGAAATCTGTATCAATAATCTGTCCCTCGGCATCTTTGACAATAATCTCCCCAGTAATGTCTACTGTGTTTATTTCAGTATCTGTTACACAGTCAGCGGTTACTGTAAAATAGTTGAACCCGTTATTCACAACTTGAGCATTACTTACAGAAACGTTTGGTACTACTCTTTCTGTTAATAGGCCTTCACTCGTAATCTTCAATTCAATACGGTCGTGAGTTCCTGCTAGATTTGCACTGCTTGCGCCTCCAACATAATATATAGACCCACCCGCCGGAATATTAGGACGAAAGCCACTTGAAGAACCTGCCACAGCATCATTCTTGTCAAAAGCAATCCATTCCGTAGTCACGCCTGCTAATGAGTAGGAGTTCGAGTTGGTTATCTTTGCCACGAAGCGCAGAACAGTAGCCTCCTCATCAACGCTATCCACATAACAGTTGATGTCGCCCCTTGGAATTGCTGTATAAGTGTTTCGTACTTCGATTGAGTTTCAGCGAGCTTAGCGAATGTGTCGCTGTAATCCCCCATAGTCGCTACTTCGTTTGTCATTCGCGTAATTTCAGAACACACAACATTGATGTCATCGGTTTTAGATGGCATTTCAGGGAGTGCGGGAGCAGAGTCCCTTGGCACGCTGCGGGCTTCTTCGAGTACAGCGTCTGCTCCAGCAAGTAACGTTTCGTCTAGGGGGAGGTTGTCTGCATTGACTGTTGAACGCAAGGACTCAATGTTATCATCGAGTTCTTTGTTTTTTTCTTCAAGGGCTATGACTGCCGTATTGTATTCTTCGACGGCAGCATTGAAGTTTGCAATCGCTTGATCGTATGGAACTTTGTATAAAAAATGAAAGAGGAGAATCGTTGTTATCGCAAAAATAATCACAATAATACTAAAAATTATAATCGTTTCTTTTTTAATTCTTTTATTCTGCTTCGGTTTACTCACTTCCGATTCCAAAGTGGTTTTCTCGCTTCCATCCATGTTTATTCATTCTTTTCCTGATAAATAGAGGATCTCAATAGTTATGAAGTCAACTTTTTGAAATAAATCATAAGACATTACGTTTTTTAACTATATTTTAAACTAGAAAAGATGGCAATTCTTGTTAGCAGTTAAGACGTGCAAAAACAAAAATGAACGCCTCCCCAACAAATATTGGTTCGGAGTCCATTTTTGTTCCTAATGTAAAGGTTTGACTATTTAAATGGCGCATCGGCGTGGGGCATAAACATATCGCGAACCACTTCATATGATTCGCGACATCGGCTGCGGCCATCAGCCGTTGAAATATCTTGACGATTTCGAAAACAACGGAAAAATCGTTTTTAGGACTTACATTCCAGTGCTGGGCAAAAGTCTATTTTGGGGGTTTTTATAAGATAAATTTCAGACTTTTACGCATTCTGCTGGTTCATCGGTTCTTATGCCTTTTTGATGAACAGGTTGGTGAGCGCGCCGAGGAGGGCGATGCCCGTCAAAACAATGTATGTACTGGAAAACGACAGCGAGCCAGCCAGCGTCGCCGCGAACGACGCGGGGATCAGCGTCAGTGTCAGCACCGGGAAATTGAGCACGAAGTGCTTGCGGCCGTAGAACGCCAGCGAGAACGTTGCGGTAACGATCGGCGCAAAGCTGAGCGCGAAGCCGCTCAGACCTAGTCCGACGACGCCGATCCACGCAGACTTTGCCGACAATGCCAGCAGCATGGGGACAGGATATTATTGAATATCTGCGTCTTGCGGAGTCCCGGATTATCAAACACCGCGCTGGCGATCAGGCGGCCTGCACTGTTCATCACTGCGATCAGGCTCGCTCCGAACGCCGCTATCGTCGTCGCATTTGTATCAGCGGCCCGCATGAAGTCACCCGACTGCGCAATCGCCGTTAGAGCCCACCGCCCCTAAGATTGTGCAGAACACAAACAGAAGCTAGAACGACGGCCGCTTCAGCATGGCGCGCGTGCCGTAATCAACGCCGTCCGTCGCGGCGGCGGCTACCTGCTCCGGCATCTCATCGGGTTTGGGCGCGCGCACGACGAGGCCGATCAGCGCCAGGATCGCGCCAATGGCGAGGCCGTACAGCAAAAACGTGCCACGCCAGCGCAGCGACGTCTGAAACAGCGCCGTCGCAAGGTTTCCCAGCACCGTCGCCGAGAAACCAAACCCAAGCATCATGCTACCGGAGGCAATCCCCTTTCGATCCTGGAACCAAGCATTCGTCGACGCGATGACCGCATTGTAAACAAAGCCTATGCCCGCGCCGGCGAGCCCGCCGTAGCCCAAGTAAAGCATGAACGCGTTCTGGCCGTCGAGTTGCGAGACGATAACGAGGCCAGCGGCGACCAGCGCCGCACGGACCAGCATGCGCACGCGCGGCGAAAGCTTTTTAGCCGTCAGGCCGGACACGAGCCCACCCAGGCAGAAAAAGCACAGTGTCAGCGTATAGTTGAGCTACAATTGCGCGCCGCGCGGGTCCCAACCGTAGAGTTCGGTAAGCGGCGCCTTTAAAAACGATCATGCGTAGATGATGCCTGCGAGAAGTAGCGCGCCGACCTGGAGATTTTGTTCATGGGTATTCCTCCCTACATATCTTTTAGCTTTGATTCTGCTTTGCCACCAGTTGATCGCCGCCGTACATGCGGCGCAGTTTCGGCTTTTCTATCTTACCGGTCGGGTTGCGCGGAACGTCGGCAAAGAAAATGGTGTTGGGCCGCTTGTAGCGGGGGAGCTTGTGGCAGTATTCCCGCACATCCTCCTCGGTCAGTTTCCGCCCCTTGGCGATCTGTATCACCGCGCAGGTGACCTCGCCGAGGCGTGTATCCGGGATTCCGATAACCGCGACATCCTGCACGGAAGGATGCGAACTTAGGAAATTCTCAATTTGTACCGGGTAGATGTTCTCACCGCCCATAATGATGACATCCTTCTTGCGGTCGACAAGGAAGATGAAGCCGTCCTCATCCTGCATCGCCATGTCGCCCGTGAGCAGCCAGCCTTCCTTTAAAGCATCCGCCGTCGCGGCGGGGTCCTTGTAGTAGCAAGTCATGAGGCCCGCGCCCTTGATACACAGTTCGCCCACGGCGCCGCGCTCGACGGGAGCACCGCTCTCATCGACGATCTTAGCCGCCCACTGATAGCCGGGAATGCCGATCGCGCCTACCTTGTGCACATTTTCGACACCGAGATGGACGCAGCCCGGACCGATTGATTCACTAAGGCCGTAGTTGGTGTCATACTGATGGTGAGGGAAGTATTGCAGCCAGCGCTTAATGAGGCTCTGCGGTACGGGCTGGGCGCCGATGTGCATCAGCCGCCAGCGGTCCAGATTGTAGTCCGAAAGCTTGAGCTCGCCGCGGTCGAGCGCGGCGAGGATGTCCTGCGCCCACGGTACCAGCAGCCATACGATGGAGCAGCCCTCGTTTGAAGCGGTGCTCAGGATGTGCTCAGGATTCGCGCCCTTTAGGAGCACTGTCCGCCCGCCAACCAGAAAGCTGCCGAACCAGTGCATCTTTGCTCCGGTATGGTAGAGCGGCGGTATGCACAGAAACACATCGTCCTTCGTCTGACCATGGTGCGCCTGCTCGGTATAGACGGCGTGCATCAGGCTCTCGTGGTTGTGCAGGATGGCCTTGGGGAAGCCCGTCGTGCCGGAGGAGAAGTAGATCACCGCATCATCGGAAAGCGTCAACGGTATATTCGGCGCCTCGCTCGAACAGTCGGCCGTCAGCTCCGCATAGCTGTACGCGAACGACGGCATGTCGCCCGGTCCGCAGTAGAGAAGCTTGCAGGAGAGATCATCAGTGATCTGCTCGATCCGGCCAATAAACTCCGGCCCAAAGATCAGAATGTCGACGTCGGCCAAATTGGCACAGTAGAGTATCTCCTCCGCGGTATAACGAAAATTCATCGGTACCGCGAGCGCGCCCGTTTTCAGCACGCCGAAGTAGATCGGCAGCCACTCTAGGCCGTTCATCATCAGTATTCCGATCTTGTCGCCCTTCTTGACGCCGCAGTGTAAGAGCAGGTTCGCAAAGCGGTTGGCCTTCTCATCAAACACACGCCACGTAATCTCACGCCGATATGCGCGGCCGCCCTCCGGCTCGATCAGCGCATACTCGCGCCATGTCCGGCGCTCTTCACGCCGTTCGGGATTGATTTCTACCAGAGCAACATCGCTTCCGTATTGCCGCGCATTGCGCTCGAGAATTTCCGTGATAACCAATTCGATTCCTCCTATTCTTTTTTAAACATAAAAAACCGCCCTCTATGTATAGAGGGCGGGTCGATTCCCGCGGTACCACCTCGTTTTGGAGCCTCCTCACGAAAAACTCCCTTGTCGGGTACGGGCCTATAGCCGATACCCCGTCGCTATAACGGGCGTACCCGGCGCGGCCTACTGGGGAACAGCCCCGTTCAGCCTGCGACTCTCGGAATGTACTCAGCAGCGTTCCGCTGCCGCCTCTCACCATCCGGCGGCTCTCTGAAAGCTTTCCGCAACCTACCTGTCTCCGGTCAATGCCTTTATATATGGACAAAATATAGCATGTTTTATCGGGCATGTCAAGAGCTTTTTCGTATTCAGGCAAAGGTGGCCCCGTTGATAGTTTAGCGGCAATTTGTAGTGCAAAGGTCGTTTTCCCTTCACCGGGATCTCCCTGTATAGCCGTAATTCGGCCATGGGGTATATACGAATACCACAACCAACTCACTTCTTGCGGAGTGATGGATGAATAATATTTAATTTTGGATAACTGTCACTCCACCCTAAGGCCTTCACCCACAAAATTTACTTGAATTGTGTAGATTTCAGCGATCTTATTTTATCATTATTTTGACTGGGAAGCTACAAACCGCCGGTTAAAACCTTTGATAACAAGGAGTTAACAGGGCCATAAAAAATGAATCAGTTAGCATTGAACAGATGGATTGGAGGGAAAATCTATAAAGGGAGAACTGCCCGAAAAATATCACAGGAAACGCTATCGAAAGAAGTCGGGGGTTCCAGACATTTTATCAGTATGCTGGAAAATGGAAACAGGGGAGCGAAGGTGGATACATGCTGATGCATCGCTTATGCGCTCCAATAATTTCCCCGATCTGGAGAACCACACGATAACGCTGTATCAGAATCTTTCTTCTCATACATGAAAAAGGAAGAGCTTTATAGACGTAAGTTTACAACTAAGTTAAAGTATTTACGCAGCATTAATACCTACATATCGTTTTACAATGAAAAGCGTTCACATGCTACGTTGCAATATAAAACTCCAAATAAAATGGAGGAAATTGCTTTGACAAGGGCGATCTGATTTAGACACAGGGGCTTGGAAGTCATTGGTAAAGATTTTTTACTACACCAAATTCGAGTTTTTATAAACACTTGTCCAATTTCATCGAAGTGGGTGAACCCTCTAAAGCAGCTATATATAGACATTTCCAACAATAGAAAACGACCGAAACTGGACTCTAGCGTTCAGACTTCGACCGTTATTCAGGTTCCCTATGCTACCAAAAAAGATGCACCGCCTCGATGCGGGCATAAAAATATCGCGAATCATAAGCGATGTGCGATATTGGTTTTCTTTTTTACATTGATTGTTGATCGTGTCAGACGGCTAGTTAGTGACAAGTGATAAGGTTAGGTGCCCAGCCTTATCACACTGAGATTGGCGTTTGTCGCGGGTCCAAATAAAACACCTCCACCGGCGCCGCTCGCCAGTTCCAGAGTCAGCACGTTTCCTTCTGTTAGAGCAACAATACTGCTAAGGGTAATGAATTCAAAATCAGCAGTCAGGATGGTCGCAATGATCAAAGATGATTCCGAAGGGGCTCCGTCGATTCCAACATAAACCGTGAGGTCGAAATTACCAGTTGTGCTCTGTATTGAAAGAAAGAAATCTACACGGTAATATCCGGCAATATCAATCGCGATGCTGTTCGTTCCCAGGGTCACGTTGACGGTTTCCATGTTTTCTTCTAGCTCAACACCCTCTGTAGCGCCCGGAGCGATCGTAATGTTCTGAGTGGCATTGTTGTACAGTCCACCGAAAGCCAGTATAGCTGCGGGGCCAGCCGTTCCGGTTTCACCCTGGGGGCCTGTGGGGCCAATTTCGCCTTGCGGCCCGGCAGGACCAGGCTCGCCTGCGGTCCCTTGCGCACCAGCGGGACCGGGTTGTCCCTGTGCTCCAGCAGGGCCTGGGTCGCCCTGCGAACCTGCAGGCCCGGGATCACCCGCGGTTCCTTGAGCACCGGCGGGACCAGCTTCTCCTTGTGCGCCGACAGGTCCGGCCTCACCCTGCGGGCCCGTGGGACCTTGCACACCGGCTGTGCCTTGTACGCCGGCAGGTCCAGCGATACCTTGAGGTCCTTGTTCGCCTTGAGGTCCCGTAGGGCCTAATGCACCAGCAGGACCGGGTATGCCTTGAGATCCAGGTCCACCCTGTGGTCCTATAGGGCCTAATGCTCCGGCAGGGCCGGGTATGCCTTGAGGTCCAGCCGGTCCTTGGAGGCCGGGAATATAGCAATAATATCCCACATCGCAGCAACAGCAGCCATAGCGGGCATTGCATTTATTACACCTATAATCAGAGTTATTCATAACTATCACCTTTCATCAACAACACGGATATAATAAGATACTCTTACTATATTATGCAGAGCTTGGTTGGTCAGTGCCTCAATCATATCGGAGAAATCTGCTGTATAGGAACACAGAATATATCTCTGCAATAATTCAAGATAATCAAAAGAGCAACACGATTGCATTACCTATTTAGGCATTCATGTGCAGCTTATCTTCATAATCACGGCGCAGAATAAAAGAGATATCCTTTGCGAAGTTCGTTCGGATATCCACCATGGTCAGCAGCACGCTCTCGATTTTCAAATTCTGATTGATATTCTTCCTTACCCGGCCTATGGTCTGCAAAAGCTGTGTCATGCCTTTGGCGGGTAAATAATGCGCCTGTACAGGGATGATAACGCTGTCGGCAGCCACCAGCACATTGACTGTAATCATACCCAGCGACGGCATACAGTCGACCAACACATAATCGTATTTGCCTTTGGCTTCGTTCAGATAGTTCGGTGGGATTACCTCGCGGCTCATGGTGTTGGCCAATGACACCTCCATAGCAGAGAGTTCCTGGCTCTAAACGGATTCTTCTATTTCTTCATATTCATTATCATAGTCTAACCAGTCCTCAATAATGGCGGCACATAATATGGGTCTTAAAACATCCGATACACTCATTTCATAAAATTGCGCTGGCAATCTGAAATCCACTGATTCAGCTAGCATAATAATTAGATAGATGAATCCCTGATGCTCCGAAGAATCATATAAGGCTTCAAGGTGTGCAGTTAAGCTCTCCATAGAATAATCGTTTAGCCACCTTTCTTGTATTTTTTATGGGGGTCAAACTGCTTTTTTTGCCTATTTTGAGTAAAAATCCGAGTATAGTAAAAGCCCGAAAACACTTTGTTTACGGGCTTTCTAGCCTGTAAAGGGTTGACTATTTAGATGATTCCCGTTAAGGATGTCAATCGTTGTTTTATTGGCGGCAGGGAATTAGAGGTTCCCCGCCGCTTGCGCTTTTTCATCGCTTACCGGTTCATCAGCCTGCACGCGCCCAATAAAGTTGTAGAGAATAGATAACCTTTGTACCGGGCGGTCAAACGCATCGCTTTCGGACACATAGATCGCGGAGATGAATTCCCGCAGGATACCCGGCGTGAGCTCCTCCAGATGCGTGTACTTCCTTGCCACCGCAATGAACCTGTCCACATTGGCCGCACTCGCATCATCCGCTTCCATGTCTTGCTCCAATTCCTGCGCTTTTTGCTTAAGCGACGCTTGCTCTGTCTCGTAGCCTGCTGAAAGGCTTGCGAATCGCTCATCGGATATTTTAGCGCTGACGTTATCCTCATAGAGCCTGCGGAACAGCACATCGAGTTCCGTAATACGCCGTTTCATTTTCGCAAGCTCCCGCTTCCGCTCCTTTGCAGCGGCAATCCGCTCGGCCAGGCCCTTCCTGAGGACATATGCCCGGAAGGCATCCTCCCGTTCACTGGCCAAAGCAATGATTTGCTTCAGGATCTCCAATACAAGCGCTTCCACCACCACCGTGCGGATATAGTGCGCCGTACAGCTGTGCACCCGGTGCCGGTAATTGCCGCAGAGAAATGCCTCCAAATCCCGCTTCCGGTTTTTATCCCGATAATTGTACATCACCTTGTGGCAGTCCGCGCATA
>JBMNTR010000021.1:0-35743 GCA_050945835.1 Christensenellales bacterium | reverse complement strand
GCGTGTGTACACGGTGTTCTACCGCGACAGCACGGTGGCGGAGGAGGATTTGCCGCCGGTGCCCAGCCCGACGCCGACGCCGGGCGGCGAGGAAATTGAAGACGAGCCGGTGCCGGGCGAAGAAGAGATGCCGGGTGAGGAAGAGGTACCGGGCGAGGAAGAGGAGCCGGGCGGCGAAGAGGAGCCGGAGGTAAGCCCTGCGCCTGAGGAGATTGAAGACGAGGATACGCCGCAGACCCAAACCCCCGGCGGCGAGCCGGAAGAGATTGACGACGAAAGCGTGCCGCTGGACAGCGGCGGACAGGTGCAAGGCCCATCGGCCGGGCTGTGGATCGGAATCGGAGCGGCATTGCTGGTGGCGGCGGCAGCGGTGGTGATGTTCGCGGTGAAGAAACGCAAAAAGCAGTGAGCGGCTGTGTGCGCAGCGACGTGCGCACGGGAAAACACACATGATGCAGCTAAAAACCTCCTTCTGATGATTAGAAGGAGGTTTTTTTGTATGCGGGAAAAGCCGTGAAGAGCGGCCTTGGAGTGAAGGAAAGCTTCATGTAAAATCCGTGGAGCTGGCGGCATATATACATCATAAAAAAGAAATGGATATACAGAAAAACTTGAGTGAACGAAGGAACGGACTTTTATAAGGTGTTGAAGAAAAGCTGAATACAGGCGCAAAAAGACATTTTTCATCAAGAACGGCACAATAACACGAACATATGATTTCGAATATTCGCATCATATGTTTTTTAATGAGAAGTCCATGAAAAAACTTCCCAAAATACTTGCCAAAAGGAGTAATCATACATTAAAATGGTTAATAACAGACAATAAGTGGTTTAATGTGGTAGAAAGTGGTGAATCTTTTGATTCGCTGCTGTGAGAGGGGTGACGGGAAGATGCTGATTGGCGAATACAAACATACGGTAGACATAAAAGGAAGGCTTATTATTCCGTCACGATTCAGAGAAGATCTCGGCGCAAAATTTATTATTACCCGTGGAATAGGCAAGTGCTTGTTTGGGCTTTCCCTCTCAAGCATGGAACGGTTTTCTGAAAAACTGGACAACCTCCCGTCCACAGATAAAGACGTGCTCGATTTTTCAAGATATTTTTATTCCAAGGCGACAGAATGCGAATTGGATAAGCAAGGCCGGGTGTTGGTTCCATCGGTATTGCGTGAATTCGCCGCGCTGGAAAAGGATGTGGTGGTCACCGGTGTTCGAACCAGAATTGAGATTTGGAGCAGCGACATATGGGCAGCATATAATGACAATTCAGACGAGATGTATGACGCTATGTTTATGAAGATGGCGCAATTGGGATTGTGATGGAACAGCAGTATCATGCACCCGTGATGGCACACGAGGTTATGGAGCTGATCAACGCTGCGCCTGAAAAGATTCTTGTAGACGGCACGGCAGGCGGCGGCGGGCACAGCGCGATGCTGCTGGAGTCGGGCGCCGTACTCATCGCGATCGACCGGGATGCGGACGCCATAGCGGCTTGTGGCAAACGATTTGAAGGTGAAAGCCGGCTCGCGCTGGTGCGGGGCAACTTTTTCGACATTCCTCAAATATTGGACGAGTTGGATATCCCGTATGTGGACGGCATTCTGCTGGATTTAGGGGTATCCTCCTATCAACTGGACACGCCGCAGCGCGGGTTTTCCTATCGGTTTGACGGACCGCTGGACATGCGCATGGATGACACACAGGTGTGGACAGCCTATACGATCGTGAACACTTACGATGTAAAACAGCTCAGGCGGATGATCACAGAGTACGGAGAAGAGCGTTTCGCGAACAGCATTGCACGCAGAATCGTGGAATACAGAAAACAAAAACCAATCGAGACCACGCTGGAATTAGTGAATATCATTAAATCGGCGATTCCTGCGGCCGCGAGGGAAACCGGCGGGCATCCGGCCAAGAGGACCTTTCAGGCGCTGCGCATCGAATTGAACGGTGAATTGGAAACGCTCTACGAATCCATACAACAGATGACATTGCGCTTGAAGCCGGGGGGCAGGATTTGCGTCATCACCTTCCATTCGCTGGAAGACAGGATCATCAAAAATGTTTTTCGCGATATGGAAAGGCCGTGTACTTGTCCGCCTAAGACGCCGATTTGCATATGCGGGAAAGAACAGACGGTGCGCGTACTGACAAAAAAGCCTATCCTTCCCACACGAGAAGAGATTGCCCGAAACAACAGAGCTCATTCCGCAAAGCTGCGTGCGGCAGAACGTGTATAGAAATGTTCTAATGAAGAAAAGGACTGAATAAAAGTGATAGTAAATAAAAACAGTAATTTGGCCTATCGATACGATTATAGCGCTGAACCGGCTTATGTGCCGGATTACTATCCGCCGCGAAAGCAGCCCCCCGCGCGGTCGGCTCCTAAGCCTGTGCCGCAAACGCGTCAGCCGGTAAAAGCCAGAGCGCAAGCGCAGGGGCTGAAGAGATCGCAGAAGTTTATGGTGGTATTGATGGCCTTCATAACGGCTGCAGTCTTTATGGGTATCATCTGGCGTTATTCCGTCATACACGACGAGAATCTGATGGTGGGAGATATCAAGGAAACCATCACAGAGCAGGCAGACAGGAATGAGAAGCTGAAAATGGAGCTGGCCAATCAGAAAAACCTGCAAACGGTCAGCGAAAAGGCAAAGGAGCTCGGAATGAAATTTCCAAACGGGGAACAGATCGTCTACTATGGTGTAAACTCTACAACAGATAAGACTCCATGACAGAAGGGGAGCGGCACTCCTCTTTTTTATTAAAGAATAGAAGCGACGCAAGGAGGGTATGAGTTGGCGCAACCTGTGGTAAGAAATAAGAAGAGGCTGGTATGGACGCTGATCATATTGACATTGCTTTTTGCCGCACTTTTTGTTCGCACGGGCTATATCATTATCGTACAGGGCAGCGAGCTGCAAAAGAAGGCGCTGAGCCAATGGACGCGCGAAGTGAGAATCGCGCCCAAGCGAGGTACGATCTATGACGCGAATATGCAGGTGCTGGCGCAGAGTGCGTCTGTAGACACGGTGGTGCTGCGCCCCAATGGCGTGCAGGATGCCGAGCTGACCGCGCAAAAGCTCTCCGAAATACTCGAAATGGACTATGAGGAAGTCTATGAAAAAGCCATGCAGAAGGATAAATCGGAAGTGTGGCTTAAGCGACAGATCACCCAGGAGCAGAGCGAAGCCATACGCGCGCTGAAGCTTGCCGGCGTGGTGTTTACCACGGATACAAAGCGTTATTACCCGATGAACGACTTCTTAACGCAGACGCTGGGGTTCACAACGAAAGACGGTATCGGCCAGACAGGGCTTGAGGTTTATTACGAAAAATATCTCAAAGGCGTGGCCGGGGCGATCGTAGCTGAGACGGACAAAAACGGCAACGTGATCCCGTTTGGTCAGGAGCAGTATGTGGAAGCGCAGGATGGTGCCAGCATGGTGCTCACCATCGATTATGTCATACAGAGCTTCTTAGAATCGGCAGTGAAAGACGCCTGCGAGACTTCACAGGCAATCAGCGCCCAGGGGATCGCCATGAATCCCAAAACAGGCGAAATATACGGCATGGCTGTTTACCCCAACTATGATTTAAATGATCCGCCGCGGGATGACATCGAGCAGCTCAATGCGTTGAGTCGGAACGGGCTGGTGGTGGACGCCTATGAACCGGGATCGACATTTAAGGTGTTTACCACAGCCGCGGCGCTGGATTTGGGCGTGATCGACACCAATACGAGGTTCTATGATCCGGGATTCAAGCGTGTGGGCGGCGATATCATCAAATGCTGGAGACGCCCGCCTCACGGCTCGCAGACATTGCATGAAGCGCTGCAGAACTCCTGCAACGTTGCCGTGATGGACATGGCAGAATACATGGGCAAAGAGAGCTTTTATGAGTATCTCTACGGCTTCGGGTTCGGGGAGCCTTTAGGCATCGATTTCCCCGGTGAAAGCGGGGGTATTGTGCGTCATATCAAATATGTGACGGATCCGGACCTCGCGCGTATCTCATTCGGGCAGAGTGTGGCGGTGACGCCGCTGCAAATGGTGACAGGCGCCAGTGCGGCGATCAACGGCGGAAACCTGATGCAACCTTATATAGTGAGCAAGCTGATCGACAGCAGCGGAAATCTAATCGAAGAAAATATGCCCACCATAAAGCGGCAGGTGATCAGCGCGCAAACCTCCGAAACCATGCGCGATATACTGGAAAGCGTGGTCAGCCAAGGCTCCGGCAGAGCGGCCGCTATAGACGGATATCTGGTGGGCGGCAAAACAGGCACGGCGCAAAAATATGACGAGACAGGCAAGATCGCACAAGGGAAGAATATCGGTTCCTTCATTGGCTTTGCACCGGCAAACGATCCCGAGATCATCTGCCTGATACTGGTGGATGAACCTTCCGCGGGCACGACATTCGGCAGCGTGGTGGCGGCGCCGTTTGTGCGCGAAGTATTGGAAAATTCCCTGAAATACATGGGGATCGCGCCAACGGTCGAAAGCGATGAGGGTGATACCGTGAGCGTACCCAATGTGGAAGGGCTGACATTGGATACGGCGGTGTCCTCCTTGCAGGCGCAGGGGCTAACCTATCAAGCCTCCGGTACGGGTACTGTGGTGAGGGTGGCGCCGGAGGTGAACACCGAGCTCGCCCGCGGTGCGGAGGTGCTCTTAATCATGAGCGAACCCGACATGAGCGATGAGCAGCACACGCATGACGATGCCTTGACTGTGACCGTTCCGCTGATTCTAGGCCTGAGCGAGCAGGAAGCCAGGGACACCCTGGCCACATATGGACTTAAATTGGATGCTAAAGGATCAGGAAACGCCTATTACCAGTATCCGCTGGCAGGCGCAGAGGTGAACGGAGGAGAAACCATTGCCGCAGAATTCGAGGAAGGGTATGTGTATACCCCTCCCGCCGGCACAGACGCCCAACAAACACAAGAACCAAGCGATCAGCCAACCGGGTCGGAGGATCCATAGCGGAAACGGCGGGGGCATCATTCGGATGGGAAGGGAATACCGGGAGGTAAGATATGCAGATTCAACAACTATTACAAGATATCGATAAATATGTGATCCACGGAAACAAACAGCCGGTGGTGAGCGGGCTTTGCTACGACTCGCGCAGCGTAAAAAAGGGGGACATGTTCTTCTGTATCAAGGGATATACCTCGGATGGCCATCTATTCGCCGAAAAAGCGGTGAAGAAGGGTGCGGGGGTTGTGGTCACGGAGCGTTGGCTTCCGATTTCGGATGAGGTTACGCAGATCGTAGTGAAGGACACACGGCTGGCGATGGCCGTCATCAGTGCGAACTACTACGGCAACCCGTCGCGCGGCATGAAGATGCTGGGTATTACGGGAACAAACGGAAAGACGACCATCACCTATATGCTCAAGGCTATAGGCGAGGCAGCGGGCAAAAAGGTCGGTTTGATCGGAACGATCAAAAATATGATCGGGGACGAGGAACTGCCCGCGGAGCGAACTACGCCCGAGTCTATGGATCTGCAGGCGCTGCTCGCCCGTATGCGCAAAGAGGGCGTGGACTGGGTGGTGATGGAAGTATCCTCCCATGCTTTGGAGCTGAAACGTGTGGCGGCGATCACGTTTGATGTGGGTGTATTCACGAATATGACACAGGACCATCTCGATTTTCACAAAACATTTGAACAATACCGGGATGCGAAGCGTAAGCTGTTTGATAGATCCAACATCGCTTGTGTCAACACGGACGACGATACGGGCGCATTCATGCTGGATGGATTCAAGGGCAAAGCTTATACGTTCGGTTTGCGCCGCCAACAGGATTTCTGTGCGCAGGATATCGAAATCACCCCCCGCGGCGTATCCTTCTGCACAAGCCTGCCCGAGGGTGAGCCGATGCGCATGTCGCTGGCTATCCCGGGGATATTCAGCGTTTATAATGCGTTAAGCGCGCTGAGCGCCGCATACGCTTTGGGGGTGGACGCGAACATAAGCCGTGAGGCGTTGTGTAAGCTCAAGGGTGTGGACGGCCGATTTGAATCTTTGCAGACAGGCGGACGGGAATTCCATGTGATACTGGATTACGCCCACAGCCCGGACGGATTGGAGAACATACTCAAGACAGCCAAAAGCTTCGCCAAGGGGAGAATCGTCACGCTGTTTGGCTGCGGAGGAGACCGCGACCAGACAAAGCGCCCTATTATGGGGGAAATTGCGGGCAAATATTCGGATTTTTGTGTGATCACCTCGGATAATCCGCGCACAGAGGAGCCGTATGCCATCATGCAGATGATCGAAGAGGGCATGAAACGTACGCAGTGTGCATACATTATGATCGAAAATCGCCGCGAGGCCATACGATATGTATTGGGTAACGCACAGAAAGATGATATAATCATACTCGCGGGTAAAGGCCATGAGACTTATCAGGAGATTCATGGCGTAAAAAACCACTTTGATGAGAAGGAAATCGTCTCCGAAATACTCGCGGAATTCGACACAAAAGAGGAGAGCTGATTTCTTTTTTAGAAGGAAGGACTCCATATGCAACACTTAATCCTAGCGACCATCGCGGCGTTTCTCATTTGTCTCGTGCTTGGGCCGGTGGTCATACCGCTGCTGCGCAGGCTGAAGTTTGGACAGACCATACGCGACGACGGGCCTCAGTCGCATCTTTCCAAAGCGGGAACGCCTACCATGGGCGGTGTATTGATTATCGTGGCGGTGGTGGCCGCGTGTCTGCTGTTTGTACGGGGCAGCTTTGAATATGTATTGTACGGCATACTGCTGATGCTCGGTTTCGGTGCGATCGGCTTTATAGACGACTTCATCAAGATCGTGAAAGCACGCTCTTTAGGACTTCGCGCCTATCAGAAGATGATCGGGCAGCTGGGACTGGCGCTGGCGGCCGCGCTGTTTGCGTATTTTAATCCGAATATCGGCTCAGCGGTGTATGTTCCGTTTTTCAACGTGTATTGGGATCTGGGTGTGTTCTATGTGCCGGTGATGGTGCTGTTCATCGTGTTCATGGTGAATTGCGTCAACCTCACGGATGGATTGGATGGGCTTGCCTCGGGAGTATCACTGATCGTATCCAGCGGGTTTGCAATCATATTCATGTTTGCATCGATCACCATCGGCGGTCTGGGCAATGTGCTGCTTGGCGTGAATCTCTCCAATATGGCGGTGTTTTGCGGTGCGCTCGCGGGCGCGTGCTTAGGGTTTTTGCGCTTCAACGCCAACCCGGCTACCGTGTTTATGGGGGATACCGGTTCCATGGCGCTGGGCGGTGCGCTCTGCGCGATGGCCATGGTGTTCGCTCAACAGATCGTGCTGGCGCTGATGGGCGTCATGTTTGTGATGTCCGGCGTGTCCGTCATACTGCAGGTGGGCTCTTACAAGCTGCGTAATAAGAAACGCATTTTCAAAATGGCGCCGCTGCACCATCATTTTGAACTGAGCGGCGTGAAGGAACAGAAGATTGTAGCTGTCTATATGATCATCACGGTGATGATGCTCCTCTTGTGCCTGCTTGCGCTGGCATAAAGGGCAAAGGATGCAAAAGAGAAAAGGAAACCACAGATCATGAAGAAAAACGCACTGGTGATCGGCATGGCGAAGAGCGGCATTGCAAGCGCGAAGCTCTTGTGCGAGCAAGGGTATCATGTCCGCATCAGCGACCGGCGCACCAAAGAGGAGCTGGGCGACACGCTATGCCCGCTGGCGGGGCTGGATATCGAAGACCGGCTGGGCGAATCGCCGCAGGACTTATTAGACGGCATTGAGCTCGTGGTGGTCAGTCCGGCTGTGCCGCAGTACAACGAAGGCATAGTCGCTGCAAAAGCGCGTGGAATTGAGGTGATCGGCGAGATCGAGCTGGGCTACCGGTATACCCGCGGGACGCTGGTGGCCATTACCGGCACCAACGGCAAGACGACCACCACAGCGCTGAGCGGCAGGATGTTTGAAGACGCCGGACGCACGACCTATACACTAGGCAACATTGGTGTGCCCATCACGTCGCGTGCGCTGCTCACCAAGCCGGGGGATGTAATCGTGGCGGAGGTAGCCGGGTTCCAGCTGGAAAGCACGGTTTCGTTCCGTCCGCATGTCTGTGTCTTCCAAAATATAACTGAGGATCATTTGGATCGTTTTGGCACGATGGAGGCGTATATCGCATCCAAGCTGCATATATTCAAGAATCAGAAGGAAAACGATTTCGCTGTGCTCAACTATGACGATGCGCGCGTGCGCACGTTTTCCGCCCACACGAAGGCGCGCACGCTGTATTTCAGTCGCAAAACAGAAGTGCAGCAAGGTGCGTTTTTGAAAGACGGTGTGATCCTATTCCGGCTAAACGGCAAAGAAGTGCGCGTTTGCCGTGCCGATGAGATCCGTATCAAGGGCACACACAATCTCGAAAACGCGCTGGGTGCCATTTGCGCGGGTATGGTGATGGGGCTAAACGAAGCGAATATCCGCCGCACCATGATGACCTTTGAGGGTGTGGAGCACCGTATTGAATTCATCAAAGAGATCGGAGGCGTCTGCTTTATCAACGATTCAAAGGCGACGAATCCGGATTCCACACTGAAAGCCATCGAAGCGATGGATCGCCCCACGGTGCTGATATTGGGCGGGTACGATAAAAAGAACGATTTCACGCCGCTGTTCGAAGCGTTTACGCAAAACATTTGTGCCGTGGTCGCCATTGGCGACACCAAAGAGCGCATATTGCAGGCCGCGAAGAACACAGGCTTTCTAGAAATTCATACCGCAGACACGTTTGAGGAAGCTGTGTTAAAATGCTTCGAATTAGCCCACCCGGGCTACAACATACTGCTTTCCCCTGCCTGTGCCAGCTATGATATGTTTACGAATTTCGAACAAAGGGGAGAGATCTTCAAGCAGATCGTGCTTTCGATAGGGAGGTAACGATGACGCAAACAGGTGTCCAAAAGAATCGTTCAGCAAACACACGGAAAGCGGGTGAAGCCGCTGCCGGGCGTGCGCAAAAAATGAGCTATGCCAAGCAGCTGAAAAAGATGCGGAGCATGGATTTCACCATATTGATAACGGTGCTCATACTCTCGCTTTTTGGGCTTACCATGCTGTATAGTGCCAGCTATTATCTGGCCAATTTAAAATACGGCGACGATATGTACTTTTTAAAAAGCCAGCTGCAAGGGTTTGTGCTGGGGTTGATCGTCATGTTCATCATGATCAATTTCAACTACCGCGTTTTGGAAAAGTTCAGATGGGTCATATTGGGCATTGCGGTTGCGCTGCTCGTCGCCGTTCTATTGACGGGAGATACAAAAAACGAAGCGACCAGATGGCTGAATATCGCGGGCATCAGCGTGCAGCCTTCCGAGATCGCGAAATTTGCCGTGATCTTATGGATGGCGTCCTACATGACGCGCCGGCAGAAGGTCATACAGCAGTTTAAATACGGTGTAATCCCCAATTTACTGGTGCTGGGCGTGGTTTGCGGGCTGATCATCCTACAGCCCAACCTGAGCACGGTGATCAGCATCTGTGCGCTGGGCTTCGTGCTGATGTATGCGGGCGGTGTGAAGATGAGACAGCTCATACCGGTGCTGCTCTTAGCTGTGGTGGCTGTGGTGGCGCTGATGTTCGCAGCGCCCTATAGAAGGCAGAGATATACCGTGTTCTTAGATCCATGGGCCGATCCGTTAGGGGATGGGTATCAGCTGATCCAGTCGCTCTATGCCATCGGTGCGGGCGGCATATTCGGCACGGGCTTCGGTACAAGCAGGCAAAAGCTGTTGTTTTTGCCTTACGGCGAGTCGGACTTCATATTCGCGGTGATCACGGAAGAGTTGGGGTTGGTGGGCGTGTTGGTGCTCATAGCGCTGTTTGTGGTGCTGATTTGGAGGGGCATCCGCGTAGCCATTACCGCGCAGGATCAGTTTGGTGCGTTGCTGGCCGCCGGCGTGGTGGGCATCATTGGCGTACAGGCGGCGATCCATATTGCCGTGGCAACCGGATCTATACCGCCCACCGGCGTATCGCTTCCTTTCATCAGTTACGGCAGCTCATCGCTCGTGATCTTTATGGCGAGTATCGGATTATTGCTCAATATTTCAAAATACTGCCGCGAATAAAATACAAAAGTAACAGGAACCGACGCAGTGCATAGTATGAATATATGCGATGTTGCGGAGGTGTTACGTATAATGAGTGAACTGATCATCACTGGCGGAAAAGCGTTGCGTGGAATTGCAAGAGTTCCCGGGGCGAAAAACGCAATTCTTCCGATATTGGCCGCGACCCTTCTTTGTGAAGAGGAGCTTGTCATAACCAACTGTCCGCGATACAGGGATGTGCGCGGAATGCTTGAAATCTTAAAGCTGCTGGGTTGTGATGTGCGATGGGACGATATATTGACCATTAACCCGGCAAACGCACACCGATGGGAGATGCCGGATGCTCTGGCCAAGGAATTGAGATCCTCTATCTTCATGCTGGGACCAGTGATCGGGCGGTTTAAAAAAGCGGTGTTCACATACCCCGGCGGGTGCGAAATCGGCCAACGGCCCATAGACCTTCATCTGAAAGGCTTAAGAAGCCTGAATGTGCAGATTGAGGAGGATCACGGATACATATTATGCCGTGCGCACGACTTAAGGGGCAACGATGTGCATCTGGATTATCCAAGCGTAGGCGCCACGGAAAACATCATGATGGCGGCGGTGTACGCAAAAGGGGTTACGCGTATCTATAACGCGGCGCGCGAGCCCGAGATCGAGGATCTGCAGGCGTTTCTATGCGCCATGGGAGCCAACATACGGGGCGCTGGCGGGAATTGCATAGAGATTGTAGGCGTGAAGAAGCTGCACGGTGCGCAGCATACCATCATACCCGACCGCATCGTCGCAGGTACGCTGATGGCAGGCGCCGCGATGACGGGCGGCGAATTATTCATACGGAACATCCAGCGCGATCATATGCAGGCGGTTGTGAATAAATTTGAGGAAGCGGGCTGCATACTTTCCTTTCAGGAGGACAATCTCCAGATCAAAGCGCCCAAACGCTTAAAGGAAATTCATCTGCTGGAGACACAGCCGCACCCGGGCTTTCCCACGGATATGCAGGCGCAGATGTTTGCGCTCTGTACGATCGCAGAGGGTACCAGCGTGATCATGGAGAATGTGTTTGAGAGCCGGTTCAAGCATGCGCCCGAGCTCGTGCGCATGGGGGCGAATATCACCATCAAGAATCGTATGGCCGTCATACGCGGTGTGGAGGCTTTACACGGCACACGCATCGCCGCGCGGGACCTGCGCGGGTGTGCGGCATTGATATTGGCGGGCATGTCGGCGCAAGGAGAAACCATTCTTGAGAATGCCGAGCTCGCAGACAGAGGATACGAGGATATCGCGTTGATGTTCAACGCTTTAGGCGCACAGATCGACCGCCGGGAACATTAAACCCGGCCGCATAGGAGGAAACCGTCTTGAAACGAAAGATGGGCGCGTGGATCATACTGGCAATCATCGTTTTGATTGGCGGAGCTGCATTCGTTGGGTATACCGTATTTAAAATTGAGGCTATATCGATTGAGGGAAATGAAACCTACAGCGATGAAGAAGTGCTGTATCAAAGCGGCATTGAAATGGGCACGAATATTTTCATGCTCGATGAAAACCAGGTGCAGCAAAGGATATCCGCTTCTCCTGTGATCGTTTATGAATCGCTGGAGCGCCGCTATCCGAACGAAGTGGTGCTGAGAGTCAGGGAACGCATACCTGTTGCGGTGGTGCAGCATCTAGACGCGTTTCTGCTCATCGATGAGGAAGGATATATCGTTGAAATCGGCACGTTTGAAGAGGCGCAGCAATACCCGGTGATAACGGGCTTGAACAGCACTGCCTTTCAATTGGGCGCCCAGATCGTGGCGACGGACGATTTTCAGATACAGTCTTTAAACCGTATATTGGTGTCCCTTCGGGCGTTTGATATTCGTCTGAGCGGAATCGATATCAGCAATACGGCTGAAATCGTTTTGATCAGCGAGGAGGGTATTTCGATACGGGTTGGAAACGCGGACGAGCTGGAGGACAAGCTGAATCGGGCAGGGGACATATTAGCCCATCTGAAAACGATGGGGAAAACGGGCGGAACGCTGGATGTGAGCAGCGCTTCGGGAGGGAATTATATTCCAGATTGAAATATTTTTAAATTACTGTTTAAACTCATTCCTTTTTTTGATAGAATAGGGAAAAGTGTGATTTTCTCTGGTAAAAAATGACAAAGTGTTTTTGCCCGTAAGACTGGCATGTACTCATAGACGTTTGGTATAATGGCGAGGTAGTGGGGAGTTTATGGCTAAGTTAACGACCATTATGGAATTTGGTATGTCGAAGATCGTCTGCTTTTCCGGCAGGATGTCCAAAAAAGGCGACGCGGTGGAGATGGTTGCCGGCGCAAGCGTGGACTGGCAGGGGGAAGGACAACCTTTCGAGGACTCAGCATTCTTAAATGCACTAAAAAAAACGGTGGACGAGCTCAACCGGAAGGTACGGCCGGTTAAAAAACTATCGGTAGCCATTCCCGGAAGCTATACGAGCATCGCGCTGAGCTCCGCGGCCATTCCGATCCCGGAAGATGTGCGCGCGGTGACAGAAGCGCATGTGGACGATTTTATTTACTCAGCTGAAAATTTTAAAGTGCCAGACGGCTATGAAACACTGCACCGTTGCCCCGTGACCTATCAGATCGACCAGCGCAAGGTGCTGGATCCAGTCGGAAAGAAAGGGAGCGTGCTCACGGGAGAGGTGTCCTTTGTGTTTGCGCAAAAAGAATTGCTGCAACGCATCAGCGCTTGCTTTGCCGAACTGCGTATTGAGGTCGAACAGTTTATCGCATCACCCTTGGCACAAGGGCTGTCCGTCATTCCCGCATTTACACGGGATGAAATTGCGGTGTTGGTGGATTGCGGCTACCGCACGACGGATATCAGCATTTTTCAGGGAGACGGTATGATCTACCATGGCGTGGTGGAGATGGGCAGCTATGATATGATACGCGCCATCGCGAGTACGCTGCAGGCGCCTATGAGCCAGGCAGAGCAGCTGAAGAGGCAGTATGTATACGGATTGGACACAATGCCGGGTATGGATGTCATCGCGCGCAACGAGCAGGGACGGGGTATTCGGTATCCATTACAGAAGGTGCAAGAAGCGATGGAATCGAATTTGATAGAACTGTTGAATATCATTAAGAAAGTAGTTTATAATGGGAAGACGGATTGCACAGAAAAAACAAAGATCTTCTTCGGCGGCGGAGCGTTTGTGCTAAATCGCGGAAGCAGGGAGTTTGTTCAAAAGATTTTTACAAACCCATTCGAATATATTGAGCTCGAATTACCCTATTATAGTTTGCCTAATTTTGCTGGTGCCTACGGAACATTGGATTTTGCCGTTCACACCACATTATAGAAAGGCAAGAAAGCAGCGAACACTGCTGTAAGGAGGATGCAATGGCAATAGAATTTGAATTTGAAACGAACAATGTGGCGCGCATTATGGTCATTGGGGTCGGCGGCGGCGGCAGCAATGCTGTAAACCGAATGATTGACTATGGGCTTAAGGGCGTTGAGTTTATCGCCATCAACACCGACAAACAAGCGTTGTTCAGTTCCCAGGCGAATATAAAAATCCAGATTGGTGAAAAGCTCACCAAGGGCTTAGGTGCCGGCGGTGATCCTGAGGTTGGGCGCGCAGCCGCCGAGGAAAGCCGGGAGGACATCGTGCAGGCGATCAACAACGCCGATCTCATTTTTCTCACGGCGGGCATGGGCGGCGGCACAGGCACAGGCGCCGTACCCGTCGTTGCACAGATCGCACGCGATGCAGGCGCGCTGACAGTGGGCGTGGTGACGAAGCCGTTTACGTTTGAAGGGAAAGTGCGAAAAGCGAATGCGGAAAACGGTACCATCGCATTGAAGGAACAGGTCGATTCGCTGGTAACCATACCCAACGACCGGCTGTTGCAGGTCGTGGGCAAAGGCACATCCATACTAGAGGCGTTTCAGGTAGCGGACGACGTGCTGCGGCAGGGCATACAGGGGATTACGGACTTGATCGCGCTACCCGCGTTGATTAACCTCGACTTTAAAGACGTGGAAGCAGTCATGAGCAAGCGTGGTGCTGCGCATATGGGGATCGGCCTTGGCTCGGGGGACAACCGCGCGGTCGACGCGGCAAATCAGGCGATGGCCAGCCCGCTGTTGGAAACGACCATCGAAGGTGCGCGCGGCGTGGTGATCAATATCACCGGCGGCCCGGATCTCGGCTTGCTGGAAGTGCAGGAAGCCGCGAGCTTGATCACGGAATCCGCGGACAAGGAAGCCAACATCATCTTCGGCGCCGGAATTGACGAATCGCTGGAAAATGATGTGCGCATCACTGTGATCGCAACCGGGTTCGACCTGCCCAAACAGAAAAAATCGGAAGCAGGCGCGCAGCCTTTCTTTCAGAGCGGCCACAACGGCGTGACACTCAGCGGCGCCGGGAGCATCACTCCGCCTTCCGCCGCAAAGCGGCCGGAAGAAAAGCCTAAAGAGCGCCCGGCTTGGGTATCGTCGGACGATGAGGATGAGAATCTCACTCTGCCGACATTTTTGCGCAAGCCGAGAATACGGTAAAACGATGATGCATGAGAGATGGCATTGGCTGCAGCCGATGCCATTGCTTATAGCGATAAAAAGAAAGGATGAGGATGGAACATGCTGAAGCGTGATCAGGAAATACTCAGAACGTTGGCGGAAGAAATAGCAGAGATAGCTGCATTGCCTGTGCAGGAAGAGACACGGCAGTGCTGGTATGCGCTGCACAGGCTGGAGCCAAAACGGCCGATGTTCATGATCGATGAGCTGCCCTGGAATGAGATGAATGTGAATGATGAGCTGACATTGCGTTGTGAGGATCCTTTCTACCAATATCTGGAATCAAAGCTTCGGCAACAGATCTATAGATGGAAACATTTCAGAGACGACTTCGTATACGATCCGGTGATCTATGTTCCGAAAAAGATCCGCGGCATCCTCACCGGCGCAAACGGCATAGATGGCGAAGCGCTGAATTTCGGAATAGCCGTGGAGGAAGACACGATCGAACATGAGACGGGAAACGTTATTGTCGCGCATGAATACTTTGATCAGCTTCAAACGCGGGAGGATTTACAGAAGGTGGAATTCCCTGCAATCAGCCTAGATGCGGAAGAAACAAACAAAAGACACGAGATGGCGAGTGAAGCGCTGGATGGCATACTGAAGGTAGAGATGAACGGCGTGATCCCGTATTTTAATATGTGGGATGAGCTGGTTACATGGCGCGGGTTTGACAATATGCTCTATGATTTGGTAGACGATCCGGAGTTTATGCATGAAACGGTGGATCATGTCACCAACGCATACTTGGCGGGGCTTGACCGCTTAGAAGAGCAGGGGCTGTTAGGAAAGGTGCCGCAGTTGGTGCATTGCTGCGGCGCATGGACGGACCGGCTGCCTCAGGAAGGATATGACCCGGAGCATCCGCGCGCAAAAGACCTTTGGACCTTTGGTATGGCACAGATATTCTGCACGGTATCTCCTGAACTGCACAATGAATTTGAGGTGGAATACGCCAAAAAGTGGTATGGGCGGTTTGGATTGGGATATTATGGCTGCTGTGAGCCTTTAGACGACCGCATGGACTATATCAAAACGATTCCCAACATACTCAAGATTTCGGTGAGCGCCTGGGTGAAGGATTACGACCGTATAGCAGAAGAACTGGCAGACCAATATGTCTACTCCAGCAAGCCCACACCTGCTCATCTGATTGGTGCCGCCTGGGACCGCGATGTGGTGGAAAAGGATTTAAGAAGGCTGTTGAAGTCGGCGGATCGGTATGGGTGCGCCAGCGAGTTCACACTCAAGGATATTTCAACTGTAGACCACCATCCCGAACATGTGTGGGAATGGGCGGATATCATGCGTGCAATCGCACATGGGTGACAGGGGAAAACCGTAAATCTTCAAAAGCGGGCAGCAGGCGTTGTGAAATCATGCACCGTTTGAAGAAAACGAATCATCTCCGGCCCGGCGGCGGGCCTGAAATGAAAAAGAAAGCCCAAGATCGTGGAGTGCTGCGATCTTGGGCTTATATCATGGGAGATTAAAATGAGAAACCACCTGCCGTTTTATAAGCAGGTGGTTTTTACTGGATGATGCCCGGGCGGCGGGGGGGTGTGCTGTCCGGCGCTGAAAACAGCCGGTCTACGGCCTTTACCGCCGGGTAACCCGCTTGGTTTGAATCTTGCTGCACTTTGCAGCCTTACCTTTTGGCCTTCTCGCCATATACAGAATGTGGATGGTGACCGCAATTCCAACACAAGGCAGAAAGATGGCCGCCCACAGCGCCTTTATCAGCGCCACGGAAACACCCAGCGTCACCCAGAGAAAAGTCAGGCTGATGAGCACCGAACGCTTTTGTAAACCCTTTCGCTCTTTGTAGTTGGTGATATAATCGCTGAAAACCCTGCTCTTATGGAGCCAGGCCGTTAGCCTAGCGCTGCCGGAAAAACAAGCGGCAGCAGCCAGCACAAACGGAGTCGTAGGCAACACCGGCAACACGATGCCGGCCGCACCTATGGCCAGCAGAACAAAGCCCAACACGATGAGCAGCCTGCTTTTAGAGATCACGCCTTTAAAGTCGCCTGGATCAGCCCGTTGTTATCGAGCTTTGAAAGTTCCTTCACCTTTGCAAAATCCAGCTCCATGGCTTCGGTGATGCGCTCGCCGTATTCCTCATCGGCCAGATAGCAGTGCACTGCGTGGCGGTATTTGACGTTGTCCGTCACCGGCGCAATGTCGGCGGCCGTGTTTTTGATGAGCAGCGCGCGTTTGTCCTCTGTCATCAGCCGGTAGAGTTCTCCGCCTGCGCGGAAATTGTCGTCTGTGGGGTCGTCCTTAGGATCATAGCGATACATCGCACCCTCAAGATCCAACGGCGGCTCCGCCACATCAGGCTGCGGTGTCCAATACCCGTCGCTGTTGGGGGTGTAGGCCGGCGTGCGGCCATAGTTGTCGTCCACACGCATGGCGCCGTCGCGGTGATAGTCGCTGACCTCGCACTTGGCACGGTTGACAGGGATCAGATTGTGGTTGATACCCAGCCTGTACCGCTGCGCGTCACCATAGGAGAAAAGCCTGCCCTGCAGGAACTTGTCGGGCGAGAAGCCGATGCCGGGTACCACGTGCGCGGGCGTGAAGGCCGCCTGCTCAACTTCGGCAAAGAAGTTTTCGGGGTTGCGGTTGAGTTCAAGAACGCCGACCTCTATGAGCGGGAATTCCTTCTTGCGCCAGATCTTGGTGATATCAAACGGATTTTCGTAATGTTTTTTCGCTTGCTCTTCGGTCATGATCTGCACGTACATCTTCCATTTTGGGAAGTCGCCGTGCTCAATGGCTTCGAATAAATCTCTGCCATGGCTCTCACGATCGCGTCCGCACAATTCGCCGGCCTCTTCGTCTGTCAGGTTTTTGATGCCCTGCTCGGTATAGAAGTGGAATTTGCACCAAACACGCTCATTCGCTTCGTTGTAGAAAGAGAAGGTGTGCTCTCCGAAGAAGTGCATGTGACGGAAAGAAGCGGGTATGCCGCGATCCGACATGACGATGGTGCGCTGGTGGAAGCTTTCGGGGAGCAGTGTCCAGAAATCCCAGTTGTTCTGCGGGGAACGCATGCCGGTTCTCGGGTCGCGCTTGACTGCGCGGTTGAGATCGGAGAAATTGTGTACATCGCGCAGGAAGAAGGTGGGCGTATTGTTGCCTACCAGATCCCAATTGCCTTCTTCGGTATAAAACTTCACGGCAACGCCGCGGATATCGCGTTCGGCGTCGGCCGCGCCGCGCTCGCCTGCCACAGTCGAAAAGCGAACGAACAGATCGGTCTTTTCCCCCGGCTGCAGCACTTTAGCTTTCGTGTACTTGGAGATGTCGTGGGTGACGGTGAGGTTGCCGTATGCGCCCCAGCCTTTGGCGTGCATGCGGCGTTCCGGTATGACCTCGCGGTTAAAATGCGCCATCTTTTCGAGCAGCCATACATCCTGAAGAACAACTGGTCCTCTGGCGCCGGCTGTTATGGCGTTTTCGTTGTCGGCTATAGGAGCGCCGACTTCATTTGTGAGCTTCTTGTTTTCACTCATAATAGTACCCCCTTAAAAAAATATATATTTCATGCCTGCTTTATGCTCCGGATAATGAAAACCCAACGAGCACAATCGCGACATAGAAGCTGCTTTTAGGCAGCATCAGCATACCCACCTTTGGATATCGAGAGGCAAACAGCACCACCGGCAGATAGCAGGCAAAGCTGAGTAAAACAGCGATCCAGAGGTAAGAGAATGCCGCATCTCCCTCTAACCGGCCGACTGCAAAGAGTGCCGCTGCCAGCATACCCAGAACGAAGAAGGGTATGTTGCGCCAAATGGCCCATTTAAGCGGTGGTGCTTCGGATACCCAGCAGTTTTGCGGGAGCAGACACAGAACGATGCGCATAGCTGCAAGCACAAGCACCACGATGGTCATATAGCCGGGGAATACATGGGCATAGTGTTTCACACCGACATGCCATAACACCACGTAAAATACCGTCATCGTGATGGAGGCGATGAGTTTGCCGATACCCAGCAGTGCGGTGTAGCGTGCTGGTTCTTTGCTCCACATCGCACCTATTCTGGGAACCAGATGAAAAGCGTCGCCTGTACCCAAGATCAAAGCCATAAGCCCAAACTGCCAACGATCGCTGCCTGCGTTTGAACCCAGAAGCAGCAGGAGTGCGCATAAGAGCACCGCGCTCAGATACAGTGTATCAAATCCGGTTTCAACCAGCTTGATCGGCTTTCTACTCGTCGTGAGCGGCATTGTTGTTCTCTCCATCCGGCTTATCTTCGCTTCTTTGCGCACATGAGGCGCAAATACAATTCACGATCAGATCAAAGGAAACGATTTCACAATCCATCTGAGATTTTAAATATTCCTTGAAATTCAAGATTTCCAAATCTGTCATATTGCCGCAACGAATGCACAGTGCATGATCGTGAGGCTCTAAGTTTCCCTCAAAGTAATCCGGCGCGCCCGCCCGCGCCACACGCCGTATCAAATGGGCATCGGCAAAATGGTTTAAGTTGCGGTATATTGTGCCCAAAGCGATGGAAGGGAACTGTTGCTTCACGATCCAATAGATCTCGTCGGCCGATAAATGTTTATCGGATTGTATGACAGCATCCAGAATCGCTTTTTGCGTTTTTGTCATGTAAAAGGCTCCCTTAATGGATATTAAAGATATCTTTCCTCATTGCTTCTCTTTTGAGGGCTGCTGCGCGCGGGGTTTTCAGGAAACCAGCCTTTTTCCACGCGCTTTTTCTGCTCCTTCAGCTCAATGATCGACCAAAGGCTGGAACAGCCAAAAATGGCCAACACCGCTGAAGCGACGGTGTGTTGAATGAAGCAGGATACCGCCACGGAAACTATGCCTACGATCAGAAACACCGGCCAGACCCTGTCTGAAAAATGGTATTCACATTTGATGATAATAGGATGGAATATCCCGATCATTAAAAAGGCGCAGATTCCGATGATCAACCCTGTAAAGCTCATGTGACCACTCCTTTGTCAGGTGATATAGTGGACGCTCACAACACACAATGATTAACAATAGGAACTATTCTCATAATAATAGAATAGGATAGAGCTGTCAAGTATGATTTTGCATATTCCAAAAATGTAAGATAGAGCCTGTCCAAACCATGCACAAGGGATAGATCCCTCAGGCTTGCGCAAGGGCAGCGCATAGGAGTACAATGCAAACGATCAACGGGTCGGCCGGGCTTTTTATTTCAGCAAGGCCGCTCATGGGTGCAGGCGATGGCGCGCAGCGCATCGATCAGCCGGCATACATCGGATTGGGAATTGAACAACCCGATGGAGGCGCGCACAATGCCGTAGTTTTGCCCGCTCTGATAAAGGGCGTAGGCTTGACTGTCCGTCAGCCCGAGCAAATCCTGCACATACAGGTTTGCGCCTGAGGTGCCAAAGGCCACAGCGATGCCGTAGACGTCCCCCAGGTGCTGCGCCAGCGTTTGAAAAGGAACGCCTTCCAGATTAAAAGCCGCAAAGGGGACATGGCAGTCGGGGTCGCCTGCGCCATAAAGGCGAATGCCTGGAATTTCTTTGAGCGCTTCGATCATATATGCATACAGCTCGGCTTCATACTGCGCAATCCGGTGGATACCCGCTTTTTGCAGGAAATGCAGGGCGCTGCCCAGCGAGAGGATACCCAAGAAATCCGGATAACCGGCCTCATAGCGCTCGGGTGCGTCCCGATAGACGATTTGGCTGGTGCTGACAAAATCGGTGATACCCGCGCCATAGATCATCGGCTGCCAGAGGTTTAAAAAGTCCTTGGGCCCTATCAGCACACCGCCGGATTGCCCCGTGTAGCATTTATGCCCGTCGAAGGACAAAAAGTCGATGTGAGCGGGGTCGTCGTGCGGTTTTACACAGAAAGGCTTATGCTGTACCAGCTGTACTGCATCCAGAAAGATGCGTGCGCCATAGGTGTGAGCCAGCCGCGCCATCTCGTAAAAAGGCGGGATTATGCCGGTGATATTGGCAGCACCGGTCACCGCTACCAGCTTCACCCGCCCGCTGTATTGTGCAAGCTTGTTGTGGTAGTCCTCCATGTCCACATTCCCGCAGGGGGTCGTGTTGACCAGCACGGCTTCAAAGTTCGCCTGCCAAGGCAGATAATTCGCCATGTGTTCCAGCCGGGTGGTGATGACTACTTGACTTGGATCATACTGCCGCATGATATGGCTCAGCAGATTGATGGCCGTGGTGGTGGTGGGCGTGTAGATAACATGATCCCGATCCGTGTCGCCGCCGACATAATCCAGCACGATTTCGCGCACCTGGTTGTAGGCTGCTCGCATGTCGCGGGAGATCATGTTGGGCTCATTGTCATATGCATAACAAGGAAGTCTTTGCAAAAACTGCTGGATAACAGGTTTGACAATCTGCGGCGTGGCTGCATTGTTGAGATAACTGCGGGGGAGCAGGCCATTGCAGGTTTGCATGGGCGTGTGTGTTCCGTAGAATGCGTTTCTCCATGGTGAAGATTCAATCATTTAATCCATCCCCTCATTCTGTTTGCGCCCGCATGGGCATCGATAATGCAGCATATGTAAAACGGCTTCATATGGTGCAGGGCGGCATGTGTTTATTGGATCGAATAGATTGCTGCGACTCCTTCGGCAAACAGGTTCGTTTTGCTGGAAATCTCTGCACTTACGCATTGTTTGCCGCATAGTATACAATGGCATACTTAATGATTGTATGCCCTGAGAAAAATATATGAGTCAGGAGCGAGAACACATGTGTAATTCTTCTCATACCCAGCGCTGCAAACGCTGCGATGCCAACTACGGGCAGTGCCGGTGCAATGCTGGATACTATTATTGTGATATATGCAAAATCACATGTACAACCGGCCCGCAGGGTCCTCCGGGTCCGCCAGGCCTGCCGGGCCCCCAAGGTCCGCGGGGGATGCCGGGCAAGCAAGGAATAAGAGGCGCCACCGGCGCAACCGGCCCCGCCGGACCGATAGGCGCAGGGGTTGCCGGCCCGCAAGGCCCGCAAGGCCCGCAAGGTGTACAAGGTCCAATCGGCTCGCAGGGTATCATGGGCCCGACAGGCCCCTCCGGCACTGCCGGCGTGCAAGGCCCGATGGGTCCGCAGGGAACCATAGGACCTACGGGTGCAACCGGCTCGACGGGTGTCACAGGTGTGACGGGAGCCACGGGTCCAACAGGCGCCACGGGGGAAGCCGGCACGGACGGCCTCATAGGCCCCACGGGTGCAACGGGTGCGACGGGAGCCACAGGCGCCACAGGGGAAGCCGGCACAGACGGCCTCATAGGCCCCACGGGCCCAACAGGTACCACCGGCACAGGCCCCGTCAACCTGCTTTCCGGTATGCAGGTTCAACTGCTGGGGAGTAGCGGGGGTGCGGTAGATGACGACGGCAGCGTTGTGTTCGATGCGGTTATCAACGCACCTTCTGCCGGCATCACCTACACTGCGGCAACGGGGGTCTTCTCTATCACACAGCCAGGCAACTATTATATTTCCTGGTGGGTCAACACCGACGGCGCACAAACGAGCACCTTTGTTAATTTCGGTATACGCGTCATCTCCGGAGGCACACAGACCGTCATGGCCTCGTCGCCCAGCCCGATGACCACGCTGCAATTGCAGGGCAACGCTTTGATTACGTCGGTGACTGCACCGACCACCTTCAGTCTTTTCAACGGTACCGGAACGACGGTCACGTATGGAACATCACCCATTCAGGCCGATTTGACCATTATTCAGGTCAGCTGATACATCTAAAAAGCCTACGGCCAGCCCATGATGTGGGCTGGCTGTATTTTTTTTCGGCCGCCATACAGGCTGTTGTTCGTGCTGCCAAGAATGATATGGCATATACTCTGCGGTCGTTTTCCGACTACTTTTGCCCTCTGCGACACGCGTTTCTTGTGGATATTTAGGAATACATCAAATCTATTTGGCAAATAATACAAACACAGACGATTGAAAGGGCTATAGATGTTCGGATTTTATCGCAGAAAGAAAAAAAAGATACTGGAGGATAAGCTCAATGAGATGCTACCGGCAGAAGTGCGGGGCGGCATCTCAGAAAAATTTCAGAAAACACTCGATTATTTGAGGCAGGTTTTTGAAAATCATGATCTGATCAACTTTCGTGAGCTCCAAGCAGGCAAAGATGGAGCACTCAAGGTATGCTTTGTCTCTTGCGACGGCCTGGTGGATGCGGATATCATTGACAATTATCTGATCAGACCCCTCGTGGAGACGGAAGCGCATATCCCGCAAAATAGCACGAGCGATGTTTTTTTGTCCGAGGTGTTCCAGGTGCTGAGCGTTACCAAGACCACGGAATACGATGAAATCATCGAAGGGATCACCGGCGGCGACACACTTGTGCTCATAGATGGTCTTTGCGAGGCGTTGTTGTTTGACACCAAAGGGTTTGAAACCCGAGCCATCGATGAGCCGGACGGCGAAAAGATTCTAAGCGGCCCGCGGGAAGGATTTACGGAATCTCTTTTGAAGAATATTGCGATGGTACAACGTAAGCTCAAAACAGAACGGCTTAAAATGCGCTATTACAAACTGGGCAGGGAAACGAAAACCAAGCTCTGCATCGCGTATTTAGATGGAATCGTAAGGCCAAGCATCTTAGAGGAGCTCTACAGGCGTTTAAAAGACATCGACATCGACGGTATATTGGATGCCAACTATATCAACGAACTGATACGTGATGACAAATGGTCGCCATTTCGCTCCATGGGATATACGGAACGCCCGGACATCATTACGGCAAAGCTTCTGGAAGGCCGTGTCGCGCTGTTCGTGGACGGAACACCGGTGGTGCTGACACTGCCGTATTTGTTTATTGAAAACTTTCAGAGCAACGAGGATTATTATCTGAATTTTTATTTCACCTCTTTCTCCCGGTTCCTGAGAATCATAGGATTTTTCCTCACCATATTTCTGCCCGGTGTCTACATAGCCATTGTAGCGTATCATCAGGAGATGCTGCCCTCTTCTCTGCTCATCAGCATCGCCATAGAGCGAAGTGCAGTCCCGCTGCCGGCTGCGCTGGAGGGCATCATCATGCTGATCGTATTTGAGATCCTGCGGGAAACGGCTGTGCGCATGCAGGCCAATGTCAGCCAGGCTCTAAGCATTGTAGGTGCGCTGGTGGTAGGACAGGCCGCTGTGGAGGCAAAGCTGGTGGCCGCACCCATGCTGATCGTGGTCGCGATGGCGGGGATCACCAGCCTGCTCATTCCCAAGATGAACGCTTCTATATTGTGGTTAAGATTTGGGATCCTTCTGCTGGCATCCTGTTTTGGATTTTTAGGGATCACCATTGCCTGTGTATTCTTACTGGCACATGTGCTCGATCTGCACTCCTTCGGGGTATGGCAGTTTGAATCCTTTGAAAATATGCATTATCAGTCGTTTAAAGATACTGCTTTTCGCGCACCGTGGCCTCAGATGCTGTTAAGGCCGCAAAGCCTTACGCGGAATGTGCGCAGACAGAAGCATAGGCCGGAGGAACTGAAATGAAAAAGAAGTGTTTTAAGTGGGCATCGATTCTATTGAGCTGTCTTTTTTTAAGCGGGTGCTGGGATTACAGAGGGCTGGATACATTGGATATCGCAACCGGTATGGCCGTAGACAAAGACCCAAACAGCGGCAATTACCTCACAACGATGGAGATTGTAGACACCCGTGCAGGGGGGGAAGAGATCCGTGCAATTTATGTGGAGTCACAAGGAGAGACTCTTTTTGACGCCATAAGAAACTCTAAACGCAAACTGATTGACAAGATCTACGGCGGCAATCTTCAGACCATTATTATCAGCAAACAGATAGCGGAAACGGAAGGCGTAGATGCTATATTGGAGCAGCTCCTTCGAGACGGCGAACCCCGTGAAACGCTGACCGTCGCCATTTCCCAAGAGGATACGGCAGGCGAAATTCTGCTCGCTGAGGGTCTTGATTCGGAGATTATCGCTTACGAAATCCATGAGATGGTCATCGAGGACAGCACCATTACCGCTTCTACCAAGAATACGGCCTTGTATGAGACATATGAAGCCCTTTACGGCGTGGGGAATGCACTGGTGCTTCCGGTTGTACGTTGTGTGAAAAACACCGATCAGATTGTGACGGAATCCTACGGCATCGCTCTTTTTAAAGGAGACAGACTGATCGGATTCGATCATGCCCAAAACAGTATGCTGTATTTGTTCATGGTGGATGAGCTGGAAGGCGGTGTTATATCCTTTTCCATGGATTCTGAGGATGATCTGGTGTCCACGGAAATCAAACGCAGCCAGACCAGTGTGGACGTTTCAATCGTGGAGGGTGTTGTGCACGTATCCGTTCAAGTGAAGACAAAGCTGCATGTTACGGAACTCAAATCCCAAGTGGATATATCCAGCTTCAGTGAGCGCGGCAAACTGGAAGCGCGGGCCGGTGAGGTGCTGCAAGAACGCATCGCGGGATATTTTAAGTATGCGCAGGCTCAGTTCAAAACGGATATATTCGGGCTTGGGAATCAGGTGTATCAAAAAGACCCCGATCTTTGGCGATCCATCGAAAACGAATGGGACAGCATGTTTCAAAACGCCGTATTGGAAGTACAAGCTCAGGCGGATATACTCACCGCCGGTGTGCTGAAGAATTACTAGGGGGCTGCCATGGAGATAGCATTCATATTGGTTTTTTTTCTGGCAGTTCTGATATGGGGCTTTTTCGGGAAGACGCAGGAGCGCACCAGGGCGGAAAACGTTTTCTATGCGACGGCATTGGGCATCGGATTGACGGTGCTGCTGCTAAAAGCCCTCGACCTATGGGATTTTAACCCGACTCTGGCGCTGACAGAACTATTTGCCGGATTAAACCTGTTGCCATAATCGTAAAGGAGCGAATAAAATAGAAGGCAAAAACACGATCACACGAAATTTTCGAAGCCTCTTGATACTGCTGGTCTTATGCGGCGGCCTGGTGAACGGCGCCTTTACCCTTAAACAGGACACATGGATTGCCATATTGTTTATGGGCGTTCTATACCTTCCTATGATACTCATATACAGCCGTATTTGCAGGCTGTTTCCCGGCAAAGGGCTATTCGACATCATAGAAGCTGTGTCTGGGCGCACAGGCAACGTGGTTTTTGTGCTGATCATCACTTTTTATGCTCTATTTGTGAGCGGATTGGTGCTCCAGAACTACACGGAATTCACCGTGGTCATTTCGCTGCAGCAAACCCCTTATATCCCTATTATGATCCTCATACTGCTTGCCTCATTATATCTGGCGGCAAAGGGGCCGAAGCTGTTGGGCCGGTGGTCTTTCATCATCTGCATTTTAATCATCGGCCATTTTATATTGACTGTGATTCTCTCGCTAGACATCATGAAACCCGGATATGTTCTTCCGGCGATGGATCACAGCTTTAAAGAGATCGTGCACAACTCCCATGCCGTTGGGTGTATCGCAGTGGGGGAGGCCCTGATGGTTTTAACGCTGTTTGGTGCTGTGAAAAAGGAGCAGCGGGCTTTTAAAATACTCCTTCCGGGCATATTGATCGGGGTAGGCATGTTTGCGCTCATCATTCTTCGGAATCTCTTTGTGTTGGGGCCCGCGCTGGAGCAGGAAGCACAGTTTTCCACCTATATGACCGCACGCATCATTAAGGTGGGCAGTTTTTTGGAGCGAGTAGAAAGCTCTATTTCCATCAATTATATTTTGATAGGCGTGACCAAACTGACGCTGCTGCTCATGGCAGCCTCCATGGGTATTGCGCGGCTTTTCAAAAGCGTTCATTATAAAAAGTTTTTGATGCCCACCGGCATCCTTACACTCGCGATCAGCACCATGGTGTTTAAAAATGTCATGGAGATGTATGACTTTGTTTGGGTATACAGTTACCTGAGCATTCTTTTTCAAGTGGTTGTTCCGCTGATCATATGGATCACCGCCGAAATTAAGGCAAGACGGAACCGCAGAGATATTACCGGACTTCACAACATGACATAGCTCCTATCCATGCAAAAGACAAACAAAGCCGGCGGTTTAAGCAATAAGCCGCCGTTTTTCGTGCTGCCTTCGCAGCATCGATTCGAAACGGCTTGCAGATATGCCGCACCTCTGTGTCCTTTTTCCGAGCTATGAGTTAGATGGTTGTATGTAAGTACAACTTCTCTCACTTCTTGGTACTCTTGCCTTGTACGTATCATAGAATATTATAACGACATTCATATATATGGAGGAAATCAGCATGTCCGACTACCATCAACACCAATGTAACCGATGCCATGCCCCGTTTGGAGGGTGTTGCTGCAATGCAGGATTTCATGGCTGCATAGCCGGCCCGACAGGCGCCACAGGTGCCACAGGTCCAACGGGTACGACCGGTTCAACCGGCGCCACAGGTCCAACGGGTACGACCGGTTCAACCGGCGCTACAGGTTCGACAGGTGCTACCGGAGCAGACGGCGATCCAGGCCTCATTGGTCCCACAGGCCCAACCGGCGCGATGTCTCAGGCGTTCGGGGGCTTATTCAGCGAGACAGCCGAAATAATCCCCATCCCTGACGACGGAACCCCGGTGGTCGTTCCGCTGCCTGAGTCAATGGGCGCAAGCAATATCACGCTGGGTACAAATGATATCACCATCATCGAAGAAGGGTACTATCTGATAGAGTTTTCAATCATCTTACAGTCAACAACCGGTCTGTTTGGCATCATCATTGCTGTGCGCGTGGATGGTGCTGAAATCGCTGCATTGACATTAGGGTATACGCTCGACAATGAGTTTGAACCCTTAGCGACCAGCGCCATCGTCCCTTTGACTGCCGGAAGTGTGATTGATTTGGCTATGTACAGCTCGACCGGAGGCACCGTGCTCCTAGGCCCGGCCCAAAATGCGACTCTCGTGGCCACGCTGCTGGGCCCCATCTAAAAACTAATCGAAAGACCATAAAAAACGGCTTAGTTCGAAGACTACGCCGTTTTTATGCTTTTGGAAAAACCAGCTCTTATGCAACCGGGCGGCGCGGGCTGCCGGTAGAAGGGGAGAGGTGATTCAGGGTGCTTTGCAGATATAAAAGACACCCCTTTTACGACGCTTGATATAGTAAAAGGGGTGTCCAATGGCAGGGAATTTGTTTATTCTTCACGTATCTGTGCCATCGTTGTGTCATAGACGGCTTTTGTTTTGTCGTCGAAACACACGATGGTGACCTTTTTGATGACACTTTGCGGATCATGGAAGGCTTTGACGGTATGCAGCGCAATAAGGCTCGCCTGATCCAACGGATACCGGTAAACGCCGGTGCTGATGGATGGAAAAGCCATGGTTTCGCAGCCATGCTGCACCGCCAACTCCAAACAGCTTTGATAGCAGCTGCGGAGTAAATCAGGCTCTCCCTGCCCGCCGCCCCGCCAAACCGGCCCCGGCGTGTGGATGACATGCCGGGCAGGGAGCTCATACCCTTTTGTGATCTTGGCCTGACCGGTTTCGCAGCCGTTTAACAGACGGCATTCGGCCAGCAGCTCTTTTCCGGCGGCACGGTGAATCGCGCCGTCCACACCGCCGCCGCCAAGCAGCGATGTGTTGGCCGCATTGACAATCGCATCGACATTCTGCCGGGTGATATCGCCTTTTATGATTTCGATTTCCATAGCCGCCTCCGCTCGTATTCCATGTCCAACATGCCCACGCCGCTCATATTTCATGGGCAGGATGTTTTAGCGTTGCTTATAGGTTGGCCAGCGCCTCCAACACCTCGTTGATATCGGGCAGCGTGGAGAGTTCATACACCTTTACCCAACGCACAATCCCCTGTTCGTCAATGATGATATTGGCCCGCCCTGACATGCCGTATTCCTCGATGAAGATACCGTAGTCCTGCGCCGCCTTGCCATGCGGCCAGAAGTCGCTGAGCAGGTTGGCGTTTTGAATGGAAAGCACAGCCGCCCACGCCTTTTTAGACGCGCTGGGATCCACACTCAGACCAAGCGGTACGGTGTTCAGCGCCTGAAATTCATCGTAGTGATACTCAAGCGAGCGCATTTGATCGGTGCAAACGCCTGTCCATGCGAGCGGATGCCAAGAGAGCAAAACCTTTTTCCCTTTGTAATCCGAAAGACGCACTTCCTGTTCCAGTGTATCGAGCAAAACAAAATCGGGTGCTTTCGAGCCTACCGTGATTGAATTCATAAAATCGACCTCTTTCTTTTAGTCTGTGTTGCATAGAGGAGAGGGCACGCCCTTCGCCTTCTATACGCTTTCATCTTTTATACCATCATTTTTCTGCCTTCACAAGAAAGGCAGGATCGTAAAAATGCCTTCGCACCTGCTTAATGAACATCCCTATCGGCCTGATGAGGCATTCTACAGATGATTGGCGACCTCAAACCCTTCGGAGGTGGCGTCCAGCACACGCCTTGGTGATTTCGCGTCTCCGATGGTGTAGACCGCATCAAAAGCCGCCTTCAGCTCTTCTGCCAGCGCGTTGTTGGGCTGATACCCCACCGCAACGACCACGCTGTCCACCGCGATGGTGCCGTTTTCCAGTATGACTTTTCCTTTTTCCACCGCAACCACCTTGGAGTTCAAATGGCTGATCACGCCTTTTTTTGTCAGGAAGGATAAATTATGGCCGATATAGGTTGCGCCATAATCTTTCCCGATGGCTTCCAGCATCTCTACGATATGCACATTTTTATCCTGGGAGCAAAGATGCTTGGCCGTTTCGGCGCCTACCAGCCCGCCGCCGATCACAGCCACGGTTTCGCCCACCTTGGCTTTACCGCTGAGCACATCCTCCGCCATCACGACCTGCGCGCCTTCGGCAATGGAGAATTGCGGGGGCAGCTGTGTCGCGCCCACGGCAACGATGACGACATCCGGGTCATACGGCTTTAGCTGTTCGGCGGATGTCACATCTTTCAATTCGAATTTGACGCCCAACTGCACCATTTGCCCGTAGAGATAATCCCTGAATTTCAGGAACGAGTCTTTTTCAGGCGGCAAAGACAACAGCTCCAATTTTCCGCCAATGCGGTCAACCTTGTCCAACACAACGACATCATGTCCGCGTAATTTGCAGATCCTTGCGGCTTCCAGCCCAGCGGCACCGGCGCCGATCACCACGACCCTTTTAGGATGCTCCGAAGGGACTATATTTCTGGTCAGCTCGTATCCCGCCCTGGGATTCACCAAGCACTGAGCGCCTTGCCCCACGAACACCTTATCGATACAGCCCTGGTTGCAGGCGATGCAGTAGCGGATGGAGGCGTAGTCTTTATTTTTGATCTTAGAGACCAGCTCTTCATCCGCGATCAATCCGCGGCCGATGGCGACCATATCCGCCTTGCCGCTTTCGACGATCTCCTCGATCAATTCTGCGCTGTTGAGCCTGCCTGCCACGATCACCGGTATGGACAACAGCTGCTTTACTTCAGCGGCATAGTCCACCAAGAAGCCCTGCGGAATGAACATCGGCTGTATGACATACTCTACGCTGTCGTAGCTGGCCGCCGATATGCTGATGGCATCCACTCCGTGTTTTTCAGCGGCTACACAAACCTGCTTCGCTTCCTCAAAACCCAATCCGTCCTCGAGAAACTCCTCGATGCTCACCCGCACGATCACAGGCACTTTACCATCGACTTCCTTCAGAATCGCATCCAGCACCTGCATGGGATAGCGCATACGGTTTTCTAAGCTGCCGCCGTATTCGTCGGTGCGTTTGTTGCTATGCGGCGACAAAAAGCTATGCAATAGATAACCATGCGCGAAATGAACTTCGATCATGTCAAACCCAATCTCCACACAACGCTTGGCTCCGAGCACAAAGCTGTCCAATATGCGTGTGAAATCCTCGGCGGTCATCTCCCTTGGATCATTGCCCAGAATGGCACAAGGCAGGGCGCTGGGTGCGACAGGCTGTATGCCGGTCACGGCGGCGGTGGCCTGCCTGCCTGCGTGGTAAAGCTGTGCGCCCAGCAGTGAACCGGCCTGATGTATTTGATCCACCAACGCTTTCATGCCGGGGAGAAGGCTTTCATCATAGGAACAAAGCTGTGTGGGCAGACCTCTCCCTTCAGGTGTAACGGCAACAGAACCGCTCATGATGATGCCAACGTCATGCTTGGCCCTTTCAACCAGAAATGCGGTGATACTGTCGTTGATGCCTCCGCCAACGGTTGCATGCCCATTTTCCATTGGTGCCATCATAAATCTGTTCTTGATTTCCAGATTCCCAATTTTGATAGGTGTAAACAGTTTTCTCATCTTCTGATCTCTCCTTTGTATATGCTATGATGTGTGATGTATAGTACTGCTGAGTTAACATTAGTATACCATAATGTGCGCCTGTATATAGAAAAATATTCAAAACCATTGCGGAATCCGGATCAAATGCAAAGCTTTGCACGCTGCCATCTGTTGTATACAAAAAGCGCATTCTATTCGTAAAAATCATATTGACATTTATCGGGTAATACTATAACATGAAAACAAGTTAGCACAAGCTAACCGAAAGGTTTGAAAGACCCGACCATGCCTTGCCGTATCGCAAGAGAAAGGATGTTTTTATGAGTTACGAGAATTGGAAAGAAAAGATTTCCGAATTTAAGACCATCGATGTTCGCCACCTGCAGGGAAACTTTTTCCCTGGATTACAGAAACAAGCCAAAGCCTTAAAGATAGGGGAAGGGCTGAAAATCATACAAACTTTCGAACCGCACCCTCTCTATGGGGCGTTAGAGGCTCTCGGCTTTGAATACCATACGGAACAGGCAGGTGCCAGTGAATTTCATACATATTTTTATCGTGCGGAAATAAAGGAAGATGAAGATATGCCTTTTCGCCCTCTGGCGTTGCTGAATTTCCCACTGATCGACGAGCGTCTCGGCAAGATCGCCGCGGATTTCTGGGATCTTACATGGAATGATGATAAGCGTGCTTTGCCTTATGAAACGCGGCTTTTGTTATCCCTTGCGAATGCGGTGGGCGCAGGCAGGATGCGTCAGGCCTCCAGAGAACTGGTGAAGGCTTATGCTTGCGGCGTGGATTCCGCCGTGCTGGATGATGTATTCGAACTGCTTGCCTGGAATCAGGGAATCGGGCATTTCAGTTCTGAAATCGGGCCTTCCGCATTGTTTCAAGCCTATAAGCTTATTAAAATGCAGGAGAGGAGAGGGAAGAGCCGTGATGAGATTAAACAGATGTTAATGGAGAAGTTCGGGGAGAAAAACGAAGAGGTTTCGGTGCAATAGAAAGCTGATCTGATCCTTATGCGGCCCGGAAGTGTTTCCTATTACATATGTTCAAAAGATACGCGCACCGCATATATGCGGTGCGCGTTATTTCGGGCAGTGATTTATTACATGTATTGTGATTGTATTAAGATGTTTTACAGCAGTTTGTGAATGGATTATCATCACCATTCGGCGGCGAAAAATCCGCCACGTGGCTGTAGTTGGGAGTGGAAAGCAGCTACTTCAGACCCTTGGCATACTCTCCTATTTTTTTGTCCATATTGGAGATATGCTGTGTCAGCCAGTTGATGACCAGGGAGTTGGCACTCATAATCACCGACAGGTTGCCTCCCGACGAGTGATATTCCTGCTTGATGCCGGCGAGCTTGCCAATGAAGCCGGCATGAGCTTGTTGCTGCATCTGCAGCGCAGGGTAGCGGATGCGTTTCATGTAGGCTTCCTCATCGGCGAAGTGCTGCTTGGTGTAATCCTCCAAAAAACTCAAAAGCTCGTCGATGTAATTTGCGGCTTGCCTCTTTTTTCCTGCTTCAAATAGCGCTTCAGCTTTTTCAAACCAGATTTTATGCTGGGCGTCGATGGCTTCCACCCCAACGGATAAATTCGGCGTCCATGGCATGGCTTTTCCCCCTCTAACTTTATTCGATGTTTGAATCTACTCTCTATCTTACGACGATTATCGACTATGTTCAAGTGTATTTCAGATCATTGAGCTATAAATAAAATGCTGTGTTCGTTATAGAACGAAGGAATTTTTAGTCAACAATGATCAACTGACAGCATCGCTTGGTTTAGCGTCTGTCAAGCAAACCACCGCACTTTCCAGCCTGCGTTCTTTAATCTTTTTCACCTTGATTGTCAGCCCGTATTCTTCAAGCTCCGGGGTGCTGCCGTCATTTGGAACAGAACCTAAAAGCCCAAAGACCAGACCGCCAAAGGTATCGTATGTTTCGTTGGGCAGCAATATGCCAAGCTGCTTTGACACATCGTCCAGCGGCGCGGTTCCCTGTATACGCCAAGTCTTGGAATCTATACGCTCAATGAGCGGCGATTCCGCAGGTACTGAAATATCATCTTCAAGGTCGCCTACCAATTCTTCCAGCAGGTCATTCATGGTGATGATCCCGCTCATACCGCCGTATTCGTCCACCACCACCGCAAAGTGATTCCTTGACTTTTTCATATTGCGGAACAACACGTCGGCCCGGACAGATTCCGGGATAAAGCAGGCGGGTTTTACAGCGTTTTTCATCACCTCGTCGCGGGCTGTGCTTTTAAGCCGAAAGTAGTCCTTTGCATATAAAATTCCGACAATATCATCTATACTATCCGAGCAGACCGGATAGATAGAATGCCTGCTTTCATTGATCGTTTGCTTCCATTGTTCGTCGGTTTCATCAAGCCACAAAAGGGAAACCTCTGTACGATGGGTCATAATCTCCTCGACGGAAGTATCATCAAACTCGAATATGTTTTGAATCATGTCGCGTTCATCAGACTGAATGGTGCCTTTTTGCTTACCGACGTCCAGCAGCATGCGGATTTCTTCTTCCGCATTTTCTTCATCCTCGCTGTTGGGATCAACGCCCAACAGCCGCAACAGACCGTTGGTGGATACAGTGAAAAGCCAAACAGCCGGAGTAAATATCTTCGAAACCGTGTAGATAAGACCGGACATACCAAGCGCGATTTGCTCGGCCTTTTTCATAGCAAGTCGCTTGGGGATGAGCTCACCCAGCAGCACGGTGAAGTATGTCAGCACAACCGTGATGATAACGACGGGTAAAATGTTGATTATGGACGCAGGTATGTTGATGCCTATATTAGTGAACCATTCCGCCAACCGGTCGGAGAAGTTCTCCGTAGCAACAGCACTGCTCAAAAGATTGACCAACGTAATGCCCACCTGAATGGTCGCAAGAAAGCCTGCGGGCTGCTCCGTTAGCTTGGTAAGGCGCAGAGCGCGCTTATCTCCGGCAGCGGCGAGTTTTGCGAGCTTGTTATCATTCATGGTGATAACGGCAATTTCAGCACAAGCGAAAATTGCATTGAGAGATATAAATATGAGTTGCAGCAAAAGCAACCATATTAAAGGACTGTCCGACAAAATAATAACCTCCAAATTTCGTTTAATAAGATGTTGATGGTGACCTTTATGATAGTACGTTACAGCAATAAAAATACACATAACAATAAAGACAATACAAGATTACTCTTTGCTATGTGTATTAAAAACCCTTTAGGGGTACTATATAAATCTAAATTCTCACTCCTTCGCCTAGGAGGCTCTGGGTCAGGACCACAAGGGTCATCCACTACAGTCTCACATCCTTTCAACGAGGGATTATAATAGATTTTTCGGTCTCAGTCAAGTATGGGTGCAGAGTTTTCACGATACAGATCATAAGCCGAGCCACAGGCCATGCCGGAACCTATGGGAATAGGCATATAAACCGGTTTAGAAAGCCGCGTGAGGAGGGTGTAAAATTTTTGATGGACGAGGCAGCTTTGGCGGAATGTCACTGTTTCGGGTTGGCCGTGCGATACCACGCGGTTTTCATGCACAATAAACAAAGCCCGAAAAGCCTACATTCACAGGCTCTTCGGACCATAGATGCAATAAAAGATGTCCTTTTCTTTGGCCTTGTGCTGCCAAAAAAGATGTACGCTTTGGTGTGGGCATAAAAAATCGCACACCGCCAAACGACAGTGCGCGACTTGAGTGCAGCATCATGCTGCTGGTCGGAGTGTTCATAAGGACAAACTCGTAAACCCTGATAAAATAAAGGTTTTTCGGCACAAGCAAGCGAATATTACACTTAATTTAAGAACTCAAGCGCCGCCTTTCGGGACAAAAGGGCGGCGCTTTTGTATACAAACCATATATCAAAGGAGGAATGTCGCCCCGGCCTGGAAAGTGACCGATTAAAAGGCTGATACTCCCGCTCACGGGGGCGGCGTGCCGCCCGAAACGGCGAAAGTCATTCTTCCTTCACCGACTCATCCAATTCAATTTTGGAATCGGTTACCCTGGCGGTTTCCCAAACCGCATCCCCATGTCCAGTGAGTGCGGCGAAGAGGGGAAACTGGCGGCCCGGTTGGCAATTGCCATGCGGGGGTGTTTTGGAGAGATTAGACCCCCAACAATATGCACTCGGAAGGATAATAATTGCCCCCATTATACCGCAAATAAAACTGATAGCTGGAATCAATTTCGTCGATCATACGTGCGCATTTCCATATATCCTCGTTATTGTGATAAACAGAGATCGCAAGCTTCGGATGAGATGTTTGAATGTGATTCCTACAACCAAGGATTGCTTTCTGTTCGCTGCCTTCAATATCCATTTTTATGAATGTGATGGGTTCGGTTATATCATCGTCAATCTTCACAACCGGCACTTTCATTGTTCCGAAGTCTGACAGCTTATGCATTGATTGATCGGGTTCTATATCCGTAAGGTACATAATCCCCCCTTGATCTCCCGCACCTCTTTGGCAATATTCTATATTGGGGTATTGGACAAGGTTTTGCTTCAGCTCTTGAAAGATATGGGGGACGATTTCATAACAGTAGATCTTCTTGTAACAGCCATAACTGTTAATGTAGTCCTTGACGGTATCTCCGGTATACGCGCCTATATCAACAAAAACCTCATCGGGGCCGCATTTTATAACATCAAGGTCAAAATATTGATGGAATGTCTTTTCCATGATTCTAGAAAGGCTAACCATGCTGAAGGTAAGCCAATTTTCTATGATGCCAAAAAG
>JBMNTR010000020.1:0-39986 GCA_050945835.1 Christensenellales bacterium | reverse complement strand
CCAAGGGTCTTTATTCGTTACGCTATATATTTATCAAGGTGCTCCATCCACCCGCTCCAGCGGGCGACTTTCACAGTCTACCAAATCCATGCCGCCCTTGTCAAGTACCTCCCGCTCCCTTTTTTAAAATAATTTTTAAATACCTGTCAATTCACGATAAACGATGGATATTTTCCTTTATTTTCATATTAAAACACCGAATGTATGCGATTGGTTTACAAAATCCCCCGGAAAACAATTCTAGGGGATTTGCTTCCTTAATATGGTTTCGCCGTAATGCTCAGCGGGCTTTATTCAGATTTTCGATCACACGCACGCCATCTTTCGCTCCCACCACAATGCGGTCGCACATATTCAGAAACAACCCTGTTTCCAGCACGCCGGTCAGTGCCGCGAGTTGTGCGCGCACTGCGTCTATATCCATGGGTTTTCCGATGTGCAGATCCGCAATATAATTGCCGTTGTCCGTCACAAACGTTGCCCCGTCCCGCTGGCGCAGCACCGGCTGAAGCCCCAGTTCCTCCATCTGCTTTAGGATATGCGTGTATCCATACGGCAGTATTTCGACGGGCAGCGCAAACGCGCCTATGGCATCCACCAGCTTGCTGTCGTCCATCATCCAAATGACTTCCTTCGCCCTCGACGCCACCATCTTTTCACGAAACAGCGCTCCTCCGCCGCCTTTGATGGCGTTGAACTGCGGATCAATCTCGTCTACACCGTCTAACGCCAGGTCGATGTGCTGCACTTCGTCGATCTCTAGCAGCGGTATGCCAAATTCCTTGGCATAATTGGCGGAACTGACGGATGTGGCCACCGCTTGTATGCGCAGACCCTGCCCGACCAATTCGCCCACCTGCTTGATCATATAATAGGCCGTGGAGCCCGTCCCCAGCCCCAGCACGTATCCGTCCTTTATATATTCCGCAGCCTTTACACCTGCGATTCTTTTCTCTTCCATAGAATATTCATACCCCTCTCTTATTGTTCCTCTTCATGATGTACCTTCGCACAAACACGCCGCAGCGCATTCTATGCTATTGCTTCAGGATTTGTATGGCACCGCTCACCGTTTGCAGCTCCATGGCCGTGCTTTCGTCTCCATAAATCGCCTGATTCTTGCTGACCCGCGCTTCAAACGCACAGCTGAACAGCCCGCTCACCGATGCGTATTCAGCACGAAAGCCCTTGTGTTCGGGCATCCGTATGCTGATTTCCCCGCTGACGGATTCGGCCTCAACCTTCTTCGCGTTTTCACCGGGCATAATTTCAATCGCGCCGGAGATGCTCGCGCAGTCTGTTTCTTGTATGTCGCCGCTCAGAACGATGGCGCCGGAAACGCCGTTTGCCTCCACCTCCTCAAAGCGCAGCTGTGCCGCCTGCACAGCGCCGCTTGCCGTGCTGATCTCAAGTTCTTTTCCGCTTATTGCGCTCAGGCATATAGCACCGGAGGCAGAATTCAATGAAAACGCATCGCTGCGGATGTGCTCGATGATCATTTCGGCGGATGCGGTGTTGACACTGAGCTCCTTGAGCGCCATATCCTTGGGTATAGAGAGGTTCAAATCCTTGTTCAGCTCTACACCCGCTCTTGTGGGCGCACGGAAATAGATGGTGAGTTTTTTGTCCTTCACACGGTAGTGCATCTCGTCTTTAGCGGATAAGCCGGCGGCAGTGGACATGTATGTTTCTTCAAACGTGATGTCCTGTGCATCCCCTTCCTGAACATGCACGGAGCCGGACGACCAATGCACCTCGATCTTTTCAATATCCTGCGCGGCCACGCGGCCGCTTCCTGTCTGATATTGGCTGCTTTGGCTGTTTTCCCGGATCCCGCCCAAAAAATCAAAAACACCCCCACAGCCCCTCTCATCACCCAGAACGCGCCCGCAACCAACAAGCTGACCACGATCAACCCGACAAGCGAAAGTATGACGATTTTGACGACTGTGGATGTTTTCATGTTGAATCAATCTCCTTTTTCGGCGGCTCCTTTTTACTTTACACTCTATTATAATCGTAAAACAAGCTGAATACAACCGGCAATTCGAGTCTTTACGCGGCGCGAAAGGGGGTATTGCGCGCGCTTGATCGTGTTTTGTCCGTATCCCTTTTACATATTTCCATACATACTAAACCATGTTATAATATGATCATCTGATATCTTGTTTTGAAAGGGTGGTTTCGATGCGCACTCAGAAGATCTGGTTGTCCGTTTTGCTTCTTGGCATAGGCGTACTCTTCATTTGCATAGGCGTGCTCAGAGAAGAACATCTCACGGTGCTCAGAAAAGCCGTCCGCATCTGTTTTGAATGCATCGGCATCGGATAAGTCCATATGTTTAAGAAGCTAAAAGCACGTTACAGGCTCTACATACAGATCGTTTTCGGCGCCTTCACCAACAGCTATGTCCAAGGGTTTACAACCGGAAGGCTCTACACAGGCCCCTTGAAGCAGTTTTGCGTGCCGGGCCTGAATTGTTATTCCTGCCCCGGTGCTCTGGGTTCCTGCCCGATCGGCGCGTTGCAATCCGTCGCAGGCAGCCGTGATTTTCAGTTTTCGTTCTATGTCGTGGGTTGTCTTTTAGCGTTTGGTATGTTGCTCGGCCGTTGGATCTGCGGCTTTTTGTGCCCCTTTGGGCTTGTTCAGGACTTGCTGTATAAGATCCCGCTGCCTAAACGGTTTAAACGTAAAAATCTGCCTAAAGACCGATATCTTAAAGGCTTGAAATATGTGATGTTGTTCGGGTTGGTGCTGCTGCTCCCGCTGCTGGTGGTAGACATCGTGGGGCAAGGCTCCCCCGCTTTTTGTAAATGGGTGTGTCCGTCGGGTACGCTGATGGCGGGCATTCCGTTGGTCGTGTCCAACCCTTCGCTGCAGCAGTCCTTAGGATGGCTGTTTGCGTTGAAGCTGTTCTTGCTGGTGCTCATACTGCTGCTCTGCGTGGTGGCCTACCGGCCGTTTTGCAAGTACCTCTGCCCGCTGGGCGTCGTCTACGGTGCATGCAACCCAGTATCGCTCTATCGGCTTTCAGTCGATCCGAACAAATGCGTCCGCTGCGGTGCTTGCCAAACAGCCTGCAAGATGGATGTGCCCGTGTATCAAAAACCCAATAGCCCCGCCTGTATCCGCTGCGGTGATTGCAAAAGAGCTTGCCCATATGGCGCAATCCGCTCCGGCTGGGGATTTAAGGAAAAAGGCGCAGATGATGGCTGCGTCTTGCACAGAAGGAGGAATATGATATGAAAAAACTGATCGCGCTCGTGTTGAGCATCATCTTGTTCACCGGCTTAGCGGGCTGCAACGACCAGCAGCCGGCCCCGCAGGATGCCACGCCCAACACCACGCTTACACCCGCACCCGACGTTGCTTCCACAGCACCGGATCCTTCCGATGCCCCCGAGGAAACAAGCGCGCCCGCATCCACACCCGCCCCCGGCGATGAAACCGATCCCACAAGGCTGGTCATAGACGGAACGGATCTAAACGCAAACCCCCTCGCGCAGGACGTGCTGATGCCGGACGGGCTCACGTTCGTCAACGTATGGGCGACATTCTGCACCTACTGCATCGAAGAGCTGCCGCATCTGGAATCGATCAGCCAGGAATACGCCGCAAAAGGTGAAAAGGTCAAGGTGCTGGGTGTGTTGGATGATCCCGTTTCATTAGATGGCTCCATTGACCAATCGCTGGTGGAGCTGGGGCTGGATATACTCACACAAACAGGCGTTACCTACGAGAACATACTGCCCGGAGAAAAGTTACGGGACGTGTTCCAATATACGGTACCGGGATATCCCACGTCGTTTATCGTGGACGAAGACGGCAACATACTGCGCATGATCGTAGGTGCGAGCACCGAAGATTATATCAAGGACAAAATCGACGAACTGCTCTGATCCCATACAGCAGACTCTTTAAGCATTTCACGTTCATCCGCGCTGCCGGGTAACATACCTGCGCAGCGCGGGTGTGCCTATATGCTTTTTTCCAATATATAGTCGTTCAATACATAACCGTTGCCTATGTCGGCATGCTCCTCGTCTGTGATCATAAACCCAAGCTTTTCATAAGCCGCCAGCGAACGGCCGTTGTGCCGGTAGCAGTTCAACCGTATGCGCGCATGGCCGTTTTTTTCTGCGTATTCCTGCAAGAATTCAAGCGCCTTTCGCGAGTAGCCCTGCCCGCGGCGCTCCTTTTTGATGTATAACTTGCTCAAAAAAAGGATCTCTCCCTCCCCACAGACCGCCATATAACCGATTCTTTCATCACGCACGATCAAAAAATAATAGCGGTATCCCTCCTGCTGAATCACTTGACGGATGGCAGCGGGCGATTGATAACGCTGCAGCATATAGTCCACCTGCCCCGGCTTCAACAGCGGCGCAAAATGTTCCTGCCATATGGTGTGTGCGAGCTCGCTCACATCGTGTATCTGACGCTCGTTGGCTATCTCTTGTATGATCAGTTCCGACATCGTGCTATACCTCTCGTTCCGGGTTCATTTATATTTTTCATGTATTATATCACAGCAAGCCGTCTTTGACACACCCTGCCGGATTTCTGCGGTAAAAGTGTGGCCAAAGCGTTTGGTTGTGAATACTGTATTGTATACATTCATCCCCGCGTAGGCCTTCTATGCTATACTATGTCCAGAAAGGGTGGTTTAGTTGAGTCTTCCCATAGCGATCCGTTCGCCCCATATTCTGGATGTATACGATGAATCGGGCATGTGTTCCCAGGGTGTCCATCAAGCCTGGTATACAACCCGCTGGCAGCAGCAGGCCGGCTGCGGACCTGCCAATTGCGCCCAAATCATGTGGTATCTTTCACAGACCAAGCCTTCGCTCAACACGCTCGTGCCGTATGATTGCAGCCAAAAGTCCCAGATGCTCTCCTTTATGAAGGATATCTGGGCGTTTGTAACGCCGGGGCGCATGGGGGTCAACCGCCTCTCTACTTTCACCAACGGAGCGCTCGCATATGCGCAAAGCTCGGGGCTCACGCTCGCGCAGCATACGCTGAGCATCCCCACAAGATCCTCCGACCGCCCGGATGCCGGCGCCATGATCACTTTCATCGCGCAAGCTCTAAGCGCAGACCTGCCCGTGGCGTTTTTAAACCTATCCAACGGCGCCTTGCATAATCTCGATAACTGGCACTGGGTCACGCTCATCGCCATCGATCCGGCGTCCGGATGCGCGCAGATGATCGACCAGGGTCGCAAAGCCCTGCTCGATCTGCCCCTTTGGCTGCGCACCACCCGCATCGGCGGCGGATTCGTCGTGTTGGCGCCGGAGTCTGCCTTGATCGACTGATGAAGGCAGGCCTTGTGCGCTTGGCGTAAGACCTTTAAGCCATGCCCTTCTTTCCTCTTTTTTCACAAACTCACTGCCGCACACGCACATATGAAAGCCGTTTGTGCACACCTTTTCAATAAACCGTAACATGAAGGCTATATATTCATATAATGAATGGAACAAACCTTTTCCTTTGCAAATAACCGTTAAAGGAGTGACTTTATGCCTTATGATAATAGAGAGCTGTTGGCCAGAGTGATCAAGTGTGAGGCGGGCGGCGAAGGCGACAGCGGTATGCGGGCGGTGGCCAGCGTGGTCATGAACCGCGTTCGTGCGGCCGACGGCGAGTACCAGCGGGTGGGTCAGGGGGATTTGCGCAGGATCGTCCACCAGCCAGGACAGTTCAACTGTGTCGCCACCACGCTGCACGGCCGGCACAACCCCCAGAACATCTATAACGCGGCGCCGGAGCCCGTCCACTACGAGATCGCCGACTGGGCATTGGCAGGCGGTATCAGCAATGAGGTGGGCACCTGCTTGTGGTTTATGAACCCCTATGTGCCAAACTGTCCTTCAGAATTCCCCCGAAACGGCTCAGGCGTGCATCACGCGCGCGTCAACCAGCATTGTTTTTACCGGCCAACCCGGCTCTATGCGTCCACATAACAACGCACCATCGATTTTATGAACAGAAAGGATGAACCCTATGCAAACCAGACAAAGACCCCCCGAGCAGAACACCACCGGCAGAGGTACGGCATTCAGCCAGAACTACACCTCGCAGCCGTTTGGCAATGAAATACCTTTTGCCTCCACTGCTGATATGTCGGGCAGGCAAATGCCCGCCGGTTTCGACGACCAGCAGCTTATGGACACAGCCTATGATCAGCTGCCCGAGACATTGGCCAATCCCATCTATACCCCCGGACTCTTGCGCCAAATGATCGGAAAATGGATGCGCGTCGAGTTTTTAATCGGCAACAACCTGACCGATCGCGTCGGAATGCTGATCCGGGTGGGCGCGAGCTATATCGTGCTGCAATCCCTGGAGGCTTCGAGCAGCATCGTGTGCGATATCTACTCGATCAAATTCGTGACCATCGTAAACAACCCCGCAGTTGCGGCGCTGTATTAAACCCCTCGCCCGCAAAAAAGCAACATACCCCGGGTTCGGGCTTTCTAAGCGCTTGGCCGTATAGTTGAATGTGTTGCTGTTTGCAAACCCTTGGCTATATACCATCAATAAAACAGGACCACCTCGTATTGGGGTGGTCCTGCTTTATTGATCTTCCCCGTTGGACAGCGCTCTTTATCAGCAGTTCTTCTTGGGGATGAACGCCGGGTTGTATGCATAGAAGTTCTTAGGGTTTAAGTTCTCTTGTACAACGCGCAGTGCCTCGCCGAACCGTTGGAAGTGGACGATTTCCCGCGCCCGCAGGTAACGGATCGGGTCAAGCACATCCGGGTCGTCGGCCAGCAGTATGATGTTGTCGTATGTCGTGCGCGCTTTCTGCTCCGCGGCCATGTCCTCCACGAGATCCGTGATGGGATCGCCTTTTGATGCAAAATAGGCGGCGTTAAAGGGTACTCCGGACGCGGATATCGGATAAAGACCTACCGTGTGGTCTACAAAGTAGGTATCGAATCCGCTTTTTTTGATCTCCTCCATGCTCAGGTTCTTCGTCAGTTGATGCACGATCGCGCAAACGATCTCCATGTGCGCCATTTCTTCTGTGCCTATGTCCGTCAGCACCCCTTTCACCTGGGAGTAGGGCATGGCGTAACGCTGTGACAGATAGCGCTGCGATGCGGCTAGTTCACCGTCCGGGCCGCCAAACTGCGTGATCACCGCTTTTGCCAACTGTGCGTTGGGCCGTTTGATGTTTACCGGGTATTGTAATCTTTTTTCATAGGTCCACATGCGCTATACCTCCTTATCATTTTCCCACGGCCAAGCGCCGTCCACCCATGTCCAGCGCGTGGTGCTGGTGACATCCTCCTGGCGGATGGGGCCGTAGAGCGCGGTATACTGGTTTACAACGTCCTGTTTTAACGCCAGATATTTCTGGTAATGCGCAAGCGCCTGCCGGTCATCGGGATGTGTGTCGAGGAATAATGCCGTTTCTACCAGCACAAAATCATATTCCTGGATTTTCCTCATGAGGGCATTTCTCTTATTCACGGCCGCATCCTCCTTTCGTAAGGTAGGGCAAATCGAGCGCCTTGAACAACGTGCCTTTACACAACGCCGTTTCTGCATCCAGAATGCCTTCCCAACGCTGAAATGGCACATAGGCCATGCCCAGCGGGATATGTGCGCGCGCAAGCGCCTCTTCCTCTGTTCGTCTGCCATCTTTTATATTGCGATCAGACAAGGTCTCTACCTCCATTACTGTATTTGAAGCACGAATGCCTCTAACACAATATATGTATATATCTGTCATTGGTGCGCCATTTCTTCTGCGTAACAGCCCCCTATCGTCCTTGCGCTTGCGGCGGGCACGAAGGGCTGTATATATGCGTACAATCACCTGCGCGACAAGCCCGCCTCTACGCCCAAAGGCCTCCACACGAAGGTGAAGGCCTCAAGCGTGCTTTTTTGCGCAATGCTTGTTAAGCAAGCCATCGATAATACGTTAGAGCATGCTAAATATACAGCAGAGGAGAAAAGCATATGTTCTTTATTTGCTAACTTAATTGCAACTTCTCTCTTCTGATTTAATCAATGCAACGCATGTTTCTTTTCCGGTCATAATTTCCCGAATGTCTCCTCGCAACTTCTTTTTGAGAAACTCCATCGTCTCAGACCCAGAAGCACAAGCTGCATCAATCAATTGTCTTGAAACCCTGGGGCTCCTTGAAATCGACTACAACACATATTTAACCTCCGATGATATTTATGCAATCTTTAAGCGCCATATCTTCTACGCTACGCATCAAAATGTTGCAAATTCAGCACGCTCAAAGGCTTCTGGAGTGATGAACTGTTCTTACAAAAAAGGCGTTGTCACTCTGTCAAATATGGGGGTTCAGTTTCTTTCTGTTTGCAGGCCTTAATTCTACTCTTGGAATACCCTGGCGTATCTCCGCTATGCAGTCTTTGTTATTCATGGGTGTCTCCTTCAAAATAAAATTGACAGTTTGTATTATTGCGCATATAATATATTCAAATGCCCAGCATAGGGCATAATTTATTTAATGAGGTATAATATTGATTCATCAAGACAAAACAATCGCATGTAAAGACTGCGGCCAGTCGTTTGTGTTCACTGCAAGCGAGCAGGACTTCTACAAAGAGAAAGGCTTTGCCAACGAGCCGCAGAGATGCAAATCCTGCCGTGACGCACGCAAAGGCGGTGGCGGCAGAGGGCAGCGGGAAATGTTCAACGCCACATGCGCTTCGTGCGGATGTTCCTGCCAAGTCCCTTTCCAACCCAGAAATGATCGTCCGGTTTATTGTAACGTTTGTTTTTCTAATCAAAGATAATTGTATCAACAGACTATAAACATACGCCCCGAGGGGCGTATGTTTATTCCTACCCTGCCTCCAAATTGACTTTTTTCGTTATATTTGTTATAATTGTATAAACAGTGCCATTTACACCATTCAGTTTTGGGGATTTAGTTCTTCGGGCTTCGTGGATTGCAGGTGGCATTGTGTTTTTATGGTGTGTTTTGCCATTAGCTTTATTTGCTTTCCTCCTTGACTTTTATTTAAACACATGATATATTTACTAAGTGTTTCGAATGTATGATTATCTCCCACATGCTATAGTCATTTCGTTTTGACTATCGGCCTGTGGATTTTTGTTTATATAACCGAAATAACATCTTGAAGGAGGTACCATATGAATAACGGTACTGTAAAATGGTTCAACGGCGATAAAGGTTTCGGCTTTATCTCAAATGACAATGGTGGCGAGGATGTTTTTGTCCACTTCTCTGCCATTCAGGGAAACGGCTTCAAGTCCCTTGACGAAGGGCAAAAGGTGTCTTACGACACTGAAGCTGATCCTAAGGATCCTCGCAAACTGCGCGCCATCAATGTCCGCGTCGCTTAAATTAATGACCTTACAAGAACCGTCCCGAGGGGCGGTTTTTTGTTTGCCTATTTTTCATCCCTGCCCTCTCCAGCCTGCGCGGCCTGAACCTCTATATATTCCCTGTATGGCATTAACATTTCATAGCTATCTATAAAATGGGTAAACTCAACCTGTTCTATTTGTCCAATATATTTGTTTCCTTCAATCCAATAGCCCCGTCTAGTAGTTGATACAGGTCGTTATGAACATCCTTCTGATCTACCAAGCCAAGATGATTGACATAATTAGTGATATTTTGCACAAGACGATTCGCATTATAATCAAGGCAGAAGTATTTATTAATATACTCATAGCGGATAGCTCCGTCCAGTTTGCCTGCCAGGACTTCACCCAAAGAGAATATTTGGTGCTCTAACGAGCATATAAATCCTCCAGTGCAGCGCATGTAAGGTCTTCGGCAGCAGCTTTATAAATGGGCTTCAAATCGGCCATAAATGCCTTCTTACCCTTGTACGACACGTATCTCCGTGTTGATGATCGGATTTGATGGATAATACAGCTCTGTACCTCTGTCTGCGGATATGCGGTATTGATAGCATCTATGAACTTCGACATAAAAAACGCTAAATTGACTCAGTTTTCCAATAGTGTTGTCTGAGTTGCAGACAAATTCGTGTGGCTAGATATATGGATATTTCCCACCCTGCAAAGGGCGGTTGCGCCAGTCCTCATTGTGGACATACGCTTTCTTGTTTAGCTCGCTGATGATGGATGGCGATACCTTGCTGCCCCGCAGCGCTTCAGTGATGTCCTGCACGCGGCGAACGGATATGCCAGGATGATAGCCGTCTCAAAGGTTACACCCTTGAGCTTCGGCATCTTCAGCTCCACATCCCCCGATGTTATCGTCAGATTCCGGTCGTAATGACCGCTGCGATAGCCCTGGCGCTCTGCACTGCGCTCATATTTCGAGGCGCCTGTCAGCTGCTGAGCCTCCTGTTCCAACAGGCGTTGAGAGTTTCCTCCACGCTGCTACGCACCAGTTCTCTTCATTCGCTTTTGATGATTTCATCATTTAGTTGTGCAATTTTCTTGGACATGGTTTGCTGTCTCCTTTCGAATGGTTGTGTGGTTACGCCCATTTTATCAGAGACTCGAAACCTTGTCCTTTTCTTTTGCGAAACTTATTGTACCTTATCAATCTAAATCCGCTGCCGCGCAAAACACAGATAAAGCGCCCATCTGGACGCCTTATCTGTGTTAGAAGGAGCAAGAAGATTTCGTTTTAGTATTTTTGTGCCAACTCCATGGTGATATCGATCCATTTTGTCAGCCGTTCAGGCTCGTTCATCACCGTATCGATCTCACGGCAGATGATGACTAAGTGCGCGTCTTTCGCAATCTCCATGGCGTTTGACATCTCACGCTTGATCCTGTCCGGATCGAACGCGATGATCATATCCGACGGGTTTGGCTTCCATGCAAGCACATATCGATCCTCCAGCTTGTTCACCGCAAGTGAAAGGCTGGAGTACGGGCTTACGGAAAGCGCCCTGAGCCGCGGGATGTACTCTGTGATGATATCCCATTTATGGTCATTTTTCTCGCAGCACCCATAGGCGTTCAACCCAAACAGATCCGCGATCTTCGCCTGATACGGCAGCACGAATTCCTCCAGCATGTTCGGCGATATCGGATGAAACTCCTGCGACATGGAATAACCCCAAAGATCCTTCAGACGCACCTTTGAATCAAAATCCTTCTGAGGCAGCTCGTGTGTATACGCCAGCGCGCATGTGCCGCATGGCGTTGTGGAATCACGCACAAAGCCGTTGTTGTTGAGTGTCCACACGCCAAGCTCAATCCCCTGATGAAGATATTCGATGGTGCCCTCCATCAAAAACTGCATGGCATCTTTTGTGAACTCAGGTTCATCCACCAGATCGAAAAAGACCGTTTCAAGCCCTCGTAGCTCACACCAAAGATCGACAAGGCTCGTTCCATGGCCTGTCACTTCTGTAAAGGAGGCGTTATAGAAAGGTTCTCCTTGTATGACGTCAAGATATTCGCCAAAAAGTGCTTGGGCGATATCGTAATTTTCTTTTGATTTTTCCTCATCCATATATAGCTTGGGGAATTTTAGTTTTTTCAGATCGGAGGTTTCTACGATGCTGGGCGAGAACGCAGCCGCATGATCCAGCCTTGTGTCGAATGGGCGCACCCTGCCTTCAATCCAGTCCGAAATATGTACGCTATACGGAATATAGACCTTGTTCGTGATCACTTCATCGTCCTGAAGATACTGATCCCTGTATATATACTGCCTGAAAAGCCTCTCATAATAGGCGAAAAAATCATCCTTGACCACATGGGTTTCCGGCGGTATCATCTCATCCCAGCCTCCCTGCGGAGGGCATAAGACCAATCCTTGCTTTGTCTGCGACCTGCTGCTGGGTCATGCCGAGCTTATCACGGTAGTCCTTGAGTATCCATTTTTCCTCTACGCGCATAACTTGAATAGCCATTTGCATTCCCTCCAGAAATCTGTTGTGCTTATTATTCGACCACCACGCTATGCCAAGAACTTATTACGACCGATCGGACATATATGATATAGTTTGGGCCGCTTTGTGCTCTTACCGTAATGGCCATTGGAGTTTAACACCTCTGATGGCCACATTTTTTTGTCCTTTTTCTCGTCAAAACGGCCTGCTGATGTCCAGCGAGTTTTGAGGATGGTTTCCTCAGAACGGAGGACAAGTCTATGACGAATGAACATAAGGACAGGATTGCCGAAATGCGGAGACAAGGCTGTACTTATGCGAATATTGCACAGACACTCTCGATTTCGGAGAACACAATAAAGACCTACTGCCGCCGAGCGCGGCTCGCCAACGATACTTTAAAGGCTACACCTGTATGTAAGCAGTGCAGCCGCCCTATAGAGATTAAGGATAAATACAAGGCACGGCAGTTCTGCACGGACAAATGCCGCGCGGCATGGTGGTATGCCAACCGTAGCGGTAAATCCAGAACGGAATACCGCCTGACCTGCTCGAACTGCGATCAGCCTTTTGTGAGCGCTGGGAACAAGGCTCGGAAGTATTGCTCCCACCAATGCTACATCGCCGCCCGGTTCGGAGGTGAGAGCCATGAATGAGGCTATGCATGACCGCGTTCTTGGCTACAAGTCCGCTATGGCACAGGCGCGGCGACTGCTCTCAGCAGGCATCGTAACTGAGGCTGAGTACACCATAATTGATACAACAATGGCCGAGAAATATGGCTTATCCTGGTGTAGTTTGTTCCGTGAGAATGACTTGCTATATAGTAGTGTCAGAGGTAATATGTCACACTACAAAGGGGTGACAATATGACAAAAACAATAAAAAGAGTGGCACACCCGCCAAAACTGGAGCGGAAAAAACGCGTCGCCGCCTATGCCCGTGTGTCCAGCGGCAAGGATGCGATGCTGCATTCGCTCTCATCACAGGTTACGTATTACAGCTCACTGATCCAGAAGCACGGTGACTGGGAATACGCTGGAGTGTACGCTGATGAAGCGATGACCGGCACCAAGGAATGTCGCGATGAGTTTCAAAGGCTGCTTACCGACTGCCGCGCCGGACACATCGATCTGATACTTACCAAGTCCATCTCCCGTTTTTCTCGAAACACGGTCACTCTGCTGGAAACCGTGCGCGAGCTGAAAACACTGGATGTGGACGTTTGCTTCGAAGAACAGAACATTCACACAATGAGCACCGAGGGCGAGCTGATGATAACCATTCTGGCATCCTACGCGCAGGAGGAGAGCCTGTCAGCAAGCGAAAACCAGAAATGGCGCATCAAGCGGAACTTCGAGGCAGGCAAACCGTGGGACTGCACCATGCTCGGCTATCGGGCAAAGGACGGTGTGTTTGAACTCATTCCCAAGGAAGCCGAAACGGTCCGACTCGCTTTTTCTCTTTTTCTTAAGGGGTACGGTAAGCAAGCCATTGCCAACAAGCTCAACGATATGGGTGTGGCCACTCGATTCGGTAAAGAATGGCATGAGGACACCATTAGGAAAATCCTGCGGAATGAGAAATACGTTGGAGATATGCTGCTGCAAAAGACTTTCCGCTCCGACCACCTGACGAAGCAAACGAGAATAAATCACGGTGAGCTTCCAATGTACCACGTCCAGGACGCGCACGAGCCAATTATTGACCGTGCCATCTTCGACGCTGTACAGCAGGAACTTGCCAGAAGAGCGGACAGCGCTCAGGTAAAGCCCGGTTCGGCTACGGTGTTCACCGGCAAGATACGCTGCGGCATCTGCGGGAAGAACTACCGCCGCAAAACTACGCATACCAGCATCACGTGGACCTGCGCCACCTACAACACCAAGGGCAAGAAATACTGCGCTTCCAAGCAAATACCGGAGGAAACGCTGAAATCAGTGACCGCCGGGGTGTTTGGCATCACTTCCTTTGACGAGGACGCATTCGCGGAGTGCATTGCCTTTATTACTGCATTGCCGGATAACACTCTGGAGTATGCCTTTACGGATGGGCACACAGTGCGTTCTACATGGAAAGACCGCTCACGCGCTGAGAGCTGGACAGAGGAAATGCGTCAGGCGGCGGCAGAGAAAGCGAGGAAAAGGAGTGAAATGAAGTGTCAAGAGCCATAACGATGATACCCGCCACAAAGAACCGCTTCACGGCGCTACCGACGGCTTCGGTAGCAAGACGCAAGGTGGCTGGGTATGCCCGAGTTTCCACAGACAGCGAGGAGCAGCAGACCAGCTACGAAGCGCAAGTGGATTATTACACCCGCTATATTCAATCCCGTGAGGATTGGGAGTTTGTTGGGGTCTACACCGATGAGGGGATTTCGGCAACTAACACCAAGCACCGCGACGGCTTCAAGCAGATGGTCAAGGACGCCCTCGCTGGGAAGATTGACCTCATCGTCACCAAGTCGGTCAGCCGATTTGCCCGCAACACCGTGGATAGTCTCACAACCGTTCGCAAGCTGAAGGAACACGGCACGGAGATTTATTTCGAAAAAGAGCAAATTTTCACCTTCGACAACAAGGGTGAATTGCTCATCACAATAATGTCTTCACTGGCACAGGAGGAAAGCCGCTCCATCTCGGAGAACGTCACATGGGGGCAGCGCAAGCGCTTTGCAGACGGGAAGGTCAGTATGCCGTATAAGCAATTTCTCGGATATGAAAAGGGAGAGGACGGTGCGCCGGTAATTAACCAAGAGGAAGCTGCCATCGTCCGGCTCATCTACAGGCTTTTTCTTGAGGGCAAAACGCCCGCTGGAATCTGCCGGTACTTAGAGCGGCAGGGCATCCCGACCCCGTCTGGCAAGCAGAAATGGAGCCAGACTACGGTAAACAGTATCTTAACAAATGAAAAATACAAAGGTGACGCACTCCTGCAGAAGAGGTTCACAACCGACTTCCTGACAAAAAAGATGAAGGTCAACGAGGGCGAAGTGCCGCAGTATTATGTGGAGCGTAGCCATGACGCCATTATCGAGCCGATGGAATGGGATATGGTACAGGCGGAAATTGCGCGACGCAGGTCGCTCGGCAGAGCGTACAGCGGCAACAGCGTGTTCTCGTCGAAGCTGATATGCGGCGATTGCGGCAGCTTCTTCGGCCAAAAGGTGTGGCACTCCAACGACCCATACCGCAAGGTGATATGGCGCTGTAACGGCAAATTCAAGGACGAAACGAAATGTGCTACGCCTCATCTGGACACGGAAACCATTCAGCAAAAGTTCCTGGTCGCCTACAACCGGCTGATGGCTGACCGCGAGAGCGTTATCTCCGACTGCACTTTGATCCGGCAAATGCTTTCGGACACCGCGGCATTGGATGCAGAGCTCGACAGCCTGAACGAGGAAATCACGGTCGTAGCGGAACTGGTCAAGGCCTGCGTCAAAGAGAACGCTACCACAGCGCAGTCGCAGGAGGAATACGCTAAGAAGTATAACGGGCTGCTTGCCCGCTATGAGAAAGCGACGGCACGGCTTGCGGAGGTGACCGCAGAGAAAGAGCGAAAGCATGACCAAGACCGTGAGCTTCGACTGTTCATCGGGGCATTAAAGAAACAGCCCCTCGTCCTCGAAGAATGGGACGAAAGGCTGTGGATAGCAATTCTCGACCGGACGACAGTGTTCCGAGATGGTAGAATTGTGTTTAAGTTCAAAAGCGGCAGAGAGATTGAGGTGGAGCGTTGAGGCTCCGCTTTTTTCGCTGCTTCCGAATCGCAAGCGTCGGTATGAAACTATCCTCTCTCGAAAATGAAACCCTCCGAAAAAATGAAACTATTTCTGGTAATCGAAAGCGCGGGTATATGGAACGGCGCACATTCGTAGAAAATCACAGGTTTATAACGTCAGGCTGGCGGCGCACGAAGAGCAGAGAAGTGACGAAAAAGCCTTATTTCAAGCCATTCTTGGACATAAAATAAGAACGCTAACCTCGATACTCACTGTATCAATATTAGCGTTCTTATATGGTGGAGGCGAGGGGAGTTGAACCCCTGTCCGAAAACCTGTCTATAGAAGTTTCTCCGAGCGCAGCCGGTCGTTTAACATTCCCTCCACACGGCTCCCACCGGCAGGATCCGTGCTTTGGTAGCTTCATCATTCCGACCTGCGGCAAAGCTTAGGCAGGCCAGTTCCCTACTAATTGACGCCCGTTCCCGGGTCGTAGGCCCCCCGGGGCGGACGGCTAAGCTGCGTTAAGCAGCAAAAGCTAATTGATTATTATTTTTTGCGTTTAAATTTAAGTTCCCGTTTTTAGCGCAGCTCGGGAGACTGCGGCTCGCTTCTCCTACATCCATGATCCCCGTCGAAACCATGTACGCCCCCATATTCAGAGTGCTTACTATATATACCATCTCAAGGCATTTGGCGCAATGCATACGCGAAACTACAGGCTTTGCCAATTCCTGCATCCTTTCGCACTTCCCTGCTGCATACTATGCGTTTTGTACTCGTCTGTGAGCGCGTCCTTTTCCTTCGTCGTGACGCAAAAACAGAAAGATGAGCCATCTCTATTTCCCTCGTTCCCCATAGAAGAGCAGACGATTCATCATCGAGCAAACGTAAACCATTGACATCGCCTGTTTTTTACAACATCAAAAAATTTCAACATACACTCCCTGCGTGCAGAAGCGGTTTCAGCTGTGAAATCGCTTGCGCCGCCAGAAAAACTTCAATCCCGATGCGATCATGCTGTAAGCATCATAGGAAATGCCGAAGTGTACAGCGTGTGTGCTTTTGATCGAGCAGCCGTCACGCTAAAAGGCTCCGATGCGTTGCCCGTACGGCTTTCGCCCTTACAGGACAGCCCCCACAATACGGCCAAGAAAGCCGCTTTTGTTCCCTTCACAGGCTGCGCATTATCCGCTCCAACTGTACGTAAGTCGTGCATTCGTTGATCTTCTGCCGGATTTGCGCCGCACCATGCATCCCCTTGATATACCAGGCCAGATGTTTGCGCATCTCCAACACCCCGCGATGTTCACCGTTCAGTTCAACCGCCCTTCTCGCATGCGCCAGCGCGACTTCAATCCGCTCCACACGCTCCACCGCCTGATACACACCCTGCTCAAGCAGCTCGTTGGTCTGTCTGAATATGAACGGATTCCCCTGCGCACCCCGCGCAATCATCACGGCATCGCACCCGGTTTGTTCCAGCATATCGCGCACATCCTCGGGGGAGAACAGATCCCCATTGCCGATCACAGGGATATGCAGCGCTTGCTTGATGCGTGCAATGATCTCCCAATCAGCCTTGCCCGAATAGAACTGCTCCCTGGTGCGCCCATGCACCGTAACGGCCTGCGCGCCGCTCTGCTGCGCCATCAGCGCGAACTCCAGCGCGTTTACATGCCCATCGTCCCAGCCTTTACGGATTTTGACCGTCACAGGCACCGGGCAAACAGAAACGACCGCGCGAATCACGCGTTGTGCCGTATGGATATCCCGCATCAGCGCGCAGCCCTCATGATTGGAGGTGATCTTCGCGGCGGGGCAGCCCATGTTCAGGTCCACCAGCACGAATCGCCCGTCTTTACAATGGTTGTAGGCGGCTTTTGCCACCAGTTCAGGCTCGTTTCCAAACAACTGCAACGCACAAAGACCCGCCTCTAAAGACGCAGTACGCAGCAATTCTGCCGATCCGCTGCCCCCGTAATGCAGACCCCTGGCGCTGACCATCTCCGTATACACGAGCCCGCAGCCCATACCGATACAGATTTCACGAAATGCCTGATCGCTGACACCCGCCATAGGCGCTAAAAAAACCCTGTTGCGCGGGCTGAACGCCCCTATGCGCATCTGTGTACGATTTTTTTCACTCACCGTTGTGCACCGCCAGACGGCAGGGCCGGCGTGGGCCGTTCCGACGGAGTGGGCGTAGCCGGCTGCGGCGTCCATCCCGACGGGGGTGTGGGCAGCGGCTCCACCTGTAAAGAGCGCTCTTTGGTGAATTCCACGATAGACCACTTGCTCCCCAAGTCCCAGAACGAGCCTGTGCGTCTGATGAGCAGCCTGTGTTCGGCGTGATTCCATTCGGGCGGATTTTCATCCTTGCCATCTTCGCCCATTTCACGCAATCCGCCGCGCAAATTGATCATCTTATCCTGTATGATGATCTCTATTTCGTTGTCCCAGGGGTAGATCACCATCAAAGGGACATCCGTCTTATAATTATACACCGATATATTGAATTGATCATAGACCGCCTTCTGCGCCACCATGCCCCGGTCGGCGGCAATGCATTGCGATGTGAAGTATTTCGTTAACGCCTGCTTGACCGTTTCCTCCGTGCGCGGATTCACTCCGGAGAGAATATACTCCGTGCGGGCGTTCATCGCTTCCTTGACCAGCGTATTGACATGCACGGTATGCTCGGAAGAATAAAAAACCGCATAAGCAGCCAAGGCCACCAGCGTAATCACGAGCGCAGTCGTTAAAATATAGATCAAACTCCTCAGTGTCCTTCTCAACCACTTAGGCATTCAAAAATCACCCAATCTTTTCATGAAGCTATCATAGCACAGGAACGGTTCTTTGTACAACCCGCGTTATTCCTCCTGCTTGGGCATGAAGCCGCTCAGAATTTTTTCCGCGACGATGCGCCGTGCGTTGGCTTCAATCACCAGTTGATAGGCTAGATCCTTCAACGCTTTTTCTCCATCCTTGGTTTCGTGCACCCGCTTGCACACCTCGGCCGTCTCTTTCATATGCACATGGCAGAATTCATCATAAATATCCCGCATGGGCTCGTGCTCGTCGTCCACCAGCACGGCGATGTTGGGAATGGACAGCATCGGCTTGAGCAGACATACGATCATGAGTACAGACAGATGATTGCGATTATACCGCTTTTTGCGCGGACGGGATACGATCCCGTATTTCACATAGTTGTTGATCATGCTGGATGTCAAAAGCTTATATTTCCCCGAGCGTTGAAACAATGAAAGCTGCTGGTCCATATAGGTTGTCAGCTGATCCATATAGAGCTCAATTTCGGGCAAGCGTTCCCATTCGCTCAGCTCATATCGCTCTACATCTTCCACCCATTTTTTAATTCTTTTCACGGTATCGCTCATGGTTTCCCTCCAAATTGGCAACACTTACATAACAAGCGCTCTTTGGTTGCATTATTCTACCATAAATGACGATGCTATTTCAAACAAAAAGCGCCGAAAACCGTTTGACAAGCTTTTGTTAATGATGTAATATAGTTTCTAATACAAGATCATCCGGTGGAGGTGGCCATGCTGTATAACAAGATTTTAATCTGGGGCGATTCGCTTATCAAGGGCATCATATTCGACCCGGCCAAAAACAGACACACGACTCTAAAAGAAAACGGCGTGCAATATGCCGCGCAAAAGCTCTCCTTAGACGTTGTCAACCGCTCTAAATTCGGATGCACCACCACGCATGGTGTCAGCATTCTTCATGAGGATCTCTTGGGCGGCTTGTCGGGCGACGCAGCGCTGATGGAGTTTGGCGGCAACGATTGTGATCACCATTGGGAAGCGATCGCGCAAGACCCGCATGCACACCACCAGCCTAAAACACCGCTTGCAAAATTCAAGCAGATGCTGATGGCCATGGTGCAGATGCTGCGCCAAAAGAAGATAACGCCTGTGCTGATGTCTATACCGCCCATTGACGCGCAGCGGTATTTCGAATTCTTTTCGCGCAACGGGCTGAACAAGAACAATATACTCCATTTTCTGGGGGAGGTGGAACACATCTACCGCTGGCAGGAGATGTATTCCAACGCGGTGTCTGCACTCGCCGCTGCGCTGAAATGCCCGTTTATCAATCTGCGGGAAGCGTTTCTGTTGCAGCCGAACTATAAACACTTTTTGTGCGACGACGGCATCCATCTCAATCACGAAGGGCAGCGGCTGATGGGCGATGTGTTCATCGATTTTTTCCATACGGCTGTGCAGAACGTCTCTTAACACAAAAAAAGCCGCGAAGCACCTTTAAACGAAAACGCGCTAAAAAGCCCCGAAGCCCGGCTTCGAGGCTTTTTCATATCGGGTTTTATCGGTTGTCGTCACCGCCGTTGTTGAAGGTCACCTCTATATCGTCCGCCAACTCACGGTAGGTCTCGTCCAGTGCAGGTTCATACTGCACCCACCCGATGGCGACATACTCGTCGTTGACCGCTACGCTGTAATACTGCGCCATGGAGGTGTTGTCGCGGTCGTCCACTGTGAAATGATCGTCGTGCCGGGTGATGATGCCGCTGTAATCCAGCGCTTCAATCACTTCATCCATACCGCCGTAGACATTGCGCACGACATTAAGCGATACGAAGGCATGCATGGCCGTATCATAGCCCGCGAAGCCGATCGTGCCGCCCTGGCCGTTTGAAAAAACCGCCGGATACGTGATGGAGACATCATATTCCTCGCTGGTATAGGTGTATTTTCCTTCCAACAGATCGACCGGCTCACCCGCGCCGGCCAGACTCGTATTCTCGTTATTTGAATCACAAGCTGCCAGCGAAAACACCAGCATCAAAACTAACATTATACAAACTACTCTTTTCATCGTCTTTCTCCTTTTTCTATCGTAACAGTTCGCTTGTTTGCAACATATCGATTGCGAAAGCGCTGCGGAATCCTTCCTTCAATCCCGCGTCTTCACGCATTGTATTCTGTACAAGAGTCTAATCCACCCTTTTCACAGATGCATTGATTTCTTCATGAATATTTTCTGAAAAAACCATGCGTTTTATACTATTAAATAATCCCATAATATCAAGCTTTTCTCTTTTTTAAATTTTGCACTATAAAGCTGCTATGTTGTTCAGATGTGTTTTTCTTGAGATGTTCCTAATCTTAATCATATGATTCACAGCATGAAGTTGTTCATTTTTGAGCCTATTCGGTTCTTTGGCATACAACGCTTCTGTATGGCTGTAACGGCATAAAAAAAAGCCCTGAAGCGGGCTATTTTAAACATCCTATTCTTTTGGAAACCGCACAGCCGGCGTATTCACCGCGCTTTTATTGATGTCGATAGTTTCCAGCAGCAGTTCCTTTCTGAAAATGCGAATCTCCTTCGGCGCCCGAATGCCCAGGCGCACACGATCGCCCTCTATGTCCAGCACTTCGATCACGATGTCCTGTCCGATGGATAGGGCCTCATTTTTTTTCCTCGACAACACCAGCATCCTGCCCGCCTCCTTTCAGTTTCTGCATGATCAACTCATAGATGGGAAACCGAATAGGCGTTTCTTTCGCATCGATGATAATCTGTTTGCCGATTCCGGGTTTTGTGTTCACAATGATGGGCGCGGCCAAATTCGCCGTCATCTTTTGAATATCCTCGGGGATCACCACCACACACAGTATCAGCAGATCATTTTGGCTCTCGATACTCAGCTCCCTTAGCTCCTGATCTCTGATCTGAAAGAAATAATCATCCAATATTTCAAACGGTATGATCACAGGCAGCGCAATATACATGTTGGTCGTGGATTGAAGCCAGAATAAAGGCCGGGATTCCTCCACTTCCAGCAATATGAATTCATGAAGATCCTCAAAACCGGGCAGCCCTACCGGAAAATGGATGATCTTTTCGTCTTTCAGCGTTATGGTTCCAAAACGTTCTGTCTCTATTTGCATACAATTACCATCCTCTGGAGCAAAGCGGGCTCCTCAAATATGTTTATCTATTTTTTCGCCGACATCCTGCTTGCGGTGCTGCTTGCTGACTGTGACCTTAACGGACGGACGGTTGCGAATGCGCACTTCCACCACATGAGGCTCTATTTCGATCTGAGGACCCATGGGGCCCTCCCATTCGATGATCATCTCGCCCTTTTCCCATTCGATGACCATCTCGCCGCTCGTCCATTCGAGCTTTGCCTTTTCTTCCGGGGTAAGCCCTACGTTCACATCGGCGGGCTTTGTCTTTTGCATGCTGCGGTCCCGCATGATGATGGGGATCGTTTCGCCGTTTTGCGGATTCTTCATGCGGTCATACATATGGACAATATCCGCAATCGCCGTCATCGTTTCCTGCCAGGCTTTATCCGTATACGCACTTTGCTCCTGCAAAACGCTTCGTATGCCCATCTGCGTGTTGATCCGCTGGCGGTTTGTCACTTTGAAGGTGGGGCTTTTATAGCGCACGCGCATCACCGGCCGCACATTCCGTATACGCAGGGCAGGTTTTCGCGAAACGATATTCATTTTAGCCGGCGTCGTATGAATTTCCAGCTCCGGCCTGATCGTTTGGATGCTGATCCTGTTCATATTGTACCACCCTGTTTCAACGCCCCAAAGAAAGACTTATGTGTGCGCCCCAGCCGTTTGTATACACTCCCGCGCCTTCAAAACGGCTGCAGCGCGCGTATGCGCTGTATTCACCGCGTGTTAACTCAGGTAATTCAGCAGGCTGGGCTGTATGATTTTCGCGCCTGTTTGCAGCGCCGACAGATAGACCGATTCCGCCATCTTGAAATTCATGATGGTCTCCGCCTGTTTTGTGTCCTCCACGCTGGATTTCAGCTCGGTATAGTTCAGCACGTCGCTTTCATAGCGGTCGTCAATCATGTCCAGCCGATTCGTTTTGCCGCCTAAGTCCGTGGCGTAGGACAATGTCTGCTGCTGCGCCGCTTGCAATTTTTCGATATACGGGGAGATGTCCGTCGCGGTGGAATCAGGGTCCATCAACACGTTATAAAGGTCGTTCATCATGTTGTAGATGTTGTCCTCCCCCATGCCCAGTAGCTTCGTGCCCGGAACCGCCGCCTGCGTTCTCAGTCCGAACCCGATTTCGAATTCGAGTATTTTTGCGTCCTCGGCGTCCAGAGCGGCCAGATTGGCCGCGGATAAGTCTTTAAAATCCAGACCGTTGTAGAGAAGATCGCCGCTTGCGTTCACCGAAAACGGTTTGGTTTTTGTGTTGTAGCCCCCGAATATATAGCGATCGTCCAGCGTCGCGTTACCCAGCTCCAAAACATGGTCGCGCAATTGCCCGATGAGCTTGCCGATGGCTTCTTTTTCGTCCTGCTGCATGAAATCGTTGGCCGCGCGGTTGGTGTTCTCATAGGCGGTGACGAGCACCTTGTTGAGCTCCATGGCACATGTTTCCGCATGCGTAAGCCAAGCTCTCGCCGTGCTCACATTCTTCTGATATTGCTCTGTCTTATAGAGTTTTACGCGAGCCTGCATGCTCTTCACAATCCCCACCGGGTCGTCCGACAGGTTAAACAGCCGCCTGTTCGTCGCAAGCTGATACTGGTATCGCTCCATGCGCGCCATATTCCCGTTTAGATTTCTCAGATAGTTATTGGTGACCATGCTGTTGGTAATTCTCATGACGCTCCCTTTCCATCGTTCCTCTTACCTGCCCACCAGGCCGGTCCGGTTGATCAGTATGTCCAGCGCTTCGTCAATTGCGGTGATCATCCTGGAGGATGCGGCATACATATGCTGATAGGAAATCATGTTGACCACTTCCTCGTCTATGGAAACACCGGATATGGATTCTTTACGGTATTCCAGATTCGACACCACAGCCGCCTGGCTCGTATAAAGATTCTGTGCCCCGCCGGATGCGGCGCCCAGCTCCACCACCAAATCGCTCAAAAACGCTTCAAAATTTCCTACATCCGCCACGTTTTCAGAGGCGAGCAGCTCCAATATGCGCAGCGCATTCTCGTTGTTACCGGTGTCGTACGGGTTGTTCGCATCGATCCGGGCGGAGGAGGCGGCCAACACATATACATCGTTTAAAAAATCCTGGGATATGGCGATATTCTTCGCGCTCACCGTGCTGTAATCCGGCGGGTTGCCGTCCACATGGAATAGACGCTTACCCGCCATGGAGGGCAATCCGTCATGCGGATAAGTCCAGCCGTTGCTGTTGATATCGTTAAACTCCCGGGCGATGCTCCGCGCCAGCGTGTTGAGCTGGCCGATCATGTAGGGGATGCCCATGTGGGTGGGCGAATTGCCGTCCCGCATATCGCGATACGCCTGCAGCTCACCGGCGCTGTAATGAATTTCCGTGTTGAGCCCGTCATCTAGGCATACCCTGTAGAAATCGGGCTGCCCTGTCTCCACGCCGGTCTGATCGCCCACCACCTTGAGCCGCGCATGGTTCTGATGGTTGACGATTGCAGCGCCCCCCAGCGTGATGGTGAGCCTGTCTAAATCGTCGTACACATATTCAATATCCACAAGCTTGGAAAGATTATCGACCAGCTGATTGCGCTTGTCTCTTAAATCGTTCGCCTGATCGCCGCTCAGCTCATACTGGTGTATCTGCTTGTTGAATTCGGCAATCGCCTGCGTATAGTCGTTGATGCGGTCCACCGTCGCTTTCATGGAGTCGTTCTGCACCTTCTGCAGCTCCTCAAGCTGTGTGTAGTAATGGTTGAGCGTATCGGTGAGCAGATTCAGGTTTGAGCGCACGTTCACGCGAAAGGAGGAGTTGTCTACGTTCAGTTCGAACTCCTGAAAGCTGTTGGCGAACAGTTTCAGCGCCACCGACAGGCTGGAGCTCACGGTTTCGTCGAATATCTTTTCCATGTAGATGTAGGCGTCCGCTTTGACTTCCAGCATCGAATTCATCGCATATTCGCGCCTCAGCTCCTTGTCGATGAAGGAATCCCGTATCTGGTCGAGCACCTGCACCTGCACGCCCGCACCCACCTTCCCCGTGCCTGACGGCATGAGAAAGGTCATCGCGTTGGCAGGGTCTACAGCCTGCGCCACGATCCGCTGGCGCGTATATCCGTCTGTATTCACATTCGAGATATTATGCCCTGTGACATTCAGCGCCCTCTGGCTTAAAAAAAGACCTGTTTTCGCAATGTTTAAACCGTAAAATGACGACATCCGCTACCTCACACTTCTTGATCCAGCAACCCCTTGCGCACCATATGATCCTCACTGACATGCCCGTCGTATCCATACATTTCTCCCATCGGATCCCCTTGGGTGAACAGCTCCAGGCAAAAAGCCATATATTCCAGCTGCGTCTCGATCAAGCGCTGGTTTAGCTCGTTGCGTGTCATCAAATCCTGTATCGTTTGCTGAAACTCCGCCTGCATCCGGCGGATGGATTCGCGCTCCTCCTCCTCTTGTATGAGGCTGATGATCTCCGACAAATCCGGGTTGTGATCCAATTGATGCGCATGCGCGATAGCGTCCAATATTTCAATCGTCTTGCTGTTTAGTGCCCGCGCATCCTTCATGGCTTTCTTCTCAAGCTTTACAAACTCATCCATGCGCTCGGTATCATTTTTGATGAGCGCCTTCTTCTTTTCATCGGCAATGCTTAAGAGTTCTTCATATACCTTTTTTTCTTCGATCATGGCCGATTTAAGGCCAATTAAAAATTCATTCAAAAAAACACACCCGCCATTTCCGCTTCATATACCCATCGTCTGTTTTATAGCTTGCCCAGCATTTTCTCCGCTACCAACTGCCCGGGCACAGAATATTCCTTGTTTTCGATTTGCTGCTTGATCCGTTCGATTTTACCTGCTTTCGCCGGATCGCTCGTTTCCATCGCCTCTCGGACGGCTTTCATGGTGGCAGAGAAGGTTTTCGCTTCGCCTGTCAGCTCTACACGGTCCATTGAATAGCCGGATTGAAGCGGCGCTGTTTTTTCTTTCACATGCACATACTGATAATAAAGCTCTTTGCGCGGTATTGAGTTGATTCTCATGTGCTTTCCCTCCTCTGTATCATCTTCGTGTCATCCGCCGATATCCAAATGCATTTTCCCGCCTTTTTTCTTGCTCAAGGGCGGCTCTTCCTTCGGTTTTGCTTTTTGAGGCTCTGTCTTAGGCGCAAACGCCTGATTGAAAACCTCCCTGCAGGAGGTGCAAAACCGCCCTGTCTCAATCGGTTTTTTGCATTGTTCACAGACCAGCAGCCCGCTTGGCCCGCTTAAAGACAGCCTCTCTTCCTTTAAAAATTTCAATATATATTTTTGATCCACACCTGTTTTTTCGGAAACCTCCGCAACATCCGCCTCGGAGTGGTCATGAAGATATTCGCGTACTTTGATAAACATCCTGTCCAGCTCATCCATGCAATTCATACAGATCGGGTTGCCGATGTACTGAAACAGCCCGTCGCACATCCTGCACTGACGTATATCCATTAGCATCCCTCCTGTTCTTCCGGTTATGTATGCGCTTTATCGCATATCGTTCGCAATGCCGTCCATCTGGTCGGCAACCGATACGACGCGGCTCGCAAACGAATATGCCCTGCTCGCCCGTATCATCTGTGTCATCTGCTCCGCCATGTCCACATTAGAAGCCTCAAGATACCCTTGTCTCACCACCGTGCCGGCAGCCGCCTGCGGCGCGCCGGAAGCGGCCGATTGCGCATAGCAGTTGTGTCCTGCGGCTTCCAGCCCGTATTGGTTCGGAAAAGAGACCAGCCCGAGCCTGGCAAAATTTTCATCGTCCGCCAAAGGCAGTTCGCCCGTTTCGGATATCGAGAGCGTGCTGGTTTGCGCGTCGTTGGGCAGCCGTATGCGCCGCCCTGCTTCATCCAGCATATAACGCCCGCCTGCGGTGGTCAAGTATCTGCCGCCCTCTTCAACGGATATGGAGAGCATGCCGTCGCGCGTGTACTGCACTTCGCCCCTTTGATTTTCCACCATGAAAAAGCCTTCGCCTTCTATCATCACATCCAGCGGATTTTCTGTCACTTCCGGGGCGCCTGCGGAAAAATCATATCCTGTGGCGGACACGATCACCCCCGAGCCTTTCTGCAAATTCATGGTTTGCGGATCCTCAGGCCGTGTCATGGTGGTATACAGCGCGTCTTTAAAAGAAACGCCCCTCGATTTGAAGCCTATAGTATTTACATTTGCAACGTTGTTGCCGATAGTAGCCATACGCTCCTGTTGCGCGATCAGCGCCGCCTTGCCCGAAAAACTCGCTTGCATCATCGCACTTTCGACCCTTTAAACCTTTCCGACTTCGTTGACCGCCTTGCCCAGCGATTCGTCCATCATGCGAACCACACGCTGGCTGGTCTCGTATGTCCTGTATACGTTCATCATATTGAGTATTTCATTCGCCATATTCACATTGGAAGCTTCCAGATACCCCTGCTTGACTTCACATTCAGCAGCTGTAAGCTGCTGGTTGGTGTAGTTGACATACAGGTTGTTTCCGATTTTACGCAGCCCGCCTTCATCTTCAAACGCAGCCAGGCGCAGCCGCCCGGCGCTCGTTCCATCCGAGCGCAGTATGCTCCCGTCGCCGCCCACGGTAAAGCGGGCGTCCCCCACATAGAGATTGCCGGCATCACCCTGCACATAATGCCCGTCCTGATTGACCAGATAGCCATCGGCGGTGACCTGCAGGCTGCCGTCGCGCGTGTAGCATTCGCCCTGCGGTGTGGAGAGTACAAAATATCCGCTGCCCAGCAGCAGCAGGTCGGTGGGCTTGGACGTTTCCACCGCATCGCCCTGATCGAAGGACGTAACGACTTCATCCACCCGCACGCCCGTGTTTAAAGGGCCTACCTCGGGATGCGTGTACAGCACGGCCGGATCCTTCACCTTGCTCAGCAGCAGATCCCTAAACGAACGGGATATCAGTGTGTCCGCCTTAAAGCCCGCCGTCTCGGCGTTGGCCACGTTGTTGGCGATCACGTCTATTTTTTTTCTTTGCGTCACCATATTGGTGGCCGCGGTATAGATCCCTCGCAGCATACAAAACCTCCCGGCGCTCTCCTTTGATGTGCAAAGAATAGTGCCTATATAAGATGATCGGAAAGATAAAGACAGAACTTTAGTGGTTTCATCCTTCGCCCTTACTTTTTATTACGTCTAATATGAGCTTTACCTCACCGCGCGCGATGGACATTTCCTGCGCAATTTCATCGATGTCGCATCCTCGTTCAAAGAGCGTGCGCACATGCGCCGTGCGTTCCGTTCCAATGCCGTAAGCGGCCGCCGGACGCGCTTTTTTCACAGCGTTTTCCGGCTGCTCTTTCAGCGGCTGCACCTTTTCATGCGCTTGCGGGGGGGTTCCTTTTTCTTTCAAAGGCTCCTCCTTCTTTTGCGTATCCTGCAGGCTTGGCTCGGCAGTGTTCTGCGGCGCAGCAAACGCGCCGAGTGCTCTTAGCTCTGTGAGCATGGCAGCCGCTTCATCCCGAACCTGTCTGATATCCCCTTTGGACTCCTCTGCATATTCTTCCATGCCGTTGATGAGATCCTCCAGGTTCTGGTATAGCGTAAACAGCCGCTTTTCCTTATCCTGGATCCGTTCTTCATCCTGGCTATACCGGGAGCGCTTGAGACGATCGTTTAAAACGACGACCGCCAGCACGAGAAAAAAAACAAATAACGCACATGCGAAATAGATCCATTCCATCAGTTCACCTCATTAAATCCGAATGTCTATCTTTTGGCGCTGCACGGCCACCTCGGGCAGCGCGTCCTCTTTGATTGCGCCGGGCTTCGCTTCGAGTTGGTTTTTCTTTTGCTGCTTGGCGGCGTTTTCCCGCTGCTCTTTTTCGCGGTGAATACGTGCCTGTGCAGCCTCGTATACATCGTCCACCACCATCGCCTGCTCCTGCGTCTGCCGCTGCACCTGCTGGTGGGCGTTTTGCTGCATCAGTTCCGCCTGCCGCTGCTGATGGCTGACATCGCGTGTGTATTCCGTCGCCTTATGCAGCATGATCTTGTTGCCAATCGCATCGATCGCCATCAGAAAGCACCTCCTGTTTTTCTGTTATGACTGCGCAATACAGCCCGTTATACGCAATATTCGCAGGCCGAAAAGCCCACTTCGCCGTCTTTATAGCGAAAGGTTGCAAACTCGACCATGTCGTATGTGGTATAAGCCGCGGAACCGATGGTGATCTTCACATCCGGATACACGGTGCCCATCGTGTGCACAAGGCCGCCGGAAGAGTCGGACAGCTTTTGCTTGATCTCCTCGATCTCACGGCTAAGCTGGTCGTGTGTTTGCTCAAGCTGTTCTCTTCCTTCCATGAGCTTGTCCCATAGCTCTTGGCGGTATGCATCCGCCGACTTATGGGTTTGAACGCGCGAAAGCCCTTGCAGCTTTTCCAATTGCGCCTTGATTTGGGCATATTGTTTGGTCAATTCCCCCAGCCGGATGCGCAGCTCTGGCTGCACCCCCAATTCAATGATCGTTTTCTCGCCTGTCGGGGAGCCGATATGCCGCGCGACCACCATACGGCCCGCGCGCAGCACCCCGCCGATGATGCGCGCATGTCTGCCCTGCGCCATCACTTTCTCACCCGCATTGATCGTGGAATGCACGATATAATCGGCAAATACGCTCTTGCCGGCATCCACATGGCACCGCTCGATAAATTTGCAAACCACATTTCCGCCGGCCTGCAGATGCGCCTTGTCCGCGCCCTGTATCCCTTTTTTTAGTATGATATCCCCGCCCGCAATCAGCGTAGACGCATACACCGTGCCATGTACCTCTATACTCCCTCTTGCCTTGAGTGTCAATCCCGCAATCACATTGCCCTGAATCGCCAAATCGCCCACAAAATCCACATTGCCCACACCCATGTCCACATCACCGGCCACAGCGTAGACATTGGAGATCTCCACGCGATTATGCGTCAGTTTGATATGCCCGTCCTGCCCCGCGATCAGGGAGTTTCCGTCCTCGGACACCACTATATTTTTACCTTTGGGCAGCTTCGCTTCCACACCGCGCTTTGCTTCGATCACTTCACCCTTTACGGTGACCCCGGGTCTGCCCGGCGTGGCTTGTGTTCTGGTCACCACGATATCATCTTTTACCACGTTGGTAAATGTTTTAAGATTTTTATAATCCGCGCTGCCGTCTTGCAATATGACAGGCGCAGAGCTGTGTTTGGTTTCAAAAAGATATTGAAGGCTGCCGTTTATTCCCGGTTCGGGCGCACGCCCTTCTGCGATGAGTATGCGCTCATAATAAAGCCTTTGCTCCACAGCGCGTAGGATCTCATCGGTGCGCAGCCCTTCGGTAATGCCGAAATTCCGCTGGATATGCGCGATGATCTCCCCGCCTTCCTTCACACGGCCCTCCCCACACGGAGGGAGCAGCTGCATGTAGGCTTCCATGGCATCTTTGCTGATGGTGACATACGCATCCATATCCGCATCCGCAGGCTCACGCTCCTTTGCAACCTTAACAGGCGTCTCGCCTTTGCGCATTTTGATGGCGAGATTTCCAGGGTTTTCGGCTTGTATGCCCCTGCGTGCAAGATCATACAACACCAACTGCACCGAGAGCGCTTCATCGGCAACCGGTCCTAATTCAAATTCGATATACACGCCACTTTCCCCGTGCGACACTCTATACGCTTTGATTCCCATAACAACCCCCCATGTTCAGCTGTTCAACACAAGTTCCATCTTCTTTCGCAGCTTCATGATCACCTTTGAGTGGATCTGGGATACCCGCGATTCCGACACATTCAGCACGCCGGCAATCTCTTTGAGTGTCATCTCTTCGTAATAATAGAGCGTAATCGCAATCCTTTCCTTCTCGGGCAGCGCATCGATCATGTCTCCCAGTATCCGTTTCATCTCTTTGTTGGCAAACTGCTCCTCCGGTGTTTCTCCCTTGTCCTGCACGATGTGCTCCAGCGAATAATCCTCCGACAGCATCTCTTCAAAATGCAGTACGTTGAACATATGCGCCTTCTCCATGATCTTGTTTATCTTGGCAATGTCCATATCCAGATGCTCCGCCACCTCCGTCTCTGTCGGTTCACGAAACAAGGTCTTTTCAAGCTCATCGTATGTATTTTCGATCATCTGGATTTTACGTCTCAGGCTGGAGGGCGCCCAATCCTGTTTGCGCATATGGTCGATGATCTCCCCTTTGATGCGCATACTGGCATAGTATTCAAACCGCACGTCCCGGTTGACGGAGAACCTGCCGATCGCATCGATGAGCCCGATAATGCCGCAGCTCAACAGATCGTCGAAATTGCTGTAGCCTTTATAGACGGGTAAAAGCCGATAGACGATGTTCTTCACCAGATAAACATAGTGTACGACCAACTCGTTCTTGTTTTCCAGTGAGCTGTCTTTCGTATATTGACTCCATAATTCTTTTGCTCTTGCTTCATCAGCGGCCATCTGCTGCCCTCTTTAATTCATTTCTTTTGTTCTCTCTGTGCTTTGGCTCATCTCTGCATATGTTTTCTGTCCCTGATCTGGCGCTGGAGTATGAATTTGCTTATGTGCAAGCGAAGCCTGCGCGACAAATTCGTAAATTTACAAGCGATTATATAAGGGTCGCCCCTGTTGGCAGGAAGCTCTGCACGCATGACTTCCGCTCTTAGGAATACGGTGTCGTTTTGCTGCAGCCGGATGTTCAGCAGCAGCTTCGTCCTGACAGGAAGCCTTGTGTAACACGCAAGTGCAGCACCTTCTTCAGAAAGGTTCACCGTGGAAGCGTTCAGCTCCCTGAACGCTTGCGGATCCTCGTCGGAGAGCTGTATGCGTATCAGCACATCTAAAACGATGGGAAGCCGGTAGGAATGCCGCCGCTGGTTCTTCTTCACTTCGCTGACAGCCCGAAAGTAGCAGATCCTCCATCCTTCGCGCAGCTCCCGTGCTTCGTACACAGCCCAAAATGCATACAGCCCGTCGTCTCTCAGGAAGGAAAACTGCACCTCCTCCCCCGTTGAAAAGTGCAGGGGGATCATACGGTAAGACGGCTGCGTAACGACAAAATGATCTTCGTCGATCACACCCTCCAGCTTGGTCTTGGAGACGATCGCGCCTATGCGCAGTTCGAGCGTTTCGCCCACTTTCAAATCTTTCAGCTCCATCACATAACACCTAACCGCCTGCTTTTTTCTTAAGCAGCCTCTCTAAAAAGCCTGAAAATCCCGTCTTGTTTCCCGCAGGTGCAAAAGCACAGAATCGGTTCGCCAACGTCCTGATATTGCCGGCCGCAAGGCTGCCCGGAAAGCTGATGAGCAGCGGCTCCTGACGCTTGACAGCCTGTGTCATATGCTCGTCATTCAATATATAGCCGAAGGCCTTGATGTCTATATTGGTATATTTCCCCGCGATCTGTATGAATCCCTTCATAGCCGCATCCGCTTCGCGCTCGTTCTTCGCTCTGTTGACGATCAACTCGATGTGCGGCTTCACAGTTTCACGGTCGGCAACCTTCACCAGCGCATATGCATCCATCATCGCGGTGGGCTCGGGGGTTGTGACCAGCCACGTGATGTGGCTTGCGCACATCATGCGTATGATATTCTCATTGATGCCCGCGCCCGTATCGAATATGATGACATCTATGTGTTCTCTCAGCCCGAGCAGCTGGTCGATGATGATTTGCATGTCCTGCGGAGCTAGTTTGAGCAACTCCTCCATACCTGATCCGCCCGAGATGAATTGCACACCCTGCACACCCACCTCCATGATCTGGCGTATGTCTTTTTTTCCTTGGATCACACTGGTTAAGTCATGCTGCGCGCGTATGCCCAGCATCACATCGATGTTTGCAAGGCCGAAATCCGTGTCCACGATGAGCGTACGCTTTCCCCGCATACTCAAGGCGATCGCCATGTTCAGCGCAATGCTGGATTTCCCGACCCCCCCTTTGGCGCTGGTCACCGTGATGACCTGGATTCCGCTTTCCTTTTTTCGCTCCATGAGCTTGCGCAACGATTGAGCTTGATCCATCATGCACCGTCGTATCCTAACAGTTTTTGTACGATGGCGGGTATATGCGGGATTTCGATGTCCTGCGGCACATTCTGGCCTGTCGTTACGAATGCGACGGGTTTTTGCGCCAAATCCATGATATTCATGATATTGCCCAAAACGCTCACTTCATCCAGCTTGGTGATGATGAGGCTGTAATCCTCAAGAAAGGAGAAATTCTCTATCATCTCCCGGCACGCGGCGTAGCCTGTGGCGGCACTGAACGCCAGCAGCACTTCCTGTGCGCCGCTTTTTTCCAGATACGCCCGCAGGTCCGCGTGATACTGGGCGTCGCCGGTGCTTTTACCCGCTGTGTCGATGAGTATGACGTCTCTGTCCTGCAGCGCCTTCAAGGCGTCCGTCATCTCCTCCGGGGTGTAGATGGTGATGATGGGGATCTCGAGAATCTCGGCATAGGTGTTCAGCTGCTCCTGAGCTGCGACTCTGTAGGTGTCCGTGTTGATGAGGCCGACTTTCAAGCCCTGCCCGATGGCATACATCCCGGCCAGCTTGACCAGCGTCGTGGTCTTGCCCACGCCTGTCGGCCCGAGCAGCATGAGTATGTTCTGTTGGCATTTTCTAAGCTTGATGCGCGCCGGCTCTCCGAGCATCTCCGCGATCAGCTCCTGCGCGATTTTCTTTGGCTCTTCATCGATCTTGTCTGCAATGGCGTTCACATCGCTGCAAATCCGCCGTGCCAGATGATCCTGCACATCCTGCGCGATCAACCGGTCGTAGACTTCCATCACTTCAGGTCTGTCGCTCAGCATAGGGTCTTTGCCCACCGCAGCGATCTTCTGGGTGAGCACGCTGACCACATCCTTGAGCTCGGCCAGGTTTTCGTTCAGCTTGCCGATCCCTGCGGATTCACCCGCAGGTTTTTGCGGTGCATGCTGTGCAGGGGCGTTTGCCTGCTGCTTCGGATCACCGGCAGGCCCGGAAGATGCGCCCGCTGCATCTGCTGAGGATTCGACAGCCGATGTCATCTTCGCGTATTGGCTGATCAGCTCGCCAAAGGAGATATTGCCCGGCGGTTGATTGGCCGGCCCTGCGCCATTCGGCAGAACCGCCGCCTGCGGCCGCCGTGCGGGCTCCTCTATAGGCGCCCTCTCCTTGGCAGGGCTCTTAGGAGGCGTCTCGTGCGCCACCATGACTTCCATCATCTTCTTTTTGAATATGCCAAAGAAGCCTTTTTTGCGCACGGGCTTGTTGCTCAGTATCACGGCGTCTGAGCCCAGCTCTTTGCGGATTTTGTCCATGGCCTCCGCCATATCTTTTACGATATATCGTTTCACAAACATGATTTATAGGTTCACCACCCCATCTGAATAGATTTCAACATGACTGTCCAGCTCATTGTAAGACAACACCACCAGCTCCGGATCGAGTTGTTCCGTGAGCTGCTTGAAGTGCTTGCGCACCTTGGGCGATGTCATCACCACCGGCGCATTGCCCATGGAAACAGAGTTTTCGATCGCCTTTTTGGTGCTCATGAGTATCTTCTGTATCTGCACCGGATCCAGCGCGATGAACGAATGCTGTTCCGTTTGCCGTATGTTTTCAGAGATCATCTGCTCCAGCGCAGGATCCAGCGTGATCACACGCGCGACCCCATTCGGCACGAAACGCTGCGTGATGGCGCGTTTTAGCCCCTGGCGCACGTATTCGGTCAAAAGCTGCAAATCCCGGGTGATGGTGCCATAATCGCCCAATATTTCCAATATGGAGCCCATATCGCGTATGGACACGCCCTCTTTCAGCAGGTTCGCCAGGATTTTCTGCACTTCCCCTATGGAGAACAGCTTGGGCACCACTTCCTCCACCAGCGCGGGCTGCGATGTCTTGAGATTATCGAGGAGTATCTGCACCTGCTGACGGCCGAGCAGCTCGTAGGCGTGGCGTTTGATGATCTCCATCAGGTGTGTGGCGATCACCGAAGGCGCGTCTATGGTGGTGTAGCCTTTCAGCTCCGCCATTTCGCGGTCCTCCTCCGTCACCCACACGGCGGGCAGGCCGAAGGTCGGGTCTACCGTCTCGATGCCGTCGATCGGGTCGTCTGTGTCGGAAGGCTGAAGCGCTAGGAAATGATCCAGCATGACCTCCCCTTTCGCCACTTCCAGCCCCTTGATCTTGATGGAGTAAGCGTTGGTGGACAGCTGTATGTTGTCGCGCAGGCGCACCACCGGCACGATGATGCCCAGCTCCAGCGCACACTGCCGCCTGATCATCACCACTCTGTCCAGCAGATCCCCGCCCTGCGAGGTATCCACCAGCGACAATATCCCGTAGCCGAATTCCATCTCGATCAGATCCACCTGCAGCAGCGAGGTCACGCTCTCGGGCTTTCTCTTCTCCTGCGCCGCTATCTGCGCCGTATCCTCCACCACCACAGCCTCCTGCAGCCGTTTCTTCTTGACGGACAGATAGCCGCCCGCCACCAGACCGGCGGACAGCAGGACCATAGGAAAGGAGGGAAGCCCCGGGATCAGGCTCATCAACACCAGCATGCCCGCTGTGACGAACAACGCGAGCGGCTTGGAGAAGAGCTGCTGGGCTACATCCTTGCCAAAGCTGTTGTCGCTGCCCGCGCGCGTCACGATGATGCCGGAGGCGGTGGAAACCAGCAGCGCCGGTATCTGGCTGACCAGGCCGTTGCCCACAGCCGCCAGTATATAGAGGGGGATCACCTCTTCGAAGGACATCCCCAAGCTGGTCACACCGATGAGTATACCGCCCACGATGTTGATCAGCGTGATGATGATGCCTATGATGGCATCCCCTTTTGTGAATTTGGAGGCGCCGTCCATCGCGCCGTAAAAATCGGATTCCCGCTGCACCTCCGCACGGCGCTGCTGCGCTTCTTCCTCCGAAATAACGCCTGTGTTGAGATCCGCGTCTATGGCCATCTGTTTGCCGGGCATGGCGTCCAGCGTAAAGCGCGCAGCCACTTCGGACACACGCTCGGAGCCTTTGGTGATCACGATGAAGTTCACCAGCACGATGATCAAAAAGATGATCACGCCCACCACCAGATTGCTGCCTATCACAAAATGCCCGAATGTCTCGATCACGCTGCCGGCGTTGCCAGCGTTGCCCAGTATCAGCTTGGTGGCGGAGATGTTGAGCGTCAGCCGCAGCAGCGTCAATATGAGCAGCAGGGTGGGGAAGATGGAGATTTCCAGCGCGTTTTTGATGTAGAGCGCGATTAAAAGCACCGTTAACGACAGCGCGATATTTATGATGAGCAACAGATCCATAACTGCCGGCGGCAGAGGGATCACGATGAGCAGTATGACGCTGAGTATCAAGACCGCGATCAGAATATCAGAGGCTTTGCCTTTCAATTATCTTCCTCCTTTCAGCTTATAGATATAAGCTAAAATTTCCGCAACCGCCTGGTATAATTCTTCAGGCACTTCGTCCCCGATCTCACAGAAGAAATAGAGCTGCTGCGCCAGCGTTTTGTTCTCTACCATCTCTACGCGGTGTTCAGCCGCCCGCTCCTTGATCTTGCGGGCGATATGGTCCTTGCCCTTTGCAAGCACGATGGGCGCTTTATGCTTTTCTTCTTTATAGGCCAGAGCCACCGCGTAGTGCGTCGGGTTGGTGATGACGACATCCGCCTCGGCCACCGCCTGCATCATGCGCATGGCGCTCATCTCACGCTGCTTCTGCTTGATCTTACCCTTTATCTTGGGGTCGCCCTCCGTCTGCTTGTATTCCTCCTTGACTTCCTGCTTGGTCATCATCAGATCCTTTTCGTGTTTGCGCCATTGGAAGAACAAGTCGAAGGGCGCCATGATCACCAGTGCCAGCGCAAATTTAAACCCCACAGACAGCAAAAGGTCGAGTATCGCTTCCGCACTTTGGATCAAATCGTTCCCCATCATGTTCGGGCTTTTTTCCAGCTGCGCGGTGTATTCGCCGTACGCGATGAAGCACAGCACGGTTATCTTGGCGATCGCCTTGATCATATTCGCCAGCGACTGCACGGAAAACATCCGCTTGAAGCCCGAAATCATGCTGATGCGCGAAAATTTCGGCTTGATGGCGTCCGGCGCGAACAGGAATCCCACCTGCAGGTAGTTCACGATAAGTCCGGCTAAGAACGCAATGCCCAGTATGGGTAGCAGTATGAGCAGAAAGCGCAGGATTAAATCGCTGAAAATGCCGCTTAGCGTGCCGCCCGCGAGCGAATCCGGCGTGGACATGGAAAAAAAGGCCACCATCAGTTTTTTAAGGCTGTCCACCACATAAGGCCCAAACAGGCTCAAGCCGCCCAGCATGATGAGCAGCGAAAGCGCGATCACCAGATCCTGGCTTTTGATGATCTGCCCTTTTTTGCGTGCGTCCCTTCTTCGCTTTGGGGTCGCTTTTTCGGTTTTTTCGCCCGCGCCGCCATTCGAAGGGCCCATGCTGCACCCACCAATCCCTTAAACATGTAGTCGATCGCTGAAAACATCTGCTGGAAGATCACATCCGTAAAGGGTATGAACACCGGCATCATCGCAAACAACACCACAAACCCCAGCAGCACCTTCAGCGGTATGCCCACCACGAACACATTCATCTGCGGCGTGGTGCGCACGATGAAGCCGAGCAGCATCTCCCCCAGCAGCCCGGACGCCATCATGGGTATGGCGACATTCACCGCCAATAAAAACGCCAGTACAAACACTTCCAGCGCGGCCACGCCCAGCTGCGCAGAAAGCACCACGCCGCCCGCCGGCACATAGTCGAAGGTTTGTATCAGTATGTAGATCAGCTTCTGATGGCCGTTGGTGATGAAAAAACACATCATCAGCGCGACATACAGGAAGTTGCCTGAAACGGGCACGCTGATATTGTTCTGCACATCGAATATGTTCACCATGCCGAAGCCCATCTGCATGTCGATCATGTGGCCGGCTGTCTGCACGATGGAGAAGAACAGCGTGGTCACATAGCCCAGCACCATACCGAACAGAAACTCTTTCAAGCAGAGCAGCAGATAACCGACTGCGCCGTTTACCGCCACAGAAGCCACCTTTGCATCCGCCAAAAAAACGATATAGGTGATCATCAGACACAGGCCAATTTTGGCGAAGTTCGGGATATTCGAACGGCCGAATATGGGAGACGCTATGATGAGCGCCGTGATTCTGATGAAGATCAGCATAAAAGCGTCTAAATTTTGCAGGACATCGTTGATGATCGCATCCATAACGCGTTACAGCACCGTACCCATCAGTTGGTATACCCGTTGTATGAATTCCGAAATATTGGTGACAATCCAGCCCCCGAATATCAGTATGGTCAGGAATATGGCGATGATTTTGGGCACAAAAGCCAGCGTCTGCTCGTTGATCTGCGTGGTGGCCTGGAAGATGGATACGATCACACCCACCACCATCGCCACGATGAGCATGGGCGCCGCGGTCACGATGATGGTGGTGATGGCGTCCTGCATGATCCCTAAAACCTGTGCTTGTTCCATAGCTTCATCCCCTTTTCAATCCACCGGCGCCTGCACAGCGCCGAAGCTTTTCTTTTGCGTCACGCTACACGAAGCCCGTGATGAGCGATTGCACCGTCAGCGTCCAACCGTCCACCACCACGAACAACAGTATTTTAAAAGGCAGCGATATCATGACAGGCGGCAGCATCATCATGCCCATGGCCATGAGTGTGGAGGCCACGATCATGTCGATCACGATGAAGGGAATATAGATCAAAAAACCGCTCAAAAACCCATGCTTGATCTCGCTGGTGATGAAAGCCGGAATCAGCACCCTGTTGGGGATATCGTCATGTGTCTCTACCTCTATAGGCTCCCCGTCTGCGGTTGCGGCGGCGGAAACGAAGAAGTTCAGATCGGATTTATAGGTCTGCCGGAACATAAACTCCCGCACAGGCTGCATGGCTAAATCCATGGCTTCCTCTTCGTCGATGCGCCCTTCCACGTAAGGCTGGTAGGCGTTTACATTGATCTGATCCACCACGGGCGACATCACGAAAAATGTTAAGAACAGCGCCAAGCCGATCAAAACCTGATTCGGCGGCATCTGCTGCGTACCCAGCGCGTTGCGCAGCAGGGACAGCACGATGATGATGCGGGTGAAGCCCGTGAGCATGATCAATATGGAGGGCAGCAGCGTCAATACGGTGAGCAGCAGCAGTATGTTGATGCTTTCCGAGCGCGTTCCAAACAGGCCGCTCAGCAAGCCGCCGTCGCTCTCTGCCTCCTCGCCGGCTTCGACAGGCCACGCGGAGCACCCCGCCAGCAAAACGGCGAGCAGCAGTATGGTGATCAGCAGCGCGATTTTCTTTGCTTTTTTAAACCATGCCCCTCTTTTTACGGCATGCATATTTGGTTCGCACACCTTACGCATCGTTCTTGTCATCCAGTCTGGCCTTCCTTTTGTGGATCGATTCCAGCATACGGCTTAAATCGTCCGCCTGTTGCTGCGTGTATTCGGTTTCGGCGCCGGGCGGTGTATGCCCCGCGCCGTATGCGTGCTGTTGCTGCGGCTGCGCGCCGTGCTCTTTTGACTTTTTGCGGCTCGTTGGGGATCGTTCATCCCTTTCGGCCGGCCGCATGTTTTGCTGTGCGCGTCTCAATTCGCCGGGAGCCGATGCCATCTTTTGAAGCCAGGCGGCGGCTTTTCGGGCTGTGCTTTTGCCTGATTGCGGCTGCGCGCCCGCCTTTTTATCCTCCGCAAACGGCTGCACTTCGGATGTATCCATCTTCTCGAGCAGCGTCATGGCGTGTGCAGTCACACCGATCAGATACGCCTTGCCCTTCGTTTCGACCAGCATGATGCTCTTGTCCTTCCCAAACGCCATGTTGTCCACAATGCGGAGGTATTTTGTACGGCTGAAGCCGCGCGCTTTGTTCGCAACGAATTTGCTCACGAAATACGCGGCGCCAAACACGAGCAGCAGCACGACCACCAGCACGACGGTGGACTCCGGTGTCTGTGCGCCTGTTGCACTATTGAATTGCAGCCCCGCCTGCGGGCCGGGTGATGGCGTTTCAAGCATTCGTCGGTTTAAAGGCGGCAAGCTCCCTCGTGCACCGCCTTTTTTGCGCCTTTCATATAGTAAGCTGGTTCGTTCACATAACATGAATCAGCAGTCTTCATGAAACCGCTGCCGAACCAGCATTCTCCCAGAACATAAGACCTATATTCCGTTTCCGCAAATAAGGGAAACGCCAAAAGGGTCGCCTTTTACAGCACCCCTTTTAAACGGACATCCTCATAATTTCAGTATAGGCATCCACAACCTTATTGCGGATCTATGTTCTTACTCATTTTGATACAATTTTTCATAAGCTTTGAAATGGCTAAAAGCTCGTGATTTCAAGCGATTTCAACAACTTTTCCCTTATTAAACGCTTCAAAATCAAAGC
>JBMNTR010000019.1:0-41436 GCA_050945835.1 Christensenellales bacterium | reverse complement strand
ATGCGGACGAAGCTGAAACAGCGGTTGCGCTGCTGATGTTCAAAGACATGGTGGACATGAGTGTAGTGGAAGACGCTTGGGGTCATGGCTGGCTGCCGATCGGCCAGTACGACGCATCGGTGGATCCGTACCAGAGGCCGCACCGTTGGAGCGAAGTGGAAGGCAACAACGCGATTGAGCGTTTTGGCACACCGGAAGGCGTTGTAGGAACACCCTCGGTAGCGACAGCCGAAAAGGCGAAGAGGCCGATCGCCGCGATCTGCGAATATCTAGTATATTCGGTCTACGAGATACTGGAAGCATTCCCTCCGGGAGAAGTGCCGCCCATCGAAGAGCTGACATTCAGAACAAAAGAAGAGATGGCGCCGTATCTGAAAGAACCCATGAGCGAAGGCTGGAAGTCTGTGCATGAAATGCCCAGAATCGGCATCTTCAACAAACTGTAAACCATCATCCAATTTACATCAAAAGCCAGTGTATGTATGCACTGGCTTTTTTCTGCCCCTAAAGCTTTATTTCCCATAAAGGTGAGCGTATTGGACATGATTTACACAGTTCAGACTTGATTGCGTAAAAAATAAAATGATGCCCTAAAGCGGAATGTTGCAGGAGTTCGCGCTTTGGCGTCATAAGCTGTGGTCATGCATATTGCTGCGCCAGATCCATGGAGATATCCACCCAGCGGGTGGCACGATGCGGTTCTCCATACAGGCTCTGCGTATCGCGCAGCGACGCGATCAGGCAGCAATCCTTTGCGATATCAAATCCCCTTTTCATCTCTTCATAGAGCGCTTTTTCGTCAAACAATGTGATCAGGGTGGTGGTATTGGGCTTCCATGAGAACACATAATCATTCTTAAGCTTATCCGCGGCCAGCTCTATATCGCATGTATACGTCACCGAAAGCTCCCTTAAATGCGGGATCATGTCCATAATCATATCCCATTTGGTATCCATGCTCTCGCAGCAGCCGTAACAGTTCAAGCCGAACCGCTGCGCGATGCTTGCCTGGTAGGGGAGCACAAACTCCTGCAGCATTTCAGGCGACACGATGGTGAATTCCTGCGCCATGGAATAGCCCCAAAGGTCCTTCGTCTTGATGTGTGACGGGTCGAAACCCTCAGGCGGCAGCTCATCCGTACAGGCAAGACCGTTGGACAGCAGCGGCGTGTCCGCCCAATTCATGAACTCATTGTTGTTGAGACGCAGCAAGCGGTATTCTTCCAGCTGATTGAAGTAATGCATATAGGCGTCCGCCATGAACGCCATGGCGTCGTGCACGAATTCCGGCTCATCCACCATGTCATAGAGAATGTTTTCATAGCCGCGTATCTCGCACAGTATATCGATGATGCTCCCGCCGGCACCCTTAACGGCATGATCCGTACAGCCCCATAAAGGCTGGCCCAGTTCGACCGTCAGGTAATCGCCAAACACCTCCATCACTTCTTCATGGTCTTTGTTGGATGTATCCCAGTCCACATCCGTGATCTCGGGGCGTTTGATTTTATGTTTGAAATCGGAAAGATCTTCTATGCAGGGCATGTATTCCGCCGCGCGGTGTGAATCGCCTGAATAAGGGCGCTTGCGATCCTCGCACCAGTCCGTCAGTGTATAATGAATGGGTACGTAGAGTTTATCGTGGAGTATTTCATCATCTCTCAGTTTTTCATATTTATAGATGCGCTTGCGCAGTTCCTTTTCATATGCTTGAAAAAACGGATCCTGTATGCGCAGCGAGTCCGCAGGCATGATCTCATCCCACGCCTCCGTGGGCAGCGCCGCCAAAATCAGCGGGCGCACTTTCTTCAATGCATTTTTATCCTTCCAGAGCTGCCTTTTTTCGTCCCAGATAGGGTTGTGCGCGATATCGCGCACATATTTTGCCAGTTCCCGCAAATATCCGATTTCTTCCGTTTTGATTCGCATGTCTGTCTCCTCCCGTATAAATGGATGGCAGGACACAGGAATCTGTGCCCCGCCATCTATTTTACTATATGGTCGTTTATTCGTATACCATTCCCTGGATTTCCTCTGAATCGATGTTGTCTTTGGTGTAGAAAGCGCTGCCGGAATCGTTGAAATACTGTGCGGGTTCTTTGCCGTCCACAACATATTCCAAAGCACCTTTGGCACAGATGTAACCCATATTATAAGGATTCTGTGTGACGGCGCCTGTCAGCGTGCCATCCTTTACTGCATTGAGCAATAGATTACCGGAGTCAAAACCCACACAAACGACCTCTCCGCTCATACCTTGCTCGTTTACCGCGGTCACCATGCCTTCGGAGCTTGATTGTCCACAGCCATAGATGCCGGCCAGATCGTCATGGGTGAGCAAGAATGTCGTACAAATTTCTGTGCTCTTAAAGGAGTCGTCATCATTATACTGAATATCCACAATCTCAATATCCGGATGGTTCTCCTCCATATAATCCATAAACCCATCGCGGCGCTCCACAATAGAATTGGAGGTTTGGTCGTTTGCTACGATTGCGACCTTGCCTTTGCCCTGAATAAATTTGGCCATATTCTCGGCGGCGAGTTGGCCGCCCGCATAGTTGCCCGTACCATAAAACGCTTTGATCAGCTTGCTCTCGGAATCGGAGTCGAAGGTAAATACCGGGACACCCTGAGCATTGGCCGCTTCAATCGCAGGCACGATGGCCTTCGCATCCACGGATGCAATGAGTATGGCATCGGGATTCCGGCCGAGCGCCGCCTCGATCTGTTCAACCTGTACGTCAACATTCTGGCCTTCGTCCGGCGCTTCGTAAGTCATACGCGCACCGTATTCATCACAGGCCTCTTGCATACCTTCCTGTATGCGTACCCAGAAAACATGCTGGTATCCCTTGGAAAACGCCGCGATATAGATATCGTCATCTTTCGTTTCGCCCCCGCCACCATCGCTTGTTTCGGGCGCTTGGGAGACCTCGCCACTGCCGCTCTCCGCACAGCCTGCCAGCGCCAGCGCAAATACGAGCGCCAACATAAGACAGAGTAGTTTCTTCATGTTCATCAATCTTCTCCTCCTTAAAATTTTTATATGCTTAAGCTTGCTGCTTCCTGCGCCGTTGGTCGATGTATACGGTTACGATGATGATAATACCGGTCACGATGGTCTGCCACTCTTGATCCACCGACAGCATACGCAGCCCGTTTAGGAGCACCGCCAGTACAAACACGCCCAGCACCGTGCTCAGCATGCTGCCCTCGCCGCCCCCTAACGGTGTACCGCCGATTACAACCGCCGCGATCGCGTCCATCTCATAGCCGCTGCCAATAGCGGGCTGTGCGGACACCAGCCGCGAAGCCATCATCACGCCGGCCATACCGGAGAAGATACCGGAAGTGATATAGACGATGGTCATCCAGTTGTCCGCGTTGACACCGGACATGTTCACCGCGTCCTCGTTGCTTCCGATCGCGAACACATACCGCCCGTAGACCGTCTTGCTCAGCACCCAGTGGGCGAGCAGCGCGATGGCAAAGAATATGAGCACAGCATTGGGAATATTGAGCCCCGGTATGAGCGATCCGATGACGGATCCTGTGGAGATCTTGTCGAAGCCCGCAAAATCTGTTAAATAGAGCACATTAGCCTTAGAAACCACCAAGGCAAGCCCTTTTGAGATCATCATGGTTCCCAATGTCGCGATGAAGGGCTGCAGCTTCATGCGAGAGATTGCGAAGCCGTTGATCAACCCGAACAGCGCGCCCACCACCAGCGCGAGCAGTATGGCCAATGGTATGGGAAACCCCCATTCGCGCATAGCTTGCGCCATAAAAACGCCGCTCACCGTCATGACCGTGCCCATGGACAAATCATAACCGCCCGCTATGATGGTAAACGTCATGCCCAGCGCGAGCAGCCCTGTGATACTGGAGGACAGTAATATCGTCATGATGTTCTTATAGCTGAAGAAATTACCTGAAGTCAACGAAAAAATGACGAGCATCAGGGCAAGGCTCCCGAATGCAAACAGCCTGCGCATCAATACCTTTTTCGATCTTCCTTTGTTCTCATGAATGCTTCCCAACTTAGCTTCCCCCTTAAAATAATGTTTTCATCCTCCGATGACGCGCCTGGTGGCGCATTTCATGATGCTCTCCTGTGTTGCTTCACAGCAATCGAGCTCGCCGGTTAATTCGCCTTCGCACATCACCAGCACACGATGGCTCATGCGGAGTATCTCTGGCAATTCAGACGAGATCATGATGATGGATTTTCCCTGCTTCGCCAGCCGGTTTAAGAGCTTATATATTTCACTTTTCGCGCCCACGTCGATGCCCCGTGTGGGTTCGTCGAATATCAGTATATCGCTGTTGCGCACCAGCCATTTGGCGATGACGACCTTCTGCTGATTCCCGCCGGATAGATTCTTTGCAATCTGCTTGAGAGACGGCGTCATGATGTTGAGCTGCTGCACCATCTCCTGCGCGGCTTTAGATGTTTTTTTACTGTTGACCACCCACTTGAAGCGCACAAAATCCCGGTAGGAAGCCAACACGATGTTGGATTCCACATCTCTGCCCAGCGTCAGCCCGTAGCGTTTTCTGTCTTCAGATAGATAACCGATGCCATGCCGCACAGCGTCCGCCGGATGCTTGATGCGCACCTTTTTACCATTGACATAGATGCTGCCTGCGTCTAGGCGGTCTGCGCCGAAGATCGCGCGCGCAACCTCGGTTCTGCCTGCGCCTACAAGCCCGGACAGGCCCAGTATTTCACCTTTTTTCAACTCAAAGCTCACATTTCTCACACGGTTGCCACAGGTTAACCCTTCCACCTTCAGCACCGTTTCGGTACTGGGGTGCTCCGGCAAATCAGGCGTCGTCTCATAAATCGTGCGGCCCACCATCATGCTGATGATATCGTCAATTTGCGTGTCAACCGTATTGCGCGTGTCGATGTAGTGTCCGTCGCGCATCACGGTGATGCGGTCGGAAATCTGTTTCAGTTCCTCCATGCGATGGGATATATAGACGATTCCCATCCCCTTTTGCTTCATGTCGCAGATCAGGCTGAACAAATCCTGTGTTTCGGTATCGGTCAGCGCCGCTGTGGGTTCATCCATGATGAGCACTTCGGTTTCCTGCGCAACGGCTTTCGCGATCTCCACCATGTACTGCTCCGCCACGGAAAGATCCATCACCCGTTGGGTTGGATCGAGATTTATTTTCATGCGGTCGATCAGTTCCTGCGCTTTTTGATTGGATAATCTTTCATCCACCATGATCTTAAAGCGTTTGCGCGGCTCCCGCCCAATGAATATGTTCTGGGCGACGGTTAAGTGCGGGATCAGCTGTAATTCCTGATGGATGATGGTAATACCCGTATCCAGCGCGGCGCGCGTGCTAGGGATATGGACAGGCTTTCCTTTGAAAAAGATCTTTCCCGCGTCCATTTGATAAACGCCGGACAGTACTTTCATCAGCGTTGACTTCCCTGCGCCGTTTTCGCCGACCAACGCATGCACCTCACCGCTCATCAGATCGAACTTGCAATGATCAAGCGCCTGAACGCCCGGGAACGCTTTATCGATTTCTTCCATCACGACCAGCTTGTCGTCATGAGACATATGGTTCATCCCCCTTTGAAAGTGGATTTGTTAACAAAATAAAAAAACAAACGATATGGATGGGCTATTATCGTCATTTTATAGGACTATCTTTTGATTTTAAAGATGATAATTTTAATATTGGTATGAAAATCTTAACGGAAATCAGATTTTATATTCCGATATATCGATGATACGGTCGCAGACGCCACCCAGAGTATTTTGGTCGGAAGATAGGAGCAAGACACCCGTTTTGTTGGCGGTCAGCTTATTCAGGAAGCTGCGTACGATGCTTAAAGAGACTGTGTCCACCATGAACATAGGGTTTACGCAAATCATCACCTTGGGATCAAAGAGCAGCCATCGGTACAAAAGCGCCTGTTGACGCTTGTAGAAGTCATACTCTTTAAGAGGCATGTGGCAGCCCGCGTCCTGCACACATAGCTTTTCCTTTGCAGACTGCTCGATCATGCGCAGATATCGCCGGCTAATATGAATTTTCATTTTCTTCATGCGGCCGTAAAGCAAAAAGACGATATTGTCCAATAACGGCATGCTGTTAAAGCTGTAGCTGATCATATAGTCCTCGGGCAGCATACCGATGCCTTGCCGCATCGCGCCCTTCACATCATGATAATGGATATGCCGGCCCTCCATGTGTATATCGCATGTTTTTGCCCGCTTCCTTCCGGAAAGAACTTCGCCCAACAGCAGGTTGTGTTTGTTTTGCGCATCGAAAAAGCCTATGATCTCGCCGTGGTGCAGCTGCAAGCCGCTGATTTTCAAATCCTCGGCTTCTAACAAATCCACGCTCAGCACGACGGACTCCTGTTTAGAGGGAATCTTATCATGCGGCAGATCAGGTTTAGCACCATACAGCGCATCCTGTATCGCATCTTTTTTATAGCCGGCATTCTTACAAAACGTACGAATATTGCGGCCGTTGCGCAGTATCACTATGCGGTCGCAGATATGGCTGAGATCATCCGTGCTATGTGAGATATAGAGCACCGCCACACCCAATGCACTCAGCTTCTGCAGCACATGATGCAAAAGTGCTATGTCTTTTGCTGTGTAGGAAGCGGTGGTATCGTCTATGACGACCAGCTTCGTTTCTTTTGTCACCGATTTGATAAGCATTACGCAATGCTGCAACGGCATACGCATCATGGACGCTTGTTGCTGCACATCGACGTCAATATCAAAAAAATCCAACACGATCTGCGCCTGTGTCGCAATGCGCTTCTTATTGACCAATATGCCGCTTCTTCCGTCGCTATTGATCACCTGCATATTTTCAGCGATGGTGAGCGGCCCAATCAGCCCCGATGATTCATACAGTCCGAATATCTTCTTTTGGGCGACCATCCGCTTAAACGATTTCTCAATGGGCAGCTCGTCAAAAAAGGCGATCCCCTCAAATTCTTCTTTTCCTGTGAGTATGTCTGCGAGCGTTGTTTTGCCGCTGAACGCGCAGCCGCAAAGCCCTAAAATCTCGCCTTCAAAGATATTGAGGTGGAATTGGTCGAATACGATATTGATGCCCCTGTTCTTTTTGATACGCTGCATACGCAGTATTTCATGTCTCATATTGTTCACCCTTCACCATGGGAAGCACAATCTGTACATTGGTGCCCTGCATGGGTACGCTGGAGACAAATATACCGTAATGCTCGCCAAACTTCAGCTTGATGCGCTCATTGACATTGATGAGCGCGATGCCGGTATTGCCGGTATGCGCTTCCATATCCTGCGTGAGTCTCGCCGGCTGCCCCTTATGATGCTCCAATTCTCTGTTGAGTGCATACAGGCGCTCTTCGCTCATGCCCACGCCGTCATCGGTGATGTCGATGAGCAGCCGCTTTCGTGTGGATTCAATATGGATGTCGATATGACCGTCTTCAACTTTTGTTTCCAACCCATGGTGTATGCAGTTTTCCACGATAGGCTGCAACACGAGCTTGGGCAAATTGCACTCGTACAGCGATTCATCGCGGCAATGAATATTGAGCTGGAAACGATCATTAAAGCGGTACTGCTGCACCATGAAATATGTACGCACGTTTTCGATTTCATCGCGCAATGTTACGATATCCGATTTATCACGTATGCTGTAACGAAAAAAAGAGGCCAGCGCTTCCGTCATATTGGCGATGTCCATCGCACCGTCTTCTAAGGCCTGTCCTCGAATTGATTCGAGCGTGTTGTAAAGGAAATGCGGATTGATCTGGCTTTGCAGCTCGTTCAGCTCCGCCTCTTTCTTCAATATCTCGGCCGTATAGCGTTGCTCCATAACTTCGCTCACTTGTGCAAGCAAAAGAGGCAAGCTTCCCATTGCATTGAGATCCGGATCACTGCCGGAAGAATTTAAAAGACGAACCGCCCGGTCGATTTCAATGATATGATCAAACAGCCTTTTTTTAAGCGAAAAGATGAGCCCTGTCGTCAACAAAAGCACGGTTAGCCCGTAGGATATGGCAAAAGCGGATGTTGTTTTCATATTGATATACAGCAACGTGCCAAACAGTATCATGCAGGCCAGATAGATGGTGAAATGAACGACGGCGGTTGCGGTAAGCCCGGGCTGTGTATTCTTTTTCATGATCACCAGCGCCTCGCAAAGCCGCGGAATTCGTTTGGATTCATGCCCACTTTGGATTTGAATACACGGCTGAAATATTTCGCGTCCCGGTAGCCCACCGCGGCGGCGATTTCATAGATCGGCATATCGGTGGAGATCAGCAGCTTTTTTGCCGTATTGATGCGAAAACCGGTCAGATAGCTATTGAAGCCGATATTAAACTCTTTCTTGAATGTAAGGCTTAAATAGACGGGACTGATGTGCACGACCTCCGCGACGGATTCCAGCGTGATGTCGTTTGCGTAATGGTCCTTGATATAGGAACGCGCAAGATATACAGGCTTCATCTCCGCATCGCTCCGCAGGATTTCCAATCTATCAAAATAATCGTCAAATATACAGGAGAGAAGCTCCTTGATTTGCTTCACCGAGCTTGATTCCTCAAGCCCGAATTCCAGTCTCTCATCGATCTCGTTACGGCTCAGACCGCTTTTTTTCCCAACGCGTGATACGAATTCGTCCGCCAGCTCATAGCAGATGGAAAAGAGCAATTCAGCATCGGCATTCTTTTCCATCGCTTCCTGAAACACTTCGTGCAGAAAAGTTTGCAATTGATCCCGGCCCCCTGCATCTATGATATTTTGGAATATTTGAATTTTATCGGGGGTCAATATGATCTGTGCGGATAGATTGGTGCCGGGCAGCGCATCGTATTGTATAACCTTGTTTGTGCCGGACACGACACGCGCATACACAGCCCGGCGCGCATTTTGAAAGGAGGTGTTGATCTGTGACAGTTCGCTTACCGTGTTCCCCACACCTATGGTCACGGAGGCGCTGTAGTATTTAACGGCATGGGTGAGCAGTTGATGATGCAGCGAGCTTAAGCAGCTTTGAAATTTTTCTTCGTTCCCTTGACTAAAGCCGGCGATGCAGATGAGCATATTGCCTCTGATTTCGGATAAGCACTCATAGCAGCAGCGTGAAAGCGTTTCCAACAGCAGGTTGTGCGCCTTGTCCATGACGGCATCCGCGCGGTCTTTTCCTAAATCAAACAACATATCGAACTTGGCCATCAGCACACAGAATTTGCTGCCTTGCATATCTTCTTTACCGGACAAGCTCAAAAGGCCGTGCGTGTTCACCTGTTGCCGCTGCCACATGAGCTCGATGAGCTGTGATGTGAGTATTCCTTTACTCTGCTTTAGCTCTTGTTCCAGCAATGTTCGTGTATCGTGCTGCTTTATGTGCTGCTCCTTCTTCTCCTTGAGGGACAGCAACGCTCTTGTGAGTTCGTCTTTTTTGATGGGCTTCAGGAGGTAATCCGTCACGCCGTATTTCAAAGCGATATGCGCATATTCGAAGTATTTATAGCCGCTGATAATGATGAAGCTGATATCCAGCCCTTTTTCATGTACGCGGCGCAGCAGATCAAGCCCTCCGTAGCCCGGCATACGGATATCCGCGATGACAATATCGGGCACAGCCTCTTCGATGGCTTCCATCGCGGCAAGCCCGTTGTGAACGGTGGCGACGACCTCCATATCGAGCGCATTCCAGTCAATCAAGTTGTTGATGAGCTTACACACCCTGATCTCATCATCACAGATAAGCACTTTCAGCATGGAAGAACCTACTTTCTTAAACATACATTCATTATATATTATATATGATACTGAATCACCACGGCAATATGTTCACTGCTTGTTTTAAGAAGTGCACCGGACGATGTCAAAAGGGTTATGCGGCAGGGCGGGGGATAGGGGAGGAGGTGCTTGGAATTCAGTCGGTGATCCGTGCATAAAAAACCCGGGAAAGCGTAGATGCACACTTTTCCCGGGACAGATCATTTTCGCTGCAGACTGCTCTGCGTCGGGCGCAAAAGACCGAGCAGGCCCATGCGCATCAGCGATCACGCGCTTTTGAATGGCGCTGTATCAGGAGCGCCTGGTTTTTAACTGATCCAGTATGACGGCCAGCACGATGATCAGGCCCTTGACGATCTGCTGCCAGTAGGCGTTGACACCCATGAGATCCATACCATTGTTGATGATGCCGATGACCAGCGCGCCGCACAGCGTACCCCAGATGGTACCCACGCCGCCTTTGAGGCTGACACCGCCGATGACGGAGGCGGCCACAGCGTCCATTTCATATCCTATACCTAAATTGGGTTGCCCCGAGGATATCCGCGAAGTCATCAAGATGCCCGCGAAGGCCGCGAGCGCGCCCGCCAGGGAATAGACCATGACCTTGACCCGGCTGATACCAATACCGGAGATTTTCGCTGCCTGCTCATTACCGCCGACAGCTAAAACATGTCGGCCAAAACGTGTATGATCCAGCACGATGTACATGATCACGGCAATGGCCAGCAGCAGTATAATCGGGAACGGAATACCGAAGAGCTCTCCCGCGCCCAAAAAATTATATTCTGCGCTGAGATCGTTGACAGGCCGGCCGGAACTGAACAGCATGGCGAAGCCGCGGCCGGAGGTCATGGTACCCAGCGTAGCGATGAAGGGCGGCACACTCAGCCGGGCTATCAGCAGACCGTTGATCAGGCCGAACACTAATCCGACCGCAACACCGATGAGTATGGGTACGATCAGCGGATACTCTCCCGGATGCGCGAAGGACGCGGTTATCACCGATACAACGCCCACCACCGAACCGGCGGAAAGATCGATGCCGCCGGTGATGATGACAAAGGTGGCGCCGAAACCTATGATGGCGATAAAAGAGATCTGACGAATGACGTTTGTAATGTTCTTATAGGTCAAAAAGTTTGGTGTCAGGATGACCATGATGAGTATCATGGTAGCCAGTATGATGAAAATCCCAAACCGGTTGTAGATATCCCGCGCCCTATCTCCTGTCGATGTCTTCTCGATCGAAGATACATACTTGGGTTGGTTCTCTTTTGGCATTGTCTTTCCCCCTAATTTAAATCTGTCTGGCCTGTCGCCATTTGCAGTATCTTTTCCTGTGTCGCTTTTTCCCGATTGATGATTCCTATAAGATCACCTTCATGCATCACCATGATCCGGTCGCTCATGCCGAGAATCTCCGGCAGTTCGGAAGAAATCATAATCACGCATTTTCCCTGGGCGGCGAGATTCGATATAAACCGGTAGATATCTGATTTTGCGCCCACGTCGATGCCGCGGGTAGGCTCGTCGAGTATGATGATATCCGGCGCGGTCAAAAGCCAGCGGGATACCAGTACCTTTTGCTGGTTGCCGCCGGAGAGTTTCTCCACAATCTGTTTCATGCTGGGCGTCTTCAAATTAAACCGGTCACGTTGCTCGCAGCAAGCCTTGAGTATTTTTTTATGCCGTAAAAACGGCCCCGTCATGTGCTCTTTGTTCAGGCTGGGCATGATCATGTTATCCTTTACCGAAAGGGGCAGGTACAGCCCTGTAATTTTGCGGTCTTCCGTGAGCAGCGCCATCTTGTTTTTGATGGCGTCCTTCGGCGTTTTGATGCGCACTTTCTTTCCATGGATATAGATTTCGCCGGCGTGCAGGCGCCGGTAGCCAAATATCGCTTCCATCACTTCCGTGCGGCCTGCGCCGATTAGGCCTGCCACACCGAGAATCTCTCCCTGGTGTGCGTCGAAACTGATATCACGGAATTCCCCTTTGCGCCCGATGTTTCTTACGCTTAAAGCGACAGGCCCTGGCGTTGTTTCTTCCTTCGGATAGATCTGTGTGATTTCGCGGCCCACCATCATGGAGATCAACTCATTCCTTGTAAAGCCCGTGATGGGTCTGCTCGCGATAAACATACCGTCCCGCAGCACGGTTGCTTCATCGGCGATGCGGAATATCTCATCCAGCTTGTGGGTGATGAATATAAATGTCACCCCTTCGCCTTTTAGCCGCTCCATAATTCGAAATAGATGCTCACATTCCTTTTCTGTAATTGCCGAAGTCGGTTCGTCCATAATGATGAGCTTTGAATCATACGAAATGGCTTTCGCAATCTCCACCATCTGCATCTTAGCCACCGTCAAATTGACCATGGCTGTAGTAGGCTCGATATTGCTGATTTCCAGCCGATCCAGCAGCTCTTGGGTATCCTGTATCATTTTTTTACGGTTGAGCAGCCCGGATTTACGCCTAGGCTCCCGACCGACAAATATATTCTCCGCCACAGTCATGTAGGGGATGGCGTTCAGCTCCTGATAGATCATGGATATCCCCGACTCAATGACCACGCGCATCGAAGAGGCCTTGAGGGGTTTACCATCGAACTCTATGCTTCCCCTATCCGGCCGGTACAGTCCGATGAGTATTTTCATCAGCGTGCTTTTACCTGCGCCATTTTCCCCGAGCAACGCGTGCACGCTGCCCTTTTTAACTGCAAACGAAACGTCATTCAGCGCCTGTACGCCGGGAAACGCCTTGCTGATATGCTCCATTTTGAGTGTATATTCGCCCAATCCGCACCCTCCTTTTCATGTGATATGAATGATCAAGGCCGGATTTTTGCCCAGCCTTGCTATTTTAGCGGATGCCGTTAAATTCCGCAATGGCATCGAACATCGCGACAAGATTCTCAACAGGGGAGCCGGGCTGCACATTGTGTATGGCGTTGAATACAAAGCCCCCGCCCTTGGAGAAGATCTCCATCCGCTCGAGAACCTGCGCGCGCACTTGCTCCGGTGTGCCGAAAGGGAGCATCTGCTGGGTGTCCACACCGCCGCCCCAGAATACGATATCTCTGCCATATTTGCGCTTCAACTCTGCTGCATCCATGCCCGCTGCCGAACATTGAACCGGATTGAGACAATCGAACTCCGCCTCAATCAGCAGCGGAATGATGGGTTCGTTGGATCCGCAGGAATGTTTGATGGTCTTCCATCCCAGATTTTGATGGATCCATGCGTTCAGCTTTTTGTAATAGGGCATGAATACGTCTTTGATGGAATTTAGCGAATAGAATAGACCGGTCTGCATGCCAAAGTCCGTGCCGCAGATCATGATGGCATCGATGCTCTCTACCGTTTCCCGATCCAGCCGGCCTAAATTCTCAATAGCCATATTCACTTGGTAATCAAAAATTGATTTAATATAGTCCGGCCGCAGGGAAATAGAGATCAGCCATTCCTCCATATCGCGCAGTCCTTTGGGATATGCCTCCCACGGCTCCACCACCCGCACGATGTCCCCCAAAGCTGTCCCTTCGAATCCGGCGATCACATAGCGCCCCGTCTCTCTTGCGGCTTTGGCGGTTTGGCGGTAATGATGGTAGAGGTGCTTGGAATAAGGCGTGAATTCGGTCAGGTTATCGGCGAGCTCGAACTCGTCGTCTTCATATTCCATCTGGCGGGAGAGCAGATCGAAATAAAACCCGTCCTGAGGCATGTGGCCGCTCGGCGGTGCCGTGACATCCCCTTTGGGATGGATATACAAACCGCCTTTGCCGTCACCGGTTACGGCAAACCCGCCGCCTACCAGCACGTCTGTTCCGTCGGGCAACTGCCACGGCTTCCAGTCTTCGTTCCTGTAGCCGAAGACGGTGTACGGACTGCCAACACCTGTTGTATCCACCTTAAGGGCGTCCTGCAGATCCTCTTCGATCAGGCCGATCATCATGAACGGGTCGAGCACCTTCACCGGCCGCTTTTCCAGGCCGTAATGCTCCCGCAGTGCGGCGATACAGGATGCATGCATGGTCGAGCACCCCATACCGCCGAAATCCACAGGCACCCGGTCCGGCTCCCTATGGGATACCGAACAGGCTACTCTATCTCTTGATTTCATTTATTGTCGCTCCTTATTTTGATGGCCATTCTCCGCCGAAGAGCCCGCCGTCTTGAAACCTGGCCGCGACAGCGGGGTTTCGGCAGAACATATGTGTATCGTCTTATTACAGCTTACAGATAGTCGGCAACGTTGCTCTTGTCCACCGGCAGGAAGTCGATCATCACTTGCTTGTCAACCTGCTTGCCGTTGATCAGATCCACCGCCACCTGGCATGCGGTGTATCCTTGAGTAACGCCGTCATAGAATACGGTGAAAGCCAATTTGCCTTCGTCGATCAGCTTAAGGGCGTCATCAAGCGCGTCTATGCCCGCAATGAGGATATCGTCGCGCCCGTTTTCCTGACAGGCGATGGAAGCGCCGATGGCCATTTCATCGTTGTTGCTGATGATCGCATTGATGCTTTGGCCGATATCGGACTGCAGCCAGTTTTCTGTCTTGGCTACGCCTTCGTCCCGCATCCAGCCCGCCACCTGCTCGTCCACGATCTCAATGCCGGGATATTTACTCAGCGCTTCTTTGTTGCCGTCGATACGTGCAATAGCAAGATCGAGTCCTAATTCGCCCAGTAACAGGGCGACTTTGCCCTCTCCGCCTAGGGCCTCAGCGATGTATTCACCCTGCAACATGCCGGCATAGAAGTTGTCGGAACCGACAAAACAATCCATCGGGCTGTCGATCGCGGCTCCCGCTGCTATCAGCGGAACGCCTGCTTCTTTACACATATCGGAGATTGGCTGGCAGGAGCTGCTGTCCACAGGCTTAATAATAATGGCGTCAGCACCCTGGGTGATCAGGTTTTCCGTCTGCGCGATCTGGGTTGGGATGTCGAAATTGGCGTCGGTCACGACGACCCTTACATTGTCATGCTCGTCATCATACTGTTGTACACCATCAACCACGAGTGCCATAAAGTCGCTGACGTAGTCGAACGTACAGCCGATGATGATTTCATCGCCTCCGGAGGGTTCATCTGAAGGCTTGTCGGCCGGTGCCTCGGGGGAAGCCTCGGAAGTTTTTGGCGCTTGGGAAGCCTCGGAAGGGCCACCGCTACATGCCCCGAACGAAACGCTGACCATCAACAACGCTAGAATCAAGCTTACAATACGGTACTTCTTCATTTCTATTTCTCCTTATTAATGTATTTGCTAAGTGCTTAGGCACATTAGGTCATGAAAATCAAACGGAGATGAATGGGAAAGAAATTTTGATATGATGATTATACAGTATTGAACCGATTCATTCAATAGTAGTTTGCAATTATTTTTAAATATTTTTTTATTTAGTGGGATAATCTACTATAAATTCATTTTACACGGTCTTAAATTACGCAATAATTACATATTTTTATTGATATAAAATAAAAAATTAAGCAATGAGCAGTTGGATGCGACTTGTAAATATTTGAATTGGTTCAAAAATATGTTCAAATCTATATTGAATAATGCCTTCGCTTTGAGTATAATAAAAAAGTATTCAGATTTCTAGCGGGAGGTTATTTATGGCTGCAATCAAAGACGTCGCCAAGTTGGCGGGTGTTTCCGTGGGAACGGTGTCCCGTTATTTGAATCATCCCGAAAAACTCACTCCGCAATATCGAGAACGTGTTGCGAAAGCGGTGGCGGAACTGAATTATCAGCCAAGTCATATTGCCAAGATGATGCGCACAAAAAAGACACGTTTGATCGCACTTGTGGTGCCTGAGATCACGAATCCGTTTTATGTTACGCTATATGACGCAGTGCATTCGATGTGTGAAAAGCTCCAATATTCACCGGTTATTTTTATGATGGAGACAGGGATGCAGGCTTTGCACTTCATATTAGACGGGCATCCTGCGAATGTAGATGGGTTGATTTTAGGATTTATGGATGATGATGAAGTGCATTCCATTCTGGACAAGCTCCCCCCCGAGGCGCCTGTTGTTTTAATGAGTGCGAATCCACAAAATAAGTCCTTGAATACCGTGGTGAGTGATCTGTTTCACGGTAGTTATGACGCGGCGGAGCACCTTGTCTCATTAGGGCATCGAAAAATCGCTTATGTTCTTTCTCTTGATCTTGAAGCAAACACGATTGAAAAAACATCCGGTGTTCGCAAATGTTTTGCAAAGCATCACATAGAGCTGCCTGAAGAGTATATTTTTTCCGGCCCATCACGGTACTCCGCCGGATACAACGCAGCCAGCCGGTTTCTTCGCTTGGACGACCCGCCTACCGCTATTATTGCCGAAAACGATATCCTGGCTATCGGTTGCATCAAATACCTGAATGATCATAATTATCGTGTGCCGCAGGATGTCGCCGTAATCGGATATGACGATATTCAGGAATCTTCCGTGTATTCTCCTTCGGTCACAACCGTGCGTCAACCTATTGAGGATATGGGTAAACTGGCAGTAAAGATGTTGATCAATAAAATCGAACATCCCAACAGCCAGAATCGCCAGGCTGTGTTTAAATCAAAGCTGGTCGTTCGCCAGTCCACCGACGCGAACGCACCAGTGATTTTGGATCTATAGCAGGATGCTGCGAACCGCGCGCACAGCATAAATGTTTACACGGATTCACCCACGCAGTGCCGGCTTGCCTGGAGATTTCACAGCAGACGGGGAAGAAGCCCATGAGCCAAGGCTTTATAGACCATACGGGTATTCTGTAAGGCGTTCTGATCCCCCCATAGTTCTTCCTGTAAAAAACCCTCCTGCTTGTTATCGTTGTTGCAGGAGGGTTTCTTCATATTCGTTTTTTTCAGGGAGCAGCCATTAAAGCTTATACGCTTTAGCGGCTCTATACATTTCAATTACGTTTTCGGGAGGCACATCGACCTGTATATCATGGACCGCCGCAAGTATGTACCCGCAAGGGCCTAAGTCTTCGATGCGGCGCTCTACTTCATCGCGCACATCCTGCACCGAGCCTTCCGGCAGGACTTTATTCGTATCGATTGCGCCTAAAAAGCATAGCCTGTCCCCATAGCGTTCTTTGAGCATTTTTGTATCCATATCGTTTGCGTTTACCTGTATCGGATTTAAAATATCCACGCCGATTTCAATCAAATCCTCTATGAGCGGCGTTACGTTCCCACATGAATGGTATAGAAGTTTGGCATTGGTTTTGCTCTTTATAAACTTAAAGTATTCTTTTTGATAGGGCTTTACCATATCTCTGTATAGTTGCGGTGAAATGAGTGTGGTTTGTGTGCTGGCGAGATCATCTCCAACGAAAACGACATCCAAATATTCGCCTACTTCATTTAAATATGCTTCATAGCGTTTGCTCTGATAAGCCAACATCTCTTCGAGTATATAACATGCTATATCCTCGTTGATCATGAGATCCATCAAGAAATCCTCAAAACCCCTTAGATAGTGTGAAGGTTCGAAAATGCCTGTATTCACCATGTCTCCCACGATGGCATACTTGTTTTCTTCTTTTAGCTTTTTCGCTTGTTCACCCAGGCCTTCAACCACTTTTGGGTTGATGGGCTCAGGCCACTCGTAGTTATCTTTTATTTCGGCAAGCGTCTCCATATCAGCCAATGGATTTTCCACCATATCGAAGTAAAGGCCGTTTTCGGGCATTAAATACTTGATACCAAAATGATCGTAATAGATGTTTTCGTCGATCACTTTTTTGTCATAGAAATGCGGTTTGCCCGGCACGCCGCGCAGGTCTGTATCCAGCATTTGCAGCACTTCTTCGTCCACTACGCTCAACTGAAAGTCCTCCATCAGCAAAACATCCGGCTTATCTACGCCCAGCATCTTTTTGACTTCGGCATAGCCTTTTTTTGCAATGGTCGTGCAATTCGTGGATCCAAACTCTGTGGGAATTTTATCCGGCACTTTGAAATTAAGCGCCGCCAATACGCGTTCTCTTGGTGTCATAATATCCTCCTGTCGATTCATATTCACTATATCCGGCGTGCCTTCCAATTGAATGAAAAAATCGGTCGTCGACTACTCCTCGTCCATTACGATGATCACCTTCATCGCTTTGTCTTTCTGCTCATCAATGATCTGATATGCCCTTTGATATTCTTTAAAGGGCACATGATCTGTAATCAGCGAATCAAACTCTATCAGTTTTGCTTCAGCCAGCTCGATCGCCTTTTTGTAATCCTCCACGCGATACATGGCTGTGCCGATCAAGGTCAGCTCGTGATCCTGGACCAGCGCCATATCGATATGCGCCAAATCCCCGAACACACCCACCACCACGATGAAGCTTCCTTTGCGCGCATACGCAATAGCCTGATTCATGGTATCATTGATGCCCACGCATTCAAAAATCACATCCGCACCATCCGACCCGAAGGAATCGCGAATGACTTCTTTTAAATCCATTTTTAACGGGTTGAGCGCTTCTATGCCGACTTTTTTTGATGTTTCCAAACGGTATGCGCTCACCTCAGACAGCAGCACCTTATCCGCTCCCATCGCCTTGGCTGTCTGTGCCACGAGATTGCCGATCGTGCCGCCGCCCAGCACGAGCACGCTCTTGCCCTTTACATCGCCGTAGCGCCTCACGGCATGCACCGCCACTGCCAGCGGCTCCAGCATTGTGCCGTGATCCCAGCTCATACTATCCGGCAGCTTTAAGGCTTTCGAAGCTTCTGTTACAAAGTATTCGCTGGCCATTCCGGTCGTTTGGAATCCCATCACTTTCAACACTTCGCAGTCGTTGTACATGCCATGTGTGCAAGGATAGCAATCGCCGCAAACCAACTGCGGCTGTATGGTGACCTTATCTCCCGGCACAAAGCCGGTTACATCCGGCGCCACCTCCACGACTTGCGCGGATACCTCATGGCCCTGTACGACAGGGTAGCTGGTAAACGGGTGCTTGCCGTGATAGACATGAATATCCGAACCGCATACGCCGATGCGCTTGATCTTTACTTTTATTTGGCCCGGGCCGATTGCAGGCACATCCACCTGCTGATAGATAATTTCACCGGGCTTCGTCATTACTGCTTGTATCATGTATATCTCCTCTCGTGTGATTGACATTCTGTGTAAGGCTGCGCATATCGCAGCAAAAGGGGGAACGACTTATATTTCAGCCGGTTTCTGCCCCGCCAGATGGCATATATCGTCGAGTGCAGGCAGGGCGGGAATGGCTCCGCTCTTCGTCGTAGACAACGCGCCCGCAGCGTTGGAGAACACCAAGGCGTCGTATAAGGATGTCTCGTCCGGCTCATCCGGATCGAAAAGACCGGCCAGAATCCGATAGAGAAATGCGCCCCAGAAGGTATCGCCTGCGCCGACGGTATCGAGGGTTTGCACACGAAACCCGCTTGCGGTGAGTATATTTCGGCCGTAAGTCGCTTTGCATCCCTGATCACCCATGGTCACGACCAGCGTTTTCAGCGCTGCGTTTTGCTGAAACAGATGCTGTAGCGCGTCGTGTATGGATTCGATCCCTGTTAAAAAGGTCAATTCTTCCTCTGAAACCTTCACGACATCACAATACTGCATCGCGTTGGAAATGACTTCTCTCGCCTCAGACAGATCGCTCCACAAGAGCTCTCTGAGGTTGGGATCATACGAGATCAGCGCGCCCTGCTCTTTTGCTGCTTTGACGGCATATAAGGTGGCCGCTCTGGCCGGTTCGCTCGTCATGGACACGGAGCCGAAATGGAATATTTTAGCCGAAGCCAGCAGCGCCTCATCGATCTCGCCGGGCGTGATCATGCAGTCCGCTGTTTGATGACGGTAGAAACTAAACGCTCTGTCGCCGTTTTGATCCAAGGTTACAAATGCCAATGTGGTAGGATATCTGCTGGACATGATCAAAGAGGAGGTATCGATGCCGCACTCGCTCAGTGTAGCATGCAGCAGTTCCCCAAAGGCGTCCTTTCCCACTTTACCGATGAAAGCTGTGTGCAGTCCCAGCTTGGATACGCAAGCGAGCACGTTTGCGGGCGCCCCGCCGGGGCAGCCGCTAAAATTCAGCTTTCCCTGTTCCTGATGGGCGGAAGGCACGAAATCAATCAGGCATTCGCCAATCGCCACGACATCGAATGGTTTAGACATTTCCATCACAAGCCTCCAATCAGTTCATCCATGGTCGCGAGGATACCTTTGGATTCGATATCCCGGCAATATTTCAGATACCACACCATAAAATGCTTCGAAGAGCCGAGCGAGACACCGCAAAAACAGGACAGCCCGAGAAAATCCAGCGGCTGGCTGCTTTCGATCAGCGCTTGATCGCTCTTTACGAGCCCCGGATCGTCTATTGTGTAGGCAACGCCCTTTTCATCCTTGCGCCGGCGCAGATACAGCCGATACGCAGCCACAAAGAAAGCGATCCGGCGCATATCTGCATTCGCATTCAGCATGGCTGTGATGGTGGGTGCCATATATACGGGGATCTTGTTGGCCGCATCAAAGCACAGCCTGGAAAGCCGGTCGCTCACCGCTTTGTTGCCCAGCCGTTCCATGAAGGCTGTCTTGTATGCCACAAGGTCGGTATTGGGGGGCGGAGACAGATAGGGCATCACATCCAGCTCCATGTATTGCTGTAAGTAAGCAGCAATACGCCCGTCGTTTACCGCTTCGTCCACCTTGCGGTAGCCTGCGAGAAATCCCGGGCAAGACAGCATTTGGTGCGTAGAGTTGACAAAGCCCAATTTCATGGCTTCATACTTCGATACGTCGTCCGTAAATTCGACGCCCACCCGTTCCCAAGCCGGCCTGCCTGCCGGAAAATCGTCTTCTATGACCCACTGCACAAAATCCTCGCAATACACAGGGGCAAGGTCTTCATGGCCGGTGAGCGCATGCAGCCTGGCGATATCGTCTGTTGAGGTTGCGGGCGTAATGCGGTCCACCATGCTGTTTGGAAAACGAACATGCTCCTTGGCCCAGCCGCAAAGCCCCTCATCCGCTTTTTGCAGGAATGCAAGGAAGGAGTCCCTGCATACATCCCCGTTGTGCGGCAGGTTGTCACAGGAAAGAATGGTGATCGGCCCTGCATTTGCCGCCATCCTTTTACGCAATCCTGCTGCAATATACCCAAAGACCGTCAAGGGATTTTGAGGAAACCCCATGTCGTAACGGATCGCCTCGTTTGAAAAATCGAATGCACGCGTCTTCTTGTCCAGATTGTAACCGCCCTCCGTGATGGTCAGCGATATGATCTTCGTGTGCGCATTCGCTATTTGATCGATGATGGCCTGCGGATTCTCGATTCCCCAGAGCAGCTCGACCAAAGAACCGATTCGATGGTATTCGTCCTGCCCGGTTCGTCCGTAAACTGTCAGACCATAGCAGCCCTCTTGCTTTTCCAAGCTGCGAAAAACAGCCTCGTCTTTTTTTAGTATCATAGCCCCGCAAATACCCCAGTTTTTCTGATCGGACGCAGAGAGCAGCTTGTTCGTATAGTATGCCTGATGCGCCCTGTGAAAATTGCCAACCCCGAAATGGAGTATGCCCGGCGTGATCCCTTTGCGGTCATATATCAATTCAAATGTCTGAATTCCCATCATTCTCTATACCTTTGCGTGATCGATTTATTCTTTGGATACTAATTTTCTAGGGGATTTTCCTCTGGTCCGGTTTAAACTATCGAATACAACGACGGCAAAGAGTACGATGCCGGTAATCACCTGTTGCCAGTAATCGTTTGCGCCTATGATGGACATGCCGTTGTTCAGCATACCGATGATGGCCGCACCGATGATGGCACCGGGAATATTCCCTTTTCCGCCATTGACGCTTACGCCACCTAGCACCGCAGCGGTCAGTACATTCATCTCGAACCCTACAGCGATGTTTGGCTGTGCCGATCCTGTACGGCATAACATGATCAATCCGGCGATACCGGTTAAAAAACCAAGCAGTGCATAGGTCATGGTGCGGGTAAAATGAATATTGATCCCTGCCAGCCGGGTAGCTTCCGTGTTGCTGCCCAGTGCATAAAAATGACGCCCGATATAGGTTTTGGTGAGCAGAATGATGCCGAACGCGATAATAAGGATCATGATAATACCCGGAATCGGAATGACGCCAAAAAGATTACCCTGACCGATATACTTCATCGCTTCCGGTATGCCGTGTATTGGATAGCCCTGCGTAATGAGAAAGGTTGCGCCGCGCAACGCAGTCTGCATGGCCAAAGTCCCAATGAGAGGCGGAATGCCTGTTTTGGTGATCACGAATCCATTGAACCAGCCGATTCCGGTTGTTAACGCAATTCCGAGAATAGCTGCGAGTATGGGGTTTACACCTATATTCACAATCATATAGGCGACAGCAACGTTCATGATCGCTATTTGAGATCCGACCGATAAATCCAAACCACCCGCTATCAGAACAAAGGTAAACCCAACCGTTACAATGCCCATCATGGATATCTGCCGAATGATATTCATTGCATTAAATACGGTTAAAAATGCCGGCGACAAAATAGAAAAAACGATTACCAACGCAATAAATACGAAAATGATTGCATACTGCTTAACAAACTTTTCAAATCTCGATGTCATATACAGCCCTCCTATAAAATGCCTGATGCCATTGCCAGTACTTTATTTTGCGAAAATTCACTCTTCTCAAGAAATCCGACAATCCGCTTTTCGTTCAGCACCATCAATCGATCAGCAATGTTCAGCAGTTCATCCAGCTCCGAAGAAATAAACAAAATCGCAATACCTTGTTTGGCAAATTCGCCGATCAGATTGTATATCTCCTGTTTTGTGCCTACATCAACGCCCCTTGTCGGTTCATCCAGAATCAGGATTTCAGGCTTGCTCGCCAGCCATTTGGCCAGCACCACTTTTTGTTGATTCCCTCCGCTGAGGCTATCGACGTTTTGGCCCATGCTTGATGCTTTGATTCGAAGGTTGTTTTTTTGCGTATCGACGATCTGCTTTTCTTTATTCTTATTAAGAAAGCCCTTATTCGAAATTCTCTTTAGAATCGGCAATGTGATATTCCAATTGATAGGCAAAGACAGAATCGCTCCATGATGTTTTCGATCTTCGGGAACATAGGCGATTCCGCAAGACACCGCATGCTTGGGTGTTTTGATCTCAACCTGCTTAGAGTTTATGAAGATCTTTCCACTTTCGATCATATCGGCCCCAAACATAATGCGCGCCAACTCTGTTCTGCCCGCACCCAGCAGGCCGCCTATTCCTAAAATCTCTCCTCTACGTACTTTGAAAGAAATATATTTCAATCCGTTTCCGCAAAGTTCTTGTGTTTCCAGGGCAATATCGCCTTTTTGCCAGGTGGATTCAAATTCAATTTCCTCCACTTTCCGATTAGCCATGTGATAGATCAACTCCTGGCGTGAAACATCTTCCGTTCGAACGGTAATGATCTTCTTGCCGTCGCGCAGAACGGTCAGGCGATCCGAAATCCGATATAGCTCATCCAGACGATGGGAAATATAGATGATGGTCACACCTTGCTGCTTCAGATGCGCGATCAGCTCAAAAAGATCCTCAGTTTCCTTTGTGGACAGAGGAGCGGTCGGCTCGTCCATAATTAATATCTTGGCATTCTTTGCGATCGCCTTAGCGATTTCTACCAGCTGCATTTTTGCAGTCGTCATATCCTCGATCAATTCCAACGGGCTGATTGTAACCTTCATGCTGTCTAGAACTTTTTGGGTTCTTTTAATACCCTTTTTCTTATCATAAAAGCAGCTTTTTTCTTTCAATAGAATCTCTTCGCCCATAAAAATGTTCTCCGCGACCGTTAATGTGGGAAATAGGTTGAATTCCTGATAGATCGTTGCAACACCGACGCTTTGGGCAAGATGCGGGGTCATTTTATCAAAGGCTTGATCTTCAAACACAAGACGGCCGGTATCCGGCACCTCCGCACCCGATATGATCTTGATCAATGTGGATTTTCCTGCGCCGTTTTCACCAACCAACGCATGTGTTTCCCCTTTTTGAAAATCGACTGAAACGTTGTCAAGAGCTTGTATGCCCACATAACGTTTAGATATATTCTGTATGGACAGCACATTTTCAACTGTATTTGTCATACTCTTCTCACTCTTTCTCTGGTCATTGATTCCAACATGTGCATGACCTTAATGACCTGCTATACGCATCTTCTGTCCAGAAGATGCGTATAGAGCAGATCGTTTTTTCCCTTAAATAAAAGTCTAAGCAATCTATTGTTATTCTAATCTTCCAGATATTCCTGAACATTTTCGATTGTGATAGGCACAGTGTCATAGATCATATGGCCTTCCACCTCTTCTCCATTGCTTGCTGCCACTAAAATATCAATGGCACTCGGGAAAGCTGCGTATGCGCCTGACATGACGGTTCCACGATAGCTTGTGTCCTGTGAGATCAATTCTAAAGCCTGCGGATCCCCGTCCGCACCAAACATGCCGATATTGTCCCCGAGATGATTGGCCGTTTTAAAAACCTCGTAAGCGCCTAAAACGCCGGTGTCATTGATTCCGCAAATAATCTGTATATTGGGATGCGCCGCCAGGAAGTTTTCACCTTGGATGTTGCCTTCGTCACCCACACCAGCCTTCTGCTGGGCCACGATTTTCACATTCGGGGCTTTCTCAGTCAAAGCGTCCGCAATACCTTTTGCGCGGTCAATGATAGCCGGGATGTCCGGATAATCGAAAATACCCGCTTCAATGACCTCCTGTTCTTTGAGTTCCGGGTTTGCATTCACCCAGTCTGCAGCCATCGTGCCGGTCTGATAGCCATATACATAGTTATCCAGGTTCATGGATCCCTGTGCCCCATCAACGATGCCGTCGTATGCCATCACATAGATACCCTGATCCACTGCGGTTTTAACAACATCAGATACCCCTTGAGGATCAAATGCAACCAGCATGATCGCAGTGCAACCCGAAGAGATGAAGTTTTCGATAGATGAGATCTGCTTGCTCACATCATGGTTTTCATCCGTAACAACGCACTCCACACCAATTTCGGCACAATAGTCCTGAATGATTTGCGACATCTTCGAGTAGAACAGATTTGTTGTTGTTCCCATGGAAACGCCGATTTTCACCGGACGCTCAGGTGTCGACGGGCTTTCGCTTGTTTCCGGAGCACTATTGTCACCAGACGGGGCTTCACTTGCCTGTGGGGAAGCCTGTGATGTGGGCGGATTAGAACCGCAGCCCGCCGCCATGACAAGCAGCATCACAACAACCAAACCAATTGACACAATCTTTTTCATACAAATTTCCTCCTTTTTTCTTTTGCTCTATTTCCGGCTGAACACCGAAACTTATATTTAAGTTATAATATCTCCATAATTACAAAAGAATAGCTTGCAGGATCCGGTCAACAGGCCGGTTCGCATCAATGTCATACATATTTTATTGCTTGGAATATTTGTTTACACTATAACTTAACGTTATCATTTAACTTTAAGTCAATTATAATGCTTTGTTTTTGTGCTGTCGAGTGGCGATTATGTCTGATATAAGCCTTTTAATTGTTTTTTTGATGAAGTTTGTGTTAAGATATAAGTATAAACTCTAACTTGAAGCAAAAGGAAGTATTGATATGGTAAGAAAAGGAATTACATCGCTCAATATAAAAAAGTTTAATCGGAATAATGTTTATAATTTAATATACAACGAAGTTTCCACATCCAAGATGCAGATTGTGCAGAAGCTTCAGATGGGTATATCCACCGTAAGCCAGAACATCAAAACGCTGGAGGATGATGGGCTCATCGAAAGAAACGGCTGCTTTGATTCCACAGGCGGACGAAAAGCCGATATGATCCAAATTATACGTACGGCCCGGGTTTCGATTGGGGTGGGAATTTTAAAAAAATCGGTGTTTATAGTCGCGGTTGATTTATATGGAACCGTGATTCACTCTATCGCGCTGAATCTTTCTTATGTGACCACAAGGGATTATTACAAAACCCTGGGCGAGGAAATCGATGTATTCATTCGGGAAAGCAAAATAGAACCGGCTTCAATACTTGGCGTCTCCATTGCGACCCAAGGTATCATTGCAGCGGACGGGCAATCCGTAAGTTATGGCGTCATTATGGACAACTCCGAAATGAAGCTCTCCCGTTTTTCAGAGTTTATTCCTTATCCCTGCCGTTTGGAACATGACTGTAAAGCGGCGGCTTATTTGGAATTGTGGAAGAACAAGAAGATCGACAGCGCGGCTATGCTGCTCTTGAATCCTAACTTTGGCGGCTCGCTCATCATAAACAGGCGTATTTTCCAGGGTGCGAACATGCATGGAGGCGTCATCGAGCATCTGTGCATCAATAAAGACGGGCCCCTTTGCTATTGCGGAAGCCGCGGCTGCCTAGAAACCTATTGTTCCGCCAATACGGTGGAGCAATCCTCCGGTATGGATATTCAATCTTTCTTTGAAAACTTGAGAAAAGGCGTGAATTCTTGTGTGCAAATATGGTCGGATTATCTGGAAAAACTGGCGTTTGCCATACGTAATCTGAGCATTTTAATAGATGGCCATATCATCATAAGCGGCTATCTGGCACCGTTTTTCATTGAAGACGATATCACCTGCCTGTTACATGAGGCGAATTCTCCGCCCTTTCCTATAGAACGGGATCAAATTCTTGTGGGAACTTACGGTCAATACACCCCTGCAGCCGGAGCTGCCTTGTACTACTTAGACGAGTTTTTAAAATCCGTTTAACAATTTCATATAGAATGTTACAGCACCCCGTTTTCGGCCGAAACGGGGTGCTTGTTATGAATCAAAAATACCCGTACACAAAAGGATTGCACGCATTATTGCAGCCGGCTTTTTTGTTCAGATGCTCCGGGTGCCGTTCAAATGATACATACAAATTATGTCATAAATGGTATTCATTGCATTTGATATCCATCTGAATGTTCCTTATAATCGAAAAAGACTACCGTAAGGAGGAATAGGAATGAAAAAAAGCAAACTTCTAGTCGTGCTTGCCATCATGTTGGCGTTCATTTTTTCAAACATGACGATCGCAAGCGCAGCATCTACCTACACGGTTGTGTCCGGTGATTCACTTTGGAAGATCGCAGTTAAGAACCAGGTTGGCGTGAGCGAACTGATCACAGCCAATCCACATTTGAGCAACCCTGACTTGATATATCCGGGGGATATCATAAAGATTCCGGGCGTCGGCGCTTCGGTGCGTGAATACGAAACCGAAGTCATCAGGCTTGTGAACGACATACGTGTGAGCCGGGGCTTAAAGCCGCTCAAAGAAAACTGGGAGCTTTCCCGGGTTGCGCGGTATAAATCTCAGGACATGCATGACAACAAATATTTTTCCCACACCAGCCCCGTATACGGATCGCCTTTTACCATGATCAAGAACTTTGGCCTTTCCTATAGAACGGCAGGGGAGAATATAGCCATGGGCTATCGAACACCACAGCAGGTGGTCGATGGGTGGATGAATTCCAGCGGGCATAGGGCAAACATTTTAAACGCCTCCTATACCCAGATTGGCGTCGGATATGTGGCCAGCGGCCATTACTGGACCCAGATGTTCATGGGTTAAACCGTTTACACGGCTCCCATAAAGAGGTTTAAGCAGCCTCTTACAGAAACGGATTGATCCAAATCAAGCGGATACAATCTCTCCCCACGGGGTGTTAGATGAACAAGCAGGCGGGTTTACCCGTCTGTTTGTTTTACAAAGGGGCATGCAAACAAACTCCCGAAGCCTGCTGTCTCCTTCCCTTTTGCGCCAACCTAAACGAGACTTTGAGTGGGATTAAGCATCAAAAGTTTAGGATGAAAGCATTTGGATATAATAAATAATGTATATTATCCGAAAAAACAGGGGGGATAAAAATTTTTCGTTTTAGAAAAGCAAAAAAGCCCCGGTATGACGAAGCCAGCGCCAACATAGAGAAGCAAGCCGTTCCGTCTCGTGTTCGGGAGTGCGAAAAACTGATCAAAGACATATTCAACAACAGCTCGGATTTGGTTGTGAATATCTTTACCACACATAGTGAGACCGCCATGATCGTGTTTATTGACGGGCTTGTCAACAAAGATCTGATCGACAGGGATATTATAAAGCCCATCAAGTCGCCTGGGTTCGATGGTGATGTTGCTCTGGCCGTTCAAACGATATTTGAGAAAACCGAGGATATGTCGGTTGTAGTTGAACAAGTGCTTACCGGAAATGTGGCGGTGTTCTATGAAAAATCCAATCAAGCATATATCGTTGAATTCAAGGGTTATGATAAACGCACGGTATCACAGCCGGATGCTGAAGCTGTCATTCGCGGTCCTAAAGAGAGCTTTACAGAAAACATACAAACAAACACCGCTTTAATGCGTAGAAAGATCAAAACGCCAAAGTTCATAATGGAAAGCATGACCTTGGGCAGGCAGACGAAAACCTCGGTGATCCTCACTTATATAGACGGTATCGTCAATCAGGAAGTGCTTGCCGAATTAAAACGTCGTCTGTCAAAGATCGATACGGCAGAAATACTGGAAACGGGCCAGATTGAACAGCAGATCTGTGAGAATACATTTTTGCCGATTTCCGGCATGGGGTTGACGCAAAAGCCGGATACGGCAGCCCAAAAGGTGCTCTGCGGCAAGATAGCCATACTATGCGACGGCACGCCGCACGCTTTAATAATACCTGATTTGTTTATAGAGAACCTGCACACCAGCGAGGACTACTATAACAGAACGGTTTATACATCTATCATCAGAATTCTGCGCACGATATCGCTTTTGATCACCATATTGCTGCCCGGACTCGGCGTTGCAATCATTACATTTCATGCCGAAATGATTCCAGCAGTGTTTTTCACCAGCATCATAAACGCATCACAGAAAGTCCCCATGCCGATTGCCATGGAGGTGTTGATGCTTGCTGCAGTATTTGAGTTGGTTCAAGTAGGGGGTGCCCGTCTTCCCAATACTGTCGGCTCCGCTATTACCATCGTGGGCTCTCTTGTCATAGGCGAGGCGGCGGTGAGCGCCGGCATCGTCAGCCGGACTATGGTGATCATCGTAGCTTTGACCGCTGTGGCAGGTTTCCTAACACCAAACCTTCATGAGTTTACTATCATATATCGATTGTTTTTCTGGCTTTTAGGATCTACAATGGGCCTGATTGGTATTGGCGCGGGTGTTTTTATCATGATGACGCAATTGATATCCACGTATACGTTTGGAATACCCATACTGTCCTCGTTTTCAAAAGAGGAGCTAAAGAACTCTATTATACGATTTCCCATCAAGTCGCTAAAAGACAGGCCAGAGTCCATCGTCAAGGACAATATCAAAAAACAGCGCTGAGTGCAGAGAGGAAACGGCATTGAAAAAACGGATTTTAGCGATACTGCTGATATTTGTGTGGATTACGATTTCCGGCTGTTGGAACAAAGAGGAGCCTAAGGAACTGGCCAGCGTGAACAGCATACTGTACGATATGACGGATAGCGGAAAATATCGTTTGGTGTTGGAAGTTTTAAAACCGCTTTCTTCAAGCGGCAGCGAGGATGCCGGCAAAATAAAAAAAACATCCATAGGCCCGATCTCATCAGAGGGAGATTCTATCCGCGAAGCATTGGTCAATCTATCACGGAGTGTAGAAAAAAGAATATTCGCAGGACATAACAAGGTTCGATTTTTTACAGAACGCTTTGCGCGCGAAGGTATGCTGTCTATGCTTGAGGTTTCTTCCAGGGATAGGCTGATGGATGAAACACCGCTGATGGTGGTCATAAAAAGTGAAGCACCTGATGAAATATTTTCCAGCGCTTTGGGTATGTCCGACATGGTGGGCGACTATTTTGAGAATTTGGCAAAGCAGCAATATCTTAATACCTCCAAAGCCGTAACCACGACCACACTGGATTTTATAAAGGATTATTATTTGGAGGGAAAGCAGCCGGTGATGGGCGTAGCGGAGCTTATCGAAAATGAAAACCAACCTGCTGAAAGCACACAGAGCGAGGATGCACAGCAGAATTCCGGCTCAGACAGCGGCGGGGAGGAGGAAAGCCCGAAAATCATCGCATATGAAGGACTGGCCGCCTTTAAGGATGATAAACTCGTAGGCTATATGAATGCCATTGAGACCAGAGCCTACAACATCATCACCCGGCCGGTGAACACCGCGCTTCTCTCCCTTCCGCCGGAGGATCAACCAACTGTGGTTAGAATCAACAACTCGAATACCAATATCCAAATCTTTTTGGAAAACGATCAGATCTTTATTCGCGTGGATATCAAAGCAGAGCTGCATATCGTTGAAGAAAGCGGGAACTTGGATGTCAGTATGCCGGAGCCGCATCAAACAGTTGAAGCACGGTTCAATGGTTTGATGCAAAATGAAATAGCAGAGTCGATTCGCAAAGCTCAAACAGAGTTTACAAGCGACATATTCGGCTTTGGAAGACAGCTACATGTGCAACATCCAGACAGATGGCCTGATTTCAAAGAACACTGGGACGAGCATTTCTCTCGGGCAAACGTAGAGATTACGATAGAATCGTCTGTCACACGGTCGGGTCAGATTAAAAAACCGCTGGCAATGGAGGATGAATGATGAAAAAAAAGTCGGCTGTTACGCCGGTGCAGCTTGTGTTGATATCTGTGGGGAGCGCGCTGGTGTTCCCGTATACGTTTATGCCAATACTCAACGCTCCTCCGGCGAATCAAGATGTTTGGGCGGTGCTGTTGCTGACCTTTGTATATATCTTTATACTCAACTTTCCCATATTGTTTTTTATGAACAAATACCGCGGCATACCGATTAACGAGATGAGCGAGCTTACACTGGGCAAGGTTTTTGGCAAAATCGCGCTCATACCCATCGCGCTGTTCTGCGTGCTCTGCTTCATCATCTGTATGTTGATAACAGCCATATTTATCAATCTATACATCTTCCCGGATACGCCAACTTGGGCATTGCTCGTGTTTATGGTCGTACCGGTGTCGTATGCAGCCTATAAAGGAGCCGGCGTTGTGGCCAGGCTGGCCAATTTCGTAGTCCCGATTGCCATATTGACTGCCGTATTATTTTTCATATTGAGCATACCGGAAATGGATTTTGCTATATTCCAGCCTGTGCTGGCAGAATCGACTTTTTTGGAGCTTAACCTGGGCGCTTTCTTGACGGCTTCCAGGTATTCCGAGATATTGATATTCTGGGTGTTCTCCTACTACCTGATAGAGAAAAGCAGCCTCAATAAGACCTACGCCACGGCACAGCTTATATTTTTGATCAGTTTCTTTCTGATATTGATACCGACTGTCACTGTGCTTGGAGTGGAATACGCAAAGCGCACATGGAATCCGTACTTCACATTTACCAGACAAATCGTATTGTTCGATTTTATGGAGAGGATGCAGCCCTTCAATCTTATGGCCTGGTTCCCGTGTGCGCTGTTGAAGCTGTCGCTGTACAACTACATGACCAGCTACATACTCGCGGGCATCTTTAAGGCGAAGACCCATAAATCATTCGTGATACCTATATCGGCCGCAGCGTTCATCGTATGCTTGCTGCCCTTGATGAACAAGTCCAGCACCGTCGATTTATTGCGTTCGGACGAAGTGTTCCCTTACTTCATATTGCCCGCAATATTCGTGATTCCTCTTATCCAGCTGATCGTATATCTGATTCGCAGAAAAAAGATCGGACAAACATTAAGTAAGCGCAAGCATCAGACTAAGGAAGCCCCCCAGGCTCAACAGCTGTAATGTTTTGATCATTTGGAGGACACTTCCACATTTGCATAAAAACATAGGTTCAATTAAAACGTTTTTTCAATGGAATCGTGGAAGATGGATTTTATGCATATGATGGCGGCATAAGTGAAGAGCGATGATATGGCCTATCCAGATTTTGCTTATTTTTAAAGAAAAATATGAGAAAAATGAGCATATTTTGAAGGATACCTCCCAATAATAATCAATGATTGGCGGATTATTATAAGGAGAATGAGATCACATGAACGATAAACAGAAGAACTTTGATGAAAAAAGCAAAAATGAACAATTAGAGATGTTTCGCAGCAGAGACAACCAAGACAAAGTGATGACGACGAACCAAGGGCTTAGGCTTTCAGAGGATGAGGTGAGCCTAAAAGCAGGAGTGCGCGGCCCTACGCTGATGGAGGATTTTCATTTTCGAGAAAAGATCACCCACTTTGACCATGAACGGATTCCCGAGCGTGTGGTTCATGCGCGTGGGGCCGGAGCGCACGGGGTTTTTGAAGTTTATGAATCGATGAGACCTTACACGAAGGCCAAATTCTTACAGAATCCGAATGTGAAGACTCCGGTATTTGTACGTTTTTCGACGGTGATCGGCTCACGCGGTTCGAAGGATACGGCTCGGGATGTTCGCGGTTTTGCAACTAAGTTTTACACCGAAGAAGGCAACTATGACTTGGTAGCCAATAATATGGCGCCTTTTTTCATGCAGGATGCCATAAAATTTCCGGATTTCATACACGCAAATAAACCGGAGCCTCATAATGAAATGCCGCAGGCGACGGCTGCGCATGATACATTTTGGGATTGGATCTCACAGAATCAGGAATCGGCGCACATGGTCATGTGGGCGATGAGCGACCGCGCGATTCCGAGAAGTTTTCGCATGATGGAGGGCTTTGGCGTAAACACATTTCGTTTTGTGAACGAGCAAGGCAGGGCGCACTTTGTAAAATTTCATTGGAAACCGCTGCTGGGCGTGCACTCACTCGTATTTGACGAAGCCGAGAAGATCGGCGGAAAAGACCCTGATTTCAATCGGCGTGACTTGTGGGAAAACATTGAAATGGGCAACTATCCGGAATATGAGCTGGGTGTGCAGCTCTTGGAGGAAAAGGACGAGTTTGCTTTCGATTTTGATATTCTGGACCCCACAAAGCTTTGGCCGGAGGAGGAAGTGCCCGTTCGCATCATAGGGAAAATGACACTAAACCGCAATGTCGATAATTTCTTTGCAGAGACGGAACAAGTGGCTTTTCATCCGGGAAATGTGGTGCCGGGTATCGACTTTTCAAACGACCCTCTCTTACAAGGGCGGTTGTTCTCGTATCTGGATACGCAGTTGATTCGCCTAGGCGGGCCAAACTTTCATGAGATCCCGATCAACCGTGCGGTTTGCCCGTTTCATAACAACCAGCGGGACGGCTATGGCCGTCAAACCATCAATGTAGGGAATGTCACATATCATCGTAATGCTTTGGCAAACAACTCCCCTTACCCTGTCGGAGAGCAGGAGGGAGGCTATGTCCATTATCAGGAAAAGGTGGAAGGGCACACGATCCGCGCCCGAAGCGACAGCTTCAATGATCATTTCTCGCAAGCGGCCTTGTTCTGGAACAGCATGAGCGCAGTCGAGCGGAAGCATATAATCGGTGGCTTTTCCTTCGAGGTAGGGAAGGTACAGAACAAAGATGTGAAGCAAAGAGTGGCGGATATGTTAGCCAATGTAAATTTGGAGCTGGCACAGGCTGTCGCAGCCAACATTGGGGCCACAGCGCCCACTTCGGGTGGTTCGACGGTGACAAAAGTATCACCTGCTCTGAGCCAGGAAAACACAGTCAAGACGGCCCGCACGCGGAAGATAGCAGTGGTGATTGCGGAAGGGTTTGATTTTACACAGGTCAACACAGTGATTAAAGCCCTGCAGGCAGAAGGTGCCCAGGCAGCCGTTTTGAGCGATAAGCTCGGGATGATTACGAGCTGCGATGGCAGTCAGTTGGAAGCGACAAAATCGTTTCTCACGGATGCATCGGTCGTATTTGATGCCGTGTATGTGGATGGGGGTAAAAATGCTGATCCATGTTTTGAACTCGAGGCCTGCAAGTTTGTAAAGGAAGCATTTATGCACTATAAGCCTATTGCGGGCACAAATGAAGGTAAAATGTGGATTGAGAATGAGATGATGGGGAGCAGCCTTGGAGTCTTTTTAGGGAATGCAGGGAACAATGATTTCATAGCTGGATTCATACAAGGCGTAGCATCTCATCGCTTCTGGGATCGAATACTCGTATAGCGATTGCTGCCAACCCCATGCTCCAAACTCTTGAACGATGAATAGCGAAAAGATTGCACAACCGATATCCCCTTGAAACAAGCCGTGGGATATCGGTTGTGATGTGTTCGTATACCATCTTTTTCAAGGACATGTCTCTGATGTTTTAACCATTCAGCATCGTCTTAGCGCTTGCGTAACCATATTGCTAAGGCATGTTGGATGCACAAGCGGCTTTACATCGGCATTAAAAGCAAGCGAAAACATTCAGCCAAGTCATCGATGGAATCGGGCTGGCTTTTTGAAAGCCAATATAGAATGGTGTGTGTAACGCCTGCGGCATAGTACACTGCGAAAATATCCACATGCCGGGAGAAAAGATCCGACTGGATATTGCGCATACTCAATTCCCGCTCCATATCCTTCTGAAAATTTTTGCGTATCATTTGGGCAAGCTCCATATCCAATTCTGTACCGATGATATTTTTAAGAATCCTCTTATTCTCTTGAAATGTTTGTAAGATTTTCTTTATCCGCACATCAAAAGGGATATCCTCGTATTCGGAAAAGAGCCTGTCGCTCAGCATTTCCAGGCAAAAGTGAAGCAGGGCATATTTGTCCTGAAAATGAACATAAAAAGTGCTGCGGCTTACCAAGGCCTCGGTGCATAGATCGTGAACCGTGATTTTTGAGAACGCAGATGTTTCCAGCAGCGTAAGCATGGCCGTCGCCAAAGCCCGCTGTGTTTTCTTGATCCGCAAATCCTGATTTCTCTTTGCCATCGCACGACCCCCGCCATTTTTTGCTGCGCGTCTGTTCATTATACAATAACATCCCGCCTCTTCACAAGATATGCAGCCGTTATCAGCCAATATGGACATTTATACGCAAGTGTCCGTTAACCTACAGATCGATCCTTTTGCCTCTGGTCTTAAAAAATCACAGCCGCTAAGATAGATATATAGAAGATCATGGACGACTCGGAGGTGAAACAGGTTGAATGAAACGAACGCCGAAGGCGCTGATCTAATGCGGTTAGAAGAAGCTTTAGGGAAAAAACAGCATCAGTTGCAGGCGCATTATTGCCAGATAGGCAAAAGCATATTGGAGATTGCGGACGGCGAGCAAAAAACAATCGATGCCTTGGTGGATGATATCATCGAGATACGCAAAAAGATCGTGGCGATCAAGCACGAGATAGAATGCGCAAAATGCATGACCTACAATCCCCCGGACAGCAGATATTGCAGGCGCTGCGGCACACCCCTCAAATTACAATCGAAAAAGGAGAATGAATATGCATTCAAAGGAGAATAAACACGCGAAAAACACGATGGACACAGAAAAAAACGAACCCCAAAGAGACGCCCCCAGTCAGATGAACCCGGGCGGTGGTTCAACTGACTATAATAGCAGGAATGCTGGAAAGAACGGCAGCCCTGCGCCAAATGCGCCCAAAGGACCGAATGTTTTCAATGTCCTTTTGGTCGTATTTCTCATCACCTTCTTGTTCAATACGGTTTTTTCAAATCGGCAAACCAGATCGGCGCAGAGCATCGAATACAGCCAGTTTATCCAGCTGGTTGAAAGCGGAAATGTGGGCAATGCGCTGTTAAGCGAGAGTGAATTGCAAATTGAAATTGCGCAGGACGCGAATTTGGATGAAGTGGAAGAAATACTTTATCCAAACGGAAGAGCCGAGGATTTGCAGCCGGCTCCGGCAGCCAACGCCAGCTATGTGGCTGTTCGCGTGGATGATCCTGATTTGGTGACGCGGCTTTCCAGCAATGATGTGGCATTTAGCCAGATCCACACGGATACAAACGCATCGCCGCTTACAAGCTTTATCACGGCCTGGATTATTCCCACGCTGATCATGTACTTAATCTACTTCTTCGTGATACGTAATGTCATGAAACGAATCGGCTCAAGCCAGAGCGGCGAAAGAATGGGCGGCATATTTGGAGTGGGGAAAAGCAAGGCGAAAGAATACAACCTCGAAAAGCACACCGGCGTCACATTTGACGATGTAGCCGGGCAGGACGAAGCCAAGGAAAGCCTGACCGAAATGGTTGATTTCCTGCATCATCCGGAAAAATATCAGGCGATTGGCGCCAAACAGCCCAAGGGCGCCCTTTTGGTGGGCCCGCCGGGCACAGGCAAGACTCTTTTGGCAAAGGCGGTTGCGGGAGAAGCCGCTGTGCCCTTCTATTCCATTTCGGGAAGCGAATTCGTGGAGATGTTCGTCGGTGTGGGTGCATCCCGCGTACGGGATCTGTTTGAACAAGCCAAGAAGAATGCGCCTTGCATCATATTCATCGATGAAATCGATGCCATCGGCAAGAGCCGCGACAACCAGCTCGGCTCCAACGATGAAAGGGAGCAGACCTTAAACCAGCTGCTCGCCGAGATGGATGGCTTCGGCAGCGAAAAGGGGATCATCGTGTTGGCGGCCACAAACCGGCCCGAGGTGCTGGACAAGGCCCTGCTCCGGCCCGGACGGTTCGACCGGCGCATCATCGTGGATAAGCCCGACCTTCCGGGCCGTGAGGCCATCCTAAAGGTGCATGCCGCGAAAGTCAAGCTGGACTCAGGCGTGAATCTGCACGACATCGCACTGGCGACCAGCGGTGCAACCGGCGCCGACTTGGCGAATATGATCAATGAAGGTGCGCTGTTGGCGGTGAAGAAAGGCCGCAAAACGGTGGCACAAAAAGATCTGATGGAGGCGGTGGAGGTTGTCATCGCCGGAAAAGAGAAGAAAGACCGTGTGATGAACCCCAAAGAGCGCAAGATGGTGGCTTATCATGAGGTCGGCCATGCTCTTGTAAGCGCCCTGCAGAAGAACAGCCAGCCGGTGCAGAAGATCACCATCGTGCCCCGCACCATGGGAAGCCTGGGCTATACCATGAACATGCCGGAGGAAGAACGCTACTTGATGACCAAATCGGAAATTCTGGCCCAGATCACAACGCTGCTGGGCGGGCGTGCTGCCGAGACGCTCGTGTTTGGCGAGGTGACCACCGGCGCATCCAACGACATTGAACGCGCAACCAAGCTGGCCCGCGGCATGGTGACGCAATACGGCATGAGCGAAAAATTTGGCCCGATGGGGCTGGAAAGCACACAAAACCAGTATCTCGACGGGCGCAACGTTGCAAACCACTCGGAGCAGACCGGAACCTTAATCGACGACGAAGTGCGCATCATACTGGCTCAGTGTCAGCAAAGCGCCAACAGCTTGCTAAAGGACAACAGGGATGCGTTGGATAGAATCTCTGCGCACCTGTTAGAAAAAGAGAACATCACCGGTAAGGAGTTCATGCAGCTTCTGCAGCAATAACGCCTGCCTTTGAAACCGGCATGCCCGCTCTCTGCAATTTGCACCCCTTGACCGTATGGGGTGCAAATTGCATCAATATTTCTTACTTGAGTTGAATACAAATTTAGCTTTACAGAAGGCTCACAGAAGTTTCCGAAGTTCTTCTGCTAAATCACATTTTTCCCATGGCATATCCTTCGCATTTTCACCGAAATGTCCGTAGCAAGACAGCTTTGAAAACATTGGCCTACGAAGACCGAATCTATTGATAATAGCCATGGGACGAATGTCAATATTCTTAATGATGTAATTTCGTACCTTGTCCATGGATATCTTAGTGGCACCTAAATCATCAATTTGAAAGGATAGCGGTTCTGAAAGCCCTATAGCATAGCTTAAATGCACCTCACACCTTTCAGTAATGCCTGCTGCAACGATGTTTTTCGCAATATACCTTGCCATATAGGCGGCGCTTCTATCGACTTTTGTAGCGTCCTTGCCCGAAAAAGAACCTCCGCCATGCCGTGCATACCCGCCGTATGTATCTACTATTATTTTTCTTCCAGTGAGGCCGGTGTCTGCTGCAGGCCCTCCTATGGCAAACCTTCCGGTGGGATTAATGAAATAGTTTGTTTGGCTGTCGGTCATGTTTTCGGGCAGGACAGGACACAAAACTTGTTCCTCAATGTCTTCCCGCAATCTATCAATATCGACTTGGTCACTGTGCTGCGTGGAAACTACAACTGAGGTAATCCGGTTTAAATTCCCATCCTTATATTCCACAGAAATCTGCGATTTTCCATCAGGACGCAGATAGGGTAATGCGCCTGATCTTCTGACTTCTTCCAGCTTGCGAGCCAATTTATGTGAATACTCCAATGCGAAAGGCATCAAATGCTCGGTTTCATCGCAAGCATAGCCAAACATCATGCCCTGGTCTCCCGCACCGCTATCGAGCTGTTCTATCTTTTTAATACCTCTGGATATGTCGGAAGACTGTTCATGGATATCCACCGTGATGTTACAGGTTTTCGAATCAAATCCCAAGCCTTTGTCTGTGTAGCCTACGTCTGCAATGATCTTCCTGGCTATAGCGGCATAATCGACCTCTGCCTTTGCTGTGACTTGACCCACTATATGAACCGTATTCGCATTCATCGCTACTTCGCAAGCCACATGGGCACATGAATCTTGTTTTAAAATTTCATCAAGAATATTGTCTGCTATCTCGTCGCACACTTTATCCGGGTGTCCGCTTGTTACTGATTCTGATGTAAAATATGACAGCATCTTTCACTCTCCAATCCAAGCATTGATGAAATCATCATTTTTCACTACCAGCCTTAGCCTTTGGATTTGTGCTCCATAGCCTGTTTGCTGCGGGCGCCCACCTTTCGGCGACATCCACGCATTTACCGCAATATTCACAGGCTTTCTCAGGTGAAGCCATGTCGGTAGAATGTGCCCCTGAGCGCTCAACCATTTCGGTTAGCCTGCCTGGATTATCCAACACGGGACAAGGGCGCAGCATATTGTAGTTAAACGGCTGATTGGCTTTGTATTCCATGAAAAGCGGCGATTGATAGGCTTCAATCAGCGTTTTCTCCTTGATGTTGGAATCGGAGTAATGGATAAAGGCGCAAGGCTCAATATCACCGTTTGCATTGATGTGCAGATAGCTTTTTCCACCCGCAATACACCCCTTCGTATATTCGCCGTCGTTCCAAAAATCCATGGTGAATATCGGCTTTTCCTCTCGGAATTTTCTTATCTGATGATACATGAATTCGCGCTGCTTAGCTGTAGCAAGAAGCTCGGGCACCGCATCCGATCCAATGGGCATATAGGTAAACAACCATGCAAATTTTGCGCCCAAATCGATCATATAATCGAAAAATTCCTCACTGCCTATGACCTCGGTGTTTGCGCTTGTATAGCAGCATGACATCCCAAAAAGGAGCTTCTTTTGTTTGAGTATCTTCATTGCTTGAACGACCGCCTGATAGGTTCCCTTGCCGCGTCGGGAATCTGTTGCTTCTTCAAAGCCTTCTACGCTAATCGCAGGAATAAAATTACCGACCCGCAGCATATCATCGGCAAAAGCTTCATCAATGAGCGTGCCGTTTGTAAAAGCAAGAAATGCGCAGTCCTGATGTTTTTCACACAGGCGGATGATATCTTTCTTTCGTACAAGAGGTTCACCGCCGGAATAGAGGTAAATATACGTACCATGTTCCTTGCCCTGGCGTATTATATCATCCAGTTGTTCAAATGACATATTCATTTGATCGCCATACTCAGCAGCCCAGCAGCCGGTACAATGCAAATTGCAGGCGGATGTGGGATCCATCAGAATCGCCCAGGGAATATTGCAATCATATTTTTCTTTTGCGTCCTGTTGTATCTTTGCACCAACTAGGCTTCCGTTTATTACTGCAGCATGAATGAGCTTTCTTCTCTGATTGTTATCAATATCCATCCATATACTCTTTAAAAGCTGTGACCAGTTGTTATCGGGTTTGCTGATTGCCTCGCGAATGGCCTTGACCTGAGCGGTGACCGAATTGTTTTCGTCATGATTTTCCAGCCAGTTCAGCAGTTTTGGAATGTTTTTTTCGGGGTCACGGTCAATATATTTGTATAATGTCTTGACCCCCATAGATTTGAGTTTCGATTGAATATCCATGAACTATCTACCCTTCTTTGATAAATTTAAGATCTTGCCTTGAATTTAATGCTATCAAAGGGTGATGTTGATAACTATATTCATTTTAGTTGAAATGTTTGATTTTTGCACATTCATGATATGTTGAATGATTTTATGATAATAAGCTCAATTTGTCCTAATTTTGGACAGAGGGACCGGACTCTTCAATAATTGCTACAGAATGTTTTAAATGATTGCGTATGCTTTCTTCCGAAAGATTGCTTATTCTGGTTAACAAGTTTACCAAATTCTCATCGCTTTTACTGGAAAGCCAGTCTGTAATAAAACCTACAAGTGCATATTTATGATAGCGCGCCAAAAAATGAATATCTTCTTCTGAGACCTCCGTGTCCTGAAATTGTTTTTTAATAAAATCCAGCATTGCCTTATCCAATGCTTTAAAGAGGTAAAGCTCTATTTGATCTTTCTTTATGGATTCATAAATATGCTTCAATGCTCGTTTATTTTTAATTAATAAATCCAAAACAATTTCGCACTCATCACTTAACGTGTCGGAAGTGGCTGTTGTTTCATGCAGCTTTTCTATTTCCTTGCTGAATAAATAATCAACGAGATCATAGATATCTTGAAAATAATAATAAAATGTATTCCGGCTGATTTCGCATGCTTCAATAATCTCTGTAACCGTTATTTTTGACAGTGGTTTTTTGTCTAATAGTTCCACAAACGTATGGACAATAGCCATTTTTGCAAACTTCGCCATACTTAACCTCCATCATCAAAAGCAATACGCATGTTCCCGTCAAACCGATTCCATTCTCGCAAATATAACACGATTTTTGTTCTTAAGCGAATGAATAGAGTGGCAATTATGCTTATTAATGTGACATAATAATTGAGTTGTGGTTATTATATCATAATTTAAGTGGGTTTTCTCGCCTCTTGCCGGGTAATCGTCCGCGGTATTGCTATACCCGCCCCGAGTCGTGCATCTTTTTCGGACACGTAGATCGCGGAGATGAACTCCCGCAGGATACCGGGCGTGAGCTTCTTTAAATGGATGTACTCCTTGCCACCGCAATGAACCTGCCCACATTGGCCGCGCTCACGTCATCCGCTTCCATGTCCTGCTCCAATTCCTGCGCCTTTTGCTTAAGAGACGCCTGCTCTGTCTCGTAGCCTGCTGAAAGGCTTGCGAATCGCTCATCGGATATCTTTCCGCTTACGTTATCCTCATAGAGCCTGCGGAAAAGCACATCGAGTTCTGTAATACGCCGTTTCATTTTCGCAAGCTCCCGCTTTCGCTCCTTGGCGGCGGAAATCCGCTCGGCCAAGCTTTTCTTGAGGACATAGGCTCGAAATGCATCCTTTTGTTCACTGGCAAAGGCGATGATTTGCTTCAGGCTCTCCAACACAAGCGCTTCCACCACCACTGTGCGGATATAGTGCGCCGTACAGCTGTGCACCCGGTGCCGGTAATTGCCGCAGAGAAATGCCTCCAAATCCCGCTTCCGGTTTTTATCCCGATAATTGTACATCACCTTGTGGCAGTCCGCGCATA
>JBMNTR010000018.1:0-45765 GCA_050945835.1 Christensenellales bacterium | reverse complement strand
GTTCGCCCACCAACGTGTTTAAAACCTTCACGCCTACGCCCAAGGGCGACGGACGTATGCTGGAGGGTTGTGATAGATCCACTGTCAACGAACTGTTCTCGCAACTGCGTGAAAAACACATTATTTAACGGAGGAATTAGAAGATGATTACGATTATTGCTGAAAAATGTATAGGCTGCAAGCTTTGCGTAAAGAGCTGCCCCTACGCAGCGATCGATATGGTGAACGGTAAGGCGGTGGTGAATGACAATTGTGTGGATTGCAACGCCTGTGTGAGCGCCTGCAAGTTCGATGCCATCATCGGTGCGGAAGTTGCCGAAGAAGAAAAGGCCGAAACAGTCGACTTGGCTTCCTATAAAGGTGTTTGGGTATATGCCGAACAGCGTCATGGCAAGATGATGAGCACCTCTTACGAACTGTTAGGCGAAGGCCGCAAACTGGCGGACGATCTGGGCGTGGAGCTGTGCGCGCTGCTGGTGGGCAAGGATGTGGAAGTGCTGGCTAAGGATTTATGCGCATACGGCGCCGACAAGGTCGTTTTGGCCGAGCATGACCTGCTGGAAGAATACACCACCGACGCATACACAAAGGTGATCACAGACATCGTAAACGAGCTCAAGCCCGAGATCATACTGTTGGGCGCGACCAACATCGGCCGTGACTTAGGCCCGCGTCTGGCTGCAAGGCTGAACACCGGCCTGACCGCCGACTGCACAAGCCTGGATATCGATGCCGAGAAGAAGATCATACTGCAAACGCGTCCCGCATTCGGCGGCAACATCATGGCCACCATCATCACACCCAACCACAGGCCGCAGATGTCCACCGTGCGTCCCGGCGTGATGAAAAAAGGCATCAAGGACGAAAGCCGCCCCACCGTCGTAGAAAAGATGGATGTGGCGCTCAGTGAATCCGATATCAACACCACCGTTCTGGAAGTGGTGAAGGCCACAAAGCATATCGTCAACCTGATAGAAGCCGATATCATCGTATCCGGCGGCCGCGGACTGGGCGGTCCGGATGGTTTTCAGGTGATCGAAGACTTGGCAGAAGCTCTGGGCGGCGTGGTCGGCTCCTCTCGCGCGGCCGTGGATGCCGGCTGGATCAGCCAGGATCACCAGGTTGGCCAAACGGGCAAAACGGTTCGTCCGAAGCTGTATATCGCATGCGGCATCTCCGGTGCCATTCAGCATCTGGCCGGTATGCAGACCAGCGAATGCATCGTGGCCATCAACAAGAACCCTGAAGCGCCCATATTCAAGGTTGCGGATTACGGCATCACAGGGGATTTATACAAGGTGATCCCCATGATGATCGAAGAGATCAACCGCATCAAGGAAGAGGACGCCCAATAAAACTCAAAGCTCCGCAAAAGCACACCCTTTGCAGGGCATACAGAAAAACACCGCCTGTAGACACAGGCGGTGTTTTTCTGTAAATAAAGTTCAATCATGGACAGTTCTCGCCCGGTGCAGCGGGGCCTTTCTTAAAAGCTTTCCCCTTGCTTTAGGAGCGCTTAGGCAAAAAGGAATCAAACAAAGGGCTCACCGACTCCCTGAAGTGTATGCGCCGCACCGTTTCGGCAAATATGGGCGCAACCGAAACGATCTTGATCTTGTTGCTCGTTTGCAGCCACTCGTTCTCCACCGTATCCGTGGAGATCAGCAAATCGATGGGGCTGTCCTGAATCGCCTTGATGCTCTTCTGTTTCATCACGATATGCGATACACACGCATAGATCTTGCGCGCACCATGCTCTTTCAAGGCCTCTGCGATATTGATCAGCGTTCCGCCCGAGATGGTGAAATCGTCCACGATCAGGCAATTTTTCCCGCAAACATCACCTATGAGTTCCAATACCTGCGCGTTTTCGTCGTGCCCTAAGCGCGTCTTGTCCCCGATCGCCACCGGCGCTTTCAGATGGAACGCATATTTGCGCGCCTGCTTGGCAAAGCCCGCGTCCGGTGAAACCACCACCAGGTTTTCATTCATCCCCTGTTCATACACATATTCACACAGCGTATTCATGGCAAGCAGATGGTCCACAGGCTTCTTAAAAAAGCCCTGCACCTGCGGACTATGCAAATCCATGGTCATAATACGGTCGGCGCCCGCTAATTCAATGCTCTCCGCACAGACACGCGCCCGTATAGAGACCCTGGGCTCGTCCTTCTTATCGCCCTTGGCATAGCTAAAATAAGGGATGATGGCTGTGACCGAATTGGCGCTCGCCCGTTTAAAAGCATCCATCCAAAATAGGATTTCCACAAATTCTTTATTCGGATCGTTTGCAATAGGCTGCAACAGGTAAACATCCTTATCGCGAACAGGTTCATTAATCCTCACAAACAGATTCCCATCAGAAAACTGGATTGTCTCTGAATCCCCAAGCTCTGTGTTTAGGCATTTAGAGATCTTCTTGGCAAAATTAATGCCTGTGCTGCCGGCAAAAATCTTGATTTCACCATATGCTGATAGCATCCGACTTCCTCCTAATCAAACTCTCCGGCTACTCTGCGGGCGACTGCTCCACAAACACATTCTACCATACTTCTCAAGCCGCCAGCAACCGTTTACCATATCAGAATTATGCTATTTATTCGTATACGCCAGAAGAAGGGACACCATCCGCGTAAGCCCCTCCTGTACATCGGTATCCACCGCATACAGCTCATTGCCGCTGTGGTAATCACTGCCGCCGCTGACCAACAAGCCATTCTTTTTTGCGATATCGAGGTATTCATGCGTGTTGGGGTGCTGCTTAAAATGGTAGACTTCGAGCCCTTTCAACCCCATATCCCTCAATTCCCTGACATACGCGCCCAAGGCATTTGCCGAAAGACCCAGTGTGCAAGGGTGCGCAAGCACTGAAATTCCGCCCGCTGCGTGGATCAGATCGATACACTTTTCAGGCGGGAGTTTTTTCCTGTTCACATAGGCCTTTCCATGGCTGCCCAAATAGAGTAAAAACGCCTCCCGTATGTTCTGCACATAGCCCTTTTGAACCAGTATGCGCGCGATATGCGGCCGCCCTACGCTGCCATGATGCATCTTTTTTTCAAGATCCTGCATGGATATATTCATCCCCAGCTGCTGCAGCTTGCGTATGATTTTAGGGTTGCGTTCATTTCGATAGCTTTTTAAGCGCGCCAACTCTTCGTTGAGCCTCTCGTTTGCAGCATCAATGCCATAGCCCAGTATGTGCATTTCATCCACATCCGCCGACAACTCCACCGCAGTCACCACGCTTATGCCTGCATCTGCCTTCTGTGCTTCCTCCACACCATCCACACTGTCATGATCGGCAATCGCCATCAATTCGATTCCGTTGGCCGCAGCAAACCGCACCAGCTCGAAGGGCGCCAATACACCGTCCGACGCGGTCGAATGCATGTGCAGGTCAATTCTCATGGAGCATACCGCTTTCCTCGATCCGCTCGATCGCATAAGCGATCTCCTCTTCGTCCTGCACCAGCGCCATACGCACATATCCTTCCCCGTTCGGTCCGAACACGACGCCGGGCACCATCAAAACCCCCGTGCGCCGCGCAAGCTCGAACACGAACACTTCGGAATCCTGATACCCCACAGGAAGCCTCGCCCACACGAACATCGTAGCCGGGCATTTGTCCATATGCCACCCGATGGAGCAAAGCGATTCACAGAGCAAATCCCTTCGTCTTTGATAGGCCATGCGCATACGCTCTACACAGGACTGATCCCCTGTAATGGCCGCGATCGCCATCTGCTGTATGGGCAGGAACATCCCGTAATCGATATTGGATTTCAGTATTTTAAGCTTTTCAATGACTTGACTGTTACCCAGCGCGAATCCTATACGCGCGCCCGCCAACCCATATGTTTTAGACAACGAGTTGAACTCAATCCCTATATCCTTCGCACCCTCGTACGCCAAAAAGCTGCCGCAGGCAACGCCGTCGAACACCAGCTCACTATAGGCGTTGTCATGCAGCACCACGATGTCATATTCTTTCGCAAAGCGGATCACACGCTCATAGAAGGAGGCCGGCGCGATGGCCGTCACCGGATTGTTCGGATAGGAGATGATCATCAGCTTTGCGCGCCGTGCAATGTCCTCAGGAATCGCATCCAGATCCACCAGATAGCCGTTCTCCTTCTTGAGCGGCATATGGTATAATTCAGCACCCGCGAGTTGCGGCCCTGAAATAAAAATCGGATACCCCGGCTCCGGCACGAGTGCCAAGTCCCCTTCATCGATCAACGTCATACTCAGATGCGCCAGGCCATCCTGCGAGCCAAGCAGCGACGCGATTTCACAGGACGCATCCAGCGTCACACCATAACGCCTTTCGTACCATGCCGCCGCCGCATCCAGCAGTTCCTGCGTATCCCCAATGGCATAGACATATTTTTTCGCATCCGATGCCGCCTCCAGCAGCGCCTGCACGCAATGCTGCTCCGGCGGTATGTTCGGCGTGCCCACGCTTAAATCCACAACCCGCACGCCTTCATCCTTCAGCGATCGCTTCAGATCCGCCAGCCGGGTAAAAATACCCTCCGTAAGCCTGTCCATCCGTTTGGAAAACAACATGTCGTTTCATCTCCCTTAGAAACATTATAATCGGTCGTCAAACCGCTCGAAAAAGAAATAGGGCGGCGCCCTATTTCATTTTAATCGTCTCGTTTGGTCATCCTAGCTGCCCTTTTCGCAGGCAGGGTTTATGAGGAGGAGGCCGAGTCTTTGCCCTCAAGCAGGCGGTCTAATTCGTCGGCATACACTTTTTCCTTCTCTATCAGCGCTTGCGCCAATTGATCCAGCACATCCAAATTCTCACGCAGCACCGTTTCCGCACGGACATACGCTTCTTCCACAATGCGCCTGATCTCGGCATCGGCCTGCGCCGCCACATTCTCACTATAGGATTTCTGGTGCCCGAATTCCTTCCCTAAAAAGACCTCCTGATCGCCCGCTAAATAAACGGGGCCAATGGCGTCGCTCATGCCGTATTCCATCACCATCTGGCGCGCCATCTCGGATGCCTGCTTGATATCGCCCTTCGCTCCCGAGCTGATATCGTCTAAACGCAGCTTTTCTGCGGCACGGCCGCCCATGGCCATGGCGATATCGTCCAGCATCTTGGCTTTTTTACGATATCTCGTATCCTCCTTGGGGAGCATCATGGTATATCCGCCGGCAGGTCCGCGCGGTATGATGGATATCTCATGTATGGGGTCGCAATTAGGCATCAGTCTGGCTACCAGCGCATGGCCCGCTTCGTGATACGCCACCATCTTTTTATCCTTCTCCGTGACCACAGCGCTCTTCTTCTCCGTGCCGATCTGCACGCGCGTAATCGCTTCTTCAATGTGCTCCATGCCGATCTGCTTTTGGTTGTGGCGAGCCGCCAAAATCGCCGATTCATTCATCACATTTTCAAGATCGGCGCCGGTAAACCAGGGTGTACGCTTGGCAAGCGTGCTCAGATTCACATCCTCCGCCAGCGGTTTTCCCGCGGAGTGGACTTCCAGAATCTCTTCCCTGCCCTTGATGTCGGGATAGCCGACATGGATCTGTCTGTCAAACCGGCCCGGCCTCAGCAGCGCCGGATCCAATATATCCGGACGGTTGGTCGCCGCCACGATGATAATGCCTTCGTTTTGCGTAAATCCGTCCATCTCCACCAACAGTTGGTTGAGTGTCTGTTCCCGTTCATCATGGCCGCCGCCCATGCCGGCGCCCCTGTGCCGGCCCACCGCATCGATCTCGTCGATAAACACGATACACGGCGCGTTGCGTTTGGCATTTTCAAACAAATCACGCACACGCGAAGCGCCCACGCCCACGAACATCTCCACAAAATCCGAGCCGCTGATGCTGAAAAAGGGCACACCCGCTTCGCCTGCGGCCGCCTTTGCGAGCAGCGTTTTGCCTGTCCCCGGCGGGCCCACCAGCAGCACGCCTTTCGGAATGCGTGCACCCAGCTCGATATACTTTCTGGGTGTGCGCAAAAAATCTACGATCTCAGCCAGTTCGTTTTTCTCTTCTTCGGCACCGGCTACGTCTTTGAACTTCTTTGCGTCCTTATCGTCCACCGATATACGCGCACGGCTCTTGCCAAACGACATCATCTTGCCGCCGCCTTGGGATTGCTTCATCAAATAGACCAACAACGCCGCCATCAGCCCCAGCAGAATGAGATAGGGCAAAAAATCCACCAGCCAGGATGTCTCCGGAACCGGCTCATATGTGATGCCAAAGCCGTAGTCCGCCGTGGTCACCTGCTCCGGCCGTTTGCCGGTGAGCCTGGCAGCCTGTTGTGTCAAGTCCTCCGTTAATGAGCCTGAAACATACGTGCGAAAATCGTATTGTTTGGGGAACTGGTTTTCATCCAGCTTAGACTCTTTCAGCAAGCCGTAAAGATCGCGTTCGATCACGATCACCTGTGCGATCTTTTCTTCGGCCATGTAATCCATAAACTCTGAGTAGGTGATATTCTTGTCTTCACCCGTGCCGGGATTAAACATGGTCGCCATCAAAATAATGACCAATATGATGACGAGGTAGACCCATGAACCCCTCATAAATTTTTTCAAATCTGCTTATCCTCCCGGTTCAATAGCCTGCGCCATAAGGCTACCCCGCCCTTTGAACGCCGACCCTTTCAATGCGATATAACCTGTTTATTATATCATACGGTAATCTGTGCCGCAATAATTAGTTTGTATTTCCGAAGCAGCAAAGCCCAAGCTGCCCATTATCTCCCATAAGCCTCCGGTTTTAAAACACCCACATAGGGCAGATTGCGGTATTGCGCGTTGTAATCCAGCCCATAGCCCACCACAAAATAATCCGGTATGGAAAAGCCTATATACGCGGGCTTCACATCCGTTTTGCGTCTCGACGGCTTGTCTAAAAGGCTGCATATCTTCACAGAGGTGGGCTTTCTGGACATCAGGTTGTCCATCAAATAACGAAGCGTCAACCCCGTGTCTATGATATCCTCCACGATCAACACATTCTTCCCTTCTATCTCTTCGTCTAAGTCCTTTAAAAACCGAACCACACCCGAGGATTTCGTGCTGGCACCATAGCTCGAAAGCGCCATGAAGTCAAATTGCACAGGCAGATCGATACACCGGATTAAATCGGCAAAAAACACGATGCCTCCTTTTAGTATCCCGATGGCCAGCAACTCTTCTCCCGCGTAATCCTTCGTGATCTGAGCTCCCAACTGCGCCACACGCTCCTGGATCTGCTCGGTTGTAAGCAATACTTTTTCGATGTCGTCCTTATACATGATATCCTCCCTAATATGCATAAAAATCACTGCCCGCACGGCAGATTTGTTTCTTGTTGTGTGTGTGCATACACAGGCCCTTCTTCATAACGCAGCACCAACGCCTGTTCGCCTTCATATTTCACGCTCTGTGAAATCCCCACCCCCACCACCCAGAGCACCTCGCTGCCCGCACAGACACACAGCAGCGCATCCTTCTCCCATTGAGGGATTTTTTTGTCGATGAGGTAGTCTGAAAGCTTTTTTCTGCCCTGCATGCCCAACGGTCTGATGTAATCCCCGTCCCTGCGCACACGCACCACCGCCTGCGGAAAATCCGCCGAAAAGCATTGCTGCAGGCTGGAAGCGTCCTTTGCAATGACGGCCTCCGCCTGGTATGTGGCGATGATCCGCCCGCGCGCAAGCTCAGTCGTGCCCCCCAGTATCAGCCGCGTCTCTTCCGCCGGGTTCGGTTGCTGCCTGCCCAGCCACAGATAGCCGCCGCTTGACTGTGCCCGTATGCCGTTGGGCAAAGACAGCTTCCCGTTGCGCAGCGAGAGCACATCGTCTACATGTCCTGCCGTTATATCCTTTAAGCCGCCAAGCTCTCTTAAGCACAGCCGGATCACTCTGCGTGCAAGCGCTGTGTGCGCACAGCCCAGCGTAGAGTAGCACAGCTTGTACGCATCTTGCTCAGCACAGCCCGCCTTGCGCAGCAGCTCACCTGCCTGCTGCTCCAGGTAATCGTCCTCACAGCGCAAGACATCCGCGTTTCGGCTCAGTGTAGCGGCCAGATTGGCGTTGTACGTTTCGAGCCCGGGCAGCAGCACATGGCGTATCCGGTTGCGCGTATACGCCGGGTCGTCGTTCGTCTCATCCTGCACAAACGGTATGCCATGCTGTGTGCAATAGCGCTCTATGTCCTGCCTGCTTATGCGCAAAAGGGGCCGTATGCACACGCCGTCGTCTTGTTCCATACCGCACAGCCCACGCAGACCGCTTCCCCGCAAAAAATGAAACACGATGGTTTCGCACTGGTCGTTTAGGTGATGCGCCAGCGCGATGCGGCTCGCCTCGGTTTGCTGCATCACCCGCCCGAGGGCTTCATGCCGCAATATGCGCGCCGCTTCCTCTATCCCCAGCTTGTTGTGCGCGGCGTATGCGGGCACATCCACACGGCTCAAGCGGTACGCGATGCCGCGCTGCGCGCAATACTTCCGCACAAACCGCTCATCGTCATCCGCATGCGCACGGATGCCATGATGGACATGCGCCGCCACTATGCGTACACCCAGCTTCAGCAGCACATCCAGCAGCGCCATGGAGTCCATGCCGCCGGACACAGCCGCCACCACCGATCTATCCTGCCCGATCAGCGGATCCATCACATTTTTAACGATTGCCAAAAGATCCATGTTTTCTCCTTTGCGTCCATCGGTGCGGCAGTTCTGTTTTATTGTACCCAAAAAGCAGAACGGTTTGCAAGCATATGCTGCAACCATTCTCTTTCTTTAATAACCTGCATCCGCCTTATCACAAATCGGCCTTATATTTTAGTGATTTTCTATGCGTGTGTCCAGATAATAGCGGCTTAAAATCTCACGATACGATTTACCTTTCTGTGCCATCAGGTTTGCACCCACCTGGCTCATGCCCACACCGTGGCCGTACCCGGTGCAGGTAAACACGATATCCTCCCCCTCCTCCTTGACCGTAAAGTCCGTAGACGGCAACGCCAGCAGCGTGCGCAGCTGTGTCCCCTTCATGACGATGCCGCACACGCGCACCTCATCCACCCGGCCGCTCGCATAGCGGCTGAGAATATCAACACCCAGCGCTTCGCTCGCATTGGGATACGCATGCGCAATGCGCTGCGCCATCTGGGTGCGGCTCATGCGCTCGACGCTCACACGGTCCTCATAGGAAAGCTCCTCTTTGCTCTCTACCGAGCGCAAATAAGGCAGCGACGCCGCGAACACATTCTGCACATCTTCTGTGATACCGCCGGACATCGCATGGTAGAACACCTGTATCACTTCACCGTCATATGTGATCACTTCGCCTTTTGTCGCATCCACCGCGCTTTGGAGTTTCTCTTTCAGCGTGTCGTAGCTGTCTCCAAAATCCTCTCGCTGCTGCAAAGCGCTGCTATAGGCCTGACAATGAGCGAAATCCCCGCATATATCGGCGTTTTTTGCTTTGTTGCACCCGCCGTGGGCACGCTTGTATACAGCCAGTGTGCGCGCAGCCACCGCCTGTGCCTTGAGCGCTTCCGGCTCATAATAGGCGGGCATCTCGGCGGCCACCACATTGCATACATATTCCTCAAGATCCATCTGAACCACTTCGTTTAATTCCGTGCCATAGAACCGGATCGTTTGTGCTCCGGCAGCTTTTTTGATATCGATCAAAGGGCCGGCAGTGTTCTGCGGTGCATGCCTTTCTTGCGGTTGCGGTGAAACAAGCAGCCCGATCAGCAGCACGACCCACAGCAGGCCGCCGCATACGGCCAGCGTTTTCAGCCAGGGCGGAGTAACCAGCTTTCTCTTACGGCGATACCTTCTCTTCACGCATATCCACGCTTTCTTCATGATGTATGTCCATACATATGCGTGCAAAAGCCGGGTTATACCAGATAATCCCTGATCTTCCTCCACATGGGCAGCTTATCCTGCAGCGACTTGATATGCCTTCGGGGTATGGGGCTGGAGGAGGGAAGCAGCAGCGTATCCACAGCCCGCGGCAAAACGATATGCCTTTCGTATACCGACTGCGCCTTCGTCCCATTGAACGCAAGCAGTTGAACACGGCTGTGTTCGATCAAATCGGCTATATCGTTGGGCTGCTCGTTGCGTATGTCCCGATCCAGCGCGCCTTGCCGTTCGCAGCTTCTGATCACGTCCCACAGCCCCACACCGCACAGCAGCAGCGTTTGTGTGCGCTTTTCGTATTCCTGTGGCATGGGTTGCTGCAGCACATCCGCCATCAACGCCCAGAAATGGTTGCGTTCATGGCCGTAATACTGCCCTTTTTGCAGCGACACAGGGCTGGGCATGGAACCGAGTATGAGCACGGAGCACTCCGGGCTAAAGACAGGCGGGAAGCTTTGAATCATTCGTGTACCTCTTTGATTGTCAAAAATTAACAGTTTGTCCGGATGGCGTTTTGCACATACTAATGTCACAGTACTGTTTAAGGAGGATGGACCATGAAAACCAATGGACATCAGGAAATCCGATGCACGGTAGACAGTTGCCTGCACAATGAAAACAGCCATTCCTGCTCTCTTTCTTCGATTAAGGTTTCCCCAAACCCGGGATGCGATACGAAGATGCCGGAAGAAAGCATGTGCGCCAGTTACGAAGGCTCCCGTCGGTAAAAGTGCATAATAAAGGCGTGTGGAATTCCACACGCCTTTATTCTTAACAAAACCGTTTAATAATAAGTACCCCAATTCCAGAAATCATTGTAGTAATACGTGGTGGCAGCTGAGATCAAAAAGATCCAGACGATGGTGTAGATCACGCAAGCCGCCAAGCCCAGCGAGCTGGTGATGATGCCTGCAAGCCCTATGCCGGATTTGTTGTTTTTGCGGGCGGAAATACCCAGCACAAGGCCTATGATGGCCGCAACAAGCCCTAGAATAGGCACCCAGCAGAAAACAATGGAGCAAATACCCAAAACCATCGAAGCGATGCACTTGCCGTCCGCCTTATCTTTTTCAGGCGGGGCATACTGCTGCGGCTGTTGCGGCGGCTGGCCGTACTGCGGCGGCTGCGGCTGGCCGTACTGCGGCGGCTGCGGCTGACCATACTGCGGCGGCTGCGGCTGACCATACTGCGGCGGCTGCGGCTGACCATACTGCGGCGGCTGCGGCTGAGCGTACTGCGGCTGCTGCGGCTGACCGTACTGCGGCGGCTGCGGCTGACCGTACTGCGGCGGCTGCGGCTGACCGTACTGTGGCTGCTGCGGCTGACCGTACTGCGGTTGTTGTGGTTGAGCGTATTGTTGTTCAGACGCATCTGCATGCTGCGGCTCATGGTCTAATGGCGCAGAGTTGTTCTCTTGGCTCTGATCGGTGTATTGGTTGTCATCCATCATGAGTTTCCTCCATTCCTAGTTTGGCTGTATCTTCGTTCATAAATGCCTTTGAATCATTTTATGTCTCTATCGAAGCCTTCAGCACGCCTGCATGCCGCTCTTAATTCCGTTCGTAGGCATTATGAAGAAACCCATTTTAATGTATCACTAACCTTATTCGCTTGTCAATGCGCTTGTTTTGCCTGTGCAGCGCTGCCCTGTTGCAACCGCGCCCAAAGCGGCATACGCAGTATGCGGGGTGCGACGAGCAGACAGCAGGTGATCTTGAGCGCATCCCCCGGCAGAAAAACGACACAGCCGCTCACCAACGCATCCATAAACGATATCCCCGCGCCGTATGCATTGATCATCGTCCACATATACACGATTCCAATCGCATACATCAAAACACTCATGAGCAGCAAAACACACAGCGCGGCGGCGTAAAGGCTTCGGATTCTTTTTTTCAGCCTTGCAAACAGCCATCCGCCCAGCGGCGCGACGAGCAAAAACGACATCAGAAATCCGAAAGACGGCTGCGCAACATAACCGATGCCGCCTCCGCCTGTAAACACCGGCAAGCCCAACAACCCCAGCATCAAATACACCCCCATGGAGAGCAATGAATACCGGGGAGGCAGCAGCAACATCATCAAATACACACAGAGTGTCTGAAGCGAAATAGGCACCATAGAGGGCAGCGGGATGCGTATATAAGCGCACACCGCCATCAATGCGACGAACAGGCTGCTCAAAAGCAGAAGCGTGGTGTGGTTTCTCGTTTGACTATACATACTAAGCGCTCCTAAATGTTAACTTATTTTCCGTTTTTATGATTTTTGGTTTACATTTTGTAGTATACAAGCTTTTTTTTGATATGTAAAGTGTTTTCTAATCTTAAATTTAAACAAAAATCTTCTCATAAATCCACGTCGCTGCTTTTTAAGCAAAACAGCAAGACGGGCAAGGAATTCCTTGCCCGTCTGATAAAAAATGATAAATAATTGCTATCGGGTCTCTTTGCCCATAAAGACCAGCGCAAGGGTGCCGGGGCCCGCGTGGGAGCCGATCACCGGGCCTACCCAATGGATAAAAATTTCATTAAAGCTGTATTTCTCCTGAATCTTCGCCTTGAGATATTGTGCATCTTCTTCGCAGTCTGCATGCTTGATGGTCAAGGCATATCGCTCATCCGCCTTCTTTTCATCCAGCATTTCCAGCAGCCGCTTCAATGCTTTTTTGCGCCCCTTCGCCTTTTCGGCCACTTTCAGAAAGCCTTCGGGGCATTCATAGAGTATGGGCTTGATGCTAAGCAGCGTACCCATGGCCGCGGCCGTACCCGAAACACGCCCGCCCCGCTTGAGATAGACCAGATCGTCTACCACAAAATATGCAATGGCATGCTGCTTGTTCTCCTCCACCCAATCCTTCACTTCATCCAGCGTCTTGCCCGCATTGCGCATCTTTGCGGCTTCATATACCAACTGCCCTTCGCAGAAGGAGATCGCCAGCGTATCCACAATCTCAATGCGCCTGCCGGGAAACTCCTGCAGTATCTCCTCCTTTGCCATGCATGCGCAATCGTATGTCCCGCTGAGTTTGGAAGAAAACGCGATGTATAGGATATCCTTCCCTTCCTCCAGCAGCGGCCTGAAAAAATCGACGAAATCGTGGGTGTTGCGCATCACGGTGGAAACTTCCGCCCCTTGCTTCATGCGGTCAAAAAACGCTTTAAAATCCGTATTTCTGCCTAAGTCATAATCGAATTGTTCCCCGTCTATGATATAGGGCATCAACATGCATTTGATATCATATTCGTCTGCCATCTGATACGGAATCTCGCTGTTGGAGTCTGTCATCAGCACAAACATAACCCCGCCCCCTTTCTTTTGATCGTTTTTAAATAAAACTTCATCACGCAAGCAAGCCCTCCTCGCGCATATGTTTTTCCAAGCTATCCAGCGCAAAGGTGATCTGCTCCTCCTTGTGCTCGCTGATCAACCCAAAGCGCAGCCGCGCCTTGTTCCTAGGCACCGCCGGATACACGGCCGGCGTCACGAAAACACCTTCCTGCTGCAGCACCATGCTCAGCTTAAACGCCAGCTCATCCGCACCGATCAAAATAGGCATGATGGCCGATTCGCCCGCCAGGCAGATATCCAGCCCGCGCTTTTTCGCTTCAGACGCGAAGAAAGCGATGTTCTTGTGCAGCGCCTTCACCCTTGAATTATCCCGCTGCATGATCTCTATGGCTTTGATAGACGCGGCCGCCAGCGGCGGGCTCATGCCCACCGAGAACACAAATCCCGGCACATTATAGCGCATGTGGTTGATCATAACGGCTCTGCCCGCGATATAACCGCCGCAGGTACCCAGGCCCTTGGAAAGGGTTCCCATCCGGATATCGATATCGTCCGGCTCCAGATCGAAATACTCGTTCACCCCGCCGCCGTTTTCCCCGATCACACAGCTCGAGTGCGCTTCGTCCACCATCAGGAAGCATCCGTACGCCTTCTTGATGCGCACGAATTCCTTCACCGGCGCGATATCGCCATCCATGCTGTATACGCCCTCTATGATGATGAGTACCTTTTCATACTGGTCGCGCACCTGCTTCAGCGTATTTTCCAGCGCTTCATAGTCGTTGTGCGGGAACGCCTTGCTCTCGCTTAAGGACAGCTGGCAGCCCTGCAGTATGGAGTTGTGCGACAGCGCGTCGTAGAGTATGAGATCGTTTCGGTTGCAGAAAGAGCCCACCACCGTCACATTGGTGGAATGCCCGCCCACCATCACGATGGCGTCCTCGGTGCGTTTCCATTCGGCCAGCTTCGCTTCCAGCTCCTTGTGTATGGGTTTTTCGCCCGCCAACAGCCTGCTGCCGCTCGCGGAACACCCATACTTCTTCACCGCTTCAATCGCGGCTTCGTTGGTCTCTGGATCGCCCGAGAAGCCTAAGTAGTTGTAGGATGCAAAGTTGACCACCTGCTTGCCTCTGAAGGTGGATACATCCCTAAGCGCCGAATCATGCGGCTCGAAATAGGGATTGCCATAGGCTGTGAGCATGGGCATGAGCGAATCCTCGCGCGCCTTGAACTCCTTGTATTCGCGCGTGTCCTCAAAGCGGGCCATCCGCACCTTTTGCGTCTGTTCAGGCTGCTTGAGCACCACTTCGCCGCCCGTTACTTTGGCTACGATGAGTTTGGCGAGTTCGTTGACATTCGTGCATGAGTAATACTCATGATCGCTGATCATGATGCCGTATTGCTCTTCAGCTCTGGTAAACATGGACAAGCTGGTTAAGCTGTCGCCGCCCAGGTCGAATATGAAATGCGCGTCGTCGTCGATCTCTTCTTCCTTCATAAACAGCACTTCCGCAAACATGCTGCGGATTTCCTTCTTAACGGATTCCGTCAGCTCGTTTTCCTGCACCGCCTGCTTCTTTTGTTCCGGTTGTATGCCGGAGGTTTTGCCGGTGTTTAAATCCAGTTTAGCGGAATTCCAGGTCTTCTCTTCGATCGCCTTCTTCATCGCCTGACGCTTCACCTTGATGCCGTTGGCTAAAGGCATGGGATCCAGCGAAATCAATACGCTGCGCACCTGCTTGAACAGGGGCAGCGCGCCGTTGCGCAGCTTGATCTCCTGCGCGAGCTGTGTCAGCTCATCGGTCTTTGCGCCCTGCTCCATCTCCAGCACCAGCGTAATATCTTCATACAGCTGGTTTTGAATGCCCATCACGGTAAACAGCTTGACATCCGGCAGATCCATGAAGCTGTCTTCCAACTCATCCGGGTAGACATTTTCGCCGGACTCATTGATGATGACTTCCTTCAGGCGGCCTTCGATGTAGTAGTTCCCTTTTTCGCAGCGCGCCACATCGCCCGTTTTAAACCAGCCTTTGTTTTCGTTTAAGTCGCGGGGCACGAGCTTGCCCTCGATCATCTGGCCGATATTCATGGTGCGCCCGCGGGTGAGCAGCTCGCCCACACCGTCGCTGCCCGCATCGCCCAGCTTCACATGCTGCGGTACCAGCGCTTTGCCCACGCTGCCATTTAAGCGTTTTTCAATCCGTTCCGTATTGACAACGGCGATAATGCCGTTTTCCGTCATGCCGTATCCGTTGACCAGATAGTATCCCAGCCCGTTTATGATGCGCAGCGTCTCAGGCAGCACATGCCCGCCGCCGGACACCATGCTGTGCATATCCGTGCCAAACAGCTTTTGCTGGAATTTTCCCATCACCAGCTTGGTGATGACCTTCTGCCCAAACCGCCCGAATGTCTTCTGAATACGAATACTCCAGTCGATCACCTTGTTGAGCTTCTTAACAGTGGCCTCTCCTTGCAGTTTCGCCTTTTTAAGAATGCCGGCCGCAACGCCGTTCCAGAAGATGGGCACACACACAAACTGCGTGATCCTGTGCTTGCGGCAGGTTTCCAATATATGCTCCGGCACAAGATCCTCCGGAAACACGATGGTGTTGCCGGTCAGCGATGTCAGCAAAAACACCACCACCAGCCCGAAGATATGGTGCAACGGCAAAAAAGCGAGGCTTTTTTCCATTACATGCTCCCGGCTGAGCCGGTCTGTCTTCTTGAGCAGGCCGCGCAGCCCCAAAAACATCTGAGAAAAGCTTTGCCCGTCATAAGCGTATACCTTGGAGGTCGCCGTGGTGCCGCTGGTGCACAGACAAAGCATGTCGCCCCAGTGCTCCTCCCCTTGCGCCTGATCCGTATAATAACAGATCTCATCCGGATGAATACGCACGACATTGTCGGGTATGGCTTCCGTGCCTACGTCGCTGAGCAGCGCAACAGCCCCGCTCTGCTTAAGCAAATGTTCGATTTGCGCATCATTGGCGCGCGCATCCAGCAAAACCGGATTGTTGCCGCTGCGCAGAATGCCCCAGAATGCGATGATCCACTTGGGGGAGTTCTTCATTTTCAGACCAATGAATTTATTGGCTTGTTCCCCTATAATACCCCTCAGCCTGCATGCTGCCCCCTCTACATATGCATCCAGCTGCACATAGGTGATCTTCTTGATCTCTTGATCCTCTACATATTCGAGCGCAACCGTATTCCTGCCGTTTTTCATGGAAACTTCGTACATATTGCGCAACGTCTGGTCTACAGCCAGGTCAATTACGTACTCCTTGAGACGAAACATTCCACCCCTCCTAAACAATTAATAAAGTATGAATAAGTCCTGAATATAGGTATATAAATACAATCTATTATACAAGATGTGCATCCAAAAGGCAATTCACGGATTTGAAATAAAAATAACAGGCTGTCAGCTTTGCTGCGGCAGCCTGTTTACACGTTCATCCAGATAGGCGCAAAACCGTTCAGGTGTTGCGTTTACGATCAGCTCTTGGGGAAACGCAAGCTCTTCAAGCATCGCAATCGCTATGGTAAACACACCCAAGGATTCCTGAATATGCGCATCACTTCCAATCGCAATGCGCACATCATGCGCCGCGCACAGCCTGGCAAATTCAGCGCACTTAGGCCCGCTTCCTTTTCTGTATAAAAACGAATGGTTGTTGATTTCGATCAGCTTGTCATACTTTTTTGCCGCCATCACCACCGGATACGGATCCAAATCAAACGACGGATTCCCCGGATGACCCGCTGTATCCACATAAGGGTTTTCCAGCGCGGCGACCATGCATTCCGTGTTCTGTTCGGGCGTGCCCGGCTGCATGCAAACGGTATGCTGGCTGGCAATCATATATTCGATATGCTCCAGATAGCGGCCCTCGAGGTCGATGTTTCCTTCCAAATCGACAATATTCGCCTCCGCACCGCGTATGATGCGCACACCGTTCTTTTCACGCGGGATCAAATAAAGATTTGAAAAGTAATAGGGCGGCGGCCCTCCGGGCATGGCCGGGCCATGCTCCGTAAATGCAAACATCGGCAGGCCGATCTGTTTTGCCTGCCCGATCAATTCATGCAATGTGCTAAAACCGTGCCCGCTGGCAACGGAATGGGTATGTGTGTCCACCGGAATGATCATTTTGCCCCCCTGCTGTGTTGTTTCATATCTATAATTATACAGGCCGCACCCTTTTCGGTCAAGCAAGGCCACAGGCTACCCACCTGTGTTTGCTTGTGTTATAATAGCCGCAAACAGGCATTATCATGTTATGCGCGTGCGGTTTTCGTTCGCGGCAAACGCACATGCACAGCTCTGTCATGGCGGCCTTCCGCTTGTGATATAATGCTTTTGAATCAATTTTTGGAGGCGTTCTACTATGGATATTATGAAACGAATCCAGCGCTGCGGCATCATACCCGTGATCAAGCTGAACACGCCCGAAGAAGCCGTTCCCCTTTGCAATGCGCTGTATGCAGGCGGCATCGATGTAGCCGAGATCACCTTTCGCAGCGACGCAGCAAAAGAGGGCATCGCCCACGTATGCAGCGAACTGCCCGGTGTGCTGGCGGGTGCAGGCACCGTCACTAACCTGGATCAGGCCAAAGCAGCCGCCGATGCAGGCGCAAAATTTATAGTGACCCCCGGGTTTTCCAAAGCAATCGTAGGCTATTGCATAGACAACGGCCTGCCTGTAGTACCGGGCTGCAGCTCCCCCACCGACATGCAGGCGTTGCTGGAATCAGGCCTTTTGGTTGCAAAATTCTTCCCCGCCGAATCCCTGGGCGGCTTGAGCACCTTAAAGGCCATCAGCGCACCCTATCATATGCTTAAATTCATACCGACCGGCGGCATCAATGCGCAAAACATCGGGCAATATCTGCGCTATGAGAAGGTGCTCGCCTGCGGCGGAAGCTGGATGGTGCCCAACCCGCTCGTGCAGGAGCAGCGTTACGGTGAGATTACGGCGTTGAGCGCACAGGCCGTCGCTTCCCTGCACGGCTTTTCCATCTCACGCATCGTACTGCACGCACAGGAAGAGCAAAAAGCCCATACAGCCCGCGGGCTTCTCGCATCGCTCTTCCCGCAGCCTGCCGCTTCGCTGAACGCTTGCCCCATCGAGGTGTCAAACAGCCCGGCGCAGAGCCAAATCCATATCCGGTGCAACCAAATCGAACGCGCACTGGCGTATCTGCAAGACAAAGGCGTAGGCGTTCGAGCAGACGGCATCGAAGGTGACGCAGGGAGTGTGGTACTCGACGCTGAGCTGTGCGGGTTTTCGCTCTGTCTTTCGGGCGCCTCATAAACGGGCAGCGCATACGGCAAAAGCCGTTCATAACTCCCCGCCTGCCTAGGCATACACGCCTGCAACCATCACTCATTCCATAAGGAGGGCTTATGTCTGCCATCGTCACGCTCAAATGGGAATCCGGTCAGCTGGTCTTGCTGGATCAGACCCGGCTGCCTGAAGAAACCGTATACGTCCGTCTGGACAGCACACAACAGGTCCATCATGCCATATCCGTCATGCAGGTGCGCGGCGCACCCGCCATCGGTGTTGCAGCGGCCTATGGTATGGTGTTGGCAGCGCAGGAATGCACACAAGCCGGGGGCGCGTTTTTTGAATGCCTCCAGCAAAAAGGCGCCTATCTCAGTTCCGCACGCCCCACCGCCGTCAACCTGTGCTGGGCGGTGGAGCGTATGCTCCAAAAAGCGAAATCCCTGCAAAGCCTTCCTCAAGAAGCGCTTTTAGACGCACTGGAGCAGGAAGCGATCTTTATACATCAGGAGGACGCAGCCATCAACCGCGCGCTGGGCGGGCATCTGCTTTCGCTGCTTCACGAAGGCGACGGCGTGCTCACACATTGCAACGCGGGCATATTAGCCACCACCGCATACGGCACAGCGCTCTCACCCTTCTACCTCGCCAAAGAACGCGGCTTCCCTTTGCGCGTATATGCAGACGAAACACGTCCGCGCCTGCAAGGCGCCTCTCTGACAGCCTATGAGCTGCAGCAAGCGGATATAGACGTGACCCTCATATGCGACAGCATGGCCGCCGTTTTGATGCAAAAGGGCTTGATCAACGCCGTCATCACCGGCTGTGACCGGGTTGCCGCGAATGGCGATGTGGCGAACAAGATCGGCACCTTTTCCGTGTCCGTGCTGGCTAAGCATTTTCACATACCCGTATACATCGCTGCGCCCACCCCCACCATCGACCTGCATTGCCCCACCGGCGCGCAGATACCCATCGAGGAACGCAGCGGCGACGAGATCATCTATGTGAAGGGCAACGCCGTGGCGCCTAAAGGGATTAAGACTTTCAATCCCGCGTTCGACGTCACCCCTGCCGGCTATCTGAGCGCCATCGTAACGGAAAAAGGGATCGTGCGTGCGCCGTATGCTGAAAATCTTCAAAAGCTGCTGGGCTGAAGCGGGCAAAAAGGATATCGCAAGCGCAAGCAGCAACAGCCGTAAGCCGCTCTTACAGGCAGCTTTGCGGCAGGTGTGCGGCCTCATGCTTCCAGACGAAGATGAACAGCAGCCGGGAAGCATCCTTTTTTTGCGTTTTACCTTTGCCGTGCAGATCCGTTTTACGACGATCAAGCCGGCAGACGATGCGTCTGCCGGCTTGATGTTTGTCTTTTTGTTTTTAACTCGCCTAAAGGCTGGGATCCCGCAGGCTTTCCGCTTCGTTCTGTCGTGTGATGCGGCTTTTACAGACACACGCCTTTATTCGAAGTAGCGAACGCCGCCTTCAAACAGCTTTTGATCCTTTTCGCCGGGGATATTTTTGAACAAGCCTTCCCCCAAGCGCTCATTATGCGCCATCTTGCCCAAGATCCGCCCGTCGGGGCTGGTGATGCCCTCGACGGCACACATGGAACCGTTCGGATTCCATTGTATATCGCCGCTCGGCGCACCTGTTGCGTCCACATATTGCGTGGCGATCTGGTGGTTTGCGATCAGTTGGCCGAGATACGCATCACTCGCTACAAACCGCCCCTCCCCGTGCGACACAGGTAATGTGTGTACATCTCCCGGCTCGTTGAGGGACAGCCAGGGGGACAATGTAGACGTGACCCGCGTATTCACCATACGGGACACATGCCTGCCCAGCGAATTGAATGTCAGCGTCGGGTCGTCCTCTTTTATGTCGCGAATTTCGCCAAAGGGCACAAGCCCCAGCTTGATCAGCGCCTGAAAGCCGTTGCAGATGCCCAGCATCAGCCCGTCACGCGCGAGGAAGCGGTGTATCGCGTCCTTCAGGCGCGGATTCCGCAGCGTGGTCGCGATGAACTTTCCGGAGCCATCCGGTTCATCGCCGCCGGAGAAGCCCCCGGGCAGCATGATGATCTGCGCGTTGTCAAACGCTTTTTGCATCGCCAATATGCTTTGTTCAATCCCCGACGGGCTTAGATTGTTCATCACGATGGTCTTTACCACCGCGCCTGCGCGCATGAATGCACGCTCGGTGTCGTATTCGCAGTTGATACCCGGATACACCGGTATGACCACACGCGGTTGCGCAATGGAGCGGCTGCCGTAAGCATGTTTTTTCGCATACAACGGCACTTCCTTCATAACGGGCGTGAAATATGGTTCCGTCGCAAACACCGGCTCCAGCGTCGATTCGTAGGCCGCCAGTATATCCTCAAAGGCCATGAAAGTCTCCTGCAACTGCATCCCCCCGGAATCCGCAACGCTTCCAAGCTTCGTGCATGCAATTTCTTCGGGCAGACAAGCGCCTTGGCCGAGCTGCAACAGCAGCGCACCCACATGAGGCGCATAGAGTACATCCTGTGTGATATCGCGCTCAAAGGCAAAGCCCACGCGGTTTCCCAGCGCCATACGCACCACAGCCGCCGCCGCGCCGCCTTCCCGGACCACACTTGCCGATAGGATTTTTTCAGCACATGATGCTTCATAAACCGCGCTATAGACACGCTTAAGCGCTTCGTAATCGGGCAATCCGCCGCCATTGAGCGGCACCGGCACATAATAAACATCGGAAGCACAAGGCTGTAGCGCCGCTGAAAGCGTATGCGCCGCCTTGCTCATGCTCAGCGCAAAGCACACCAGCGTGGGCGGCACGTCCATATCGCCAAACGAGCCGGACATGCTGTCTTTCCCGCCGATGGCAGGGACGCCCAAATGAAGCTGCGCACCCAGCGCGCCCAGCAACGCCGACACGGGCTTGCCCCAGCGCTTGGGTTCGTCGCTTAACTTTTCAAAATATTCCTGAAAACTCAATCGCGCGGACAGAGGATCGGCACCCAATGCCGACAGCTTTGAAAGCGCTTCCACCACCGCAAACGCGCCCCCGTGAAACGGGCTCCACGCGCTCAGCTTAGGTGAAAAGCCATAGGTCATCACCGTCGTATCCTGTGTATTTCCGTATAAAACCGGTATTTTCGCGACCATCCCCTCTTCCGGTGTCATCTGGTAGCGCCCGGCATACGGCATGAGCACGCTGCCTGCACCGATGGACGCATCGAAACGCTCGGCTAAACCTTTTTGTGCGCACACATTCAAACGCTTGAGGTTGTCAAGAAAAGCCTGTTTTGTGCTTTTGTTCAGCACCTCTTCAGGCAGCTGCCTGCGATGGTTCTGCGAAGGGTCAATCGCGCCAATTTTCACGCGTGCAGTCTGCTTAGCGCCGTTGGTGTCTAAAAATGCACGGCTGATGTCCACGATGAGGCTGCCCCGCCAGATCATCACCAGCCTGTTTTCATCCGTGACTTCGGCTACTTTTGTCGCTTCCAGATTTTCGGCGGCCACCTCTTGTATGAACGCATCCATATCCCCGGGTGCGAGCACCACCGCCATGCGTTCCTGCGATTCCGATATCGCAAGCTCTGTGCCATCCAGCCCTTCGTATTTTTTGGGGATCGCGTCCAGATCGATGCGAAGCCCCGGCGCCAGCTCGCCTATGGCGACGCTCACGCCGCCCGCTCCGAAGTCGTTGCAGCGCAAAATCATACGGCTGACCCGAGGATTCCTGAACAGCCGCAGCAGCTTGCGCTCGGTGGGCGGGTTGCCCTTTTGCACCTGCGAACCGCACACATCGATGGACATCTCATCGTGCGCCTGAGACGAGCCTGTCGCCCCGCCGATGCCGTCGCGTCCTGTGCGGCCGCCCACCAATACCACGACATCCCCCTTTTGAGGCACTTTCCTGCATACGTTTTCCTCCGGACACGCGCCCACCACCGCGCCGACCTCCATGCGCTTGGCCACATAGCCGTCGTCATAGATTTCGCTGACCTGCCCGGTCGCAACACCGACCTGGTTGCCGTAGCTGCTGTACCCGTTCGCCGCGCCAATGGTCAGACTTCTCTGAGGAAGCTTGCCTTTCAGCGTCTGCTCATACGGCGTGTTCGGATCGCCGCAGCCGGTCACACGCATCGCCTGATAGACATACGCCCTGCCCGCCAGCGGATCACGGATCGCGCCGCCCAAGCAGGTCGCGGCACCGCCAAACGGCTCGATTTCCGTGGGGTGGTTATGCGTCTCGTTTTTGAACTGCACCAGCCAGGGCTCTTCTTTGCCGTCTATGCACACAGGCACGCGTATGCTGCACGCGTTGATCTCCTCCGATTCGTCCAGATTATCTAAAATACCGCGTTTTTGGAGCACCTTCGCCCCGATGGTCGCCATGTCCATCATGCAAACGGGCTTGTCCTCCCGCCCCGCTTCTTTGCGTGCGGTATGATACAACGCCAGCGCATCCGCAACCGCGCCCCTGTATTCGCCTTCTTCTATGGTGATTTCGTCCAGCTCGGTCAAGAAAGTGGTATGCCTGCAATGGTCGGACCAATAGGTGTCGATCACGCGCATCTCCGTAATCGTCGGATCACGCCGCTCAACATCGCGAAAATAGCGCTGACAGACACGCAGGTCGTCTAAGCTCATGGCATATTCGCCGTCCTGTTCATAATGCCGCGTAAGACTTGCGTCATCCAGCTCCGTAAACCCTTGCATGACGGCGACATCTTGCGGCATGCCGAGCTTTAAGTCGAGTGTGGAAGGGATGCTTTCGCTCGCCAGCCTGGATTCAATCGGGTTGATCAGATATTTCTGTATCTTCTGCACATCCTCATCGCTGATCTCACCCGCCAGCGCGATCACGCGCGCCGTTGCCACGCGCACACATTCTCCCTGTGTGAGCAGCTGCACGCATTGTTCGGCAGAGTCCGCCCGTTGGTCATACTGTCCGGGCAGATATTCCGTGGCAAACACACGAAAGCCTTTTTGTGCAGGCATCTCGGTTTCATAGACGCGATCGACATTCGGTAAGCTGAAAATACTGTTCTTTGCGCGCTCGAAATTCTCCTGTGACAACCCTTCAATATCATATCGGTTATACAAGTGCAGTGCGTCGATGTTTTTTAGCCCCAAGTCGTTGCGCAAATCCTGCAATAAATGCTGCGCCTCCACGTCAAACCCTTTTTGTTTTTCCACGAACAGCCTTCTGACTTCGCCCATATTCGTGCTCCCTTCCCAATTTCTATAAAAATCAGTACATATTATATCACGAAGATATCTCATTTACAAACACGAAGAATTGGCTGTTTATGCAGCAAAGTAAAGTGGTTGCAAAGAAAAAATGAACAAGAAAATGATATGCAATCAGCGTTTTTCTCAGACTGCGCGCTGTATCGAGCAGTGTGTGCGGCTTTTCGGTGCGCATACCGTATGAACAGAAGAGCCGTTGCCGCAGCGGTAACTTTTTCCAAACGCACACATCGGCTGAAAATAATTCCCGCATCTGCGCTGCGGCGTGCGCATTTGATACCGCATCATGCGCATTCGGCAATCAGCCGTTGTGCATTGCAATCCTGAGCCTATTTTGCACGGTAATACGCCTTTACAGCATCGGTGACCCCGGCGGCGATCTTGTTCTGATATGCAGCGCTCATCAGCTTTTTGCGATCCGATGCATTGGTATGGAAGGCGCTTTCCAGCAACGCGCCGGGAATATTATGCTCCCGTATCATGAAATAATCCTCCACATACGCGCCGTGTCTTTTAAATCCGGCCGCATCCGCCACTTTCGTCATCAACAGCCGCGCCAGCTCCGCATTCTTCGTCCCATAGGAGTATTTCGTGTAGTAGTTCTGTGTATAGCGGCAGGCATTCGTCATATAGAAGGCGGATGTGCCGCTGACACTCTCATTGATCGGATAACCCGTCGCATTGGAATGCACCGATATAAATATCATATTGTTTTTGACGAATGGGGAAACACCCTGTATTTCAAATACCTTCCTTAAATCCGCGCTGATCCTCTTCTTATAGGAATAGTCATACGGTATGTTGAAATAATCGGCAGATTTCTTTGTGCCGCTCAGTATACCGTCCATCAATCTGATCAGCCGGTTGATCTCCGTCTTCTTTGCGGCGCTCACGGTGTCGTTCTTGAGTATCTGTTGCAATACATATTTATTCACTTTCGCCATGCGGTGGGCAAAGGTCACATCGCTGCTGCCGGTGCGCGTCATGTAAACGACCGCACCCTGATCCGCGAGGTTTTTTCTGATCTTGTTCGCGATGATCAGGTTATATTTTGCCTCCACATAGCCCTTATAGCTGCCGCCGGATGCATACCCGGAGGCGTTGTAGCCGTGGCCCGGATCCAGTATGACGATCTTGCCGAAAAGGCTGCCCAGCTTACGCAGATCGACGCCTGCGGAAGCCGCGCTGCTTTGGCTGTTGGAGGCGCTGCTTTTTTCCGATATATAGGCGACGATCTTGTAGTGGTACACGCCGCTTTTGGAGATGGATTTATCCTGATAGCTTGTCAAAGCCCCGCCGGAAACACTTCCGATCTTTTTATAGGACCCGGACTGAGACTCAGCGCGATAGATATGATACCCCTTCGCTTTTGCGACCTGACTCCAGGTTATCTTAGCCGCGCTGTCCCCTGATTGAACAGCTTTTACGCCCGCAGGCCTGGCCAGCAGCACGATTCTTTCCGAGGACGCACAATTATAGCTCCTGTTGGCGCGCCCTTCCAGCACCCTGTATGACGCCACGCGATAATAGTATTGCTTAGAGGTCCTAAGCCCTGTATCCAGATAGCTCGTGTTCAGCCTTCCCTTCACGGACGCGATCTTCTTAAAACCCTCATTCGGCTTTTCGGAGCGGTAGATATAATAGGCCCTGACGCCGGGCATAGCATCCCAGCCCACCTGTATGGAGGCGGCGGATTTTAGTTTGACCGTAAGCCCGGTGGGTTTCTTCAATACGGTGGTGCCCAGCGTACGCGTGCTCGCGCTGCTGTTCTTGTAGCCGGGCGCATACGCTACGATCTTATAGTAATACACACGGCCCGGCGTGATCTTTCGATCGATATGCGCCAGCGTCGCGCCGCCTTGGAGCGTCAGCAGTTTGATATAGCCGCCTTCCGGCGAATTGGAACGGTATACGATATACCCTTTCGCGTTTTTCACCCTGTCCCAGCTCACCTTGACAGCCGAGCTGGAATGTTTAACCGACTGCACGCCTGCAGGCTTGCTCAACTTCTGGACAGTCGCATGATTGGCGGCGGTGAGCTTGATCTCACCCGGCGAAGCCTCGGCCGCAGCTGCACCCGCCCCGACCAACAGCAACATCAACAGCACGATCGCCGCACATATCCGCGCCAACTTTCCGATACTTTCCCTATACATGAAGACCTCCGAACAGGCGGCAGCCCATTCCCCCTACGGCATCGCCGTTTTTATAACCGAATCAAAAAGACCCTGTGAAACCCCGACCAAACGAGTAAAATTTTGATAATCGATATATATTGATTGTATCACGTCTTGATCTTCGCGTCATCATCGAAATGTAAACTATTTTTAATTTTATCCTTTATCTTTTGCAGGTAAGAAGTGTATCCTCTTGCTAAGCAAGCAGCAGCAAAGCACCCAGCCCTGCAGCGCCGAGCAGCAGAGCAGCGCCCGCTCTAAACGCCATATAGAACAGCTGGTCTTTTGAGGTGGGCATAATCCGGTAGATCAGATCCAAAAACGGCCTGGATACCCTTTCTCCGCACAGCTCGCCGAACGTCTGCGTATACGTGCGATAACACGACGTGTCCGACTGGCACAGCGTAAACAGGCGCACGCCGCGCAGTATGCCCGGTCCATATTCATTGAATCCGCTGCTCTGTGTGTAGCCTAAGTCGATGCCTTTATAATTGCGCACAAAGCTATTGCTGTGGTCGTGGCCGCAATACACGCCCAGTATGTCCTGCTTCTGTAAAAATGCGTCGAATTCCCCGGCATTCTCATCCGGTACGGAGGGCGGTTCTTTGAAAAACTCATTGTCCGCCCGCGCAGGGGGCGGCAAACGGAAGTGTTTGTTCTTGTGGGTTCGATAAGCGCGTATGGCTCCGGCGTGTTTTCGCGGGATTCGTTGCAGCACACAGTAATACTCAGGCAAGGGGATATGCTGGAACACCAGCGCATAAACAGGCACACCGCCATTCCTGCCGGCTAATTCATCGCGTTTTTCGCGATACCACGTGATCTGGTCCTGTCTTACGGTTTCATAGCCGCCCGTGCGCGCATTGCCCTGCGAATCAAACAGATACAGCGCGAATTGAATCCGTTGTGCGCGTTCGTCATAGACGGGCATGCACAGGGTGCCCGGCTCGTAGTGCTCCGCGTGGCGGTTGCAGCACAGGCTGTAGCCGCTGTATATCTCCATCTGCTCCGCGTTGGACAACCCCACCTGCCGGTCATGGTTGCCGAATGTAACCAAAAAAGGGGTGTTGTGTTTCACAAGTGGAGCGATGAGTGTATGAATCGCCTGAGATACGCGCCTTTCGGCGTGTTTCCCTCTGTATTTTCCGCTGTATCCTTTCAGCTGGTCGCCCGTAAAAACAACAAGATCCGGCTTTTCTTTTCTGAGCGCATGCTCAATTAAACGGATTGTGTCCGGCGAAAATACAGGAAGCTCCTGCGTATCAGTCAGCTGCATGATTTTCAGTTTTCCATCCCTAAAACGAAGCTTGCGGTTTTCCATATCACTCCCTATTATAGACCAACCCGCAAAGAAATAGTAGTGCGGGCTTTGTACGTTTTATTGAATCATTCCGTTCTATGATATGCCAAATTTTTTGAAAGGATGCATCTGCATCGATGGTGCACGCTGCTTGCATGCCCGCGCGAGGATATTGTAAAACCCCATCCGCTTACGGCAAGAACAGCCGCCCGGTCTGCTCGCTTTTTTGCGTTTGACCCGGTTGCTTGTGCAATAAATCCCGAACCTCCGGCATATGCTCCCAATAGCGCTTGGGCATATGGCTCATGCGGCATTTCGGGTTTTCGCGCGCAGAAATCGCGATCTGTTCGTAAAACCGTTTCCAAAGTGTTTGGTATTGCTCCTCTTTCTCGGATACCACGGGCAGTTCGAGTGCTTGCAGCGGCACGATGCGCTTTTTGCGGTCGTAATAGATAAGCGCCGCCTGGTGCGTTTGATCGTAGATCATAAAATTCTCACACGAATATCGCATGATAAAATGACGGGCGATCAGCGGCAATATGAAGTTCTTAGGCGTGATGATGGACACCAGCGCGCCATCGTACTCCGTAAACCGGACGAACCCCAGCAGCAGCTGACGTTCACGCAGCAGGTGACGTTCTGCGTCCAGCAACGGTGCGACTTCGGGATGCCCCAGCATATACGCCGCCCTTTTGCCTTCGCGGTATCCCTTGATCAAAAACCGCAGCAACGCCATCTCTTTTTCACGCATGCAGCTTAAAAACACGGTCTCCACCAGTTCCAGCGCGCGCGCGCCGATATGCTCGTTCACCGAATCACGCACCCGGCAGGCGGTCTCGCCGTTCGTTTGAATCACCTGCACGGGCATCAGGCAGGGCTGTGCCTCCCCTTCCGGCAGAATGGCCAGCGGCATCGTTTTGGAATAGACGCATGCGTGCACACAGCAAAAAAATCCGGCCAGCCCGCCGTCATAATGGTATACTATTTCCCCCGGCGTTACACGGATCCTGAAGTTAGGCATGATACCGCCTCCTCTACCGCTTGTTCCATACTCACCACATCATCCGCTGCTACAAGCGCTCCCGGCCCGCCGAAAAAGGACAACTGCTCCACGCCAAATGAAAAAACCTTCGGATCCACCAGCGCGCGCACCGCGCTCTCTTTGCCTAGCCGCAGGCCGCGCGGACAATCGCCGGTAACGATGAAGAACCTCGCGCGCTTGAGCACCACGCCTATGCGCTTGAGCGCATGCATGTCCAGCTTGCCGTTCCTGCGTGCAATGATGATACGCCGTGCGCTCACAGGCCCGATGCCGGGCACACGCAGCAGCTCCTGCAAGTCGGCTTTATTCACGTCCACCGGGAAAAACTCGGGATGATGGATGGCCCAGTTGCATTTCGGGTCTAAATAAGGGTTGAAATTGGGCTCTTTCTCACCTAATAGCTCGTCGGGTGCAAACCCATACTTGCGCATCAGCCAGTCCGCCTGGTAAAGCCTGTGCTCACGCAGCAGCGGCGGCTGGATACGCACCGAGGGCAGCAGCGTATCCTCCACCACAGGTATGTACGCGGAATAGAAAACGCGCCTGAGTTCGTATTTTTCATAGAGCGCCGCCGTCAGCTTGATGATCTGGTAATCGCTCTCCGGGCTTGCGCCTATGATCATCTGCGTCGCCTGCCCGGCAGTAGCAAAGCGCGGCGCGTTCTTATAGAGCGCAAGCTCCTGCCTATTGTGAATAAGCCCTTCCTTGATCTGCGCCATAGGCGTTAGGATCGCCTTTTTCCCTTTGTCGGGCGCGAGCTTTTGCAGGCTCTGTTCGCTGGGCAGCTCGATGTTGACGCTGAGCCGATCCGCCAGCAAGCCCAGCCGTTGGATCAACCCGGGGGAAGCGCCGGGGATCGTTTTGGCGTGTATATAGCCCCAGAAATCATACCGGCAACGTAAAAGCTCCAATACCCTGATCATACGCTCCATGGTATAATCGGGATTTTTCAACACACCGCTGGATAAAAAAAGCCCTTCTATGTAATTTCTCCGGTAGAACTGCACGGTCAGTTCCGCCAGCTCTTCCGGCGTAAAGACCGCGCGCTGCATATCATTGCTGCTGCGGTTGACACAGTATTTGCAATCATACACGCAATGGTTCGTCATCAGCACCTTGAGCAGAGAGATACACCGGCCATCCGCTGAAAAGCTGTGACAGCATCCGGCCATCTGCGCGCTGCCCAACCCTTTCCCGCCGGTGCGGTCTGCGCCTGAGGACGTGCAGGCGGCGTCATATTTTGCACCGTCGGCCAATATGGCCAGTTTTTCCATGAGCTCCATGGCGGCTCCTTTTCTGCCGGGTGGCCTGCTAATTTGCGATCATTCATTCGTTCAAACATTTGTTCTGTTTATTATAGCTTTTCCCGCTTCATTTGTAAAGCAAAAATATGCGCGCCCATTTGGCAATGGAAAAGCGCCCGGAAGCTTGGCATCAGGGCGCTTTTTGGCACGCATGTCAACACTGCTTTTCGAATCTTTCGCTTTTTGTATCAGCCCGCATGTTCAAACTGGCTGTAGTATAGACCGGCATAGAAGCCGTTCTGTGCGATCAGCTCATCGTGCGAGCCCTGCTCTACGATATCTCCGTCCTTCATGACCAGTATACAATCGGCGTTGCGAATGGTGGACAGCCGGTGCGCAATGATAAAGCTCGTGCGCCCTTTCATCAGGTTATCCATCGCTTTTTGTATCAGCACCTCCGTACGCGTATCCACGCTGCTGGTCGCTTCATCGAGTATTAAGATCTCCGGATCGGCCAATACAGCGCGCGCGATGGTCAGAAGCTGCTTTTGGCCTTGCGAGATATTGCTCGCCTCTTCGTTGAGCACCATCTGATACGAGTCGGGCAGTGTGCGCACGAAGTGATCCACCTGTGCCGCCTTGGCCGCGCGCCGAATCTCCTGTTCTGTCGCATCGAGTTTCCCATAGCGTATATTGTCGGCGATCGTGCCGTTAAACAGCCATGTATCCTGCAGCACCATGCCGAAAAGACTGCGCAGTTCATCCCGCTTGAACAGCCTGATGTCATGCCCGTCGATTTCGATCGCGCCTTGATCCACATCATAAAAACGCATGAGCAGCTTCACGATGGTGGTCTTGCCGGCACCCGTAGGCCCTACGATGGCGATCTTCTGGCCCGGGCTCACCTCCGCTGAAAACCGGTGTATGATCTGCTTATCCTTCGTATAGCCAAAGGAGATGTGATCAAACGTAACGCGGCTGCGCACCCGCACCAGCGTGTCGGTGTCCTTCTCCTGCGTGCGGTTCACGCTTAAAGCGTTCTCCTCCTCCTTAGGCTCCTCCTGCTCATCCAAAAATTCGAAAACACGCTCGGCCGCCGCCGCCGTCTGCTGCAGCACGTTGGATATGTTGGCGATCTGGTTGAGCGGCTGCATGAAGGAGCGCATATACTGTATGAAGGACTGTATGCCGCCCACGCTCATCACGTTGGTGATCGCGAAATAGCCGCCCAGTATGCAGATTGCAACATATCCCAGGTTGCCGATGAACATGGTAACCGGCATCATCATGCCCGACAGGAAATTCGCTTTCCAAGCCGATTTATACAACGAACGGTTATGCCGGTTAAAACGGTTGATGGAGTCCTCCTCCCCGTTGAACGTCTTGACCACCACATGGCTGCCCAGCATCTCCTCCACATGCCCGTTTACATCGCCCAGGTATTCCTGCTGGTTTTTAAAATGTTTTTGTGATTTCTTCACGATGGTCATCACAAAGATCATTGAAATAGGGATAATACACAGGGCCACCAGCGTCAATTGCCAGCTGATGGTGAGCATCATCACCAATATGCCCACCACGGAGGTGAGCGAGGTGATGATCTGTGTCAGGCTTTGGTTTAAGCTTTGGCTGATGGTGTCCACATCGTTGGTGATGCGGGACAGCACCTCGCCATGGGTCGTTTTGTCGTAATAGGCGAGCGGCAGCCTGTGGGTTTTCGCGTGGATATCGTTGCGCATCTTATAGGTGATGCTATTCGTTACGCCTGTCATCACAAAGCCCTGCAAGTAGGAGAACACGGCGCTGATCACATACAGCCCTAATAGCCACAGCATGATGCGGCCGATCGCGCCGAAGTCAATCCCGCCTGTTCCCGCGATCTGGCGCATGATGCCGTTGAACAGTTCATCCGTAGCGTTGCCCAATACCTTAGGGCCTATGATCATGAACACGGCGGAAAGCACCGCCAAGCCCCAAACGAGCAGAATACGCCATTTATAATGCCTCATATAGGCAGCCAGTTTTTTAACAGTTCCCTTAAAATCCTTTGCTTTCTCACCCGGCATCATGTCCTGCGGGCCGCCACCTACGGGACCCCGCTGCCGCACCGGAGTTTTATTCCGATCATTGCTCTTCATGCCAATTCCTCCTTAGACAACTGCGACGAGGCAATTTCCAGATATTCAGGGCAGCTTTTCAACAGCTCTGTGTGTGTGCCTCTGCCTACAATACGGCCCTGATCCACCACCAGTATCTGCTCTGCATGCATGATGGTGTTCACCCGCTGCGCCACCACGATGAGCGTGCTGTGCCCTATATTCTCCTTCAGCGCTTTTCGAAGCGCCGCATCGGTTTTAAAATCCAGCGCCGAGAAGCTGTCATCGAATATCAGTATATCCGGCTGCTTCGCCAGTGCGCGCGCGATCGCCAAACGCTGGCGCTGCCCGCCGGATACGTTCGTGCCCCCTTGGGATATGGCGGCATCATAGCCTGCATCCATCCCTTCGATAAACTCTTCAGCCTGGGCAATCGCTGCCGAACGCTCCACGATGTCACGGCTGGCATCGGCGGCGCCGTATTTGATATTGGATTCAATGGTACCGGACAGCAAAACGCCCTTCTGCGGCACAAATCCGATCCTTGCGCGCAGATCATGCTGTGTGACGTCTTTTACGTCCACGCCACACACCAGCACCTGTCCTTTTGTCACATCATACAAACGCATGATGAGGTTCGCGATGGTGGATTTGCCCGAGCCGGTGGAGCCTATGATGGCCGTCGTCTGGCCGGGATATGCCGTAAAATCGATGTCGTACAGCGCATCCTCCTCAGCGTTATGGTATCTGAAATGCACATGCTTAAACTCCACAATCCCCCTTTTTTCGTCGTCAAATGCTTTGGGGGAAGCGGGGTCCTTGATGGTGTTTTCCTTTTCCAGCACCTCTGCGATGCGTTCGGCGGAAATAGCCGCACGCGGTACAAATATGAATATGATGGAGATCATCAAAAACGACATGATGATCTGCATGGCATATTGCATAAAGGCCATCATATCGCCCACCTGCATGGTGGCTTGGGATATCTGGTGCGCCCCTACCCACACGATGAGCAGCGTGATGCCGTTCATGATGAGCATCATAACGGGCATCATGAACACCATCACGCGGTTGACGAACAAATTCGTTTTTGTCAGGTCATCGTTCGCCTTTTCGAAGCGTTTTTGCTCATGTGCCTGTGTGCCGAAGGCCCGTATGACCATCATGCCGCTCAGGCCCTCTCTCGAAACGAGGTTGAGCTTATCGACAAGCTTTTGCAATATCTTAAATTTCGGCATCGCAAAGGACATCACCACCATGATCAAACCTAAAAGGGCCACACAAGCCACTGCGATCACCCAGCTCATAGAGGGCGATTTATTAACGGCCATCAAAATACCGCCCACCGCCATAATAGGCGCGTAGCAGATCATGCGGATGCCCATGGTGAGCAGCAGTTGTATCTGTGTCACATCGTTGGTGCAGCGGGTGATCAATGACGCCGTGGAAAACTCATCAAACTCCTGACTGGAAAAACTCTCGATTTTCGCAAAAATATCCCTGCGTAAATTCCTTGCCACACCCGCCGCGATGCGGGAGGACAACAGGCTGACCAGCACAGTGGCAACACCGCCCAACAGCGCGACCAACAGCATCCACAAGCCGATGCGAAAAATATATCCCGACTGCATGGCGCCGATATCGGCTCCCAACTCATCATAGAAGGCCTGCGCAAGCATGATGCCGCTCTGTTTTACCATGGATTCGTCATGGCTTTGCGCACCCTGGCGCGCCTCCTCCATCACCTGCTGCGGGAGCGCCTGCAGCACGGGCTGCAGGTCATACAGCTTTTGCAAGTCGAAGTTCTCCGCATCGATAGAGACCAGCGCGTTTGCTTCTTCGCCTGACTGCTGCATCAAACCCTGCAGCACGTTCATCAGCGTCCAGGTCGCCCTGCCAAACGCCGTATCCAAAGCCTCCTGTGCAGATTCGTCTGCATTTTGGCGCACATACAGCTGATCCCTGGCTGCCGGATACGTTTTCGCATACGCGGCGCCATGCTCATCCGTATCCGACACGAACACCAGCCGGTAGGCTTGATCTATGCGCGCCGCATCCTCTTTCGGCATCAATGTGCGCATCAAGTCCATGCCCTGCCGGCTGATCGCCCCGGGGGATGCGTGTTCGATTCCGTTCTGCTGTATGCCCACATTCACGATATCCGACATATAGTTGGGCAGGCTCAAATCGCAAACCGCCTGCACAAACAACAGTACGATCGCCAGTACAAGGCCCAGCAAAAACGGTTTCAAATATTTTGACAATTTTTTCAAAATGTTTTCCTCTCCTCGTTCAAACTCATTTCCTCCTGCATTTGCCGGTAGACATCCGTGAGGCGGCTGATCATTTTCACCAGCGTTCTCATATCCTCCTCACCATACCGCTTGATGAGCTCATCCATCATGCCGCCCAGCTGCTTTTTGATATCCCAAACCATTTCCTGCCCCAAGGGCGTGAGCGTCACGGCGATTTTCCGCCTGTCCTCTGCGTCGATCTCCCTTTTGACATACCCTTTTTTTTCCAGCGAATTCAATATCTGGGAAACCGCCGGCTTGGAAACAGACAAGCTTGCATGCAGCTCCGACACATTCATCCTGTTTGCAGCAGACTGCTGCTGCAGCACACACCCGTGCTTCGCGGCGAGTTTTTGCAGCACCATCATTTCCCCCGCGTGAATACCCAAGCCGCCGGGGTAAGACATGACGGCGTGCTTAAAGTGGTGCATGGCTTTTAAAAACTGCTCATGCAGCGCTTCATACATTGTTAACCTCCTTATTAATTAAGTGATTAAATAAATAATCTTGCATATAATACCTCTTTTGCAGTAAAAAATCAATAGCACACAGCCATCTTTATTCGATATAATTTTACACAAAAATAACGGAGACACGGCGAAACCCCCGCCGTGCCCCCAAAGAATCGATAATTGAAGGAAGCGTATAGATGCATATATCCGGCTAAACCGGTAAAAAGTCAAACGGTCTGCGGCTCAGAGGTGTACACACATCCTCTTTGCGCACGTGTTCCTTTTGGATTATGTGAATTGTGCCAGCGCCCGGTAGGATTCCTTCAAAGCAGGATAGAGCGTGCAATAAATCCGATAGAGCGCTTCATATCCTTCGCCCGTCTGCACATCCGGGTGCAACGGTTCGCTTTGCCGGATCAAGGCGTCGCACGCATCCGGTATGGAGGCATACACGCCGGTGCCCACACCCGCAAGGATGGCCGCACCCAGCGCCGCGCTTTCCTGCGAAGAGGCGATGGTGCTCACCGGGCATGCATACAGATCCGCGAGCATTTGCCGCCAGAAAGCGCTCCTGCTGCCCCCGCCGCACACGACCATCTCCCCTGTCACCACCCCCATGCCGCGCAACACATCCAGACATTGCCGCAAGGAGAAGGTGACGCCCTCCATCACTGCGCGCAGCATATCCTGTTTCGTGTGCATGGCAGACAACCCGATAAAAGCGCCGCGCGCGTGCTCATCGAGTATGGGTGAGCGTTCCCCCATCAGATAGGGCAGATACAGCAATCGGTTAGAGCCGACAGGGACACGCGCCGCTTGACGGTCCATCAATTCATATACATCCACACCCATGCCTTTGGCCGTTTCTATCTCGGCTGTGAAGAAATGATCTTTAAACCATTTCAGCGACAACCCCGCTGCCAGCGTACAGCTCATCACCGTCCAGCAGCCGGGTACCGCGTGGCAAAACGTATGCACACGGCCGCCGGGATCAATGCGCACCGCATCCGCATGCGCGAACACCACACCGGAAGTGCCTATGGTGGTAAACGCACGCCCTGTGCGCACCACACCCGTGCCCACAGCCGCCGCCGCATTGTCGCCCGCGCCGCCCACCACCGGCGTACCCGCCGCAAGCCCTGTCTCAGCAGCGGCCACAAGCGTGATCTCCCCCGTCACTTCGGGGGACTCCACCAGCTTGGGCAGTAGGCCTGCATCGATGTCTAATGCACTTAGCACTTCTTTTGACCAGCAGCGATTAGGCACATCTAAAAGGTTCATGCCGGAAGCATCCGACATTTCAGAAACAAAGCGCCCCGTCAATCTGTAGCGTATATAATCCTTGGGCAGCAGTATATGCCTGCAACGCTCGAAAAGCGAGGGCTCATGCTTGCGCACCCACAAGATCTTGCCCGCCGTAAAGCCGCTCAGCGCCGGGTTTGCCGTTATGCTGATCAGGCGCTCTGCGCCCACGCGCTCTGTGATCTCCCTGCATTCCTCCCCTGTGCGCCCGTCACACCAGATGATGCTGTCCCGCAGCACCTCTCCATATGCATCCAGCATGACCAGCCCATGCATCTGGCCGGACAACCCAACGCCCTGCACCTTACCCGCATCCACGCCGCTCTTCTGCAGCACTTCCTTCGCCGTGGCGCATACGGCGTCCCACCAATGCTGCGGCTTCTGCTCCGCCCAGCCGTTCTTCGGCTGATACATGGGATACGCCCGCGACGCTACCGCCGCTTCGTTTCCCTTTTCGTCGTAGAGGATCGTTTTTGTGCCGGAGGTGCCAATATCAATTCCAAGTAAGTATCTCAATCGTTTGCTCCTTCCTGTACAGCCGAAAAACAGCCGGCCGCATCTTTCTTTGCATCCGTTGTTGAGCAAGGGAAATATGCACATAGGGCTGCATAAATCCCTAGAATCCCCGTTCCCCGTCGATCAGATAGATGAAAACAACCTGGCGTTCATCGATGGGCATCTCAAATATGGTGGTGACCCGGCAAATGCGGCCTTTATGCCTGCAATCCGTACACACGCCCCCCGTTTTGACACAAGGCAAATCCGGGTTCAGCCGTTTTGCGTCCAACGGGCGGGCGACCGTCTTGAGCCTGTGCAGCGCAGCCTGCACATCTTCTACGATTTTGTTTTTGCCGATCATCAGAATCACGCGTTCCGGCCCAAAGTACATAGCGGAAGTGCGGTTGCCATACCCGTCTATGTTCACGAGCACACCATCCTGCGTCAGCGCATTGGAGCCCGCAACATACACATCGGCCGCGCGCGCGCTTTCGCACAGATCCTTCTTTTCCTCCGGGCTCACCATCCAATGCCAGTAGACATCGTTCCCCTGTTGCTGCAGCGCTTCATACAGCCCGCTTTCCTGCACAGTAAGAGAGCCGCCAAACCCCACGCTCGCATCGCCAATCTCCTTCAGCGCAGCCTGCTTTGCCTCTTTCAGCGTACCAAACACTTGCGCTTTGAATCCACGGCCGTTCAACGCTTTTGCAACTTGTTCGAGTTTCTCTTTCATGGCCTCTTGTGCTCCCCCGATTTTAAAATAGACTTTCTATTTTTCTTTTTCATGAAACATATCCCGTCTGAGCTTCTCCCGCAGATAGCCGGGCGAGTATTTTTTATTCTTTTTAAACATCACATAGAAGTGGTTCAGGTTATCATATCCCACCCGCCTCGCGATGTCACCTATGGACATATCCGTATCCGACAACAGCCGCTGCGCTTCCCCGATTCTCCTTTGGATGACATATTGGTTGATGGTAAAGCCGGAGTATTCTTTGAAAACATGCGAAAGGTAATAAGGGCTGAAATGAAAGGCGGTGGCGATATCCTCCAGCCGGATGTTTTCCCTGTAATGCTCATCGATATATTCTTTGATACGCAACCCTAAGGAGTCATCCTCCTCCTGCATGGGCTCTATTTCCACCGGATTCCACAGCAACTGCTGCATGAGCGACAAAAGGCAGACCGCAAACTGTTGCCCCGCAACCGCAAATCCCGGGGCCTTCTTTTCAAATTCCTTCTTCATGAGCAATATCAGCTCATAGATCACTTCAAACATATCCCCGGTTTTCAAAACAGGAAAGACGGATTCGGGCAGGATATGATTATACGGCAGTCCATTAATCTTGATATTTGTAAAACTGATGCTGATAGACCGCCGCGGGTCTTCCGCATCCGATACCTCACCGTGCAGCGTGTCCATATTGAATACCAATAAGTCCCCTTTTTGTGTGGCATATTTGCGGTTGTTGTAATAAAGCGTACCGCTTCCGCCCGTCACCAGTACAATATCGGCTATGTTGTCGTGTGCATGCATGGGATGAGACCAGTTGGAGTCCTCTCCGACTTCATGTATATTCAGTATGATGGGTAAATCATCATCGATGCCCTTAGGCTGTGTATTATACTGCATATTCAATTTCAACATCTGGTAATCTCCTCTTCCCCTTTCACCGGACAATCGATCTGTTCTATCATGTTAGCGGGCCCGTGTACCCATATCAATCTAAATAACGCTGTGTGAATGTATTTTCAGCGGATACGCAATTGAATCCGGCTTGATTTTGGTATGCAGCATCAAAGCCTATCGCTGCCTTTGGTCTGCCTCTTTGATGTTGGTTCTATTATAGCATAGCAGCTTTTGCTGTGCCAGCGCATCGCCGCACATGTGCGTTTGCCGCAGGCAAAACCCGCACGCACACAGGATTTTATAATAGTTGACTACAGCTATTATATCATATTTGTAATCCGAATTCCTGCCTTTGCACACCTGCAAATTCAACAGAATAGAAACACACGCGCGCTCACCATGCTTTTCTATTCAATTTTCAACAGCTGCAGGAGCTCTTCTTGGGGCATAGGCTTGTAGAAATAAAACCCTTGTATGTTGTCCACGCCGGCCGTACGGCAGTAGCCCAACTGGTCCGCCGTTTCAACGCCCTCGATGCAGATCTGTTTCTGAACCGAATGCCCGAACTCGGTGATCAGCCGGATAAAAGAGTTGGAATAAGCGTCCACCGAAATTTTCTGTATGAACGACCGGTCGATTTTGATGATATCGATGGGCATGTCCCGTAAATTGCTCAGCGATGAATGCCCTGTGCCGAAATCGTCCATGGAGATTTTGATGCCCATACCGTGCAGCAGAGTGCAGATCATCTGAATACGGGGCAGGCTTGTCGCCGCGAGCCCCTCCGTAATCTCGAATATCATGCGGGAAGGCGCCGCACCTGTTTCGTCCAGTATGCGCTGGATACGCGCGACGATGTCTTGCTGCTGCAGCTGGCGCATAGACATATTCACCGATATCATAAAATCCTTATATCCCGCATCATGGATCCTGTTGAGCACTTTCGCCGCTTTTCGCAGCATAAATTCACCAATGGGTACGATGAGTCCAAGATATTCGGCCAAGGGTATAAACTTATCCGGCTGGATATCCATTCCGTTGGGCGCTTTCCAACGGATCAGCGCTTCCGCTCCGTTGATCTCGCCGGTAAACGTATCCACAAAGGGCTGAAAGTGCGCGCTGAACCCTCTGAAATGATCGTCGATGCATTCCCTGAGCATCCGTTCGATCTCGGCGCGCTCTATGGAGTCGTTGCGCACACGGTCATTGTAGAAGGCGTAATTGTTTTTGCCTATCTTCTTCGCCTCATACATCGCGATATCCGCATTGCGCATGACTTCCTTCACGCCCATGCGGCCTCCTTCGAACGCGACAATTCCAATGCTGGCCGTGCAGTAAAACGACCTGTCCATCACACGCCACGGTTGACGCACCCGCTTCAACAGGCTGTCGATATAGTCTTGCACCGAGCCGGCGTCCGCAGGGTCAATCAATATGACGAACTCATCCCCGCCTTGCCTGAACACCTGATTCGGAAGTTTACACATGTATTTGAGATAGTTGGAAAATGCGATGAGCAGCGCGTCGCCGTAATCGTGTCCGTAGCCGTCGTTGATCACCTTGAAATCGTCCATATCGATAAACAAAACGTAGCCCTTTTGGTCGTTGCCCTCCGTCAATTGTATGGCCTTTTTCAATTCAATATTACAGCGGTAGCGGTTGGGCAGGTCTGTTAAGTGATCCATATAGGCCATATATTGTATATATTCTTCGTTCTGTTTCATTTCGGTTACGTCTTGTCCGCTGAGCAAGCACATATTCGACCCGTCGATCCATTGTATATCCGCACAATGCACACCCAGCCAGCAGTTTTCCTGTTCTAATTCAATTTCGCAATAGAACGGCCGTTGTGGTTTGTCCTTTGCGGCTGCCTGGGATTCCTCGTAACGCTGCAAAGCGTTCAAAACGAAAGCCTTCGCACACTGTTCGCGGTTTTTAAAGAAACGGCGGTAGGTTTTATTCGCAAACACAACGCGCTTGGTTTCTGTATCCATCACGCAGAGGCAGGAAGGGATATGATCCAGCGCCATCTTCATGGTTTCATGATAGGATTGCAGCTCCTGCGATGAGATTTTGCGCATCAGCGCGCTGGAAACCAGCTTTGAAACAGTTTTCATGAAAGCCAGTGTGTCTTGTTGCCATTTGCGCGCCACACAGCATTCGTCAAAACAAATGAACCCATAGCGCTCCTTCCCTGTATGAACGGTAAACATAACGGAAGCGAGTGCATCCCTCTTTTTCAGCGCATCCGAGCAATGCACCGGAATTTTCCCGCTATGGATCACACCCATTCCTTTTGTGTGCAGATCCGCAGCTAGTTCCGGCATATCCTTCAGATAGTGCAGGGTATATGCACCGCTTTGACTTAAGGATGCAATCCCTTCATCACACCACTCATAAACCGCTTTGCAGGCCGTTTGATCCGCACAGTCTTCAAACAGCAGCACACGGCTGACGCCTAGATACTCACCAGTATATCTTAGAATAATCTGAAGCGCCTGATCACATTCCGCTTTATTCAATGCCAGCAGCATTTCATTCAATACGTTCTGTTGACACATATGTGTTTCAACACGACCGTAATTGCGCTTAAAGCCTGAAATGTCTTGTATAATGCTATTTATTTGCTCTTGTGGCTGGTTTGCTTCTCTTTTCATATGCTCTCCGGATGCGCATTCAGGGCAGATACGCCCGTTATCAAACTCATGCACGAAATACTATATTGTTTATTATATCACGAGCCGTGTGTAATATGATACAGTACTTTTTATCCATCGCAAAACATCTTCATCTTTTATAACGTCCAGTGCGTTTGATCATCACAAGTTCCTGCCCGCTGCATCCAAAGCTCCGCACGCACATACCTTCCTCTTTTGTGCGCTGTAGCCTGTCGCGCTATACCCTCTTTTAAAAAAACAGCATAAAAAAACACAAAGAACGATCGTGCTCTCTGTGTTTTTTATGCATATAAAAGCTGTGTTATTTGATCTCGACGGTGGCGCCAACTTCTTTCAGCGCAGCCTCGACCTTTTCGGCTTCATCCTTCGCGATGCCTTCCTTAACCGGATTCGGCGCGCTGTCTACCAGCTCTTTGGCTTCCTTCAGGCCCAGCCCTGTCAACTCGCGGACAACCTTGATCACCTTAATCTTCTCGGCGCCGATCTCTTTGAGTATCACGTCGAATTCTGTCTTCTCTTCTTCAGCCTCGGCAGCGGCACCGGCAGCGGGGCCCGCAGCAGCAGCGACTGCAACCGGAGCGGCCGCGCTTACGCCAAATTTATCTTCCAGTGCTTTTACGAGCTCGGAAAGCTCTAAAACAGTCATCTCTTCAATGGCTTGAATCAGTTCTTGCTGTGTCATGTTTATTTCCTCCATAATCGATTAAAATTTTAAGCCTCTTTTGTTTCTTTGATTCTATCCAGCGCATAGACCAGCTTGCGCAGCGTTCCTGACAACACGGATACCATGCCCGTGATGGGCGCGTTCATGCTGCCCAGCATCTGTGCGATGAGCACCTCTTTTGAGGGCAGATTCGCAAGCGCCTTCACACCTTCGGCGTCGATCACCTTGCCTTCCACTATGCCTGCCTTGATCTCCGTTTTTTTGGCCTTTTTGATGAACTCATTCAAGACCTTCGCAGGAGCGACCGGATCGTCGTAGCCAAACGCAAAAGCAGACGGCCCTTTTAAGTATTCGTCCATCCCTTCGATTTCGAGCATGCGAACGGCACGAACCACCAGTGAATTCTTGATAACACGGTACTCAACCCCTGCTTTTCTGAATTCATTCCGCAGGCCTGTCACTTCTTCGACGGTAAGCCCCCGGTAATCATAGAGCACAACAGATTTACTCTTTTCCAGTTTTTCTTTAATCTCTATAACCTGTTTTTCTTTTTCGGCAATGATTGCCTGTGACATTTTTTCACCTCCTCATTCAACAAAGGGCGTTCACAGAAAAAATAATGCCTCTGCGCAAATTCCGCACAGAGGCATTACATACTCAATCGTAAATAAATGTCTACCTCGGCAGGCTGGAAACCCAATTATACGCTCATTGGCGCACCTGCTGTCTGCGGCCCTTATAAACTTTTGATATCTTAACATAAAGCTTTGCCTTGTGTCAAGTATGGTTTTAGTAGCGAAGCGTGTTGAGCTTGATGCCCGGGCTCATCGTGCTGGATATGACCACACTCTTCAAATACGTTCCCTTCGCCGCCGAAGGCTTCGCCTTGACGAGCGCCTCCATCAGCGTATTCAGGTTATCCATCAGCTTTTCCGAACCAAACGAAACCTTGCCGATGGGAACGTGTACGATGCTCGTTTTGTCTACCCTGTACTCAACCTTACCGGCCTTGATGTCGTTGACCGCGCGCGCAACGTCTGTGGTGACAGTGCCGGATTTCGGGTTGGGCATCAGACCCTTTGGGCCTAATATGCGGCCGATACGGCCGACCACGCCCATCATGTCCGGTGTGGCCACGCACACATCGAATCCGAACCAGTTTTCGTTTTTGATCTTATCAACCATCTCTTCAGCGCCCACGAAATCAGCGCCCGCCTCTTGAGCTTCTTTTGCCTTGTCGGCTTTGGCGATGACCAACACGCGTACGGTCTTGCCTGTGCCGTGGGGCAAAACGACCGCGCCACGCACCTGCTGGTCGGCGTGCCTTGGGTCCACACCCAAACGTGCGTGCAGTTCCACGGTTTCGTCGAATTTCGCCGTGGATATTTTTTGTACCAGTTCAATGGCCTCCTGCGGCTCATAGAGCTGCATTCTGTCTATCTGCTTTAAACTGTCAAGATATTTCTTGCCATGCTTCATATTATCATCCTCCTATGTGGTATTGACGGGATGCTCCCTCCCACGCCCAAAGACCTTCTTTGAGCTTTCAGTCTACTACGACAACGCCCATGCTGCGCGCTGTCCCTTCCACCATCCGCATGGCGGCTTCTACACTGGCAGCATTGAGATCCGGCATTTTGATTTCCGCGATCTCTTTTACCTGTGCCTTCGTGATATTGGCAACTTTTGTCCTGTTTGGCTCGCCGGAACCCTTTTGCAGCGCGATTTTTTTCTTGATCAAAACCGCAGCCGGGGGAGTTTTAGTGATAAACGAGTACGAACGATCCTGATATACCGTGATCACCACAGGTATGACAAGACCGGCCTGGCTGGCTGTTTTCTCGTTAAATTCCTTGCAAAATCCCATAATGTTTACGCCGTGCTGGCCTAAAGCCGGACCAACAGGCGGCGCCGGAGTGGCCTTGCCAGCGTCTATCTGCAATTTGATATACCCTGTTATCTTCTTGGCCATCCAAATAACACCTCCTTCTATCTATGTGGTATTGGCGGAAGCCTTGTGATTATTTGACTTCCTCCCACTTGCCAAACCCCGGACGGCTTTCGCCCGGAGATACGACCTCTACCCTTGGCTGGGCCGCGATTCATGCGGCTACAGCTTCTGTATCTGTATGAAATCCAATTCTACCGGTGTTTCGCGCCCAAACATAGAGACACAAACACGCACCTTCTGTTTGTCGGGATACACCTCTTCCACTGTCCCGATAAAGCTTTCCAGCGGGCCTGAAATCACGCGCACCTGCTGGCCGATCTCGATATTGAGCTTGATCGGTATATTCTCAACGCCCATATAAGCGACTTCCTCATCGGTCAACGGTTCCGGTTTGGACATAGGCCCCACAAAGCCTGTCACACCGCGCGTGTTGCGCACGATATACCATGTCTGGTCCGTTAAATGCATCTTTATAAGCACATATCCCGGAAACAGCTTGCGCTGAGTGGACTTCCTTTTGCCGTTTTTGATCTCGATCACTTCTTCGACAGGGATCTTGATCTCCACGACATAATCCTGCAGACCATTGTTTTCAATGGTCTTCTCAAGGTTGTCCTTGACCTTATTTTCATATCCGGAATAGGTATGCACCACATACCATTTTGGTTTTTCTGACATAACGATTAAAGCCCGTTTTCCTTTCTATGCATGACGGATTAAGAAAATAATCCTTTCGCCGCGGTAAGACCGGTGGCCAGCACGTAATCCATCGCACCCAGGATAACGGCGAAAACCGCCACGAAAACGACAACCGTCGCCGTGTATTTTGCGGCTTCCTTCTTGGTAGGCCATGTTACCTTCTTCAGCTCGGAAATAATATCGCGAATCGCCGCCAGCAAACCGCGGCGCTTTTTTTTCACTTTTTCCGGCTTTTTGTTTTTCTCATCCTTGAGCTGCTTGTCTTTTGCCATATGTTTCACCCCAGCTTTTTGAGTCTATACACCTGAAGCCCAAGCGGCCAGCCCTGCTTTTTTATAGGTATAAGACGTTATTTTGTCTCCCTGTGCGCCGTATGCTTCTTGCAGAATTTACAATACTTGCTCAATTCGACCCTGTCGGGGTCATTTTTTTTATTCTTCATAGAATCATAATTCCGCTGCTTGCATTCCGTGCAGGCCAATGTGATTTTCACACGCATAATTTTACCTCCATACACGCTACCCATGTGTGCATATTCTTCATTGATCATTGCCCGTTTGTATCAAACTTAAGCAATTCAAAGAAGGCCCTGTCAACAGGACACCTATATAAATTATCATACCGCAACCCGCTTGTCAACGAATTTTTGGCAAGCTGCGCAAAAAAATATACCGCCCGCATCCACCCAAAAAGAAGGAGCCCGCCATGTTCACATCACGCTGCGGGCTCCCACTCTTCCCTATTACACCAACACTGTCTGCTCGTTTTAGTCTGCCAGTATGCCGGTTACCACGCCCGCGCCCACTGTGCGCCCGCCTTCGCGTATCGCGAAGCGCAATCCTTCTTCTATCGCGATGGGGGTGATCAGTTGGATCTCCATCTGGATATTGTCACCGGGCATCACCATCTCCACGCCTTCCGGCAGCTGGATCACACCCGTCACGTCTGTCGTACGAAAGTAAAACTGCGGTCTGTATCCGTTGAAAAACGGTGTGTGCCTGCCGCCCTCTTCCTTCGTCAGCACGTATACCTCGCCCTTATAGTGCGTATACGGCTTGATGGAACCCGGCTTTGCAAGCACCTGCCCGCGCTCGATGTCCGTTCTCTGCACGCCGCGCAGCAGCGCACCGATGTTGTCGCCCGCTTCCGCATAATCCAACAGCTTGCGGAACATCTCCACGCCGGTGACCACGGTTGAACGCGTTTCGTCGCTCAGCCCTACGATCTCCACCGTATCCTGCACCTTCACCGTGCCTCTTTCCACACGGCCTGTCGCCACTGTGCCGCGGCCTGTGATGGAGAACACGTCTTCCACCGGCATCAAAAACGGCTTATCCACCTGACGCTCAGGGGTCGGGATATACGAATCCACCGCTTCCATCAGCTCGAATATGGGCTTGCACCATTCGTTATCCGCTACGTCGTCCGTGCTCTGCGCCGCCTCCAGCGCTTTTAATGCCGAGCCTCTGATCACAGGAATATCGTCTCCCGGGAACTCATAGGCGCTCAGCAGCTCTCTGATCTCCATTTCCACCAGCTCCAACAGCTCTTCGTCGTCCACCATGTCGACTTTGTTCATAAACACTACGATATAGGGTACGCCTACCTGTCTGGCCAGCAGTATGTGCTCGCGCGTCTGCGGCATCGGGCCGTCCGCCGAGGATACCACCAGGATCGCGCCGTCCATCTGCGCCGCGCCCGTGATCATGTTCTTCACATAGTCTGCGTGTCCGGGGCAGTCCACATGCGCGTAGTGCCTGTTGTCCGTCTGATATTCCACGTGCGACGTGTTGATCGTAATGCCGCGCTCTTTCTCTTCCGGCGCTTTGTCGATCTCGTCGTACTTCGTCGCTTCCGCCTGACCATATTTGCTCAACACCATCGTCATTGCTGCTGTCAATGTCGTCTTCCCATGGTCCACGTGACCGATCGTCCCGATGTTTACGTGCGGTTTTGTCCTCTCAAATTTTGCCTTTGCCATTTCTTTTCTCTCCTTA
>JBMNTR010000017.1:0-53661 GCA_050945835.1 Christensenellales bacterium | reverse complement strand
CAGAAGGTGTTGGTTCCGGAGCTGTTTGAAGCGGACGAGGATGGCAAAGGCGGCTATCTGCTGTATCCGCAAGGGGATAGAACCGCACCGCCCAGCGGGCATATGCCTGCCGGCGGGTTCTATTTCGACACACTGATCCGTCAGGAACCGTTTGATGATATAGAGGATTTGGATTACCGCGATAATCTGGAGGAGTTTGGGCCTATCAGCCGACAGGAGCTGGATTATTACGCTGCGGAATCGAAGCGGCTACAGTCAGGTACGCGGGCCATCGTGGGGAATTTCGGCTATACATCGCTGGGGGATATATCGGGTGTTCCCGCGCCGGGGTTGAAATACCCTAAAGGCATTCGCAATGTGGAGGATTGGTATATGGCGCCGCTGCTGAACGCCGATTATATCCATAGCATCTACGAAGCGCAGTCCAACAGGGCGATTGAAAATCTGCAGGCGGTTAAAGAAGCGGTGGGGAACAACATCGATGTCGCTTTCGTATGCGGCACGGATTTCGGAACACAGATCAGCCTGATGGCTTCGACAGAAGTGTTCAAAGAGATATGGTTTCCTTATTATAAAAAGATGAACGACTGGATACACAAGAATACGAACTGGAAGACATTCAAGCATACCTGCGGCGCTGTATACGAGCTGCTCCCGCTGCTGATCGACGCGGGTTTTGACATCGTCAATCCGGTGCAGTGTTCTGCCGCCGGAATGGACCCGCAGCGGCTCAAGAAGGACTTTGGCGATTCGATCGTATTCTGGGGTGCGGGTGTGGACACGCAGGAGATATTGCCCTTTGGCACGCCCGAACAGGTGCGCGAGCAGGTGTTGAGCCGTTGTGAGATATTCGCGCCCGGCGGCGGGTTTGTGTTCAACGCGATCCATTGCGTGCAATGCGGCACGCCTGTGGAGAATATCGTGGCCATGATCGACGCTGTGCACGAGTTCAACGGGTGATGGTAAAAGTGAGGCTGCTGTTTGAGTTGCAGGTGTTTTGAGCTGAATGGTGGACTCCGCCCGATTATCCGGGCGGGGTTCTTTGCATGGTGGGCATAAAAAAATATCGCACGCTGTCAAAAGACAGTGTGCGATATGGTCGGCGGCGACTCGCCGCTGGCACCTCCAAGGGGACTCGAACCCCTGATACCGCCGTGAGAGGGCGGTGTCTTAACCGCTTGACCATGGAGGCATATCGTTGCCGCTTAAATATTATACACAAACCTCAAACCCATGTCAATACAACGAAAGAATGTTTTAAAAGCTTTGTTTCTGTACATACTCCCTATATAGTTTACATGGATTCGGAGGGACAGGGATGAAAAAAATATTGCCTTTGCTGATGCTTGTGCTGCTTACTTTGATCGGATGCGCAAACCGGGAGGATACACAAGAAGCCGTGAATCATGATGTCTTACGCTTGCATGTGGTCGCCAACAGCGATTCCGATGAAGACCAGCAGGTGAAGTTGGCTGTACGCGACGCGGTGTTACTATATATGGAAGATATCCATCCGGCTGATGCGCAACAGGCATATGGCGCTGTGGCCAATGATCTGGACGCGCTTACGCGTGTAGCACAGGACGTGCTTCAAGAGCAGGGGCTGGCTTATGACGCGAAAATGGAAATAGGTCAGTTTGATTTTCCGGCAAAGACCTATCAGGATATCACATATCCGGCCGGGAAGTACGACGCTTTGCGGGTGGTTCTGGGCGAGGGGAAGGGTCAGAACTGGTGGTGTGTGATGTTTCCGCCGCTGTGCTTTCTGGATGTGACCATCACACCTGAACAGACGGAAAAACCCGAGATGGAAGGTATGCTGGACAGCGAAATAACGATTGAATATGAATCCATATTCGAAAAGTGGTGGCACGAATGGTTTGGATAAACAGGCCTTCCATATCATAAAAAACAGTGTAACGCATAAAAAGCCCCGCCGGGGGCTTTTTGTGTGCTGCGGGCAGCATTCTTTGGGGCCGTTTATACACATCTCTGACACACATGCATATTGTAATACAACAGGCTTTATAACCATTGCATGCATCTGGGGTGGCTGTCATGCAATGCCTGTAAAAAACAGCCTGAAAAGGAGAATGTATATGATGGAGAAGTATGAGTTGCGTTACTCCTCCAATGGCCGGCGCGTTGCGGACAACATAGAAGCCGTGCAAATGCCTTATATTGTCGAATTAAACCTGGATGAAACGGTATTTTACCCGAAACAGGGAGAAAGGCAGCGCTTCTGCTATGAGATAACGGGAAACGGAAAAGATGAAAAGGATGATCTGAAGATCGTTTTGCTATGTGCAAACGAAGTGTTCTCACAGGAAGAAATCGCTTATATAGAGGTCTACATGGACGGTGCCAAACAGGAGATCTCTTTTGATCCGGGCGGAAATGTGGAAATACTCCAAAGATCTGAGGAGAACCCATTCCCTAACCCGGCCGGCATTCGGATTACACTGCCATTAAAGAGCACACAGGGATGCTTAAAGGTCTGTTTTGAGCTGGCTCAGCCGCGCTTGATCGGCAGCAGCGACATACTGTTGGTGGGTAAAGACGAAAAAGTATGCGTGCGGCGTGTATGCGGGCCTGTCGGCGACGCAGGCGCTATGGGCTATGCCACGGGCTTTCAGGATGCGACGGTTTGTGTGCCGGTGACGCTCACGCCGTATGTGAAGACAGGCGATATGGTGGCAGTCAATTGCTCGCCGCCGCAGATCGCGCGTTATGCGTGTGCGCTGCATGTGCCGGAGGAATCGGCTACCTTTACCGTCATACAGGATGTGCGCATAGCGGTTCCTATACAGGTGGGTGTGACGATCTCTTCCGAGCGTCCGACCATCCGCTTGTGGGATGATGTAAAATGCATGGAAAAAGCGGAGAAGGCAGCGCTCAACACGAAACGAAAGAACCCTTGTGACGACTGATCGATCAGAATAGGAATGAAGCCCCTTCTGCTGAAAATGGCTGTGGCAGGGGCTTTATGGTTCTTTTTTTGGGTGACAGGTATATTTTTCCATCAAACGAGCATAATTCTTACAATAACATGTTGGAGGTATGCCATAATGATGTTCAGAAATGATAACGTGGAAGTCCAGGAATATATGCAGCAGGCAAAAAAAGCGAAAAGTGATTGGGAAGCGGCGCAAAACTTCTTTAATAATGTCTCGGATCCCGACCTGATTGATTTTGCCATCTATGACCTGGAAGCGTCCAGACGCAAGTATCTTTACCTGATGAAAAAGATCAGGATACAAATGACACAAACGCAGGAAATCATAAACCCTTAGCTTGGTGCATATAGATATCACATGAAATCATAGCGGGGAGGCAAAAAGGGTGGGTTTGGGCATAAGCATAGAAGCGGTCGCTGTATATATCATCGCACTTGCGTTGCTCTACTTGATTGGGCGGCTGATGCTGGCACCGTTAAAATTCATATTGAAATTAATACTGAATGCTTTCGTAGGCGGCATCATATTGCTCATACTCAACCTCTTTGGAGAGGGAATTGGAATCCAGATCGGCATCAACCCTATAACGGCCCTCATAACCGGTTTTTTTGGAATACCGGGCATCATACTGCTGCTCTTGTTAAAACTGATACTGGGCTAAGCCCCATAAGCATCGTTTTTAAAATCACCCATGCCTGTGCGGGGGCTTTCTGCAATTTGTTGTAGTAAGGCCTCCGTTTTCTATGTATAATGGAAAAAAGGACAGCCATGGAGACAGACAAATGATTTCTTGGGAAGTTTTTCATGAAGAGGTGGGCCGGTGTATTGGGTGTACACTCCATCAGACACGCCGCAACGTGGTCGCGGGGGAAGGGAACATCAATGCCGCGCTGATGTTTGTGGGCGAAGGCCCGGGTGAGCAGGAGGATCTGCAGAGCCGCCCGTTCGTGGGCAAGGCGGGGCAATTGCTGGATAAGATGATCGCAGCGATCCAACTGCGGCGTGAGGATGTGTATATCGCCAATGTTGTCAAATGCCGCCCGCCCAAAAACCGTGTGCCCACCGACGCGGAAGCGGCCGCTTGCCTGCCTTTCCTCAGACTGCAGGTCAAGCTGATCAAGCCCAGAATCATCGTATGCCTGGGAGCGACAGCGGCAAAACATATCATATCGCAGGATATCAGGATCACCAAGGATCGCGGCGTTTGGACACAACGCGGCGGATATTATATGCTGCCCACCTACCATCCTGCGGCTTTATTACGGGATCAGGCGAAAAAGTATGAGGCTTGGGAGGATTTTAAAATGATCAGGGACAAGCTGCGGGAGTTGGAAACAGATGAAAAGTCAAGCGTTTGAAAGCCTGCGCCATGCGTGCGAACAGGCATTGGCGCCCGTGGGCAAGCGGATTGTGTTCGGGCAGGGGCGGCTTGATGCGGATGTCGTGCTGATTGGCGAAGCGCCCGGCGCGCAGGAAGAGGAGCAGGGCAGGCCTTTTGTGGGCAAGGCGGGGAAAAACTTGGATGAATTTCTGCTGCTGAGCGGCATGGATAGAAAGGCTCTGTATATTACGAATGTGGTCAAATTCAGACCCACAAAAACAAAGGGGAAGAGCCTGTCCAACCGCCCGCCTACCAACGAAGAGATACAGATGTGCCGGCCTTTTTTGTGGCGTGAGTTAAGGCTGGTGAATCCTGCGCTGGTGGTGACACTGGGCAATGTTGCGCTGAAAGCGGTATACGGCCAGACCACTAGGATTGGCGATGTGCACGGGCAGTATTTGCAGATACCGGTGGAAGGGCAGGCGTATACGCTGTATGCGTTGTATCATCCGGCCAGCATCATCTATAATCCGTCGCTGCGCGAAGTCTACCTGCAGGATTTAAAAGGACTTGCGTGTTGGGGGAAATACGGATTGTAACAGAATTGTAATATTTAGATTTTATGAGAAACAGCCCAAATAGGCAGAAAGAGGGAGCATGGATTCGATATTTTTAAATATCGGGCTTTGACAGGCTATAGCTTCTCGTATATAATGAGAAAATTCAAAGAGGAACATCTCTGGTCGCTATTTTGAAAGGAAGGTTATATGCGAACGAAAAGATTTGTATCCATAACGATGGCCGCTCTTCTGATCATCACCATGGTCATCGTCATGTTACAGCAGGTTGTGCTGGCAGTTGAGGAAACTCCTTTACCGGAGGAATCCCCAAAAGGCACGGCTGCACAAGAACCGCAGGATAACGATCCGAGTGAAGAACCGAAGGAATCCCAAAAGCCTGAGTCAACACCCAAACCCGAAGAGGAAAACGATGTGGTGACGGCAATCGTGATCGACCAGGATGTGAATGTGCGCAGTAAGCCGGATACGGACAGCGATGTGATCATGCGGTTGTCCAAGGAAACGCAGGTGCGCCTGCTCAAGCACGACGATGCATGGAGCCGGCTTGAATATGCGGGGATGATTGGATATATGCGCAATGATTTCCTGTTTTCCAAGGATTTACCCAAGTATTGCTTTGTCAGTGCGGACGCTGTCAATATGCGCAAGGAACCCACCATGGATTCCGATATACTAAAAGAATTCCCTGTGGGCAAATGTTTGGATATACTCGATTATTATGACCACTGGTATCAGGTGACGGACGGCGAGTCCATTGGCTACATCAGCTTGGATGTCGTGATCGCCAGCAAGTATTTTGGCGAATCCTATGCCGACACCGTGCTCTTCGAAGGTATGCAGGGCGGCGCGGTGGTGGAAATACAGCAAAAGCTGAAAGAGAAGGGCTTCTTCTCGGGCGTGACCACCGGATACTTCGGTGATGTGACAAAAGCGGCTGTTGCTGATTTTCAGGCATACTGCAAGATGAACGCGACCGGCATCGTGGGAGACGCGACCCAGCTGAAGCTGCAAGATCCGACCATCAAACGCCCGGGCGTAAATCCGGACACGGGCAAAAGCGGCTCGTCCTACATCGTACCCGTCCATAATGTGAAGCTGATCAGCTTCAATGATGCGGAGGGTGTTTTGACATCACGCCGCGGGAACAACGTATTCATCGTGACGGATGTCTACTCCCGCATACAGTTTACCGTGCAGCGGATTGGCGGTTATCTGCATTGGGACTGCGAACCGCTGACAAAAGCGGATACCCGGAATATGAAACTGGCTTGCGGTGGATGGAGTTGGGCCAGAAGACCTGTTTGGGTGACTGTCAACGGCGTATCCTATGCAGCGTCTATGAACTGTCAGCCGCACGCGGAAGATTCGATCTCCGGCAACGATTTCAGAGGGATGTTCTGCATCCATCTGCCGGGCAGCAAAACGCATCCGGAGCCCGGTGTGTCCTGCAAAGTGGACGCGGCACATCAGTCGGCGGTGCAATATGCGTATAACGTAGGGAAAAATCTGTAGCCCTGAACACGGATGAAACAAGAGGCGTACAACCGCCTTTGTACACACGCAAAAGCCCTTTCGGGGGCTTTTTGCATGTGTGCAGGCGCATATACGTGTCCTGCGAAAGGAACGTATAAAAAGCAAGATATGAAAGCAAAAAAGGGATTTGCGATGTATTTCCCGGGCAAATTTATCAAAATACAACAAACATTCTAAATTATTCACAGAAAAATAACTAATGTAACAAATTTGTAATAAATAAGAAATGAAAGATAAAAGGAGAAAAGAGGAGTATTCATCCATTATATTCAAAAAACCGCCTTTGACAACCAGTTTTAAAACGAGTATACTTTTACAAGTTAGTCATACATGTAGGTTTGTCTGTTATCAGGAGATCACAATGAAGTTAAAACAAAAAAGTCTTCTCTTATTGATTCCCTTATTTATATCGGCATTGCTGCCGATACAAGCGAGCGCTTCAATACGATATGCGGACAAAATCGGCATCATCAGCGTGCCGGTGGTCAACTTGCGCAGCGAAGCGAGCGAAACATCGCAAATACTCGGAAAGCTGCCTAAGAATACGCGGGTTGCCGTCATGAAAAGCGTGGGAAGATGGCTGCAGGTCAGCATGGACGACAAACAGGGCTTCATTCGGGACGATTGTATGTACGTGACCAATGAGCCTGTGAAAGGCGCCACAGCACCCGCCGCCGGCGATACGCAGGCGCGCATAGCGGTGTCGGCGGCCAATCTGCGCAGCGAAGCGTCGGTAACCAGCAAACGGTTAAGCGTGATCTCGCTGGGCACGGTGGTAGAAGTCAGCGGCACACAGGATAATTGGACAGCCGTGACCTTCAATGGCCAAAAGGGCTATATCCGCAGCGATTTGCTCAATACGGCAGGCCAGCAGGATACGAACGCGCAAGACACAGAGCAAAGCGGGCAGGCCAGCATCAATGCCACAAATGTAAACTTCAGAAAAGGGCCGTCGTTACAGGAATCTGTGATTGCCACGCTGAAAAAGGGCGTGCAAGTTGCAGTGATGAAAAAAAGCGGCGATTGGTATCAGGTAAGCGTCAACGGTACAACAGGATATGTGTTTGCCGCGTATGTCAGCAATGCGCCGCAGATTGACCAAAGTGCGCCCAGTGATTCCGTGGCTTTCGTAACCATTCGGTTTGGGACCCAGGGATCGCAAGTGGCGAGGGTGCAGGAAGTGCTGAAGAACAAGGGTTATTTCAAAGCGAATGTAACAGGCTTTTTCGGCTCCATCACATTGGATGCCGTAAAACGTTTCCAAACGGATGCAGAACTGCCCATCGTTGGCTATGTTGGCCCGTCTACATGGGAAAAGCTGATGAATTCCGATATCACGGCGAAGAAGGGTGCCGCTTCAAAAAAGCCCGCAGACGATGCGAATACCGAAGTGAATCTGAAAGGGAAAGTTGAGTTGATCAGCTGGTTCAGCGGTGGAGAAAATCTCTTGGCGCGGGGCGCATCGGCCGCCATTGTTGACGTAAGCACCGGGTTGACTTATAATATAAAACGAAAAGGCGGTTATAATCATATGGATTTTGAACCGCTTACTGTCGAGGATGCTGCTAAAATGAAGCAGGCCTGCGGAGGAGAATGGACATGGGACAGGCGTGCTGTATGGCTCGTTGTGGGCGATCGGTACATTGCCGCGTCCATCAACAATATGCCCCATGAAGACTCGACGATTGCAAATAATGGCGTAGACGGACACTTCTGCCTGCACATGAAAGACAGCAGGGTGCATGGCGGTGCGGCACAGGTATGTCCGCTGCACCAGGCTTGTGTCCAGCAGGCGTATCAGGCTGGGTAAGCCTATTTCAATTGACCTTTAGGAAGGCGGTAAGACATGAAGAAGGTTTTAAAGCTACTCATGACAACGGTATTGGCGGTGACGATGCTATTAGGCGCATTGCCGGCCAGCGCGGTTGAAGGCGAAGAAGACAAAAAAACAGACACATCGCAGTCGGATCAAGAAGGCGCTGAAGACGGGGAAAAACCCGCCGACACACAGGACGCTGAAAATGAATCCGATGATGAAGAGGCCGATGAATCGGAAGAACAAACGCCCGATCACTACGAGCCTAAAAACAATATCAATATTGCGACTATCATCGAACCGAATGTGAACATTCGTGAAACCAACGATCCGGAATGCAGCGTGATGTTTACATTGCCTTACGGCTCAAGCGTGCGGCTTTTGGAAGTCGGTGGTGAGTGGAGCCAGGTGGAATACGGCGGTTTTTGCGGATTCGTGCGCAACGACCTCATGTTCTCGGACGCGCTGAGCAAATATTGCTTTGTGAAGAGCGATGGCGTGTATATGCGTTCAGAACCCAACATGGATAGCGAAGATACGGTGCTCAAATCCTTGCCGGTAGGCACATCGCTGGACATCACCAGCTACAGCAATGAGTGGTTCGGTGTGAGCGATGGTGTGGACAACGGCTACATCCATTCGAGCGTGGTCATAGTGAGCAAGAACAATGGCAATAAATATCTGGATATCGTGTTGTTTAAAGGCATGATGGGCCAGGCTGTCGTGGATGTGCAGGCGAAGCTGGCGAAAAAAGGCTTCTTCGACTACGTAGCGACAGGTGATTTTCAGGAGCTGACAGAACAAGCGGTCATAGAATTTCAGGAATTCTGCAAACTAAGCCCCACAGGCATCGTAGGCGCTTCCACTTTTGAAAAACTGGATGATATCAACGTATTTAAGCCGGGCTTCAGCCCCTTCAAAACGGTGGAAAAAAAGAGTACCAGCGGAAGCTCCAGCAGTTCTGGCGGTTCGGGCAGCTCTAGCAGTGGCGGCGGTGGCGGCGGCGGTGTAAAACCCTCCTCCAGCTCGACGGCGCAGGTCAGCGTAAACGGCGTGATCAAGCTGGGTTGGAATGCCGGTGCAGCCAATCTTGTGGGCCGGGGCGGATCCTTTATTGTGACGGATGTCTATTCACGCATCTCGTTCAATGTCACACGGGTGGGCGGTTATCTGCATTGGGATGCCGAGCCGACCACACAGGCGGATACGTCAGCCATGCTGGGCGCGTGCGGTGGCTGGAGTTGGGCGCGCAGACCTATTTGGGTGACGGTGGGCGGCAAAACCTATGCAGCCTCCATGAACTGTATGCCCCACGGCGGGGATAAGCTGGGCGGCAACGGGTTTGGCGGCGTGTTCTGTATCCACTTTGCAGGCAGCCAGACACATCCGGAAGGCGGAACCAGACAGGCTGTTTGTCCGCAGCATCAGGCGTGTGTGGACGTTGCGTTCAACACCGCACCGTAAAAACATTACGAAACGAGGAGCGTCGTTATAGGACGGCGCTCAGTGCATCAAAAAAGTGCCGCCAGGCACTTTTTTGAATGTCGCACAAGATTTTCATCAATTCAATTCATCCAGCGTGAGCAAAAAGCTTGGAATAAAATGCTCCATAAAATAATCCACCTCCGGGCTGTTCAATGCTTTTAGGCCGCACTCGATGCTCTCCTTGGCTTTTTCGAATTCCATATTGCTCATTTTTAATTCTTCTAAGCATTTGATATACGCGCTCAGCTTGTCCGCCGCCTTGACGATTGCCCATTCGGGGGTGTCTTCATCGGGCAAAAGCAGCTGTGTGTAATCAGGTCTTAAATCCTCCGGCAAAAGCTTGAGTAATTTTTTAGAGGCGACGACCTCCACCTGCTTGTAAGCGTCTTTGATCTCGGGATTGAAATATTTGATGGGTGTGGCCAGATCGCCTGTGATGACTTCGGCAGCCTCATGGTAGACAGCCAGCTCTAACACCCGCTTTTCATCCAGTCGGCCGCCATAATACTTGTTTTTGATCTTGCACAGGGCTTGTGCGATCATGGCGACTTGCAGAGAATGCTCCTGTATGTTCTCCTGATAGGTGTTTCGCATGATGTTCCATCGGTTTATATAGCGCATACGCGATAAATATGCAAAAAAATGATGCATGAGGGTTTCCTCCGGCTCTTTCATATTCTCTTTTATCATATCTTAAATCAGGCAGTTACACAATCAAATGATCACGTTTAGCTTGCGTGAACTGCTGTTCTGTAGTATTTTTAGATTAAAATGATATAGGCAGGTGACCCGTTGGAAATAGGCATATCCACATCGACTTTCTATGGGAAATATACATCAGATGAATCATTGCGTGTGATCGGTGATCTCGGCGTTACGCTTTGCGAAGTGTTTTTAAGCACTTTCTGTGAATATAGCGAGGAATACGCATACGAGCTGCAGGGCATCGTAGAGGAATACGGACTTTGTGTGCATTCCATACACGCCATGTCCACCCAGTTTGAACCGCAGCTGTTCGCAAGCAATTTGCGCCAAAGAGCGGACGCATACCGCATATTAGAAGACGTGCTGCGTGTGGCGCAGATATTGGGCGCAGAGTATTATACTTTCCATGGCGCGCTGGACTTAAAACGGAGGACAGGGAAGAGGGATTATGCGCAATTGGCTTCGCATGTAGAATCGATCGCCGATCTGTGCAAACACTACGGCGTATGTCTTGCCTGGGAAAACGTGCATTGGTGCACGTATGCGCATCCCGGGTTTGCGCAGGAGTTGTTAAAACACACGGATTGCCTGGGCTTTACGCTGGACATCAAGCAGGCCGCTTTTTCCGGGCATACCACGGCGGAATACATTGAGGACATGGGCAAGCATTTGAAAAACGTGCATCTGTGCGACTACACGCTCAAGGACGGGTTAAGAGCCCGCCCCATCGGCCAGGGTGAATGCGATTTTCATGAGCTGAAACACCTGCTGCAAGGCGCGGGCTACACCGGTCCGGGCATATTGGAGCTTTACGGCGAAAATTATCATGACCCGCGTGAACTGACGGATTCCATACGGTACCTTGAAGATGTGTTCAATGGCTGATATGCACATGCTTCAGCCCGCTTGTAAATCAGCCGGGGGCGGATCCGGGCGGTATTGATCCACGATTCTGTTCACCCACAGGCGTTGCGGGCCCTCTATGATGCTAAACGGTTCCTTGCTGCCGGCTTGGTTCTCCGGAAACAGATAGATGCGTGGGCCTTGCCGTGTTTCGTTCTCCCAAACCTGCACATAGAAGAGTGCGTAGGGGATATAGCCGTCTGAGTATGCGATCAACGTGATCTCACCCCAGGGCATGGGCAGCATATCGGCATAATGCGTGTCTAAAATCACGGGAACGCTGATGGGCTCTGTTTTTCCCGCTGTGTCGGTGGTGTAGCAGGTATTGGTCTCGGGTACCACCACCTGCACGCCGGGCAGGGGCTGGCCGCTGTTGCCGTCATACACCTCGACGATGAGCGCGGCACTCGCTCCAACGCTGGTGCTCACAGGCATAGCGGTTTGGTCGGAATGGGGAAAAAGGACGGTTACACCCACGACGATGAAGGCCAGTGCAGACAGTATAAACGCGGCGGCCACAATTTTACGGCTGAATTTTCCGAAATACTCCATTATCTTCCTCCCAGCACACATATGATATATAATATTAATGATCGTGGTATCTTATGATTGACGAAATGCAAGACAGGAGGTATACAAATGGAACACAGGCTGAAGTTTGATTTCAACAACATGATGTCCTATATGTTAGGCAGCAGAGGTGTTGCCCAAGCGGAAGTGGATTTGCTGGCGGAACGGCTCAAAAAAGCGATGGCCAGCTTAAAAGAAAAGCGCGCCCAGCTGGCCTGGATGGATTTGCCGTATTCACAGCAGCCGGCGGTGAGCGAAATCAACCGCGAAGCAAAAGCGATCCGGTCCAAATTCGATACATTTGTTGTGCTGGGCATAGGCGGTTCAGCATTGGGGCCTATTGCCGTGCATCAGGCGTTGAACCACTTACATTATAACGATCTGAGCCGGGATAAACGCAAAGGGCCGCGGCTGTTTATTGAAGACAACATAGACCCCGAGCGTATGCAGGCGCTGTTGGACATATTGGATCCGAAGCGCACGGCTTTTAATGTGATTACAAAATCAGGAAGCACATCGGAAACGATGTCGCAGCTGTTGATCATCAACGACTGGCTGAAAAAGACGGTGGGGAAGAACTACGCGTCACACATCTATGCCACCACGGATGCGCGAAACGGCAACCTGATCCGTATCGCCAAACAAAACGGCTATAAGACCTTTATCATCCCCGAGGGCGTGGGCGGGCGTTTTTCCGAGCTGTGTCCCGTTGGCTTGCTGCCCGCGGCTGTGTGCGGGATCGATATCGGCGCGCTGCTTGCCGGTGCCGCTGATATGGACGTGTGGTGCCAAGAGCCCGATATGATGAAAAACCCCGCTTACTTGGGCGCCGCGCTGCAATACTGCGCCATGCAAAAGGGCTACAATATCTCCGTGATGATGCCCTACGCCGACTCATTGAAATACTTTGCCGACTGGTATGCGCAATTGTGGGCGGAATCTCTGGGCAAGCGGTTTAACAATCAAGGGAAAGAGATCCATGCGGGGCAAACCCCGGTCAAAGCGCTGGGTGTCACAGATCAGCATTCGCAGGTACAATTATATGTAGAAGGCCCCTTCGACAAGACGATCACCTTCTTGGGTGTGGGAGAATACCGTGCCCGTGTGGAGATCCCGGCCGGGTTTGAGGAATACCCGGATGTTTCGTTTTTAAGCGGATATACGCTCAATGAGCTGATCCGTGCGGAACTGGCGGCCACGGAATACGCGCTGCTTAAGGCCGGCAAGATGAACAGCACCATCACGCTGCCGGTGGTGAATGAATGCACGATCGGGCAGCTGATCTACTATTTTGAGATGCAAACGGCGGTGGTCGGGGAGCTGATGGATATCAACGCATACGACCAGCCCGGCGTGGAGGAAGGGAAAAACGCGACCTATGCGCTGTTGGGCAGAAAAGGGTTCGAGGAGAAGCGGGCGGAGTTGATGCGAAGGCCTGAAAGAAAACCTCAGTATATCCTTTAGTCCGATGTATGGCCTGTTCTGTGAAACGGGCGGCCTTTCACGAGCGGTGTGGGTGTGCCTGCAGATCTCTTGCAAAAAATTTTAAGCGTCGTCAGAAAAACGCCTTTTTCAAGGCGGTTTTCTAATTTCTTGCGTTTTATAAAGATGATGGAATGAGCTGAATATGCAGAGCAATACAAAGAAGGCCTGTTCATGTTTTTTTAAATAAAAGTGCAGGCCTTTTTTTCCTGTGGTTTCTTTCCCTTCATATCATTTTCACTGAATAACTTGTCTTAATAAAGCAAGAATAAGAAAGTGAATGAATTCGTGAGGTGATGACGCGTGGAAGCAAACAAGCTAAACTTTCCCCTGCAACCGGATGCTGGGCAGATACAAGATCAATCCAAAAAAAATCAAAGGCGAAAACTGGCAAAATATATCATCGTTGCTGCGATATTATGCGGGATAGGCGTCTATTTGGCGCTGCCGCAACCGCCCAAAGAAGTGATGATGGAAACTGTGCAAAAAGGCACAATCACCAAAACGATCGAGGTAAACGGCATCGTGTCCGCACATGCGCAGCAGGTGTTTTACGCGCCTTACAGCGGCGTGGTGGGCGAGGTGTTCGTAACGGAGGGGCAGAAGATCAAAGCCAAAGAGCCCTTGTTTTCAATGGTGGATACGGATTTGCGGGATCAAATCTCCCGCGCGGAACAGGAGCTTTCAGCGCTGGAGAAGAGTTTGCCGGACGATGCCTTCAAAAAAGAGGCCATAAGCGCTGCACAGCTGGGCAGCATGGATTATAACTCCTTTTTAAACGCCATACAGGAGCAAGGTGATGCTGTAAATGCGCAGAATGAGGGGCTGCGTGATGAGCTGGAATCGCGTATTGCACAGCTTCAGCAACAGATCGGCGAGGGTGTAGTCACAGCGCCTGCGCCTGCGGATGTGATCGGCATATTCGTACAGGCAGGCGACCAAGTGCTGGAAAAGACAGGATGTGTCGCACTCAGCAGCGGGGATCAGGTGATGATAGAAGCTGCCGTAACGGAGCGTGAGCTGCGTTATATAGAAGAAGGGCAAAGGGCAGCCATCACCATAGACGCGCAGGCCGGCCGAAGCTGGGCGGGCGAAGTGACGCATATATCCGACATCATCAAGCGTGAGGATGTCAGCGCCTACTGTGAAATCGAGGTGACGCCGGATTCCATGCAGGCGATGCTGGGCGCGACGGCGAAGCTGGCCATTGAATACAATCGTGCGGAGGATGTGCTCTATTTGCCGGTGCAGTGTATTGCGCAGGATGAGGAAGGGCAATATGTGCTCGTCCTGCAAAAGGGAGTTGCGCAGAGAAAAAAGGTGACCACAGGCATGGCGGACGGTTACAGCATCGAAATCAAATCCGGGCTTGCTTTGGGCGATGAAGTTCTGGAAAATCCAAATGGAATCAGCGAAGGGGATAGAGTACATGCACATGGTGGAGACGATCAATCTACATAAGGAATATAGAAACGAATATGGCGGTGTACACGCCTTAACCGATATAAACCTTTGCGTGGAAAACGGCGAGTTTGTGGCGGTGATGGGCCCGTCAGGCAGCGGCAAATCGACCCTGATGAATATATTGGGCTGTTTGGATCGTCCAAGCAGCGGCGTCTATAAGCTGTGCGGCCAAAACACCGCACAGCTGTGCGAGGATACTTTGGCGGATGTCCGAAACAAGATGATCGGGTTTGTCTTCCAATCCTTCTTATTGCTTCCCGACTTGACGGCGCTGGAAAATGTGGAGCTGCCCATGCGCTACAGCGGCATCACAAAAAACAAACGCAAAGCGCGCGCGCAGGCCATATTGAACAGGCTTGGGCTGCAGGAAAGAGAGCACCATCTACCCTCGCAGCTTTCAGGCGGCCAGCGGCAGCGCGTTGCGATTGCGCGCGCATTGGCGAACAACCCGTCGCTGATACTGGCCGACGAACCCACAGGAAACCTTGATTCCGCCGCCGCACGCAGCATTATGGAGCTGTTTGCGGCCCTGAATGAGCAGGGGCATACATTGATACTCATCACGCATGACGCGCAGGTGGCAGGCTATGCACAGCGTGTGATCACCATGCAGGACGGGATTGCAAAGGGGGGATACCGGCATGCTTGAATATATAACGGCGGCGTTGAATAACTTAAGGCGCAACAAGATGCGCTCTTTTTTGACGATGCTGGGCATACTGATCGGCATTGCCGCCGTCATTACGGTGTTCGCGCTGGGTGCAGGCGGTAAAACGGTGATCGAACAGGAACTGATGCAGTTTGGCATCAATCGGTTTTGGATCTATTCCAAGACATCCAAAGGCGCGAGCGCAGGCATCGACCTGACCATGGAGGATATGCAGTACCTGCGCGACCGTTTGAAAAGCGATGATATCTGCCCGAGCGCTTATGTGATATCCAATGTGGGCACTATGAGCAAGGATTCACGCGTGGAACTGGTGGGCACGGATGAAGCCTACTTGGAAGTGTGGCAGGCGGATTTGCAGAGCGGGCGATTCATCAACCGTATGGATGCCGAGTATGCCCACAGGGTAGCCGTGATTGGTACGGAGCTTGCCGAGCAGCTTTTTATGAACGAAAACCCGCTGGGCAAGGAGATCAACATTCAGGGGATCACGTTTGAAGTGGTCGGTATACTGAGAAATGAATCCATCGCACAGCAGATGACCAACGACCGGGTGCTCATACCCATTTCAACCTATTTGTCCATGGAAAATCAGGAGAACATCGATGAGATCGCGATCAGCGCGTCCACGCCCGCCATGGTGGAATCCATGGGCAAACAGGCTGTGGAGATCCTTGTACAGAAAAATGGCGTACTCAGCGCCTATAGAACGTTCAATCTGGCCAAAGAGATGGAGCTGGCCAACAACATACTAGACATCTTTTCTCTGGTGATGGGGGTGATCGCAGGCATTTCGCTCATCATCGGCGGTGTGGGCATTATGAACATTCTGCTGGTCAGCGTAAAGGAGAGAAGCCAGGAAATAGGGATCAAAAAAGCGCTGGGAGCAAGGCGAAAGCATATTCTAAGCCAGTTTATCACGGAGGCGCTTTGTTATTCGTTTACCGGGTGTATATTGGGCACGCTGCTGGGCATTGCGGCCAGCAAGTTGGTCGCGCAGGCGCTGGGCTTAGGCGCTGTCATCACGGGCGAGATCATCGCGCTCGCCTGCACGAGCGCTTTGGCCATCGGGCTGTTTTTCGGCATCTATCCGGCCTTTAAAGCCTCGAAGCTGGATCCGGTAGATGCGATGCGTGTGGAATGATTGTTCGCCGGATATATTCTTTGACGTTGCCCATTTTTTGCTGTATACTGTACGCGAAAGTGTGCGTGTGGGAGGTATATGATGAACGTTAAGCTTGGCTTCGATAAAACGTATTTAGACTTGGTGATCCCTGATGGAAACCTGCAGGCGGTATTGGTGCCCAACGATGTATCCATCGGGCTGAGCGGGGGAGCGGAGGTGCGGCGCGCGCTGAGATCGCCGATCGGGTCGCCTTTGCTGGGCGATATCGTAAAAAAAGATGAGAAGGTCTGCATCGTGACCAGCGATATCACGCGTCCGATGCCCTCTAAGGTGGCTTTGCCGCCGGTTTTGGATGAGCTGGAGGAAGCGGGCGTACCTTTAGAGAATATTCGTATTGTGCTTGCGCTGGGCTGTCACCGTTGCCATACGGAGCAGGAAATGCGGGATCTGGTAGGGGATGAAGTTTTTGAAAGCGTGGAGGTGTTAGACGGCGATCCGTCGGATTGTGTGCATCTGGGCACGACGAAGTTCGGCACGCCGGTGGATATATGCCGCAGTGTGGCGGAGTGTGATCGGATCATCTGTATGGGCAACATCGAATATCATTATTTTGCGGGCTACAGCGGCGGTGCAAAGGCGATTATGCCGGGTGTGTCCACCCGCGATGCGATCCAGAACAACCACAGCAAGATGGTGCTGCCCGAAGCGAAGGCCGGCAGCCTAAAAGGAAATCCCGTGCGGGAGGATATCGATTCGGTGGTGGACTTCCTGCCCATCGATTTCATCGTGAACGTAGTATTGGATGAACGCAAAAATATTATCAAGGCTGTTGCGGGTGATTATCAAAAGGCGCATCTGGAAGGCTGCGCGTTTTTGGACAGTTTGTATAAAGTGAACATCAAAGGCCAGGCGGATATTGTGGTGGTGTCGGCGGGCGGGTACCCGAAGGATATCAATCTGTATCAGGCGCAAAAAGCGCTGGACAATGCGGGCCATGCCGTAAAGGAAGGCGGGATCATCATATGGGTGGCTTCCTGCAAGGAGATGTTTGGAGAGCATGTGTTCGAAGAATGGATCACAAAGGCCTCCACACCGCAGTATTTGATCGAAGAGATACAGCGCAACTTCCAACTGGGCGGCCATAAAGCCGCGGCCATCGCCATGATTCTGGAACGCGCCAACGTTTTGCTGGTTTCCGATTTGGAGGATGAGCTGGCCAAAAGCATATTCTTAGAGCCTTACGCTTCGCTGCAAGAAGCGTTTGACGATGCGTTGGCGAAAAAAGGGAAGGATGCGAAGGTGATCGTGATGCCGTATGGCGGATCGACATTGCCTTTTGTGGTTGAATAGCCGCAAACTGCAATGACAAGCCTATGCACGTGCGGCTATCTCTTGGCGGCTTTGCTGCGAAGGGCTGACGTCACAGACATAGTGCCTGTGTGAAGAAGAGCGCTGCCGGCGCTTTTTCTTTGCTTCTGAAGTGAAATCATGGATAACGCAGCGCACGCGGGCGGCGAAGAGAACGATTCCGCCGAGCCGCAGGAAATGTTTGACTAATTAATTGCCTCAATATATAATGAAAGAGTTTAGTATGAGAAATGAGGAGGACATGCGATGAAAACTCGCAATGCTATACAGCTGGGTGTGCTGCTGTTGCTGATCGCAGCACTGGCCGTCACCGGGCTGGCCGGGTTCAGCGTCGGCATCTATGATATTCTGCCGTTTTCACAGACAGCGTATGCCGGCATGGATCTTTCGGGTGGGACATCGGTCTACTATCAGTTGACGGAGCAAGCCGAAGCAGAGACGGACGACGCGGCCGCGCTGATCAATCGAAGTGTGGACATCATAAAGGACAGGCTGTTCATCTATGGCGTCAATGAAGCCACAGTCCGCCGGGAAGGCACGAACGGTCTGCGCATCACGCTGCCCGCCGGCGAAAACTCAAAAACAGAGACGACGGCCTACATATTGAATTTTGCAGCCACACAAGGGCTGATCGAGCTTCGGGATCCTGTCGATGAGACGGTTTTCAGTACGGACAACATCGAAGAAGCGATGGTCGCCTCTGCCGGAAATGGCTATGCGATCCAGGTGACACTCGATGAGACCGGAAAAACAGCGCTCAAGGAATCGCTGGAGCGCTATATCGGAAGGACCTACGCCATCTATTTAAACGGAACCAAGCTGACGGATTCGCTGCAGGGATTCCTCAACGACACAGGGGTCTTCAACCTGACGGGTTTTTCCTCGGAAGCGGAAGCGCAGAGCATTGCAATACAGATACTCTCAGGCGCGCTGCCCACCTTCCAGACAGCCGTGCAGCTGCCCATACAAGGCGCGATGGGCGATACTTCCTTATCAGCCGCATACCAGGCGGTGTTGATCGCCGCGCTGGTGATGATGCTGCTGCTCATAGTGCTGTTCCGGCTGCCCGGGCTGGCGTCTGCTCTTAGTTTAGGGACCTACATGCTGTTGTTCCTGCTCGTCGCCATACTGAGCGGAATGACCCTCACATGGCCGGCGTTTGCCGCGTGGATGTGCGGATTCATATTGCTGGCCGCTGCGTGTTTTGTGTACTGTGCGCGCATGAAACGGGATATGAATGCGGTGGGCGGCGTGTTTGCGGACAGTGTGCGCCAATCGCTTAAGAAGATGCTGCCTGCTTTGGGCGACGGGATTGCCGTGGTGTTTATACTCGCGTTTACACTGCTCTGCTTTGAGCTGGTGATCATCAAATCGTTTGGTGTTTCGCTGCTGGTGGCGATTCTGCTGTTGTTCATCTGCATGTTGCTGCCTGTTCAGCTGACACGTAATCTCGTGAATCTGGGCGTAAACAAGCCATGGCTTTACGGCGTGAAGGGAGGAGACAAATCATGAAGAAGAGGATACGGATTTGTTTGATGCTCTCTGTTGCGCTGATCATAGTGGGTATACTCGTGGGCCTGCTGGCGGGCTTCCGGTTTGGAACGGAATATCGTGCCGGCGAGCGCATGGTGATCGATTTTGCAGAAGATTTTTCTTCGGCAAAGGTGGATGCCGCCGTCAAACGGGCGGGCGTGGAAGCGTCGCCGGTGGAGAAAATAACGAAAAACAAGATCTATCAGGGTGTCATATCCATCAAATATCAAGACGACATGGAATCGGCGCGCAACAGGGTGATAGAGGAAATCGCTGTGGATTACCCGGCTACTCGCTATAACAGCTATAGCTTCCAAGGCTCCACACATACATACCAGGATATGCTGCCCATGGTTTACGCCGTGTTGATCGCTGCGGGCTTCATATTCCTCTATATGCTGGCGCGTCATCGCGTGAAAAACGCGCTTAGAAGCGTCATACTGCCCTTGCACGACTGTTTGCTGACATTTGCCATCGCCATGGTCTTTCGGCTGGAGATCAATCATGCATTCGTCACCGCCCTGCTGTTCGTTCTGGCCGGCTCCGTATTCTTTGCGGCTGCCGACATAAGCGCGTACAGGCGCAGGGCTTCCGAAGCGCAAGCGGCGCGTTCGGAGGAAACGCCTATGCAAATCGCAGAGCGCATGCTAAAGACATCGCGCATGCGGCACATTGCCGTGTGGGCGGGCGTGTTGGTGCTCAGTGTCGTATTGTTTTTGATGGGCAACGCATACCTGCAGACGTTTGCGGCCGTTATTCTGATTGGTGCCGTAGTGGTTACGTATACACAAACCGCGTTTACGCTGCCCTGTTTGGCACTGGAAGCGGAACACGCTCAGGCAAGCAAAACCAACAAACGATCCAAGCGGCAATCAAAGCCCAGATAAACACTTTCAGCCCATTTAAGCCTTTCCATTCGTAATGATGGGGAGGCTTTCCTAATATGGTTTTACAGGGGGAACAGAGATGATCAGGCTACAGTCCGCGGGCGAGTACCGCCCGGAGCTGGCAAAAGAAATGGAGGAAGCGCTGCAAATACCGCCCCTCACGGCAGAGGTGCTGGCACGGCGGGGATTCAGCAGCGAACAGGCGGATGCATTCCTGAACCATACGCTGCAAAATTTGCATGATCCCTTCTTGTTCACCGACATGCGTCCCGCGGTGAACCGGATCAGACAGGCGATCGAAGCACGGGAAAAAATAACGGTGTTCGGAGATTATGACGCCGACGGCGTGACGGCCACCGTACTGCTGTATACGAAGCTGAAGGAGCATAATGCGGATGTCTCCTATTACATACCCAGCCGCCATGACGAAGGCTACGGCCTGAACACGGATGCGCTGCGCCTGCTGCACGGGCAGGGTGTCAAGCTCATCATCACGGTGGATTGCGGAATCACAGCTGTCGATGAAGCGCTTTATGCGAAGACTTTAGGTATGGATCTCATCATCACAGACCATCACCAGCGGCAGCAAACGCTTCCTGAGTGCTGTGCGGTGGTGTGCACCACGCGGGACGCGTGCTATCCATTTCAACACCTTTGCGGCGCGGGCGTCGCCGCAAAGCTCGTGCAGGCTTTGTTCGGTGATGATGCGATTGAGGACTGTCTGGATTTAATCGCGCTGGGTACGGTGGCGGATGTCGTACCGCTGACAGGCGAAAACCGCATATTTGTAAAATATGGCCTAAAGCTGATGAACCGCAAGTTGAGAACAGGTATCGCGCTGCTGTTTAAAGAAGCCGGCTTTACGCAAAAGACCATCACAGCTTCCCATCTCTCCTATCTGATCGCCCCCAGGATCAACTCCGCAGGACGCATGCTGGAGCCTTCCCTTGCCGTAGACATGCTGCTGCATGGAAAGGATGAACACGCGGCGCTGCTGGAGAAGACCAACCGCAGCCGGCAGGCGGAGGAAGCGCAGATCATGGCGCAGGCGGAAGAGATGCTGCAAACGTATGATTTTGTGGAGCAGAAAGTGATCCTGCTGTGCAACGAAAATTGGCATGTCGGCGTCATTGGGATCGTGGCCTCTCGTCTGATGCAAAAATACCATCGGCCGGTGTTGCTGTTCAACAGGCAGGACGATCTGTGTACGGGATCGGGGCGCTCCGTTGCAGGCATCCACCTGTTCGATATGCTGCAACCCTTCGCGCATCTGTTTGAGAAATTTGGCGGACACAGCGCCGCTGTAGGGCTGACGTTGCCATATGCAAAGCTGAGCGAGCTGCATAAAATGTTGAATGAAGCGTGTAAAAACGTGGATCCTTTGTGTTTTTTGCCGGCTGTGCGATATGATGTGAGCCTGCAGGTGGCGGAGGTCCATGAAAAGCTGATAGAAGATCTCTCGGTGCTGGCACCCTACGGCAAGGGGAACCCGGAGCCTGTTTTTCTCTTTCGGAATGTATGTTTAACCGGCGTGCGCACGCTTAAAAACGGTGCGCATTTAAAGACAACTCTGCAAGACGGCGCGGCCGAATTAGACGCGATCGGTTTCAGGATGGGGCAGGACGCGGAGGAGATAGATGAATCTCGCTGTTGGGCAGCGGGAGAATTGGCCATAAACAGCTACAATGGATGGCACAAGCCGCAATGCATACTGCGCACATACGAACGCGAAAGGCAGCAGTCAGCCGCTCAGCAGTCAGGTTTTGCGCGGCAGCAGGGTTTCATCGCGGCTATGCAGCAGGGGCTTGGCATATATCATCAGCAGGCGGGCGGTGAGGAAGCGTTCTTAGAAGCGCTTGAGCAAGCGCAGACGGGCGTGGAAGGCATAGCGATCCTTTGTTATACGCCGCAAGGAGAAGCGCGCGTGAGCGAATGGCTAAAGAAGCAAGGGCTGTTTACGCGCTTTGATGTGCGTATCAAAAAGGGGCATGCGCCTATACCCTATCATGTGGTGGTACTGGCACCCGGGGCGCTGGATACATACGCTGCATATAAAAATATCATACTGGTAGACTGCCCGATTGATTTTAAAGCGCAACATGTTGTATACTGGAATAATAATGACCATATAAAGACTTTTTCAAGTGAATTTCTACCGGATCGGGAGGCCGTCGAAAGGCACTACCGAATGATCAGAAAAGCTGTGCGCTTACAAAAAATCACTTCGTTTGCGCAATTGGCGGATATGCTCAAGCCCGCAAGCTGCGGGCAGCTCTGGGCCGCTGTCGAAATTCTGCGGGAATTGGGGATATTAGAGCATAAAAACAGTTTGAGCATCGTAGAGGGTGTGAAAAACCCGCTGGAAAACAGTAAAATTTACACCATGACGCAGGCGCTGGCACACGAGTATTACGGACAGGATTGTTAAAGATGGATGCATTGTTGCAGGAACTCAAAAATGCATATCCCGGCGAAATGGGCGAAAAGATAGAAAAAGCCTGGTATTTCGCGCAGGAAGCGCACAAGAATCAGCAGCGCAAGTCCGGGGAGCTCTATGTCGTACATCCTAGGAGTACGGCAAAAATTCTGACAGACCTGGACATGGACGGAGACACGATTGTCGCCGCGCTGCTGCACGACGTGATGGAGGACACAGACGCCACCTACGAAGATCTTGTACGCCTTTTCGGCCCCGATGTGGCCGCACTGGTGGACGGCGTGACCAAGCTGGGCTTGCTGCAATTCAGCTCCAGGGAGGAAGCGCAGGCCGAAAGCATCCGTAAAATGCTGCTGGCCATGGCGAAGGATATCCGCGTCATTCTGATTAAGCTGGCAGACAGGCTGCATAATATGCGCACGTTGGACTTCCTGCCGCCGGATAAACAGCTTCGCATCAGCAAGCAGACATTGGAAATCTATGCCCCCATCGCTCATCGTCTGGGAATTGGCACGATCAAGGGTGAGCTGGAAGATCTGGCCTTCAAATATTTAGATCCGCAAGAATATCAAAAGCTCTCAGAACAGATGGAGCAGAGCTACGAGGAGCGTCAGGCTTCGATGGACGCCGTGAAGGCGCTGCTCACGAACAGGCTTGCCGATATGGGCATCAAAGCCAAGATAGACGGCAGGCAGAAGCATCTGTATAGCACACACCGAAAAATGCTGCAGCAGCAAAAGGATTTAACCGAAATCTACGACACAGTCGCCATACGCGTGATATTAGAGAGCGTCAAGGACTGTTATGCCGTCTTGGGGCTGGTGCATACCATCTGGCGGCCGCTGCCCGGCCGTTTCAAGGATTATATCGCGGTGCCCAAGGCGAACATGTATCAATCGCTGCACACTACGCTGATAGGCGACAACGGCACCCCTTTTGAAGTGCAGATCCGGACGTTTGAAATGCATAGCCGCGCGGAATATGGTATTGCAGCGCATTGGAAATACAAAGAAGGAAAGACATTTGAAGACGATGCGGACACCAAGCTTACCTGGCTGAGGCAGATGCTTGAATGGCAGAATGAGATGCGCGATCCCACGGAATTCATGGATTCCCTGAAAATTGACCTTTTCAGCGACACGGTGTTCGTATTTACACCGATGGGCGATGTGATCGATTTGCCCAAGGGATCGACACCTTTAGACTTTGCATTCAATATACACAGCGCGGTCGGCTACCGTTGTACAGGGGCGAAGGTGAACGGCCGGATCGCGACGCTGGATTCACAGCTCAAAACGGGGGACATCGTAGAGATCATCACCTCCTCCTCTTCCCATGGGCCCAGCCGGGATTGGCTGCAGATTGTAAAAACGCAAGCCGCGAAGAATAAGATCCGGCAATGGTTTAAGCGGGAGAACAAAGAGGAGAATATCGCAAAAGGCAAGGATATGCTGGAGAAGGAAGCCAAGCGCCACGGTTATGCGCTGCCGCACCTGATGCGTGCGGAATGGCTGGAGCCTTTTCAAAAGCGTTATTCATTGCAAACGCTGGAGGATATTTACGCAGCTGTCGGATACGGCGGATTGTCCACGGGTCAGGTTCTGCAAAGGCTGATCGCGGAAGCCAAGCAGGAGGATAAGCAGCGCGTAAAGGCGCAAGCGCATAAATACGCACAGGAAAAGCCCGGGAAGTACACCTCAAAGCGCGGCATTCTCGTAAAGGGTGAGGCGGACATGATGGTGCGTTTTGCCAAATGCTGCAACCCCGTGCCGGGAGACGATATCGTAGGATATATCACCCGCGGGCGCGGTGTGTCCGTACACCGCTCCGATTGCAGCAACCTCAAGGACATACTGGACAATGGCGGTGTTTTCGTGGAGGTTTCCTGGGCGGATGCGGGCAAGAGCAGCTATCTGGCGGAAGTGCAGGTATCAGCAGACGACCGTGCGGGGCTTATTTTGGGCATCTCACAAATACTTGCCAGCATGAACATCAATCTGGCTGCCATGAATGCGCGCAACGATTCCAAGGCGCACCGCGCTGTGATCAATATGACGCTGGAAATTCAGGATACGCAGCAATTGGATAAGGTGATCCGAAATTTCAAGAAGATAGACGGAGTAGACAGTGTGTTCCGTGTGAACGCATAGGGAGGTTTAAGCATGCGGGCGGTGGTGCAGCGGGTGAAGGAAGCATATGTGACGATCGAAGGAAAACGGCATGGCGAAATCGGCCGCGGCATGCTCGTGCTGCTCGGCGTGCAGCAGGGTGATACCCAGGACGATGTTGCGCATATATACAAGAAGCTGCTGGGCTTGCGTATATTTGAAGATGAAGCGGGCAAAATGAACTGCGACATAAGCGATGCTCAGGGCAGCATATTGCTCATCTCCCAGTTTACGCTGCTGGGGGATTGCCGAAAGGGCAACAGGCCGAGCTTTACAGATGCTATGGAGCCGAATATGGCGAAGGCATATTATGAACGCATGGCGGACATGCTTGCGTGTGCAGGTGTTCCGGTGAGCACCGGTGTGTTTGCGGCACACATGCAGGTGGGGCTCGTAAACGACGGGCCGGTCACCATACTATTGGACAGCAGAAAGGTATTTTGAATGTTACAAGTACAGACGGCGGCCGTGGGGCCTATTCAGGCGAATTGTTATATCGTTTACCAAAAAGATCAAGCGGAATGTGTGCTCATCGATCCGGGCGGCGACGCGGATCAACTGACGAGTTTGTTGGACAAGCTGGGCGTAAGCCCCACCTATATATTATTGACACATGGCCATTTTGACCACCTCGGTGCGGTGGCGCAGCTGGCGGAGCGCTATGGCGCAAAAGTGGCCATACACGAAGCGGAGGCACATGCGCTCACCAACGGCCGCGCGAGTTTGGCCGACATAGCGGGTGTACGGCAGAAAAAAGGCAAGGCGGCCGATCGCCTGCTGCAAGATGGTGATGTGATGGATACAGCCGGCATGCGCATCGAAGTGCTGCACACGCCGGGACATTCGAAGGGCAGCGTTTGTTATCTGATAGAGGATTGTATGTTCAGCGGGGATACGCTCTTTCGTTCGACCATCGGAAGGACGGATCTGCCCGGCAGCGATCAGGGCGAAATGGCGGAGTCCTTGTCCAAGATCAGGGCGCTCGGGAAGGATTACCGTGTGTTCCCCGGGCACATGGAGCCTTCTATGCTGTCAGAAGAGATCAACAGCAACCCATACCTGAAAGGGAGATAGAAGCCGTTGGTATATTTTTACACAAAGCATCCATCCCTCACCCATGAGCTGGGTGATGTGCTGCGTATTTTCTATCCGTTGGGGGATGTCGTGCCCTGCGAGGATGCATCAAAGCGTCCGCTGCTCATGTATGCATATGAAAACGGCGTCCACGAGGCGCATTTTTTTTGCGACGGCAAGTCCTTCTCCCACCGTTACCGCCATTGGGAGGATACAGCAACGCAAAACGACGCGCGCATACGGACAAGAAACGAAAAACACGCGGCCAAGATATGTGTCTACCGTGCGCTGGAGAAGGCTTTCGGCGCAGCGCCCTGGGGTGCGCTGACCGGTGTACGCCCCACCCGGCTCGCGAAGGATCTCTTTATGCGCTATGGCCGGCATGCGTATGCGCTGCTGACATCGGAATACGGTCTGCGCCCGGATAAAACGGCGCTGCTCGAACAGATCATAGCCGTGCAGGAGCCGTTCATGCGCGGCATACACGAGAAAAGCGCCGATGTCTACATCGGCATACCGTTTTGCAGAACACGCTGTGCGTATTGTTCGTTTACGTCTGTGGCGCTGACCAAAAAACGCAGGCAGGTGCAGGCGTATCTTGAGGTGCTGCATGAGGAGCTGCGTGCGGGGAACGGTATGTTTGCAGAATTTGGCTATGATGTGCGCAGCATCTATGTGGGCGGCGGTACGCCCACGGCGCTCCTGCCCGACGAGCTGGACGCGCTCATGAAGGCGGTGGTCTCGTTTTGGCCGGGCTGTCCGGAGTTGACAGTGGAGGCAGGAAGACCGGACACCATCACGCAGGAGAAGCTGTCCGTGCTGCAGGATTACGGCGTAAACCGTATCAGCATCAATCCGCAGAGCATGTGCGACGAGACGCTCAAGCGCATCGGCCGCGACCACACGAGCGAACAAACACAAGAAGCGTTTGCGCTGGCGCGGAAGATGGGTTTTTCCCATATCAACATGGATGTCATCGCAGGCCTGCCCGGCGAAGGCGAGACACATATGCGCCATACACTGCGCATGATCGAACAAATGGATCCCGAGAGCCTGACGGTACACACGCTGGCCATCAAACGGGCGGCGCATATGCGGCGCAGCAGCTTTGACGATCTGCCGGACGACGCTTGTGTGGAAACCATGATCGACATGGCGCGTGCATCCGTACAGAAAATGGGCATGCAGCCCTATTACCTCTATCGCCAGAAGAACATGCGCGGCAATCTGGAAAATACGGGCTACTGCAAGCCCGGGCATGTATGTGTGTACAACATAGACATCATGGAGGAAGCCACCACGGTACTCGCGCTGGGTGCGGGTGCTGTCACAAAGCGCCTGTATGGGGAGCAGGATCGCATCGAGCGGCAGGCAAACCCCAAGGATATCGGCCAATACATCGAACGGCTTGAAGAACTGCTGCAAAAGAAGCGGGCGTTGCTGCAATAGCATAACCTGACTGGGAAAGACCGCTCGTTTCTTGACAGCTATTTGATAGAAACGGTATAATAACGGGAATTATATACCAAGTGTTAAGTTGGATTTGGAGGAAAAAATGGCACAGGTAAAAGCGCCGAAAGGCACAAGGGATATGCTGCCCCAGCAGAGCTATGGCTGGCACACATTGGAGGATACCATACGCAGGATATGCGCGGCATTTTGCTATCGTGAAATCCGCACGCCGATTTTTGAGCATACGGAGCTGTTTCTGCGCGGTGTGGGGGACACCACGGACATCGTGCAGAAGGAGATGTATACTTTTTTAGACAAAGGAGAACGCTCCGTCACGCTGCGCCCGGAAGGGACGGCGGGCGTGGTGCGTGCATTTATCGAACACGGACTGTTCAACAACGCGCAGCCCACCAAGATGTATTACCTCACAGCCCCTGTGTTTCGCTATGAAAACCCGCAAGCAGGGCGGCTTCGGCAGCACCACCAGTTTGGTGTGGAGGTGTTTGGCGCGCAGTGCGCGTCCGTGGACGCAGAAGTGATCTCTCTGGCGTTGACGCTGTTGGACGAGCTGGGCATCAAGGAATTGTCGCTCAACATCAACTCCATCGGCTGCCCTTTATGCCGCGGCGGCTATCATGAAGCGCTCAAAGCGTATTTGAAGACGAATTTGCAAAATCTTTGCATCTCCTGCCGCGAACGGTTCGATAAAAACCCGCTGCGCATACTCGACTGCAAGGAAGAAACCTGCCAGCGCTATGCGCAAGACGCGCCTAAGATGATCGATCATCTTTGCTCGGCTTGCGAAGCGCATTTTGCGAGCCTGAAGGAAAACCTGAACGCGCTGGATATCGCCTATCAGGTAAATCCCTTCATCGTGCGCGGGCTCGATTACTACACAAAGACGGTGTTTGAGATCATATCCGACTCCATAGGCGCACAAGGGACTGTGTGCGGCGGCGGACGGTACGACGGCCTGATCGCGCAGTGCGGCGGCCCGCAGATGCCCGGTGTGGGTTTTGGCCTTGGCATGGAGCGGCTGCTGCTGGTGTTAAACGATCAAAACGGTCTTGGCTCCGAGCCGCCCTTGTGTGAGGTGTTTATCTGTGCGGGTGATGCGGATACGTCGGTGGCCATGCAGTATTTGCTGCAACTGCGCAAACGAAACATCAGGGCCGAGATGGATCACACAGGCCGGAGCTTTAAGGCGCAGTTTAAATATGCGGATAAAATAAAGGCGCAATATGTCATGGTGATGGGTTCGGATGAATTGAATCAGGGCAAGGTGAAGATCAAGAGAATGGATACCGGCGAAGAGATGAGCGCAGATCTATACAGCGCGATCACCACGCTGGAAAAAATGATAAAAGGCTGAGAAGGGGTATATCGTATGGCGGAATTATTAGGCGGATGGAAAAGGAGCCTTTATTGCACGGAGCTGACAAAAGAGCATGTGGGGCAGACGGTTACACTGTTTGGCTGGGTGCAGCGCAGGCGGGACCTGGGCAGCGTGGTATTCGTCTGGCTGCGTGACCGGACAGGCATTGTGCAGCTGTTGTTCGACGGGCAGCATATGGAGGGCTTTGAGCAGGTACAGGCGCTGCGCAGTGAGTTTGTGATCGCTGTACGCGGGTGTGTTGCGGCGCGCGGCGAAAGCGCTGTTAATCCGAAACTGAAAACTGGAGAGATTGAAGTTTTGGTGAGCGAGCTTAAAATACTCAGCGAAGCGCAAACGCCGCCTGTCTATGTGGACGACGAGCATGTTTCCAAAGAAGAGCTGCGGCTGAAATACCGCTATTTGGATTTGCGCAGACCGTCTATGCAGCAAGCGCTGCGTGTGCGCCACACCATCACCAAAACAGCGCGGGATTATCTGGACGAAAATGGTTTTTTAGAAATCGAAACGCCTATGCTCGTCAAGAGCACGCCGGAGGGCGCACGGGATTACCTCGTGCCCAGCCGTGTGCAAAACGGTAAATTCTATGCGCTTCCACAGTCGCCGCAGCTCTACAAGCAGTTGTTGATGGTGAGTGGGTTCGATCGGTATTTCCAGATTGCGCGATGCTTTCGTGATGAGGATCTGCGCGCGGATCGCCAGCCGGAGTTCACGCAGATCGACATTGAAATGTCGTTTGTCGATATAGATGATGTGATCGCCGTCAATGAAGGGCTCATACAGCGCATATTCAAAGAAATTTGCGGCATCGAAGTGAGCGTGCCTTTCAAGCGCATGACCTACCGCGAGGCGATGGATTCCTATGGCTCAGACAAGCCGGACAGCCGTTTCGGCATGTTGATTCAGGATATCAGCACTTTTGCACATAAGACGGAATACGGAATCTTCCACAGCGCGGTGGAGACCGGCGGCAGCGTACGCGCGCTGGTGGCCAAAAGCGCCGACGGCAAAATATCCCGCAAGGAGATCGACGCGCTGGGTGAGCACGCCAAGACATACCAGGCCAAAGGGTTGGGCTTCATCGCGATACAAGCGGACGGTACAACGCGTTCGCCTTTAAATAAGTTTATCGCGCCTGATGTGATGCAGCAGCTTTTGAGCTTCTTAAAGGCCGAGCCTTCGGATATGGTGTTCATCATCGCGGACGCGAAGCGGGACGTTGCGTGTACGGCGCTGGGGCAGTTGCGGCTGGAGTTGGCAAAAAAGTTGGAGCTGATTCCCAAAGATGTTTACGAATTGCTCTGGGTGACGGAGTTCCCCTTGCTTGAGCATGACGAAGAAGCGGGGCGGTATGTGGCCATCCATCATCCGTTTACCAGCCCCATGGACGAAGACATCGGGTATCTAAACACCGATCCCGGGCGTGTGCGTGCCAAGGCGTATGACATCGTGCTCAACGGTACGGAGCTGGGCGGCGGCTCAATCCGTATACACGATAGAGCACTGCAGGAAAAGATGTTTGCGGCCCTGGGGTTTTCTGCTGAGGAAGCGCAGCAGAAATTCGGTTTCTTGCTGGAAGCGTTTCAATACGGCCCGCCGCCGCACGGCGGGATCGCCTACGGGCTGGACAGGCTGTGTATGCTGCTTTTAAACCGGGAGTCTATCCGCGACGTGATCGCCTTTCCCAAGGTGCAAAACGCCTCCTGTCCCATGTCGGAAGCGCCTTCCGCTGTGGCGCAGGAGCAATTACAGGAGCTGGGCATCACGCTGCAAAAATCAGAATGATGAGCCTGCGGCGATGTTCCAAAGGAGAAGGATCAGATGGATTACATCAGAATCGAAATTGCCGCGAATGAGGCGGGTGCCGATGTTTTGAGCGCGCTGCTGGATGATTTGGGCATCCGAAATATCGAAGTCGTGTCGTCGTTTTCGGATGTGCAAGAGGCGCTGGATGACAAAACGGACTATTGGGACTATGCCGACTACGAAGAATTGGCCAAATATACGGATCATCCGTGTGTGCGCGCCTATATACCCGCCGAAGAGTCGGCGCAGACGACGCTTAGTGCGCTTCAAGCCCAGTTAGAGTCACTCCGGCAGCGCACAGAGGGTTTTCTGGGCAGCCTTTCGCTGCGCGTATCGCATGTGCAGGACGAGGATTGGGCCGAGAACTGGAAACAGTATTTCACCGCCTTTGAAGTCGGGCGTCGGCTGGTGGTGAAGCCCGAATGGGAACAGCATGATGATCCGGACAAGCTGGTCTATACACTGGACAATTCCTCCATATTCGGTACAGGACAGCACCAGACCACCCGGATGTGTCTGGAACTGCTGGAACGATATGTAGAGGATGGAGACGATGTGCTGGATGTGGGCTGCGGCAGCGGGATTCTTTCGATCGTCTCGCTGATGCTGGGCGCACAGCATGCGGTGGCTGTGGACATCGAGGAGCATGTGCAGCGCATTGCGTATCACAATGCGCGCTTAAACGGCATAGACGAGCGTGATTTCACCGTGCTGAAAGGCGATGTGCTGCTAAATGGCGATATCCAAAAGCGGATCTCGGCCACACGCTATCAAATCGTGGTTGCGAACATCGTGGCGGACGTGATCATCGCGCTGACACCACTCGTGCCGCGCTGGCTGGCAAGGGGCGGCGTATACATCGTATCGGGCATCATCGGAGAACGCCAGCAGGAAGTCGAGCGTGCGCTGCACGCGCATGGCTTTTGCGTGGAGCAGATCGCAGCTTTAGATGATTGGCGCGCGCTGGCGGCCAAAAGGACAGGTGAATAGCATGCCCCGGTTTTTTGTACAGCCTGAGAATATAGAACAGGGCAAGTGCCTGTTATCGCCCGGCGACAGTATGCATGCGCGCAAAGTGCTGCGCTTGAAAACGGGGGACACGCTCACGGTCTGCGACGGCATGGGCAGGGAATACGACGCGCTGGTGGAAGGGGAAACAGACGGAAGGCTGTGCTTGCGCCTGACAGCTGAACGAACCAACCAAACGGAGCCTGCTGTACGCATCACGCTGTATCAGGGCGTGACAAAGGCGGATAAGATGGAGCTCATCATACAAAAATGCGTTGAGCTGGGCATTTTTGCCATACAGCCTGTACTGTTTGAGCGCTGCGTCGCCAAGGATCAGCTAAAGAAGCTGCAACGCTGGAATAAGATATCAGAACAAGCCGCCAAACAGAGCGGCCGCGGCATCATTCCGCAGGTCAAAGCGCCTTCGTCGCTTGCCCAAGTGCTGCCTTTGATGCAAAGCCATGATCTGCTCATCGTTTGCTATGAGAATGAGCAGAGCAGATCCCTAAAAGAAGTGGCGCAAAAGGGTGCTCAGAACATCGGTATCGTGATCGGGCCGGAGGGCGGGCTGGAAAGCGGGGAAGTAACGGACATCGAACATGTACGCGGCAGCACCGTCACGCTGGGCAGGCGTATACTGCGCACGGAAACGGCGGGTATGGCGGTGCTCAGCATACTCATGTTTTTAATGGGTGAAATGGAGTAGGCAAGTATGAAGGTAGCTTTTTGCACGCTGGGCTGCAAAGTAAATCAGTATGACACGCAGACGATGCTGGAGCTGTTCACGGCACAGGGCTATGAAATCGTGCCTTTTGAAGAATATGCGGACGTCTATATCATCAACACCTGCACCGTCACCGGCACAGGCGATACCAAATCCCGCCAGATGGCCGGCAGAGCGAGAAGGGCAAACCCAAAGGCTGTCATCGGGCTGGTGGGGTGTTACCCGCAGCGCAGCCCCGAAGAGGCGCTGGGCATTGGCAGCGTTGATTTTATAGCCGGCACAGCGCAGCGCGCGCGCATCGTGGATATGGTAAAAAGTCATATTGAAGGCCGCGGTCGGCGTGACCTGGTGAGCGCTTTTGCGTCGGGCGGCTATGAGGAGTTGGGCGCTTTGGCGCATGAGGGCCGCACGCGCGCCTATATCAAGATACAGGACGGCTGTGAGAACTTCTGCACCTATTGCGCGATCCCCTATGCGCGCGGGCCTGTGCGTTCGCGTTCGCTTCGCGCGATCGAGGAGGAAGCGCTGAAGCTGGCACAAGCCGGGTTTCAGGAGATCGTGATCACCGGTGTGCACATCGCTTCTTTTGGCAAGGATACGGGTGATCGGCCTATAGACGCCATACGCGCTGTGGCGGATTGCGGCGTGGCGCGTGTGCGCCTTGGGTCTGTGGATCCGTTGCTGCTGGACGAAGCGTTCTGTGCGGCGGTATCCAAAATAGACAACCTCTGCCCGCATTTTCATGTGTCGCTGCAGAGTGGAAGCGACGCCGTGCTAAAACGCATGGGCCGCGGGTACGACACGGCGCTGTATGAAGAAAACATACGAAGATTGCGGCGTCACTACGCGGTTGCAGGCATTACCACCGACGTGATGGTGGGGTTTCCGGGTGAAAGCGAGCAGGAATTTTCAGAATCCTATTCGTTTGTGGAACATATGGCGTTTTCGCGTATCCATGTCTTTTCCTATTCGAAACGCTCCGGTACGCCGGCCGCATCCTACGGAAATCAGCTGGAAAAGAGCGTGAAGGATGTGCGAAACGCACAGATGACGGCGCTGGGCAAGCGGCTGAAAGAGCGATATGAAGCCGCAAAAACAGGACAAAAGGAATGGGTGCTGTTTGAAACGGAAAAAGACGGCAGATCGCAAGGTTATACGGGCGATTATGTGAAGGTTTGCTGCCCCGGCGCGCATGAAAACGAGCTTCGGTATGTGGAACTTTTAAAATATGACGGCGAGCGCCAAACAGGCCGGCTCATCGTATAGAAACGAGGAAGGTGGAATTAATGGATCATTGTATCTTCTGCAGCATTGCACAAAAGAAGATGGAAGCGAGCATCCTGCTGGAAAACGAAGATGTCATCGCCATCAAGGACATACAGCCGCAGGCACCCGTGCATGTGCTCATCATCCCTAAAAAACATTACGCCGATATTCTGGCGGTGCACGATGAGGCGCTGACGGGCGCAATCATCGCGGCGGCACAGGAGGTTGCGAAGCTCTGCCGGATCGATGAAAGCGGCTTTCGCATCGTGGTAAACACCGGAGCCGACGGCAGGCAGACGGTGGGGCATTTGCATTTTCATGTCTTAGGCGGCGCAAAATTATCGGCAAAAATGGCTTGATGATATTTGATTGTTGACAGGCGAAAATGATGCGGGTATAATATTATTATGCCTAATTGGGCTAAGTCAGATTGCTTTTTGTATGAGCATATGTGGCCCTCAGTTTATAAGGCGGAGGGAGGGGAACTGAACGTGTCAGAGATACGTGTAGGCGAGAACGAATCCTTGGAAAGCGCTTTAAAAAGGTTCAAGCGCAAATGTGCTCGTTCTGGCGTAATGGCTGAAATCAGAAGGCGTGAGCACTATGAAAAGCCGAGCGTCAAGAGAAAAAAGAAGGCTGAAGCCGCGCGCAAGCGTAAATATTAAGCTTATTTGCAGGTCCTGCATACAAAAACATCCCTGTCTTTATAAAGCACAGGGATGTTTGTTTTGTCTGGGTTAGATGGAGTCGAGCTGCTGCTTGGTCTGTGTCATCTTCTGTGATGCTTGCTGAACTTCGTTGGGCTGTGCCTGTTTAACCGCGTAAAAACCGCGTTCGCTCATAGCATTGAACACACGATACTGGTCGTTTGAAACTTCGTTAAACTGCGACGTTAAAACGTTTCTTAAATTGGGGCATCCGGCTTCTGAAATAAATGTTTGATACAGTCCCATAATTTGCTTTTCTTCGTTCAAGAGATCCATCAAGAGATCTTTATCGCTTAAATTCGGTGTTTGTTGTTGCATGTGATCATCCTCCTTTTCGGTTATTGATGGCTGTTCAGATAGTTGAGCATATTTTCAAAATGCTGCTTGTGGTGTTGTGCACATGAACATGCCAGATCCTTTAGGTTTGTGTCTGTAAAATAATTGGAATACAGGTCAAATTTTTTAAATGCCAGAGCCTCACGTTCCATCTGATCTTGCATGAGAGTCAACGACTTCGCTTCCATCTGCTGTTGTTGCATGGTATTCCTCCTTTTTAAAATTTACTTTTAGTATGTGTCAGTCCATGTGTTTCATACGTGGAAAATAATAAAATTTTGAAAATTATGTAAATTGTTTTATAATGATGAATAAAGCAAAGTATGGCAGAGGAAAGGCGATGGCATGGGGCTGATCACGCAGATTACAGAACAGAAAAAAAACAAAAAGAGGAGAAATATATTCGTCGATGGTGAATACTATTGTTCACTGGACATAGAGACCATCGTCAAGCACGGGATTGAGCAAGGAATGACTTGCAGTGCTGAATTTTTTGATGAAATATTGCAGGAGGACGAATACAAAAAAGCGATGGATATTGCCTTAAAGATGCTGTCGTATTCGAAGTTGAAAGCCGAAGTCGAAAAAAAGCTGTCTGATGCGGGCTTCACGCCGAAAGTGGCCGATCGTGTGCTTGAAAAGCTGGAAGAATGGCGCTATGTCGATGATGAGGCCTACATACGCTGTTCTATCAGAGCAAAGCTCAGAGCCGGCAAAAGCCTAAACGAAACCCGGCATGCATTGCTGCAAAAGGGTGCGCCCAAAGAGCTCTTGCAAAGTCTCCTGCACGAATACGAAGGCCTGGAATGCGAATCCGCCCGCCTTTATATGCGCAAAAAACTAAAAACACCCGCTTCAAAAGAGGATACGCTGCGCATACGGCGAAACATGTATGCCAAAGGATTTCCGACGGATGTCATCAGGCAGGCGTTAGAAGAAGCGATGGGTATCGATGCGGAAGAAGGTTTTTCAGAATGACAAGAGAGAAGATCACCCTGCTGCTCGTGCAGCACTATGGGAAATTCGTATCCGGCGAAGAGATATCCCAGGCGCTCAATATCACGCGCAGCGCTGTTTGGAAGCATATCAACACGCTCAAGGCGTTGGGGTGCGACATCGTTTCTGTGCGCAACAGGGGCTATAAGCTTCAGCGGATGCCGGATATACTGAGCCCTGAATTCTTCAGAGCCGTGCTAAACGAGGATCGGCAGATCCATTGCTATGATCAGCTTGTTTCCACCAATATCAGGGCAAAAGAGCTGGCGCAGGCAAATTGCCCGGCAGGTACGCTGGTCATCGCAAATAGCCAGGAGGACGGCCAGGGCAGAAAGGGGCGCAGCTTTTATTCCCCGCCGGGCGGCGTTTGGATGAGCATCGTGTTAAGACCGGACATGCCGCCTGCGCAGGTTCAAAAGTTCACGCTCATCGCGGCGCTGGCTGTGGCGCAGTCTTTACAGGTGCTGATTGGGCTGGATCCGCAGATCAAATGGCCAAACGACATATTGATCAATGGGAAAAAGATATGCGGTATTTCCGCGGACATGGCATCGAATATCGATTCGGTCATCTATGTGGTGCTGGGTATCGGTGTGAATGTGAATATAGAGCAAGAGGCCATCCCCAAGGAGTTGAAAGGCATCATAACATCCGTACAGATCGAGAAAAAAACGACTTATTCGCGCTTGGAACTGGCCTGTGCGATGATCGCGAGGTTGGAAGAATTGCTGCAGGTATTTCAAAAAAGCAAGGATTTTTCACAGTTTATCGAAACCTATTCGCAATACGCTATGAAGGGGCATGTACGCGTGTTCGGTTATGGAAAGGAGACGACGGGCGAGATGATGGGCATCGACGAGGAGGGGCGGCTGCTGCTCAAGCATGAGGACGGCACGATTGAGAAAATACTCAGCGGGGATCTGTCGTTAAGGAGGGTGGGCGATGTTTGACGGAAGCTTGACGGATATCAAAGGAATATTGGTGGGTAGTGCGCAAAACACACAGGCGCGCACCGGCTGCACAGTGGTTCTGTGCCCTGAGGGTGCCGTTGCGAGCGCGGATGTGCGCGGCGGGGGAACGGGCACACGCGAGACGGATATCTTCCGCGAAGGCATGATGCTGGAAAAGATCCATGGCGTGTTCTTGGCGGGCGGCAGCGCATTTGGCTTGGATGTGGGCGGCGGTGTGATGAAATATCTGGAAGAGCAGGGCGTCGGGTTCGACGTGGGTGTGGCGAAGGTGCCCATCGTGAGCGGCGCCATCCTGTTTGACCTTGCTGTGGGGAAAAGCAGCGTGCGGCCGGACGGAGAAATGGGATACGCAGCCTGTCAAAACGCGAGCAGCAGCCCGGTTACACAGGGATGTTGCGGCGCGGGGGCGGGCGCTACGGTGGGCAAAGCGCTGGGGTTTGAGCGCGCGAGCGACGCGGGCCTGGGCAGCGCGTCCATCACACTGCCCGACGGCACCGTCATCGCCGCATTGGCGGCGGTCAATGCATTGGGCGACGTGTATGACTACACCACCAACGAGATCATCGCGGGGGCACGCACGGACACCGGCTATTTAAACACCTGCGATCATCTGCTGTCCGAGCGGCTGCACACTCCTGCTTCCTTTGTATCCAACACCACCATCGGCGTCATCGCGACAAACGCCGCGCTTACGAAAAACGAAGCCAAGAGGCTTGCGATCATGGCGCACGACGGATACGCGCTGGCCATTCGGCCTGTGCATACCCCTATGGACGGCGACACGGTGTTTGCGCTGTGCACAGGAGAAGTGGAAGCGGAACCGACGGCACTGTTCACGGCGGCGGGCATCGTGATGGCGCGCGCCATTGCAAACAGCATCTATGCAGGAAGGGAGTAGTCATGGCTGTGTATGTGGTTTACCCTGATGAGATGAAAAAATGGGAATCAGGCCTGATCGAAAGCGGAGTCAATAGCCTGGTGCTCATGGAAAATGCCGCGAAGAACATGGCGGAGGTGATCGTGCGCAGGCATACGCCCTGCGATGTGCTGTTCTTCTGTTCAACGGGCAACAACGGCGGGGACGGCATCGCTGTGGCGCGGCATCTTTTAACAAAGGGGTTTGCGCCCAAGGTTTTGTTGCTGGGCAAGGAGGCGTCTTTGACAAAGGACGCGCGCATCAATCTGGAAATGGCGGCGCGTGTCGGGGTAGCGACTGAGTTTTGTCAGCATGAGGAGGATTTGCCTGCGCATATCAACCAGCCCATCATCGTGGACGCGCTGTTTGGCACAGGCATCGGCAGGCCCATAGAAGGGCTGTATGCCCGCGCGGTGGAGCGCATCAACCAAAGCGGCGCTGTGGTATTCAGCGTGGATATTCCTTCCGGGATCGATGCGTATGGACAGGTATGCGGATGCGCTGTCTATGCCGACACCACCGTTGTGTTTCAGTTTCACAAGACGAGCCTGCTGCTGGAGCCGGGCCGGAGCCATGCGGGAGAGATCGTGCTCTGTGATATTGGCGTGCCTGCCGTTGAGACACAGAGCTTTGCGTTTGAAATGCTGGAGCATGAAGATGTCGCGCGCTATTTGCCGCCCAGGGAGCGCAACACCCACAAGGGTGATTATGGGAAAATCGCCGTGATCGCAGGCAGTAGCGAGATGGCGGGAGCGGCTTTTTTATGCGCGAAGGCGGCGCTGCGCACCGGCTGCGGTTTGCTGAGCATGGGCGCTTCGGATATGGGCATGTGGACATACCACGTGCTGCTGCCGGAGGCGACCTGCCGCTATCTGCCGCATGACGAATACGGCAGGCTGGACCAGGGATGCGCTGCCTTCATAGAGAAGATGCTGAGCGGGAAGGATGCGGTGGTGTTCGGACCGGGGATTGGAAGGGGTGCGGGTGTTACGGAAGGCTTACGACAGGTTTTAAAAAGCGGGCTGCCCTGTGTGCTGGATGCGGACGGGCTGAACACGCTGGCCGATGACGAAGCGAGCCAGCAGCTCTTGCACAGCCGGGTCGTGATCACGCCGCATCCCGGGGAAATGGCGCGGCTGTGCGGGCGCAGCGTGGAAGAGATCCTTCAAAACCCAATCCAAACGGTGCAGGCGTTTGCCGCGCGGCATGGTGTGAATGTGCTGCTCAAAGGCAGAACGAGCATGATTGCGCATCATGATGGCATTCGCTTGACATTCAACACGACGGGCACACCTGCGATGGCGAAAGGCGGCTCCGGCGATGTGCTGAGCGGCATCATCGCGGCGCTGCTTGCGCGTGGATTACATGCATACGATGCCGCCCGATTGGGAAGCTATATATTAGGGCGCTGCGGAGAAATCTCGGCTTCGGCGCTGGGGGAAAATTCGATACTGGCGAGCGATATGATCGATAAAATAGGGAAAGTGATAAATATATAAATCCGTTGTTCCTCATACGCAAAGTACGCATACATTGTTAATAAGGATGAAAAAACCCTGTTCAGCTGGAAAGTGATGTGGAAATATGCGTATGATTAAAAGAGGCGATGTTTATCTCGCCGATTTAAACCCTGTTGTGGGATCAGAGCAAGGTGGCATCCGCCCTGTTCTCGTGGTGCAAAACGACCTAGGAAACAAACACAGCCCGACCGTCATTGTAGCTGCGATTACATCCCGGCAGAGCAAGGCGAAACTGCCGACGCACATCGTAGCCAATAGTGATGATTTGATCTTAAAGGGCTCGATCGTGCTGTTGGAACAGATTCGCACCATCGATAAAGTGCGCCTGCATGACAAGATAGGCGTGCTGAACATCGAAACGATGAAAAAAGTGGATGAGGCGCTGTCTATCAGCGTTGGCACCATCGAAACTCCATGATCCGTCATGGAGTTTCTCTATACATACCACTCATCGAGAGGAGCACAAACATAATGAAACGCATCGCAAAGGATTTTGTACTGATCACATTAGGCACGGCGTTGGCGGCGTTGGCGATGTCTATTTTTCTGGTTCCCGTTAAAGTCGTGCCGGGTGGCGTGAGCGGACTCTCCATCATCGTGCACTATCTGGCTGATCTGCCGGTGGGCGCTGTCTCGCTTGCGATCAACGGCGGGCTCTTTTTGTTTGCTTTCCGGCAGATGGGCAGAGGCTTCGGTGTAAAAAGCTTGTATTCCACCATACTGTATTCCGTTTTTCTGGATTTTATCCCTGTGCCCGTATTGAGCACGGATATTTTCTTGTGCTGCATTTACGGCGGTGTGATCATGGGTGCCGGCATCGGTATGGTATTCTTAGGCGGTGCGAGCACAGGGGGGAGCGATCTGGTGGCGAAAGTGCTTTCCAACCGGTTCAGGAGGATCGGCGTGAGCAAGCTCTTGTTCATGCTGGATTTTGTGGTCGTTGTGCTGGCGGGCATCGTGTTCGATCCGGAGATGGCGCTTTATGCGTTGGCTGCCGTGTTCATATCCACCAAGGTGATCGATTTTGTTACAGAGGGCATCAATTACGCCACCGCCGCCTATATCATCTCTAAAAATCCCCAGGCGATCGCGGAGCGGCTGATGGGAGAATTGGAGCGCGGAGTGACGGCGTTGCAGGGCAAAGGTATGTACAGGCAGGAGGACAAGCAGGTGCTTTTCTGCGTTGTGGAAGGGTACAGGCAGGTGACGCAGCTCAAGCGCATTGTGCGGGAGGAGGATAAATATGCCTTCATGATACTGACAAACGCACGCGAGACGATGGGGGAGGGCTTTAAGGAGCTTTATTGATGCATATGGAAAAGCTGCTTTTGAGTGAAGCGATGCGAGTTTGCCAAATATATTCAAAAGGGGTATAATATTTGACAAAATCAGCACAAAAGTGCGAAGAGGTGCCGATGGTGTGTATGAAGAAGGCGGTGTTGACTCAAAGCCCGCAGCAGACGATGGAACTGGCATACAAAATAGGCCGGCGGTGTTTTCCCGGTTGTACGATCGCGCTGTATGGGGACTTGGGCAGCGGGAAGACAGTCTTTGCAAAAGGGCTGGCCGGCGCGCTGGGCATTGGGGATGTGACCAGCCCGACATACACCATCATGAATGCATACCAAGGAAAGCTTCCGTTCTACCACTTTGATGCCTACCGGATCGATGACGAGGAGGAACTTTGCGCGTTTGGCGGGGACGAATTCCTGTATTCCGACGGTGTTTGCGTAATCGAATGGCCCGAGCGGATAGAGGGCCTTCTGCCCAAGGAACGGCTGGATATCCACATACAATATGTGGACGAGCAGACCAGGCGGTTTACCTGGATGATGTGCGCAGAAAGCCATCAGAGGCTATTGGAGGAACTGGAAACATGATCATACTGGCTTTAGATACGTCGGGCAGGGTGGCTACAGCCGCGCTCATGAAGGACGGCGCGCTTTTGTATGAGGTATATTTGCATCATGAATTGACGCATTCAGACGTGTTTTTGCCCATGGTGGATGAAGCGCTGCATGCTGTATGCGTATCGCCGGGCGATGTGGGGCTGGTGGCGTGCAGTGTCGGCCCGGGTTCGTTTACAGGCCTGCGCATAGGCGTAGCGTCGGCACGTGCCATCGCACATGCGGTAGGTGCCTGCACGATGCCTGTCAATACGCTGGACGCGTTGTATCAAAACGTATGCGTGTATGAGGGCGCGGTGTGCGTCATGATGGATGCGCGGCGCGAACAGGTATATACGGCACGCTATGCGGCGGGCGAACGCATCAGTCCGTATGAAGCGCTTTCCCTGCAGGAAGCCGTGGCAAATGCCGAGGATGCGCTTTACATTGGGGATGGGGCAAGCGTGTATCGTGAATCGATCCTGTCCTTACAGCCCGGGGCTGTGTTTGCACCGCCGCATCTGAATTTTCAGCGTTCGTCGTCTGTGGCTCTTTGCGCGCAGCGCGCGTATGCGCAGGGTGTTCGGTTGGGTGTGGATGATCTCGTGCCCTTTTATATCCGAAAACCGCAGGCGGAGCGGGAATACGAACGCAATATGAAGGCATAATCATTCATGAAGGAGATCACGTTTCGAAAACTCAGGGAAAACGACTTAGAGCGGATCATGGATATCGAGCGGCAAAGCTTTGCATTGCCGTGGAGTATGGAATCCATGCGCAATGAGCTGAAGAACAACATCGCGCGCTATATCGTAGCTGTACACGATGGCCGTGTGATAGGCTACGGCGGTATGTGGCTGATCATCGACGAAGCGTATATCACCAACATCGCGGTGGATCAAAACGCGCGCAGAATGCATGTAGGAGAACGATTGATGCGTCTGTTGATGCAGATTGCCTTACAAGAACGGATCACGCGCATGACATTGGAGGTGCGCGTGTCCAACCGTGCCGCCATCGCGATGTATGATAAGCTGGGCTTTACTTGCTTTGGAACAAGAAAACGCTATTATTCCGACAACCAGGAGGACGCCCATATCATGTGGAACGATGATTTAGCGCGATCAGACGATGAGAACACCGCGGGCAGAAGGATATAAAAGATGAAAGGCGGAGCGCAAGCGCCCACAAGGCTTATGCGCGGCGCTTACGATCAGCCGTCAGGAAATGAGATCGTTTGCAAGGCATAATTAAGAAAAAGCCGGGTATTGTAACATGACAACACTCGGATTTTTGCTGCTTGGCGTCACCCAAAAGGGTGTCCTTGATTCGGGTATAAAAAAGTTCGTGAACTGCTAAAGTGCAACCCGCGAACTCGGATGCAGCGTTATGCTGCTGTCTAATGCTACCAAAAAAGATGCACGCTGCGGCGCGGGCATAAAAAGTTCGCACACCACCTTGATGATTCGCGATATCGATTTTCTTTGACTTACCTTTCTTTTTTCCAAAAGAAAGGTAAGTGTAATGGTTTGACTAAATTGATGACGCATTATTTAATGAAATAATACCCGAAACCGGCATTTAGCGCAAGCCCTTTTTGAAAGCATAATATGTTTTCGAATGTGATAAGAAAAAACGGGAGACCCGAAAGTAAACCCTTTTGGAAAACCGGGGATACATCGTTGTAATATAAAACTCCAGATAAGATGGAGACAATCGCCTTTGCCAAGCTAAACTGATTTGGACACGGGGGTTCAGATTTCGACCGTCGTTCAGGTTTAACCTGTCGTGATTAGTTCGGATTATGTGTGTGCGGTATTCACTACCAAAAAAGATGCACACTGAAGGGGACTAATAATAAAATTGCTTCTAAAATAGGAACTGCCTACATTCATCATTGCAATATAAGTCTCAGCAATAATGGGAAAAATCCCAGCAAGCAAGCTGTTTTAATTTGGGCATTGGAGTTTGGAAGCCATCGGTTATACCAGCATTTCCATAAAAAGAAAGGGTTAAAAATCTGGACAGAGGGTTGAGATTTTCGACCGTCACTCAAATTTAATGATGAAGAAGTCCCTTCGAAATCCTAACATCTCTTGATTAATAGAAGTTTATCAATCGCTGAATATATTGATGTCCGCAAACATTTTATGCAGTTCATGCTCGTCAAACGGGAGATATTCTGCAATTGTGAATCCAACCACATCAGCATTCTCAGTGATACACTTCAGTACGCCGGATAGCTTTTCCATCGTCATCCTTCCGCTGCCGCTGCCATCGCCAACCAGCTCTTTGTTTGCGAAATAAGTAGAGTGAAATAGGCTTGCATCCAACACATCAATATCAAGGTGAATTAATATGTGGTCAAAACGGCACAAGAAATGCTTGATTTCATCATCGGATATAAAAGCCTCTGTCTGCACTTTGTAATCTACAGACATATCTTTGAGAAACTTCTCCTGATAGCTGTGCAGGTCCTGTAATCCAACATACAAAATCTCATCCGCTTCGAATTTTCTATTCTTCATCAGACCGGAAAGTGTGTTGCCCCCATGACCCATGAGCGAGCCAAGTACCATAGCATGGGCATTTGGGTATCCGTCTTTCGTGGTTGACACATCGGGATGCGAATCAATCCAGACAATGCCAACGTTGTCATAGATTCCATGCAGATAATCAAATGGAGCTTGTGAAACAATGCAATTGCCGCCAATTGTGATAATCCTGTCCGGTTTGGCGGCTTCGATGACTTCAGCCGCCTTGCTTATGCCGGCGACGACCTCATCCCTAGCATAAATGCCATCTGCCACATTGCGCTTCTTCCCGTCGGGCGGCGCAATTCTTACTTCCAGCAAGGGTTGATTTTCATTTTCGGGAAGAATATGTGCAAGCAGATTTGCACCGAAATAATATGTTTCTAATCCACCGCTTAAATAATCCGGGTACAATAATCTAATTGTTTTCATATGTTTCCTCCTTGGTAACCAGTCTATTATTTCTAAAAGCTAGTCTGATACAGACTATTATATCATAGCACAAAAGCATCATGCTATCCGCTATCACGAAAGATACACGCCATATCCCCACTGCAAAGCTATCGCCGCGAAACGCCTCCTCTGCCTTAACGGCAATCTCGCTGTGAGCCTTGCTTGCCATAAACACATAGTACCCATAAAGCGTGGTGAATCGTTGGTGCTTCCCCCTTCGTCGCATTAGAACCTTTCGGCCCAAGCCTTTAACTCAGCAGCCTTTACACCGTTTCCAAAACGCTTGCCTTCACAAAGCACAGCACCTCTGCAGGAGTTTTCCAGCTCTGAATTGGTATTGCCCATGCCGCTCATGCCGGAGGTGGCAAAGAGAATGACCTTCTTGCCGTTCAGCTCATACTGCTCTAAAAAGGTATTGATAATGGTGGGGCCACATACCACCAGATGGGGAAGCCGACAAAAACACGGTCGTACTGATCCATATTTTTTACTTCTCCCGCAATGGCGGGGCGGAAGGACTTATCACTCATCTCCACGCTGCTGCGGCTTTTCTTGTTGGTTCAAACTAAATCAGCCGCGGTATAGGGCCGAGCCGGCTGGATTTCATGTGAATCCGCACGGATGGCACCGGCCAATGTCTTAGCCAGCTTGGCTGTTACACCGCTGGCAGAAAAATAAGCGACCAGTGTCTTACTCATCGTGATTCCTCCATTCTTATCTTACAGGCTGTTGACCAGTTCAACAACCCTGTCTGCGTGTTCCTTTGAGCGCTTTACCATATCAGCCATAGCCTCCGACTCGCCCCAAATGGTCTTGTTGGCGGCAGAGTTGTTCAGGTTGCTATGGCCCGATACAACGAGCATATTTTGCATATTAATAAGCTCCTTTATAAGTCATGGCACAACACCAAGCAGGGGTTTTGCTCTTTTGATTCTGCCAACAACCTCATTTCCATGTTCGTCTTTTTCTTCCATTTTGCCAGACCCCATTTTGCCCTTTCAAACCTCACCCGCTCAAGTCGCAGGTCTTTCTCTATCATCTTCACAAAAACGTGAGTATCACCTTGTCGCTGGATGAGATTCTACGCCTGTGACTCCTTTTCTTTCATGTTAACTGTACAGAGCCCAATCAGCGATAGGACTTCCTCAATACTTCCACGCAGTCTTCATGGGTCATCTCACAGGGATTTGCGGCAAACAGCCCGCCCATCGTCTGCCGGGCGTTGGCAGCCATCTTGTCGAACTCGTTCGGAGTGATGCCATAGTCACTCATTTTCAGATCAGCCACGCCGCAGTCCTCCTGCAGCTTAGACAGGGCGGTGAGAAAATCCTCGGGCTTAAAAGCATCCTTCATACCAAGGGCCTGTGCCATGCGGACAAAGCGGCCATCGCAGGCGTGCTTCTCGATAAAAAAGCCGTAGAACGCCTTTGAAATCATAATCAACCCCGCGCCATGGGGCAGCTCCGGGTGATAGGCGGACATGGCGTGCTCCAAAGAGTGCTCCGCTGTTGTTACACTGACGGTCATCACGACGCCGGAAAGGGTATTGGCAAATGCCATGCCCTCGCGGGCCTCCATGTCGGTGCCGTCCTTTACTGCGCGGGCAAGGTATTTGCCCACGTTTTCAATCGCTGTCAGCGCGTACATATCGCTCATAGCGCTGGCAAATTTGGAGATATAGCTTTCGGTGGCATGGAATAGTGCGTCAAAGCCCTGATAAGCGGTGAATTGGGGCGGCACCGACACCATCAGTTTCGGGTCGATGATGGATAGCACGGGAAAGTTGACATCATACCCGCCGACGCCGATTTTTTCATTGGTGTCCTCGTTGGTCACAACGCCCCACTGATTGGCCTCGCTGCCGGTTCCCGCGGTGGTGGTGATGCAAACGAGGGGGAGTGGATCATGCTGCAAGGGCAGCCTTTTTCCGGTTTTGCCGCCCACATAATCCCAGAGATCACCATCGTTGGTCGCCATCATGCCAATGGCCTTGGCGGCGTCCATCACACTACCTCCGCCTAGTGCCACAATAAAGTCGCAGCCATTGCCCCGGGCGAATGCCGCGCCTTGCATGACGGCGATCTTGGTGGGGTTTGCTCCAATGCCGCTGTATACAGCGGTTTCCACGCCCGCCTGTTTCAGCTGCTCCAGCGTGCGGTCCAATGCGCCGTTCTCCCGAACAGACTTGCCGCTGGAAATGGCGACCATGGCCTTTTTACCGGGCAGCCTCTGCTTATGCAGCTCACTTAGGCGGCCGCTGCCAAAAATGAATCGGGTGGGTATATACATATTGAATGCAAACATTTCTATTTCCTCCTACTGTTGTTTCTTCTATAAAAATGAATTGACACAGGTGTAAACGTCCCTTACACTCATCATAGAACCTAAAGTCAGGTTCAGGTCAAGAACTTTTTAATTTTTTTACGGGGAGGATTCCTTATGCAATATTCCATTGGGGAAGTGGCGGAACTCGCCGGTATTTCCATCTCCACTCTGCGCTATTATGACCGGGAAGGCTTGTTTCCAAATTTGGAGCGCGGCAATGGCGGAATCCGCAGGTTCGCCGAAAACGAAATAGAGGCGCTTAAAATCATTGAGTGCTTAAAAGACTCCGGACTGTCCATTAAGGAAATCAAGCAGTTTCTCGATTGGTGCCAGGAGGGCGACAGCTCTCTGCAAATGAGGCGGGCGTTATTCTATGAGCGTCTTGCGGTTGTGAAAGAGCAAATGGAGGCGCTGCAAAAAACCATGGACACGATCCGCTTCAAATGCTGGTATTACGATACGGCGCTGTCTGCGGGGACGGAGGCGGCAGCAAAAAATCTATCGCCGGAGGAAATGCCCGAGGAAATACGAAACCATCAGCATCCCGGCTGTCTGACTCAGGACACCATGCAGCTCTGAAAAGCGCAGACATAGAAGTTGTCGAAAAAATCAACGAGATTTTTCTGGAGGTCTGGGGCTGCCCGCAGGAAGCCATCACCATATCCATTGAAGACGTCATGCCTGCAGACTGGGAGGAAAAAATCGTCAAACCAGAGATTGAGCCCAACAAGGAAAATATGATGATCCTGTCCGGTCAAAAGTGTTATAAGAAGCAATGATATAGTATCGCTTAAACGAGCAGTATATATCAATGTAAATTTTTTGTAAGCCTCTGACAATGCCCTATCAGAATTCTTCTTTTCGTACTCGAAAAGAGAAGAATTACATCGGCGACATTTAGGGGTTCCAATCCCGTCATTTATGATTTTCACAATGCAGGATTCATGTTTTTGCAAATTTTTGTGCAGTTTTCACTGGGGTGCTGTATTGCGCGGAAATAGTTTTATATCGGTATTTCATAAAAGAAAGAGGTTTAAATCTGGGCATACGGGTTCAAATTTCGACCGTTATTCAATCGGATATCTTGGCACTTATGTTATCCTCATAGAGCCTGCGGAACAGCAGATCGAGCTCCGTAATGCGCCGTTTCATTTTCGCCAGTTCCCGCTTCCGCTCCTTTGCAGCGACAATCCGCTCGGCCAGGCCTTTCTTGAGGACATAAGCCCGAAATGCATCCTCCCGCTCACTGGTAAAGGCGATGATTTGCTTCAGGCTTTTCCATCACAAGATCTTCCACGACCACCGTGCGAATATAGTGCGCCGTGCAGCTATGCACCCGGTGCCGGTAATTTCCGCAGAGGAACGCTTCCAAATCCCGTTTCCGGTTCTATTTATTGAAATATAGTGAGCGCATACAGTATAATAATAGTGATAATTTGGGGAGTCTTTATGCTGGATTATCTTACCGTCAAAGAAACGGGTGAAAAAAGGGGGGTAACCAGCCATATGCTCACCCTGTATTGTGTTGCCGGCAGAATTGAAGGCGCGGTGAAAAAAGGCAATTTATGGCTTATATCAAAGGATGCTCCAAAGCCCGCGGATGGAAGGCGCAAAAAGACACAATAGCGGCGCGTAGCATATCGTTATGCAAGGGGGTGACGAGTTGGCAGACAGGCATCCGCAAAAGAGATTACACATAAGTCTGGACGAACGGAAGCTTTCCATTCTCGTCCAATCGTTGTTTTCCTCATGGATGCTGGCTTTCCTTTTTGAGGGACAAATATTTTATTCCCTTGCGGGAGCCTTTGATCTTGCCCCCGCTGTTATGGTCTTCAGCGGGATTGCGGCTCATTTTGCCGGATTGCTGTTTTGCGGATTTTTCATAAAGACCAGGGAAGCGGCCAGAAGGCTGTTTTTGTACTCCTATCCTTTTTGTATCGCTGTTTCCGTGATTTTTTTCTTCCCTCCGTCCGTGTTCTGGACGGTCGGAATCATCGCCGGCTCGTTTCTGGCCGGAAGTTGTGTGGCGACATGGGGCTATTACTTAAAAAGCAGCACGCCCAAAAACGAGCGCATTAAGACGGTGGCGGACATGCTTATCTTATCCAACATCCTGATGATATTGCTCAACATGGCGGCTATTCACATATCGCCGCATATCGGGCTGGCGTTGTCCATGCTGATGCTTTTGGGCGCGTTTGCGTTCGCCCTGCGGCTTCCTGCAGACCGTGCCGCCGCTTCCCCCGTTTCGTCCGGGCAGAAGGAGAAGCCCATAAGCATTGCGAAGCCCCTGGTTTTTTTATGCCTCTTCATCGTCGTTATCACCATCAATTCGGGCCTGATGTATCAGGTGGTGGGGCCCGCCTTCGCGCATCTTATAGGCTTAACAAGCTGGTACTTCGCGCTTCCCTACATCGCCGCGCTTTTTGTTATGAGAAATCTGCCTCGAAGAATGAACCGAACCTATATACTCTATGTGGCCATCGCCATGATCGGCCTTTCGTTTATCGGCTTTATGAGTCTGGGCCGCGGGGTGGTCAGCTATCTTGCGATCAACACGCTAATGCTGGGGGCCTTCGGGGTATACGATCTGTTTTGGTGGAGCATACTCGGCGAAATGCTGGAGCTGCATAAAAATCCCGCGAGAATTCTCGGTATCGGCCTTTCCGCCAACGTACTGGGCGTGCTGCTGGGCGGACTCATTGGCAGCTCAGTCACATCCGCAAATCGTCACAGCTTGAATCCCACGCTGCTGGCCCTGGCCGTGGTCTGCGTGACATTGGTGCTGCTGCCGCCGCTGCACAAGCGTCTTTCCTCCCTGCTCAAAGGCCATGCGTACCTCACGGCGTTTTCCGAAATGCCTGCACGGGAACAAACCGATGGGGTCGGCCGCGCCGCCCGGTTTGAAAATCTGTCGGAGCGGGAAAGCCAGGTTGCGTCCCTGCTGCTGCAGGGAAAAACATACAGGACGATTGCCGGCGAGTTGATGATCAGCGAAAACACGGTCAAGTATTATGTGAAAAACATCTATTCCAAGTTCAATATTCAGAGTCGCACGGAACTGATTAACATCATGCTGAAAAAAGAGGATGCGGCTCCGTCGGAGTAATCCCCCTTGAATTTGATGATATTCGCCCCTACCCGAAAAAGGTGGGGGCTTCTTTCGTGCAAAACTACCCGGTCGGGTGATTTTTTATGTTTGCGCTTTTGTTATGCTGCTATTGAAGAATCCTGCCGGAAAAGGAGGCGTGCGTTTGAAAGCCATCAAAATAAAGAATTTCGTTTTGGCAGCTCTAACCGGCTTTGGCATACTGACGAGCGCGATGCTTCTTGTTTTCGGGGGCGCAATGTCTGAAATCCGGGCGCGGATACTTCTGGCAGGCGTCATGATTATGAGCGGAATTTCGACAGGGTTCTGGATGTGCGAACTGCGGAAGCTGAAGATCGCCCGGCAATCGATCCGACGGAGATGTCAGAGCTCTCCGAACGATTCCGCTATGAAACTGGAATCATACCAACATTGCTGTCCTGACAGGCAGAAAAAAAGCCGGCATCCGGCAGCGATACCCAGAATAAAAACGGTAGGAGGAACAGGCTATGTATTGCGCAAATTGCGGCACACAATCATCGGAAAACATATCATTCTGCCCCGTCTGCGGCAGCGGGATTAATCAGGCGTTCGGGGGCGCGCCGCAGTCCGCGGGCCTGCGCGGATTCTCGCCCCGCATCAGCGACCCGGCCTTTGCCAGATACATCAAAAACACCAATCGCTGGTCGGCCATATTCTCCATGATTCTGGCAGTTGCCGCCGTGGCCGGGTTCTATATATACGGCGAAAGCAGCGATGAGATGGGTAATCCGGACGCGCTTTCCATAGGGTTTGTCATCGGCGGTATGTTTTTGATTATTGCGCTGTTCCAGATACTCCGCCGTAAGGGGAGCAAGACGTGGGACGGCGTGGTGGCCGATAAAACCATCAAGAAGAAAACTCGCCGTCAAGACACCGGAAATAATGATACCTATATTGAGTATTACACCGAGTACGCGGTCGTTATCCGGGATGAGCGGGGTAAACCGCACCGGCTGACCGCCGAGGACGACGACACGCGGTACAACTATTTTCAGGTAGGCGACCGCGTGCGCCATCACGCTGGGCTCAAATCCTATGAGAAATACGATAAGTCGCGGGACAGCATCATCTTCTGCAACGCCTGCGGTAAGCTTTGCCGGATCAACGATGACATTTGTTTCCGCTGCAAATGCCCGCTGCTGAAATAACTGTGAAAACGAGAAAAAGGAGAGATCCATTTATGAAAAGAACAATCACCTTGCTGCCCGCGCTGCTGATACTGTGCAGCGCATTGGCCGGATGCGCGCCGGCCTCCGGCGGAAACGAAACCGCAACAGCGCCCGTTAGCCCGCCCGCCGCCGGTATGTCCGCCTCTGAGGAACCGTTGCCAGCGAAGACAGAGGCGCCCGCAGCCTCGCCGGAGATCCCCGCACCGGCGCCGCCACCCATGCAGGGCATGGGCAACGATCCGCTCAACCTTCTCAATGAGGGATACGCCGTTCTAAGCGATAATGTGCTTTATCATACCGACAGGCAAAACGGCGGCAACATCTGGCGCGCCGATGCCGACGGCAGCAACGCGCGGATGCTGTTGGAGGGCAGGTTCAAGAGCCTGAACGTCAGCGGCGGTCGCCTGTTCTTTGTCGCGGACCAGGAGGCTATCTGTGTCATGCCCATAGACGGGGCGCTACCGCAGATCGTTAAGGAGTGCTGGATGCCGACGTTTTGCGTGCTGGACGAATGGCTCTACTATACGGACAGGGACGCCATCTACAGGATGCGGGCCGACGGTACCGAAGATACGCTGCTTGCAAAAGATGCCGGCATGGGACAGGAGATGTGCATCAACTGGCAGATCCACGACGGCTGGCTTTACTATCTGCGCAAGACAGAGGGTGAAGGGCAGAACAATATCTTCAGAATCGCGCTGAAGGGCAGCGAAAGCGCGCGGGTCTCCGATGCCAAGGTGCAGCAATTCTTCATCAGCGAGGAGCACATCTATTATGTGGACCGGGAGAAAGCGCCCTACGGTTTGCAGAAGATGGCGCTGGACGGAACGGGGCATCAGGAGATCTATGACAGGAGCGTGGTGCTTCACACCGCGGCGGACGGCTGGATCTACCTCCAGACGAAGCCCCGCGGGGATACGGGCAACGACCTGTACCGAATCCGGTCGGACGGCAGCGGTCTGGAAAAGGTCTCCGACGGATATGGCTTCACCCTGAGCGTTGCCGGCGACTGGATCTACTTCACCACCAACGATGATCAATTCCGCGTGTCCAGGATGTGCCTGGACGGCAGTGAGCGCGGCTTCGTGAACGAATAAGCGCGCGGCACCGGTACAGCTGGGACAGAGCAAACGCTTTTTTGCGGCGGCGGCCATTGCTTTCGCTGCAAGTGCTCGCTGCTGAAAAACAGCGTGGAACAAGCAAAAGGAGAGCTTCCTCTATGAAAAGAAAAATATTGGCGTGGCTGGTGGTCATGGCTCTGCTCCTCACCGGCATGGCCATATCGCCGCTTACCGCCCGTACGAACGACACGGAGGGAGAATGGGTGCTCGTCGAGGTTACGGATAAAACCGCGGAGGACTGGAATTATTCTTACCCGGATGATACCCCCCCCGTGGGAAACCGCCGTCAAATACCGGTATGCCCGCTCCGACTTTGCCGTAGGCTGGTATGACGTTTACGACGGTGAAAGAAGTGAAGGTACGCTGGGCGTATCCTTTAGCATGCTGCCCGAGCGCATCCGGCCAAATGAACCGCTCAGCATTCCCGTCAACCTCCAGTCATCCTGTTCCATGGAGGCCGCGGAGTATGTAAATCGGAGTATATCCGCATCGGCCGGCATCGAATACACGCGGTATCTTTTTACCGGCGCGGACGGGGAAACGGGAGAGGTCTGGTACACCTTCTCCACCTACCCGGAAACGCCCTATGCCCAGACCGAGACGCTTCAATTCTCTTTACCCGGGCCCAGCGAGAACGTGCTGGCCATGGGAGAAACGGACACCATCACCTTCGATTTCATGCTCGTCATGCCGGACGCGGATAGTCTTGTGACCACCTATACCTATGAATGGAAACCGGCTGGGGAGGCGGAGACGCCCAAACCCGCCGGCATTATCGCGCTTAAAGGTATGGTGCTCAGTGCGGAGGCCTAGCCCATGCCCTGGATGAAACTGGACGCGCATGTGTATTACGGACAGGAGGAATATGACGAATCCCGCGCACCCGACGCCGTGGTGGAAGGCGCGACGGACCGCGGGGGACGCTATTTGCTGCGCATACCCGCCGGGCCGGACGATGCGGGGCCGGTGGGCATACTGCTTACCGGCAAACCAAGCGTTGCGGGCATCGGGATGCTGGCACATTCGCGGCAAGGCGCGTTTCTCAAATGGGGCCGCGTCCGAAAGGTGAAATACAAACCGCGGCAGCAGACGATATTGCTTAAGGGCGGGTTTTCGGAGTGCATCGCGCTGTTTTGCACCAGGGATAATTATTCGCAGATCGAGCGGAAGATCATGCTTCAAACAAAGAGTTGCCAATAGAAAGGCAGAGGTTCCACCTGCTTTCCCATAGGCAGATGAAAATATGATATTAAACAGGAGGATCGTGTTATGAAAAGAGTCGTTGTCATGCTGGTAGCCATGATGCTTTGTATGGTTATTGTCGGCTGCACCCCAGCCCAAAATGCAAAGACAAATAGTGAGCCAACAGAGACCGCCGGCAATGCTGTTGAAACAGCAGATGAATCTGCCGGCGATGCCGCCAAAGAAACAGAGCCCGCCACCCAAGCGGACGCAGAGACTATATCCAAAGCCTATGAGGCATATTCGGGCGTAAAAACGGAGTTCCTTGCCAAATTGGCAGAGGCACTTACCCAAAACGAAGATACGGTGTGGGGTTCCGTGGCCTTGTTACCTCTGGTATCGGTAGAGCTCGATCTGATTCCGATTACCCTTTTGGGTCAAGGGAAACAGTCCATAGCGGTTGGCTTGGCGGTCATGGGGGCAACCGACATCGAATACTCGGAAAATGGAGACCGCCATTCGGTCAATTACTCGAATAAAGACGGCGCCCCATGTTCGCTTGGCGTAACATATGACGCGGGAGCCGATGCGCTGGTTTGCACCCATACAAAGGGCGGCAAGGAAAACATCTATGCGCAATACCAAAAGACAACCTTTGGGTATGCTGCGCAGTATTATCTGGTCAATGA
>JBMNTR010000016.1:0-54938 GCA_050945835.1 Christensenellales bacterium | reverse complement strand
TTTGTTAAAAGTTTATCTGCCTCATAATCCAAACGAATCACTTAGCTTATTTATTCTCTCGAAATTACCTTAAAAAGAAATTTCCAAGGGTCTTTATTCGTTACGCTATATATTTATCAAGGTGCTCTACATCCACCCGCCCCAGCGGGCGAAAACCCCGCTTTATTGAGTGGCTTTTATATTATACGAAATTATAAAACATGAATCAATGCTTAAAATTCGTTCATAATCCTTAAATTTTGCGAATATTATGTATATTCCCGTTATATCTCATCGTTCTCTCCGTTTTCTCTCTTTTTCATCACTTTTCTTTTGTTTTCGATAAATTTACAGGAATATATACTAATCCTTCATTTTTATAAAAAGCTTTAGCTCGGCCAATCATGCTAAACGTTCGTGTTTTGCCGCTCATCTTGGCTTCATGGTGGGGAACAACAGCACGTCCCGGATCGAGGACGCATTTGTGAGCAGCATCACCAGCCGGTCGATGCCTATTCCCAACCCTCCGGTCGGCGGCATGCCATGCTCCAACGCAGTCACGAAATCTTCATCCATCATGTGTGCCTCGTCATCACCGGCGGCACGCGCAGCAACTTGTGCCAAGAACCGTTCCTTTTGATCTATGGGGTCGTTCAACTCTGAAAAAGCGTTCGCAAGCTCACGCCGGACGATGAACAGCTCAAACCGTTCTGTCAGCCAAGGCTCGTCCGCTTTTCGCTTGGCCAGCGGCGAAACCTCCACCGGATAATCCAATATGAAGGTGGGCTGCACGAGCTTGTCCTCTACAAATGCTTCAAACGCCGCGTTGAGCAGCGAACCTCTTGTGTCGGAAGCCTTCACTTCCATGCCAAGCTTTTTGCCCGCTTCACGCGCCTGCTCGTCCTGCATCATGGCAAAATCCACGCCTGTATGCTCTTTCACCGCATCCAGCATGGTCAGCTTTCGCCAGGGTGCAGCCAGATTGATCTCTTCATCTTGGTATACGACCACATCCGTTCCCAATACTGTTTGGGCAACGCTGCTGATCATACCCTCCGCGATCTCCATCATGCCGTCATAGTCCGTATAGGCTTGATAGAGCTCCAACAGCGTGAATTCAGGATTATGCCGCACGCTCATGCCTTCGTTTCGAAATACGCGGCCAATTTCGTAGACACGCTCAAACCCGCCCACGATGAGCCGCTTTAAATGCAGCTCCAGCGCAATGCGCATATAGAGGTCTATGTCCAGCGTGTTGTGATGCGTGATGAACGGACGCGCATTCGCACCGCCGGGGATGGAATGCAGCACCGGCGTCTCTACCTCCAAGAAGCCGTGCCCTTCGAGATATTCTCTGATGGCGCGGATGATCTGCGAGCGTACTTTAAAGGTTCTGCGCACCTCAGGGTTCGCGATCAGATCGACATATCGCTGGCGGTAGCGCAAATCGGGATCCTTAAGGCCGTGGAATTTTTCCGGCAGCGGCAGGAGCGATTTGCTCAGCAGCGTGACTTCTTGGGCTTTTATGGAGATCTCTCCCGTTTTGGTTTTGAAAACAACGCCCTTTACGCCTATGATATCCCCCATATCCAGCGTTTTATATTCTGAATAGGCTTCTTCGCCAATCTCATCCTTGCGTACATAGATTTGAATCTGCCCGCTTTCATCCAAAACATGCGAAAAGCTGGCTTTGCCCATCACACGCTTGGAGACCATTCGACCTGCGACCACGACTTGTGTGTTCTCCAACGCATCATAGCCGCCCAGAATGGCGGCGGCATCATGTGTTTTTTCAAATTTCGTGATGAGGAACGGATCCCTGCCCTCGGCTTGCAGCTGTGCCAGTTTTTCACGGCGTATGCGCAGTATTTCGCTGAGCTGTTCAGAGGTCTGTTCTGTCTCTTCAAAGTGGTCGCTTGACATTACCCTGCTCCTTCAAGATTATTTGGAGATCTCAAGTATTTTGAGCGTATACGCACCGTCCGGCGTGGACACTTCCACCTTCGCCCCTACGCTTTTCCCAAGCAGGGCGATTCCTACAGGAGATTCATTGGATATCCTGTTTTTTGAAGGGTCTGCCTCCGTTGAGCCCACCAAAGTGTACTCCGCTTCCTCCTCAAACTCCTCGTCGTATACCTTCACGCGCGCACCGACATTCACTGCGCGCAAATCAATATTTTCATCATCGATGATCACCGCATTGCGCAGCATCCCTTCAATGGAAGCGATTTCACCTTCAATGCGTGCCTGCTCGTTTTTTGCTTCGTCATATTCGGCGTTTTCAGAAATATCCCCGAAAGCACGTGCCTGCTTGATCTGTTCCGCAACTTCACTCCGGCGTACTGTTTTTAAATATTCGAGCTTGCCTTCTAAATCCAAAACACCTTCCCGGGTCAATAATACCTGCTTTTTCGCCATGCAAATTCCTCCCAGTTCGTACTGAGTTCATTATATGTTTTACTATCCATAATATGCGTCGGAAATCAATGGTGTATTGAACCCCCGCTGTACAGACAATGCTATGATTATAGTGACTTTTGGGTGCAATGTCAAGAAAAATCGCCACAATCATTTATTTTCAGAAATTTGATCTCAAACAAAATTTCAACGCCCTTTGCGTTTGGCACTTGATTCCTATAACGTATTGTGTTATTTTAATAACAATAATCATTATTGGGTGATAGTTATGAAACAAAAGCACAGCAAGCAGCGGGAGGAAATCCTACAGCTGCTGCGCAGCGTCGATACGCATCCTACAGCCGACTGGATCTATCGTGAATTAAAGCCGAAGATGCCGGATTTGAGTTTGGGCACTGTGTATCGCAATTTAAGCTTATTCGTTAAGAACGGCCAGATCCAAAGGCTGACTTTCGGCTCCTCGCTCGATCACTTCGACGGCAACCCTCAGCCGCATGCGCATTTTTGCTGTGCGGAATGCGGCCATATTTATGATGTCGATTTTGAAGGTCTAGACACTTTAAGCGATGCACTGCACACCACCCACACCATCCAGGGCTGCCGGCTTGAATTCTACGGAATCTGTGCGCATTGCACACAGCATCCGCCGCAAGCAGCCGAATGCCCACCTTCAGCTGCAACGCACAAAAAGGGATGACCCTCATACCTATACAGCAAAAAAAGACCGTCGTGCACGGTCTTTTTCTCTTTACATGTGTTTAGGCTTTCATCTATATCCGCTTGTTCAGCGCCAGGCCCATATCGCTTAGCGTCGCGAAGTAATCGGTAGGCGTTTCGGCACGCCGGATCAACTTCACCGTTCCGTCTTTCTGCAGCAACAGCTCCGCCGAGCGCAGCTTGCCATTGTAGTTATAACCCATCGCAAACCCATGCGCACCGGTATCGTGTATCACGACCAGATCTCCCATGTCGATCTTGGGCAGCTTTCGATCGATTGCAAACTTATCGTTGTTCTCACACAGGCCGCCCGTTACGTCGTAGACATGATCGTGCGCTGCGTTTTCCTTCCCCATCACCGTGATGTGGTGATACGCGCCGTACATGGCGGGGCGCATCAGGTTCGCAGCACAGGCATCTAAGCCGATGTATTCCTTATAGATATGCTTTTCATGGACTGCACGCGCCACCAAACAGCCATAAGGCCCCAGCATATAACGGCCCAGCTCTGTAAAGATAGCGACATCGCCCATGCCGTTGGGCACGAGAATCTTTTCAAACTGCTTGCGCACCTCGTCGCCCACCTTTTCGATGTTGACCGGCTGCTGGTCGGGCAAGTAGGGAATGCCCACGCCGCCGGACAGATTGACAAACCTGATGTGCGCGCCGGTGCGCTGTTTCAGCTTCACAGCCACCTCGAACAGCACCTCTGCCAGCACCGGGTAATATGCGTCGGAGGTGGTGTTGCTCGCCAAAAACGCGTGCAGCCCAAAAGACTGCACACCGCGTGCCATGAGTACCCGATAGCCTTCCTCCAGCTGCTCATAGGTGAAACCGTATTTCGCATCGCCGGGGTTGTCCATAATATCGGTGCTCACACTGAACAGCCCGCCCGGATTATAGCGGCAGCAGATGGTTTCAGGAAGCCCTGCCAGCTTGTCCAGGTAGTCGATATGTGTAAAATCATCCAGATTGATGATGGCGCCCAGCTCTTTTGCAAGCAAAAAATCCTGCGCAGGCGTCACATTAGAGGAAAACATGATCTCTTTCCCCGTAATCCCCACCGCCTCGCTCAACATAAGCTCCGTATAGGAAGAGCAGTCCATGCCCGCGCCTTCCTCTTTCAATATGCGCATGATAAAAGGATTCGGCGTGGCTTTTACCGCAAAATACTCCTTAAAACCGCTGTTCCACGCAAACGCTTTGTTCAGTCGGCGCGCGTTTTCACGTATCCCTTTTTCATCGTACAGGTGAAAAGGAGTCGGGTATTGCTCTGTGATCCGTTCGAGTTGTGCCTTGCTTACAAACGTCTTTTTCATCATATTTCTCCCCATTCGGTTGAATAAACAACTCTTATTGTACGGGATGGCGCTATTCTTGTCAATGCATGTCGTATGGCGCTATTGGCGTATACGTCCTGTTATTGCTGCCGCTTTCGGACGCAGTACAAAATAAAAAAGATTTCGCACTATTTTCATTCGAAATCTTTTTTGGCTCCATGAAACAAAACGGCAAAGCCTGCCTTTTCATACACCTCTTACCCTTGTACGCAGGCAAGCTTTTCGATGGCCTCCGCCATCATCTTTGCATCCCGTATCAGCGCTTCGATCTCATAGTATTCATCCGCTTTATGCGCCATCTCCTCTGCGCCGGGGTACACAGGCCCAAACGCCACGCCTTTTTTTAAGGCCCGCGCATACGTGCCGCCGCCGATGGTCAGGCATTCGGGTTTGCCGCCCGTTTGCCGCGTATAAACGCCGAGCAGCGTCTGCACCAGCGGATCGTGCTCCGGTACATAGTGCCCCCGGGATTCATATCGAACCGCCACTTGCACACCATGCGGCTCAAAATGCCGGCGTATGGTATCCAACAGCTGCTGCACAGGCAGATCGATCGGGCTTCGGATATCCAGCATGGCGCTGGCCGAACATGCGTCGATGCCGATCACACCTAGATTCAAGCTCAGCTGACCGCTGGGCGTGTCCGCAGCAATCCCCAGGCTTGCGCCGTTTGTCTCTTTTCCGATCAGGCGTGCGAGCAGCCCCATAAACACAGCCCCTTCGCCTTCCAAAGCAAGCCCCGAAAGCTTGCCGATCAGCGCCGCGATGGCGTTTTCGCCCTGCTGCGGCGTACTGCCATGCGCGGATTTGCCATGGGCCTCGGCCATCAGCGTGCCCTCCTCTTGCCGCTGCGCAAAGCTCAGCGCCCCTTCATGCCGAAAAACACAGCACGCATGGGAAGGAACCATGTTCGCAACACGCCCGCCCTGCAGCGTCACGATGCCATCCAGGGCGTTTGGCTCGAACTGTTTGCTCAATTCCAAGTGCAGTATATTCTTTTCGCCGTTGATCACAGGATAGCTTCCATCCGGAGAAAATCCCATGACAGGCATGGTGTCCGTTCGGTCATAATGCGCGATATCCGCCCAGCCGCTCTCCTCGTCGCAGCCGAATATCAAGCGCACCCTCCGCTTTAAAGCACAGCCGCCGCGCAGCACGGCGGCCATGGCATACAGCGCGGCCACAGCCGGACCTTTGTTGTCCACAGCGCCCCGCCCATAGATGCGGCCCTGCTCCACAACGCCTTCATAGGGCGGATACGTCCATCCATCCCCTTCCGGCACGACGTCTAAATGCACGAGTATCGCCAGCGCATCCTGCACATCGCCTTCCCCCATATCGGCGTATCCAATATAACCATCGAGATTCTTCGTCGAAAACCCCATGGATTCGGCCACGAGCAGCGCTTTTCGCAAAACACGCGCCACCTCGCTGCCAAAGGGCGCTCCCGGCTCGAGCGCAGCTTTCACGCTGGGTATGCGTATCAGGCTTTGCAGCGTATGGATCATTTCCTCTCTATATGTATCGATCAACATGGATGGTGTCATCGGTTATCTCCTCTTTTTTGATTTTGAAAGTATCATTCTGTCCTTTAAAACTGTATCTCCCCTCTGAATCCGCGCCCCTGAATCTCACGTGTCTCTATCACGGAAACGAGGGCATGCGGATCGATGCAGCGCACCGTCCGTTTGAGCTTGGCGAGCTCCATATTGCGGATCACACAGTATAGTATGGTTCGATGACTGTGGGTGTATCCGCCCTCTCCGTGTATGATGGTGATGCCCCGGTTCAGCGTCTCAAATATGCTGTTCATGACTTCCTGCCATTTTTCCGAAACGATGAAAACGGTCTTCGTCTTGTTGAATCCCTCCTGTACGGCTCCCACCGTGATGCTGCCCACATAGAAGGAGATCAGGGTGATCATGGCGATTTCCAGCCCCGACATAAACGCGAGCAGTGCGAGGACTATGCAATTGACCATCAGCCCGAATCCGCCTACGGAGATCGAAAACGTCTGGTTCATCCACACCCCGAGCAGATCGTGCCCGCCCATGGAGGCGCCCTGCCTGAGCGCAAGGCCGCCGCCCAGCCCGGTGAGCAGACCGCCAAAAATGGCTGCCACCAGTATATTATCGACATCCACCCTTATGGATTCCGTCAGCCCGAGCATCAATGTGAACATGAGCATGCCATACAGGCTCAGCATCGTAAACCTGCGGCTCACCTTCACCCAAGCAATCGCAAACAGCGGTATGTTTAACAAAAGCAGCACAAGCCAGGTAGGCAGCCCTGTGAGTCTGTAGAGAATCATGGAAATGCCCGTCAAGCCCCCGCTGAGCATGCCGTGGGGCGCCAAAAAGCAGTTGATGCCCACAGCGCTGCAGATCGTGCCCGCCGTGATAATCAGGCAGGCTTTTATATAACTCAATACTTGATATTTGGTGCAAAATTCTTTCATGGACATACCTCTGCATATTTATTCAACGGACACCTTTATCCATCCGTCCGCTGTGTTCTTTGCCGTCTTCCCTTTTAGACAGCGCTTGCGGTTTAAAACAGTTCTTGCTACAATATATTAGATAACCTAATCATTTCAACACGACAATTCCAAACAGCATGATATATGTTACGGGAGGTCTTTGTATTGATGCATGCAAAGCATAGAGAACGCCTGCGGGAACGATACCTGAAAACCGGGCCCGATGGATTCAATAGCCATGAGCTTCTGGAGCTCCTGCTATTCTATGCGCTGCCCCGCATCAATACCAACGATATCGCGCATAAGCTGCTGGATCAATTCGGTTCTTTGGAAAAAGTACTCACCGCGACCACCATCGAGCTCAGGCAAGTCCCGGGTATCGGCGAGCACTCTGCCATTCTGATCTCCCTCATCAAACCGTTGGCACACCGCAGCGAATCCATACAGATTAAAAATCCGCAACTCAACACCATTGAAAAAGCCGCTCAGTATTGCGTGCAGCTGTTTCGCGGCGTGCGCACCGAACAGCTTCGGCTGATCTGCCTGGATGCACAGTTTCGCGTGACTTACTCCAATATCATGCAGAGCGGTATCGTGGATGAAGTGCCCATCTACACACGGCAGGTTGTGCAGACCGCATTGCTGCACGACGCGAGCAGCATCATTCTCACCCACAACCATCCGGGCCAAACACCGCGCCCATCCTTGCAGGATATCAACGCAACGCGCGAGCTGCTCTCGGCGCTGCAGCCTCTGGGCATCTCCTTGTGTGATCACATCATCGTGGCCGGCGAAAAATACTACAGCTTCATGGAAGCAGGCCCTCTAAAGGGCAGGCTGGAAAAAATCGCCCTCTCCGCTGCGGAATCGGGCGATCCCGGCGTTCACGACGGATAAGCGCCCGCTGCGCTTGAGGAGCAGCCGCTCAATCATGCTTCAGGCGTATAGAGTGCCGCCTGTATCGCTTCGCCTATATGTCTTACACCTATCAGACGGATGGCCGTATGCTTGAGCGAAGCGATGTTGGCCTGCGGCAGTATGCAGGCAGAAAATCCCAGCTTCACACATTCGCCTATGCGGTTTTCCATGCGGGAAACCGAGCGCACTTCGCCCGAGAGACCCACCTCTCCCACCACGGCAATCCGATTGGACACCGGCTTGTTTTGGTAGCTGGACGCAAGGCTGATTATGACACCCAAATCAGCGGCCGGCTCGCTTAAACGCAGCCCGCCCACCACATTGACATACGCGTCTTGGTTGTAGAGGCTAAGCCCCATCTTCTTTTCCAGCACCGCCATCAGCAGCACCATCCTGTTATAATCCACGCCCGTGGCCATACGCCTGGGGTTTCCGAAGGATGAAGTGCTCACCAGCGCTTGAAGCTCCACGAGCACCGGCCTTGTGCCTTCCATGCAGCAGGTGACAGCAGTACCCGGCGTATGATCCGCACGCTCAGACAACAACACGGCGGAAGCGTTGGGCACTTCCACCATACCCGCTTCCTGCATCTCGAATATACCGATTTCATTCGTGGAGCCAAACCTGTTTTTGGTGGTGCGCAATATGCGAAACGCATGCTGGCTCTCCCCTTCGAAATACAGCACCGTATCCACCATATGCTCCAAAATACGCGGCCCCGCCAGCCCGCCCTCCTTGGTCACATGACCCACCAGCATGACAGCAGCGCCGGAAGCTTTGGCGATGCGCAGCAAAAATGCCGCCGACTCCCGCACCTGGCTTATGCTGCCCGGCGATGAAGAAAAAGCGTCCCTATACAGTGTCTGCACGGAGTCCGCCACGATAAAATCAGGATTCAGCGTGAGTATGGCGTCCTGCATACGGTCCAGGTTGTTCTCGGCCACTATGTAGATCGCATCCCCTATGCCTAAGCGCTGTGCACGCAGCTTGATTTGGCTTGCAGACTCCTCGCCCGCAATGTAGAGCACGATCTTGTCCTTCGCGGCGATTTGATGGGCGGCCTGTAACAGCAGCGTGGATTTTCCGATCCCCGGCTCACCTGCCAGCAACGTCACCGACCCGGGTACGACTCCGCCGCCCAGCACGCGGTCCAATTCGCCGATGCCGCAGGCAAAACGCTCATATCCCGTGCTTTGCACATCCTTGAGCAGCTGTATTTTCGCTGTCGCCTGCCCTTTTTGAACACCCTGCTTTTCCACCAATTCCTCGACAAACGTGTTCCATTGCCCGCAGCCCGGGCATTTGCCCAGCCACCCCGGGCTTTCATGTCCGCACGCGCTGCACATAAAGATCGATTTTGCTTTCGCCATTCTCTTTTTTACCCTACTTTGGAATATTTGATGATATCCCGATCGCTGCCCTCGAATATCTGGAACCACACGACGGAATCGCCGCTCACACTGGAAAGGATACATCTTTCATTGTCCGGCGACAGCCGCTTGATTTCACCGGTGTCAAAATAATAGACATAGATCACCTGATCCACCGTAAAGGCCGCAAACGTATCACCAATGCCGTAGGCTTCAATGTGCTCGGCTATTTTGCGCGGCGGGCCGCCTTCGATGCTCACATACAGCTCCGCGTCCGGCGCATGGTTGCTGTTCAGCCAGATGACGGCGCGCCCGTTTGTCATAGGATCATGCACATACATGTCCGGCATATAACTCTTTAATTCGGGCGTTTCTTCATCGAAGCGATACGAGAAGATCACGCTGATGGGCTCTGCGCCGTCCGTCTGCGCCAAGTCCTTGCTCGCCCATACGATATCCTGTTCGCTCAGCCCCGGCGCGCTCTGCCCGTAGATGGAGTTGTCGAATACGTCTATGGTCACGCTGACGCCGCTTTTGATGTCATACAGATAGAGCTTATCCTGGTTGGAGCCCGTTCTTTCCGTCCATGCGAGATAGTCGCCCGCAAAGCGCACCTGCGGCAGCGAGCCTGTGACGGTCTTCACCTCATCGATTTGGCCGTTGTCGCGGTGGTATACGCAAATTGTCCCGCCGCTGCCTCTGGTCGCATCCGTATAGACGATGTAATCACGGCTGATCTGCGGTTCCAGCAGGTCGTCGTTTTTCAACACGATCTCCTTGATCTGTTTTTCCTCCGCGTTGGCATCGGTGTCATAGATATAGATCCAATACATCTTGGCGTTGCCGCCCTCGTCCCTGCCCGTACTGAACACCAGTTCGTTTTCAAACAGATACGCGCTGAATATGTTGCGCGCGTTCAACACCGCCTCCTTGGCCTGCGCCTGCAGGTTGATCGTCGGTCCCGGCGGCTGCGGCGTGGGCGTGGGAATGGCGACGATCTGCTGCGACGCCTGCAGAGAATCCTCTTCCTGCTTGAACCATTCCCCCGCTAGGGGAATGACGACATAGACCGCCAGCAAAACAACGGCCGCCGCCAAAGCCAGTATGATGCCCAAAACGGCAAACGGATAGTATTTTTTCCTGCGAAACCGGCTTCGCCCTCTGCCGGTCAATAATCGTTTTTTCCTGCCCATCTCATCATCTTCCCAATCCCATTTATATCACAAACAGATACTTCTTTGCGCGGACATTTTATCACACAGCCTATACAGAAAGCAAATGGCAGCACCGCCTGCCGCCACCTGTTCATACCGAATCAAACCCTTTCGTTTTCGGAACTAAAAGCTCAGGCGTCTTTGCACCCACCACACCCTTCTTTAGGAGCGTGGCCACCGCGTTGGCGGCTATGCCAAGGCCGTTTCCGACATACCCCAGGCCTTCCGTGGTGGTCGCCTTAAGGTTCACATGCTCAATTTCCATACAAAACGCATCCGCGATATTTCGGCGCATCTCTGCATAATAAGGCGAAAGCTTCGGCTGCTGCGCCATCACGCACGCATCGATATTGCGGACACGCCAGCCGTTTTCAGCGATGAGCCCGTATACCTTTTGTGCCAGGTACAGGCTGCTGATTCCCGCGTAGCGTTCGTCGGTATCCGGGAAATGCCAGCCGATATCGCCCAGCCCCGCAGCGCCCAGCACGGCGTCCATCACCGCATGCAGCAGCACATCCGCATCCGAATGTCCCAGCAATCCTTTTTCAAAAGGTATGCACACCCCGCCCAGTATCAATTTCCGGTTTCGCACGAGGCGATGCACATCGAAGCCCGCGCCCGCATACGCATTGCCTTCGATAAACCCCTGTTGCCTGAGCCTGCGCCCCAATATGCTTTTGCCCAGCCATAAATCCTCGGGCGTCGTAAGTTTGATGTTCTCATAGCTGCCCGCAACGATGTGCACATCCTGCCCCAGCCGTTCCACCAGGCTTGCGTCATCCGTGGCGCAAAAGCCATCGGCGCGGGCGTCCTCATAGGCGCGCATGATCCAATCGCGGCGAAACGCCTGCGGGGTTTGCGCCGCAAACAGCGTCGATCTGTCCAGCGTGGCGACGCGCCCACGCACGCGTTTGATGGTGTCCTTCACCCGCACCATGGCCACGCCGCTGCCATGGTTCCACGCCGCGTGCACACAGCGCTTCACGAGATCCTGTGTCACAAAACAGCGGGCCGCGTCGTGTATCAGCACGATACATGCGCGCTTGTCTACAGCCTGCAAGCCCCTATAGACCGAATGCTGGCGCTCACCGCCCCCCAGCACCACCTTCACAGAGCGGGGAAATCCCGCCGTCAAGCGTATGCAGGCATGGTAGTTTTCCCGGCTCGCACAGAGTATGACTTCGTCCACACCCGCCGACTGCACCGCGCTCAATGACAGTTCCAAGGGCGTCGTTCCGTAGAGATCCGCCATCAGCTTATCCTCCGTTGCGCCCATGCGCGTGCCGCTGCCCGCAGCTAATAGAATCGCACTGATAAACATAGCATTCACTCCACCATCTCATACATCGAAGGAGCGTCCGCTTTCAGCGCATGCTCCTTCACGGATTGAATACGGACACACTGTTTGCCCTGTGCATAGGAAATCTCCACCAGATCGCCTTCTTTCACCTGATAGGAGGATTTCACCACGCGGCCGTTCACGCTCACCCGGCCGGATGAGCACGCCTCGTCGGCAACCTGCCTTCTTTTGATAATCCGTGATACTTTTAAAAATTTATCCAATCGCATAAACAGCCCTCCTATCAAACAACCATCAAAAAAGCCGGCATTCATCATACCAGCTTTTTTCTTCTTCAAGGCTCAAACGAGCTTATTGAACTTTATCCTTCAGCGCCTTGCCTGCCTTGAAAGCCGGAGCCTTGGATGCCGGGATGTCGATTTCCTGTTTTGTCAACGGATTCAAGCCCTTGCGCGCCGCACGCTGACGAACTTCAAAAGTTCCAAAGCCTACGAGCTGAACTTTCTCGCCTTTTGCCAGCGTATCCCCTACGACCGATACAAAACAGTTGACCATCTTTTCAGCATCTTTTTTGGACGTTTCGGCTTTCTCCGCGACAGCCGCGATCAATTCGTTTTTATTCATTAAAAAATCCTCCTTCAAATTGGTTCTCTGATTGGTTTTCCAATGGATATAATTGTACATGCATTCTTTAAAACATGCAATATAAAAAGCAAAAAAACCCATGTTTAAAGGCAAAAAAGCCAATATTAGCGCATAATCTACATCTTTTTTATCTCGAATTTCCCGTCTTCGTGCTCCGCGGCCCGTTTCGCCCGTTCCCACAGGGCGTCCATCTGCTGCAGCGTCATGTTTTCAAGCGTCAGGCCTTGCTTTTGTGCGGCGTTTTCCATACGCTCAAAACGGCTGATAAATTTCTGTGTCGCCTCCTTGAGCACCGCCTCCGGATCCATCTTTAAAAGCCGCGCCACATTCACCACGGCAAACAGCAAATCGCCCAGCTCCTCTCGGGTGTTTTGCGCATCGTTTTGCGCAAGCGCCCGCTCCAGCTCGCCTGCCTCCTCCTCTATCTTTTCGAACGCATCCAGCACATCCTCCCAATCAAAGCCCACGTTCGCCGCCTTTTTTTGCACTTTGAACGCGCGCATCAGCGCCGGAAAACACGCAGGCACACTCCTGAGCACTTCCGACTGCGATTGAAATCCCTTTTCATCGCGCTTGATACGCTCCCAGCTGCGCAGCACCTGCGCGGGATCCTTTGCGCTTTCGTTTCCGAAAATATGCGGATGACGGCTGATAAGCTTGCTGCAGATGCCGCTCGTTATGTCCTGCTCCGTAAAGCGGCCCTGTTCTTTGGCAATCTGTGCATGGAACGCAACTTGCAGCAGCACATCGCCCAGCTCCTCCGTCAGCGCATCGTCATCCTGCTTCTCGATGGCATCCAGCACTTCGTAGCATTCCTCGATGAGCGCGCTCTTTAAGCTTTCATGCGTCTGTTCCCTGTCCCACGGGCAGCCCTTCGGCGCACGCAGCATCTCCATAATCTGCATCAGCTGCGCAAAACCAAACCGCTCGTGTGCAAACAATTCGTAGCCCGGTATTAAAACTGCGGTGAAGGCATCGTAATCCGTCAACCGATCCAGTTCAAACAATGCGATTTCTTCCTTAATAAATGCGCCCTCTCGATACCGCACCACACAGATGCGCGTTTCGGCATCGTAATAATCCATCAGCCAAAGCTTCACTTCCGACGCGCGCAGAGGGTTGTCCACCTCCGTTATACACATAGGCAATCCGCAAAACTGCAGGGTGCGCAAACCGCTGGCAGCGATGAGCACACATCCGTCTTCCATGCGCCAGTTTGCCGCCGCTGCCTGGGCCAGCGAAACGCCGGGGATAAGCTCAAAAGGCACGCCCTGCCGCTGCAAAGCGTGCGTGATCCCCGAGCCGCATACGCCGTCGCCTATCACCCCTAAAACGATATCCTGCCCGTCGCCCATAAAGTGTAGGATGCCCTGATAAAGCACATCGAAATCCTCCGATTGTTCATAGAGCGCATCCAGCGTTTCAAATAAAATGCCCGCATCCGTCAACGCCTTGGCGATCGGGTGTTTTCCCGTCTGCAGCACCAGACGCGCCGCATTTTTTAATGCCGACACGCCCTTTTCACAAAGAAAGGCCATGTCGCCATAGCCTAATCCTACAATGATCATCCTTCGTAACTTCCTCTCTTATTTCAGCAGATTGAATTTACGCATAAGCGCGCCGATCTTCCGGCCGCCGGGCATGAAATCCAGATCCGCTTTGTTGAGTGTTTTCGTCAACAGTATCAACAGCACATACACCACCACCGCAGCGATGATCGACACAGCCAGCGTGATGCTGTTGCCCAGCCGGCCCACCAGCAGATGCGTACACAAATAGATCACGCCCGCCATCACCGCGCCGCTGAACAACGGTTTTATGATGAAATTGACAAGATCAAGCTTAACACCGCCCAGCCTGATCACACAGATGGCGTTCAATACGCCGGCCGTGCCATAGCAGGCGATGCTGCCCAGCACAGCGCCCATGATGTTCAGCTTGGGCATGCCCATGAAGATCAGCGTGAGTACGATCTTGATGATGGCGCCGATAAACAGATTGAACACCGGCACATAGACCTTCCCCATGCCTTGCAGCATGCCGGTGGATGACTGCATAAAAGAAACGAAGAGTATGCTCACCGCCATCACCTCCAGCAGCTGAACCGCCAGCGCGCTGTCCACATTGGAGATAGTGGGATACAGCAAAGATAAGATCGGCTCCGCCAGCAAGCCAATGCCCAGCGCACAGGGCAGCCCGATGAGCATGGTCATCTTCAGCCCGGTACCCAGCTTGGCGCGCATGCCCGCAAAATCCCGCATGGTGCGCGATTCTGTAATGGCGGGCACCATGCTGGTGGACAGCGCCACCGTGAGCACCGCGGGCATGTTCACTAGCGTGTTCACCACGCCTGTCAGCACGCCGTACATGCTCCTCGCCGTGCCTTCTGCAAAGCCGATCGCGATCAGCTTGTTGTTGATGATGGCCGCGTCGATCATGCCGATCAACGGCGTGATGGATGCGCCTATGGTGATGGGGATGGCGATCTTCGCCAATGTTTTGGCTACATGCTTTGTGGATTCCTCTTTGGTGGTGCCGTTGGTTCTGATCATCAGGCGGATCTCCCGCCTTTTGGCGTTATAAAGGCCGAAGAGCAGCACCAGCGCGGCCAGCTCGCTCAGCGAAACGCCCAGCATCGCACCCGCCGCGCCATAGGAAATCGCAAGCTCGTGGCCTTGGGGGAGGTATGCGTTATACATGGTGGACGCCAGATAAAGCCCGGCAGCCAGCTTGACCAGCTGCTCCACGATCTGGGATACGGCGGTGGGCGTCATATTCTGCATGCCCTGGAAGTAGCCCCTGAACACAGACACCAGCGCCACCAGCAGCAAAGCGGGCGCGATCATCTGCATGGATCTGCCTGCAAGCGGGTCACCCAAAAGCCCCGCGATCAGATCCCCGCCCAGCAGCAGCGCCAGCATGGAGATAAAACCAATGACAAACAAGATCTTCATGGACACCGTGAAAACCTTGTGTGCCGCTTTATAATGCCCCAGCGCAATCCTTTCGGACACCATTTTCGAGATGGCGGCGGGCACACCGGATATGGACACCACCAGCAGATATGTATAAATCGGATAGGTGATTTGATAGACACCCATGCCGTCCGCGCCTATGATACCGGTCAGCGGTATGCGATAGAAGGCGCCGATTATTTTAACGATCAGCCCCGCAATGCCCAGAATGGCGGCGCCGCGTATAAAGGATTTTTTCGTATCGCTCAAAACTATTTCCTCCAAATGAGGGCCTGCGATAGCCCCCGCCCTTTTATTTCCTCATAGAAGGGCTCTCCAAAAAACCTGTCATGTCATTATACTGCATACATGCATCATTTATAACATGGATTATTCCAGCCCGCTTCGTGCTCTTACATATTCAACCACCTGTTCCGTGTGATGATATTGTAGTATCATCACATCTTGTGTGAGGGTGATGACATCAAAAATGTCCTCGTATTCTTCTCCAAGCTCATCGGTTACGAAGAATGTAATCCGCGACAGGTAGCTTTCGTACAGGTATGTGCCCGTCAGCCGGCACGTACCCTGCGCTCCCTGCAGGTTCAAGCGCGCACTGCCGTCCTTTGAGAGTTCGATGGTGTTCGCATAAAGCATGGTCTGAGCATGCCAAAGCCCGGCGAAATCCTCCGAAGACGCATCCCATCCCTCGCCGGGGGCCCACTGCTTAACACGCACGAAACAGACCGTGCGCTCAATATGCCTGCCTTCGCGCAGCAAGTTCAGCGTCGCCAATATGACAAACCGGTCCTCCATCACATACACGTTTCCCTGTATGGAGTATTCTTCCGTGCCGTCGTAGGCGGCTTGTATATCCAATCCGCCCTGCGAAGTAACGGCGGCGGACAACTGCCCGTATCCGCTATAGCCGTCCTCTGTGAACAGCGTGGCGTTGCCGCTGCCCTGTTCTTCAAATTCGGTAAACAGCATCATCTCGCTGTTTTGCGCATACACAGGCTCTCCGTCTTGGTCCCATTCCTTGAGTACCCCGCCCGCCCAGATACCGCTCACTTCTTTGGAAAGCAGATCCTTTATGCTCAAAAGCTGCGGCATATGCGCCAAAGAGTCCGTCTCCCCGACCTGTTCTGTCTGTTCAGGCATCGTTTGGGCTTCCCTCTGCGGGCGGAACAACGCATACCCGATCAAAAGCAATGCGATGAGTACAAATAAAGCGGCGAGTATGATCTGCATCCTCCGCTCACGGCGCGGGTCACGTTTTGTGTTGCTCATACTTCCATCCTGCTGCTTCCCAGCCCGTCCAGTCCTATGCCGTATGCGCCACAACGGTAAGCTGTGCTGCCTTCATTCTGTTGCTTTCTCAATGATATGTAATCGGGCATAAAATGTCAAGATTTGCTTAAGTCTGCTGAATTTTGCGGATTCTTTCGTGTTATAGCCCCTATGTGCGAAGGATGTGTGCTGCGCAGCATACCGACCGCAAACAACCCATATCAGATGTGTTTGAGCATTCTGCGCAATACCTGTTTAATCAGCAAAAAACAGAATTGACCTTTTGGTCGCATTCCTCTATGATGAAAGTAGTACATTATATGAAGGAGGGGCTCATATGCGTTTAATCGATGGCATCGACAATAGTGATATTGCAAAGGAAGAGATCAGATTAAGCCGTGAAGGGAAACCAAAAGAGGCTTGGGAAGCTAAGATGAAGTTTTTTGAAGAAGCCAAAAAACTGGAAGACCACTGTTCTTGCCCTGAAGACTGTCCGCATCATGGCAATTGTTATGAATGCGTGATTGTGCACCGGGGCCATCGGGATCACCTTCCCTACTGTATGTGGGATATGCTCAACGAGCGGATCGCTTCTCTGTCTCTCATGACGGAGCACTCGGTAAAGGAATCTCTCTAAAAGAGTATGTATCCCCAATAGCACTTCAGCATCAAAAATCTCAAAAGGGTTTTTGATGCTGTTTTTTGTATAATCCTAGGCCTGTAGCCCCTTGAAAAATTTCCTTTTTGCAGCCCTGAAACAGCAAGATTCTTCATACAGACATGCACGCCGTTTCTTTTTTCGTGACAAGCTTATGATTTTAGTCTATAATGTTCTATGTATTCATTAAACACGGTTTGGAGGTCATCATGGCGGAAAAAGCTCAAGAGTCTGTAGATTTAAAGCTGGGTATGCGTATTCGTTCTCTGCGTGAACAAAAGGGCCTTAAAATCGTGGATGTCGCCAACCTGACCGGCCTGACACTCAGCATGATCAGCCGGGTGGAACGCGGGGCTGTTTCCCCCTCGGTGGACACACTGACCAAGATCGGCAATGCGCTGAACACACCGGTGGGCTTTTTGTTTTTGGAAGACGAGTTGGCAAACGGCCGGATTGCGCAGCCTAATCCCGTGGTACACGAACATACCCGCAAGATTCTTTCCCCGCAGCGCGGCATCATATTCGAGCTGCTCAATCCGAATCTGGAGGGCCCAATCGAGTTTTTATACGTCGTCTACGAGCCCGGCGCCTATACCGGGCATGATAATTATACACACAAAGGCAGCGAATGCGGTCTGATCCTGCAAGGCGAACTGCTCGTGGTCTCCGGCGACAAGGAGTATCTGCTCCACGAAGGAGACAGCATCACGCTATGCTCTGAAACCCCGCATATGAAGAAAAACATCAGCGATGTCCCTTGCATCTCCATCTGGGCAAACACACCGCCCTTCTTCTAAACCCGAAGCGCATCCCATCCGCCTTCTTTATATGAGCCCCATGGCCATAGTTTTTTTGTATGGCGTTTTCCTTATATCCATACAGCCTTGTTCATCCACCCTTCGGTTGGGGATACTATGTCTATGGCGGCTACTTGATTTTACTGTATTTTTACCGCTATAATGAAAAAGAGGCTTGTCCGGCGGCTGCAATCAACAGCTGTTTCCGGCGGGTGAATATTCTATCATAGGAGCACATACCATGCCTAAAAAACTGTTGGCCGTGATTGACTATCAAAATGATTTCGTGAGCGGCAGCCTGGGTTTTCCGGGGGCGGCGGAGTTGGAAGACCGTATCGCCGATAAAATTCTGCGCTATAAGGAAGAGGGCCATGATGTCATATTCACGCTGGACACGCATACGCCCGACTATCTGGATACGCGCGAAGGCAGGTTTTTGCCCGTACCGCACTGCTTAGAGGGGGCGCAGGGCTGGAAGCTCTATGGGAAGGTGGCGTCCTTGTGCGACCCGTCTACGCCGGTCTTTACCAAACGCACATTTGGATCCATGGCCTTTGCCCAATTTTTACAGGAACGCAACTACGATGAGATCGAGTTCGTGGGCGTCGTATCCAATATATGCGTGTTGTCCAACGCCGTACTTGCGCAGGCTGCATTGCCCGAAGCCACCATCACCATCCACGCGGATTATGTGGCCAGCAACGATGCCGCATTGCATGAAAAAGCGCTGACCCTCATGCAGCATCTGCATATGGATATAATCGGCCCATAGTAGTTGACAGGTTTTTTGGAATATGCTAAATTTATAGTAACGATTACTATTATCAAGTTGTAAGCTGAAAGGGGTACTGATCATGAGTAAATTAAAAGGAAGCAAAACAGAAGCGAATCTGATGGCCGCCTTCGCCGGCGAATCACAGGCACGGAATAAGTATACCTACTATGCCTCACAGGCTAAGAAGGATGGATATGAGCAGATTGCAAACATCTTTTTAGAAACCGCAAACAACGAAAAAGAACATGCGAAGATGTGGTTTAAGCTGCTTCACGAGGGCATGCCCAAAACAGAAGTTAACCTGCTGGATGCCGCAGAAGGCGAAAACTACGAATGGACAGATATGTACGCCGGTTTTGCCAAAGTAGCGAAAGAAGAAGGGTTCGACGATATCGCCGCATTGTTCGAAGGTGTCGCGCTGGTCGAAAAAGAACACGAAGAACGCTATCGCGCCTTGCTGAAAAACGTAAAAGAAAGCAAAGTGTTTGAAAAAGGCGCCGCCAGTGTGTGGCACTGCATCAACTGCGGCCACCTGCATGAAGGCAATACGGCACCGGAGGTTTGCCCGGTATGCGCGCATGGCCAGGCATTTTTCCAACTGCATTCAAAAAACTATTAATTTTAATTTAAATATACTCAAAGCCCCTCAAGGTCAAGCCTTGAGGGGCTCTTTTATACATGGTGCAGCGGATATCAGAGCACGCCTTTGATCCAGGTGAGCAAGAAGTTGGAACGATAGAAGAAATTTCCGATCCACGATGTCTCCACCAAGTTGGACAACACGTCAAACGGCAGCAGCGTAAGCACCACAGGCACGATCATCATGATCACGAACACAGCCAGAAAACCGCGCACCGCACCAAAACAGCCTCCTGTGAGCGCGTCAAAATGCCGGAGCATAGGCAGCCTGAATGCGAAATGCACGCCGTTCAATATGAAGGCCAGTGCCGCTCGCACCAGTATATAGATCAGCAAAAAACAGATGATGTTGAGCACCACGACGGAGATCGTTTCCACGAAATATTCCGTCACCGTGCTCAGCCCCTGCGCAGAAAACGCCTTCGTGTTCAGGTTTTGTTCCAGCAGGGCATCGATGGGCGCAGGCAGATTCGCGTTTTTCACCAGCATAACGGTCTCGCCCGCAGTGAGGGAGGCTACAGAACGATTGATCATAAACACATCGCTGATCCGCTGGCCGCCGTCGGTATACTCCATAATGATCTTATAATATTCCCCGCCGTGCAGCGAAGAAGCGAGCAGCGGATGGAACAGATAGGCCGCACCCACAGACACAAAATAAGAACCCAGGCTGATCAGGGAATGCAGAAGCCCCTTGTAGCTCCCGATCAGCAGGCAAAATGCGATGACGACGAGGAGTACGATATCGATTATATTAAACCCGCTCTGTGCAGATGTTTCCAGCAAATTCTTTCCCCCTTTGTAAACGCAAACCGGCGGCTGCGTCAGGGTTTTTTCCGTTTATCCCCAGCCCACAGCGGGGCTTATTTTAAAATCCATTCATAGACATCCACGCCTTGGCCTACATAAAGGCTGTTTTCGGCGCCTTCCTGCATCCATTCCGGTTCAAACGGCAGCGGCATTTCCCCCGTAAGCTCGCAGGAAAGATTATAGGCATACAGCTTTTTAGGCGTAAACGCATAAAAACCGTTTTCCGTGATTTTTAAGCGTATGCAATCCGGCGGCAGCTGCACCGTGTGCGGCTTTTGCCCTAAGATCTCCACACGCGCCGCCGTATGGATTTGCGTGCCCACGCCTTCTCCGCGCGGCGCCAGCAGGAAAACAGCCGGATCTTCCTTTTGGATATTCGCATCCTGCAGTTCCCAGCCATGGATCAAGGCGTCGTTTGTCTTTTCACCCACATAGTTGCTGCCGATCATATGGCTTGTCCCCACCGTATATATGCTCTGTGTGGAGAAGAAGATATTTTCCACCACCTGCGCATCGATATGGATCACGCCGTTGATAGAGTTCCCGCCGCCTTTGTAGGTCGTAATGCGTGAGGAGAGCATCACACCGGTGGTGTCCAGCTCCAAAACCCACAGCATGTTGCCGTATGTAAAACCAAAGTCCATCACCTTTTGCTTATATTCCAGCACACCGACTTCTTCGCCCGAGACATCGTATACGCGCAGCACGTCTGTCCCGTCCGGCATCGCGCAGAGCACCCCCACGTTGTTCTGGTCGGCGCGCACCATCTGGATATTGCCCGGTTCCTTTGAAAACAGCACTTCCCCCTTGATGCTCAGCACCTGGATTTGGCTGCTCTTGTATGCAACGATAAACGCGTCGCTCGCGCACAGCTTCACACCCTGGCTGTCCGGCAGCTTGGTTTCAAAGAAAGGCTCCTCTTCCTCATCGTAATATGTCAGCGTGTCCCCGCTTAGTATGAGCATGCCCTGCGGCATGGCATACAATGTGTCGCCTTTTTTTGCATTCAACTGCCTGAATTCGATGCCGGGCTCCGCCTGCGGCTTGATCAAAAAGACCACCGCCAAAACGGCGACTGTCACCATCAGCAACACCAGAGCCCAAGACAGGAGCTTTTTCTTTTTCCTGCGTTTTTTGCGGTCGGAAGTATGTTGATACACGCAAAGCCCTCCCCGTCTCATGACCATTTGTGGGTTTGGAAATAAACTTCTATGCCAGTATAGCATGGATTCTTTCATATTTCCATAAAAAGTATATGAGCCCTCACGATGCCTGCGTGAGGCAATATGCATTAAAAGCAAAAAATAAAAGAGCGCATACACGCGCTCTTGTGCTTTTCGTCTGTTCAGATCCGCCCGTTCCATTCCAGAAACTCAATGATGGTGGCATTCACCTTATCCGCTTTTTCTTCATGCATCATATGCCCGCAATTGCGGATGATGTTGTCGTAGGAATTGGCGATGGGCATGGCAAAAAACTTCATATCCTCCGCCGGATGCCATGTATCGTCCCCCGCGCCCAGTATCAGCGTGTGGTTGTTGATATCACGCAATCGCTCCATCACAGGCTCCGTATCGAAGTTGATGATGGCGCGCGCCAAGCAGCGCCGCGCTTCTTTTGAGGCAAGGGGTTCATAGTAGTTGCTGATTACGTCGGGCGTGATGCATGTCTTGTCGAAGAAGACATCCATCAGGACATTGACCATCTTCTTGACAGAAAACAGCGCAAGTGCAGTCGTGGTAAATGTGCCGCTGACCACCATGTTCATCCAGAATGTAGCCGTCTTTTCAGGGAGCCCGCCGGGGGAAAGCAGTATAAGCCTGTCCACATTCGGCGGATATTTACCGGCGAGGTTCAGCGCATAGATACACCCCGTGGAAAACGCCACCACATGCGCCCGGGAAATGCCCAGCCCCTCCATAAAGAGACGCAGCGCTTCCGTTATTTCATCCACCGTATAATCGATATCCACATGATCGGAATAGCCGAACCCCAACAGGTCGACAGCCACCACACGGTAGCGTTTCGCCAGCTCGTGGAAATTATTCCGCCAGGTATACAGCGACTGCCCCAGCCCGTGAATGAGGAGAATGACTTCGCCGGACCCCTCATCAAGATAATGCATGCGCATGCCTTCGCCGATATCGACGTAATTGCCTACATGGCTGCTATTGATGAATTGCTTACGAGTTTGTTTTTGCGGTCTAAACAAATTATTTCCTCCCTATCCTGCACACCGGTTTATCATCATGCGCTCAGATCACCCTATGCACCGTCATATGGCTAGGATCATTACAACAGTTTACTATTTTTTCCTTATAAATGCAAGCTTTGGCAGCAAACAGCCGCACAAGGCGCTATTTCAAAGCAAATGGCAGCTCAACGCCGTTCATTCCATATGTGTGCGCATCCATTCCTGCGGCGGAAGCGGCGCTTGTATATACATCATTTTCAATATCCGTTCCACAAGCCGGTCACTCACCAGCCGCTTCAAAAAACGCAGCAGCTTGTAGCTAAACCCGACAGTCACCCGCACAGGAGGGCGCTTGCACCGCAGCACACGCAACACGACCTTCACCACCGAATCCGCATCCTTGCCCTTCAGTTCAGACTGCTCCATGGCATAGACCGCGCGTGCAAACGCCTGAGCATAAGCGCTGTCATGCTTCGTGCCGGAAAACAGGCGTGCCTGCGTAAAGCCGCTCTTGGTATCGCCCGGCTCGATCATACAGCATCGGATCCCAAAGGGCGCGCATTCAAGCCTCAACGCTTCATTCAGCCCTTCCAGCGCAAACTTCGAGGCGCTGTACAGCGATTGAAACGGTATGCCAAAAAAACCGGCCACCGATCCCATCAGCATGCAAAGGCCTTTTCCCTGTCTGCGCATGACGGGCAGCACATGCTGCAGCACACAAACGCTCCCCATCAGGTTGGTATCGATTTGCAGCTGCGCATCCGGGAGGCTCACATCTTCCAGCGCCCCGGCAATACCCATGCCAGCGCAATGGATCAACACGTTCAATTCGCCTTCAAAGCGCACGATTGATTCCACCGCCTGCCGGATGGTATCCTCTTTGAGCACATCCATAGACAGCATCTTTAAAAAGCCGCCGTCTTTTCCTGAATCAACAGGGGAATCCCCCGCTTTTCTACCGGTGCCATACACATGGAAGCCCCGTTCCTTGAGCGTTTGCGCCACCGCGCGCCCAATGCCGGAGGAAGCCCCGGTAATGAGCACCACTTTCCCATAGCGATATAGATCCGTTTCACGCATCATGTATCAACCATCCGCCCGCCCGGCACACCGATATGCGCCGCAGGGGCTTTTCTTTTCACTCTACCATAGCGCGGGCATATTCACAACCGTTTATTGGCTTTAAAACAGGTTGATCGGCTGTTTTTTACACCCTGCGGGCCGCGCAGGGCTGAATATCCCTATAAAGGAACGGTTTACAATTCGGGTATATTATAATAGAATAAACACAAGAGCGCATAACGAAAGGAATTCTATTTGTCATATGGTCGAACTCAAGGTCCCCATCGGATCCGGGCGTGTCGCACGCTATCTGCTTAAAACCTTCCCCAATCTTCAATACTCGGCCGTACAAAAGGCCCTGCGGGATAAAGACATCAAGCTGAACGGCAAGCGCCTGACGGAGGACATCTCCCTGCTGGAAGGGGATGTTTTGCAGATTTATCTGCCTGATACCGTACTGTATGGAAAGCCCAAGCCTGATATCGCTTATGAAGACGATAATATCGCGGTGGTGAATAAAACACCCGGCATGGAAATATCCGGTGAAGGACAAACGCTGCAAGCCCTCGTCACCCAGTATTTAAACGAGCCTGCTTACCCCTGCCATCGCCTCGATGTGAAGACAGGCGGGCTGGTGCTGTTCGCAAAGACCAAGGGCGTGTATACAGAAATTTTGCGTGCGTTCAGGCAGAATGAAATCCATAAGCGCTATATCTGCATTGTCAAGGGAACTCCCAAGCAGGCAAACGCCGAGCTGCAAGCTTATCTATTGAAGGATTCGCGGCGCAGCACGGTGCGCATCACGGACAAGCCGCTCAACAACGCGCAGCCCATCACCACCCGCTATAAAGTCCTTTCATCCAAGGGCGAATACTCGCTGCTGGATGTGGAACTCATCACGGCGCGCTCCCATCAGATCCGGGCGCACCTGGCGTATATCGGGCATCCCATACTGGGAGATGATAAATACGGCGACCGTGCGTTCAACAGAAAACATAAAGTACACGAACATGTGTTGTGGGTCACCAAGCTGAAATTTACATTGCGCAGAAGGAGCCGGCTGAGCTATCTGAACAACCGCACCATCGCCACCAGCAACTACCAGCTGCCGCTGAAAATATAGGCGCATCCAAAAACGGCCGCGAAGTATTTTCAGCCGCATTCTGTCATATCCTACTCATATAAAAGCGTCCGCGTTGGCACTTTGCCCTTATACGTTCGAATGCCTGTCGGCCCAAACCAGCCCGAGGAGGTGTTTTTATTGAAATTTAGCAAGATGCATGGTCTTGGCAACGATTTTATACTCATCAATGCATTCAAGCAGGCTTTGCCGCAAGAAGAAATCAGCGCTGTAAGCGAACGGTTATGCGATCGGCGCACCGGCATAGGCGCCGATGGATTGATACTCATGGCGCCTTCAAAAGGCTGCGATGTGCAGATGCGCATATTCAATTCCGATGGAAGCGAAGCGGAAATGTGCGGCAACGGCATCCGCTGTCTGGCGAAGTTTGCGCTGGACGAAGGGGTCGTCTCCGCCTCACAGCTGACGGTGGAGACCTTGGCCGGCACGATGCGGCCACTCGTGCTTCACAACAGCCCGCAGACCGCCCAGGTGCGGGTGGACATGGGCGCACCCGTGCTCGAGCGTTCTCAAATCCCCATGCTGGGGCCCGACGGCGGGGTAGATCGCGAGCTGCTCGAGATAGAAGGCCAAACGTTCATCGTCTCAGCACTGGCGGTGGGCGTACCGCATTTGATCGTATTCTGCGACGATCTCTCCTGTATAGACATCGTCTGCTGGGGCAGCCGCATGGAAGTCCATCCGTCGTTTCCCCGGCGCACCAATGTGAATTTTGTGCAGGTGCTGGATACACACACTCTCAAAATGCGCACATGGGAGCGGGGCGCCGGTGCGACAAAAGCCTGCGGCACCGGCGCTTGCTCGGCCGCGGTTGCCGCGCGCATCGCGGGCTTCTGCCAGGACGAGACGGATGTGCATATCGAGCTGGGCACGCTGCGCATCGCCTACGACGGCACGGGCAGCGTTTTCATGAGCGGCCCCGCCGAAACGGTGTTTCGCGGAGAGCTTTGATCGTTTCACATAGGAGGAAGATTCATGCGGCTTGACGTGCCAAATATTTTGCAGGCAGCGGGCAAATGCTTTTCTCCCGATGTGCTGTTCGCCGTGGGGGGGCTGGTACGCAACACCCTGCTGGGGCAAAAAGGCGGCGATCTCGATGTCTGCTCCGGGCTCACGCCCGAAGAGGTATCCGCGCGGCTACAGGGAAGCCCGCATGTGCGCGTCGTGCCCAAAGCCGTGGCGTTTGGCACGGTGGAGCTGCACTTATGGCATGACGATCGCCCGTATGTGCTGGAACATACCACCTTCCGGCGGGACTCCTACCCGCGCAGCGGCGCACATCGGCCGGATCATGTCGCCTTCACCATAGATCTGCGAGAAGACGCCCTGCGGCGGGATTTCAGCGTGAACGCGCTGTATCTCAACTGCACGACCGGCGAGATCGTGGATCCATTGGGCGGGATTTCAGACATACAGAAGCGTATGCTGCGCACGGCCAACGCGCCCGCGCGCACGCTGGGGGAGGACGGGCTGCGGATACTGCGCATGGTGCGCTTCGCATGCGAGCTCAATTTCGGCATCGAAACGGAATTGTATCATTACGCAGGCCAATATGTGCATTATCTGGGCGATATCGCGAAGGAACGCATCAAAGACGAGTTCAGCAAGATATTGTTGAGCGATGCGCGCTACCCTGGGCTCAATAACCCAAAAGCACACAAGCGGGGATTGTTCCTGCTGCATACCTTAGGCGCCTATGCTTTCATACTGCCCTGCCTGCTTCCCGGCGTGGGTGTTCGGCAAAAGGCGCAGTATCACGCGTATGACGTATTCAACCATCTGCTCCACGCAGCGGCCGCTGCACCTGCGGATCTGTGTGTGCGCTTGGCCGCACTGCTGCACGACGTGGGCAAGCCCACAGCACTGCTCGAAAGCGGCAGGATGTACGGCCACGATGAGATCAGCGCGCGCATCGCACGCGAAGCCCTGCAGGAACTGCGCTTCAGCAGGGCGGTAATCGATCGGGTCTGCCTGCTCATCCGAAATCACATGTTCGATTTAAACGGCCGCGCCAAGCCCGCCACCATCCGCTTCATGCTCTCCTCTTTGGGCAGAGAAGCGGCCGCGCAGTTGATCGCACTGCGGCGCGCGGATGTTATCGGCTCGGGGCGCACGGGCTTCGTGCCCACAGCGGACGCTTGGCAGCGTGAACTCGACTACATGATCGAGCACGACATGCCCTTTCACGTAAACGAGCTCGCGTTAAACGGTAGCGATATCATGCGCCACGCAGGCATACCTCCCGGCAAAGAGATCGCGCGTATCAAGCATATACTGCTCAAGCATTGCCTACGCAAGCCGGGCCGCAATACAAAAGAACATCTGCTGCGCGTGCTGCGGGGTATCCATTAACACAAAAGCGCAGAAGCCGGTTGGCGGGAGGCGCTATGCTTGTATCTGTGTGCAGCCGGCAGTATCCATTAAACAGAACACGGCCGCTTCCAGTGTGAAGCGGCCGTGTTGCCTTGTGCGTGCTATACGTTTTTATCACTGAATATCAATGCGCCTTTTGTTGCTCGTTTGCGCCGCTTTGGGGACGGCGATCTTCAAAATGCCTTCCTGTAGCTTTGCGCTCACACCCTCCTGCGCCGCGTCGGGCAGATAAACCGAACGGGCTACGGAGGAAGTCCTTCTTTCGCGGTGGATATACTGCTTCGTATCCTCCTGATTTTCCTCATTCTGTACGATCCCAATCGTCAGCCTGCCTTCGTTCATCTCCAGCCGGATATCCTCTTTGTTCACTCCGGGCAGTTCCGCTTCCACACTATACTCCTTTTCCGATTCCGAAACGTCCATCTTGAACGTGTCGAAAAGGCTCTTTGAGGACCACATATCGCCGAAGAAATCATCCAGCATGTTATGGAAGCCCATTCCGTTTCCTATGTGCCTGTTTCTGCCAAACGGTACCAATCCTTTCATATGAACACCTCCTCAAATTTTTAGCACTCCACTTGGTTGATTGCCAGTTATTACTATTATTATATCATTTTACTTTACTTTGTCAATATTATCTTGCCTTTTATTTGTTTTATTGCGATTTTATTGATAAAAAAATGCCGCTCATCTTGCGATCAGAACAGCGGCGAATAGGTGCGGAATTTTAGCATATCCATCACTTCCGAGAAGCTGCGCCCATGCGCATTCACCAAAAACAGGCTCCCGTTTGGCGATTGCACACTGTTCAGTAGCCCCGGCTCGCTTTGCGAATAGACCAGCGCGTCGGCATAACGGCTCTCTTCATACGGCACCACCTCATAGCCATGCCGCTGCAGCTGATATGCCAGCCGTTCAAGGCCCTTTTGATATGCAACGACCATACGCATCCTCCCGTTTTACCGTTTAGAATAGTATGGCCGATGAAAAACGTTTTTATGCCGGAACGATCACACAGATACCGTTTTTTTGGATCCTGAGCGTCCCGTTTTGAAAGGGTGTCACCGTGCCGTCAAGCTGCATGAAGGGCGCATTCGAGGTCACCATCACCTCTTCACACCGGAAATACTCCACGATATCCATCTTTAAATGCTCCCCCGATATGAATTTCGGAAAAAGCCTGAGTATGGTCCTGCGCGGCACAGAATTGATCACGCATACATCCAGCAGGCCGTCATCAATTCGAGCGTCGGGGCATACACGCATACCGCCGCCAAAATGGCTGCCGTTGCCAAACGCCACCAGCAGCACGTCTTTTTCGATCACCCGGCCGTCTGTCTGTGTCAGCTTCAGGTGTTTCCCTTTCAGCTTGATGAGCGCCTTGATCACACCCAGATAATACGCCGTCATCCCTTTAAAGCGTTTATTGAAGCTTTGCGTGTGCATACACACATCCACATCAAAACCGATGCCTGCGGCATTGATAAACATCTTTTCCCCCGCAAAGCCCACATCCACCCAAACAGGCCGGCCTTGCAGCATCTGCTCCAGCGCCTGTATGTGGTCGGAGTGGATGCCCAGCGATCGCACATAATCGTTGCCCGTTCCCGTAGGCAATATGCCCAAAGGCACGCCGCTTTTAAAAAGCCCCAGCGCCGTTTCCTTTACCGTACCGTCGCCTCCCACGCAGACCACCGCATCCGCCCCATCCTTCACCGCCTGCTGCGCAAGCTGTACCGCGTGGCTTTCCCCTTGCGTATGGTACGCATCATAGGTCACGCCATGCTTGATCAGAGCCTGTTCGATCTCCATAAATTTCTTCACGCTGCGGCCTCCGCCTGCAACAGGATTGACAATAAAACGATACATTCCATATCTCCCCGGATTTCAAAAGAATCAAGCGCAGGACACTGCTTTACCCAATATATTATATGTTTGAACAAGATGCAAGAGAAATTATCCGCCAGTCAAGCCTTTTAGCAGCACATAAAACATCTCTTTACGCGCATTTTATTGTAAATTGGAAAGCAGTACGCTATAATGATTAAAAACTTAAACGGGGAGGCAAGCAAATGACGAATAAAACCATCCAAAAGCCATCCAAGGTCGTTGTGGTCGGTGCCGGCTTCGTAGGCGCTACCATCGCGCTTACGCTGGCCATCAAGCAGACCTGCAGCGAGCTGGTGCTCGTCGATGTGAAGAAAGAAAAAGCCATGGGGGAGGCGCTGGATATATGCCACGGCCTGCCGGTGCTGGGCCCTATGAAAGTATACGACGGCGACTACTCCGATTGCGCGGGCGCGGATTTGATCATCATTACAGCCGGCCTCAACCGCAAGCCGGGAGATACACGCCTGGATTTAGCACAGAACAACGCGAATCTGATGAAATCCATCACCGCTTCCATCATGCAATACTATGATGGCGGCCTTCTGCTCGTCGTCTCCAATCCGGTGGATGTCATGACCTATCTGATACAAAAATGGACCCAGTTGCCCAGCTCCAGCGTGATCGGCTCCGGAACCTTGTTAGACAGCTCCCGTTTTCGTTATTTGATCAGCAAAAGGCTGGATGGCATCAATCCGCAGGATATCCACGCCTATGTCATCGGCGAACACGGTGAATCGCAATTCCCCGTTTGGAGCAAATCGGATATCGGCGGTATCAATGTGCTGGATTATTTCCAGGCGATCGACCGGCCGCTGTCGGACGACGATAAGGAGGAGGTTCACCGCGAACTGAAAGCCTCCGGCGCGACCATCATCAAGGCCAAGGGCGTTACCAACTGCGGCATCGCCATCTCGGTCAACAACATCGTGGAGGCGCTTCTGCGCGACACCCGCTCCGTGCGCACGCTCTGTTCGGTGCTCAACGGCCCTTGCGGACTGCACGATGTGGCGCTGAGTCTGCCCTGCATCATCGGCAGAAACGGTATTGAGCAGGTGCTGGATTTTCAGCTCAATGAAGAGGAGGACGCCCAGCTGAAGCACTCTGCCCGGCAGATCCGCAATGTCATCGACCAGATCACCGATGTGTAAAATCAGACCTTAACTAAGATATGCAACGCCCCTGACAGAACACAGCTCAGGGACAGACGATCACAAAAATCGTGCGAAATTCGACCTTCAAACGACATAAAACAAAACCGGCCGCACAGCAGCATGAATGTCTCTGTGCGGTCTTTTTCTTTTGCCCTATGGGCATGGGTGCGGACGATCCTTTAAAAAGACCGCTCATGTTGTCGGGTTCATATGGATACATCTATGAATACAGCCTATAGCATCACACGCGCCATTTCGACCGGCATGAATCTGACCTTTGCAGGACGCGGCTACGCTATGGCGGCACGCCGGCGCGCAACACGCAAGATATCCGGCGCGTTGGAAAGCATGCACAGCTGGTCTAAAAACATGGCATGGAAAGCTGCGTTTAATAGGGCTGCGTGCCTTCACCGGCCATCGCTTTATATACAAGCACCGCAGGCCCCGTATGCCGATTGCAGCACAATCGGTGCGCCCTTTTCTGGACGCACCGATTTTAAACAGCCCCGTTTTTCGATGAAAACCGTCAGTCTCCTCTTTTAGGCAGATACGGAGCCAGCCTGCCCGCAAAGTTTCCTATGTTGACCGTCTGCAGCCAGACCTTCCCCGGTCCTTCCAGCACGGTCAAGAACAACCCCTCACCGCCAAACATGATGTTCTTAAACCCTTTGACGGTTTCTGCCGTCATCCGGACGGTTTGTTCAAACGCCGCCACATTGCCCGTATCCACCTTGATCCTTTCGCCGCTTCGCAGCGTACGCTCCACCACCGTGCCGTCCAGCTCTAAAAACACGATGCCGTCGCCCGTGACCTGCTGCATAATAAACCCTTCGCCGCCAAAAAAGCCTGCCTTCGCCCTGTTCACCATCACGGAAAGCCCTACCCCCGGCGTGGCGCACAAGAACGCGCTCTTCTGGCAGACATACCCCATCGGCCCAACCTGCAGCGCCAGCAGCGTGCCCGGGAAAGTCGAGGCCAGGGTGATCTCCTGCGCGGGTCTTTGGGCTGTGTATGTCACCATGAACAGCGAATCCCCCGAGAGCATCCGGCCCAGCCCTTTCATCAGCCCGCCCTTCATGTTGGTCTCCATGCTGAAGCCCTCTGTCATCCAGGTCATGCCGCCCGACTGTGTGTAGATACTTTCTCCTGTCTCTAAAAAAACCGAGACCGCCGGCAATGTGCCTCCAAATATCTCGTAACGCATAAGCTGCCCCCCTGTTCATTTTTATTGTGTTTCAATTATATCATTTCTTTGGTTTATGATGCGGTTTGGGCCGCAAATTTATATCCGTTCGGTGCAAAATTTTTCTTCTTTTCATGTGCTCGCATATACACATACCCAAGGGTCTGCGCAAGGCGCCAAAAAAGCGCCGGGCAGCAACGCACCGCCGCAGGCGCTCTTTTTTGAAAAACTCTTCTTATGCCGCGTCTTGCTGCGGGTGTATGACGCCCTGATCCGTCCCACCGCCCGCTGGTTCCGGCACATCCGTCGTTTCAGGCGGCGTCGCCGTGTCCTGCGAAGGCACGGGGCTGCCCTGCTCCTTGGGCTGCTCGCCTTTGTCTACACTGCGGCCGCTGAGCCATTCTTGTATCTCCGGCTTGCAATCGACGCCTACGCCCTGCTGCAGCGCGTCAAACAGCTGCTGCGCCGACGCGTTTTTAAAGCGGTTTTGCTCGTAGTAGATCTTCAAGCCCCGGATCAAGTCATCGCCGTATTTTTCGTGGAGTTCGCGAAACATCAGCGCCCCCTTGGAATAGACCAGCGCGTTGTAGGAGAAGTTGCTCTCAAAGCTGTCTAAGCGCCCGCCGATGCCGTCTCGTTCCTCCACCACCAGATAATCCCGCGCCAGCTGCAGATCCTGTTCGATAAACAGCGCACAGATCTCCTTCATCTTTTCCTCGCCGTAATTCTGCTTATAGTAGAGCAGCGTGGCGTATTCCGACAACGCCTCATCCAGCCACGGCTCATTCACCTGATCATTGCCCACCACACCGTACCACCATTGGTGCGCCACTTCATGCACCACCACATATTCCAGTTCCATCTCCTTGCCCGCGTCATACAGGCGCGTATCCACCATCACCATATTGGGGTACTCCATACCGCCTATGAAGAAATTGCTCTCCGCCACCGACAGGCTCTCATACGGATATCCGCCAAACAGCGCGTTGAATGTCTTGAGCGCTTTTTGCGCATAATCCAGCGCCAGCCTGCCTTGGGACTCCTGCACAGCGAAGCTTTCCACGGTGGTGCCCTGCACATCCCGCGAAAAATGCTGCAGCGAAGGGGAAGCCACCATCGCGAAATCCCGAACGGCAGGCGCGTTGATCAGGTATTCCGATTGCTCGCTTCCGCCCGCCTGCTCGACATAGCCGCTGCTGGCCAACCGCCATGCGCTGTCCAGCGTGACGTGCACGCGGTAGTCGGCCGCTTCGCTGTAGAAAGGATCTCCTATGCGGTGATACGGCTCTTTCACCCAGTTTTCCCCATCGTACACACAGAGTATGGGGAAACAGTTCCCAAAGTTCATGCCCAACTGGCCGTAGCCGTACCGCCCCGGCGAATTAGGCATTTTCAGCGCATAAGCCATCTCGACCAGCGTCTTTTCACCCGGCGCCAATTCTCCTATATCGATGCGCATCAGCGTGTTGCCTGCACCGCTTATGCGATATGCGGTGTCCTCCCCATCGATGCGGACGGCGGCAAACGTGATATTTCCTTCATTAAAACCGTTCGGGTATGCGTTCTGCCATTGAAACCGTTCATAAGGTGCGGTCTCGGGGCTTTCATAAGCGTTGGCGTATACGTTGAAATAGAGCTCCTTTAGGGTTTGGTCCGTTTGATTCGTGTATTCAACGGACTGCACACACTGCGCGGTATACGTTTGCGTATCCACCATGATCTTAATATGGTAGGTGTTTAAACCCCCGGGATAGTCATATCTGTTTGCACACCCGCAGCAGAGTGTGATCACGAGCATCAGGCAAACAAACAACGCAGTCGCTTGACTCAATCGTTTCATAGAACGCACCTCCTGTTACCCAATACATATGACGTATATGCGCAGTTTATTCTGCTTTCCGGCCGCCATGAAACTTTCATCCATCTACCCAATATGATATAATAACTGCAAACAGCCATGATCATTCTATGCGTGTGCGATTTTCGACTGCAGCGAACGCATATGCGCGGTTATAGCATCATAAAAACGGCAGGTGAGTGGATACATTCCATGCAGATTACATTCGGAAGCAATCGTCAAACGGACTATACGCCGGTGCATAACGCATTCATCAGCGATCTGATGCCGGCAGCGCCGGGGGACTACGTGAAAGCGTACCTCTATCTTCTGCTGCTCTTTTCACGCGGGGGCGGCATAGATCTGTCTTCCGCGGCAAAGGGTCTTCGTATGGCGGAGAATTCACTGCTTGAAGCCATCGAATACTGGGAAAAGCGTTCCCTTCTATACGTAGAAAAGGGCGACACGCTGCACATCCATTTTTCCAACATACAGGATGTGCAGCGTTCCCCCGTGTATGCGCACAGCGATTTCAACGCGCACCTGCTCGCGCTCTTTTCCCCCCGCGAACTCAGCAACAGCGATTTCGAGCGCATCTACGATTGGATCGAGGTGTACGGGCTGCAGAAAGAGGCGGTGTTGGAGCTTGTGCAATACTGTCTCAAAGAAAAGGGGCCCCGCACCTCCGTGGCGTATATGCACAAGGTCGCCAAATCCTGGGCGGATGAAGGCATCACCACCGCAGAGGCCGCGCAGGAGTTTGCGCAGCGTCATTCTCAAACCACCAAAGACACGCGCATGGTGCTCAAGCATCTGGGCATATTGCGTCTGCCCACACAGGACGAAATCGAGCTCATGCGCAAATGGCGGACGGATTGGGGCTTCTCGCTGGACAGCATTTTTTTTGCCTGCAAGGAGCTGACCCGCATACAGCAGCCCAACATGGCTTATCTGGACAAGGTGCTGCATACGCTCTATGAGCAGGGACGCACCAAATCCCAGGATGTGCTGAGCCATTTTTCCAACAAGGACGACCGCCACAGCCAACTCACCCAGATCGCCTACGAATTGGGCAGCCGCAGCCGGGTTACGCCGGCCCTGCTGGAACGCCAGGAGCAATGGCTCTCTCTTGGGTTCAGCCAAAAGGCGCTGCTCACCATCGCGCATCTCTGCGCTCAGGATGACAGGCATAGTTTTAAATATTTCGAAGAGCAGCTCGGCCTCTATGCAAAGCTTGGGCTGTTTGAGCCGGAAAAAATAGAAGCGCATCACCAGAAGCTGCAATTGCTCCATGACGATGTCAGGGCTGTATTCGAGCGTATGGGATCCCATGAACGCATAAGCGGCGCACACCGCAGCGACTACGAAAGCTGGATCAAAGCCGGGCTTCCCTTCGAAGTCATTTTGCTGGCGGCGGAATATGCAAAGCTGTCCAGAAATAAATACGCAGCACTCACAGCCATACTGCGCAACTGGATTGAAAACGGCATCACCACGCTCCAGGCCGCAAAGAAGGAGCACGCACAACACCAGTCCAGATCGAAAACGGCGCCGCAAAAGGCCGCAAACCCCAAATACAGCGATGAGCTGCTGGACGCACTCGCAGAACAATCCTACAAAGGAGAGAATGGCAGTTGAGCATATATGAACGCATTCAAGATGAATATAAAGCCCGCCGCGCACAGGCGAAGCGCGCACAGCAGCGCAGCACGCAGGAAGTCTATGAAGCGCTGCCCGAGTTAAAGTCCCTTCGCGAGGAGATCGTTGCCCTTTCCATGTCTCAGCTCGAGGCTGTGATGGCGTCACCCGAGCATGCGGACACACTCATCGCGCAAACACAGTCAGAGATAGAAGCCTTGCGCGCGCAAGAAGAGGCGCTGATGGCGGCGCATCCGGCACTGTCGGCATCGCTGCGCCCGGCCTATGTCTGCCCCGATTGCGAGGACACGGGCTATATCGGCTCTTTGCGCTGCAAATGCCTGCTCGAATTGCTGCTCAAGAGCGGCTATATCGATCTGCCGCTGCTCGATAAACAAAATTTCGGCACATTTGATCTAAAAGCGTTTCCAACGAATGAGCAGCGTGCCCTGATGGATAATTTGCGGCAGTTGTTTCACGATTATGCCCATCGTTTCCCCGACACAGAAAAACGCAACATCTATCTCTATGGCGAGCCGGGTTTGGGCAAGACATTCCTTTTGTGCTGTCTGGCAAAATGTGTGCTGGAGCGCGGCTATGATGTGATCAGCCATACCTCCTTCCATTTTTTCGACCGGCTACGCAAATTCCACATCGGACAAAGCGACTCCATACGCGATCTCTTAACCTGTGATCTGCTCATCATAGACGACTTAGGCACAGAGCCTGTTTATAAGAACATCACGGTGGAATACCTGTTTACCGTGCTCAACGAGCGCATCACACACAACCGGCACACGGTGTGCGCCACCAACCTGTCGCCGTCAGAAATCATGCAGCGCTACGGAGAGCGCGTCTGCTCCCGGCTGTTCGACGCTTCCTGCACCCACATCAGAAAGCTCAAGGGCGAGGATCTGCGCACGTTCAACCGTTCGGCCAGGCAGGGATAGCTTATGATACTGCAAAGCGTACGCGCCCGCCAGTTTAGAAATTACGAGTGTTTGGAGTATATACCCGAGCGCGGCATGAATGTTTTATGCGGCGACAACGCACAAGGCAAGACAAACCTGCTGGAGGCCATCTTTTTGTGCTGCGCGGGCCGCTCGCACCGCACCTCCAAAGACACAGAGCTGATCCGGCACGCGCAGGATACGGCGAGCGTGCTGTGCAGCAGCCTGCAAATGGACGGCAGCCACGAGGTGCAGGTGTCGCTGCACCGCAAGATGCGCAAGGAGGTCTTCTTAAACGGCGCTAAGCTACTGAGGCTTGGGGAGATGATGGGCCATATCTGCGCCGTGTTGTTTTCTCCGGAGGATCTGCTGCTCATCAAGCAGGGGCCCTCCGAAAGACGCCGGTTTTTAGACATCGCCATCTCACAGCTCTACCCCGCTTACTTCTATGCGCTGCAAAAATACAACCGCGTACTCTTCCAGCGCAACCGGCTGTTAAAAGCAGGCAGCCGTTATCTTTCCACGCTGGACGTTTGGGACGAACAGCTCATAGCGGCGGCGCAGAGCGTCATCCGCTACCGCTCGGCGTTTGCCAAAGGTTTAAGCGGCGCGGCTTTACAGGCACACCGCGGTATCTCCTCCGGTAAAGAGGAATTGCTCACACAGTATGCCCCCAACCGGACGCCCGAATGCCTGTCGGCGGCGCTCAAGGAATGCCGCGAACGCGATCTTCGCAACTGCACGACTCATATCGGCCCGCACCGGGACGATCTGCTCATCCATATCGACGGCCGGGACACACGCGCCTTCGCCTCGCAGGGCCAACAGCGCACAGCCGCGCTTTCGCTGAAAATCGCACAGCTCCGGCTGATGGAGCAGCAGCTTCAGGAGCCGCCGCTGCTCTTGCTGGACGATGTGCTCAGCGAGCTGGATGAATCCCGCCGAAATATGCTGTTCGCTTCGCTCTCGGGCGTGCAGGTGTTCATCTCCCTTACGGACGAATCGCTCGCGCCTAAGGATGCGCATATCGTATATGTGCGCAACGGCACGCTGTACAGTTAGCGCGCCTTTATATACGTGTGCAAAAGGGCGTTTTTTATGTGCTCTTTTTTGTCTTTTTTCGTAATAGGGTTTTAAAAACCGCGCGAATATATTATAATGTAGTAAGTGGGAATTTTTTAATAGATGACCGCTTGAAACAGCTTTACGGATACACCGAAACGTCCCTTTGCAAAAGGGCGTTTTCATGTGTATCATCCATTTAAACAAAGGAGCAGTCTATGTTACATATAGGAGCGGATGTCACCATTCCCCTGCACGAGGTGATCGCCATATTGGACAGCGCAGCTTTAAGCGCAAAGGATACGAGCAATTTTTATAAACGCTTTCATGCCGCGGATATCATCACGGTAGCAAAAGAGACAAAATGCCTGGTGCTCGCAAAGCGCCAGCAATCCCTCAAACTATATCTCTCCCCCATCTCCTGCTCAACCTTGCTCAAGCGCAGCCAACTGGGCGCTAAGAGCTTACAGGAGAAATTCTTGCATCAAAACGAACTAAACATGAAGGAGCACATATGAATCCACAAGACCATACGACACATTCAGAAAACACAAACCACTACGATGCATCCCAGATCCAAGTGCTCGAAGGCTTGGAAGCGGTACGCCGCCGCCCGGGCATGTACATCGGCTCAACAGACATCAAGGGGCTCCACCATCTGATTACGGAAGTCGTGGATAATTCCATAGACGAGGCGATGGCGGGCTATTGCGACGATATCAGCGTCACCATACATCCGGATCATTCCGTAACCGTAATAGACAACGGGCGCGGCATACCTGTCGATATCCATGAACAGACGGGCAAGCCCGCGCTGGAGATCGCGCTGACCATGCTGCACGCAGGCGGCAAGTTTGACGGCGAAGGCTATAAAGTGTCCGGCGGCCTGCACGGCGTGGGGTTATCCGTGGTAAATGCGCTGTCCTGCTGGCTTGTTGCGGAAATCAAGCGCGACGGGCATATCCACCGCCAGCGTTTTGAACGCGGCCATGCTGTCTCCGAGCTGGAAGTGGTGGGGGATTGCGAATCGACAGGCACGAAGATCACGTTTTTTCCGGACGCCGAAATCTTTGACAGCCTTGATTTCAACTACGACACGCTGCGCAACCGGCTGCGTGAGCTGGCCTTTTTAAACCGGGGGCTGAACATCTGCGTAACAGACGAACGAATTGACAAGCAGCACTGCTATCGCTACGAAGGCGGTATCGTTTCCTTCGTGGAATACCTAAACAAGACCAAGCAGCCGCTCTTTCCTTCGCCCATCTATTTCACGGGCACGAAGGACGATTCTGTCGTGGAAATCGCCATGCAATACAACAGCAGTTACAACGAAAACATCTTCTCCTTCGCCAACAATATCTCCACCTACGAAGGCGGCAGCCACCTTTTAGGCTTCAAAACCGCGCTCACCAGGGTTGTCAACGACTATGCCCGGCGCTTCAACTACCTCAAGCAATCGGAAGTCAATCTTTCCGGCGAAGACGTCCGGGAGGGGCTCACCGCCATCCTCAGCGTGCGGCTCACCGAGCCGCAATTCGAGGGGCAAACGAAGACAAAGCTGGGCAACAGCGAAATCCGCTCCATTGTGGAAACCGCTGTGACTGCCGGTTTTGGCGCGTATTTAGACGAAAACCCCGCCATCGCGCGCATCGTGGTGGACAAATGTCTGACCGCGCAACGTGCGCGCGAAGCCGCGAAAAAAGCACGTGAGCTCACGCTGCGCAAATCCGTGCTGGGGTCTACCTCGCTGCCCGGAAAGCTCGCGGACTGCACGGAGAAGGATCCATCCAAATGTGAGATCTACATCGTAGAGGGCGATTCGGCGGGCGGCAGCGCCAAGCAGGGCCGCGACCGGATGTTTCAGGCGATCCTGCCCTTGCGCGGCAAAATACTCAATGTGGAGAAAACCAGGCTGGACAAAGTGCTTGCAAACGCCGAAATCAAGGCGCTCATCACCGCGTTTGGCGCGGGCATATCCGATGATTTTGATCCGTCTAAACTGCGATACGACCGCATCATCTGTATGACGGACGCGGACGTGGATGGCAGCCATATCAGGACATTGCTGCTCACCTTCTTCTACCGCTATATGCGGCCGCTCATCGAGGGGGGGCATGTCTACATCGCGCAGCCCCCGCTGTATAAGATCGTAAAATCCAAAAAGGAGTATTACGCATACAGCGACGCGGAGCTGGAACAAATACTCAGTGAAATCGGGCGGGAAAATCCCAAGCCCGAAATCAGCCGCTATAAAGGTCTTGGCGAGATGAACGCCCAGCAGCTATGGGAAACCACCATGGACCCCGAGCGGCGTACACTCCTGCGGGTAGAGCTGTCCGATGCCATCGCAGCAGATGAAATCTTCTCCACCCTCATGGGCGATAAGGTGGAGCCCCGCCGCGAGTTTATCGAGGAGAACGCAAAGCTTGTGGAAAATCTGGACATTTAACTCAAGCGTTGCCGATCAAAGGAGGTTATCCATACGAAACGCGTATTGATGATATTCATACTGCCCCTGCTGCTGTTATGCGGATGCAGCCCGCCCGAACACAGCAAGCTTGAATTGCTGTCTCCTTACGAGGGCAGCGATGGGCAATATCTGCACGCAATTCAGGGCAACGCATTCGCAGCATATTCCTATGAATTGGTCGAAGGGATCGCGCCTGTGATTCATTATGCCGTGTTTCTAAACGGCGGCTTATCCGAAACAGGCGAGCTGTTGAAAGTGGATACTTCGCATTTGGCGATCACAGGCAAGCTGGCGCTGGCGCTGGACTTACCGCCGGCCGAAAGCGGCGGCGCTGTGCGCATCAAGGCGAGCACCCAGTTTCGCGATTATCGCTCGGCGGCCGGCTTTTCCTCTTTGATATCCGCCAAGCACGATCTGCATGACGTTGCACTGGGCGCTGTATACCGCACTTACGCCGTATCGCAGTTTGGAAAAGACGACGCCGAAGGGGGCGCGCTGCAAACTGGCGGGACTTATCCGCTGCTGGGATACTTTTCCAACAGAACAGGACACGCCGATGCGATTCGAGTGCCCGAAGGGCATGCCGATTCGTTTATAGAGTCCGCAAAAACATGCGATGCCGCTATTTTATTTTACCTGGATTTTTACGAATACACGAAGGCTTCATCGCCTGAAAATTCTGAATAATCCATTTGATTTTTATCATTGCCCCCGGCAAGGGCCGCACAACCAATAGATAAGACGAGGTGAACCACTTGGAAGACAATCAAAACAATTCTATAGGCAAATCCATCGTGCCCATCGATATTGAGCGCGAAGTGAAGAAATCCTTTATTTCCTACGCCATGGCGGTCATCATCAACCGCGCGCTGCCCGATGCACGCGATGGACTCAAGCCTGTACACAGACGCATTCTGTATTCTATGCATGAACTGGGTATCACACCGGACAAGCCCACCCGCAAATGCGCGCGCATCGTTGGTGATGTGTTGGGTAAATACCATCCGCACGGCGATACGGCGGTTTACGACAGCCTGGTGCGCTTGGCGCAGGATTTTTCCATGCGCTATCCGTTGGTGGAGGGCCAGGGCAACTTCGGCTCGATAGACGGAGATTCCGCCGCCGCCATGCGTTACACCGAGGCGCGCATGAGCAAGCTCGCGCTGGAAATGCTCAGCGATCTCGAGAAACAAACCGTAGATTTCTATCCAAACTTCGACGAAACGCTGATGCAGCCCACCGTTTTGCCCGTTAAATTTCCGAATCTGCTGGTCAACGGTTCCAGCGGCATCGCCGTGGGCATGGCCACCAACATCCCCCCGCACAACATGCGTGAAACCATCGACGCGACCATCGCGCTCATCGATGATCCGGATATCGAAATCGAACAGCTCAACCAAGTGCTCACCGGCCCGGATTTCCCCACCGGCGGGATTATACTGGGCAGGAGCGGTATACGGGACGCGTATCTCACAGGCCGCGGCCGTGTGGTGGTGCGTGCGCGCACAGAGATCGAACAGATCAGCGCCACCCATTCGCGCATCATCGTGTCGGAAATTCCTTATCAGGTCAATAAAGCACGCTTGGTGGAAAAAATCGCCGAGCTGGTCCACGAAAAGAGGGTGGACGGTATCAGCGATCTGCGCGACGAGTCCGACAAAGATGGTATGCGCATCGTAATCGAGCTCAAAAAAGATGTCAATGCGAACGTGGTGCTCAACACGCTGTATAAACACACACAGCTGCAGGATACGTTCGGCGTGATCATGCTGGCGCTGGTGGATGACGAGCCCCGCGTGCTCAACCTGAAGCAGATGTTGTCCTATTATGTGGATCACTGCAAGGATGTCATCGTGCGGCGTACGCGCTATGAGCTGGAGAAAGCAGAAGCACGCGCGCATATCTTAAAAGGGCTTTTGATCGCGCTTGATCATATCGACGAAGTGGTCGAGCTGATCAAGCGAAGCGCGAACCCGCAGGAAGCACGCGAAGCGTTGATAGAGCGGTTTGAACTGAGCGACAAGCAGGCGCAGGCCATTTTGGATATGCGTTTGCAGCGGCTTACAGGCTTAGAGCGCGATCGCCTGACCGCCGAATACGACGCGTTGATGGCCGCCATACAGCATTTAAACGCTGTTTTGGCCAACGACTATATGGTGATGGATATCATTAAAGAAGAATTGAGCGCCGTGCGCAGCAAGTTCGGCGACGAACGCCGCACATCCATCGAAACCTGTCCGGGCGAGATCGATCTCGACGATCTCATTCAGCAGGAGGATATGGCCGTCACCCTCACACACTTTGGCTATATCAAGCGCTTAAAATCGGACACCTACCGTGCGCAGCACAGGGGCGGCAAAGGGATTTTCGGCATGGCCACCAAAGAGGAGGATTTCATCAAAAACATGCTGGTCACCTCCACGCATGATCACCTGCTCTTCTTTACCAATTTTGGCAGGGTGTACCAAATTAAATGCTACGAGATCCCCGTGGCGTCGCGGCAGGCAAAGGGCACACCCATCGTCAATCTGTTGCCCTTGCAAGACGGCGAAAAAGTCGCAGCCCTGTTCTCCTGCGCGCATACGGACGGCTACCTCTCCATGGTCACTAAGCTCGGCGTGATCAAGCGTACGCATTTTTCGCAGTTCCAATCCATACGCAAGAGCGGGCTTTTAGCCATCGGCATACGCGAAGGCGACGAGTTGATAGGCGTGCAGCATACCAGCGGCGACGACGAGCTGATCATCGGCAGCGCCGACGGTAAGTGCATCCGGTTCCATGAAAGCGACGCGCGCGCCATGGGGCGCACAGCCACCGGCGTGCGGGCTATCTCTCTGTCGCCGGGCAGCGAAGTGGTGGATATGGACGTGGTGCGCAAAGGATGGTATGTGCTCTCCATCACCAGCAACGGCATGGGCAAACGCACACCGGAGAGCGAATACCGCCGCCAGTCTAGGGGCGGCAAAGGCGTGAAGATCATGAATCTAAACGAAAAGACCGGTTCGCTGGTCAGCCTGAAGATGGTGCTGGACGAAGACGATATCATGCTGGTCAGCGCCGACGGCACTGTGATCCGTATGTGTGTACAGGAGATTTCCGTGCTCTCACGCAACACGCAGGGCGTACGCCTCATGCGTGTGGAGGAGGATGCCGGTGTCGTATGTGCCGAGCGTGTGGAAAAAGACGAAGAGGGCGATTGTGAGCCGATCGACATCGACACCGAGGACAAAGAAATACCCGAACCCATCGAATAAAAAGTCTGTCAAACGCCTGCGGCCAGCTCGCCGCAGGCGTTTTGCTTTGCCTGTGCCCTGTGATCCGATTGCGTCTGCCCTTCTTAGCCGAGCAGCACCACGCGGGTGGCAATTTGATCGATGAACGCGCGATCGTGCTCCACCAGCACCATGGCAGCACCGCTTTGCATGAGCAGTTTTTCAATCTGCATACGGGAAAAAACATCGATATAGTTGAGCGGCTCATCCCATATATAGAGATGCGCGCGTTCGCACAGGCTCCTTGCGATGAGCACCTTCTTCTTTTGGCCTGCGCTGAAATCCTCCAGATTCTTTTCAAACTGCACGCGCGGCAGATCAAACTTCCTTAAAATCGTCATAAAAAGGCTTTCATCTATGCCTTGATGCCGGGCATAATCCTGCAAGCCGCCTGAAAGCGCTGCCGTGCCCTGCGCCACATACGACACGATGAGATTGCTGCCCTTATGCAGGCTGCCCGAATAGGATATGTCCTCCCCCGCTATGAGCTTCAACAGGCTCGATTTCCCGCTACCGTTTTTTCCGCTGATGACGATCCGCTCACCACGGCACACGCTGAGACTCACCCCTTCGCACACCGTATGCGCCCCATAACGGATGCGCACGTCTTTGAGCGTCACCAAGCAGTCCGTGTGGTACGCAAGCGGCTGTATCTTTAGATCGTCCTGACGCTCGATGTTTTTAAGCAGCTTTTCCTTATCCGCAACTGCGCTCTGCCGGCGATTCTTCAGGCTTTTCGCGCGCTTCATCATCTTGGCGGATTTATGGCCGATAAAGCCCCTGTCCGGCACTTTTTCGCCAAACTTGCTCCGCTCGGTCTCGTTCGACCAGCCCGCCGTGCGCCGACAGGCCGTATTCAGCCGCCCGATCTCCTTTTTCAGCCGCTCGTTTTCTGAAAGCTCACGCGCGTCCTGTTGCTGCTTGTTGAAATACCAGGATGAAAAATTCCCTTTTCTCACTTCTATATCCGCCCTGTTGATAGACAGTATATGATCCACACACAGATCCAAAAACGCCCGGTCGTGCGACACCAGTATGAATCCTTTTTTTGAATTTAAGTAACGTCCGACCAACTCGCGCCCTTTTATGTCCAGATGGTTGGTCGGCTCGTCGATGAGCAAAAAATGGCCTTCCTTTGAGAACAAGGCGGCGAGCAGCACTTTTGTCCGCTCCCCGTGGGACAGCGTGCTAAACGGGCGGTACAGCACATCTTCCTCCACCTCCAGCTTGAAGAGCTCGCGCAGCAGCACCCATTCCTCGCAGCCGGGGCAGACTCTTCGCATCACAGACAACGTCTGCTGCTGCACATCCTGCACCTCAAACGGGAAATAATCAAACGCCACCGACCGCGTGATACTGCCCTCATACGCATACTTCTGCATGAGCAGGTTTAAAAAAGTCGTTTTGCCGCGCCCGTTGCGCCCTGTAAATCCCAGTTTCCAATCGGTGTCTATGCTGAAAGATACGTTTTCAAATATATTGTCATAGCTGCCCTCATAGGCAAATGTCAAACCGTTTACGAGAATCTGTGCCATGGTATTCGCCTCCTGAATAAAAAAATATTGCCGCAAGAAAATCTCCTTGCGGCAAAACATTCACACAGGCCGGTATGCTCCACCGTGCCTAGCTTTCGACGAATATAGAACCATGCGGCAATTTTCTTGCACTACGCATGACAAATCAGGCGCGTTTGCCTGTTGGTGTCACGCTTTTTAGTTTTAGCAAGAAAAATTGCGCATCCTTCCACCTCTTTCACAACGTTCCCGCGGCGGGTTCCGCCTAGCGGGGTATACTCATCTTATCATCAGGGTATAGGTTTGTCAATTTCAAGGGGCCGTCATCGAACGGGCGGCTTATAGACGATGGGCATCTTACGCTTGTGCTCCGTGCGCGCGTGCGCCTGCATGATGATATCCGGTACATGCGCGGTGTGTATGCCCAGCAGATACGCGTCGATCTCGGCATAGCCCACGCCCATCTCGCCTTCATCCGTCTGGCCTTCATACAGCCCGGCAGAAGGCGCTTTTTCGATAATGGGCTGCGGTGCGTCCAGGAATCTCAGAAAATCAAGCACCTCCGACGCCGTTAAATCCGCAATGGGGTTGAAGTCGCAGGCGCCGTCGCCCCATTTTGTGAAATACCCCATAAACAACTCGCTTGCATTGCCTGTGCCTGCAACCAGATAATTTTTGCTCTGCGCCACAGCGTAGAGCGCGCTCATACGCAGCCGCGGGTTGATGTTGTTGCGCGCGTCCTCCCTCAGCGTGCAAACATCCTCTATGCATTGCACCAGCGCCCGCTTGGCGGCTGTCAGATCGATGATGATGTTTTCGATGTCAAATTGCTCTGACAGCATTTCAGCGTGTAGCCTGTCCTCGTCATAGTTGCGTTGTGTTTCGCAGGGCATGATGAGCCCCAGCACATCATCGGCGGCACGCTTGCACAAAACGCCGACCAGCGCGCTGTCCTTTCCGCCGCTGTTGCCGAAAACAACGCCGTCTGCGCCTGCGGTTTGCAGCGTCTCTCTGATAAAGTTGATCCTGTTCGCCAATTCGGCTCTGTAGTCCCTCATATCGATCATTCCTTCTGTGCAATACTGATATACGGCATAATCGCCATCATCCCTTATTCTGCACAGCATATCAGAAAACTATTACACCCCGCGCCATAAAAAGGCCTCTTTGCCATCACCTTCATGCATCCATCGCGCGTTTTTAAAATAAATTTCCGCGCACGCACGCCGTCACGCGCCGCCTATGATGACCACCGCTTGAGATTCAAGCTGTTCGAAGCGCTTTTCAAACAACGCCCTGTCGTAGGCGGTATATCCCGGTTTGAGCGGGTCGCACATGGTGACCGTATCCGCCTCTAGGTCATAGCCCACCAGTACCATGCAGTGCAGCGGATAGACCCATGTCAGCGCTTCCCCGTCAATGATCCATGTGGCGGATGTGCTCGGTTCGCGCAAATCGATGGTCGCCCACACGATCACAGGATGCCCCTCGGCCACCGTTTCATATAGCTCCCAAGCATCACAACCCGACAGATCCACCACCTTTTCCGTACCGCCTACATCCTCTATAAAGCGCTGTGCCGCGTCCACGATGACGGGGGCATAGCAGCCGTGGCCCGTTCTGTCTTTGGGATTGCCCACATAGGCCTTGCGGTAGTCCGTCGAACCCACCGGTCCTGTTTTTAAATATTTTTCGGCAAGCAGCATACGCCCGGCGTTGTACGGCCCGACATAGTTGAGCGCAATCGCGAGCGAAGTAATCTCGCATCCGGCGGGCAGTTCCGGCTGCTGCTCGATGTTGTGCACATACAGCATATTGGATTGCGGGATATCGAAAAGCGCATCCGTTAGCTCGCTTGCCAGGCAGTAGCCTATTCTTCCGTCTTCCATGCGAATCGCGCTGTAGCCGTTCTCATCGCCATCCACGAGACGCAGCAAGGGCGTGCGCCGTGCCACCTGCGCCACTATTTCTGCGTTTTGATCGGGTCCGTGGTATATGTTCACCGCCGAGCTGTTGGCGTACACCTGCTCTAAGAGCGGCGCTGCAAGCGTCGGTGTGGGCACAGGCGCCGGCTGTGCCTGCACGGATACAGCCTCTTGCGCCGCAATGGGCACGGGGCTGTTTTGCGCCCAGGACACCGGAGCCGACCCGCCCAAAAACACCGCGCCTGCCGACAGCAGCAGTATGACGAATATGATGATCGCACCCGCCTTTTTGTTCATTCCCATCCCTTTCAAAAGAGCCCGCATAAGGAGCTTTGTCCTTCTCATTATCATAAGCTGAAACAGCCTTCATTGCAATACAAAACCCTTCTTTGACACGCTCGATTTACTTGAATTACAACACTCTGTTTCGGTGTGTCGTCATTTTGCAAGTTGGGACATCCCTTCCTGCATATTAGGACATTCTTTTTCAAAAAACTATTGACAAACACCCAAACAAAGCGCTATACTATTTAGGTGAACAGCAAAGACGCTGTAGCGCTGCACTGTACTTGTGAGGGCTGCATGCGTCTTTTATTATTAAGGCTCCGCCAACCGGCCGGATATGACAGAAAGGAATGTGTTACCATGAGTAAAACGATTCTTCCCGAAGGGTACGCACCCACGCTTGGCCTTTACGACACACAGTCAGCCATCGGCCTAATCAAGAGGACTTTCGAAGATAAGCTATGTGCCGCGTTGAATCTGAAGCGTGTTTCCGCGCCGTTGTTCGTCGATCCGCAAACCGGCTTGAACGATGACCTCAACGGGATCGAGCGGCCGGTGGCATTCGATATCGCAGAAACGAATACCATAGCGCAGGTGGTGCATTCCCTTGCAAAATGGAAGCGCATGGCGCTCTATAAATATGAATTCCGAGAGGGAAAAGGCTTATATACAGACATGAACGCCATCAGGCGCGATGAGGAATTATCCAACCTGCACTCCATCTATGTGGATCAATGGGATTGGGAAAAGGTGATCGGCCGAAAAGACCGGACGCTGGATTACTTAAAGCAGACCGTCGTTCAAATCGTGGATGCCATCTACGATACGCTGAACATCCTAAAAGCGAAATATCCTCAGATCAAAACGACGCTGCAGCGCGAAGTCTGTTTCGTTACAACACAGGAGTTGGAGGATCTGTATCCGGATTTAACACCGGACGCACGCGAAAATGAATACGCTAAAATCCATAAGACCGTCTGCCTGCTGCAAATCGGCGATCTGTTGAAATCGGGGCAGACGCATGGCGGCCGTGCACCGGATTACGACGACTGGAAGCTTAACTGTGATATCATCTTCTATAACGAAGTGCTGAACAGAGCGATCGAGATCTCCTCTATGGGTATTCGGGTGGATGCAAAAAGTCTTGATGAACAGCTCAACAAAGCCGGCTGCAACGAACGCCGGAGCTTGACTTTTCACAAGATGCTGCTGCAAGACGAGCTGCCTCTCACCATGGGCGGCGGCATCGGGCAGTCCAGACTGTGTATGCTGCTGCTGGGCAAAGCGCACATCGGGGAGGTGCAGGTATCCATATGGGACGAAGCGACCCTGCGTGCCTGCAAGGCGGCCGGATTCGAGCTGCTGTAAAACGGCCGCGCACCACGAAAGGAGACAAAAAAGATGAATGTTTCTGAAATCTATGCGAGCATGGTGTTTAACGACCGGGTGATGCGCGAAAAACTGCCCAAGGAGACCTACCGCGCGCTGCGCAAAACCATTCGGGAAGGAAAGACGCTGGAAATCAACATCGCCAATGTCGTGGCCAACGCCATGAAGGACTGGGCAACCTCGAAGGGCGTAACCCATTTCACACACTGGTTCCAGCCCATGACAGGCATCACCGCCGAAAAACACGACAGCTTCATCTCCGCGCGCTCCGACGGTAGCGTCATCATGGAATTCTCGGGCAAAGAGCTGATCAAAGGCGAGCCGGACGCGTCCAGCTTTCCTTCCGGCGGCTTGCGCGCCACCTTCGAAGCCCGCGGGTATACCGCGTGGGATCCCACCTCCTATGCTTTCATCAAGGAAGGCATTCTGTGCATCCCCACCGCGTTCTGCTCCTACAGCGGGGAGGCGCTGGACAAAAAGACGCCTCTGCTCAAATCCATGGAGGCCATCAACAAACAGACAGCGCGCATACTGCGGCTGTTTGGCCAGGGCGACGACGTGCAGGTCAACACCACCGTGGGCCCCGAGCAGGAATATTTTCTCATCGATAACGCACTCTATAGCCAGCGCAAGGATCTGGTGTTCACAGGCCGCACGCTGTTCGGCGCAAAGCCGCCCAAGGGTCAGGAGCTGGAAGACCATTATTACGGCACCATCAAGCCGCGGGTGGCGGCCTATATGAAGGATCTCGACTCCGAGCTGTGGAAGCTGGGCATATTGGCCAAAACCAAGCACAACGAAGTCGCGCCCTCGCAGCACGAGCTCGCGCCCATATTCACCACCACCAACATCGCCACCGACCATAACCAGCTCACTATGGAGATGATGAAGAAAGTGGCCGAAAAGCATGGGCTCGCCTGCTTGCTGCATGAAAAACCGTTTGCGGGGGTAAACGGCAGCGGCAAACACAACAATTGGTCCATCTCCACCGGCGACGGCGTCAATCTGCTGGAGCCCGGCGATTCGCCCTACGAAAACGCACAGTTCTTATTGTTCCTCTGCGCCGTCATCAAGGCGGTTGACAAACATCAGGATCTTCTCCGGCTGTGCACCGCCACCGCTGGCAACGATCACCGCCTGGGCAACAACGAAGCGCCGCCCCCCATCGTATCTATGTTTCTGGGCGATGAGCTCACCGAGATTTTACAGGCCATCGAAGCAGGCTGTAAATACAAAACCCGCTGTACGGAGGAAATGGAGGTGGGTGTGCATGTGCTGCCCCATTTCCCGCGTGACACCACCGACCGCAACAGAACCTCGCCCTTTGCGTTTACGGGCAGCAAGTTCGAGTTCAGGATGCTGGGCTCTTCCTTGTCCATATCAGGCCCCAACATCATACTCAACACCATCGTGGCCGACGAGCTGATGCAGTTTGCGGATGCATTGGAAGGCGCCGATGATTTTAAGGCCTGTTTGCAGGCTTTGATTAAGAACACCATCAAGGACCATAAGCGCATCATATTCAACGGCAACAACTACTCCGAAGAATGGGTGCAGGAAGCCAAACGGCGCGGGCTTTTGAATCTGTCCTCCACCGCCGAGGCGCTGCCTTATTTTACCGGCGAAAAGAACATCGCACTGTTTACACGGCATAAAGTGTTCACAGAAAACGAGGTGTACTCACGCTGTGAGCTGCTGCTGGAAAACTATTGCAAGGTACTCAACATCGAAGCGCTGACCATGCTGGACATGGCGCGCAGGGATATACTGCCCGCTGTGCTCCGTTATGTGAAGGATCTTTCAGACACGGCCCTAAGCAAAAAACAGCTGAGCTCTTCCATCAATTGTGAGCCGGAAACCGCCCTTGCAGAACAGCTCTCCTCGCTGTGCGCCGCCCTGTTCAAAGAAATAGAGGCGCTGGAGCTGCTGCTGGGGAAGGTAAAGGCCTTCGAAAACATGGAGGAAAAAGCCTGGTTTTTCCACAACAGCGTGTTGTCTAAAATGGAGCTGCTGCGCGGCTTGGCCGATGAGCTGGAGGTTCTTACAGCCAAAAACTACTGGCCGTTTCCAACGTATGGCGACTTGTTGTTCAGCGTCTAATCATGTATAATAGTGTCGATTAGCGTCGTAACAACGCCGCTCTTTTCGTTTCCTTCCGCTCACATGAAAGGAAACGAAAGAGAAACTTTAAAGCTTGGAGGCTATACAGAAGATTATGTTGCATGGATCGGACGATCACATAAAAGAAGCTTGCGGTCTGTTCGGCATCTACGATGTCGACGGCCTGGACACGGCACAGCTCGTTTACTGCGCGCTGTATGCTCTGCAGCACAGAGGGCAGGAAAGCTGCGGCATCGCCGTCAATGACGACAATAAGATCACCTGCTACAAGGATTTAGGACTATTAAGCGACGTATTTAACGAAGAGAAGCTTGCTAAAATGAAGGGCAGCATCGCCATGGGGCATGTACGCTATTCCACCACCGGCAGCAACGGCCGTGAAAACGCCCAGCCTCTGGCCAGCAAATATGTCAAAGGCACGCTTACGCTGGCGCACAACGGAAATATCTCCAACGCGCATGAACTCCACAACGAACTGATACAAGAGGGCGCCGTCTTTCAAACGAGCAGCGACACCGAGCTGATCGCCTATCTCATCGCACGGGCGCGGCTGGTGACACCCTCCATCGAAGCGGCTGTCGAGCTGGTGATGCCCAAGCTTAGAGGCTCCTTTTCTTTGATCGTGATGAGCCCGAGAAAGCTGATTGCAGTGCGCGACCCATACGGCATACGGCCCTTATGCATGGGAAAAATTAAGAACAGCTACGTGTTCTCTTCCGAATCCTGTGCATTAAATGCCATCGGTGCCGATTTTATCCGGGATATCGACCCGGGGGAGATACTCGCCATCACGCCGGAAGGCATCGTTGAAAAGACATTACACTGCAAACCCCGCAAAGATTGCGCGCTTTGCATATTCGAGCACATCTACTTTGCCCGCCAGGACAGCGTGATCGACGGGCAGAGCGTGTATGAAGCCCGCCTGAACGCGGGCAGACTGTTGGCACAGCAAAATCCGGTGGAAGCAGACGTGGTGACGGCGGTTCCCGATTCCGGTATCACGGCGGCCATCGGTTTCGCCCACGCTTCCGGCATCCCCTATGGCGAGGGGTTGGTCAAAAACCGCTACATCGGCAGGACCTTTATCCAGCCTACACAATCCATGCGGGAGCACAGCATCGATATCAAGCTAAGCGCACTGAAGGCCTGTGTCAAGGGCAAGCGCGTGGTGATGATCGACGATTCCATCGTGCGCGGCACCACCATGCGGCAGTTGGTCGCCATGCTGAAAAAAGCGGGCGCGAAAGAGGTGCATATCCGCATCAGTTCGCCGCAGTTTCTCTGGCCATGCTATTTCGGCACAGACATCCCGCAGCGCACGCATCTTGCCTGCTACAACTATAATCAAGAACAGCTCAAGGAGCACCTGGGTGCTGATTCGCTGCACTTTTTAAGCATGAAAGCTTTAAAGCAGGTCGTACCCAATTCCACCATCGGCTTTTGTGATGCGTGCTTCTCCGGCCACTATCCCTTTGAAGTACCCAGCGAAGCAGACAAGCTCGAATTTGAAATATGTGTTTGATCAGTCAAAAGACGTATGCGCCAAAGTTTGCGCATACGTCTTTTTTATTGTAAAAAATATTTTAAGGAGGCGGGGGGTATCTTGTTTAAAGCCTATGCGTCCATCCAGTCGAAATGAACGCGGCCTTCTAAGTAATCGCGTATCATGGAGCCCGCAATGCTCACAGACGAGGACAGCTCCGGCAGATGATCCCGATCAAACCATTGCGCATCCTCCAATTCGCTGTAGTCGATCTGTATATCCGTCGTTTCCGCCTTTGCAAAGCATCCGATCATCAAGGACGATGAAAACGGCCAGGGCTGGCTCTTATAGTAGGTGATATGGCTGACCGTGAGACCCACCTCCTCGCAGATCTCGCGGGATACCGCTTCCTCGATGGTCTCCCCCACATCCACATAGCCGGCCACCAGCGAATAAAACGTGCCATGAAAGTTTTTTCCGCGGACGAGCAGCAGCCGGTCGCCATCCAGCACCAACGTGATGACAGCAGGCGATATGCGCGGATACACCACAGCAGCGCAGCTCGTACACACCACCGCGCGCTCATCCTCCTTGGGGCGCGTTTTTCCGCCGCAGCGGCCGCAGAATGATTTAAGCCAATACCCTTGCATGATGTGCATGCCCACCACACACGCCCAGGCGACCTCCGTCTGCTGCAGATTGCGCATCTCGTGTATGCTCACCCATTCGCAGCCTGCGGGTATAGCCTGCGGTATTTTAGACCGATCATACACCGCAAAGCAGTTGACTTGATCGATATCAAACAGATAGACCACATCCTCAGCCGATAGCTCCAGCATCCCCGCGCTTACAAACGCATACGCATCGCCTTCCTTTTTGAGCAGCACCGCGTGATCCCGATAACAAAGCAGATGGTCGTGCGCGTCGTAAACCGCCTGCCGGTACGCATTGTCCAGCGTATGCGGATGGATGTCCTGCAACATAAGATCCCCTCCAAAAATAACATTTCTGATCATTATAGCACGATTCTCCTCTTGTTTAAAGCGCGTTTTCAGGCTTGCAAAAATACGAGATATTGCATTTTTTGTTCAGGCATTGTGTGCTATGATGCCCATATCACAGGCAGCACACTCAACGCATTCAAAAGGAGGCATTATGGAACAAAAATTAAAATTCGGCATCATTGGCGGCGGAGCCGGATCGTTTATTGCGGATTTGCACCGAAGGGGCGCGCTGTTCGACGGACTGAGCACGCTGAGCGCCGGCTGCTTTTCACGCGATTACCAAAAGACGCTCTCAGCAGGCAAGGAATGGGGCATAACGGATACAGACCGGCTGTATGGCACCTATGAAGAGATGGCGCAGGCGGAAGGCAGGCGCGAAGACGGTATCGATTTCGTCATCATCGCAGCCCCTAACGATACGCATTATCCCTGCGCCCGCTCGTTCCTGAAAAACGGCATACACGTGGTCTGTGACAAACCGCTGACCCATACATCCGAACAGGCCAAAGAGCTCAAGCGGCTTGCAGAGGAGCAGGATCTGCTGTTCGCTGTGACCTATGTGTATTCGGCCTACCCCGCCGTACGCCGTATGCGCGCGCTGGTGCAGGAAGGCGTTTTGGGCAAGCTGCTCACCGTAGATGTGCGCTACGTGCACGGCTATCTCATGTCGCAGAAAAAAAATCCGCATAACGACGCCTGGCGGTTTGATAAAAGCCGCTCCGGCATCGCTTATTGCACAGCCGACATCGGTACGCACGCAGAGCAAATCATCTCGTATATCACAGGCGAAAGGCTCGATTCGCTGTGTGCCAGGCTGGAAGCCTTGAGCACGCTGACAGAGCTGGACACCAACATGCATGCGCTGCTTCGCTACGAAAACGGCATGAGCGGCATGATGTGGTGCAGCCTGGTCGCGCTGGGCCATGCCTGCGATCTCTCCTTAGGCATCTACGGCGAAGAGGCCGGTGTGGAATGGAACCGCCAAGACGCCGAGCACTTCACCCTTTGCTATCCCGACGGCTCCCGGAGCGTATACAGCGCGCAAAACAAGCCCGACCGCGACAGCCGCGATATCAGCCATTGCCGCTACCCGGCGGGGCATCCCGAGAGCGTTTGTGAGTCGTTTGCCAATATCTATTATGATTTTCAGCAGGCGCTGCTGGCCAAAAAGGCCGGCAGGCCTTATCCATGCCGCTATCCGGATATACATGACGGCATACGGGGCGTTCAATTCATAGAGGCCTGTGTCAAAAGCAGCGCCCTGCAGGCCTGGGTGCGCGTTTGATCCGTGTGCGGCCGGTCACACTTTCGGCGCAGGGAAGTTGCGCAAGAATTTCACACCCTTTCATCTTTCTTGAAAGCCCGCTTTATGCTATGATAGAGAGCAAGTATATGCTAAACAGGAAGGATGATTGTTATGGGGAAATTGAAATTTGGTATGGTGGGCGGGGGACCGGGCTCTTTTATCGCGGATGTGCATCGCAGAAGCGCTCTGTTTGACGGATTGAATGAATTGTGCGCGGGGTGTTTCTCCCGCGATTACGATAAGACAATAGCCACCGGCAGGCAGCTGGGTATCACAGATGAAAGCCGCCTGTACGCTTCCTACGAGGAGATGGCAAAGGCGGAAGGCGCACGCGAAGACGGCATCGACTTCATCATCATCGCCGCGCCCAACAACGTGCATTATCCCGCAGCCAAGGCATTTTTGCAAAACGGCATCCATGTGATCTGCGACAAGCCGCTCACTCATACGTCCGAACAGGGGGAGGCACTCAAGCAGATCGCACAGGAAAAGAACCTGTTGTTCTGTGTCACCTATGTATACACCGGTTATCCGGCTGTGGAAGCGATCCGCAAGCATATTCAAGACGGGGACTTAGGGGATATACTCACCGTCAATGTGCAATATCTGCAAGGCTATCATGCCGCCGCACAGCAGCAGGATTCTTCCGCTTGGCGCTTTAACCCCGAGCTTGTCGGCTCCTCCTTCTGCCTGGGCGATATCGGCACACACGCGGAAAACATCGCCGCTTATATGACAGGCCTGAAGATTGAAGAAGTCTATGCCAGCATGCAGCCGCTGAGCAAGATCACCACACTGGATACCAACTCACAGGTGCTGCTCCGCTATAAAGGCGGCGCCACCGGTCTGCTCTGGTGTTCCACCGTCACCCTGGGGCATGACAACGACCTCTGCGTAGGCATTTACGGAAACAAAGCCAGCATCGAGTGGTGTCAGGAAGACGGCGAGCATTATACGATCGGCCGCCCCGACGGCACCCGCACTCGCATCACCGCGCAGGCGGAAGGTTTGTATGCACGAACGGCGCAAAGCAGCCGTCTGCCTGCAGGGCATCCGGAAGGCTACTACGAATCCTTCGCCAATATCTATACCGATTTTTCCAAAGCGATCATCGCTCAGCAGGAGGGCAAGCCTTATGCGCCCGCTTTCCCGGATATCGATTTGGGCATCGAGGGTGTGAAGTTTGTGGAAGCCTGCGTGAAGAGCCACGAAAGCAAGCAGTGGGAAAAGCTCTGATCCCACACACAAAAAGTGTATTATACAAAAAAACCTCCTTCTAATCATCAGAAGGAGGTTTTTAGCTGCATCATGTGTGTTTTCCCGTGCGCACGTCGCTGCGCACACAGCCGCTCACTGCTTTTTGCGTTTCTTCACCGCGAACATCA
>JBMNTR010000015.1:0-59249 GCA_050945835.1 Christensenellales bacterium | reverse complement strand
TGGCGAATTTGACCCACCGGTTTCTAAATCCACCACAGAACAAGAAAAATCGGCATAGCCGGTAATACATACCAAACTATGCCGATATTTTTCCGGGATTAAAAATCCCTAAGACGCACCCTCTAAGGGGCGTTTTTTATATGGATCATCGTCTATCGCATAAGCTTATATGATTAATAATTCTCTGCGCGCACTTCAAAATAGCATTGGGCGTATTTGCACACCGGACACACTTCAGGCGCTTCCTCTTTTGTTACCAGATGACCGCAAACACGGCATTCCCACATGGTCTCCGTGTCTTTTTTGAATACCCGCTGTGTCTCCACGTTCTTCAGCAGAGCACGGTAACGCTCCTCATGCGATTTTTCAATGGCAGCTACTTTGCGGAATTTGATGGCCAGTTCCTTAAAGCCCTCCTCCTCGGCATCTTTCGCAAAACGGTCATACATATCCGTCCATTCATAGTTCTCGCCTTCGGCCGCCTGCAAGAGGTTCTCTGCTGTTTTGCCCAAATTGCCCAGCTCTTCAAACCAGATGCGGGCATGTTCCTGCTCATTTCTCGCCGTCTTTAAAAAGATTTCGGCGATCTGATCGAAGCCTTCTCTTTGTGCGATATGTGCGAAATAGGTATACTTGTTTCTCGCCTGGCTTTCGCCCGCAAAACCTTCCAGCAGGTTTTTTTCTGTCTTCGTGCCGGCATAGGGATTGCCAGATTTTTCTTTCTCCTCTATCGATACGAACATAGACGCAGGTTGCTTGCATTTGTCGCACTTATAGTCATCCGTCATCGTCCCTCCATAGACATACCCGCAGATTGTGCAGCGATATTTAGCCATTTTCTGATCCTCCTGTGTTTTAATATTATTTTCGTTTAAAATAGACAACAGTTTTTGTGCAGCCTCCTTGGGAAATCCTTCCGGCTGTTTCCCCTCCAGAAGCGCATATAGAAAATCTTTTGTATTCTGACTTTGCGGCAGCATATATCCCGCTTCACGGTTGATATCCTCCGCCATGATGCGGTTGGATTTTTCGAGGGCTCCGGCCAGCTTACCGGGCAATCCGGCAGCGATGTTCTCCTGCTGGGATTTACTGCGCAGCAATGCATGCATGCTGTTTAAAACCGCTTCCATTTTAGGCTGCTGGGGCGGGTATTCCACAGGCACCATAGAGATCGCACCAGACGGGCAAGCCTCCGCGCAATCCCCGCAGCCATTACACTTTGCGATATCAATCACGCTGTTCTCGGTATCTGTTGCGCCGGTCGGACACACATAGAGGCACAAGCAGTCCTTGGTGCACAAGCGTATGTTTCTCACCGCATATTTCTTAGACATTCCCATTACCTCCCTTCAACCTTTTCAAATTTCCAGTTCGGAACCTTGCAAACCGGACAAATTTCAGGCAGGGTGTCACCTATATGGATGAAGCCGCAGATGGTGCAGACATACACATCGGTGTCTTGCAGCATAGCCTCACCCTCTTTTTGATACCGGGCCAACAGGGATTTCAATATGCGGGTCACCTTCTCGCTCCACACCAGCGCGCGCAAAGCGCCTCTGTCCTGTGCTTCGGATGCGACCGCATGGGCGTTTGGAAAGCCTTCCGTCAAATCTTTTTCGATGCATGCCGCCAGCTCGTCTATATCCGGTTGCACAGCAGGCGCGGATGCCGCTTTAAAATATTCCGCCAATTCGTTGAAAAGAGCCGCTTCCTCCGGCTTATACTGCTTTTCGCAACCGCGCGCCAGATTGGTGCACAACGCGCTCATCTCCAGCGAAGACAACCCCTTCTCATCCGCAGGTGCTTCCATGATCGGTATCGGATTTTTCTGCACAGCGGGAGCCGATTCACCCTGCTTTTTAAATTCAGCCTTCGGCGCTTTGCAGAGGGGGCAGACCCAATCCTCTGACAAGTCATTAAAGCCGGTGCCTAGTACGATACCCGCTTCAGGAATGCCCTTTGCTTCGTCATAGACATATCCACAGATGGAACAGACATATCGATTCAAATCCCTTACCCCCTTTATCCAATTTTAACCATATTATACCATCTTTTTAAAGGGTTATGTACCCTTCATACACAAAGTAACAGACGATTTTCGTTTTCAGCCGGTGCTGCGAAAGTATACTCATTCGGCTCGCTCATGCGAATGCTCCTGACAAACAGAGCCTTTCGATTTTAAAGCCCCTTGCAGATAAGCCTCTGCAGCCGCTTTTGCCTTGCCGCTTGCCCCTATGATGATCTCAATCCCTTTTTCGTTGAATATGTCCACAGCGCCGCCGCCCATACCCCCTGATATGATCACATGAACGCCCAAATCATTCAGGAAATTGGGAAGGAAGCCCGGTTTATGCCCGGGATTTGGTATGGATTCACTCTTCACCACCCGGCCCTCTTCTGCTTCATATATGTTGAAATTGACACAGTGCCCAAAATGCTCCGCCACCCTGTCTTCGTCACTCGCTACCGCTATTTTTATCATTTTATTTCCTCCGTTTTTAATATTCTTGTAATCATCCAGGCGCTTCTATCGCCGTTTAGATCGTTATTTCGCTGCCTGTGTGCAGATATTCTATTCGGTCACCCATCACATCCTTTAACTGGCCATAGGCTTTTTGACCTGTGCAGTGGCAGGTATAGTATTTTGCTTTCGTATCCAACAGATATTTTCCGATCCTGTCTATGGTATCCGCATCCGCACAGCCACCCTGATTGGCGCTGCAAAGATGGAATCCGCCGATCACATAATCCGGCATGTGTCCCTTTAAGGCATAGAAATGCTTTAGCGTGTTGACAATACCGTTATGCGCACAGCCTGTTGCCAAGAGTGTTTTTCCATCCTCCCTGACCACGAGATTCTGTTCATGCGCAAAGGAATCCGCCACCGTTTGCCCGTTTTGCTCCATCAGCAACCCGTCGTTCGACACCAAACGCGGTTCCGTTTGGGAAATATTCGAAAAAACCTCTATGCCCTCACTGATGAAAAACCGATCGGAAGTGGGCAGCATTTGCCTCTCGTGTTTTAGTTCGTCTTCCAAGCCAATAAAATGGATTTCGCCGGCTGCGTGATGGGCGTAATACTTTTCAAACGCCAGTCGGTGTAAGAAAACCTCAGCTTTTGTATTCACCTGTAAAAAGGCTCTCAGTCCGCCGCCATGATCATGATGGCCGTGGGATATGATAAGAAAATCAATATCCGGGATGTCTACATGCATCTTTCGGGCATTCTCATAAAACAGGCCGCTCGCCCCCACGTCAAACAGTATTTTCCGGTTTCGTGTTTCGATATAGATACTAAGACCATGCTCGCTGTTCAAATCTTCCGATTTGGATGTGTTTTCAATCAGTGTTTTGATGATCATGGTTGCACAATGCCTCCTTTTCAAAAAGCAGTTCCAGCGTGGCGTCATATACCGGGCGAACCGCCCGGCCCGCTGCACAGTCTATATCCACGATGCTCAACCCTTCGTTGGTCGCTTTGACCGCGGCAGGATCGTAAGGTATTCTGCCCACAAAGGGCAGCCTTTGGTCTTTGCAAAACCCCTGTATGCGCTGTGCATATGCGGGATTGGAATCGAATTTATTGATGCAGACTGCCATATTCGTGCCAAACTTCTCCGCTGTCTGAATGATGCGCTGCATATCGCTCATACCGGATACGGAAGGTTCAGCCACGATCAAAACCATATCCACTCCGGCAAGCGACGCAATGACCGGACAGCCTATGCCGGGAGAGCCGTCAATGATGGCAAACCGGGCGTCGCCCGCCGCCGCCTTCATCCGTTTTTTTACTTCCGTAACCAGCAGCCCGGACGTACCGCTGCCCATCTTAAGCTGTGCCGTTGAAAAGACTTTTTTCCCGTCTGTATACAGCATGAGTTCCCCGGCCGCCGCAGGTTTGAGCGTTATGGCCTTCACAGGGCAAACCATCTCACAGACCCCGCAGCCCTCACAGGCAAAAGGATCCACCCGATAGGTTTTTTCCGCCACGATGGCGTCAAACCAGCAGTTTTGCCTGCATCGATCGCATTGGCTGCATAGCGCGGTATTGATCGAGGCTATCGGCAGCCCGTAATAATCCGCCTTGTCGGGCTCTGTACTTTGCCCGCTGATCAGATGGAGGTTGGGCGCGTCCACATCGCAATCCGCATACACGCGCGCTGCGGAGAGCTTGATAAACGCGCTGGCGATGGTGGTTTTGCCGGTGCCGCCTTTCCCGCTAAGTATGAGCAGTTGCTTCATGCTGCACCTCCTTGATGACCGTTTTGAGCAAAGAAGAAAATAAAGCCGCATATTTTTTGTCTTTCCAAGCGGCGACCTCGGCATTTGAATTCATCAAACCCAGCGCATGGTCAAAAGGAATGCGGCATAAAATGCGGATACCCTTGTCTGCACAATATTGTTCCGACGGGTTTTCTCCTGCTAGACATTTGTTCAAAACCACCCCGAAAGGCTTATGAAAAAGCCGCACCAGCTCATAGACCATATTGAGATTATGCACGCCGAACAAGGTCGGTTCGGCTACCAATATGCAGTAATCCGCGTCCTTGATGCTCTCCATCACAACACACGCACTCCCCGGCGGGCAATCGATCAAAGCCGGCCCGTTCGGCTTCGATTCGCCCTTCTCAAGCATTTTTTTGATGATGGGCACGCCGGAAGCTTCGCCGGTGTTCAATATGCCTGTGCGTACCGCCACCTGACGGGACACCCCTTCCTCTATCTTCCCAATGACCTTTTCTTTCTCCGTAAGCGCCTTTTGAGGGCAAAGCAGCACACAGCCGCCGCAGGAATGACACATCTCTTCAAATATCACCAGCCGATCTTTGATATAGGCGAGCGCATTGAACTTGCAAAAATCAACACATTTTCGGCACCCGTCACAAAGCGCATCGTCTACCGTCGGAATTTTAACGGTGATCTTCTGCTGCTGAACATTCTCAGGCTTAAAGAACAGGTGCCCGTTCGGCTCCTCAACATCACAGTCTATATAGGCAGAAGGCGCCCCCGCTGCGGCCAGGTTTACCGATACCAGCGTTTTCCCTGTGCCGCCTTTGCCGCTTAGTATGGCTATGTTCATATCAACGGCCTTTTTGCCCGTGAAATCCGGGATGGATCTCGTTCAGCACAGGCAGTTTCCCCGCGATAAATGCGTCTATGTTTTCCTGGGCGCTGCCGGATACCGTTTTATAGATCTTGATATCGGCGCCTTTGAGCACATTCGCCGCCTTTTCCCCGCATCGCGGGGTAAGCAGCGCGCAGGCCCCTTGGTCTGCGATTGTTTGCGCGGCTTTAATGCCCGCTCCGCCTGTGCTGGCGGCAGCACTGTTGTCCAGGAACAGCTTCTCTTTTGTTTCCGTATCATAGATGAAAAAGTAGGGCGCACGCCCAAAGGATGCGCATACATTCGTTTCCGGATTCTTCTCTTCTACGGGTATTGCTATCTTCATAATAGTTTCCTCCTTTTAGTTTTGATTTGTCTCACTCAATCGTCCCCGTCCCCGTCGTCCTTCACACCACAGCCGCGCCTGCGCCGGTGACAGCCGCGGCCGCACCCTTTGCCCAAGCCTTCGCAGAGCCGGTATTCTCCGCCTTCAATCAACAGTATTTTTCCGTTTACCAAAGATTCAGCCAGCTTCTTTCTCGCTTCCATATAGATGCCCTGCACGGTCGTACGTGCAACGTTCATCTGCTTGGCACATTCCTCCTGTGTGAATCCTTCCAAGTCGATGAGCCTGATCGTTTCGTATTCGTCTACGCTCATACGCACATGCTGCTGCTCGTGCGCGTGAGCACCCAGCGGCCCGAAGCGGGTGTTTTCCGGCAGACAGCAGACTTTCCTCCATTTCATGGGCCTCGCCATAATCTCATCACCTCAAATCCTATAGGATATGACCGGAGCGTCCTCCGGCTGTATCCCATATGTGTTATAAATTTTTTAGCCGTCGGTCGATGGTTTCGATCCGGTCTTTCAACATGTTTTTTTGTTCTTCAAGCAGCTCTTTTTGCGTTTTAGAGGAGGCTGCAAAGCCTCTGTTAAATCCGCGTCCGAAACCGCGTCCGCATGTACGCCCCAATCCTGTGAAACAAGCATCATCGCCGCTTAAATTTGCGTCTCTGCAAATTCCCTGGCCGCGTCCTGTCATCGCGCCATTGCCCGCAGGTCCGCTTCCGTCTCTGTTAGGCATATTCTTCACCTCCTTGTAGTTTATGACATATGTCTCTTTCCATTCTTATTGTACCCCATTTATGACATATGTCAACAACTATTTTCAAAAATAAAAAACCGCGCGTGAAGGAGCGTGTACTCCTCCATTCGCGGTCGTTCTGATTTCTCGTCCGTGTATCCGCTATACAGCTTTTTGTTCAAAACCTCCGCCAAGGCGGCATGGTTTTATGCAGCGGATCGATCTTATGGGTGATCTATTCGTTTTCTGCTTCGGCTTCGGCCCCTTCTTCGGTTTCAGACTCTTCAGTCATCTGTTGGATATCCGCAACCGAAATGATGATGCCATCCAGCGGCGTTTGGATTTCGATGTTCGGATTTTTTGCGATTTCGAGATCGCTGACCCGAATAATTGTTCCCGCCTGCACACCATCGAGATCGATCTCGATTCGATCCACCAGATCCGTAGTAAGCGCTTGATAGGTGACCTCAGACAAGGACTGCTGTATGGTTCCCATAACTTTTTCTCTGTTCAGCAGCATGATTCTCGCCGTGCTGGTGATGGTTTCTCCAGCCACCAGCGTTTGAAAGCTCAGATGCTCCAGTTCCTGAGCAGTCGGCTTGTAGCTGATTTCCCGCACGAGGGCCGGAATTTTATCCCCCCCGATGGCCAGCTCGACCACACTGCCCGTGGAATTAGATCTCAAAAACTGGTTTGCTTCTCTTTGGGAAATTTGGATGCTTAAAGATTCCTCAAGATTCTTACCATATAAGACACCGGGAATGATACCCTTCCTTCTTAGCTGCTTTGGCTTTAAGTCCGTGTTTCGATTTTCTGCGTTTAAAGTAACCATGATTAATACTCCTTATCCCTTTTGCTCAGTTTGCAAAGTTTTGTATTTCAATTTCAAATTTTTGCTCTGTTTGATTATAGGCAAAATACGAATATAGAATATTATAACACAATCGAAGAATATTACAAATTTTCCAATCGGCATCCCCACACGCATGATCCAAGTGCGGCATACGCAGCGCCTATTCAGGCGCTAAACTTAAGAAAATGAGCAGCAAAAACGCTGCACACTAAGATAGGATATTCGCTGCGCGCACGGCGCAAAAGGCATTGCTCAGTGCGCGCCGTTCGCGTGTGAAGTTCTCTTTTTTCGTTCATTTCTTCTTCGCACTTTTTTTCGGAGCATGATCCACAAGCCCTTCGCATACGCCATGCGCAATCTGCCAAAGATACAGGCTGGCCACCGTGGCATAGGGGGAATACCGCCTTCTATATTTCTCAAACAGCTTGGGTGTGATCTCCCGGTGATGATACAGCATGCGCAGCCCTCTGGCGATGGCCATATCATCCCGGCTCAGCACGTCCATACGCTGCATGGAGAATATCATGAGCATCTCCGCCGTCCAGACACCCACGCCCCTGATCTGACTCAGCCGCTTGCATACGTCGGCATCCGACATGCTTTGAAGCGTTTCCAAATCCAATCGCCCGCTGCGTATATCGTCTGCGATCTCCCGGATGTAGGCGGCTTTTCTCATGGAAATTCCGCACGATTGTATCGTTTCCACAGCCATATCCCCTATGTGTTCAGGCGTAATGGGCGCAAACATCGTTTGAAAGCGGGCCCATACCGTCTCCTGCGCTTTTGTGGATATCTGCTGTCCGATGATGGCGTTGACAAGCGCCATGAACATATTCGGTATGACCTCGCGATACACATGCCCGATCTCATCCATCGCTTTGCCCAAGGCCGTATCCTTTGATTTCAAGTATGTGATCTCGTTTTCTGTATACTCAAAATATTGCGTGTGATCCACCCGAATAACCCCGCCTTTCTTCTTTTGCGCTTCTGTATGCAGCATACAACTCTCCGCCGCCCTTATAGAGCCGTACCTTTTACGGGTATAAACAGCCCGGACATGTCCGCACCCTCCAATTCGAGCAGCTTCACTTTGATATGAACGCCTCCCGCGTACCCTGTCAGGCTGCCGTTGGCGCCTACCACCCGATGGCAGGGAATGATGATGGATATGGGGTTGTGTCCCACCGCCCCGCCCACCGCCTGGCTGGACATGCTTTGCCTGCCCAGCTTCACCGCCAGCTTTTGGGCAATATCGCCATAAGTGGTCAGCTCGCCGTAGGGTATATCGCATAAAATACACCATACCTCCTGACGAAACTCGCTGCCCAAAGGGCAGAGCGGCAACTCGAAAATATCGGGTTTTTGGCCTGCAAAATAGCGATCGAGCCATCTTTTTGCGGCATCGAATACCGCTATGCCGTCCTTCTTTATCATTCCATGGATAATCGCATCCCCGTGATATTTTTGCCCCTCTATCCACAGCCCGCTCAGGCTGTTGCCGTCACAGGCCAATGTGATCATGCCCATCGGAGAGGGGTGTGTTGTCTTGTAATACATCGTCGGCCTCCTCACAGCGTGTTCCAAAGGTTGACAGTTGCATAGCTGCGCCACGGCCGCCAATTTTCAGCCATTTGCAGCAATTCTTTTGATGTGTAAGGCTGTAAAGCTTTCTTGACGCCCGCATCGGTTTCAAGGAAGGCGTCCGGCCATTCCATGGCACGCATGGCGATATACTGCGCCGTCCAGCTCCCAATGCCGCGAATAGTCCTTAGCTTTTTCATCTCCTCCTCGGGCTGCGCAGGGAGATCGAAATCAATTTCCCGATATGCAAACGCCTTTGCCAGCTCGCGTATGGTCCTTGCACGCGCAGCGAAAATACCCAGCGGGCCTAGGTGCTCTTCGATTTCTTCACCCAACGCCAACAACGTCTGTGGTGAAGGGAAGATATGCGTCAAGCCTTCCACGCCGGTTTGGACAGGCGTGCCGTAAGCCGAAACCAGCCGCTTTGCCAATGTGCTTGCCGCTTTCACGGTGATTTGCTGACCCAACACCGCCCGCACCGCCATTTCAAAAGCGTCAAAGCATCCCGGTACACGGGTGCCTACAACGCAAATCCCGGGGCGGATATCGTTCATGGTACGCAGCGTTTCATAGACAACCGCAGGATCGCAATACAGATCGAACAAGCGGCGCACCCTTGCCAATATCTGTGCAAGCACAGGCAGCAGCGTTTCACTCATCGTGAGGGTTAAGGCATTCTTGTGCGTATCATCGCACACCCGCATCCAACCGCACACCGGTTCTCCTCCAGCCTTTTGCAGCTGCACGCTGCGTAGGTATGCACCGTTTTTCACAACCTCAACACCTGTTATGGCGCGCCCGGCAAGAAAGCGGAGCATCTCTTCCCATCGATAAGGCGGACGGTAACTCAGCATTAAAGTAATATGTCCGGCTTGCTTCTTTTCTTTAGAGATTCTTTTTCTAAGCACCGTGGGCGAAAGCTGGTAATGCTTTTTGAAAAGGTCATTGAAACGGCGCAGGCTGCCGAATCCCGCCGCCATCGCAACTTCCAGCACGGACAGGTTTGTGTCTGTCAGCAAGTTTTTTGCCAGCAGCAAACGGCAGGTTTGTAAATACTGCACCGGCGGCACGTTATACTCCGCCGTGAACACACGCCGCAGATGGCGGTCGGTACAGCCCAGCCGCCCGGCAAGCTCGTGCAGGCTTTGCCCGCTGCCGCAATTTTCCTCCAGCATTCGCGCAGCTCTTTGCGCCAAGGAGGCAGCCGCATCGGTGATGGACGAGCCGGGCGCCAGCTCCGGCCTGCACAAAAGACAGGGGCGGTATCCCGCTTGTTCGGCTTCCGCCGCGGTATGGTAGAATGTGCAGTGCTCTTTTTTGGGCTGTCTGGCCCGGCATACCGGGCGGCAATAGATGCCTGTGGACGATATGCCCACGAAGAAGCGTCCGTCGAAACGCGCGTCCTTTGCCTTAAACGCCGCATATAGATTGCGCTTGTCATATGCCGGCATTATGCCCGCCCCCCTTTTTGAATCTGAATATGATTATACCATGTCCTCCGAAAATTTCCGGCTGTTTTCGGACATACTTTTTATATTTGCGTACAGGCACCTAATATAAAAAACGGCTCAACCGGATATTGATCTTCAGGTTTTGCCGTCGTTTCATTCAAAAGCGCAATCAGTTTGCGCTCACACTTTTTTCACTTGCTGCCGCATTTTACCTATACATTGATGGTGTTCATATGATAAATGATCGTATAAGGTGATGGATTCGATCTCCTTGCGTATCTGTTAAGCATGCAGCAAAATAACTGCAACGCCCTATGAAAAAAAGGAGACAGGTAAATTCTGTCTCCTTTTTCGCTCGACACTCATCGCGGCCTAGCCTTAGATATGTTTGAAAACACGCCGTATACCTTCTTTCCGCTTACCGCACGATACGCACGCACCTTGTAATAGTACGTCTTTCCGCTCGTCAGCCCTGCGTTGGTATAGCTCAGCGTGTTGCCTGACGTGATGGTTTTGACCCGGCTGTACTTGCCGCCGCTGCTCGTCGCGCGGTATACCTCATAGCCCGTAGCGCCCGCCGTCTTCGCCCAGCTCACCTTAATCTTTCTGTAACCCACAGATGCCGCCTTAGGGCTCTTGACCTTCACCGGTATCGGCCTCGCGCTCACCGCCGATGAAAACACGCCGTATTCCTTCTTTCCGTTTACCGTACGATACGCACGCACCTTGTAATAGTACGTCTTTCCGCTCGTCAGCCCTGCGTTGGTGTAGCTCAGCGTGTTGCCCGACGTGATGGTTTTGACCCGGCTGTACTTGCCGCCGCTGCCCGTCGCGCGGTATACCTCATAGCCCGTAGCGCCCGCCGTCTTCGCCCAGCTCACCTTAATCTTTCTGTAACCCACAGATGCCGCCTTAGGATTCTTGGGCGCAGCCGGTGCAGCCGGTCTCACTGTAACTGTACAGCGCGCCCAGACACCGCTGCCGTCCTGTGCGGTGGCGGTAATGGTCGCTGTGCCTGCGGTTACACCCTTTACCACACCTTGGGATGTTACTGTTGCGATTTTATTATTGCTGCTTGACCATGTAACCGCCTTGTTCGACGCATGGCTAGGCGATATGCTGGCCGTAAGCGTTGTGCTGGCGCCTGTTGTAATTGTGGCTGTGGATTTATTCAACGCAACTCCGGTTGCCTTTACCGGAAGAGTCATAAAGCTGCTTTCAGCGCTGTAATATGTCTGCCCGCCTGCCACAACGAAAAACTTGTAATAGTATCTTGTATTGGACGATAATACACCAACCCATTCATTCATATCATACCAGATACTAATGCTGGAAAGGGTCAGATTGGCGCTTTCTGTTCTAGACGTATAGTATGCGCCTGATGCTGTACCCAGATAAAAGCCCGCCGAGGTTACTCTGTATCCGCCCGGGTTGTTTATCGTGCCATTGATCCGCGCGTTTGTCTGCGTGATATCGCTCGTGCTTCTAAGTGAAATGGTTAGAGGCGAGGATGGTTGTATTGGCTGTGTAGGCCCGGGATAATTATTTGGATGCCAAACCTCCCATGTATAGGATGACTTCGGATACCTTGTGGCATAATTAACGCGGTTCGTCTTAGCCCCGGAAATGTCTCCATTTGAATCATATAAATAAACGTAAGATGCATCCTGCCATAGGTATATGGCTGAATGCGCCGTACCATTTACTCGAACAAAATCACCCAGTTTTGCATTTGTCAGGGACACTTTTTTTGAGTTGGAGGAAAGATTGTAGGAGTTTAGCCCAAAAAGGTAGTAATATGCAAAACGTGCAAAGGCTACGCAAGTCCACGCATCGTTCAGACCCACATTTGAAAATGCCGGATATCTGCTTGCTATAACCTTAGACAACTGACAGTTGGAGCATATTGTTGAGCTTGCGTGTGTACACGCGCTGCCGTTCGCGGAAAAATAAGATCCACTTGGAAATAGCTGTTTTAATTGAACCAGTTTTGCATCAACCACCGGATCATCGGCTGCAAGCGCTGTGACTGGTAACATGGAAACGGTCAACACAAGTAATAGAACGATACATAAAGCTTTCGAAAAGATAGATCTTGCCATAAACAATATCCTCCAAAAAAGAAATGCACAACAAATCAATATGCTATCATTGTATCTTCTATTCTCTAATAAATCAACGTTTTATAATTAGTCATTGAGAACGGGGAATTTGTTGGTAAATGGCTTTAACATGCGTTCTCCTCAGGCACGCGCCCGAGGGAGATTCCTCCTTGTTAAAGTCCTGTGCAATCAAAAAAACCAATAAATATTTAACTTGTGATTTTTATACTTGATAAGCCAGCCTTGGACACAGCTTTGTGATACAGCGCATTGCCATTTTTATCACCGTCTACCGTGTTTCCATCCTTTACCAGAGCCACCGTCGGGTAACAGCCTTCTCTTTTCACTAAAACATACCTATGCTGATCGCTTGTTTGGTTGATGCAGCGATATACACCATGGATTGAACGATAGATCTGCACCGGGCACCACATCCTTTCCTCCGCCAAAAAGCCATATGCGTATTTCGGGCTGCATCACCGGCTCCGTTTTCCGCGTTATGTCCTAAGACACCCGTCCCAACACACCCGGCATCATCAAGCTCACAGCCGGTTGATGATGCATCCTCCCGTAATAAATAAGCGCGTTGACAACCATCGTATGGTGCGCCGCATAATCCAAAATCTTTTTCAGGCATGTTTCCAGTACATGCGCATACCTGACAATATACGATAAACGCTGCTATGCCTTTGTAATTCTAGCAGGGAATGGATTCCACTTTCTGTCTTTGGTGTGAACGGTATGAATTTTGATGTGAACGGCATGGTTTTGAAGAATGGCGTCACAAAATATTTTTTATGTGGATGGCCGCTATTCCATCAAGCCTCATGTTCTTTGTACAAGTGCCGTTGCCTTGAATATGCATATGAATGAAGCAAAAGAAAGGGCCCGCCAATGGGCAGGCCCTTCGCTTGCTAGCTTCGATCACATATATTGTTCTTTATGATTCATCAGGCTGTTTTTTCTTCAGCGCGCTTAGCAGCACCATTGTACAAATTGCAGCACCGGCAAGGATTACCAGCCAAACGAACAAGCTATAATCGTCTCCTGTATGCGGACCATCGCTTTTATTCTTTTCCTCGGCCTTATTTTTATCCTTATCCTTGTCCTTATCCTGATCCTTATTTTTGTCCTTGTCCTCATTTTTATCCTTATCCTTGTCCTCATTTTTATCCTTATCCTTGTGCGCCTCAAGCCGTGATATACACACCTCGTTTTCTTGACCTTCGCCCATCACAGAAATGGCCGTGTCAATCACCACCGTATCACCGCTTTGCATACCAGAGCTTGTATCGTTTTTGCTGTAACCGGCAGGGATGGTCATTATAATACGATACTCCCCAACAGTAAGCAGCCCAAATTCATAATACCCGTCGATGTCTGTAACGGTCTCATCCCATGTGGCATATTCTCCGTTTTCGTTCTTCTTTTGCAGCTCTACCTTCTGCCCCGGAACAGGCTTTTGAGTGTCCTCGTTTAAAAGAATGCCGGAGATTGTTGATGGGTCATGGTAGCCGCTGTTGGCGTTGAGCACATCAAAGGTGGTGAGCGTCATGTTCCATTGGCCGTTCCGCAGGTTAAAGGCGCTCACAGCAGTATCGGGCGCATCCGTTCCTTTATACCCCGTATAGAATGGATTTGACCCGGGCAACGATGCAAGCTGCACCGTATAACGTCCCGGCTTTACGGCAGAAAACTCATACCAGCCGTTATCGTCGGTGCTGGCGGTTGCCTCCACATGGCCGTCTTTATCCAAAGACTTCAACTGTATCTGAGCGTTACGGAGCACTGTCTCCCCGAGAGTCGGCTCATAAAAACCGTTGGCGTTTAAGTCCATCCACATCATGCCGGTGATCCGTATCGTTTTTACCGCTCCAAAGTCTACACGCGCTTCGTTTTGCTCGTAGGTTAAGACGGCGCTAAACTCGTCCTTTTCGGCATCATACACGGATGTACGCAACGTTACCACATAGCCGCTTGGCAAAATTGCCTTGAGCACATAATCCCCGGGATGGTAAACCTTCATTTCGTAATTTCCGTCATCATCGACCATTTCACTGTAATGGGTGTTCGTGCCGCTATGACTTGCGGTCATCACAATCCCATCCGATGCGCTAAACCATGGCTCTGAATCTGATTTAATGCCGTCTGCATCCATATCGTTGAATACGCTTCCCCGTATAATGTAGTACGCACGCTTATAGCCGATATCTGCATCTTCACGTTTTTCACCAGGCACTAAAGAGAATGTCCACTCTCGTAATGCCGCATCAAACTCGGTATTTGCATTTGTACATACTGCGTGGTCCTGTACTTCTTCAAACTCCACAGAGTAGTCGCCCGGCAGAAGGTTTAAATGTTGGGTATCATAGGTGCCATCCGGATTCGTGGAAAATGCCGGGTATGTGTGCACCGGCAGTCCGCCGCTTAGTTTTTTAACAATCACCTTTACAACCATATATGCATCTATGCCGGCTTCATAAGCATCGCTTGAGTTTTTATCCAGATAAGCAAACCCGGATATAACGGCGCTGGCAACAAGCCCTATTTTATCTTCTTTTGTAGTGGTAGCCGGCGTATCGCTTTCACCAAAGCTGTATTCTGCATAGTAGCAGGTCTCGTTCTGGCCGGCGGGCGGATTTGTGCGGAGGTATTCTTCCCTTGCGGTATCAACCCCCACCCTGTATTCCCCGGGATACAGCCCGCTAAATTCAAATGTGTTGGTCGCTTGGCTTATGGGAACATTTTCATACCCGCTTACAGGCGCGTAATGGCCGTCGGCCCCCTTCACATAGAGGGTTACCGTTTCTGTAAGCAGATAATCCTCACCCGGCTCTTTATCCCTGCTAAGGTCATCATCCAGCCACACATACCCCTTTATCGTGCGCATAGGCGTAAACCCGCAGCGGATATCATCCTTGTCCTGCCCGTCCGTCAATGTAAATTCCCACTTACGGTCCTTTGGAACAAAGCCCTTTGCCGTGTTTGTCACAAGATGCTCTGTTTGGTCTGCAAACACAAGCTTAAACCGGCCGGGCAAAATTTTATCCGCAGCCGTTATGGTGAAGGTGCCGTCCGCAAGAGTCGTGGTAAAGCCGGGAAGCAGCACATCATTTCTATACAGGGCAAATCCATGCGCTTGAACCGTTTCAGTGGAATTGATGGAATTATACACACCGTCGCCGTCCATCTCCGTCCACACTTGGCCTGAGAATGTAACGTACTGAACCATGCCGAACTCACGCTCATGAGTACGCCCGTGCTTATCGTTATGTATATACTGATACGTTGCGTTGTCTGCCGTGTTTGTCACTCCGCAATCCGTCTGTGGCACGACCTCCACTTTATAGTAGCCTATTGCAAGATCCGCAAATACCATATATTCGTTTGAATCCGTTGTAAGGGTTTTGGCAGGTATATCGGGGTAGGTGCTTCCGTCGTCACCGCTCAGGTACAGGTTTACGGTTGTGCCCTGTCGTATTGGCTCGTATTGATCCTCCATGCCGTCTCCGTTGGTATCTGTCCAAACCTTAACATATAAGGAGGATTTGGGTGAAATTGCAAAATCTATTATTTTCTGGTTATGCCCGTCATATCGAGTAACCGTCCATGTCCTTCCTGAAGGATTAAAGGATACAGCTTCCCCTATATGTTTCGCATCAAACGCCGTATCTGCCGTATCCATGCTGTTTGTCAGTGCATAATCGGCATATGCGGGATCCACAAGCGATACCGTATATGTTCCCGGCTCAAGATCCGAAAATGTATAGATGCCCGTTATTGAATCGGCATTGACCGTCGTTTCATCAGACTCGCCATGGTTGAGTGTAACGGCAGCCCCGCCTAATATGGTATCGACTCCCTCATCATATTTACCATTTGCGCCGCCTGCATCCTTGTCCTGCCATACGCTTCCTGTTATGGAAATCTTACGGGAAAGCGCAAAATTTTCTCCTGTTATATCAGCATTTGTCACCGTAACATCTCTTGTTACAGCCGTTGTGTCATGAACGCTGCCCGTATTCGCAGGATAGTAATCGCTGCTTGGCTTCATGACTACAACCGTATAATTGCCCGGATATAAGTTTTCAAATTTATATCCGCCGTTTGAATCGCTTGCATCCATTTGCCCTGTTTTTACTTCGTTCATCGTGCCGTAATCCTTATACAGCTCAACCTTAACCTTTGGTGATGAGAAGTATTGATCCAGACTGGCATTATAAGCGCCGTTTCCGTCTATATCATGCCATACTGTACCTGAAATGCTTCTTGGGGTTATGACGCCGGTTTGCAGGCTGATGGATTGATCATCGGAAGGGATCGTTATGGTCCATTTTTTAGCAGCCTTGCTGAATGCGCCTGTTGCTTCGGGGGCCGTTCCCACCGTTGCTCCCTCTATAGTCGTGACAAGGTAGCTGCTGATATCCCCCGTAATCACAAGCTCATATGTCCCCGGCAAAAGATTGCCGAAGCTGAATTTAGAGCCGTTTGCAACTGCCGTAGTTTGTGTCTGCTGCGTAAAAGACGGGTCTGTTGTAGACGTAAGGGTCGCGATCATGCCGTTTAGATCCGTCTCTTCCGGATCCTTGCTGCCGCTGTTGTTTGTATCGTAATAGATCACACCCTCAATTATGCTGGGCTGTGCATAGCCCGCCATTATATTTGCAGCAGCCACACCGTTTCCTGTGCCGTCCGTAATGGTCACTATAAATTTATTTGTATCCGTGGCATGGGGCGCAACAGTAACGGAGCCCGCAGGATTTGAGCTCACCGCAGAAGCCTCCGCAAGATAGGTTCTAAGCCATGAGGCGGCTAGGTTTGCAGAGAATGTATATTCCCCCGGAAGAAGTTCTGTAAGATTAAACGCTCCGCCTGTTGTGCCTGTATGCGTGTAAGGCTTCATATTGCCCGTTGCAGTACGCACAACGGACACATTCGGCGTAGTGGCCGTCTCGCTCTCGTCCTTTTCTTTGCTGTTATCCGCATCATGCCAAACAATACCCTGTATAGAGGACGGCTTGATAAGGCCAAAGTTTATATCCGTTGTATCCCCGTGGTTATCAGATGTAACAACAACCTGCCACGTCCATTCGGATACCTCACTCATCCCCGTCTTATTGATGGTATTTGTACGTATGTATCGGCTTATGTCCGGATTATTACCGTTACCGTTTATTAATGTAACAGTATATGTGCCGGGCCACAGGTTTTCAAACGCATATTCTCCGCTTGCCCCGATTGTTTTTGTCTTGTCGGCAGATGGATAATCATTTGTAAACCATGTCTCATTTGGCCCTCCTGAGGTATAGTCTAATACTACCTTAGCCCCCGCCATCGCATCCTCTGCAGGAGATGTGTCAAATATGGCGTTTGCATTTTTATCCAGCCAGACATCTCCGCTGATTTGTGAGTATACCGACAAAAGGAAATCTTTATCTGCAATGTTTCCTTGTGTACCTGTGATATAAGCTGCGTTTTCATAGGCAGCCGTGCTGTTAGAGGGATTGCCGTTATCCACAGATACGGTCAGTCCGGAAGCTGCAACATTTGTAATTTTGTATTCGTTTTGCTGATAAAGCACCCGATATTTCCCGGGCTTTACTGTAAAGGAGTAGGCACCGTTTACTGCGGATTGGTTTGCTTTCTCTATCTCATAGTTTGGCGTTGCAGTATGCGAGCTGTCTCTCAATAACGTTACCGTTTGCTCCGGATTCGTTATAAAATTACTTTCTCCCGATCCGCCCTTTTGGCCGTTTCCGTCTAAGTCATGATAGATAACCCCGGAGATTGTAATATACTTGCCCACCGCCAAATCAAGGGAGGGTATGTGGGCAGGAACTATGTCTCCGTCCAAAGAATCACCTGAATACATCACGATGTTTTCCCATGTACCCACAGTATCCCCTGTCATTGTAAAGGTAGCATTGCCATTTCCTGCTGTTGGGTTTACGATGCTCCGGCTGGCAGAGGGCCCCGTTACAAAATAGTCTGCATTAGGCGTTAAAACCACCTGATAGTTACCCGGAAGCTGGTTTGCAAAATAGTACATACCCGACTGCGCGTTTGCTTTAAGCGCATTGGCATCTGTGCCAAAGGCAGTTCCATTCCACGGCTTATATGCGCCGTCAGATGGATCCCACTTATAAAGCTTTGCTATGCCTGTTTGAACATAGCCGGAATCTGTTGCTGAATCGTAAACACCATTCAGCACATAGTTGGCAGAAAGATCCATTTCCTTATCCTGCCACACAAATCCCCCTATTTTCACCGGCTTTGCAAGCCCGAAGTTTATATCCTGAACATCATTTGTAATCCCTGTATCCTCGCTTGGGATGGTAAAGGTATACACACCGCCGGTGGTCAATGCCCCGTTATAGCCTAAGCTGCTGCCGTAATTCGTTACTTTGTACATTGGAGTTGTTAAATCCGCCGTAACAGTATATGTGCCGGGGTATAAGCCGCTAAAGTCATATGCCCCTGTTGTTCCGTTGGAGCTTGTCGTATTGGAAGAAGGCGTAGCCGCAAGACCGGAAACTGCTGCTATGGTCAAGCTCCTTCCTCCGCTTATATATTCATCCGGGGTGATGTTTATGGCCGCATTTCCGTCTGCGTCATGCCAAACAACGCCCTTCATCGTCCGGGGCCTTGTAAGCGCAAGGTTTATGCCGCTTCTGCTTTCGGTAAGGTTTGACAGCGTGTATGTTCTTGTGCTGCGCACAAACCCTCCCCCGTTCTTCTTCACGGTCAGGTAGTTTGCATAATCTGTACTGTTTGCGTCGGCGGTACTTCCCGATATACTGTAAGCGCCGGAAGCAGTTGGGAATGCAACGGTATATGTGCCCGGCCATGTCTCAAAGGAGTAATCGCCAGATGCAGCCGTAACGGACGGGTTGTCTATTTCCGTTCCATCGCCGCCGCTTGTGCGCTCAATATGGATGGTGCTTGTTTGCATTTTAATATCAGGATTTGCACCCGCTGAATTAAACGCGCCATTTGCGTTCAGATCATTAAAAACGCTGCCTGTTATTTTAAGTTTTTTCACGATCCCCAGCTTTAAGCCGGATACATGCAGCTTCCCCGTTTCCTCAGGCTTAATTTCCACGGTAAATGTATGGGTGAGCAAACGAGACGCTTCATTTACAGGCGTATCCGCAGAAAGATCCGTATGCCTTGACACATAGTGATCTGTTGATGTATAGGCAATGGTATATGTACCAGGGCTTAAGCCGGACAAAGAGAAGTCGCCGTCTGTATTCGTGGTTATGGTGGCCGAGCCTGTATACGAAACACCGTCTAATACGGTTTTAGCTATGGATAAAACGATGCCCGATACGCCCTTTTCCCCGCTCCTTGATTCATGCTGCCATCTGTGTCGCTCCAGATATTGCCGGAAATGGAGCCTGCCTTCGGCACAAGCCCGCAATCAATGCCTGTTTGAGTACCGCCTGCCGAAAGCCAGATTTCAAAGCTCTGCCCCAAGGCGTATCCCCCCGATTTGGAAGGCGAGGCTTGGGATTCGTTTGGTAATACAGGGCTGCCCTGTGTATAGACTGTCTCTGTACGCTTCACAATGCTGTAGTCTGTAAGGGGGGTGCATATAACAACATACCGGCCCGCAGGAACGTTTGTAAAGGCATATGCCCCGCCTGAAGCTGTGGTGGTTGTTTGTATTTTCTCGCGTTCGTCGCCGCTTATCACCTTATATAAGGTTACTATAACATCCTCAAGACCTTTATCCTTTGCAAGGTCAGATATATCCCGCATAGGTGAATTTTTATCAAAACTGCGCCATACGGTACCCGATATTGTCCCCGGCGCGGAGTATATGGCTCCGTCTTGGTCACTGAAATCTTCTTTAGTTATGATGCTGAAAATTCCGTCATAATCGATATATCTGTATGAGTCTTCGGTTAAAGGATGCGTGTCTGTTTGGATAGATGTCTCATATTTATTATCAGGCCCCATTCCGCCCGGATTATAACCGTCCGGCAGAACGACCCTCACCTCATACGTTCCGTTGTCTACATTCGTGAATCTGTATTTCCCCTCGTTATCCGTTTTTGTAGAGTACCTATACTCATATGTGGATCCATTATACATAAACAACATCACCTCAACATCTTCCTTGCCAAACTCTACAGGCAAAGCAGGAGCGATCGGATTCACGCTGTCTTTCACGCCGTCTTTATTCTGATCATCCCATATAACGCCGGAAATGGTGGATTTATCCGTATCTACCATTTCCACAACCACCCTTAGCGGTTCCCACGCCATTGGGTTTTTACCTTCAAAATTAAATTTGGTAGCCAATGAGCTAACCGCAGAATTTTTCTCCGGATCCGGCTTTATCTCGAAATCTGTAGGCGCAAGCATGGGTACGATGATATCAAAGAATCCTTCCTTTGGAAGCTTGTAGGATGGGTCGCATACAATTTTTATAGCCTTAATTGCAGACCAGTTGTAAGGCGTCTCTGTCCAGTCCTTTGTGCCGGAATATCCGCCGCTCATATTGACCCTATGGTCTGCAAACTCACTGTAATAGACCGTTGCATTACCCACAAGTTCCGGCGGAAGCTGTACAGGCCCTGTAAGATAGGGCTTCCAGTTCGATCCGCGGCCTGCGCCGCCTACTATAAATGAATCTCCTTCTGTAGAAAAGATATTATAAAGCTCAATATTCTCCGCATCAAGCTGTCCGCTGTTTCTCACATGAAATTTATAATAAAGCTGTCCGCCGGCAAGAGCATAGCTCACTTCCGGATGACGATGCCAAGCATCGGTTTCTCTGTCAAACTCGGTTTGTACGGATAATTCTCCCTCTAAAAAGCCGCTGCCCCGCACCTTCAATTGTATATTGCTTTGCCAAAATTCCGTGGCTGTGCCCACAATATCGGATAGCGCTGCCTTGGTCGCGCTGTCTGCCACCGTTGCATAAGCCGGCATTGGGTTTGGCGAAAACTCCAAAGGGGTGTTTGTATCCAACACGCCAAAGTAAACTTTTGTCTTTACCGTTACCCCCTGGGGTGTGTTTGCGTCGACCATCCCTTTTACTGTGATATATCCGGTTTTTGAGGGATCAAGAAGCTGGCCGGCGCCCGCATTTGGTTTTACCATCAAAAGCGTGTTTGCATTCATGGGATTGTTTACGACTGATACCGTATAGCCGGCCGCTTCAATCGCGCCGGAAAGTGCAACGTCCGGGGTATCCCCCCATTGCACCTCGATCGGAAGCTCAATAAAGAACACAGAGTCAAATACAATCTGCTCTGCATTTCTGGGCTTCACCTCAAGGCGGTAATATACATTCTTCCCCCTTGTTATCTCGACGCTGGGTTGAAAGCCCGATGTTGCTGCGCTAATTTGACCTGAAAGATCCCATATTTTTGCAGGGTCCGGCGTGTTTGCATATGGGTATACATATACTTGAGCGCTGTGGGATCCCGAGAGGGTTTTAGATATGTCCTTCGTTGATTTTCCGATAAATGATATCGTATTTCTAACAAATTTTATTTTATCTCTTGTTGTTTGGTCAGAGGCAAGAGCCACATCCCCTATGACCTCTACAACACCTTTTATGGTTTCTCCGTGTTCAACTATAACACCATTATCCGTTACAATTTGAATTTCATCTATATCTTTTTGGTTGATCGTTTGTTTGGTGTCCAATGTAAGGGGTATGTCGCTGCCCTGCTGTATATTATTTTTAAACAAACGAAGGTATAAGGGGCTTGATGTTGTGTTTTCCGTTAATGTAAAGGAGTAAAAGAACACACTATCCTTGGGAACGTTTTCCAAATCCGGGATTACTTCAGATACATTCCCGTTGATCCATCGCAATTCCGGGCGCTCATCCTTTAAGATCAAATCCTTCATCGGTGAGTTGGTTCTGTTCATAAAGCTGATGCTATACTTGATGGGGGTCATTGTGGAGGCTTGGTCATCAAAGAAGGTTTTACCCTTTACTGACGGCTCCGCCCCCTTGCCGATAGAGCCTGTACCACTGGTTGGCGCATAATCTACAATGCCTACAACCTCGGAATCATTGTAGCTATCCGTTTTCTCCACAGTGATATACCCAAAGGTCACCTCGGTTTCAAAGTCATAAAAATAAAAACTGTCATCAACGCTTTCGGGCGGGTTATCCAACATGAATTGTTCCGAAAGCTCAAACACAATGTTAAAAACAGCGCTTTGAGCATTCGAGTAGCCCTCAGTAAATCCATCGTTAAAAGGGATATCAGAAGTGTTTATCGTGATCGTTCCGTCACCGTTGTCCGTATAGGATACAAGAGCACCGCCGGAGGTTGTAATTCGCTTTATAGTGGAGTCATCTGCATCTCCAGGCAGCGTAATGGTTATGCCTGCGCTGTTTTCGTCAAGATAGTATATGCCCTTCTCGCCTTTGGGCATACGGTCCAGCGTGATTTTTTGCAGAAAAATATTGTCATCATTGCTCTCATTTTTATAATCCAACTCTGCATTTTCTATGCTTATAGTCCAGTTTGTTTCTTGTGCAGATGCCGTAACAGTACCTTTTTCGCTGCCATCCTGATCGTTTTGCCTCTTATCAAACGGCTGACCGTTTACCTTTCCCTCAATTTCCACATAGATATCCGCCTCTGTGTGATCTTTCGTAATGCCGGGAGGAAACATGAGATCCACATCAAACATGCCTGCCGCTGCGCTTGAATCCGGTATGGTTACATAGATCACGTTATAGCCGCTTTCCTGCTCTGTTTTTACATAGGTAAAGCGGCCGTCAAGATCCAACGGCTGAATTTTTATGCTGTCTTCCACAAAAACCTTGATCACCACATCCGCAAAGCTGGCCTCTGTGCTTGAAAGATGCATCTGTATGCTTGCCTTTATCACATCGCCTGTTGCGGGATTGCCGTCTGAAAAGGACACCTCCGCATGCGATGTAAAATCGGGATATTGGCATTTGCATGCAGCATCGCAAATACAAACCGCCTCTCCGTCCGTTTGGCATTTGCATATATCGCTGCTGCATTGGGAGGGCGTTTTGCAGGACACTTGTGTGTAGATCCGGCAGGGACATGTATCGTCACAGACACACGCGCTGGGATCCGTACTGCATGTGCAGCTTTCATTTTCACAATAATCCGGCGCCGTACACAAAACGGTATCAGGCTCGTCCAACAAGCCGCCAAGTGCGTTTATTCCAGGCTGCGGTTCGGATTGTTCAGAATTTTCAAGCTGCTCAAGCTGCTCCGCATCAGTTTTTATTTCTTCCTCCGTTTGTGCCGGCGGATCCTGTGTGAACCCTTCGGCCAACGCTTTAAAAGGCATTATTTCCACAAACACCAGCAATGCCAAAAGAAATATAATGGCCTTTCCCGCCCGCTTGCTCCCAAAAAATAAACCATTGTTTCCGCTTCTCAACACAAAAAACTCCTTCAATTAAAATCAATTTATTTCATAGACAATGAACAGCATATCTGCTTTTATTGAAAATCTAACAGCATGAAACGCCGTAAGAACAGCGTAAACAGCCACATCTTCAAAAAGCCTGGCGAAAGCATACTTCTTGCACATGTAATTTTAGCACAAAATATTTTTCAATTTCCATATTTAGCGTGAACGATATGAATTTTGATGTGAACGACATGGTTTTGACCCACAACATCGAAAAGTATATACTGCATTTCGATGTTTATGATCAATTAGACCGGTCTTTTGCAGGCAGACATTGCGGCACCAACACGGTCGTTTCGAAAGTGTTCGTTTTCAGATCGTATTCAGTCATAAGAAAACCGCCTTTTTCTTCAACAATATCCTTCACAATTGAAAGCCCCAAGCCGTGATCCGCCTGTCGGTGCTTGCGGCTTTTGAGCTGGCCATGCTCCATACGGATGTTTCCGTCAAACCCATTGACAACATGCAGCATCGCCCAACCGTTTTTATTTCGACTTATCATCTTTATAAATCGCTCCTCCAGCGGTATCCTCTTGCAGGCCTCCACCGCGTTGTTGATGATATTCGTAATGATACGCAACGCTTCCAATGTGGTAAGCTCTGTGCTTCGAGGGGGCATAGCCTCACAGGAGAACCGGATGCCGTGCTCTTTGCAATTCAACTCCAAATCCTGCAATACCGCATTGAGTGTTGCATTTTCCGAATATTCACCATACTGAAAGTTGAGCTCCTGCAAGCTTGCATAGGTCTCATGAATCAACGCCAGCGACTGCTCGCTCTGCCCCTCCTCCAGCATGGCCTTCAGTGTGCGCATAACCGAGAGGTAATCGTGTTTTAATTTGCGAAATTTCTCTGTGTTTTTGTGGTAGGAGTTGTAATAACGAAGCTGTGTTTCCATTTGCTCCTCGGCAAACCGATTTCTAAGCTTATATCGCAAAAGCCGTGTTTCCTTGATGGAATGATAGATCGAAAAGAAGAGCATCAACAGTATGAATCCGCAGCCCGCCAAGGTGATGCCGGTGAACCACAATGCATTCGGGGTGTGGTGACGTCCTTCATTGAGCAAAATAAGACATGGAATCGCGGCCAACTCGTAGACGATCACATTTTTTATAGAACCCGGTTCACTTAAAAACATACGGATATCCTGATCCGTAAGGGCTGTTTTGCGCAGAATTTGAAAAACAATCAGTGCGATGAGCAACGATACTACTGTCAATCCATAATAGGATTGTGAATCCAGCGCAAAGCCCGGCAGCGTATCCTGTACGATCCACGCGCCAAGAGAGGTGGTGATCCCACGAAAGCAATAGAGGCTCAATGTGCATACGCCTGCTCCATACAGTGCCTGCATAAAGGACATGCCGGTGCATAAATACGCGCCAAAAGTCATGGCGATGAATAAAACAGGAAGATGCAGCCAAGGCAGAGCAATCAGATAAACGACATAGTATGCGGCTGCAGGCAGCAGCAGCGCCGGCACAATCATCCAAATACGTTTTCGGCCGACCGGTAAAAGATGGCGGTAGTATAGGATAAAGGCCAAATAATATAGAATAATCGAAATTCCGGCGGTGATGTTCATAATTTTATTTCTCCTTTAGGAGCATATATATTGTTTTGAAATATATAATCGCAGAAATGCTTTTTGACCGACTCCATATAATTTCGTCCGATGGGGAGTTGTGTTTTGTCGCTGAGCACCAGTTTTTGCGAAGCGAATTTAGCGATGAATGGAAGATGTACCAAATAGGAACGATGAATGCGCAAGAAATCCTTGGCAGACAAATCCTTTTCCAGTTGGCCCATGGTTGCATAAAAACAAATCGGGTCCTTGTGCTGTATATGGTGCAGCAGGATTTCCCGGTCCATCACCTCAAAATAAGTGATGCAGCGAAAAGGAATACTCGTAATGCAGCTGTTAATTTCACAGACAAAAAGATCGTCCTTTTGCCGTGCAACCTGGTTCACTGCTTTTAGAAACACCCGTTCGAATTGTGTGTGCGTAAACGCTCCTTTTAAAAGGTATTGGATCGCTCCTACATCAAAAGCCTGTCCCATATAATCCAGGGTGCTCGTTAGAAACACAATCTGAGCGTAAGAGCCAAAATCGCGCAATGTCTGCGCGGCGGTCATCCCGTTCATTTGATCCATAAGAATATCCAAGTAAAGAATATCTACATGGCGTTTGAATTCGCATATATCCATAAGCAGCGCTTCGGCACTTTCAAAGCACGATAATTGTACTGCAACATTATTCTTATTCGCACATTGGATGATTTGTTCCGCACAGGCTTTTAAATCAAGGGAATTATCATCACACAGGGCAACCTGAATCATATGTCACAACCACCTCCTGAGATAACGCGGCTGACAGGAATGATAGATGGGTACTGTTCCCTCATTCCACAAAAAATATTATACCACATTTCATTATAAAGAAATTGATCCGCTTACACCGCTCCTTGGTACAGACAGCACGAATTTTGTTGTGAAAAGCAGTGAAAAGCCCTGTTTGCTAAACAGAAGCTTCAAAAGTTTTAACAAACGGTATGTTGGGGTAAAGACTATGCTTGCAGCCTAAAACGTTCCCACAGGGTTTTGCTAAGTGCATAGACACAGGCCAGAACTTATGCGTTAAAACATCTTGACAAATATGAAAAGAAGGAGTAAGGTAGTATTTGGTTAGCCTTGTCTAACTCAATCAAGTACAATGATACCGTATAATTATTTCGGTTAAGCGTTATTCAACTTTACAGGCCGCACTTAGGCCTATATATTTTGTAGCTCAGTTAGATATAGCTAACTGAGCTGGGGGGGTGAGAGTTTGCAACGATATATACAAAAGCGTCTTTTAGGATTTGTCGTTGTTTTAATCGGCGTAAGTATCTTGAGCTTTCTCCTTTTGGCCTTCTCCGGCAAGGATCCCGCAGAATCCATTGCGCGCCGGGCCAATATCAATGCCTCCGAGGAACTGATTAAAACCGTGCGGGTGGAGAGGGGGCTGGATAAACCTCTGCCCGTTCGATACGCAAGTTGGATAAAAGGCTTCTTTACCGGTGATTTAGGAACATCACTTTATTCATCCAGAAGCATTTCACAAGACCTCGCGGAGTATTTTCCGGTTACGCTGGCCCTCGTTGGCCTGTCCATGGCATGGGTGATACTGCTGGGCGTCCCCATTAGCCTGTTGTGTGTCCGTTTTCGCAATAGCGCAGTAGACCACACTGCCCGGGGCGTAACTATGCTGGGCATATGCATCCCCACCTTTTGGCTGGGTTTTTTGCTGCTCCTGGCCTTTGCCGTGGAAATCCCCATTTTTAAAGTGACACCCGAGCCGGGAATCAAAGGGTATATACTGCCTTCCTTTGCATTGGCGTTTCCGATCGCCTGCGGGCTTGTGCGGCTGTTTCGTTCCACGCTGCTTTCAGAGCTTTCGTCGGATTATGTGCGCTATGCCAAGGCGCGGGGGCTTGCGCCGGGGCGGATTCTTGTGCACCATGTGATGCGCAATGCACTGCCGCCCATCGTCACGCTGTTTTGCCAGTATCTTGGCTATCTCATCGCGGGCAGCGCCGTGGTGGAAAGCGTGTTCTCCATAAAAGGCATAGGCTCGTATTTGATTGCCTGCGTGATGGCGTCTGATGCCACCAGCGTTGTCACCTGTATTGTGATTATCGCCGCGATTTTTGTATTGGCTAACTTGATCGGGGATATCGTGAACCGGCTGTTGTGTCCTTGGATGGTGAGGAAAAGCAATGCTTAAAAGCTTACTGAAAAAACCGCAGGCGCTCATCGGCCTCGCCTTCATTGTCACCATGCTGCTCGCGGCACTCTTGGCGCCCATGCTCGCACCCCATGATCCGGAGCTGGTAGATTTATCAAAAAAGTTTCTTCCCGCCTCCGGTGAGCATCCGCTGGGCACGGACCAGCTTGGCCGCTGCGAGTTTTCCAGGCTGCTTTATGGCGCAAGGTATTCTTTGATCATCAGTCTGCCAGTGCTATGCGCGCTGGCGCTGATCGGGCTTGTATTGGGCACGCTCAGCGCCTGCGTGGGCGAGAAAACAGACAGGGTGCTGACCGTCATTTGCGATACTTTTATCTCCTTTCCAGCGCTCATCATAGCGGTGGCGGTGATTGGCATTTTGGGCAACGGACTGCAGAATATCGCCATAGCCGTGATCGTTTCCATGTGGGCGTGGTTTGCAAGGACGGTGCACGCCTACGCGCTGGTGGAGATAGGTAAGGATTACATACTTGCCGCCCGCATCAGCGGCTGCGGCACAGCAAAGCTTATCGTAAGACACTTAATTCCCAACATATTGCCACAGTTTTTTGTCTATTTGAGCACCGGCGTGGCCTCCTCCATACTGATGGTTTCCAGCTTTGCTTTTTTAGGCCTGGGGCTGCCCCCGGGGGTGGCCGAATGGGGCGCCATGCTCAACGACGCGCGCACGAACCTTTACAGCCATCCGGAATTTCTGATTTATCCGGGGCTTTGCATTCTAATTACCGCCGCCGGCTTCAACCTCTTTGGCGAGGCCCTGCGCGATGTGCTTTTGCCAGAGGAGGAATCGTTTTGAAGGAACTTTTGAAGGTAGATAAGCTCCATGTAGAGCATATCAAAACAAAAAATCAGCTGGTAAAAGGCGTCAGCTTTTCGATTCGCCCGGGCCGGTCCCTGATCGTGCTTGGACAGTCCGGCTGCGGCAAGACCATGACCTGCCACGCTATGATGGGGCTTTTGGATGCTAAGCGCTTTTGTGTGTCGGGGCAAATCGTATTTGACGGCAAAGAACTCCTTTCCATGGCCCAAAAAGAAAGGCGAAGGCTCTATGGCGGCGAGATTGTCATGATTCCGCAAAATCCCATGACCGCCTTCAACCCTTCGCTGAAAATCGGACGGCAGATGACGGAAACCCTTGCTCTGCATGCGGATGATAAGCCCGCAACGCGCAAAGATAAAATCATGAACGCACTGGAGCGCGCGGGGCTTATGGAAGCAGAGCGCGTGTATCACAGCTATCCCCACACCCTCTCCGGCGGCATGCTGCAGCGTGTGATGATCGCCATGGCGCTGATGGTGAACGCCCGCCTCATCGTGGCAGACGAACCCACTACCGCTCTGGACGTGGTGCACCGCAACGCTACGGTAGAGGCTTTCAAGGAACTGCGCCGGCAAGGCGCGGCTATTCTGCTGGTCACCCATGATTTTTCTGTGGCGGCCCAGCTTGGCGGCGCGCTGTTCATTATGAAGGACAGCGAAATGATTGAGAGCGGAACGGTGGAGGATGTGCTGAAAAATCCGCAGCAGCCCTACACAAGAGCGCTGCTAAACGCCCACCGGCTGACCAAGTCATCACTGGCCACTAACAGCGTCTGCGCCGGGAGGATTGCGATATGCTAGAGGCAAGAAATGTGTGCAAAAATTTCTCCCATGGAAGTGGTGGTCATCAATTGGTGGAGGCGGTGAGAAACATCAATCTTACTCTGCGCGAAGGGGAGTTCTACGCCCTGGTGGGAGAGAGCGGCTCCGGTAAAAGCACCTTATCCCGGCTGCTTATGGGGCTCTTGCCGCCTAGCTCAGGTGATGTCCTGCTAAACGGCAGGAGCATTGTCCCAAAGGGGAGAAAGCGGGATCGGGCCTTGTGCTCCCGTCTTCAGCTTGTTTTGCAGGACGGTAAAAGCGCCCTTGACCCGCGCTTCACCATCTATGATTGCATCGCCGAGCCCATACGCAACCTCACCCGCTGTACAAAACGGGAGGAGGAGCAAAGGGTGCTTGCCTTGACCGACGGGATTGAACTGCCCAGAGATTGCTTGAAAAGGCGGCCAAGTGAGCTTTCCGGCGGCCAGCAAAAGCGCGTGTGCATCGCCCGGGCGCTGGCGGCAGAGCCGAAAATCATCCTCTTTGATGAGGCGGTCAGCGGACTGGATGTGCTGGTGCGCAAAAGCATTTTGGATCTTTTAAGGCGCCTTCACCGTGCGCAAACTGCCGCCTATCTGATGATCACCCACGACATCGATGTGGCGTTGTATCTGGCCGACCGGATCATGATCATGAAGGACGGCGAGATCGTGGAACAGGTGCGTTATCAGGGTGATACAGCCTGCTTTACCCATCCCTATTCCCGGCTTTTGCTTCAGGCGATGCTGCCAAAGACATAACAAAGAAATAATCGCTAAAAGGCGTTTATATACCATCAATATATTAGGAGGATACCATGAAAAGATTTTATAAAATCACTGCCCTTGCACTCTCATTGCTGATGTGCCTTGCCTTAGCCGCTTGCGGCCCAAGCACAGACACACCCCCAGACAGCACCGCTTCCGCAGATCCTAACGGGGAGAGCGCTCAAACAGCGGATGATCCCAAAGTGATCACCCTCACCGAAAGCTGGGATTTTTCCCTTGGTATTGTACCGGTGCTCAACCCGGGCAATTCATCCAACTACGGTGCCATCTACTGGGGGCGCAACTTCTACAACACGCTGGTCAGCTATAACGCGCAGGGTGAGCTGGTGGGAGAATTGGCTGAGCGCTGGGAGATCAGCGAGGACGGAAAAAGCTATACCTTCTACCTGCGTGACGGCGTAAAGTTTTCGGATGGAAGTCCGCTTACGGCGGAGGCCGTCAAGCTCTCCTATGAGGCCGCCGTGGTCAATCTGGGAGAATATAACGGCTCTTTCGGTCTTCTGTCCTCCCTCTTTGGAGATATTGAAGTGGTCGATGAGGGCACGCTTATCGTCCATCTCACGAATCCCTACTACGGCGCACTCAACGATATGACCATGTGCTGCCCGCTGGGCATCGTAAACCCCGTCGTTTTTGAGGGGCAGGACGACTTGACCTATGGCGATATCTTCAAAACCGCCTCCTTCGGCACGGGGCCGTATCTATACGAAGGTGATTACGAGGACAACACCTACACCTTTGTGCGCAATCCCCATTATTGGGGCGAAGCACCGGATGTGGATGTCTTTCGTGTGAAGGTGATTGAAGACAACGACTCTAAGCTTCTGGCTCTTCGCAGCGGTGAAATCGACGCTGTTCTCGGCAGTAACCGCATCAGCTTTGACGGCTATGCAGAGCTTTCGGCAGATCCGTCCTTCCACGGAGGCATGCACGAGCGCAGCAGCCTAACTCGCCTTTTGTCCATGAACGTCACCAACCCTCCTTTTAACGATGTGTTGGTTCGTCAGGCGCTTGCCTATACCATCGACCAGTCCATGCTGGAAACCGCTGTGTTTAACGGTTTGGAAACGGTCGCTGACACCATGTTTCCCCGCACAGCACCTTACTGTGATGTGGAGCAAACCATCTATGAAACAGACCTTGATAAGGCGAAAAGCTTGCTTGAACAGGCCGGCTGGACAGACAGCGACGACGACGGCATCCGTGAAAAGGACGGCGTCCCCTTTGAGGTGGATCTTAACTACCAAACCAGCCTTTCCAGCATTGACAACCTCGCCCTTGCCGTTGCCGCACGGCTTTTGGAGGTGGGCATCAAGGTCAATGTGGTGCCCGGCGATATGATGACCTTCTATGCCGCCATGGCTACCACGCCCTTGGCCATCGCCAATACATACGGCGGCGCCTTTGAGCCGACCACCCTTGTCACCAACATGAACCCGAGGGTGAGCACCGACCCCATCTCCATGCAGTTTGCCGCCTATTTTGAGGAGGGCATTTTGGATGAGCTGGAATCCACCGCCGATGACGCGAGGGTGCAGGAAATTTATAACCACATCCTCACCACCATTGCCGATGAGTCGCTGCTGGTGCCCTTAACGCGCGCCCACGAGCTCGGCATCTGGAACAGTGAAAAGATTGCCGATTATGGCTTCTATGTGGATTCCAATTACGTTGTGGTGTCCAACATTCACTTGAAATAATCAGGACGGGCGAAAGACGCGGGGCGCATAGCCGCCTGCCGCGTCTTGCCCTTTCTTTATGTGAGTTGCTTCACAGATAAGGAGGAATGCTTTTTGTTTAAAAAGGTTTTGGAATACACCGGCGAACACCGAAAAACGACCTACGCTTCGGTGGTGGTGATGCTGCTTGGGCTCGCCATGAGCGTCATACCCTTTTACTTCGCCTACCAGATCATCCGGCCGCTTTTGATGCGTGAAGCGCTGCATCTTGGCACGGTGGCCGCGCTGATTGCCGCCATTGCGGTCTGCGGGGTGCTGTATGCCGTGCTCTATGTCAAGGGCCTGATGCTCTCCCATGACTCCGCCTACAGCACGCTCAAGAATCTGCGCATCTCGCTGCAGGGCAAAATGGAGGCCCAGCCCCTAGGCGCCATTCAGGAAAAGGGCGTGGGTGCCATCAAAAAGATGTTTATCGACGATATTGAAAACATCGAGGTGCTGCTGGCGCACGCCCTGCCCGAGGGCATTGCAAATCTTGCGGTGCCTGCCATGGTGTTCATCGGCATGTTTTTTGTGGATTGGAAGCTGGCGCTTTTGTCGCTGTGCTCACTGCCGATCGACATCATCGCCATGCTTCTTATGTACAAGATCGGCATGAAGGAGATGGGCAATTGGTATGCGGCGGGCAGGAAGATGAACAACACCATCGTGGAGTATATCAACGGCATGGAGGTCGTCAAGGTGTTCAACCAAGACGGCGAGTCCTACCACCGTTTTGAGAACGATGTAAAAAGCTACCGGGATTTTACGCTCAAGTGGTATAAGGTCTGCTGGCCGTGGATGGCGCTTTACAGCAGCATTCTGCCCTACGTGGCGCTGCTGACGCTGCCGCTGGGCGGGTATTTTGTGCTAATGGGCTACTCGACGCTGCCTGATTTGGTGCTGGTGTTGTGCATGTGCTTTGCCGTAGGCCCGCCGCTTCTTAAAGCACTCGGCTTCATGTCCGTGCTGCCCCAGATCAATTACAAAATTGAAAGCTTGGAAAAAATGATGGGCGATCCACCGCTTCAGCAAACAGACAAACCCTTCTCGGGCGTTGATCACTCCATAAGATTTGAGAACGTGCGTTTTGCCTACAAGGAAGAAGAAGTGCTCCACGACATCACCTTTGAGGTCAAAGAGGGCAGCCTTGCGGCGTTGGTGGGAGAATCCGGCAGCGGTAAATCCACGTTGGCGAAGCTGCTGGTGCATTTTTATGACGTCGGCGGGGGCTCGATTCAAATAGGCGGGCAGGATATCAGGGACATGCGCATCGAAGCGCTCAACGAGCAGATATCCTACGTAGCGCAGGAGCAGTTTTTGTTCAACATCAGCCTGCTGGAGAATATACGCCTTGGCAAGCTTGATGCAACGGATGAGGAAGTCATGGAAGCGGCCAGGAAAGCGCAGTGCGAGGAGTTTCTAGTCCGATTGGAAAACGGCATCCACACCATGGCCGGCGACGGAGGCAAACAGCTTTCCGGCGGCGAGCGGCAGCGCATCTCACTGGCCCGCGCAATTTTGAAAAATGCCCCCATCATCGTGCTGGACGAAGCCACCGCCTTTATGGACCCGGAAAACGAGGAAAAAATGAACGACGCCATAGCCGAGGTCATACGGGATAAGACCGTCATCGTCATCGCCCACCGGCTGCACTCCATCGTAAACGCCGACCAAATCTGCGTGTTGGATGAAGGCAGCCTTGCCGCAGCAGGTACGCATAAAGAGCTGCTTGCTAGCTGCCCCGCTTATCAAAAGCTTTGGCAGGCAGCCGAGGGCAGTATGCAGTGGAAGGTCAGCACAGCGAAAGGAGATGAGCAAGAATGATTGCCTTAATGAGACGAATTCTTACGGTATCCGGAAAATACAAGGGAAGGATCCAACTGGCCTTTGTTTTTTCCTTTTTGAAATCCTTTCTGGCCAGAGCGCCCATCGGCCTTGCCTTTTTTATGCTAAGCGCCTTTTATAACGGCACGGCAACGGTACAGATGTCCCTGTGTATGGGAGCAGGAATGCTTATCAGCCTCCTCTTACAAATCCTGTTTACCCATATCGCCGACAGGCTGCAGGCAGCAGCCGGATTTATGGCGTTTGCCGAAAAGCGCATGGAGCTTGGCGCACATCTGCGCAGGCTGCCCATGGGCTATTTTACAGAGGGCAATATCGGCAAAATCAGTTCGGTGCTGTCCACCGATATGGCCTTCATTGAGGAAAACTGCATGACGGTGCTGGCCGATATGATGGGCTATATCTTCGCCCAGGCCATGATGATTATCTTCCTTTTGTTCTTCAATGTATGGTTGGGTCTGGGGGCTGTTTTTATTGTGCTCATCATCCTGCTGGTGGCGCGCGGCATGAAAAAAGAGGCCATGGAGGATTCCACCAACCGGCAGGAGCAGAGCGAAAACTTGACCGAAGCGGTGCTGGACTTCACCGAGGGCATCGGCATCATCAAAACCTATAACCTGCTGGGAGAGAAATCTAAAGAGCTTTCCGATAACTTCAGAGAATCCCACCGCGTCAGCATTGCGTTCGAGGAAAACCACGCGCCATGGCAGCGCTGGCTGAGTATCGTCTATGGGCTGGGCGCAGCGGCCATCATCGCCCTTTCCCTGTACCTGAACGCAAACGCCCTGATGGAAGTGACCTTTGTGGTGGGCATCATGCTGTTTGTGTTCGACCTGTTCGGCCCCTTGAAGGCGCTGTACGGGCAAAGTGCGCGCCTAACCGTGATGAGCAGCTGTATGGATCGCATTGAGGCCGTGTTTGACGAGAGCCCGCTGCCGGATAACGGCACCAAGACCATTCCCGCATCCGGAGACGCTTTGGAGGTGCAGTTTAAAAACGTCGGCTTTGCTTACGGCGAAAAAGAGGTGCTGCACAATGTTTCCTTTGAGCTGGAGCGCAACAAGATGCTGGCGCTGGTGGGTCCTTCCGGTGGTGGAAAGACGACCATCGCAAACCTTCTGCCCCGTTTCTGGGATGTGAAATCCGGTCAGGTGCTCATGCGCGGCCAGGATGTGCGGGAGGTAAAGCTCAGCGATTTAATGGAGCATATCAGTATGGTGTTTCAAAGAGTCTATCTGTTTCAAGACACCATCTACAACAATATCAGCATGGGACGTCCGGAGGCCAGCCGCGAGGAGGTCGTGGAAGCCGCCAAAAAAGCAAGGTGCTACGACTTCATCATGGCGCTGCCAGACGGCTTTGACACCATGGTGGGTGAAGGCGGCGAGACGCTTTCCGGCGGCGAAAAGCAGCGCATTTCCATCGCGCGGTGCATTTTGAAGGACGCGCCCATCATCATATTGGATGAGGCTACCGCCAGCGTGGACGCGGATAACGAGATTTGCATCCAGCAGGCCATCAGCGAGCTGTGCAAGGGCAAGACGCTCATCGTCATCGCCCATCGGCTGGGTACCATACGAAACGCAGACCAGATACTCGTAATTGCAAACGGCGGCATCGCCCAGACGGGAACCCACGACGAGCTGATGGGCCAAGGCGGAATCTATAAAGATTTTATAACGGTACGGGAAAACAGCCGTGGCTGGAGCCGCAGAAGAAATGAGATCGCGTAAAAGCACCCTCTATAAAATGCTCAGGCGGTGGAAAAGGCCGACTGATTTAGAACATAAAATTCGTTTGCAATGATTAAAAAAGGAGGAATGAGCACCGTGAAATCCAAAACAGAGAGGGGCGTAAAGTCTCGCAAAACCGGCATGGCGCGGTTGCTGGAACTGGCATCCACCAAAAAGCCGCTGATCATCTTGTCGGCTGTCTTTTCGGCGCTGGCTTCGATAGTCAGCTTCGCGCCCTATATTGCCATCTACCTTGTGGTGCGCGAAATTTTAGGCGTATGGCCCGATATTACACTTCTGGACGCGCCAAGGGTCATCGGATACGGCTGGCTGGCCTTTGGAGGCGTGGTGGGCAACATACTGCTGTATTTCGCAGCACTGATCTTTTCCCATCTGGCGGCCTTTGGCACCCTTTATCAGCTTAAGGTGGACTTTGCCTCCCACCTTGCCAAGCTGCCTTTGGGCTTTCATGTGATGGTGGGCAGCGGAAAGCTGCGCAAGATTATGGATCAAAACATTGAGAAGATCGAAGGCTTCATCGCCCATCAAGTGCCGGACATCGTGGCGGCCACCGTCGCGCCGATGGTGATGGTGGCGATATTGCTCATTGTGGATTGGCGCTTGGGCCTTGCTTGCCTGGCGGGTATTGTGGTGGCCTTTGTGTTGCAGGGGGCCATGTACGGCAACGAGGGCGCCAAGGCCATGATGGATAAATACCAGAAATCCTTAGAGGATATGAACAACGCCAGCGTGGAATACATCCGCGGCATATCGGTGGTCAAGGCGTTTCGTCAGACGGTGTATTCCTTCCGCAGGCTTCACGATACCATCAAGGCGTATACCGACATGGTCATCCCCTATACCTTGAGCTGGGAGAACAGCTTTTCGGCTATGATGACTTTGATCAACAACATCTACCTCTTTATGCTGCCGGTAGGCATTTTGGCGGGCATCGCCGCAACCGATTATGCAGCGTTTGCCCCGACCTTTATCTTCTACCTGCTGTTCGTGCCCGCCATCGCGTCGGTGCTCACCAAGGTGGTGTATGTCAACACCAACAGTATGCAGATTCTAAGCGGCGTGGAAGCCATGGACGAGATTCTCGGCGAGCCCCAGCTGCCAGAGCCCGTACAGCCCAAAACCGTACAGGGCTACGACGTTGCATTTGAAGATGTGCGCTTCAGCTACGACAAGGCCAAGGAAACGGAGGCGCTAAGCGGCGTGGATTTTTCCGCCAAGCAGGGAGAAGTCACCGCCATCGTGGGGCCTTCGGGCGGCGGCAAGAGCACCATCGCCCATCTGATCCCCCGCTTCTTTGACGTGGGCGGCGGGCGCATCACCCTAGGCGGTGTGGACGTGCGGGAGATGACCACTTCCTATCTGATGGAGCAGGTCAGCTTTGTGTTTCAGGATGTATTCCTCTTTAAACAGAGTGTGAAGGACAACATCCGGCTGGGCAATCAAAGTGCTACGGATGCACAGATCACAGCCGCCGCCAATGCCGCCCAATGCCATGAATTCATCATGGCGCTGCCCCGAGGATACGACACCGTGATCGGCACCCGGGGTGTGCATCTCTCCGGCGGGGAGCGGCAGCGCATCGCCATCGCCCGCGCCATCGTCAAGGACGCGCCGGTGGTGGTGCTGGACGAAGCCACCGCCTTTGCCGACCCGGAAAATGAGCATCTCATTCAAAAGGCCTTTGAGACGCTGATGAAACATAAGACCGTCATCATCATCGCCCACCGGCTTTCTACCATCCGCAGCGCAGATAAAATCGTCGTGGTGGAGGACGGCCGGGTGGTGCAGGAGGGCAGACATGACGAGCTGCTGGCCGCAGGCGGCAGATACAGCGAGATGTGGCGTGTCTACAACGAGACCACCACATGGACCATGAACAAAAACCGGGAGGTGACTCAAAATGCCTAAACTTCAACATGCCTTGATGCTCACAGACAAAGGCTATAAAGACCTGAAAAAGGCCATCGCCGCCTGTACCCTGAGCAACTTTTCTTTGATGCTGCCCTTCGGCGTGATGCTGCAGGTGATCATGGAGCTGATCAAGCCGTTAACCGGAGGAGAACTGTCCTGGAGCCGGATGTGGCTGCTCTTTGGCTTCGGGCTTGTGGCCGCGGCCATCGTCTTTTTATGCCACAAGAACGATTATAAAAAGACGTATGTGGTCTCCTACATGGAGAGCGAAAACGCCCGCACATCACTGGCCGAGCACATCCGAAAGCTGCCCATGAGCCTGTTTAACTCCAAAGACTTAACCGAGCTGACCACCAACCTCATGGGCGATGTACACACCACCGAGCATGTACTCAGCCACATCGTGCCGCAGGTCATCGCCAACTGTATTTCCATCACTGTGATCTGCCTGATGCTGGCCCTGTTTGACTGGCGCATGGCCTTGGCGGTCTTCATCACTGTTCCGTTGGCTTTCTTCATCATCTTCGCCAGCCGAAAAGTCTACGGAAAGCTGCACAAAAAGCATGTGGACGCCCATCTGGCCGCTTCCGGGCAGGTACAGGAATACCTGGAGGGTATCAAGGTCATCCGCGCCTGCAACTTAGACGGCGAGAAATTCGCCGCTCTGGAAAACGCCCTGCGCACCATGAAGCACCTGGCGATCCAGATGGAGTTTGGCACCGGCGTCTTTGTCATGGGCGCGCAGGTGGTGCTGCAGGCGGGCATTGGCCTGACCGTGTTCTTGGGCACAACGCTGATCACAAGCGGACAGATTGCACTGATCCCCCTACTGGTGTTTATCATGATCGTGGTGCGTATTTACGGGCCGATCCTCACCGAGCTGACGCTGCTGCCGGAGTTTTTATACCACCGCATTGCCGTGCAGCGCATGCGGGATCTGATGGCGGTGCAGCCCATGACCGGAGACGCAGAAACTGAGATCAAGCGCTATGATATTGAGTTGAAGAATGTAAGCTTCCGCTACAATGAACAGGGCGAGGAGACCATACGGGATATGAGCATTAAAATCCCCGAAAACGGCATCACGGCGCTGGTGGGGCCTTCGGGCAGCGGCAAGAGCACCGTCGCCCGCCTCATCGCCCGGTTCTGGGACGTAGGCAGCGGCCGCATCACCATCGGCGGTGTGGATGTGAAGACGCTTGATCCGGAGCATCTGATGAGCTATATGTCCTTTGTATTCCAAGACGTTATTTTGTTCAACGACAGCATCTATAACAACATCGCCATCGGTAATGTCCACGCCACCCGTGAACAGGTGATGGAGGCGGCACGTCTCGCCCGCTGCGATGAGTTTGCCCAGAAGCTTCCCGAGGGCTACGACACCCTGCTGGGCGAAAACGGCGCGACCCTGTCCGGCGGGGAGCGTCAGCGTCTCTCCATCGCACGGGCGCTCTTAAAGGATGCGCCCATCATACTGCTGGATGAGGCCACCGCCTCCCTCGACCCGGAAAACGAGTCGCTGATTCAGCAAGCCATCAGCACGTTGATTCAGGGCAAAACGGTCATCGTCATCGCCCATCGCTTGCGCACCGTGGCCGATGCCGACCAAATTATCGTGCTTCATAAGGGGCAGGTGTTTGAACAGGGCAGCCACGAGGCGCTGATGCAAAAAGAAGGGCTTTATCACCGATTGTTCACCATACAGCAGCAGAGCATGGGCTGGAGCGTATAGAAAATAAAATCACAAGGAGGGATGGTTCGTGGATTGGGTATTGATATCTTTGATAGCCGGCCTGATCAGCGGTATATGCTGGTTAATGGGGGATATTCTCCTCGTTGGCTTTGATATTGAGGAGGAAAAGCATCAGGAGTTCCTTCGGCATACAAAGATTAAGAATAAGAAACTGGCCGTTCTGATGCTCTCCGGCTCCACCCGGCGTTTACGGTTTGGCGCGCTGATCGCCCATTTTTCCATCCCTTCTATGCTCTTTTCCGTATTTTCGCTCTACTCCTTGGCAAAGCCCTCTCCCTGGGCTACGGTTGCAGCCGTGCTTTTGGGCGTGGGCTTCAGTCTGTCACCGGTTGCACACGTTGCTTATTATTACGTGGGAACGCTATGCAAAAACCTTTTCAAAGATTACCGGCAAGAAAAGCCAGCAAGCGATTGGGGCGGATCGCTGGCTGATGAATATGTGTTCTTTCTGAATATCACATGGATCGCCGCTGTCGGTATAACGGCATTGGGGTGGGCTGTGTATACCGTTTTGATTCTGCTGGGGCAGACAGTTTTGCCTTCGGTGTTCTTTTTGTTTACGCCCTTGATTCTAAGTCCGGCGGCGCTGCTTTTAACCTCAAAGCTTAAAATTGGACGACCGTATTTAAACGGAGCTGGGTTTAACGTCGCGCTGACATTGTTTTTCCTAGCCGCAATCATTTATTATCTGCAAGTATAATCTTTAATTGAAACAGCATCCAAATAGGCTGTTCATGCGAGCACTTTCACAACCAAATGGAGCATTTCCGGCCGTTTGGAGTAGCCAATGCGACGGGCAGCGATTACAATAATGGTTAGGTGTTGCTAACTAAATCAAAGGAGGGATTTCCATGAAAAACAATTCGTCTGTCAAAAACCGGATCAACGCAAAGGATCTAATCAACGTGGGGATATTCGCCGTCCTCTATGGCGTCATCTGCATGGCAGTCAGCATGCTCGGCTTTATTCCCGTTTTCATTCCGCTTCTCGCGGTGCTGATTCCGTTTTTTGGCGGGATTCCGTATATGCTCTTTCTGACCCGCGTCAAAAAGTTCGGCATGATTTGGATCATGGCCGTGATTATGGGCATTTTGATGTTCGTGGGCGGCATGGGCACCATTGCGCTGCCCACGTCCATCCTCTTTGGACTGCTGGCCGACCTTATTTCCCGTTCCGGCGGGTACAGCAGCGCGAAAAAATCCGTGCTGGGCCACGGTGTGTTTGCCATGTGGATGATCGGCAACTTTATTCCCATCGTCATCAACCGCGAGGCGTACACCGCCACGCTGATTTCCGGCGGCTATGGCAGCGAATACGCCGACGCATTGATGAAGCTGATGCCCGACTGGATTTTGCCGGTACTTTTGGTCTGCTGCTTTGTGTTTGGCATCTTAGGCGGGCTTCTTGGGCGTGCCTTACTTAAAAAGCACTTTGTTCGGGCGGGAATCGCATAATGGAGTGGGCGAAACCTGGGAAGCACCGTGGTCTGTGGCTGGATCCCCGCAGCAAGATTCTGCTGATGATTACGGTTGGTCTTGTTACGATTTTGAGCGGGGCGTCCCCCATGATGAACATCTTAAAAATTGTTCTGGCTATGCTGCCGTTTCTGTTGATGCTGGCCGCAGGTGAGGTGCGGCGCGCCCTCATCTGCTTTTCGGCCTATGTGGCGTGCTATGCTGCGACGATTCTGCTGCTTCCCCATATGCGTGGCTTTTTAAACCTGATGCTGTCCGCCATTGTCGTGATTTTCACCCGATTTTTGCCGGTGGTCATGATGGCATGGTATACCATTTCCACGACCAAGATCAGTGAATTTATGGCCGCTATGGAGCGGATGCACATCACGCAGAAGCTTGTGATTCCCCTGTCGGTGGTGTTCCGTTTTCTTCCCACCGTGAAGGAGGAGGTTGCCTTTATCAATGACGCCATGCGAATGCGCGGCGTCCAGTTTGGCGGCGGGAAAGCCGGGGATATGCTGGAATACCGGCTGATTCCCATGATGATTTGCTCGGTGAAGATTGGCGAGGAGCTTTCTGCGGCGGCCCTTACAAGAGGGCTTGGCGCACCGGTAAAACGCACCAATATTTGCAGCATCGGTCTTGGTGCCGCGGATTTTCTCATGATTGCCCTGTGCATATTTTCCCTCGTCTGCCTTGTGCTGACCGGGACGGGGGTGGTTTGATGCCAAAGATGATTCAAATACAAGACGTGTCCTTTTCTTATACCGGCGACAGCGCCGACGTAAGTCTGTGCCGCATCAACCTCACCGTTCAAAGGGGCGAGGTCGTTTTGCTTTGCGGCCCCTCCGGCTGCGGCAAGACGACCTTGACAAGGCTCATAAACGGTCTGGTACCCCATTACTATGAAGGAGCACTTCTGGGGCGTGTGCTGGTGGAGGTCCGGGAGGTTTCTTCCCTGCCCCTCTATGATACCGCCAAATGGGTGGGTTCTGTGTTCCAGAATCCACGCAGCCAGTTTTTTAATGTGGAGACGACGGGAGAGCTTGCTTTCTGCTGCGAAAATTTGGGGCTTCCCAAGCAGGAGATTCTGCAAAGGATGGAACGGACCGTCAGAGAGCTGAATATGGAAGCGCTTATGAATCGCAATATGTTCAAGCTGTCCGGCGGAGAAAAGCAGCGGGTAGCCTGCGCCAGCGTTTCGGTGGCGGACCCGCCTGTCATTGTTCTGGACGAACCCTCCTCCAATCTAGATATGGCGGCCATTGAGGATTTACGGCTGCAAATTGAGCGGTGGAAGCTTCAGGGCAAAACAATCATCATCGCCGAGCACCGGCTTCACTACCTGCGTGAGCTGATGGACAGAGTCATCTACATGGAGGACGGCCAAATCCTGCGCGAGTATACGCCCGAGGAGCTGCGCCGGATGTCGCTCACAGAACTGGATGCGCTGGGGCTGCGCCCGGTGTCGCTGGAAGCACTTTTTGACTATAACGATCAGGAAAAGATACTCGCCGGGGGTGCGCCGATTCGACTGGAGCGGTTTCAGTTTGGATATCGCAACTTCCCCGATTGTTTGCATCTTAGCAGCGCAAACTTTCCCCAGCAGGCCATAGTGGCGCTGATCGGGCGCAACGGCGCCGGAAAGACCACCCTCGCCCGCTGCCTCTGCGGCCTGGAAAAATGCTGTAAGGGCACTCTCCATGCAGAGGGCAAAGGCTATCAGGGGAAAGGGCTGCTGAAAAACTGCTTTATGGTCATGCAGGATGTCAACCACCAGCTATTTACTGAAAGCGTGCTGGATGAGATTCTGCTCAGTATGCCGGAAAAAGATGAGCAACAGGCCGAGAAGGTGCTTGCGGATTTAAATTTGATCGAATTGAAAGACCGCCATCCCATGTCCCTCTCCGGCGGACAGAAGCAGCGGGTGGCCATTGCCTGCGCCGTTGTTTCCGGGCGGAAGTTTCTGATTTTGGATGAGCCCACCAGCGGCCTTGACCTGCGGCATATGAAAAAGACAGCCGCCATTTTAAAGGATCTACAAAGACAGGGGCACACGCTGCTGGTGGTCACCCATGACCCCGAGTTTATTTTGCGCTGCTGCAGCCATGTTTTGCAAATCGAAGACGGCAAGCACGCGGCAAGCTATCCCTTGGATGAAGCGGGCCGCAGGCGGCTTGTCGGCTTCTTCCTGAACGGGGAGCATCGGGAAAGGAGGACGGATTGTTGTGAAAGCGCTCTATGATGTAGATTATGGCGACAACGTAAAGGAGGTCTATCGGGACAGCTGCAAAACCGTGCTTCAGATGGAAAACGAAACCGGAGTGGGCACTATGACCCAGTGGTCGCTTTTTCCGGGCATGATCATCATGCAGAACGATTTTCATATGGCCTTCTGCGAATCGCGGTTTCAGACGGATTTGGAGATGCTGTGCATTGACCACTGCCGGGAAGGACGCATTGAGTGGGAGCTTTCCGAGCGCGCCTGCTTCTATGTGGAGGCCGGAGATCTCAATATCACTGCCCGCCGCCGGCATGCCCATTCGTTCACCCTTCCCTTGAGCCACTACCATGGTTTTACCATTGCCATTGTGCCCGACCAGGCCGCAGAGCATCTGCCAAACATGCTGGGCGGCCTTCCCATCGATCTGTATGCGCTGCGGGAGCGGTTCTGTGCGGATGACACGCCCTTTATCGCCGTGGCCCCCAAGCTTAAGGGCCTTGATCTATCGGGTATGTATACCATGCCGGAGGAAAGCCGGCTGCCGTATTACCGGATAAAAACGCTGGAAATCCTCCTATATCTCATGGGCATGGAGGTCAGGCGGGACACGCTGGAGGGCCGCTACTTCTACCGGACGCAGGTGCAGAAGATCAAGTCCATGATGAAATTCATGACGGAAAATATCAACCGGCACTATACCATGGAGGAACTGTCAAAGCGCTTTGACATTCCCATGACCGCCATGAAGCAGTGCTTTCGGGGGGTGTATGGCGATTCCATCTATTCCTTCATGCGCACCTACCGCATGAACGCCGCGGCCGTCCGCCTGCGCAGTTCGTCGGATCCGGTCTCGGAAATCGCCGCCCAAATGGGCTATGATAACGCCAGCAAGTTTTCCGCGGCGTTTAAAGCCGTATTGGGCGAAACGCCAAGCGAATACCGGCGCACCCATACGATTCGTTGACCGTTTGGAGCAGCGATAATGGATTGGAGTAGAAAGCAAAGTGAATCGCATGATATAAATAGCCTAGTTATATAGAGCTAACTAAGCTATTTTTTGCTTCAAAGGAGTGTTGATATGAATATACAAGGAGACCGCTCGCGCAGCACCTTTGGCTCGGTGCTGCATTTCGCAAAAAGTTGCCGGTGGAAAATGATGTTTTCCATCCTCTGCGCCATCGTCAGCGTCGCGGGCGGCTTTGTGCCCTATTATGGCGTCTACCAGATTATCCTTCTGTTCTTTACAGGCAACGCGTCCATGGCGGGGGTGCTGCATTGGGCGATGGTCTGCGCTGCCGGGTATCTGGTCAAGTTTATATTTTACGGCATATCCACTACCCTGTCCCATGTTTCGGCCTATACCATTTTAGAGAATATCCGGCTGGCGCTTACAGACCGTTTGATGAAAGCGCCCCTGGGCGTAGTGCTGGGGCGCTCTGCCGGACAGATGAAAAACATCATCGTGGATCGGGTGGAGACCATCGAGCTGCCACTCGCGCACATGATTCCTGAGGGGATTTCCAACCTGCTGCTGCCCACAGCAGTGCTCGCCTACCTGTTTTCCATCAACTGGATCATGGCGCTGGCAACGCTGGTTTGCGTGCCATTGGGCGCGCTGGTTTACACCCGCATGATGCAGGGCTTCAATGCGCAATACGAAAAATATATGCAGGCCAACAGCGAGGTCAACAGCGTCATCGTGGAGTATGTGGAGGGCATTGAGGTCATCAAGGCCTTCAACCAAAGCACAAGCTCCTATGAAAAGTTCACAAACGCGGTGCGCATGTTTAAGCAGTTTACGCTGGACTGGTTCCGCAGTACCTGGAAGCTGATGAACCTTGGCGGCGCGATACTGCCCAGTACGCTTCTGGGCGCGCTGCCCGTCGGCGTGCTGCTGGTTGTAAACGGCAGCTTAAGCCCGGCCGAGCTGACTATGTGCATCATTTTGGGCATGAGCATCATCGGCCCTATCAGTTGGTTCACCACCGCGGTAAACGAATTCAAGGCGGTTCAGTACGGCATGAAAGACGCAAATGAGCTTTTAAGCCTGTCCGAGCTTCATGACAGCGGCCAACCCGCCAAGCTGGAAAACCACGCCATTGCCTTTGACGAGGTCAGCTTCGCCTATGACGAGAAGCTGGGCAATGTGCTGCACGACATCAGCCTAAAAGTTCCAGAGGGGAGCTATGCGGCGCTGGTCGGCCCCTCCGGAGGCGGCAAATCCACTGTGGCTCGGCTGCTTGCGCGCTTCTGGGATACCGCCTCCGGAAGCATACGCATCGGCGGCGTGGATATACGGGATATCCCCTTGGAGCAGCTTGAGCAGAATATCACCTTTGTCACTCAAGACAATTATTTGTTTGGAGCCTCTCTGTTTGAAAATATTCGTGTGGGCAAGCCCGACGCGGGCGACGCCGAGGTGCTCTTGGCCGCCAAGGCCGCTCAGTGCGAGGAATTTATCAGCCGCTTAGAGCATGGCTGGGGCACCACGGCGGGCGAAGCGGGCAAGCAGCTTTCCGGCGGAGAGCGCCAGCGCATCGCCATCGCCCGGGCGATTTTGAAGGACGCGCCGATCGTCATACTCGACGAGGCCACGGCCTTCACCGATCCGGAAAATGAGGCGCGGCTGCAGGAGTCCATCTCCACGCTGACGAAGGGGAAAACCCTGCTGGTCATTGCCCATCGGCTGTCCACCATTGCAAAAGCCGATCAGATTATTGTGATGAACGAAGGCAGGATACAGAGCAGCGGAACGCATGCTCAGCTTCTGCAAAGCTGCCCGCTGTACCAAGGCATGTGGGAGACCCACATCGGCGCAAAGGGCTGGAACCTGAGCGGAGCCGACACAAGAAAGGAAGGGATGGCACATGTTTAAATCAGCCGGACGAATCATCAGATGGTGCGGACCTTTTAAATCCCGCTTTATATGGGGCTGTGTGTTCGCCTTTTTTGCCAGCGTGTTTATGGCGCTGCCCATCATGGGGGCTGCCTATTTTCTCAGCCTCATGCTGGAAGGTGCGGCTTTAAGCGCCGTCCATGGGCTTTACGCGCTGCTGTTTATGGCCGCCATGGTGATGGGCCGCTTTTTGTTTTCCTATTTGCAGGCCACCTTTCAAGAGAGCATTCTTTATGAGCTTTCCGAAAACGAGCGTGTTCAGATCGGCGATGTCCTCAAGCGGGTGTCCTTGGGCTTTTTCCAGAAAAACCGAACCGGAGATCTCTCCGCCGCTGTTTCCACCGACTTGTCCTTCCTTGAAATGTTCGCCATGAGGATGGTGACGACGGTGGTGAACGGATACATCGGCGGCGCGGTCATGGTGCTGGGGCTTGCCCTTTTCAGCCCGCCCATCGCCCTAGTGTCACTTGCGGGGATTCTGCTTTCCTTAGTGTTTCTGAGTTTAATGGGCTATTACAGCAAGAAAAACGGAAGGGTGCACCAGCAGACCATTGACGATTCCACCGCCGCGACGCTGGAGTATATCCGGGGCATCCCCGTCGTGAAGGCCTACGGTCAAAGGGGCGCTTCGGTGGACGGAATCCGCAGAGCTTACCGCAACGCCAAGGATATCAACATCAAGATTGAGAAGAATTTCGTGGTCTGCAATGTACTGCATCTGCTGTCGCTGAAGCTGGCCAGCGTGGGTATTGTGTGCGTCGCAGGCTACCTCACCATTCAGGGAGCTATGCCCCTTCCCATCTTCCTCATGATGGCCATGTACTCCTTTACGGTGTTCGCACAGGTTGAGGGCATCAACAACGCAACCCATGTGCTGGTGAATATCGGCGTCATTATGGATAAGCTGGAGGGTATAAAAAAGGCGGATTTCATTGATGAGAACGGCAAGGACATAAGCCTTGGCCGCTTTGACATTGAGATGGATCGGGTGAGCTTTGCCTACGATAAGCGCGATGTCCTAAAGGATGTATCCTTTGTCATCCCGGAAAGCTCCACAACAGCGATTGTAGGTCCCTCCGGCGGCGGCAAAAGCACCCTGTGTAACCTGATCGCGCGCTTTTACGATGTGAACCGAGGCAGCGTAAAGATCGGCGGGATTGATGTTCGGGAGATGACCTGCGACAGCCTGCTTTCAAACATCAGCATGGTGTTTCAAAACGTGTACCTGTTCCGGGATACCATCGCGAATAACATACGGTTTGGAAAGCCGGGCGCGTCCATGGATGAGATCATCGATGCCGCCAAGGCCGCCCGCTGCCATGACTTCATCACGGCGCTGCCCGAGGGCTATGATACTCTGGTGGGCGAGGGCGGTTCTTCGTTATCCGGCGGAGAGAAGCAGCGCATCTCCATCGCCCGGGCCATGCTCAAAAACGCGCCCATCGTGATATTAGACGAAGCCACCGCCAGCGTTGACCCGGAAAACGAGCATCATATCCAGCAGGCCATCACAGCGCTGACAAAAGGCAAAACCATTGTAGCCATCGCCCACCGGCTTGCCACCATCGAGCACGCCGATCAGATACTGGTTGTCGAGGATGGACGCATATCCCAGCGCGGAACGCATGAGGAGCTGCTGCGCAGGGACGGAACATACAAGCGGTTTGTGGATATCCGCAAAAAAGCAGAGGGCTGGGAGATCGCGTAAGTCAGCAGAGTATAAAAGCATATTTAAAAGGGCCATATAGAGACAGTATAAATTGACCAACCATAGATAACTCCACAACTTGCTCACAAGTTTAAAGAAAATAAAACGAAGGGCAAGTATGAAAACAGGCGATGGATGGGTTGAAGCCTGGAAATCGAATACCCTTCATCAAATACGTTCCTATTGTTGCTGTGATAAATGGTGGCCATGGGTTTAAACGGTACCGCGGTAAACGATATACGGATGACCATTTTCAAGATGAAGGACCTCATGTAGGGCACATCGTCTATTTGAATGCTTCCGTTTTTTCCATGGACATACAGAAAAACGCTGCTTTCAAACAGCTGTGTTGTTTGCCGTTTGATGAGCAGGCCGTGTTTCACATCCACAACATGTAAAGAAGCGGTGTTCTAAACGATTAAGTCCCGATTATAGTCCATATTATCAGTACCTTTTCGTGTTAAGAGTATGTCTCATTTATCATCCATCCTTGATATCAGATGCTTTCCGGCCATGGGTTTCAAAATGCTGCCGAATAGCTTCAAATGTCTCTTTGCTTAAGTCGTGTTCGATTTTGCAGGCATCCTGTCTGGCAGTTTCTGCACTAACCCCTAAGCCCATAAATAGATGTGTGAGAAGTTTATGCCTTTCATATATGCTTTCGGCAATAGCCATCCCGGTCTTTGTAAGCGTAATGTAGTTATCTTCGTCCATCGTAATATGTCCGCTTTCCTTCAGCCGCTTTGTCGCATAGGTTACGCTGGGCTTTTTAACCCCCAACTCTTCAGCTATATCGATGGAACGGATATACCCATGCCTTTCTTTTAGGATGAGCATGGTTTCAAGATAGTCTTCTGCAGATTTGCGGATTTTCATAATCATTATCCTCCTTATTCCGGCTCGTTCTATGTGGTATTTACCGTCCTTATGGGTGCATGATATCATAAAAATGTTCAGGCTTGTTCACCGTATGAATATTTCCGTACGGCTGTACTGTTAAACGGGATCGTTGCCATTGCAAAATCTTTATCAGGCGGATGAGCTTTTATATGGGAATACAAGCCTTTAGTGCTCCGGCTACTGATCTACCAGCCGACAAAGTATTCCCAAATCAGATTAGTTTTATCTAGCTGAATCTTAACATATCGCTGAATAACCGTCAATTGACGGGAGTGCAGGTATCTTAAGTTATGATTTTCAGCAGCACGCCGTGTTATACAAAAACGCCATTTAAGCGGCGATGTGTGAAATCGGCTCGGCCGTATGCGCAGGCGGACGGCCGCCGCGTTCATACGGCAGGCGCAGCTTTCCCGCCGCCATGGGTTAACCCATCTAATTCAATTATTAAATATATGATATTGTTTTGCAGGTCAATCGATCAAGGCGTTTTTTTATGGTTTGATCAAAAACACTGGCTTTTCACAAAGAGATTGCAGTTGATTTCCTACAATAAACCTGCATAATGGAGTTATGTTAGATATGGCTAATCCAATATTGTTTACAGGATGCATATGATATAATAACATCAAACAGAAATTTAAGAAAGTGACGGTTTTAAGTGTTTGCAAAATGATAGCGCCTGTTGATCAATTTAACATAAGGGGATAGACAATATGAAAAAATCACTAATCATCATTTTAATTCCGACAGTGATTCTTATCTTCATAGCATTTATTACAGGAGGAGACAGTCTCGTACTAAACGGATGCACCATTGCAATGAACACGGCTGTTCAATCCGCTCTTATGTTATTTGTATCTTTTGTGTTGATCGGACAAATACAGGTTCTTGTTACAAAAGAAATGCTTGATAAGTGGCTACAAAAACTCAGCGGTATAAAAGGAATCATCATTGGCGCTTTAATCGGAGGGGTGTTTCCGGGAGGCCCCTATATCTACTTTCCCTTTATTCAAAGCTTTAATAATAAAGGAATGCCATTTTATATATTTATTGCTTTTATCTTCGGAAAAAACATCTATGATTTCGCTCGTATTCCTATGGAAGCAAGCTTGATAACTCCTCATATCACGCTAATTAGAAACCTAATCACTCTTCCAATCCCCATTCTCTTAGGTCTGCATGCAAAACGGTTTTATCAAAACAGAACAATGGGAAATGTCTTTATGAATGGGAGTGAAAAAGATGCTCCAGGCAACCGTAATTCTTAGTGTAGCGGCGATTATACTTATCTTAGTGAATGCAAGAAAAACGGGTAAACAGTTCGAAGGCTTAAAATCAGGCATGAAGCAGATGTTGCAGTCGCTCCCTCTTATACTCTGCGCTTTCATATTGGCCGGCATGATAGAAGTTCTTATCCCGATGGAGTTTATCCGGAACTGGCTGTCTAAAGAAGCCGGATTGAAGGGAATATTCCTCGGTACATTCGGCGGAATGCTGCTTGCAACAGGCCCATACGCCGCTTTCCCGATCATTGCCACAATAATGGTTTCCGGTGCGGGCTTGGGAACATTTATAGCGCTTATTGCAGGTTGGTGTCTGCTTGGGTTGAGTAAGGCGCCTTTTGAGACAGCTTTTTATGGAGTTAAGTTTTTTACATATAAGCTGCTAATCAGTGTACCCTTTTGTTTTGTAGTGGGGTTATTGGGACATATTGTAGAGATAGCTTTGACGTGAAAACAAGGGCTGGAAAATCGGGCTTTATCGCTTCGTAAGTAACAAGCTAAGAAGGGATTCGCAGAGTTTAATGCTTGTTTCTACAACTCTATATTGGTAGTCTCTGGGAGTATAGATATGTTTTTAATTGACACACAAAATAAAAAGGCGGTTTCTCTTGAAAAGAAAGCATCCCGGAACTCAAATTGTCCGAACGTTATGACTTGCAGGAATGGATTGCGGATAATCCGTTGATCCCCGGCGAGAATCTCTTGATAATCCAAAAAGAGTTTGATGGCTTCTCAGACACGAATGAACGTCTCAACCTCCTCGCCCTTGATGAAAGCGGCAAGCTTGTCATCATTGAAAACAAGCTCGACGATTCGGGCAAATATGTTGTTTGGCAAGCCTTAAAATATGTTTCCTACTACCAAAAGTGAGATTTGCGATGTCCATCAGAAGCATCTTGGAACATCGGCCGTTGCGCAGGACAAAATCGCCGAATTTTATGATGGGCAGAATTATGAGCGCATTCGCTTGAATCCTGTGGGGAGTGATCAGCGCATTATTCTCGTTGCCGCGAACTTCCGCAAGGAAGTGACCTCCACCGTTCTTTGGCTACGCAACTATCACGGTGTTGATATTACCTGTATTAAAGTGACACCGTATAAGGATGACGAAAAATTATATCTTGACTCCGAACAGATTATACCGATGCAAGATACCGGCGATTATCAGATTCGTTTGACGGCAAAAAAACAAGAGGAAACAATTTCATCAAAAGAGGAGGCTGCGCGCTACAAAATACGGTATAGGTTTTGGGAAATGGCATTACCCGTACTGCGCTCTAAGACAGGCATGTATAGCAATGTTTCTCTTGGAAAGGATAACTGGCTGACCGGAGCAAGCGGTCATAGCGGTGTCGTATTTAATTCGGTTATCAGAATGGATGGAGCGCGGGCAGAATTGTATATCGATACAGGCGATGATATGCGGAATATGAGTATATATGACGCACTAAAATCTCAAGAGAGCGAAATTTCCTCCGCTTTCCCCGGTGAGCTTATTTGGCAAGAACTCCCCGGAAAAAAGAGCGTGTAGAATCTGCATTCAGTATCATGATTACGGACTCAACCACGAAGAACATTGGAACGAAATTATTGATTGGCTTGCAGATAACCTTGCAGCTCTGATAAAGATTTTCAAGCCGTTGCTTGATGGTATTATGAAAGGATAAATCTACACTGCCTGATTTGCTGCTGACCCATTTATGAGTTAATTGACTTGTCGCTTTCAAAGCGACCTCCATCTATTCTCAAAGTAGTATCCTAAGATCATCAAATAAATCTTAGGAGAACTACCACAATGAAAAAAAGGACTTACTGAACTGGTTTTTATTACAAAAAGAGCCGCTTGCTTAATCGGTCAAGCAAACGGCTCTTTTGTAGTGGCTTTTTGGGCGAATGCCATGGATATATCCAACTCAATTTTGCCTTTCTGCATATAGATGATGCAATCGACAATATCGCGTAGATAGTAGAGCCGATGCTCGGCAATGATGATCGTCTCATTTTCGCTTTTCCAGTGGGCGATAATATGCGCCAAATCCTCTGTCACCCGGGCGTCGAGATTAGAAGAGGGTTCATCCAGCACGATGATGTCCGGCGAGGCGGTATGTACGCAGCCGCAGGTAATCTTCTGTTTTTCGCCGACGGATAACTTAAAAAGGCTCTGATCCATCAGGGTTTCGATATCAAGATGACTGACGGTATCCTTCTATGCGCCAAATGGAAGCTATAACCTGGTTGTTCCCGAAGATAAAGCCGTTGGCATTGGGTACAACTCATTCCCTGCAAGCGGCACCCATGATGTTACACTTAATGGTGCAAATGCCACAGCGGCAGAAATTAACCTTATGGTTAATAAGCGCTATGTAACAAGCATTGCCATAACACCCGACGGCGGCCCCACCAGCCTTGCCGCCGGGCAAACGCTGCAGCTTAGCGCCAATGTGCTGCCGGAAACGGCGCAAAACAAAACCATAAACTGGAGCATTGTAAGCAGGGCAGGGGCCAGTATAAATACCACCACCGGCTTGTTTAACGCCGGAACAGCCCGCGGCGAAGTGGTGGTGCGCGCGCAAGCGTTAGATGGCAGCTATGTTGACAGCCGCAAAAGCATTTATGTAGATGCACAGGCCGAAATACCAAATAATCTGAGACTTGTATCCTATCTTAATAGCTGGGCAAAAGTTTCGTGGCAGCCGCCAAATAATACGGCGGGCTTCCCTGTTTTATATTACGAAGCCACAGCCGATGGTACAACATGGACAAAAACCGCAAGCACAAGCAGTCATACGTTCGTCGGCCTTTCAACCGTGCAAACATATACCTTGCAAGTGCGCGCCGTTACGAAAGCCGGGGCCGGGCAGGCGGCAACGCTGAATTATTCGCGCAGCGTTGCGCCGGACGTGCCGCAAAACCTTTCTACCGCCGCCGCAGACCAGCAGGTAACGCTTAGCTGGGATGCGCCCGCAAGTAACGGCGGCAGCGCCATAACAAAATATGTGGTGAAAAAAGATAATGGTTCGTGGATAGATGCCGACAGCGCAAGCAGCCATACCTTTACCGGACTTACGATCGGGCAAAGCTATACTTTTTATGTGCGTGCGATTAACATAGCAGGTGCAGGCAGCGAAGCAAGCCTTCAAGCATCGGCTAAACCTTCGCAGGCAGCCCCTGCCGCGCCTGTGCGGGTAAGCAAAACCGCCACCGGCATCACGGTGCAGCCGCCAAACGGTATAGATGCAGGTGATGTGGAATACCGCCTTGGTGATGTCGGCGCATGGGTAACTTCCGGCGTATTCTCATCCCTTAGCCCAAACACGGAATATAAAATCTATATGCGGCTGAAAGAAACCCAAACGCATGCGGCTTCCCCCGCAAGCGTAGCGCTTATCGTTACTACGGACAAAGCCACGCTTACAGGTACGGTAAGCATAACCGGCACGGCTGTGTATGGGCAAACGCTTACGGCTAATACAAGCGGCCTTTCCAGCACTCCAAATGTTGCTCCAGGCACACTTACTTATCGGTGGCTGCGGAATGGCACAGCCATCCCCAATGCCGCAGGCAGTTCTTATGTTTTGGGCCAAGATGATATTACTCATACAATAAGGGTAGAAGTAACAGCGCAGAACTGCACCGGCAGTAAAACCAGCGCAGCTGCTTTGGTGGTTGGTAAAGCTGCGGGACCTGCCGTGCCAACGACTTTTACCGGCAGCTATACGGGCGATGGCACAAACTTTACCTACACCATATCGCCTATTCCCGGTGCGGAATATTCAAACGATAATACCAGCTGGTAAGATAGCAATGTATTCACCGGCTATGCCGTGGGCAATACCGCTACATTTTACGCCCGTATAAAAGAAACAGCTACGCACACTTTTGGCGCCAGTGCCAGCACCGGACCTGTTGCCTTTGCAAAGTTGGATGTGCCCGACGCACCTGCGCTAAACTATATCATTACAGGGGATTTTCCGAATAAAACCATCACCATTACACCGGTTACGGGCGCGGAATATAGCTTTAACGACGCACCCTATTCGTCAACCAACACTTATACATCGACAGTTGCAGAAGATATCACCATACGTATTCGCCTGGCAGCTACCGCCACGCATAATGCGTCGCCGGTGGCCAGCATTGCCATTAACACGGCCAATCAAAATCAGGCCGCACCACCGCAACCGGTTTTGGGTATTACCCCGAGTGGCAAAACCAGCTATACCGTAACCATCCCGCTGGTAGATGGTGCGGAATACAGCTTCGACGGCGTAGTATACAGCGATGCGTCAGGCAGCAATATAAAAAGCGGCTGTCTGCCGGGAGAAAGCGTCACCGGCTATATTCGCCTGAAGGCGAAGCCGAGCTATAACACTGGTGCGACATCGTCTGCAACGCTTACGCTGCCTTTATTCCAAGCGGACAAACCAGTTGCCAGTCCTAACGGGGGCAGCTTTACAGGCAACACTTCGGTTACGTTGACGGCCGAAGCGGGCGCCAGCATTTATTATACGCTCAACGGCAGTGACCCGCTGGCAAATGGCCAACTTTACACGGCGCCGCTTAATATCACGCAAACCACCCGCCTACGTGCCGTGGCTATAATGGCCGGAATGAAAAACAGCGCCGAACTGGATATCCGCTTTACAAAAACGCTTGCTGTGTTGGAAAATTTCCCCGCATACACAGGCAGTGGGGATATAAGTGCGAGAGTGGACGCAAACCGCAGTGACTTTTTGCGCTTAGAACTCAATGGCGTTGCCGTAAGCACACAACATTACAGCCTAAGCGATGGCAGTACCATTATTACGTTAAAGGAAAGCTATCTGAAAACGCTTGCAAATGGCACATACAACTTTGCGGCCATTTTAGCACCGGCGAAACTGTGCTAACGCTAAAATAAATCAGAGTGGCGACAACAATCCAGATAACAAAACAGGGCCACAACAGCCAGACTCAACGCAGTCTGGTGGCGCACCCCAAACCGGTGATAACAGCAACATGGGCTTGTGGGTGGCATTGCTTGCATTCTCGCTGCTTGCTGGCGGCTTTGCTGCATGGCAGTTCATCCGGCGCAGGCGGCGCGCCGCAAAGATGGAGTGATGACGATACAGGGCCACAGATACAAAACAAAGCCGCATCTTGGGGCGCTGGCGCTGGTTCTTTGCCTGTGCACTGCAATATTCAGTGCCATACAGATTATCAGCATTCAGCGCAGCTACCAAGCGTCCGCAAAAGAATATGATACGCTGCGGGTCTATTTGCCACCGCAAGTAACGCCGCCGCAAAGCACGCAGGGACGACAGGCCGCCGTGGAGCCGGAAACCCAGGAACCGCCGCCCTCAGCCCGCGTCCCCGTGCTGGAGGATGTGCAGGGCTACCTGGTGATTGCCAAGCTGGTGATTGAATCGCTCTCTCTTGATTTGCTTATTATCGGTGAAGTCAGCGACGCGGCGCTCAAAGTTTCCTCCTGTCTGTACATGGGGCCTTCTTCGCCTGCCTATCCCGGCAACATCGTAATTACCGGCCACAACAACCGAGATAAGAGCCATTTTGGGCGATTGAACGAATTGCAGGCAGGCAGCGTCGTCGTGTTGAGCGATCCATACGGCTCCGAATACCGCTATGAAGTGTACGGCACCGAAACCATCGGGCCAAATGAGGTGGAGGCTTTGGAGATATACGAGGGTGAATATGGGCTTGCGCTTGTGACCTGCACAGACCGTGGGGAAAATCGGCTGCTGCTGCGTTGCAGGCGACTTGAGTGATCTTCTACATGGAGGAAAAATCAAACGGCAAGCTCACCGACCAAAAATATTTAAGAGAGTGGTTATGTAACCACAAGTAAATTCAAGGGCAACTCCTTTGAAAAAACGGGGACGTAAAGCCACAGTGTCTAAGGCGTTTCTTGAAACGCTGTGATAGCATGGCTTTCAAAATCCGCAAGGCCTGCCCTCATATGAGGGTGGGCCTTATTTTGTTGCGGCTTTTGATAGCCAATGCGGGCATCTGGATACCGGCTTTCGTTCTGCTCAGCGAAAGGAGTATTTGTATGTACGTACGAAATACAGCTTCCGTTGTGAGGGCGCAATAAAGAAGGCTCCCATATCTGCCTCCATTTCCGTAAACATCTCTATTATTATATCCATGTTTACATAACAAATGTTTGTAACTCCCAATGCCACTATACCCATTGGAAGGCAAAGGGTCTTTATGTGTATGCCCGGTTGAGCTTTGTTCAGCCGGGCTTTTTTGTCCCCTTTATTGGGGCACTGATCCCATATTGCCGCAGTCCTCCCCTCCAATCTGAATTTCAAAAAATTCAGATTGGAGAAAGGACAATGTTTGATAATGAAAATCCATATACCCTTCGCACGGAGGTTGTAGAGGGTATTACACACTATTATGTTTCTTTCCAAGATGGACAAGCCATCATGCGAGAAACAGAGGTATCGCGCCCGGTGTATCTGGAGTTCTTGCGTTTCGTCAAGCATGAGCGCAATTTACGCCGATAGGACGAACGGCACACCGAACAATCCGATTTAACGGACGAAACACTTTATAACCGAGCATCCCGCCTGCCAAAGGGTGTAGAGGAAACGGTTTTTGACATTCAGCAGAATGACAGCTTGCGAAAAGCCATCTCAGAATTACCGGAAGTTCAAAGGCGGCGGTTCATTCTCTATCATGAGTTTGGCCTAACATACGAGCAGATCGCGGAAATGGAGGGCTGTACGAAAATGCCTGTCAAGAGATCGATTGATCGGGCAACGGAAAAAATTCGGAAGTTGATTAAAAACTTCTGAACAATAGGGGCTACTTTTGGCTCCTAACTGTGGAAACAGGTGAGAGGGTAAAACTTCTCACCTGTTCTCTATCAGAAACGATAGTGAATGGGGCGTACTTTGAAAACCAAATACCCATTCATCAAGCACATTCCCATTGTTATCGTGATGAACGATAGCCACATTAGCGGTTGCGCCATGATCCCGACATTTCGGGTAAGCGAGAAACTTCCGGCTATAAATACCGGGCTGCCCCCGGTACGGCAATAACAGGCAATGGGTATAATGATACTCCCGTCCAGTCACAGTCCGAGCGGTCTTATGCCGCCGCAGGCAATGAGGGCGGCTCTGTGAGAACACAGTTGGGGTGAGACTCCCGTGGAGCGGTGTAGCAAGCCGCCGTTTGATGACTTTCCATTGCAAATCGGGGTGTCGAGGACAAATTGATTTGCTTGAAAATATAGAGCCGGACGCAAAAGCGGATTCTGAAAGAAAGAGGCCTATTCTCTATGCCTTCCCAATCTTAAAAGCTGCGCGTCCGGTTTTTACATACCGCTGTGGTGTGAATTTCAAGGGAGGTTTACCTACATGAACAATTCCATATTACGAGGTGATTTGTATTACGCCGACTTAAACCCGGTCATTGGCAGTGAGCAGGGCGGCATCCGTCCTGTTCTCATTATTCAGAACGACATTGGCAATCGGCACAGCCCCACCGTTATCATTGCCGCCATTACCAGAAAAAGCATTAAAACACCCTTGCCCGTACAGCACTTCTTAGCCGCACAGAACGGCCTTGAACGTGAATCTATCGTTCTACTGGAACAGATACGCACGATTGATAAGAGGCGGCTAAAGGGGCATATAGGCGCTCTCAATCAAGAGGATATGCGTAGTATTGACACCGCCCTTGCGGTCAGCGTGGGTCTTGACAGGAGGGATGCAGGATGAGTAAAGAAGAAAACCGAACGAGTTTTGGAATAGAACCATCTTTCCCTTATGCGCCTGCACAAAATGAAAAGAGAACTTATACGGTGGATGAAATACAGAATATTTTAGGTATCAGTAAATCCACCGCTTATGCATTGGTGAAAAATAATGAATTCAAAAGCATAAATGTTGGCAGGCATATCCGCATTTCAAAAAAGAGCTTCGATGAATGGCTTGATAGTCAAACCTAATTGTCAAGTGTGCAAATAAAAAATTCGCACCTTTGAAACTATTATTAATTCCTCCTACAATACGGTCAAGCTAAGCGCAAGGCTATATTCTGTAGGAGGTTACATATCGTGGAGAAACAATCTCAGTTGAAATTAGAATGCAAATTATTCGCAGGACAAAGGAACTCTGCTCCTTATACTTGTGAAGAAAAAGCTAATAATATCCTGCAAGAAGAATATGCATCAGTTGCTTGGGATGAGTATTTAGACGCATATGGTGAAAAAGCCATGGATAGTGCCGCCGAATTATACTTGGATTTACATAACGATTTTCAAGATGAGTCCGAGGACTTTCTTACAGAAATTGAAAAGATTTTATCCGCCTTAGAAACAGCAAGCTGCTTCACAACTAAATGGAAGGTGTCAAAAGTGAATCCCGAGATTGATAACACCTGATTTATCACCATAACAATTCGATTTAAGGTAGCTACTTCAATGCCAAGTGAATAATAATAATGTTCAGGCATGGTTGAGGTTGATTCAACTCTTAGTTTGACAAATTCTAATTTGAACGGAGGGATCACATGGTAAATAAAACGGATGCAATTGAGATAATAACATATGCTGAAGAAAATGGAATTAACATTTGGATAGATGGCGGTTGGGGAGTAGATGCGTTATTAGAAGAAGAAACAAGAGTACACAACGATATTTATTTGTGGAAGAAAGTAATAGTAAAAAGTTTATTGAAATACTAAAAGAAAAAGGTTTTGCTGAAGTTACAGAAGCATATACCACTACATCTCACACGGTTTGGAAGGATTCTAAAGGCAGGATAATCGATCTTCATATATTTAATTTCAACGAACAAGGATACATTGTTTTTGAAGGAGAAGCATATACGCCAGAAGTGTTTAAGGGGATTGGAAAAATAGGCAATAAAATGGTAAGGTGTATTGATGCTGAAAATCAAGTATTATTTCATTTGGGTTATGAACATGATGAAAATGATATGCATGATGTAAAACTATTATGTGAGAGATTTAATATTCCTGTTCCGAGTGAATACAAGTAACTAACTGATTCCAATTTATCGATGACTGTATCTACCAAACGGGCATTATTTGGTCGACTGTATCTACCAAACAGACAAAAAGTGTGGACTGTATTTACCAAACCGATAGGTTGAAAATGTGCTGTTGTTGTAATTAAAAACATACGGTCGAGCCACGTTGAGTGCGTGACATTGATGTCAAGAGTGGAGAAATAAAATGCAACGAAAGCATTGATATATAAGGGTTTTCAAGTATTAGTGAAAATGCAGAGTTCATTTGTATGACGAACTAATCTTGAAAACCCTCATTTTTATTGTTTGAGGAAACAGGTCAAGAATTATAGAAATTTTAAAGTTGAGTATGTAGGTTAGATGAAAAGAGGGGTTGTGTAGGTTGGATAGATGTACATATTTTAAATTAGGTACAAAAAGTAATTACTTTATAAGTAGTAAATAGGTGTTTCTTTAGTCCTTGTTTTGTGATAAAATTAAAGGAGAAAGTAGGTGTTGATATGGACAATGAAGATAGAGTAAAAAAGCAACCTATGGACTTTTATAATATGTCAGATTTTTTAAGGGGACAGTCTTCTAAATTAATTACAAAATTATCTGATGAAGACAGGGCGGCTTTTGTTTTGAAGAATGGTAAACCTATAGCTGTTCTTATATCAAATGAACGCTATGAAAGGTTACTAAAATCAGGTATTGATATAACAGAATATTAGAGATGAGAGAGGTTAAATGGATGGCTGTGAAAAAATCAGAATTGTACTCCATGTTATGGGAGGCATGTAATAAACTAAGAGGTGGCGTAGAACCATCAAGATATAAAGACTATGTGCTTGTATTGTTATTTTTTAAATATGTATCAGATAGGTATAAGGGGCAACGTTTTGCTGAATTTACAGTAAATGAAGGTGCTTCTTTTGATGACTTAATTGCTGCAAAAGGTAAGCCTGATGTCGGCGAGAGGGTAGATAAAATTATTCAAAAGT
>JBMNTR010000014.1:0-72930 GCA_050945835.1 Christensenellales bacterium | reverse complement strand
TAAGTACTGTTGGCTTGAATGAAGCGACCATAGCTAAATACATCAGAGAGCAAGACAGACACGATCAAATGATTGATCAGATCAGTGTAAAGGAAACAGAAGACCCCTTTAGGGGTTAGCTAAGTAATCAGTGCACTTGGCTTGAACGAAGTGAAAGCCAACATCTTTAGATGCTGGCTCAGAGTGTCAAAGAATCCTGATTTCCATTGCAGGAAATCGGGGTTTGTGTCATGCATAAACAAAAACACGCAAGGAAAAGATCTTGATTAAGCCCACATAGCTAGTTTTTTGAGATTCATGGTAGCAAATTTAAGCCTGACCCAGTTTCGCACCCGGTCAAGCCCCTTGTGCAGCGTGCAGCGCATGCCATGCTTCTCCTTGGCATCCGCAAACACACGCTCCATTGTCCGGCTTCGTAGACCGTAGCTTTCCCGCCCGGCAGGGCTGTGACGAAAGTCCTCGGCAGCATCCATGTGACGTTCACAAATGTGTCTTGTCACCACCTTCTGGTGATGGGCACTCTCCGTACACCGGCTTAAATACGGACAGACAGCACAAATCTTGGGATTGCCCTTAAACTCCCGGTATTTCTTTGCTCTCCGCACCATATCCGCATCGACCAACCGCAATATGCGGATAAAGGGCGAAAACCCCATCCGACATCACAATGAGCCATGTTCAGTAATCTCTTTATTTCAATCCACGCTCTCCGTGCGGAGAGCGACTATAAAGCTGGGCAAAAAGCAGCTCAAGCCTAAACGGAGATTGCCTAAATCGGAACGCTGGAAATCTATAGCCACAGGGCTTGAATATCCGACACGGCAACGGAGCCGCCGTAGTAGTCCGAGGGCGTTAATAGCGTCTACATGGCGAAGGGCGGTAGGAAGTTACCCAATACAATTTTAGGAAAGGTGCGAGAGGCATTATGAGAAGTCCCGAACGAGTATTGGAAAGTCTAAAATCGAAAGCGTGTAACAAAACCTATGGTTATGAGCGCCTCTATCGAAATTTATACAATCCAGAGATGTTTTTTAAGGCATATCAGAATATCTACGCCAAAGAAGGAAACATGACGGAAGGTACAGACGGAAAAACCATAGATGGCATGAGCATTAAGCGTATTGAAAAACTGATTGAATCGCTAAAAGACTACAGCTGTCACCAACGTATATTGCGAAAAACAACAATCCCAAGAAAAAGCGTCCGTTGGGTATTCCATTATTCGATGACAAACTGGTTCAAGAAGTTATCCGCCTAATACTGGAAAGTATCTACGAAGATGCTTTTTAAATCCGCTCACATGGGTTTCGCCCAAACCGAAGGTGTCATACAGCATTGGTAGAGGTGAAAAGGCGGTTTACCGGTACAAAATGGTTTATCGAAGGTGACATTAAGGGTTGCTTTGACAATGTAAATCATTCGACTTTGGCCTACTCCGCAAGAGAATCAGGGATGAACATTTTTTAGGCTTAATTTGGAAGTTCCTAAAAGCCGGATATATGGAGGATTGGACATACCATAACACCTATTCCGGCACACCGCAGCGCTCTATCATCAGCCCAATACTTGCGAATATATAGTTGCATGAGCTTGATGAGCACATGGAACAATATGCGGAAAAGTTCAATAAAGGAACGAAGCGCCAGCGAACCCCCTGAATACTAAAAACTTGTGGGACATCTGCAATATCTGCGAGACCGTAAATACAGCAAGAGCAGATGGGAGAATTTTACGCCCGAACAAAAAGAAGCAGCAACTGCCGAGATACAGGCAACCCGAAGTAAAATGTTACAAGCGCAAGCCGCAGACCCTATAGACAGTGGATTCAAAAGATTGGTGTATGTGCGCTATGCCGATGATTTCCTAATAGGGGTAATTGGCTCAAAAGAGGAAGCAAAAGACATTAAAGGCGCAGTGGGAATATTTCTAATGAAAAACCTGCAACTTGAAATGCCGGGCGAAAAGACGCTAATTACCCACCCGAAGGAGAAAGCGCGTTTTCTTAGTTATGACATATTTGTCTGTGACGACTAAACTCCAAGCAAGGACAAGCGTGGTTTCATGCGGCGGGTAATGGGTGGACAGATTATGCTGTATGTTCCAAAGGAAAAATGGCTGAACAAGTTATTGTCCTATGATGAACTTAAAATTAACTATGATGCAAGTGCCAGCAACAAAGAAGTATGGGAGCCAGTTCACAGAAACCGTTTGCTTCATCTTGACGATTTGGAGATTCTGCGACAGTACAATGCTGAAATTCGCGGCTTATACAACTATTACAGAATCGCCCATAACGCAACGGTATTAGACTATTTTGGATATGTTATGAAGTATAGCATGTACAAGACTTTTGCGGCAAAATATCGTTCCAGCATCAGCAAGATGATACGAAAATATCGCATAGGCAAGGATTTTGGTGTTTGGTACGAAACGCGAGCAGGGAAAAAGCTTGTGCTGTTTTACAAAAATGGTTTCCGCCACCAAAAAGATGTGGCAAGGCGCTGGGCGCTTACCCTACTCTATATAGTCAAAGCATCACAGAAAAGCCTCGTGTCCATGCGGTTTTCGGGGATTTTTCTTCATGAACCATGAGGATTTGCACTTCTCAAACGATGCAACTGATAACTTTTATTTTAGCCGGACATATGATTAAACCGTGCGGCGCTTCCTTAATTCTTTCTGTTTAGATGGATCGGCATGTTTCTTTTACATTGCCGGCAAGCTATCATCATGATAATGCGGATAAAAAAAGTGCCGGAATCGCGTGCGTTGATATCTAGGAGAGGCATGGGGAAATGTGTTTCTTTTTGTCCATTGCTACCGCTTGCCCTTTCTTCTTTAACCGCCTGTAATAGCGATATGAGCAATGCAAAGCAAACCCTGCAATTAATCCATTTGATCATATCGATATACACACAACTCTAAATTATTATCAATGTATAATGGCGATAAAAACAACCGTATCAATCGTGAACCTTTTTAGCTTGTACTCTTGATATCAATGTCATATAATGACAGGTATAGTGCGCGTAAAGTTTGCGCTGCAAAACCCAGAAATATAAATGATGGAGGAAGATATGGAAGCAGGAAGCGTTCAAGTTTTGATTGCGATGGCATTATATATGGCTGTTGTGATCGGGATCGGTGTTTTTTTTGCCAAAAGAGCAAACCAGAGTTCGGAAAACTATTTTCTTGGCGGGCGTAGCCTAGGCCCATGGGTCGCCGCCATGAGTGCAGAAGCTTCAGATATGTCTGGCTGGCTGCTTATGGGGTTGCCCGGTGTTGCATATTGGTGCGGTCTTGCGGATGCAATGTGGACTGCCATCGGGCTGGCTGTGGGCACATACATCAACTGGCTGATCGTGTCCAAACGACTTCGCAGGTACAGCGAAAAAGCCGGCAACTCCATCACTTTACCTGAGTTTTTTTCCAACCGGTTTAGGGAAAACAAAAAGCTTCTGATGTCAATTGCAGCGGTTTTTATATTGGTGTTTTTTACCGTATATGCTGCGAGTTGTTTTGTTACCTGCGGGAAGTTGTTCTCTACGCTGTTTAACGCCCCGTATGTATCCATGATGATTCTTGGCGCGGTGTTCGTGCTGATATACACAATGGTGGGTGGGTTTCTGGCTGAAAGCGCATCGGATTTCATGCAGGCCATCGTCATGGTGGTGGCATTGGTTGCTGTTGTGGTGGTGGGCACTTCCGCAGCCGGTGGTCTGGATAGCGTGGTGGAGAACTCGAAAAGCATTCCGGGCTTTTTTGAATTCTTTGGCATAGCCAGCCCAAGTGTCGATGCAAATGGCATACAGATGGTAACAGACGGCGCGCCTGTATTTGGCGCAGCCGGCAGCTACGGATTCATTACCATCCTCTCTACATTGGCTTGGGGATTGGGCTATTTTGGCATGCCTCAAGTGCTGCTGCGTTTTATGGCGATACGCAAAGAGAGTGAGCTTACAAGCTCGAGGCGTATTGCCACTGTTTGGGTTGTGATCTCTTTGGCGGTGGCGGTCTTTATTGGAATCGTGGGCAGATCCTTGTATCCCGCTGCTCTAACCAGCACAGTAGAAGCGGAAAATGTGTTTATACTGCTTTCAACCAGGCTATTGCCTCCATTGTTGGCCGGATTCGTCATGGCGGGGATTCTAGCCGCCACGATCAGCTCTTCTGATTCATATCTGCTGATTGCGGCTTCCTCTTTGGCAAAAAACATTTACCAGGGTATACTAAGGAAAAATGCCAGCGATAAAGCCGTCATGCGGGTTTCCCGTATAACGCTGCTGGTCATCGCATTGGTCGCCGTTTTTATTGCGCTGGACGAACAAAGCGTTATTTTCACGATTGTTTCTTTTGCCTGGGCAGGGTTTGGCGCGACATTTGGCCCGCTGATGCTGTTTTCGCTGTTCTGGAAGCGTACCAACCGTGCAGGAGCCATCGCGGGCATGCTGGGCGGCGGCGGTATGGTGTTTTTCTGGAAGCTTGTTATCCGCCCTTTGGGCGGTGTCTGGAATATTTATGAGCTGCTTCCGGCTTTCATCTTTTCATGCCTGCTCATCGTAATCGTTTCACGCCTGACAACACCTCCTTCTGAGGAGATTCAAATGGAGTTTGATGCGGTTAAATTGAAAAAAGTGCAGCAGGCATAGACATACGAAATCCGGCGGATAGGATCAAGAACAGCATGTTCTGTTGTGCTTGGAAGCTTTCCCTACGTATACAGCAAGCCAAACCGTATTCCTTTTCACGCAGCAATGCCTTCTGGCATACGGATGCTTGGTTTATCGCTGATCATGTGCGTATTGACGAAACCGATAAACTTTGGAGAGAAGTCTATCGGTTTCGTTTTTATCCCTGTAAAATTCATCTGTGCTATCCTTATAAAGCAGAGCCGCAATCCAAATTGCGGAGAATCTTTTTTGCTCATAACGACTATTCAATATCATCTTCACAGACAGCTTTCAGCATATTTTTTACTAATTCAGTATACTCCGGGTTTATTTTAAAGTTATCTTTTTCCCAAGGATAATTTGGGTAATCATACAAAATGACTTGCCGGAGAAAATCATTTTTCCTTTGACCTAATTGATTTGATATCAATGCAACAAATATTCCCGCTTGTTTTGAATCGTTTCCTCCCAGCTCCCCTCCGGTCTTTAGGAATGCTTGCTTTAATTCCTCTCTGGAAACAACTTTATCGGCTTTCAATAGATAGGGCAGCATAATGTGCTTGATTCTCTTGCTGGACCACAGGTTTCTCTTTAAGTACTGCGAAAACAAAACCTTAAGTTCGTTTGTGTCATATGTGCCTTTTTCATCGGACATTTCAATCTTGTTCTTTTTTTTATCAATCTTATCTTTTTCAATATCTTCGGGGATAATCGCTGTTCTTGAGATGAGTTCATCCCCTTGAGATGTTTTTACGTATTTTAATAGAATGGCATTAATGATGAGATCATATTTATCGCTTAACCATTCAATCATTCTGCTCAGCGAGCTGTCAATTGAAAACCCAACCAGAAGAAGCCTTTGCGAGTTATTAATTAAAAAACTTTCGTGATCAATATCCTCAAAACTCTCTGAAACAAAATCATCTAAAGACTGTCCAGTATAATGGACACATACTTCGCTGATTCTATCTGAGTCCCATCTTGAAATATCAGACGCATAATCGATCACTTGTGCCAAAACCTCTCTTGGCAGTTTATCTCTTTTTAATTCGATAATCACCAAGTTTCCTTTATTGTCTATCCCCAAGTAGTCAATGGGTCCTGAAGATGTCCGGACCTGTTCTCCGATAATTTTAATATCATCCCCAAGAATTTTTGGCTCGGCTTTAACCCATTTTTCTAAATGGTCTCTTTCTTTTTTCCCGCACTCTGCCAAGGTTGTGGTGACTTCGGTTAACTTATCATCCATGATTTCCTATGTTCTTATTTCTGTTGTCACAACACTTCACATCCCCATCTTTTTGATCAGCCTGCTGATTCAATTATAATGCTTACACCCTTCCCCGTCAAAGTGCACCTGTCCGGCGGCAGGAGATTGTCGCCGCATCATCTCCCCGCTGTTTGGATACGGGCACAAAAAACGAATCTTCTCTGATCGGGCGCCGGCATCGTCCACATCCGGCGCTTGTTTTCATCCATTCAAACATTTAAGGAATGGAATCCTGAAAAACATACAGCCTTTGGGAATTCTAGCGGCATTTGTTGTATATGTGAAGAAATCATGTTATGATAAATCATAATCTATTATTAAAGCACAAAACAGCAGTATCATACGGCAGCCGCAAAGCATGTCCTGAGCGCATCAGCAGCGAGGGCACACGCAGCGGATATGATTTACCAAACAGGGCAAGGGCTTTTCTATTGGGTGATTGATCCATGCCGGAGTGATCATAGAATATTCAAACACGAAACCAAATCGAATCTCTTAAGTCAACACAATGTGTTGGAGTGAGGTAGGTCATGGCTTATCTGGCGCATGTCAATGTGGCTCAAAAAACAGAGCAGAGCATGGTTGAACACCTGCACGGCACTGCGAGGCGGGCATCCGGATTTGCGCACGCGTTTCACTGTGCCGATGCGGGGTATCTATGCGGCATATTGCACGACATCGGCAAGTATTCACTGAAATTTCAAAGACGCATACGGGGTTCTTACGAAACGGTAGACCATTCCACGGCGGGCGCGCAGGTGGCTTTTTTTGAATTGCGCAACGTGCCCGCCGCCTTCAGCATCGCGGGGCATCACGGCGGCTTACCCGACGGGGGCAACCCAAAGCTCTCCGTTGCAGACGATGGAACCTTCTTCGGAAAGATGCGCCGTAAGGTGGGAGAGAATATTGAAGAATACAGCCCCTACAAATCTGAAATCGCATTTTCACAGATTCAAATTCCATCTCAATTCACCACCGATGCCCGCACAGCGTTTTTCTTTACCCGCATGTTGTACTCCTGCCTTGTAGATGCCGATTTTCTGGATACGGAAGCGTTTATGTCCGATCACTGTGTGCAGCGGGGCAGAGCGGATACGCTGCAGCGGTTGAGCCACAAGCTCGATCGATTCGTATCCCGCTGGTGGGGCAGCGAAAAGCCCATCAACCAAAAGCGCTGTGAGATATTAAGAGCTTTGCTGGAAACAAGGAGTAAAAACAGGCTTTTCAGCCTGACGGTACCCACCGGCGGCGGCAAGACAGTCGGCTCTATGGCGTTTGCCCTGCGGCATGCGCTGCGCAATCATTTGCGCCGCGTCATCTATGTCATTCCCTATACGAGCATCATCGAGCAGACACAGCAGGTGTTTGAGAATATATTCGGCGAAAAGAATGTGGTAGCGCATTACGCCACGCTCGATTACAGCACCGATGAGAACAAGAGCCTTGCAGACAAGCGTTACTTAGCGGCCGAAAACTATGACGCGCCCATCATACTTACCACGGCGGTGCAGTTTTTTGAATCCCTGTATGCCAACCGATCCTCCCGCTGCCGTAAGCTTCACAACATTGCAAACAGCGTCATCATATTCGACGAAGCGCAGATGCTGCCTGTGCCATATCTGAGCCCCTGCATAGAAGCCATTGCGCAGCTTGTCGAAAACTATGGCTGTTCGGCTGTACTATGCACGGCCACCCAGCCGTCGATCGGCCGGTTGTTTGAACAGCAGTTTTCTCACCCACATACGATACAAGAGCTTTGTCCGGATGTTTCGGATATGTACGCGTTTTTCCAGCGGGTGCGCTATGAAAAGCTTGGGAAGCTGTCCGATGAAGAGCTATGTGCAGGGCTGAATGCGCAAAAACAGGTTTTATGCATCGTGAACAGCCGAAAACAGGCGCAAAAGCTATATGCCATGCTGCATCAAGAGGGCAGCTATCACCTTTCAACCACCATGTATCCCGCCCACAGGCGCAGCGTGCTGGCTGAAATCCGCAATCGGCTCAACAAAAACGAACCCTGCCGTGTGATATCCACAAGCCTTGTGGAAGCGGGAGTGGATGTGGATTTCCCCATGGTATACCGCGCGCTGGCGGGGCTGGATTCCATCATACAGGCGGGCGGGCGCTGCAACCGTGAAGGCAAGCGCGAAGCCGGCAAAAGCGTGGTCTATATCTTTGAAACGGAGCAAAAGTCTCCGCAGATGCTGCTGCAAAACATCGCCGCAACGCAGAAGATACTGCGTGAATTCAGCGACATATCCTCACCGGAGGCGGTGCGGGCCTATTTTGAATTTCTATACTATCAGATCAAACACGAAAGCGAGCTGGACAAGGAGCGGATACTCAGCGAAATCGATACCGGCACCATGCCCTTCGCCACCGTGGCAGAAAAATTTCGCATCATAAAGAACACGGAATGCACGGTGTATATTCCTGAAGGAAAAGGCGCCGGGTTTGCTGAAGCGCTCAAAGAATTCGGGCCAAGCCGTAGCCTCATGCGCAAGCTGGGGCAATACGCCGTGGGGGTTTATGTCCAACATTTCAACGACCTGATCGGTACGAACGCCGCGCAAAAGGTGGGCGAAAATGCCGCTGTGCTCAAGGATCTATCTTTATACAGCAAAAACACCGGGCTTTCATTCCATGTAAACGCCGGACAGGAGCATATCATCTAAAGGAAGGGGAGTTATGAAAATGGCCGTAAGGGTGGAGGTATGGGGCGGTTACGCCTGCTTTACAAGACCCGAGATGAAAGTTGAACGTGTGAGCTATGATGTGATGCCGCCCTCGGCGGCACGCGGCCTGCTGGAGGCGATCTATTGGCATCCCGGAATGAAATGGCGCATCGATAAGATCTATGTGCTGAATCCCATCGCTTTTACCAACATACGCCGCAATGAAGTGAAATCCAAAATATCCGCAAGAAATGTCAGCCGCGCCATGAAAGGCGATCATAGCCCCCTCTTTATCAGCACCTCCAACGATATCCAGCAGAGGGCCATGATGGCTCTAAGGGATGTGCGCTATGTGATCGAAGCGCACTTTGAAATGAGCGATCAGGCGTCCGGTGCCGACAATCAGGGGAAATTCAGCGATATCATACGCCGAAGGCTGCAAAAGGGGCAGTGCTATCATCAGCCGTGTTTCGGGTGCCGCGAATTCCCCGCACATTTCAGAAGATGGGAGGATGCAAGCGTCCCCACCGCTTATCCCGATCGGGATATCGATCTTGGGTTTATGCTTTTTGATATGGACTACAGCGACAGCAGCAACATCACACCCATGTTCTTCCGGGGCTATCTGGAAAAAGGCGTGCTGGATGTTCGGGATTGCGAGGTGTACCGATGATATTGCAAGCTTTGGTGGCGCATTATGAGGCGCTGGCATCCCAAGGGCAGATCGCCCGTCCGGGGTGGGAGAAAGGGAAGGCATCCTACGCACTGCACATCGACGAAGAGGGGCGATTACGCGCTGTTTTGCCGCTGAAAACACCCACGGCGGACGGAAAGCGGATGGTAGCCCGCGATATGGAGCTTCCCGCGGGGGTCAAAAGAACGGTGGGCATCACCGCGAATTTCTTGTGTGACAACGCCGCCTATTTTCTGGGAATTGGAGATCCAGACAAGCCGGAAAGAGCCCTTAGCTGCTTTGAAGCTGCAAAGAAGCTGCATCATGCACTGCTGGCGAAGATGGGATCACACAACCCGTGTGCAAAAGCCGTCTGCTCTTTTTTTGAGCAGTGGGATGTTGCAATCGCAAGGGAACACCCCATGTTTTCGGAATACATGGAGGACTTTGAAAGCGGCGCCAACATCGTTTTTTTCTTCAGGGATGGCTACGCGCAGCAGGATCCGGAGATCAAAAAAGGCTGGCAAGCATATTATGAGCGCGATAAAGGAGGCGAAAAAATGCCCTGCCTGGTGACAGGAAACCCCTTTGTACCCGAAGCGGTTCACCCATCCATCAAGGGTGTTTTCGGGGCGCAATCCAGCGGTGCGGCGCTCGTAGCCTTCAACGCGCCCGCGTACTGCTCCTTTGAGCGGGAGCAAAGCCATAACGCCCCCATGGGCAAATACGCAGCCTTCGCCTATACGGCGGCGCTCAACCATCTGCTCGCCGATAGAAAGCACACCAAACGCATCGGGGATTCGACCGTCGTCTACTGGGCTCAGGGCGCAGAACGAAGCTATCAGGACGCTTTCACACAGTTTATGGACAGAAACGACGATGTAATATCCGATCAGGATCTCGATGATTTGATGGCGGTGGTGGCCAAAGGTGGCGTCGCAAACTGGGAGGGGATTCCGCTGCTGCCCACTAACTGCTTTTATGTGCTTGCGCTGGCACCGAACGCGGCGAGATTATCCGTGCGGTTCTTTCTTCGTGATGATTTTTCCAACATCGTCCGGCATCTGCAAGAGCATTATGAGCGCATACGCATCGCAAAAGACCACCGTAGCAAATTCGAAAACATACCGCTCTGGGCGCTTCTGCGCGAGACCATCAATGAAAAATCAACCGATAAATCGCCCTCGCCGCAGATGGCGGGCGATACGCTTAGGGCCGTACTGACGGGCGGGCGCTACCCCGCCACGCTGTATCAGCAGACACAACTGCGCATACGTGCGGAGCGAACGGTCAGCCGGGGGCGCGCGGCCATCATAAAGGGGTATCTTCTCAAAAATGCAGAGCACAAAGATTATAAGGAGGTTTTATGGGTGGAATTAAACGAACAGACGACATACCAGCCCTATATCCTAGGGCGCTTGTTTGCGGTGTTGGTGGAAGTGCAGGACAAAGCGAGCGGTGTTTCAACCATTCATGACAAATATTTCACCTCCGCCTGCGCAACGCCGGCCGTGATTTTCCCTATGGTCATGGGCTTAGCGGGCAAGCATCTGCGCAAGCTGGATGGCGGCATCAAAACGTATTACGCCAAACAAATCGGAGAGCTCACCCGTGCGATCACAAAAAGCTATCCCGCGTATCACGATCTGTATGATCAGGGGATCTTTCAGCTTGGCTATTACCATCAGACCCAGAAGCGCTACCAGAAGAAGAACGGTGCCGAACCGAAAAAGGAGGAGATTGAATATGCCGGAGCCGATTAAAAACCGCTATGAATTCGTCATTCTGTTTGATGTGGAAAACGGAAACCCAAACGGGGATCCGGATGCAGGCAATATGCCCCGGATCGATCCGGAAACCAATTTGGGGCTTGTCAGCGATGTGTGTCTGAAGAGGAAAATCAGAAATTATGTGGAGACCGCGTGCGAGGGCGAAAGCGGAAAACGGATCTATATCAAGGAGAATGTTCCGCTCAACAGAAGCGACGAAGAGGCGTATGCCTATGTGGGTGTGGACGCAAAAACCGCGAAAGGGAAAAAGGCCGGCGACGAACTGGATAAAAAGATCAGGGATTTCATGTGTGAAAATTTTTACGATATCCGTACGTTTGGTGCGGTGATGACCACGTTTGTAAAAGCCGCGCTCAATTGCGGACAGGTTCGCGGCCCTGTACAGCTTGGATTTGCGCGCTCCATAGACCCCATCATACCGCAGGAGGTGACCATCACCCGCGTCGCCATCACCACAGAGGAGGACGCCAAGAAAAAAGGCACTGAAATGGGGCGCAAACACATCGTACCCTACGGGCTGTATCGCTGTGAGGGCTATATTTCGGCGAACCTCGCCCGAAAGGTAACCGGATTTTCCCAGGCCGATCTCGATCTGCTCTTTGAAGCGATACTCAATATGTTTGAACATGACCGCTCCGCGGCCAGAGGGAAAATGGCGGTGCGTGAGCTGATCGTATTCAAGCATGATTCCGAGCTTGGAAATGCGCCCGCCTATAGGTTGTTCGATACGGTGCAGGTGAAGCGCAAAGAGGGTGTCCAGGCCGCGCGCAGCTATGGCGACTACGAAGTCGCGGTGGATAGGGCTGCCATACCCGAAGGCGTGACATGCACGCAAATGGGGCAATGACATACCGTGAAGAGGATTTTCTGCAATTATCCGGTGTGCAGCATTTTTTATTCTGTCGCCGCCAATGGGCGCTGATACACATCGAAAACCTCTGGGCGGAGAATCTGCATACGGTGGACGGGGAATGGATGCATGCGCGCGCCCACGACGAAGGCTTCAGCGAAAAGCGCGGAGATACGCTCATCGTGCGCGGTATGAGTGTGCATTCCAGGCGCTTGGGGTTGTCGGGAAAATGTGATGTGGTGGAATTCCACCGTGACCTTTCGGGAATCGCCATAAACGGCCAGGACGGGCTATGGAAGCCTTTTCCTGTGGAGTATAAGCGCGGCGAGCCAAAAGAAAATAACTGCGACGCCGCCCAGCTTTGCGCGCAGGCGCTGTGTCTTGAAGAAATGCTGTGCTGCTCAATACCGCGCGGGGCTTTGTTCTACGGCACCACAAAACGCCGTTGTTCGGTGGAATTTGCGGATGAGCTCAGGCAAGAGGTTCAATCGGCGTTAAAGGAAATGCACACGCTGTATCAGCGTGGGCATACGCCTTTGGTCAAACGTTCCAAAGCCTGCAACGCGTGCTCCCTTAAGGAGCTCTGCCTGCCCGCACTCATGCAAAAGCGTTCCGTGAAGGTATATATGGAGGCTCACTCATGAGAAAGCTTCTCAACACGCTTTTTGTGACCACTGTCGATGCGTATGTCAGTCTGGATGGAGAAAACGTGGTCATTCAGCGGGAGCGCGAAGAAATGGCGCGGTTTCCGCTTCATACCCTGGAGAACATCGTCCTGTTCTCCTATGCGGGTGCGAGCCCGGCGCTTATGGGCGCGTGTGCACGGCAAAACATAAGCTTGGCTTTTTGCACGCCGAATGGCCGTTTTCTGGCGCGGACGATGGGAAGATCCAACGGGAACGTGCTCTTGAGAAGAACACAGTACCGCCTTGCGGACGACCGCGCCGCGAGCTGTCGTATCGCACGCAACATGATATTCGGGAAAGTGCACAATGCGCGCTGGAGCATTGAACGCACGCTTCGCGACCATGGCTTGCGGGTGGACGGTGAAAAATTGCAACGCGCTTCTTTATTCCTTCAAAATGCGCTGAGTGTGATTCAGAAGGTTGAGGAACTGGAGTCTTTGCGCGGGCTGGAGGGCGAGACGGCGTCGGTCTATTTTACTGCGCTCGATGAAATGATATTGAACGATAAAGAGGCGTTTTTCTTTCGCAGGCGAAGCAGGCGGCCGCCGCTGGACAAGATGAATGCGCTGCTTTCCTTTGCCTATTCCTTGTTGTCGAATGACTGTGCCGCAGCACTTGAGGCGGTAGGGTTGGATTCTTATGTGGGGTTTTTGCATTGCGACCGTCCGGGCCGCTCCTCTCTTGCCCTGGATTTAATGGAGGAATTGCGTCCATGTTTTGCCGACCGCTTTGTACTGACACTGATCAATAACAGAATGATAAAGCCCAAGGATTTTATGGAAAGGGAAAGCGGGGCGGTTATCATGACGGATGAGGGCAGAAAAGCGCTGATCAGGGCTTGGCAGGAGCGCAAAAGGGAAACGATCACCCATCCGTTCCTGAAGGAAAAGATGCCGTGGGGGCTGGTTCCTTATGTGCAATCTCTGCTCCTTGCAAGGCATTTGAGAAACGATTTGGACGGATATGCACCGTTTTTATGGAAGTAGGTGTTGGAATATGCTCGTGCTCATCACGTATGATGTGAATACACAGGATGCAGAAGGCAGGCGGCGCCTGCGGTTGATCGCAAAACAATGCGTCAACTATGGGCAGCGTGTCCAGGGAAGTGTTTTCGAGTGCCTTCTGGACACAGGCCAGGCGAGAATGCTTCAACACAGACTGCGAGGCATTATGGATGAAACAAAAGACAGCCTGCGTTTTTATTATTTAGGGAAGAATTATGAGACAAAGATCGAGCATTTCGGGATAAAAGCGAGTTATGAGCCGGAGGGCGTGCTCATGGTTTAGTGTGTCGGTGCATGAGTGAAAGCGTCTGCATCTCTGCGTATCTTTTTCGTGGGAACGACATCCAAATGCGTAAAAGTGCGCTGTGGTCTGTGCCTTGGTACGGATGTCACGCAAGAACTGTAGCGGTTTGGGCAACACGCCTTTGGTGCGGCCTGGGTGCGAAGCGGAAGCACACATGATTGCATGCAGGCTTCGCACCATATTCATATGGTGTATCGATAAAAAACAAGCTAGATTCCGGATTTTGAAGCAAGGACTTAAGAAAGGAGGATGAAAAGCACAATATATCGATAAAAATTTGTTTATATTTGGAGTCGCTCTCCGCACGGAGAGCGTGGATTGAAATTCGGATTTACTTGACCATGTGCTGGATGATCCAGAGTCGCTCTCCGCACGGAGAGCGTGGATTGAAATAAGCCAGTTTGCGCGAATTTGGCTTCGTGAATCCTGGTCGCTCTCCGCACGGAGAGCGTGGATTGAAATGCGAATAAAGAAGCGTGCGTGTTGATCTGCACGCGGTCGCTCTCCGCACGGAGAGCGTGGATTGAAATCGCGATGCGCGCGATGTGCCGGAGGGCGAAACCGAGTCGCTCTCCGCACGGAGAGCGTGGATTGAAATCTCCTAATATTTTAATAAAAATGACCTCTTAAATGGTCGCTCTCCGCACGGAGAGCGTGGATTGAAATAAAAAGTTCCCGGCGGCCTTCCCGTTCTCAATCGTGGTCGCTCTCCGCACGGAGAGCGTGGATTGAAATCATACTGGTGTCCACGGCATTTTAGATCCTTGTCGTCGCTCTCCGCACGGAGAGCGTGGATTGAAATGCCGTTCGTTGCAGCGAAAGATCGGATCAGTGAAGTCGCTCTCCGCACGGAGAGCGTGGATTGAAATCAAAACAAAGTCATAAGTGTGCAGCGGGATATAGGTCGCTCTCCGCACGGAGAGCGTGGATTGAAATGGGACAGCCCCGAATCTTATGTATATGTCTTCGCCGGTCGCTCTCCGCACGGAGAGCGTGGATTGAAATGGATGCCGATGAGTGGACAGACGACCAGATCGTGCGTCGCTCTCCGCACGGAGAGCGTGGATTGAAATTTAAACCAACACACTATTGATTAAAACCAACGCGGTCGCTCTCCGCACGGAGAGCGTGGATTGAAATTATTAGGGGATGGGGCAAAATAAAACCCTCTGTAGTCGCTCTCCGCACGGAGAGCGTGGATTGAAATCCAAATTGACATGAACGCCATTTTGAGGGCAGACGTCGCTCTCCGCACGGAGAGCGTGGATTGAAATTTTTGTATGGTTCTATAGGTGCCCTTCTTTTTGCGTCGCTCTCCGCACGGAGAGCGTGGATTGAAATAATTTGCCTTGTAAATCTGCCAGCTGCTCCTGCGCGTCGCTCTCCGCACGGAGAGCGTGGATTGAAATGTGCTGATCCCGTCCACCTTGCCCTGGTCTGTGGTCGCTCTCCGCACGGAGAGCGTGGATTGAAATGTTTACCTGCAAAACCTCATCAACGGGGTTAAAGTCGCTCTCCGCACGGAGAGCGTGGATTGAAATGCTCTCTATCATCCCGTGTTTCCTGCTGCTTAGCGGTCGCTCTCCGCACGGAGAGCGTGGATTGAAATTTGCAATCCGGGCACTGTAAATGAGTCGCCGGGGTCGCTCTCCGCACGGAGAGCGTGGATTGAAATGCCCGCTCTTTAAACGGCAAAATATAGCTATCTGCCGTCGCTCTCCGCACGGAGAGCGTGGATTGAAATGTCACGCCGGAAACATCCGCGCAGATCGTGCGGCGTCGCTCTCCGCACGGAGAGCGTGGATTGAAATTGGAACGCCACGCGATAACAACATCCACTTCTGCCCGTCGCTCTCCGCACGGAGAGCGTGGATTGAAATAAGAGGGCTTAAATGGCTGTTTAAACGCAAAAAAGTCGCTCTCCGCACGGAGAGCGTGGATTGAAATGCATTCATCGGGAGATGCTTGATATCTGTACGGGAGAGTCGCTCTCCGCACGGAGAGCGTGGATTGAAATCGGCACCCACCCCCGCCTTATACAACTGAAGAAAGGTCGCTCTCCGCACGGAGAGCGTGGATTGAAATCTTCTATCCTGATGTCGACCTGCTTTGTCATCTCTGGTCGCTCTCCGCAGGAGCGCGCGGATTAAAATTCGTCGCGACCAATCACTACTTTGGCGGCTTGTGCCTTCGATTGCCACACGTTGTGGTATTTCGACCGTGTGATGCAAGAGGTAGTTTCCTGCCCGTAAAACAGCCGTACCTCTGCGGCCTTGTATGCCCTTGTCGCATAACAATCAATCAGATATTCATCTATGAATTTCCGCCGCTTATCCGTTCATTCATTTGCCATCATGCATCACCCCCCACTCAATCATGTTTTTGCATAAATAAAAAGAGCCCTGCGGCTCAAAAATAATTTAAACTTTTTTCATAAACCTCTTAGCACGCCACGTTTTCGCGTGGCATAATTAAACAATAGAAAGGAGGTGGAGGACATTGGGGAAGACAAGGAAACGCGATGATCAGTAAATCGCAAAACTCGCATTGATCACCGCAATCCTCGCGTTAATCACCGGACTGATCAACCTGCCAGACCGAATCATCCAATGGTTAGCGAAGCCCTGGGGCAGGAGGCGCAAGCCCCCTGCTCTTAAAAAAGCATATCATTCCTATCTCCCAATGTCCATAAGTCATGCTGTGGTTGCAAATACTCTCGACAGTGCTATCCGTTGTATCGATTATTCTTTGCGCGTACCTTATCCGGCTGTGTATCAAAATACTGCGAAAGGACGATGAGTCATGAACCTGAAATCCTATCGTATTAAGCGAGGATTAAGCGTTCCTGCTCTCTTCCACTTGAGCGACGTACCTGTCCGCACAATCGAAGATGTAGAGCGACGCGGGGACTGCCGTGTATCCACGGCTATCAAGCTGGCTGATGCCTTGGGCATAACGCTTGATGCACTGTGCCGGAATTCACTTCAAGAACGCCCCAAAGACAAGCCCGCCGACTAAGGCGGGCTTGTCCCTTCGCGCGCGATGCGGCGTTTTTGGCGAAGATAGCGAAGAAACGCAGTTGACGGCTGTCGTGATGTCATTGTAAGATAAAGGTATAATATGGTATATGAGGGGTGTTGCAACGTGATAGTTTTGCTCGTCGTTGTAGGTATAGTTGCATTGTTTGTAATATTGGTGATAGCGCAAAATTCAAAGCTGTTCTACACCCGAACAAACTGCAGCATATGCGGAGAGCCTACGGGCTTTAAGGGAAACAAGCGATTCATGCTGTCTGATGGCTATATGTGTCAGCCTTGTGCCGCCAAATCAGTTCAAACTCTCGCCGGGGTTGGCCCAAGTGCGTTTGCAACGAAAACAACAAACTCGGTGAAATCAAGCATAAAGCGCCGGCAGGAAGTGGGAGATGAAAAGTGGCTAGCGGAACTGAGCGAGCAACAATTCGCCGAAGAAGAAGCAAAAATGACCCAGGCTCGGGAAAAAATTAAAGGAATCAATGCCTCTGCGCAAAATGAAGGAAACATCCCGAGGTGCCCTAAATGCAGATCAACGTCAATCAGCGCAGATAAAAAGGGTTTTGGCGTTGGAAAGGCTGTGGTGGGGGCGGCAATCGCCGGGCCATTGGGGCTGGCCGGCGGCAACATCGGCGCAAAGAAGGTACGGATAACTTGCCTGAATTGCGGGCATCAATGGATGGCAGGAAAAGGATAGATAAAACAAACACAACACTACCCAAAGCACCTTAACGGGTACTTTTTTATACCGTTTTTGAAGGGAGGGCAACACATTGACATATGACGTTTGGTCGCTCTTTGCACGGAGAGCGTGGATTTGCCGCATAAATAAAACAGGCTTTCCCTGCATATGGAAGGCCTGTCATCATAGTCTGCCGATTTACAGAACAATCCGTCGGAAGGCAAGTCTATATACGCTGCCAGACGCCTCGCAAAAGCATAGCGCCGTCAGAGAAGTGTTCCGCCGCATTTCATGATACACGCCTTTGCCAGAATGCTCAAAGCGTCTATAAGCGAATCATCATACGGCGCCTGTTTGTATTTGTATACGGACAGCTCCGTGCAGGCCAGCACATACGCCTCGCAGCCCATTGCTTCAAGCTCTTCTATGATGGCTTGAAACTGTGCCGTGCTGCCGGATTGCCCTTGTTTGATCTGCGTGTAGATGATGTCCATCACGCTCCTCTGGCCTTGGTCTGAAGGGTAGAGCGCTTCGATCTGATACTTTTCAAGCTGCTTTGTATACAGCCCCGCTTTTCGGGTGCCGTCCGTGGCTAGGATACCCACCTTCCGAAGGCCCTTTTGCTGCAACGCTTTTGCGGTCTGTTCGATCATGTCGATAAACCGATCGTCCGTCAGGCGCTTGAATTCATCCGTGAAGTAATGGCAGGTGTTACAGGGAATGGCGAAATAAGCACAGCCCATGCGTTTGAGCATCTCCATATCTTGCCGCAGCAGGGCGAGCAACTCGTCGCTTCTGTCATTTAGAATACACGTCGTGCGGTCGGGCAGGGAGGCGTGGTTATAGACGAGTATATCCAGATGATCCTGATCCTTTTTCACGGCGGTATTCGAAAAGATGAGCTGGAGCAGGATTTGCGTCGCTTCCGATCCCATGCCACCCAGTATGCCCAATATGGTTTTATCGCATCGTTTCTTCGTCATCGTTTGATCACCAGCACAAATCTTTTGATTAAGACTTCTTTTTCCATTCATATCGATCGAGTCTTTTATGATAGACGGGCAGCGCTTCATCCCAATGCGCGTAATACGCATCCCCCCGGTGATCCGCAAGACCGTAGGCATCTTTCAGATAAGCGCCGAAGCGTGCCGTTACTTTTTGCATGCCTTTTAAGTTGACATGTCCTTTGTCATAAAAATCCTCAGAAAAATCCAGCCCGTATGCGTCGAAATACTCCGGATCGTTCATATTCATATACGGAAGCCCATAGAAATCCAGCACGCTTTCGACCCAATTGAGCTGTTTGCGCTCTTTAAGCGGCGGATTGTACGGCATCATGGTGAACAAAACCGGTATGTCGAGCTGTAAAACATATTCGCAAAGGTCACTCAACACATCCTGATAGATCTCATCGATGGGCTCGATTTCCTCCGTAGGTGAGGAAGCGGGCGCTTGGGGACTGATGTTGAAGGAAAGCTGGGAAATAGGCGTCCCATGCAAGGGATCAAGCTTTTCTGTGAAATCCGACGGAATCAAGCCGTCTTCCCATCGGGAATGATACTGCATAAAGCTGATGTAATACTCCCAGCGATTGAACTGTGTCTCCACGGCGGGCGCGGCATCCAGCATGGCGTTGATCGCATCGATGCGTGTGCGGGAGAAAGGCATTAAATCGCTCACCCTGCGAATGGCGCCGGATGTGATTTCTTCAGGCTCCTTTCGGAACATACGGTAATCTATGAGAATCACCTTGGGTGTTTGATGCTTAAGCGTATCCTCTATGAGATACCGGGTGGAGGCTACAGACTGTGAGCCGGTGCACCAAGCGTAACTGGTGATACCCAATTCCTCCCATGCCTGCATGGAATTCCAAGCCCGATATACGCCGCTCGCGCCGAACAAAAGCACATCTAAGCTGTCCTTGGGCTGGGCATATAGGCTGTTGATCCTTTTGATACCCGCCGCATTGATTACCGGATTCATTGCAAGAACATCGTTCAGCCCGACGAACACCAGGCAGAGTATCAATAAAAAACAAATGGTTCTGATGATGCGTTTTATATTCATGGAAACCTACCCCTAAAACTGTTGATATATAAACGATGTTGCGGAATACTGCGGCCCGTATACGCCGAACACCGCCACCGACACGATCAGCGCGATGAGCACGACCCATTGAAAGAGCATGTTCTGCCGCAGCAGCCGATCACGGAGCTGTAGGCCCTTTTCATTGGAAATATCCACCAAGAACCACACCGCAATCGCCAGGAACAGCACGAACAGCGCGTTGCCCGTCAGCCCCAGCTTGAGCAGCGAACCGTCGAACAGTACGCCAAGCCCTTTGTTGCCGCTTGAGCCAAACATCGCCGAGATATTTCCGAACAACTGCATGGAGCCCGAAAAGGAATCCGCGACCAAGAACAACCGCCCGACGCACACCACTGCGAATGTGCGCAATATGCGAAACAGCTTCCAGCTAAAGCATTTCGTGTTGATGCTGAGCTTATCCGCCAGCTTGAGGAAGAACGGCTCCAGCTGCATGCCGAGTATGATCAGAATCCCGTGATAAAATCCGAAAGCGATGAATTTAAAGCTGGCGCCATGCCATAATGCATTGATGATACGCACCAGCATGGTCGCTGTATACACCGGAATGAGCTTGCCCCATTTGGCGTTGAAAAGCTTGCGGCAGGATTTTCCGAATTTTCCGAACCCTTTGGAGAAGGTGAGCGGATAGAACACATAATCCCGCCACCAGCTGTTGAGTGTCACATGCCATCTGCGCCAGAAATCCGGTATGGTGGTGGCAAAATAAGGGCGCTCGAAGTTGTCCGCCAGATCGATGCCCAGGATTTGCGCGGCACCGCGCGCGATGTCTACGCCGCCGGAGAAGTCCGCATAGATCTGTATGGAATACAGCAGCACACCCAGCAGCACATAAGCGCCGGTATAGGTGGAGGGCGCATCGAATATGGTGTTCACAAGAATAGCTACCCGGTCGCCGATGACCAGCTTCTTAAAAAGCCCCCAGAGCATCAGCACAGCACCCTTTTTCATACGGTCGAAATCAAATTTGTGACCTTCGTACAGCTGGTGCGCCAGATCATCATAACGGCTGATGGGCCCTTGTATCAACTGCGGAAAGAAGGAGACGAACAACGCGAATTTCGCCACATGGCGATCCGCCTTGAATTTTCCGCGGTAGACGTCTATCAAATAGCCCATGGACTGGAATGTGTAGAAGGAAATGCCCAGCGGCAGCAGCAGATTCAATTGCGGCATCTGGGCGTCTACCTGCACAAGTCCGAGCAATGCGTTTAGGTAGCTTGCAAACGCGTTGAAATGCTTGAAGAAGACCAGTATTGAAAAATTCAGCACCAGCACAAGGGCGATCACCGTTTTGCGCTGGCGGGTGCTCTTGGCCCTGAGTATCTTTTTATCGGCCGCTGCCGAAACATCCGCAGACGCAAGCTTATAGCTGTTCGTCAAACGCTCCAGCAAACGCGCGCCGAAAAACGCTGTCAATGTAGAGAACAGAATATAGAATACCAGCTCGATGCCCGCGGACAGATAGAATACATAGCTTCCTACGAGCAATACAATCCACTGGTATTTTTTAGGCATCAAAAAATAGACGATGCTTAAACCCAACAGGAAAAGCAAAAAAACAATCGATGTAAACGACATGCATCGCACCTCATTACAAAATCATAGATAAAGTGTTACGCGTCCTCTTGTTTGAGCTGATTGATCAGCGCCATCATCGCTTCAACCGAATTGAAGTTCTCCGGCACGATGGATACGATGGGTATGGAGATGTCGAATGCGCTGTTCAATTCCCCCACCAGCATGACGATGTCAAATGAATCGATCTCACCGCTGTCGATGAGCTCTTTGTTGTTTTCAAAATCGATGTCGGGACGGATGTCCGTGAGTATGCCCAGTAATTGTTCCATGATGTTCTCCTTTATTTTTCAGTTGAATTAAGCAGATATTCAAATGCACAGCGGTTTGGAAATTGGAAGCCCAGCTTCTCATAGAGTCTGACTGCGGGTGTGTTCTGCGCATCCACCCACATCTGGCAGCGTTTGATGTGATGTGCAAAAGCATTTTCCAGCAGGGCTTGCATCAGCAAAGCGCCAAGCCCGCGTCTGCGGTAAGCTGTCTTTACGGCCAATCCTTCCGGCGTGACAGCCGCTCCCGAGAAAGACGATTGAAAGATCGCACATATGTCATGGTTTTGATTGCGAACGATCAGATGACAATGATCCGACAGCCGCTGCGCAAGCTCGTCTGCTGACAGATCTGAAAAATGATAATAAGGGAGGAATTCATTCCTGATGCGCATGAACTCATCTGCATCCGCCGCAGGGCAGACTTGCACCTCAAATTCAGCTGCGTGCGCGCGCTGCCGAAGCTCATGTATCAATTCTTCTGTGATGCGAAGCGTGAGCTGCCGCGTTTGACGCTGAAGTGAAAACCCGGCTTTGATCAGAGCGCTCGTGATCACAGGGTCCGGCTGAGCGTGCTCCCGATGGACGATGCGTGCCACCAGGGGCTTGTCGTGCACGGGGATATCCAGCTCCGCTTCAGGCGCTGTAAAAATGTAGAGTATCCGATAGGAACCCTCATCGCAGAACAAGCACAATCCATTCTCCGAGCGATGAAAAAACAGCCTGCCTCTTGCAATATACCGGTTTATTTCATCTGGCAGCAGCACACAATTCGTGTGCATGAAGCCATTTTGTTTAGCGGAAGTGATGAGCCGATCACAGCCTTCGATATGATTGATCTGTTCCAAAAATACTGCTCCTTTTTCTGCGTGTGTTATGATTGCTGTGCCAGATACTGCTCCTTTAGCGCCTGCCGGTCGACTTTGCCGTTCAGCTTGCGGGGAAAAGCGTCCATGTGTACGAAGCGTGCGGGCAGCATATATTTAGGCAGATGCGCGCGCAGATTCAAAGCAACCGTCTTGCGGTCGGCGCCTTCTCCGGTGAAGAACAGCACGATGGCGCTGTTGGCCGCGTCATAAATACAGACGGCGTCGTTTACGCTGTCCATGGAGCTGACCACGGTTTCAATTTCGCCCAGCTCAATGCGGTGCCCCATGTGCTTGATCTGTGAATCCTCGCGGCCGTGGAACAGCAAAAGCCCTTCTTCGCCATAAGAGCCCAGATCGCCTGTCTTGTAGATGATTTCGGGATAGCTTGCGTTGAGCGGGTTTTGCACGAAGACTTCGCTGGTTTTCTCGGGATTGTTGTAGTAACCAAGCGCGATGCTGCTGCCCTTTACGCAAATTTCGCCCATCTCGCCGCGCGCGGGTGTTTTGCCTTCTTGATCCAGCAGCAGGATCTCCGTGTTTCGAAAAGGCTTGCCTATGGGCATGCGCTCCTCCAAAGTGACCGCATGGCCGATGATATGATACGTGCAGTTGCAGGTGGATTCCGTGGGGCCGTAGAGGTTGACATACATGACCTCAGGGCAGTATTGCTGCCAGGTCATCAGATGCTTGTTGGGCATCACCGCACCGGAATATAGGATGCGCTTTAGATGCTTAGGCACGGCGTATTCCAAAGCGCCCAGATTGACGGGGACGCACACAGCGCTCACCGCCCAGAAAAGTGTGGTGATCTTTTGCTCGTTCAGGCAATCCATCAGCATCTTGGGGAAAGAAAAGTACGGGCGCGGTATGATGTAGGTCGTAGCGCCGTGCTTGAGCGTGTTGTAAATGTCTTTCACAGAGCCGTCGTAGTCGAAGGGCGCCTGATTGCCGAAGATCTCGTCTTCGCCTAGATCAAACGCGCAGGCCATCGCTTCCATCAGATCGATCACAGCGCGGTGCGTGGTCACCACGCCTTTGGGTGTGCCTGTGGAACCGGATGTAAACACGACATACAGCGCGTCCGTATCGGTATGATTTTCTTCTATAGAGGCAAGCAAAGCGTGGTCAATGGGCGCGCAAAACGCTTCCTGCGCGAGTATGACCCGGCCTGAAAAATTCAGCCTGCTCACTTTAGCGCTTGTCTTTTCGTCTGTGATCATCACATCGGAGCCGATGGTGTCCAATATCAGATTGAGCCGGTAATCCGGGAGATCCGCGTCAATGGGCACATAAAAACAGCCGGCTGCCACCACGCCCATAAAACATGCGGGCACAAACCGGCTTTTTTCCATCAATACGAGAACAGGCGTTTTCGGCCGGGCAATTTTACCTAAATAGGAGCCCAAACGTTGAGCCATTTCCTGTATTTGCGCAAAAGTTACGCTTCCGTTCTCGTCTATAAATGCCTGCTTGGAGGGCATCTTTTCTGCAGACTGTTTCAAATACTGTAATATGTTAATATACATGACGAGGCTTCATTCCAATCGGTGTTTTCCAAATAATATCATAGGAATGCCTGTGGATCAAGCTTTAAGCCCGATATTGGCAAGCAAATGATAGCATATATGTGGAATAAGCGAGGAAATAAACTAAAATAAAGCTGTGGGGAGAAAGCTGCGCGAAGAGCGCATTTTTTGCAGACTGTTTCAAATGCGGACGCTTGGGCGGAAGAGGCGTTGTTTTGCAGATCTGTGTCAGCAGGGCTTTCTTTTACGCCGTTTGAATGAAAGCATGTGCCGCATGGCCATGATCGGGCGGCGAAAGAGCATCCTGGGGCCTGCGTAACGCATGATCCGGCGGATGGCGTGCCGCATTTCGCCGTTATAACAATGAACACTGCAGTGGCTGCAGAAGGTTTTTGTCTCCATAAACGGGCATCGATCGACCCTTTCGAAGGAATAGGCCCGTATGCGTTCACAGTCGTCGCAAAGCCCGCAAGCCTCCACCGTATGCCGGTGTGCTTTGCAATACATCTGGATCATGCAGAGCAGGATTTGTTTTTCCTGCTGCTGTTTTTTTGAAACACGCGTTTTTTCCATATGCACAGCCCCAAAAGGTATTTGAGTGAGTCCGTCCGCAGCCTGCGGCTGGACTCATTCAATGTATAACACGACCGGCCCCGCTTGACAACACGCATCAACAAAAATGAAGAAAATATTCATTTCAGGCTATCATAATAGCGCCATGGGGCATAATATAATTCTTGACAAAGGTTTTAAAGTATAGTATTATTATCAGAATTAAACGAAAGGGGTTCGTCTGCACATGGAACGAAAAGCAACAAACAACGTATGCCGTTGCAATGCCGTGGCCATCATTGATTCGGTCATCCGGTCTATTGTTGCTGTCGTTATTATTATGAGCAGGCGAAGAAACGTACCTCTTTTAGCTACATGATAGCTTCAAATTAAAGAGATACGCCCTTCGCCTAGAGGTGTTTCACCAGGCGAAGGGCGTTTTTTATTTCACCAACAGGAGAGCAGCCATATGGAATTAAAACAGATTGAGCAAGCCGCGGCACGCCTGAAGGGCGTCATACACCGCACACCCTTAAACTCCTCCAGAACGTTTTCCGACATCTCTGGAGCCGAGCTTTACCTCAAATGCGAAAACCTGCAGAAGACAGGGTCTTTCAAGGTGCGCGGCGCTTACAATAAAATCGCGCAGCTGCACGCGGAAGGGAAAATGAATACGCTCGTGGCCTCCAGCGCGGGCAACCACGCGCAGGGCGTGGCCTATGCGGCCAAAGCGATGGGCGCTGAGGCTGTCATCGTGATGCCCAGAACCACGCCTATTGCCAAGGTGTCCGCCACGCAGGGCTATGGCGCAGAGGTGGTGCTGTTTGGCGACGACTACGACGAAGCGTATGGGCATGCGCTGCACATACAGGAGGAACGGGGAGCCGTTTTTATCCACCCGTTTGATGATGAGGATGTCATCGCAGGGCAGGGCACCATCTCGCTGGAGGTGCTGCGCGATCTGCCCACGGTGGACACCGTGCTCGTTCCTGCGGGCGGCGGAGGACTGCTGGCAGGCATGGCGGCCTGCATCAAACAGATCAATCCGCGGGTGGAGGTGATCGGCGTGCAGGCGAAGAAAGCCGACGCCATCGTACAGAGCTTTTACAAGGGGGAGACGGTGAACGGCTGCCAGGGCGCCACCATAGCCGATGGCATCGCTGTGAAATGTCCGGGAGAGAGGACCGTGCCTTTGATCCGAAAATATGTGGATCAGATGGTCACCGTTACCGACGATGAGATCGCCGAATCCATACTGCTGCTGCTGGAGCGCACCAAGCTCGTGGTCGAGCCGGCGGGCGCTGTGGCGCTCTGTGCTACGATCAACCATAAGCTGGATCTATCGGGCAAGCGCACGGTATGTGTGCTCTCCGGCGGGAATATCGATGTGGGCTTCATACACAAGGTGGTGGAAAAGGGGCTGATCACCCGCGGACGCCAGATGAAATTCAGCACGGTCATGAAAGACGTGCCCGGCAGCCTGCAGAAGTGCTCCCAGATCATAGCGGATTGCGGCGCGAACGTGATACTCGTACAGCACGACCGGCTGCGCACCGACCTCGAACTGGGCGAAGCGATTCTGCATGTCGCCTGTGAAGTCTCAAGCCGCGAGCACGGCATGGAACTGCTCGAACGGCTGGAAGAAAACGGCTATCGGATATCGTTGGAATCATGAAGGGAGGAGATCATATGAAACAGACAGGCGCACAGATACTCATTGAATCACTCATCAGCCAGGGTGTGGATACCGTATTCGGCTATCCGGGCGGGGCTGTTTTAAACATCTACGACGCGCTCTATGAAAAGCAGAAAGAGATCCGGCACATACTGGCCTCGCACGAACAGGGCGCCGCCCACGCGGCGGACGGATACGCACGCAGCACCGGCAAGACGGGCGTGGTCATCGCCACCTCGGGGCCGGGCGCCACCAATCTGGTGACAGGCATCGCCACGGCGTATCTCGATTCCGTGCCGCTGGTGGCCATCACAGGCAATGTAACGCGCGACCTGATCGGACGGGACAGCTTCCAGGAGGTGGACATCGTGTCGGTGACCAATCCGGTGGTGAAGCACAACTATCTGGTACAGGATGCGAAAGACCTGCCCGACATCGTCGCGCAGGCATTTGAAATCGCCAATTCCGGCAGGAAAGGGCCGGTGCTCATCGATATCCCCAAGGATGTGACCATACAGCAGGTGGAATATGAGCCCAAACCGCGTTTTGCGCCCAGAAAAGCGCCCAGCCCGCCGGATGTGCAGTTGCAGGCGGTGCATGAGGCCATACTGAAAAGCAAGCGGCCTGCGATATTCGCGGGCGGGGGCGTGACTTTCTCAGACAGCGCCCGGCTTTTAAGGGAATACGCGAAAAAGGCGCAGATACCCGTGTGCACCAGCATGACAGGGCTTTCCTCCATGGCGTGCAACGATCCGCTGAATCTGGGGCTGGTGGGCATGCACGGTACGGCCACTGCGAACATGGTGATGTGCAAGTGTGATCTGCTGCTCGCCATAGGCGCGCGTTTTTCAGACCGGGTGGCGGGCAACCGGCAGGCGTTTGCGCAGGAGGCCACCACCATACAGATCGACATCGACGCGGCCGAGTTCGATAAGAACATCAAGGTCGACATCGCGCTGCAGGGCTCGGCGCAGGATTGCCTGCAACAGCTGCTGGATTTGACAGACGGCATGGATCATGACATGTGGCTGCATGAAATATTGCGGCACAAAGCGCTTAACGCACTGCCGGTGGCGGAGAATGAGGGCGATGCCGTCAACCCCCGTCATGTGATTCGCACGCTGGGCGAAATGGCGGGCGAGGATGCCATCATCGCCACCGACGTAGGTCAGCATCAGATGCTGGTGGCGCAGTATTATCCCTTCCTCCGGCCGCGTTCGCTGTTGAGCTCCTGCGGCTTCGGTACCATGGGTTACGGCATGGGTGCGGCGGTGGGCGCATCCGTGGGCAACCCGGGCAAACGCGTGGTGCTGATCACGGGGGACGGCAGCTTCCACATGAACATGGCGGAGCTGGCCGTCGCCGTTTCAAACGATCTGCCCATCGTGATCCTCGTGATGAACAACGGGGTGCTGGGCATGGTGCATCAGTGGCAGAAGCTCTTCTACGGCGGGCGCTATTCCAACACCGAGATCAACAGAAGGACCGATTACGTAAAGTTGGCGCAGGCCTTTGGCGCAGAAGGCTATCGGATCGAAAAAAGCGCGGATATCCGGCCGGTGCTTGAACAGGCGCTGAAATGCGAGTCCCCCTGTGTGATCGATTGCATGATCAGCCCGCAGGAGAGGGTTTTCCCCATCGTACCGCCGGGCGCCGGCATGAAGGATATGATCTATCATGAGGAGTGAGGAGGAAGAAAACATGAAGAAATGCACGCTGTCTTTAACCGTATCCAACCGGTTCGGCGTTTTGGTAAAGGTGACCACCATGTTCTCGCGGCGCGGGTGTAACATCCATTCGCTGACGGTATGCCCCACGCACGACGACAAGCGTTCCCGCATCACCATCGTGCTCTACGACGACGAGGACAAGATCACGCAGATCCAAAAACAGCTTTTAAAGCTGGAGGATGTCAAGGAAGTGAAGCGGGTGGGAAAGGATTGCTTTGAGTGCGAGATCGCGCTGCTGCATCTGACAGAACTGCCAAAAGTGCCTGATGTGCTGTATGTCAACCATCACACGCTGCAGGACGGGACCTATCTGATCGAGGCGATGGGCGCGCCCGAGGGCATCGATGCGCTGATGGCGCGCCTGCCCCAAGAAACCATACTCAGCCTGAGCCGGTCGGGCAGCACTGCACTGTGTTTGGATCCATCATAAAAAATTTGGAGGTATATAAAAATGGTAAACATGTATTACGAAAAGGATTGCAACCCGGAATTGCTCAAAACGAAGAAGATCGCCGTGATCGGCTATGGAAGCCAGGGGCACGCACACGCGCTCAACCTTCACGACAGCGGCATGGATGTAACGGTGGGCCTGCGCAAAGATTCCGCCAGCTGGGAAAAGGCCGAAAGCCAGGGGCTGCGCGTGATGGAGGTGGCGCAGGCGGCCGCTTGGGCGGATATGGTGATGATGCTCGTGCCCGACGAACAGGCGGCGGATGTGTATGAGCAATCCGTGAAAGAAGGCCTGCGTGAAAACGACATGCTGTTGTTTGCCCACGGGTTCAACATACACTACGGGCAGATCACGCCGCCGCAGTTTTGCGATGCGGCCATGATCGCACCCAAGGGGCCGGGGCATACGGTGCGCAGCCAGTATGAGGAAGGTAAGGGTGTGCCCTCCCTGATCGCACTGCATCAGGACTATTCGGGCCGGGCGAAGGAGCTGGCGCTGGCGTATGCGTGCGCCATAGGCGCAGGACGGGCCGGCATATTCGAAACGACATTCAAAGAAGAGACGGAGACGGATTTATTCGGCGAGCAGGCGGTATTGTGCGGCGGGGTGACGGAATTGATGAAGGCGGGCTTCGATACGCTGGTGGAAGCGGGCTATGCGCCCGAGATGGCGTATTTTGAATGCGTGCATGAGATGAAGCTCATCATCGACCTGATCAACTCGGGCGGCTTCGCCATGATGCGCTATTCCGTCAGCGATACGGCGGAATACGGCGACTACCGCACGGGCAGGCGCATGATCACGCAGCAAACGCGCGACGAGATGAAAAAAGTGCTGCTGGAAGTGCAAAACGGCAAATTCGCGTCCGAGTGGATCAGCGAGAATAAGGCGGGCGGCCGCGCGCATTTCCTGGCCAGCCGCCGCATGGAAGCGGAGCACCCGCTGGAGAAGGTGGGGGCGCGCTTAAGAGGGATGATGAGCTGGCTGAAAAAATAGGAGGATGAGCACGTGATGAATCCAAAACACAGAAGCAGCGCAGCCACCGCAGGCACGGAACGCGCGCCCAACCGCGGACTGCTCTATGCCTGCGGCTACACGCCAGAGGAGGTGAACCAGCCGCTCGTGGGCGTGGTCAGCGCATACAGCGAAGCGGTGCCGGGGCATATCCATCTGGATAAGCTGGCCGACGCCGTGTGCGCCGGCGTGCGCATGCAGGGCGGTACGCCCGTGCTGGTCCCCTCCATCGGCGTGTGCGACGGCATCGCCATGGGGCACGAGGGCATGCGCTACAGCCTGCCCAGCCGTGAGTTGATCGCGGATAGTGTGGAGACGATGGCCATGGCGCACTGCTTCGACGCGCTGGTGCTGGTGCCCAACTGCGATAAGGTGGTGCCCGGCATGCTGATGGCGGCTGCGCGGCTGAACATACCGGCCATCGTCATCAGCGGCGGGCCTATGCTGGCCGGGCGCGGCGAAGGCGGGGAAAACATCAGCCTGTCCAGCCTGTTTGAGGCGGTGGGCGCGTATAAATCCGGCCTGATCAGCGAAGAGAGCCTGCAATCGCTCGAGCAGAGCGCCTGCCCGGGCTGCGGCTCCTGCGCGGGGATGTATACGGCCAACAGCATGAACTGCTTGAGCGAGGCCATCGGCATGGCGCTGCCCGGCAACGGCACCATACCCGCGGTGAGCGCGCGGCGCACGCATCTGGCAAAACAGGCGGGCATGCGCGTGATGGAGCTTTTAAAGGAAGGCATCACGCCTGCGCACATATTGACCCCGCGCGCCTTTGAAAACGCGCTCGCCGTGGACATGGCGCTGGGCTGCTCCACCAACAGCGTGCTGCATCTGCTGGCCATCGCGCATGAAGCGGGCGTTGCGCTTGACCTGGATACCATACAGCGCGTCAGTGCGCGCACACCCAACCTCTGCAAGTTAGCGCCTGCCGGGCATCATTACATAGAGGAGCTGGACGGCGTGGGCGGTGTGACGGCTGTGCTGGCGGAGTTGGATAAGGCGGGCTGCATAGAGGGCGGCGTGCGCACGGTTTTCGGGCCGCTGAAAGAAAGGCTAGGCGGCGGATCGAAGGGTGCCGACGGGCAGATCATACGCACACACGAAGCCCCCTACAGCACCGAAGGCGGCATCGCCGTATTGTGGGGCAACATCGCCCGCGACGGCGCGGTGGTCAAACGTTCCGCCGTGGCGCAAGAGATGCTCGTGCACACAGGGCCCGCGCGGGTGTTTGACTCCGAGGAGCAGGCGATCGAAGCCATCTATGAAGGCGGCATTAAGCCTGGCGATGTGGTGGTGATCCGCTACGAGGGGCCGAAAGGCGGGCCGGGCATGCGGGAAATGCTCAATCCGACTTCGGCTTTGGCCGGTATGGGGCTGGACAAACAGGTGGCGCTGATCACGGACGGCCGGTTTTCCGGTGCGTCCCGCGGGGCAAGCATCGGACATGTGTCCCCGGAGGCGGCGGCGGGCGGCGAGATCGGGCTGGTGCGGGAAGGTGATGCCATCTGCATCGACATACCCAAAGGGCGCTTGGAGCTTTTGGTATCTGAAAGCGAGCTTGAAAGGCGCAGACAGACGCATGTGCCTGTGCACACCCAAGCGACAGGCTGGCTGGGCAGGTATGCGCGCATGGTCACCTCCGCAAACAGGGGCGCTGTGCTCAAATAGCAAACGCAGTGCGCATTTATAATGATATGAGTTCGAAACGGCATAGATCCGGCTGCGTGTAAAAGCTTCATCCGGATCTATTTTGCTGCGCTGATTTTCATAAAAGTCGAACACGCGGCCTAATTTTTTGGAATATCACTAAAATATGGCCAAAAGTATAGATTATCGGCGGACGTATATATTAAACTATAAGAAAAAGGCGGTGATGCATCATGGAAGGCATTCAGATAAACGGTTTGCTGGACGCTTACACTACGCAAGTGGATTTAAGCCAGCGCTGTATCATATTCACCGGCGAAAACGGTATTGGAAAATCCACCATCGTGAATATACTGAATTGCCTGGCGCAATTGGATTTTGTGGAGCTCGCGAGGTCCTATTTCCGGAGCATTGTCATAAAGGCAGATGGCCGTACGGTGACGCTGCTCTATAAAGATCTGTTTCCTTCCTGTGAAGCGGTTAAAGGTGTCATACGGATGCTGGACGCGGTGAAAGGCGACATACAGGATATCAGCGCCGAGGAAACGATGGAGCTGCTGGACAGGCTTTCTGAGGATGGGTATGTATACCGGTGCTGCTTATACGCCTTTTACTTCGACAGGACACTGAAACGCGAAATCTTGCGCGGGCTGCACGCCACCTCCAACGAGCTGTATGTGCTTCGGGAGCGTGTGAAGGAGGCGTTGACGCATATGGCGCAAAAGAGGCGGCAAAATGCCAACGCGAGGATTTTCATCGGCTCGGCTGTGCTGGAGGATGTAGAAGGAAGCCATTTGCGGCGGCTGCGGCAGGATTTATATGACGCCGTACATGAGCTAAACCTTCGGCCGGCCTGTTTTTTGGATATGGGGGAGCATTATGAAATATCCCCCGAGCTGTTGGACACATCCTGCGCTATGTCGCCCGTTTTGTCCTGGGTTGCGGCGTATCAATCCCCCTCAGCGCAAGGGGAGCCTGAGCCCAAGAGGGCGGGGATGCCCGCTGTGCCTGCGCCATTAGAGGAGGATGTGGCGCGGATATTAAAAAAGGAATACAACGCGCCCCATATACTGCCCATCGTGGAGCGGGCGCACATGAAGGAAGCTTTTTTAGCGGATTTAAAGGAGAGACAAGGGGTTGAAATCAATCGGCTGATACACGCCTTTTACTATACGCCGGAGCAAATTGACGAAATCAATCAAGCGGCCATAGGCTATTACCATGCATTAATCGGGCAGCCCATCACGCCCTGCACACGAGAAGAAAACGATCTTCTTGCGGCGTTTTTCGGAGATATGGCGCTGCTTGAAAAGATAAGGCTGTATATAAAGCCCGCTCTTCTGAAGGACAGCCTGTTTGATCTGGATATAGGCGAACTGATGCATAAAAAACAGTTCAACCAAATCCATCTGGCTTTTTACGAATTTTGCAGCGCGAAGCTGGATATCATCATGAAGATGCGCAGCGGCAAGGCTATGCTCTTAGAGCGTCTTGCGGGGGAGTATATCACCAACAAACGCGTGCGTGTAACGCCGGCGGGGCTGATACTTTCGGCGATGGATTTGTCTGAACAAAGGATCATTGAAAACGGCTACTACGAGCAGGAGACCGCCCTGGATACGCTTTCCTACGGCGAAAAGAAGATGCTGATGCTGCTCGCTTTGTCCATCTTTTTCGAGGAGCTTACGCTGATGGTGGACGAGCCGGAACTATCTTTATCCATCGTGTGGCAGGAACGTTTGCTGATAGATGTGCTGGAGCGCACAGGCATCAAAAAGGTGATCGTATCCACGCATTCGCCCTACATCGCGGCAGACGAACGGCTGCTCGATTATTTGCAGATGCTTCCGGATTAAACGGCTCAACACCTGCCGGTGCGGGATTTGATTTTTGATGTTTCTTATGGTAAAGTTTGGATACGCTGGAAAAGGATGATAAACGGCGTTTTCATCCGAATTCGCGTCAAGGAGGACTTATGCCCCGTATCACCATCATAGACGGACACAGCCTGATGTTTCGCGCGTTCTATGCGCTGCCCCCCATGAACGCGCCCGACGGCATGCCCACCAACGCGATCTACGGCTTTTTGAGCATGCTCAACAGGCTGCAGAATGAATATGAATCCGAATATCTGGCGGTGGCGTTTGATCAAAAAGGGCCCACCTTCAGACATCTCGATTTTGATGCATACAAGGCGGGAAGAAAAGAGACGCCCCAAGAGCTGGAGGTGCAGTTTGGGCTGCTTAAGGAGCTGCTCAGCGCTATGGGAATTCCTTCCTATGAATGTGAAGGATACGAAGCGGACGATATACTGGGGACCTTTGCCGTATTGGGCGAAGAGCAGGGGCATGATGTGCTGCTGGTCACAGGCGACCGGGACGCGCTGCAGCTGGTGAGTGAACACACGCATGTGCTCATGACCAAAAAAGGTATTTCAGAGAGCATAGAATGCGATGAAAACTGGATTAAAGAAACTTACAATCTAACGCCTGCACAGATCATAGACTTAAAAGGGCTCATGGGGGACGCTTCCGACGGCATACCCGGCATACCCGGCGTCGGGGAGAAGACGGCGCTCAAACTGCTCTATGAATACGGCACGCTGGAGGCGGTGCTGGAGCATGCCACAGAGATCAAGGGCAAGTTGGGCGAAAGGATCAGGGCGCATGCAGAGATTGCGCAGTTGAGCAAGCAGCTTGCCACCATCGACACGAAAGTCCCCATACAAATCGAGCTTGAGCACGCGCGCACCTTTGCGCCGGACGCGGAAACGATCCGCCCGATTTTTGAAAAGCTCCAGCTGAAATCCCTCTACCGCAAATTTACAGGCACGGATTTGGGCGCCCTAAGAGGGCATGAACAAAAATCCATACCGCGAGAAACCGAGCGGATAAAGCTTAAATCCTCAGAAGAAGTGGCCGATGTGCTGCGCGAAAACACAGGGGATATCGCCGTGTGCGCCGATGAGGACGGTGTGGTCTTCGCGTTTGACGGCGATGTGGAATACGTGCTGGGTGTGATGACATCGCTGCTGGACGAGCATGCATGGGAGCTGCCGCAGGCGGTGCAGGCCATCGCTCCTGCGCTCAGCCGGCGCAGTGTGATCGCATACGACGCGAAAAAGCTGCTGCATTTTATGGCAGGCTTCGGCATAGCGATAGAAGATATCGGCTGTGATGTGCTCATCGCTTCTTATCTGGCGCACGGCGGGACAGCCAAGCCGCTCCAAAAGCTGTGTGCGCAGTATGATGTAGCGGAGTCCAAGGCGGCGGCGCTGTTTCCATTGAAGGAACGCTTGCTGGAAAAGCTCGAGGAGCAGGAGCAGCAGGCGTTGTTTGCGTCGATGGAGATGCCGCTGGTGCGTGTGCTCTACGATATGGAACAGACAGGCTTCTTGGTAGACGCGCAGACGCTGCGTGAATTGTCGCAGCAATATGCGATTCGGCTTGCGGAAACAGCACAGCGCATCTATGCGTTGTGCGGCAGAGAATTCAACATACTTTCCCCGAAACAGCTGGGAGAGGTGTTGTTTGAGGAGCTGTCGCTGCCCAGCCACAAGAAGACGAAGACCGGCTATTCGACGGACATCGAAGTGTTGGAAAAGCTTTACGACAGCCATCCTGTGGTGCCGCTCATCATCGAATACCGCCAGACGGCGAAGCTCAAGAGCACATATATGGACGGCCTTTCGCAGCTGGTGGGGCCGGACGGGCGCATACACACCACCTTTCAGCAGGCCGTCACGGCTACAGGCCGCATCAGCAGCACGGAGCCGAATTTGCAGAACATACCCGTGCGCACCGAAGAGGGGCGCGAGCTTCGAAAGCTTTTTCACGCGCCCGAAGGGAGCCTCATCATAGACGCGGACTACTCCCAGATCGAGCTTCGGCTGCTGGCGCATATTGCGGATGATCCCATACTCATACGCGCCTTTCGCGATGGCGAGGACATACACACGCGCACCGCGGCGGAGGTGTTCGGTGTGCCGCTGGATCTGGTCAGCCTTCAGATGCGCTCCGCTGCCAAGGCGGTTAATTTTGGCATCGTCTACGGCATCAGCGATTTTGGCCTGGCGCGCAATCTGCGCATTTCGCGCAAGGACGCTTCCGAATACATCAGGCGGTATATGGAGCGCTATACGGGCGTGCGGGAGTATATGCACCGGATTGTGGAGCAGGCGAAAAAGCAGGGGTATGTGTCCACCATGTTCAACAGGCGGCGGGAGCTGCCGGAATTATATTCCAAAAATTACAACACGCGCCAGTTTGGCGAGCGGGTGGCGCTGAACATGCCCATACAGGGGACGGCGGCGGACATCATCAAGATCGCCATGATCCGTGTGCATGAAGAATTGAACAAGCGCAAGCTGAAGGCGCGGCTGATTTTGCAGGTGCACGACGAGCTGCTGCTGCAGGCGCCCCGGGAGGAGCGGGAGGAGGTCTGCGCTCTGCTGGGGGATTGTATGCAGCAGGTGGTGGATTTAAGCGTGCCGCTGGTGGCCGAGGTGCACAGCGGTGTGAACTGGTATGAGGCGAAGTGATATGCGTGTCATAGGCTTAACGGGCGGCATTGCTTCGGGCAAGTCCGCCGTATCCGAGATTTTGCGCGCTCTTGGCGGCGTGATCATCGACGCGGATTGCGTCTCGCGGGCGGTGGTGCGGCCGAATGAAGCGGGCGCACGGGCTGTGTGCGAGGCGTTTGGCGGCGCATATTTTACAAACGGGGAACTGGATCGCAAAAAGCTGGCCGCACTTGTTTTTAACGACGCCATACAATTGAAAAAACTAAACCGAACCCTGCATCCCATCATACGCGAAGCCATCCGAAAAGAAGTGTGCAGCATCAAAAGCGGCGAGTCTTTACCGCCTTTTGTGGTCATCGACGCGGCGCTGCTCATTGAAAGCGGTATCGCACAGGACGTGGATGAGGTGTGGGTGGTGCATACGCCAAAAGATATCCGGCTGTGCCGCGTGATGCGGCGGGACGGGTTGAGCGAAGAAGAGGCGCGCGCGCGCATCAATGCCCAGATGAAAGACGAAGAACGGCTTGCGCAGGCGGACGTGATCATCGACAATACGCAAGACTTGGAGCATCTGAAAGCGCAGGTGCTCAAACGGCTGTCGTGTGAATGAAAAGGGTGCTGCGGCGAATGGGATATATTTATGTCCAAAGGATGAAGAGAATCATCGAAGCTGTTACCAGAACAAGGGTCTTTTGGAGAGCTGCTTGACCTTCAAAGCTGGATTTTTAAAGAGGGATTGAATGAAAAAGAGTAAGACCAAACGGATCATCGTGGGGGTTCTGTTGCTGCTGTTGCTGGCGGCGCTGGCTTTTGTGGGCTATGAGTATGTCCAGCGCACCATCTATATGCTCGACTATGAGGAGCTGATACTGCGCTATGCGGCTGAATATGACCTAGATCCGAACTTGGTGGCAGCCGTGATACACACGGAAAGCCGGTTCAGGCCGGAAGCGGTCTCCTCCGCGGGGGCGATGGGGCTGATGCAGATCATGCCTACGGTGGGGGAATGGATCGCCAGCGACAAGCTGGGCGACGATGCGTTTACAACAGACGACCTGCTCAAGCCCGAGGTCAATATCCGCTACGGCTGCTGGGTGCTCGATTACCACCTGAAACGCTACGACGGCGATATTGCGTTGTCGCTGGCGGCGTACAACGCGGGCGAAGGGCGTGTACGGGAATGGCAGAAGAACCCGCAATACAGCCAAGACGGCGTACATCTGGACGAAATCCCTTTCAAAGAAACGAGAAACTACATTACAAAGGTTAACAATGCCTATGCGCAATATAAGAAACTCTATGACCTGCACATCTAAAGCATACAGGGGCGTGTGGCTGCTGCTGGCACTGCTGCTGCTGTGCGGCTGCGCCGTTCGATCCGAGCAGCCCTCCCAGACGGAAGCGGCTGCTGCCAATCAGCTTCCTGTGCTGGCCACACCTGCTGCGGGCGGGGATATCCGCATCAGCATGCCGTATGACGCGCCCACGCTGAACCCGCTGGACGTGAGTACGGCGGAGATGACGGCGCTGCTGGATCTGGTGTATGAAAAGCCGGTAGAGATCGATGAAGACGGCCGGATCGTGCCGCAGCTGTTCGAAAGCTGGATGCCCTACGAGGCATATGAAACAGGCCAGCCCCAGCAATCGCCGGATCCGCAGGACACACAAGGCGATGACGACCAGGATCCTGACAACGAGCCTGCTCATCTCGAAGGCGGGTATGTCTTTTTGATACGCGAGGGCGTAAGCTGGCAGGGCGGAGCAGGGCAGCTGGACGCGGACGATGTACTGCATACGCTGGATGAGATCAAGCAGCGCGTGAACGATCTGGACGCGGATACGGTGTACAGGGGTTGTATAGATGTGATCGAAGGGTATGAAAAGTTGGGCGACGGGGCGGTGAGGATTACGGCCAACTGTTCGCTGCAATATCTGCTCTATCATCTTGATTTCCCCGTGCTGCCGCAAGGGCAGGATGTGACTATGAGCCCTTTGGGAACCGGCCCGTATCGTGTGGAGAGCTATACGCCCAAACAGAGTATGAAGCTCGTGCGCAATGCGGATTGGTGGGATGAGCGGGGCGTCTATATCGACAGCATCACCGCGCTGTGCACGGCAGACGACGCGCACGCGCTGGCGGCGTATCAGGACGGCGGGTTAGACGCTGTCTACACGATAGACCTCACGGCTTCGGCTTTTCGCAACACGCAGGAGGATACCGCCAAGCAGGCGATATCCCGTTATTATACGTATATCGCCATCAATCACACACATGAGCGTCTGGGCGCTTTGGATATACGCAAGGCCATCGCCTATTCGCTGGATAAAGGAGAGCTGGCCACCCGCGCGTTTTCACGTCACGGCGTGATGGCAAACGTACCCTCTCTGCCGGGGAATTATTACAACGCGACGGTATACCCTTATGAGAGCCTGCTGCGCAACGAAGTCACGCCGCTTTTGCAGGGGCAGGGTTTCAGCGACCGCGACCATGACGGCATCGTGGAGGACGCCATGCGCAAGCCGCTCACCTTCAAGCTGCTCGTCAGCGCGAGCCTGGAGGGCATCCCTTTAGCGGACATGGCGAAGACCATCGAGCGGCAGTTAGAGAAATCGGGCATGGGCGTTGAAATAGTCGCGGTGGAGAAGGAAGAATACGCCGCGCGCCTGCATCAGGGTGATTTTGATCTGGCACTCGTGCATACGTATCTGCCGCAGGCGCCGGATTACGGCGTGTTTTTGGCACCCGAAGGCGCTCTCAACTATGGCGGCTATGCCGAAGCATCCGCCGTGACACTGACAGACGCCGTTAAAAAAGCTGAGGACGAGCAGGATTTCATGGAGGCCATGAATGCGCTCAACAGCTATTTTATGGCCGAGATACCGCATATACCCGTCTGTTTTCAGACACGCACATTGCTTTTGCGCAATGTGATACAGGGCGTAACCAACGCCCCCGATCCATACCCGTATATGCATATTGAAAACTGGTATGTGGGAGAAACCACGGAATAGAGGAGGCAACAGAGATGTTTTACTGTGCAAAGTGCGGCTTGCGTACCTGCCGCGGCGAATCAACGGATTACCCTGCCGGCTGCCCGTGTCTGGACGAACAGACGAGGGAGCGGGTGAACCAGCGGTTTAAAGAAGATGAAGAGAATCTCGATATCTTTCAGGCGTCCATGCGCCTAGACGCGCAGGCGAAAGGCACATACCCGCGCATCATGGAGACCCTATGCTTTGCCAAAGAGCTGGGGGTTGAGCGCGTGGGCCTCGCTTTTTGCGTCGGTCTTGCTAAAGAGGCGGACACGGTGACGCGTGTGTTTGAACATCACGGGCTGACGGTGGATTCCGTGGTGTGCAAGTGCGGCAGCTTCAAGGTGGACGAATTCGGCATGAGCAACGAAGCGCTCAACAGGCGGGGGAACGAAGCCGTCTGTGATCCGGTGGGGCAGGCGCTTTGGCTCGAAAAAGCGAACACGCAGCTCAATGTGGTGCTGGGGCTTTGCGTGGGGCATGATACGCTGTTCTTCAAACACAGCGCCGCGCCGGTGACTGTGCTGGCTGTGAAGGATAAGGTGCTGGCGCATAACCCGCTGGGTGCTGTCTATATGGCGGATAATTTTTACAGAAGCAAATTGTTCCCCAAAAAATAGTTCGTGCGCAAAAGGATTTTCGGCGCGGCACGCAGGGGAGGAGGGATGGCTTTGGTATTAAAGCGAACACAAGAGCGGCTGCAAGAATTTATTGCGGACGCGAAAGTGATGGACACGCATGAGCACCTGCCCGCGTTTGAGCATATGCGAAACAAACAGGCGGATGTGCTTTCGGAGTTTTTAAGCCACTATTTTATACGCGATCTGATATCGGCAGGGTTCCCGCCGGCGCATGCGAAAAGAATCGAAGCGCCGCTTGATATAGGCGAAAAATGGAAGCTTGTGGAGCCGTATTGGGCAGCGTGCCGGTATACGGGATACGGCCAGAGCCTGGCGATTGCGGCAAAAGACCTTTACGGGATCGATGAGATCGACCGGAATTCGATCCATGAATTGAATGAAAGGTTCCTCTGCGGGCTTCGCGGTGCCCATTATCAGGAAGTCTTGAAGAAGAGATGCCGCATTGAAAAAAGCGTGCTCGACGCCGTCGTGTTCGGCGAAGAGGGGCTCAAGCCGCCGGATGGCGCCTATTTTATACAGTCCAACAGGATCGACCGTATGGTGCTGCCAAGATCGCAAGAAGACATCGCTTTTTTAGAGCGCATAGCGGGTATTCGCATAGCCCGGTTTGACGATTATCTGCAGGCTTGCGCCGGATTGATGGAGCGATTCGCGCAAAAGAGCGGCATACTCAAGTGTGCGCTCGCCTATGAGCGCAGCCTGTCCTTCGAAAAAACGAGCTATGGCGAAGCGGAAGCCGGATTCTGCCGTATGTTTCGCGACGATTATTTCAATACGATCGGGGATGGGTACGGCTTGTGGGCGAATACGGATATGCAGAATTATGTGATGCATTTTCTGCTGGGTATTGCGCAGGAAAAAGAGATGGTGCTGCAAGTACACACCGGCATACAGGAGGGCAACGGCAACCTGCTCCGCAACAGCGACCCGCTACTGCTCAACGAGCTTATCCAATCCTATCCCGGCGTGAAATTCGATTTGTTCCACATAGGCTATCCCTTTCATCAGCAGCTTGGCGTGCTGGCCAAATGGTATCCCAATGTTTGGGCGGATATGTGCTGGTCACACATCATTTCGCCTGATGCTGCACAGGCTGTGCTGAAAGAATGGCTGGAGGCGATACCCTACAACAAGATACTCGGGTTTGGCGGCGACTATCTCTTTGCGGACGGTGTTTACGGCCATCTGTGCATCGCAAAGAACAACATCGTGCAAGCGCTCATGCAAAAGATCGAAAAAGGATTGTTCGATGCAGCGGCAGCCGAGGTGATCATCACAAGCCTTCTGTATGAAGCGCCGGCAAAGCTGTATGGACTGGCGGGCAAATGCGGCTGAAGCCGCGCTCAGCCTTGTGTATACGGAAAAACCATGCTTGAAACGAAAGAATCGGGCATGGTTTTTTGATTGATGGACAAAATAGAATATCAAGCTTATCAATGGAGGCGTTATGGAAGAGCAGACAGAACAGATCGTGGAAACGATCAAAGAGCTGGGTACGGTCGAGGTGCCCGTGCTGACGCAGAGCAAATATCATTTCATCTCCATCATCGGGCAGATTGAAGGACATACCGTATTGCCGCCGCAGAACAAGGCGACGAAATATGAGCATATCATACCGCAATTGATCGCCATCGAGCAGAACGACGACATCGAGGGCTTTATGGTGATCATGAACACCATGGGCGGGGATGTGGAGGCGGGGCTGGCTATTGCCGAGATGATCGCCACCATGCGCAAGCCCAGCGTGTCTTTGGTGCTGGGCGGCGGGCACAGCATAGGCGTGCCGCTGGCGGTGAGCGCGCGCCATTCGTTTATCTGCTCGTCGGCCACTATGACGCTGCATCCCATACGCATGAACGGCATCGTGGTCAATGTGCCGCAGACATACGAGTATTTCGACAAGATGCAGGAAAGGCTGCACACCTTCATCGTGGAGCATTCGCGCATCGAGCGGGAAACGCTCAACCGGCTGATGAACAACAACGAAGGCCCGTTCAGCGACGTGGGTACGGTGCTGGTAGGGCCGCAGGCGGTGGAGTGCGGCCTGATCGACGAGGTGGGCGGTATGATGCAGGCGCTGGATAAACTGGAGGAACTCAAATGCTCTACTATGGAATAAAGCCCATCGAGGAGGTATTCGACGGTACGCCGACGGCGGCTTCGAACTGCTACTACATACAGGGGCACCTCGTCGAAGGGGTGCGCACACAGCAAGGTGTGAGCGTGACCAGGCTGCTAAGCAGCGATCCAAACGACTATTTAACCCCGGAGCTGTCTCCGGGCAGCGTGTTGGGGGGCGGAGGGTGATGGCGCTTTTATCGCCATGAGCATCCCTTTTGGCGGATGCCCTCTTCGGTCATACACACAGGCGGGGAATTGTGTTGCCCAGCAGCATGTCTCTCCAAACGATACGATGGAACGGCCTCCTCTCTAATTTTACATGCCCTGCGCTTTTTTATGAGCACGAGGATTTTAACGGATTCAGGCAAAGGATCTCCCCTTTCGTTTTCTATTTGTATTTAAACTTATTTATATGTATAATTACCATGTAGCTGTATGTGAAAATATCGATGGCTGCATGGAGGATCGCAATGACGCGTGCCGGCGCAAACACACCCAAAAGGAATACGAAGGCACTCAAAAGAAAACGCCGCCTGGAGATTACAGGCGTCGTGCTTTTGGCGCTCAGCCTGCTGTTGGGTTTGAGCGTCTATACGGATACGGCGGGCGTGCTGGGCGCTATGGTCAAGGATTTTTCCTTTGGCGTGCTGGGCATGGCCGCATATGCGCTGCCGGTGTGCATGCTCATGCTGGGGCTTTATGTCATCATAACGGCGGGACGCAAAAAGCCGCCTTTTAGCAAGCGGCTGATGCTTACGGTGTGCATGGTATGCATATTATCCATATTGCACCTGTTCACCACCTCCGGCCTTTCACAGATGGAGTATTCGGATTATCTGGCGGCCTCCTATACGCAGGCGGGCATGGCGCAGAAGACCGGCGCGGGCTTTATGGGCGCGCTGCTCGCGTTTCCTGCGAAGGTGCTGTTTGGGGCGGTGGGTGCGATCATCGTATTTGCGACGGTGCTCATCGTGTGCATCATCGTGCTCACCCAATTTTCACCGCAGAAGGCGCTGGAAAACGGCACCGAGCGCGTGAAACGGCATAGAGAGCAATACAGGGAGGAACGCAGGCAGAAAAAGCTCTATATCGAGCAGCTCAAACAAGAGGCATCCAATCAAAAAACGGTGGCGGAAAGCGAACAGGACATCCGCTTCGGCGGCTTGTTTGAACCGCTCGAAAAAAAAGCCGGGGCTTACGAAGCGGCGGATGAAATAGCTCCGGAGCCGGTCGAGCTGCCCATACCCGCTTCGCCCGCAGCTTCGGATGCGCCGCATACAGATTTGGATATCAAGCACCCCGAGGAGGAGGAGCTGATGCGCATCCGCACAGGCGAACCGGGTGCGGGTGAATATATCAAGCCGGACATCAACCTGCTCAAGCTGCCTTCTGTAAAGAGCCGGGCGAATGCCGACGAATGCCGCGAAAAGGCGGTGCTTTTAGAGGATACGCTGGCAAGCTTCGGCGTGCAGGTGAATGTGGTGCGGGTGGAATACGGCCCTGCTATCACGCGGTATGAGCTCACGCCGGCACCCGGTGTGAAGGTCAACCGCATTGTGAACCTATCGGATGATCTGTCGTTGGCCATGGCTGCGCCCGTTAGGATCGAGGCGCCTGTACCTGGCAAGCCGGTGGTAGGCATCGAAGTGCCCAACACGGAGTCAACCGGTGTGCTGCTCAGGGAAGTCATCGAAAGCAAGGCGTTTGTGTCCGCGCAGGAAGGCTGCTGTTTTGCGGTGGGCAAGGATATCACAGGCAAGAATATCGTGGCGGACATCACGCGCATGCCGCATCTGCTGGTGGCGGGCACCACGGGCTCCGGCAAGAGCGTGTGCATCAACAGCATCATCGTGAGCATGCTGTATAAATATTCACCCGAACAGGTGCGCATGATCATGGTGGACCCGAAGGTGGTCGAGCTGAACGAATACAACGGCATCCCGCACCTGCTGCTGCCGGTGGTGACGGACATGAAAAAGGCGGCGGGGGTCTTAAAATGGGCGGTCAATGAGATGACGGACCGCTACAAGCTGTTCGCGGCCAAAGGCGTGAGGGACTTAAAAGACTACAACGAGCTTGCGCGTATGGAGAATGAACCGACCGCCCCCCAGATCATCGTGATCGTGGAGGAGCTGGCGGATTTGATGATGGTGTCGCCCAAGGATGTGGAGGATGCGATCTGCCGCATCGCGCAGATGGGGAGAGCCTCCGGTATCCATTTGATACTGGCTGCACAGCGCCCGTCGGTGGATGTGGTGACAGGGCTGATCAAAGCGAATATCCCCTCGAGAATCGCGCTGAAAGTGTTTTCGCAGGTGGATTCACGCACCATGCTGGACATGGGCGGCGCGGAAAAGCTTCTGGGTAACGGGGACATGCTCTATTACCCCAACGGCGCGTCCAAACCGATACGCGTGCAGGGCTGCTATGTTTCCAATGGCGAGATCAAGCGTGTGACCGGTTTCCTGAAGAAGACGGCGCAGGCGGATTACCGGCTGGAAATTTTGGAAAATATCCCGGAAGAGGGCAAGACAGAGAGCGAATCCGCAGCACACGAAGACGGTGCCGACGAATTGCTGCCCAGCGCCGTGCAGATCGTGCTGGACAACGGACAAGCCTCCATCTCCATGCTGCAGCGCCGGCTGCGGGTGGGCTATGCGCGTGCCGCCCGGCTGGTGGACGAGATGGAAGTGCGCGGTATTGTCAGCGGATTTGACGGAAGCAAGTCGCGTGATGTGCTGATCACGCGTGATGAAGCTGAGCGCATGTTCCCGCATGCGCATCCGCAATAGGCAATTCGCCGATTTTTTAAAAGAAGAGGGGTTTTGATTGAAAAAAGTAGGCGTTGTTTCACTGGGATGCTGTAAAAACCGGGTGGATACGGAAGTGATGCTGGCGCAGCTGAAAAGCGCGGGCTATGAGCTGACCCCTTACGAGGAGCAGGCGGATGTGCTGGTGGTGAACACCTGTGGTTTTATCGATGCTGCCAAGCGGGAAGCGATTGACACCATATTGGATATGGCGCGCTACAAGACACAAGGCGATCTGAAAAAACTGGTGGTGACGGGCTGTTTGTCTCAGCGTTATGCGCAAACACTCTACGAGGAAATGCCCGAAATCGACCTCATACTGGGCACAGGGCAATATCGGCGCATCGGGGAATACCTGCAAAAGCGGGAGCGGTTTGTCAAGGTAGATGAACCGGACACTGACTACGATTATGGCGCAAGGGTTCTGACCACGCCGCCCCACTACGCATATCTGCGTGTGGCCGACGGCTGCGACAATAAGTGCAGCTATTGCGCCATTCCTTCTATCAGGGGCGCGTATGCAAGCCGGACGATGGAGGATGTGCTGTCTGAAGCGCAGGCGCTGGCCGGCCGCGGTGTGGCGGAGCTCAATGTCGTCGCGCAGGACACCACGCGCTACGGCATGGATCGCTATCAAAAGCCCATGCTTCCCGAACTGCTCACGCGGCTGTGCCGTATAGACGGCGTGCGTTGGGTGCGGCTCTTATACCTCTACCCGGATTTGATCACGGAGGAGCTGCTCGATGTCATGGAGCAAGAGGAGAAGGTGTGTAAGTATGTGGAGATGCCCATACAACACGCACACGACGCGGTGCTCGCGCGCATGAACCGAAGGGGGGATTCCGCGCTGATCGCGAAGCTTATGCGCGATATACGCGCGCGCAGCGGTGCATTCATCATACGCACATCGCTGATCACGGGATTTCCCGGGGAAGTTGAGCAGGAGCACGAGGCTCTGCTGCGCTTCATACAAGAAAATGAATTCGACCGCTTGGGCGTATTTGAATATTCCCAAGAAGAAGGCACAAAAGCGGCCTCTATGAAACAGGTGGAGCCGGATGTGCGCCGGGCGCGCTATGCCGAGCTGATGGACGCGCAGAAAGAAATTTCACACAGGCGCAACGGCTTGCGTGTGGGCAAGACATATGAAGCCCTCATAGAGGGTGCGGCACAAGACGGGGCGTATCTCGCGCGCAGCTATGGCGAAGCACCCGAGATCGACCCGCACATATGCGTCATCACGGATACGAAGCTGGCGCCGGGTGACTTTGTACGCGTGCGCATCACGCAGGCCGGCGATTATGATTTGACAGGAGAATTGGCGACATGAATCTACCCAACTGGCTGACCATTACCAGGATCTTGATGATACCGGTGTTTATCCTATTTTTCTATACAGGCATACCCTATTGGAATTTCTATGCGGCGCTGGTGTTTGTGCTGGCGTTTATAACGGATATACTCGACGGCCAAATCGCCCGGCGCAAGAACCACATCTCGGATTTCGGCAAGCTGATGGATCCCATCGCCGACAAGATGCTGGTGGCGTCTGCGCTGATCATGATGTGTTCCTTCGATATGCTTTCGCCTATCGCCGCGGTGATCATTCTCTCGCGGGAGTTTGTGGTGAGCGGATTCAGAGCCTTTGCGGCGGCAAACGGCTGTGTGATCGCGGCGGGCGCTCTGGGCAAGCTGAAGACGATCTTTCAGGCGATCGCGCTGACTTTGCTGCTCTTGGAAAACTTCTTGTTCGAGGATATAGGCGTGCCTATGGCGGATATCATGCTGTGGACTGCCGTTGTGCTGACGGTGGTGTCCGGTATACATTATATCTATCAAGGCAGGCATCTTTTCAAAAAGGGGGAAGCGGAATCGTGACAGCGGAAATCGTATCGGTGGGTACCGAGCTGTTGATGGGGCAGATTGTAAACACCAACGCGCAATACCTTTCCAAAGAATTGTGCGCGCTGGGCATCGATGTATATTATCAGACTACTGTGGGGGATAACCCCGCGCGTATGAAGCAAACCGTCAGCCAGGCTCTTGCGCGCGCGGACATATTGATGGTCACCGGCGGCTTAGGCCCCACGGCCGACGACATCACAAAAGAAATCGTGGCGCAGGCGATGGAGCTTCCTATGGAGAAGGATGAGGCGAGCGCACAGAGGATAGACGCGTTTTTCTCCGGCATAAAGGAGAAGGCAACGCAAAATAACTACAGGCAGGCGTATTTCCCAAAGGGCAGCCTTATACTGCCCAACGAGCGCGGCACAGCGCCCGGCTGCATTGTGGAGCAGGGGGGCAAGCGTGTCATCATACTGCCGGGGCCCCCGCGGGAGATGACATACATGTTTGAACAGAGCGTGGCGCCCTATCTGCGGCAGTTGGCGGATAAGCGCATCTATTCCCGCGTATTGCGGCTGTTTGGCTATGGGGAATCCAAGCTGGACGACCGGCTCAAGGATATGATCGCAGCGCAGACGAACCCGACCATCGCCCCGTATGCGGGCCTGGGGGAGGTCACACTGCGCATCAGCGCGAAGAGCTACACGGTGCAGGAGGCGGATGCGCTGATCATGCCTGTGCTGGAGGAAATCCGCGCCCGTGTGGGGGACGCCATCTATTCGGATGACGGCGTGCCCATGCATGAGGTGGTGGCCAGGCTGCTGGTGGGCCAGAAGAAGCGTTTCGCCGTCGCCGAATCCTGTACGGGCGGGCTGGTGGTCTCCTCTTTGGTGGCGCATCCGGGGATTTCCGCGAGCTTGGTGGAGGGCATCGTTTGCTACAGCAACGGATCCAAGATAAAAAGGCTGGGCGTATCCCGGGATACGCTGGAAGAGTTCGGCGCGGTGAGTGAGCAAACAGCGGTCGAGATGGCGCAGGGCCTCCTGAAGCAGGGTGTGGACATCGCCGTGTCCACCACCGGCGTTGCGGGCCCTAATGGCGGCACACAACAGAAGCCTGTGGGGCTTGTATATGTAGGCATCGCCACAAAGGACGGCGCATACGCGAGGGAGTTCAGGCTGCATGGCGATCGTGCGCGCATACGGAGTATCGCCTGCCTGCATGCGCTCAATCAACTGCGGCTAAGGCTTTTGCAATAATACGAAAAAATGTTTGCCGTTTGGGTGATATTGGTATAGAATAGATACAAATATAGATGGGGGAAGCACGAATGAGCCAAGATAAATTAAAAGCGCTGGATTTGGCCTTGGGCAATATCGAAAGGCAATTCGGAAAAGGCGCGATCATGAAGCTGGGCGATCAATCCGCCAAGCTGGATATTTCCTCTGTGCCCACAGGCTGTCTGGAACTGGATGGTGCGTTGGGAGTAGGCGGCATTCCGCGGGGCCGTATTACGGAAATATACGGGCCGGAAGCCTCAGGCAAAACGACGCTCGCACTGCATATCATCGCCGAAGCGCAGAAGATGGGAGGCATCGCCGCTTTTGTAGATGCTGAGCACGCGCTGGACCCGGCGTACGCCGGGAAGTTGGGTGTGGATGTAGAGAACCTGTATGTTTCCCAGCCGGATACAGGCGAACAGGCGCTGGAAATTACAGAAGCGCTGGTGCGCAGCGGTGCGGTGGATGTGATCGTGATCGACTCGGTGGCGGCGCTGGTGCCGAAAGCGGAAATCGAAGGAGAGATGGGCGATTCCCACGTCGGGCTGCACGCGCGGCTGATGTCGCAGGCGCTGCGCAAGCTGGCCGGGGTGATCAGCAAATCCAACACCATAGCCATATTCATCAACCAGCTCAGGGAAAAGGTGGGCATCGTGTATGGCAACCCCGAGGTGACTACCGGCGGGCGGGCGCTGAAATTTTACGCCTCTGTGCGGCTGGATGTGCGTAGGGTGGACAGCATCAAAAACGGTGCGGAATTCATAGGCAACCGCACGAAGGTGAAGATCGCCAAAAACAAGGTGGCACCGCCCTTTAAGATTGTGGAATTCGATATTATCTATGGTGAAGGCATCTCGAAAACAGGCACAATTCTGGATATGGCTGCAGCGCGCGGCCTGGTCAAGAAGACGGGTGCGTGGTATTCCTATGACGAGATCCGTATGGGGCAGGGCCGGGAAAACGCAAAAGAATTCTTAAAGGATAACCCCGAGATCATGGAATTGCTGGAATCGACCATCAGAGAGGAATTTCAGCAGAAGAAAAAAGGAAAGAACGAAACAGAAGCCGAATAACCTGACAGGGCTATGGCATAAAAACGATATAAATGCTTGAAATTCAATGCGGGATATGCTAAAATAATTTTCGCTGTGATGGGGGAGCCTTGCACGCAAACAACAGACAAGAGAGCGGCCTGAATCGCTGAAAGGGCTGCATGAAATGTGCTGTGAGTACCCGCCCCCGGAGCATCCGGGCCTGAAAATGAGTAGGGCCGGCGTTTGCCGCGTTAAGGCGTTTAAGATGGGCTTTGCATGACCAAAGCCAAGTAAGGTGGTACCGCGAGCTTTCGTCCTTATGTGGGCGGAAGCTTTTTGTTTAGCAAAAAAAGCACAGCATGTGCGTAAGGGAGGAAAACTATGGCAAAAGAGAAGACATTTGTGGAGGCCATCACCAAGCAGGCGGTGGATTTTCCGCAATGGTATACGGATGTCATCAAAAAAACGGATCTCGTGGACTATTCGGATGTCAGGGGCTGTATGGTGCTCAAGCCGTATGGCTATGGCATCTGGGAGCTGATACAGCAGGAGATGGACGCGCGCTTTAAGGCGACAGGGCATAAGAACGCGTATTTTCCGCTGTTTGTGCCGGAAAGCCTGTTGAAAAAGGAGGAGGAGCATGTGGAGGGCTTCGCGCCGGAGGTGGCCTGGGTCACGCAGGGCGGCGACGAGGTGCTGACGGAACGTCTGGCTGTGCGCCCGACATCCGAAACCATCATATGCAGTATGTACGCGAAATGGATACAATCGTACCGGGATCTGCCCATGCTGCTGAACCAGTGGTGCAATGTGGTGCGGTGGGAGAAGAGCACGCGCCCGTTTTTGCGCACGTCTGAGTTTTTGTGGCAGGAAGGGCATACCGCGCACGCGACCTACGAGGAAGCACAGGAGGAGACCATCAAAATGCTGGGCGTCTATGCCGAGTTTGCTGAAAATGTGCTCGCCATCCCTGTGATCACAGGGGAAAAAAGCGCCAAAGAGAAGTTTGCGGGCGCCGAGAAAACCTACACCATGGAGGCGCTCATGCATGACGGAAAGGCGCTGCAGATGGGCACATCGCACAATTTAGGGCAGCATTTTGCGAAGGTGTTCGACATACAATATCTGGATAAGGATAGCAAGCTGAAATATGTCTGGCAGACTTCCTGGGGCACATCCACCCGCATGATCGGCGGGGTGATCATGGTGCACGGCGACGACAGGGGGCTGGTGCTGCCGCCGAAAGTAGCGCCTGTTCAGGTGATGATACTGCCCATCGCCATGCACAAGGAAGGCGTGCTCAAAAGGGCCCAAGCGCTGCTTTGTGAGCTGAAAGACGCGGGGCTTCGCGCCGAACTGGACGACCGCGACCAGAGTGCGGGCTGGAAATTCAACGAATGCGAGATGAAAGGGATCCCGCTGCGCATCGAATTGGGGCCGCGGGATATCGAAGGCGGTATCGCCACGCTGGTGCGCCGGGATTCGCTGGAAAAATTCACGCTGCCGCTTGCGGGTATTGCCGAGGCAATTCAAGCGCTGATGGAGGATATCACCAAGGGGTTGTTCAACAAGGCGCTGCGTATGCGCGAGGCGAACACCCATACGGTCGCCGATTTTGACGAATTCACAAAGGTGCTGGAAGAAAAGCGCGGGTTTATCAAGGCGATGTGGTGCGGCGAGCGCGGCTGCGAGGACGAGATCAAGGAAAAGACAGGCGCCACCACGCGGTGTATACCCTTTGAGCAGGAAAATCTGGGGGAGGCCTGCATCCATTGCGGCAAGCCGGCGAAGCATATGACATACTTTGCCCGGGCCTATTGAAATAAAACCTGCCACAGCCAGAAAAGCATAGAAAGATTTCAGGAGGATGATCATGAAAAAAAGAATGATGACAGTCGCTCTGGCGGTGTTGATGCTGTTGAGTTTTGCGGGATGCCAGCTTAGCGTAGAGGATCAACTCATCAGAAGTCTGCTTAAATGGCAGCAGATTGAGACCATGGACACAGAAGTTGAATGCTACATGGAAATAGAAATCATGGACGAAAAGATCGCGCTGAATATGGATATGGACATCGCTTTTGATAGCGGGCAGCAAAAAAGCATGACGGAAGTTACCCTCGCCATACCGCAGATGACGCAGAGCATGAAGGCATATTCGGAACAGCTCAAGGATGGGAAGATTGTGTCGTTCACGGATGCGGGAAATGGATGGGCTGAGCAGGAAATCACAGAGCAGCATGAGGGTCTCGTACCGGATTCTAATATAAAAAAGAACATCGGGCTGTATCTGGAGAATATCAAGAGCTTCGAAGATGCGGGTATGGAAGAGCTCAACGGCAAAAAGGCGCGCAAGATCACCGGCACGCTGGCGGAGGACAACCTGAAAAGTATGCTGGAGCTTTCGATGGGCCCCCTGGAGGACATGATAGGGGATATTACGGGCGATCAATTGTTTGAAGGGCTGCAGAGCGTACCCATGGTGTTGTGGATTGACCCGCAGAGCCATTATATTATAAAGCTTGATTTGGATATAAAGGACACCGTTTCAACGCTCATGCAAAACATGCTGCAAGACGTCATAGGCATGGGTGTTCAGATCGACTTTGGCGTGTGCTATACGACGATGACGGTCAACACCATCAACAGCGATGCGTTCGATTTCAACCGGATTCAAAAGCCGAACGTGGATTAGAAAAGGCTGCTTTTAATAGGTGCGGTTTGGGTTCTTTCCCAAGCCGCGCTTTTTTTATTGCCCGTAAAAGGCGGACGTTTATGCCGGCCATCAAGCAGGGAAAACGGCTGGAAAAATAAACTCCTTTATTTTGGAAAAAATATAAAAATAGGTGTTGCGTTCCGATGGATTCGTGCTATAATAAACATAAAGGTCAAAGATAGTCAAAGTAAAAAGAAAGGACGGTGTGGAATGTCTCTAATCAGTGACAGTATAGAAAGATTTATACAGGCGTTGTTTGAGGATGACACGCAGCAAGTGGAAATCCAACGCAATGAGCTTGCTGCCCATTTTAATTGCGCGCCGTCGCAGATCAACTATGTGCTGGCGACGCGGTTTACCATTAAAAACGGTTACCAGATTGAAAGCAGGCGCGGGGGCGGCGGATATATCCGTATTCTGCGGCTGTCTATGGATGAAGACGATTATGTGTTTGCGCTCTTAACGGAGGAGATCGGGGACGGCATCAGCGCACACAACGCACATGCGGTGGTGGATAACCTGATGGAAACAGGCTGCCTGAACGAAGGGCAAGCGAAGATCATGCATGCCGCTCTGTCGGACAACACGCTGCGGCTGACCGCCGCCACGCGGGACGCGCTGCGCGCGCGCCTGCTCAAGGCGATGATACTGGCGGCGGTGCATGAATAGCGTCATGGAATGATGAGGGGTGATGAATATGTTATGTGAACAATGTAAAGAAAAAAACGCGACCGTGCATCTGATGCAATCGCTCAACGGTAAGAAGGCGGAGAAATTTTTATGTGTCGAATGCGCAAAGCAATCAGGCATGATACAGCCGCCGAGTTTTAGTATACACGATCTGATATCGGGATATTTTGATCAAAGCACGCCCCATCAGACGGAAGAGAAGACATGCCCGAATTGCCATACCGCATCCTCCTGGTTTCGCCAAAATGGAAGGCTGGGCTGCCCGCAGTGCTACGACGCGTTTCGGGGAGAGATCATGCCTATGCTCAAAAAGCTGCATGGCCGCACGGTGCACACCGGTATGGTGCCGGCCGCAAGCGTTTGTACGCAGGACGAAACATGCGAAATAAAGAGGCTGCAGCACGAGCTGAAGGAAGCGGTCGGAGAGGAAAACTACGAGCTGGCCGCCGTATTGCGGGACAAGATCAAGCGGCTGGAAAATGGGGGGGATACGAATGTGGATGAATGAATGTGACACGCACAGCGACGTGGTGCTGTCCAGCAGGGTGCGCCTGGCGCGCAATGTGAAGGATGTCGTATTTCCCGCGCTCATGGACAACGCGCAAAAAGAACGGATGTGCGACGCCGTGCGCGACGCGTTGGCGGGCAGCGCATACAGCCTGATCCGCATGAGCGACTTGTCAAAACTGGATCAAATGATGCTGGTAGAACGGCATTTGATCAGCCCGGATCTCGTATGCAACCCGTATGGCGCCGTGCTGTGCTCGAAAGACGAACAGGCGGCGGTGATGGTCAATGAGGAGGATCATCTGCGTATACAGGCCTTTGCGCCCAGCCTGCATCTCAAAGATGCGGAGCAAAAGGCGTCTGAGATACATCGCGAGCTGGAAAAAAAGCTCGGTTTCGCGTTCGACGATACGCTCGGCTTTTTAACCGCCTGCCCCACTAACACGGGCACAGGCATGCGCGTATCCGTGATGCTGCATCTGCCCGCGCTGACCATCAGCAGAAACATACAGAGCATCGTGCATGCCACCGGACAGTTTGGGCTGACGATGCGCGGCATCTATGGCGAAGGCACCGCTGCGCAGGGCTGTATCTACCAGCTGTCCAACCAGATTACGCTGGGCTTGATGGAAGAGGAGATCGTGAGCAATATAGAAAACGCGGCGCGGCGGCTCATTGAGCAGGAGCGCAAAGTACGGGCGGATTTGTTTGCGAACAGGGTGATCATGGAGGACCGGGCATACAGGGCTTACGGTACGATGCTCTATGCGCGCCGGATCAGCATAGAGGAGTTTATGAAACTGTTCTCCGATGTAAAGCTCGGCGTTTCGGCGGGTGTGATCAAAGGAGTAAATCAGGCGGCGCTGCACACGCTTTTAGTGGAATTGCAGCCGGCGGGTATTCAAAAATGCATGGGAGATGCGAAGAATATGGATATCGACGAGATAAGAGCACAGCTGCTCAGAGAAAAATTAAAGGATAAAGAGGTGAAATAAATGGAATACAATGGTTTTACAAAAGACGCGCAGGCAGCCATGCGCTACGCACAGGAGGAGGCTTTGGCACTCAAGCACAACTACATCGGCACAGAGCATCTGATGCTGGGGCTGTTAAGGGTCAAAGAGGGCGGTGCGGCCAAGCTGCTTGCCGATTCCAATGTGGACTATGAACGTGCAAAGGAAGTGGTGGCGCAGGTCATCGGAGCAGGCAGCGATCAGTCGGGCGAAATACAAGGGTACACGCCGCGCACCAAGAAGGTGCTGGAGATGAGCGTATCGGCCGCGCGCCAGCTACATGACAGCTATGTAGGCACGGAGCATATACTGCTCGCGCTGCTGAATGAGAAGGACAGCATCGCCGCGCGCATATTGCAGCAATTCGGCGTGGATATCAACACGGCGGCGATGATGCAAAACAGAAGTGAAGCGGGCGCACAGCCAAAACAGCAGGGCGACGGTAAAACGCCTACGCTGGATCAATACGGTACGGATCTCACACAGATGGCAAAAGACGGCAAAAGCGATCCTGTGATCGGCAGGAGCAACGAGATTGAACGCATCATACAGATATTGTGCAGGCGTACCAAGAACAATCCCGTGCTCATAGGCGAACCGGGCGTGGGCAAGTCTGCCATCGCGGAGGGGCTGGCCCAGCGCATCATAAGCGGGCAGATACCCGAGATTTTGAAGGATAAGCGCGTGGTCACGCTGGACTTGGCGGGCATGGTCGCGGGCACAAAATACAGAGGCGAATTCGAGGAGCGCCTGAAGGCTGCGATCGATGAACTGAAAGAAGCCAACGATGTCATACTCTTTATCGACGAGATGCACACGCTGGTCGGCGCGGGCTCCGCGGAAGGCTCCATGGATGCGGCGAACATATTTAAACCGTCGCTGGCGCGCGGGGAGATACAGGTGGTGAGCGCGACCACGTTGGACGAATACCGAAAATACGTGGAAAAGGACGCAGCACTTGAGCGCCGTTTCCAGCCGGTCATGGTGGATGAGCCTACGCCGGAGGAGACAGAACAGATATTGCATGGCCTGCGCGACCGTTACGAGGCGCATCACAAGGTGCGCATCAGCGACGAGGCGCTCAAGGCGGCAGTGGAGCTTTCGGTGCGCTATATCAGCGACCGGTTCCTGCCGGATAAGGCCATCGATCTGATGGACGAAGCCGCCAGCAAGGTGCGCATCGAAACGTACACCACGCCGCCGGATGTGAAGGAGCTGGAGGAGCAGCTTGAGAGCATCAAGAAAGAAAAGGAAGAGGCTATCAACAACCAGAACTTCGAAAAAGCGGCGAAAATGCGTGACGAGGAAAAGGAGACAGCCCAAAAGATAGAAGAGATCAAGACGGAATGGGAGAAGGACGCGGCGCGGCGCGACCAGGTGGTCACAGAGCAGGATATCGCAGGTGTGGTTGCCAGATGGACATCCATCCCTGTGAGCAAGCTCACGGAAGACGAAGCGCAGAAGCTCTTGAGGCTGGAAAGCGTGCTGCATGAGCGCGTGATCGGGCAGGAGGAAGCGGTTAAAGCCGTGTCCAAGGCGATCCGGCGCGCGCGCGCGGGGCTTAAGGATCCCAAACGCCCCATCGGCTCCTTCATATTCCTGGGGCCGACCGGCGTCGGCAAGACGGAGCTGAGCAAAGCGCTGGCGGAGGCCATGTTTGGCGATGAGGACGCGGTGGTGCGCATCGATATGTCGGAATACATGGAGAAGCATTCCGTATCCAGGCTGGTGGGTTCGCCTCCGGGATATGTCGGATATGAGGAAGGCGGCCAGCTGACAGAAAAAATCCGGCGCAAGCCGTATTCTGTGGTGCTGCTGGACGAGATCGAAAAGGCGCATCCGGATGTGTTCAACATGCTGCTGCAAATACTGGAGGACGGCAGACTGACCGATTCAAAGGGCAGGACTGTCAATTTCAGAAACACCATCATCATCATGACATCCAACGTGGGCGCGCGTGAGATCGAGCGCAAGCGCTTAGGGTTCGGCGCGCAGCAGCAGAAGGACAGCGCTGTGGCCGATTACGAGGACATGAAGACCACCATGCTGGAGGAATTGCGAAAGGTGTTCCGGCCGGAGTTTTTAAACAGGATCGATGAGACCATCGTATTCCACGCGCTGGACGAAAAAGACATACGCGCCATCACGGATCTGATGCTCATTGCGCTGCAAAAGCGTCTGCGTGAACGCGGTGTCGGCCTGACGCTGTCCGACGAGGCGAAAACGTATCTGGCGAAAGAAGGGTTTGACCCGAAATACGGTGCGCGGCCCTTGCGGCGCGCGATCCAGCAGAAGGTGGAGGACAGCCTGTCTGAAGAGCTTTTAATGGGCAATATCAGCATTGGCGACGAAGTGGAAGGCTTCATGGAGGACGAGGTGCTGAAATTCAAAAAGCGCGTATAAAGAATGAGAAGGAAAGTTTCATTTCTATTGGCATTGTTGATGGTGCTGGTACTGTTTGCAGCTTGCGGGCAGGATGCCAAAACAACGCCGAGTGAGAAACCGGAACAGAGCGCAGCTCCCGAGGAGTCCCAGGCTGCTGAAGACAAAGTTTACAAAATCGGCTTTGCCGTGAACGATTTCAACGACAAATGGGTCACCTATGTGATGGACAATGCGGAGTCGTGGGACGAAGAGACGGCTGAAGCTGAAGTTACGCTGGGTAATGGCAAAAACGACACCAGTGTTCAGCTACAGATCGTGGAAGACTGGATCACACAAGGGTATGACGCGATTTGTGTGAAACCGGTAGAGATAGACGCTGCGAAAGTGATGGCTGAAAAATGCAAGGAAGCCGGAATTCCTTATGTTGCTGTGCAGCAGGACATTGGCGGCGGTGATGTGACCGTAGGCCCCGACATTTTCGAATGCGGAAGAGTTGAAATGCAGGGTGTTGTAGACGCTTTGGACGGCAAAGGCAAGGTGGCATATCTGGCCGGCGAACCGGGCGTTCTGATCTCCACGCTGCGCCGCGACGGTTCTGTGAGCGTTGTGGAAGAGAACCCGGACATCGAGCTGGTTGCAGAAGAGCTGGGGCTTTGGCAGCGCGATAAGGCACAGAATATCGTAGAAACCTGGATCCAGGGCGGGGTTGAGTTCGATGCGATCTGTGCTGCAAACGACGAAATGGCGATTGGCGCGATACTGGCTTTGGAGGCTTCCAACATGCTGGAAGGCAAGGTCATTGCCGGGATCGACGGAACGCCCGATGCGCTTGAGTACATGGAAAAAGGGAAGCTGACTTTCACAATGTATGCGGACCCGGTTGGTCTTGCGAAAGAAAGCCTGAACTGCGCATTGAAGCTGGCGAAGGGTGAAACAGTGGAAGACGTCGTTCTGTATGATACGCTGGTTACACTGGAAGAAGTAGAAATATACAAAGCGAAGTGGGAATAAGCCGCGGTATATAGGAGCAGGATATCATTCTGCGCCTGTTGAGCGGCCATGAGAATGGACGGGGCTGCTTCTTTACATTGATTGAAGGAGCAGCCCTCTCTCTCTTATGTGGTAGGAGAATAGCAAAAGGGGGCAAACATATGCAGGAATATGATTACATTTTAAAAATGGAACATATATGTAAGGAATTTCCTGGCGTTATTGCCTTGGACGATGTTCAACTTCATGTCAAAAAAGGAACGGTTCACGCCATCATGGGTGAGAACGGCGCCGGCAAGTCTACGCTGATGAAAGTGTTGCTGGGTATCTATAAGAAAGATGCGGGCACGATCAACTTTCGTGGTGAAGCGATCAACTTCAAGGGGCCTTCGGATGCTTTGCAAAAAGGGATTGCAATGATACACCAAGAATTGAGCACTGTTCAGGATTTAACGGTAGCCGAAAATATCTTTCTCGGGAAAGAGCTTACATTGGGTAAAACCATGTTTACCAGGAAGAAAGCGATGGTCAAAAAGACCAAAGAGCTTTTCGGCAGGTTAAATATGGATATCGACGCGAAGTCGAAAATGAGATATTTGAGCGTCGCACAGCAGCAGATGTGTGAAATTGCCAAGGCGATTTCCTATAACGCCGATCTGATTATTATGGACGAGCCAACATCGGCGATCACCGAAACCGAGGTGGAGCATCTTTTTTCCATCATTCGGGATCTGGTGGAGCATGGCATTACAATTATTTATATTACACATAAAATGGATGAAGTTTGGCAAATCACCGATGAAATAACGGTTTATAGAGATGGAAAATATATCGGAAACGTAAGCACTCAGGAAACCACCCGCGATCAGTTGGTGGAAATGATGGTAGGCAGGCAGATCAGCGATCAGTTTCCGAAAGAACATGTAGAGATTGGCGATGTGTATCTGAGGGTGGAAGGGTTGAGCCGTGAAGGGGAATTTGAGGATGTAAGCTTCGATGTGCACCGCGGCGAGATTTTAGGTGTTGCCGGTCTGATGGGCGCCGGGCGCAGCGAGATCATGGAAACGTTGTTTGGTGTCCGCAAAAAGAGTTCCGGAAAGATTTTTATTGACGGAAAAGAAATTCGGATCAACAATCCCAGCGATGCCATAAAAAATAATATGGCCTTACTCACGGAAGACAGAAAACGCAGCGGATGCTTTTTGCCTTTAAGCGTAAGGCTGAACACCTACGTTGCCGCCATTCAAAGCGTGGCCAAGGGTCCCCTTGTCGACTACAAAAAGACGGTTGCAGTCTCGGAGGACATGAAGAACAAGCTGAGCATTAAAACACCCAGCTTAGAGCAAAAAATAGTGAATCTTTCCGGCGGCAACCAACAAAAGGTGCTGGTGGGCAGATGGCTTTTGACCAAACCGGATATCTTGATTATTGACGAGCCGACCCGTGGGATTGATGTAGGAGCCAAAGCAGAGATCCACAAGCTCATTTGCTCTTTGGCCAAAGAGGGCAAATGCGTCATCATGATTTCTTCAGAGCTGCCTGAAATATTGGGTATGAGCGATAGAATCATGGTGGTGAGCGGTGGTAAAGTTACAGGCTTTTTGAATGCAGACGAAGCGACACAGGAAAAAATTCTGCTGTACGCAACCGGGCAAACCGAATAAGAGAGTCGGGGGGAGAGATTACTTTGGAAAAGATTAAATCTACAATACCGTGGAAAGAAAAACGGGCGAAGTTTTTGTCAATGTACGGGACGCTCTTGATCCTGATTGGCATGATGGCTATTATGACCATACTAAAAGGCAATATGTTCTTGTCTTGGACTAATATTTTCAATATTATGCGCCAACAGACAGCGATCGCCTTGATGGCGTTGGGTGTTATGCTGCCTATTATCACAGCAGGAACGGATCTATCCGGAGGATCGGTCATCGCTTTATGCGGTGTGGTGGCTGCAATGCTTGCACACCCGCTCACACCTGATTCCGCGATGGGTGAATACCCCTTTATTGTGCCTGTTTTAGCGGGTATCTTGACGGGCGCACTGTGCGGGCTGATCAATGGCGTGGCGATTTCCTATGGGAATGTTCCGCCGTTTATTGCTACGCTGGGTATGATGCAGGCAGCTCGCGGCATGACGCATATCATTTCGAATGGAAAGCCGGTGAACGGGTTTACTCCTGCATTTGAAACGATTGGAGGCGGAAGCTGGCTGGGGATTCCGGTTCCGATTTATATTCTTCTGGGTGCGACCATTATCATGTATTTTATTCTGCATCGATCGAAATTTGGCACCTATGTCTATGCGATTGGCGGAAATGAGCTGGCTGCGAAGGTGTCGGGCATTCGGGTGGGCCGCAATAAGACCATGGTGTATGTCATCGCGGGCGCATTCACCGGATTGGCTTCTTTGGTTTTGACATCGAGGAGCATGGCCGGAAACCCGGCGGCAGGTGTAACCTATGAGATGGATGCGATTACTGGCGCTGTTCTCGGCGGGACGAGTTTTTCCGGCGGTGTAGGCACGACTTGGGGCACTTTGATTGGTGCGCTGATCATGGGCGTTTTGACAAACGGCATGACGATGCTGCAGATCGACCCGAACCTGCAGATGATTGTAAAAGGTGCCGTGATCGTGATCGCCGTATTGATCGATGAGCGTAAGAATAGAAAGAACAGATAGAACGATCAAAACTGAAGATAAAAAAGCTGCCTGAACAGGCAGCTTTCAGAGTGTCAAAAAAGGTCGCTATGATGCGGTCTTTTTTGCTATAATAAAGATGGTGATAAAAATGTTTGAGCGTGGAGAAGACTTAAGGTATGCCATAAAATTTACGTGTCTGGACAGTCTGGTACCCGAGGGACACCTTCTGCGAAAGATCGAAAAGGTGGTTGACTTCGGCGGAATTTATGAGATGGTGGAGCACCTCTACTGCGCGGATAACGGCCGCCCCGCGGTTGACCCGGTGGTGCTGGTAAAAATGGTGCTGCTACAGCATCTGTACGGGATCAAATCGTTAAGGCAAACGGCGAAAGAGGTGGATATGAACATCGCCTACCGCTGGTTTATCGGCTACGACATCGACACACCGGTTCCTCATTTTGCAACAATCAGCTACGCGTTTGCGAGCCGGTTTCCCAGCGAGGTGTTTGAGGGAATCTTTGCGTGGATTTTGGAAGCGGTGGTGGCGAAAGGTTATATCAAGGCGGAGCGGATCTTCATTGATGCAACCCACATCAAAGCCAATGCCAATCGGAACAAACGGCGCAAGGATTTGGCAAAAAAGACAGCACGCGTGTACGAGGAACAGCTTCGGGAGGAAATCAACACGGATCGGGCGGCGCATGGGAAGAAGGCTCTTCGAGATCGGAATGATGACGGCAATGAATCCGGCACAGGCGGGATGAAGGAAGTGAGCAGATCGACCACCGACCCGGAGAGCGGACTTTTTCACAAGGGTGACCACAAGGTGGAGTTTGCCTACACCGCCCACGTTGCCTGTGATGAGAACAACTTTATCCTTAGCTGCGAGGTAACACCTGGAAACGTCCATGACAGCATAGTTTTCGACGGGGTGTATGAGAAGGCTGTAGGGAAGTTTGAAGAAGTGCACACGGTAGCGGTGGATGCCGGCTACAAAACTCCGTGGATCTGCAAAAAAGTGCAGGAGGATGGGCGCAGCCTTTCCACCGCATACAAACGCCCAATGAGCAAGTTCGGATTTTTCCGCAGTTATGAGTATGTCTACGATGAATACTATGACTGCATACTTTGCCCCAACAATCAGGTTCTGAGATATTCCACAACCAATCGCGATGGATACCGGGAGTTTAGGAGCGATCCCAAGATTTGTGCAGTCTGCCCGTATTTAAGCCGGTGTACGGAGAGTGCCAATCACCAGAAGGTGGTGACAAGACACATTTGGGAACGGCACATGGATGCTGCCGAGGACTTTCGTCACAGCCCTGCCGGGCGGGAAAGCTACGGTTTGCGAAGCCGGACAATTGAGCGTGTGTTTGCGGATGCCAAGGAGAAGCATGGCATGCGCTACACGCTACACAAGGGGCTTAATCGGGTGCGAAACTGGGTTAGGCTTAAATTTGCTGCCATGAATCTCAAAAAACTGGCTATGTGGGCTTAATCAAGCCCTTTTCCCTGCGCGTTTTTGTTTATGTATGACACAAACCCCGATTTCCTACAATGGAAATCGGGGTTCTTTGACACTCTGAAAGCTGCCTGAACAGGCAGCTTTTTTGCTTTGTGCGGGCGACCCCTGTCCTTCGCTTGAAATACCAGCCCATAACCTATCAGCAAACCCCCGCCATGCATTCGTCCATCGAATGATCACAGTTCATCCAGCTGATCCAGAAGCGCTTCGAGGTTGAGCAGCGTCTGTTCGTCTATGAAATGTTCGATCTGCTCGACCTGCTTTAATCGGGGAGGCACGCCGTTGACAAACGTAAAAAAACGATGCAGCACATTGTGACGCCATAAGAAGTAAGCGCCGTAATCCTCCCCGAGCGCGCTTAAGGTGACGGGGCCATATTTTTCAAAATGCACCAGCCCCGCCTCCTTGAGCTTTCCGATCATCTTAGAGGCGGAGGACGGCTTGACATGGAGCATGGAGGCCAGTGTGCTTACACGTACTTGTGTATATTGTTGACTGCACCGGTAGATCATCTCGATATAGTCTTCCATCGTCTCGGTGATACCGCCGCTTTTGAGGCTTTGATAGCCTTTCAGCGTCCTGAATTGCCCGTTTTGTTGCATCTATATAACCCCCGTACCGTTTGAACAGTCACACACAGCCAAAATGGCGCATATGTTTAGGATATGGAAACAATGTTTCCTTCAACTAACTTTATATGCACAGGAGTAATGGAATATGAACCAACAAGCATTGAGCAGCCTGAGCGAAGGCGCAAAAGCGACTGTCGAACGGCTATTGAACACAGGGGCCATACGCAGGCGGCTGCTGGATATCGGGCTGGTGGAAGGCACCGGCGTACAATGCCTGCAAAAAAGCCCTTCGGGTGACCCGACAGCCTATCTGATACGGGGCGCTGTCATCGCGCTGAGGGCTGAAGACGCACAGAACATTCTGATCGTGGCCCATTAGACTGAAAAGCTGTGGATATAGAAAGGGATGACTTCATGGAATTGACATCATCACCCGCCGGCTTTTCAGCGTCGGCAAGCGGACTGAACATTCAAAAGAAGACGCCCGGCGAGCGCATCATCGCACTCGCCGGCAACCCCAATGTGGGGAAGAGCACTGTTTTCAACGAACTCACAGGACTCAACCAACACACGGGCAACTGGCCGGGGAAAACGGTCATGCACGCGCAGGGGCGGTTTGAGCACGAGGGAGCACACTACCTCGTAGTCGATCTGCCGGGGACGTATTCATTGATGGCCCATTCGGTGGAGGAAGAGGTGGCGCGCGATTTCATTTGTTTTGGCGCACCGGATGTGATCGCCGTGGTGTGCGACGCGACCTGCTTGGAGCGCAACTGCAATCTGGTGCTGCAGGTGCTCGAGATCACACGCGATGTGGTGGTGTGTGTCAACCTGATGGACGAAGCGAAAAAGAAACATATCGAAATCGATCTGAAGCGTCTGTCGGAAAAACTCGGCGTGCCGGTGGTGGGCATGAGCGCACGCAGTGCCCAAGGCATAGAGGAATTCAAAGATGCCGTAAAAGGGATGACGAGCGCCGCCAAACAGGAGCCCTACAGCATACGATACGCCCAAGGTGTGGAGCACGCCATCGATGTGCTGCTGCCTGCTGTCGCACCGGTGTGCGCAGGGCTGCCTGTGCGCTGGGTGGCGCTGCGTATGCTGGAAGGGGACGAGGGGCTGATGCGCACGCTGGGCGAACAGCTCTGCATATCACAGCACGCGCAATCAGAGATCGATGAGGCTTTAGCGCAGGCGAAGAGCATCCTACAGGAGCAAGGGCTGGACGAAAACGCCCTTGCTTCCAGCGTGGTATCCTCCATCATACGCTGCGCGGAAGACCTGTGCAGGGATGTTGTGCACTTTCGGGACGCGGATTACACCAAGTTCGACAGAAAGCTGGATCGTATATTGACCAGCAAACATACCGGTATACCGGTGATGATACTGCTATTAGGCGTCGTTTTCTACATCACCATCAGCCTGTCCAACTATCCGTCCGCGCTGTTGAGCGACGGCCTTTTCTGGCTGGGCGATCAGCTTGGAGCGCTGATGAGCGCAATCCACGCGCCAATCTGGCTGAGCGGTGTGCTCGTAGACGGCGTCTACCGGGTGGTCGCGTGGGTGGTCGCCGTCATGCTGCCGCCTATGGCCATCTTTTTCCCGATGTTTACGCTGCTGGAGGATGCGGGATACCTGCCCAGGGTCGCTTTCAATCTGGACAGATACTTCAAACGCGCGTGCGCGTGCGGCAAACAGGCGCTTAGTATGTGTATGGGATTTGGGTGCAACGCCGTGGGGGTGGTGGGCTGCCGGATCATCGACTCCCCGCGGGAACGGCTGATCGCCATCATCACCAACAGCTTTGTGCCTTGCAACGGCAGGTTCCCCACGCTGATCGCCATCATCACCATGTTCTTCGCGGGCTTTACGCTCTCCCCCGCGCAGGGCGTTTTGTCCACACTGATGCTCACCGGCGTCATCGTGTTCAGCGTAGTGATGACGCTGTTCGTCTCTAAGCTGCTGTCCAAAACGGTGCTGAGGGGCATGCCCTCCTCCTTTACGCTGGAGCTGCCGCCTTACCGCAAGCCGCAGATCGGCAAAGTGCTGGTGCGCTCGCTATTGGACAGGACGCTGTTCGTGCTGGGCCGCGCGGTAAGCGTCGCGCTGCCGGCAGGACTGATCATCTATGTGATGGCGAACATACACATAGACGGCGTGAGCATTTTAGCGCATTGCAGCGGCTTTTTAGACCCGTTTGCAAGGCTGATAGGCCTTGACGGCGTGATATTGATGGCGTTTATATTGGGGTTTCCCGCGAATGAGATCGTGATTCCCATTATCATCATGGCCTACATGGCGGGAGGCAAGCTGGTGGATTATGAGAGCCTGGCTTCTTTGAAGACGCTGCTGGTAGACAATGGCTGGACATGGCTGACGGCCGTGTGCACCATGCTGTTCTCCTTGATGCATTGGCCGTGCTCCACCACCTGTCTGACGATCAAAAAGGAGACGCAGAGCGTAAAATGGACCCTTTTTTCCATACTCACGCCCACGCTCTGCGGCATTGTGATCTGTCTGATCGTAGCCAGCACGGCGCGGCTGCTGGGGCTTGCTTAAAAAGCATTGCGTAAAAAAGCATTATGCTAGCACCCATGATGCTTGCGGGGTGCAAGAGTACTGATCCTAAAGAGATGACTTGACAGGAAAAACTGCCAATGAGGGCAATAGCCGAGCCATAAGATACATTGATGTGTCCTAGTATGATGACATATGTAGCGCCAAGTGAAAGTATGGCTACCACGGCAATCTGTTTAAGAATATTGGTTAAATTCCCTGTGGACAGAAAATGAGGGCTTGCCAATGAAGACGCAATTACAATGACAATCAGAATAATGAATATACCAATTTTGCTATATATCTGCCCAATCTTTTTCCCGGTTAACACTTTTCGCATAATCTTATACCTCACTTGTCGCAAATTTCATTATCTTTTCTTGTGTGAACTCAGACCTATCTAAGGTGCCGGTGATTCTGCCTTCATTCATGACAATAACCCGATCACTCATTCCAAGCACTTCTGGTAATTCGGAGGATATCATAATAATCGCCATGCCTTCACGCGCAAATTTACACATAAGTCTATGGATCTCCGCCTTAGCACCAACGTCAATTCCTCTGGTTGGTTCGTCGAGTATCATGACTTTAATGTCGCCCAGCAACCATTTGGCCAGAACAACCTTCTGCTGATTGCCTCCCGAAAGCGTATTTGTAATGACTTTAAAATCGGGAACTTTAATTTGCAGCGTTTCCTTCATTTCTTGGGCTTCTTTATTAATTTTTTTATCATCTAGAAGTAATCTGTTAATATATTTTGTGAGATTGACTAAGGAGATATTTTCATGCACATTGCGTTTTAAAACCAATCCATAGGTTTTTCTATCCTCAGAGATCATCGCAATACCTTCTTTTACTGCATCGTGAGGGTGTCGTATATTTAATTTCTTTCCATTTAAATAGATATTGCCGCTCGTTACAGGATCAAGTCCAAAAATTGCGCGCATTAGTTCGCTTCGACCTGCTCCAATAAGACCTGCAAAACCTAATATCTCGCCTTTTCTGAGAGAAAAGCTAATATCCTTAAAGCGCCCACCATGTTCAGGTGCCTGTGTGAGGTTTTTCACCTCCAGCACCACCTCACCGATGGGTACGGTATCATCCTTTGGAAAGTGATCCTTAATATCGCGCCCTACCATATGAGAGACCAGCTTGCTGACCGTGTATTCAGAAGATGGACCGTTGGATATCCATTTACCATCGCGTATAACCGTGATTTCATCGGCGATCTGAAAAATCTCTTCCATACGGTGAGTAATAAAAATAACCGCAACATCCTTTTCCTTAAGTGTGCGGATTTGATTGAACAATATTTCAACCTCGTGATCTGCGATCGCAGAAGTGGGTTCATCCATGATGAGCAACTCAGCATTCATTGAGATCGCTTTTGCAATCTCGATAAGTTGTTGTCCGGCTATGGACAGTTCTTTCATCTTTTGAGTTGCTTTATATGGGATATTTAGTTGCTCAAGTAACGCATTGGTGTCGGCATTCATCTTTTTAAAATCGACAAACAATCCTTTTTTTGGTTCGCGTCCAAGAAAGATATTCTCTGCAATCGTCGTCTCCAATACTGGGTTTAATTCCTGAAAGATCATGGCAATCCCCATTTTAATGGATTCATCGATGCTATGCCCGCCTATTTTTTTACCTTTAAAATAAATTTCACCTTCGTCAGGACAATAAATGCCGTCAATAATCTTCATCATGACAGACTTGCCTGCACCATTCTCTCCGCAAATGACATGAACAGTTCCAGGAAGAACCGAAATACTCACTCCATCCAACGCACGGACACCCGGAAAGTCTTTAACAACATTCTTCATTTCCAGAATACATTGAGCATCTTGCATTAGCAATATTCACCTCTTTAAATGTTCTTTTTGGCAATGCTTCTTTTAGTGGATCATGACAATTACTTATTTTTAGAGCACGTGCTCGTATAATGCAAAAATTATATACAATTTTTTCAATCGAAACTTCTTTAGGAATCGTCTAAATATAAATTATCTAAAACTACTGTAAAATTGCTTGGGAGCACGTGCTCGTATGATATAATCATACACTATCATATAGAATCTTGTTTTGCAAGATCTTTACTCAATAAAATTTTATAGAAGAATGGCTAATTCTTCTATCATTTCTTTTCACTTTTATGCAGGCTTCCTTTTACAACGATTTCACTATTTGTATAAATCTCGCTGGTCGGAGGTTTTTTTCTGTAAACCAAATAATTTATCAGTATTTCTATAGGGAGATAACCCTGGCTTTTCATGTTGCTATCAATTGTGAAGTGGATTACGCCTTCCTGAATAAGTTGAATAATCTCCGGATAACATTCAAAGCATACAACTTTTATCCTGTGCTCTTTGTCATATTCCTTCAGCAACTTACCCACCACACCCACACCACCACCAGTGATGAATATTCCGTCTGGCCAATCACTGTCCTTCAGCAGAGAGGACACCTCTCGTTCTATGATGATCGGATCATCATAGCCCACAATATACCCCGCTATTTCGATGTTGGGATACTCGCTTTTAATCATATTTTCAAATCCGACACGCCTATCTTCACTGTAGGATATGGTATCCGTCTGCCCTGTGGCAGTTATTAACAACACTTTTCCCCGCCCCGACAAAAGACCGTCAACCAGCGATGCCGCGATCATACCGGCTCGCAGCGCGTCCTGTCCTACAAAGCATAGGCGGTTACTGCTTGGAATGTCAAAGTTCATAGTGGTTACAACAGGGATGCCAGCGGCAATTATTTTGTCAATGGCCTTCTGTATGGATTCCGTATGAATGGGACTTAGAATAATTCCATCGATTCTATCTTTAAGCAGACTTTGCAGAACGCTCAACTGTGCTGCTTCATCAAAATAATTGATAATATTATATTGGATATCAATATTAAAACCTTCGTAGGCCTTCAATGCCTGATTAATGCCTTCTTTGAGTATGTTTAACGCATCGACCTTCAGTAACACAGCTGCAATACGAATGACTTCGCTCTTCTTTTGCAGCGCCTGACCCAACGAGTTGGGCGTATATCCGGTTTCTTTAATTATTTGCTTGATTCTTTTTCTAACCTCATCGCTGACACCTTCACGATCATGCAAAACCTTGTCCACCGTTGAGCGGTGGACGTTTGCCATCTTTGCAATTTCTTTAAGCGTGATTCCCATTTTTCTTGCTCCTCCCCCTTGCAGTTGTACATTTATGATAATGAATGTTTGAAAAGCATGCAAGGGGGCTGTAATTATTTCTCTGTTTAATCTCTATGCCGTTGCAGGGTATGCAGCATTCCGGCGCGCTTTTTCGCTCTAATCAATAAATTCGCGCGATCTCCTCACGAGCGATGGAAACCCAGCGATACACCTGCTCGGGTTTGTTGCCGATCGTATGTAAATCCTTCAATACGATCTCAACATTGTTTTTACCTTTGGTATACTCCAGCATTTTCCGGAGTGACATTCTAACAACCTCTTCATCCATCTGTGTGGTTGCGACATCAGAAGAATTCGCTTTATATGAATAGACATAATCCTTACCAAGATACTCGGACATTCTTTCCATACTTGCCCATTGTGAAACGGACACACGGCGAAGGTTTGGCAATGTTTTTACATAATCCCATACGTTGTCCGCCGGTTCACAACAGGCATAACAGATAAGGCCAAACAGCTTGGCAACCTGCATGTGGCAGGGTAGTATAAACTCCTTGAATATGTCCGGAGAAACCAGCGCTTCCTGCGCTTCACACAGACCCCACATTTGATTCAGCTGAACCCCTCCCGCGCTGGGATACAGTTGGTTTGTCCAACCCAGCCCTCCTGAACCCACGAAGGTGTTCCCTGAGTTATCGGGAAGGAGTTTCTGCGCTTCCAAGAATTTAAGTTTTTTGATATAACCCTCCGTGAACTTTTGCATCATCTCTTTTACTTTGTCCGGATAGTCATAGAAGTCATACATCATTTGCTCTAGACCGCGGTATGTCACATAAGCAAGCGTGACATGAGACGACCAAAACCAGGAAGTTCGGAATTGAACATCAAGAATGTCCGCAAAGACCTCTTTTGCCATCTTAAAAGTCGCCTGGCTCGCCTCTTCATCCACCTTCACAATAGGATCTTCGATCACAGAATCAACATCCAGATTCATGAACGCATCCTCATCGTATTTTGACAGGGTCGGTTCCCATGTATACGCTGTATTCCTATCGCCGCTTGTCGCCCCAAAATGCTTTTCATCGATGCCCCACTCCGTGTTCACAGCGCGGTGGGGGATATAAAACACAGGTGTTAACGGCTTATCATCCTGGATATTGCGCGCATAGATGATTTCTTTTCGAAGCCACATCTCCCAATCCTGCGCCATATAGCCTGTGCATTTGATATCGCGATCAAACCGCAGACACTCATTCCATCCGTTTTCCATATCGACGAGCAATAAAGGTCTCGTTTCTGCCAAATCGTTATGTTTTATCCAGAGTGAAATTTTTTCCTGTTCAATTGGCCGTTCACAAAGTTCCCTGAACTCGCTTGCCAAAGCACGCAGTATGCTTCTGTCTTCCGCAGACATGATGATCTGATCCAATGACCAGCCTTCTGTTATCCAGTTTCCCCATGATCCTTTATCTATTCTCATAACAAATCCTTTCATATCATATTTGATTAAGTTCTGTGAATGATTAAAATATCAAAAATATATACAAAGTAAAAAGCTTGGCGGGCACGTCTTAACGATGATGTGTCCGCTCACATAATCTCAAGCGCGCCGCTATAACATCATATGGTTGTTTTTTGCCGATCTTCAGCTTAGTCTGAAAACTTTTTTAGGTCTGTTATAAGATTAAAGAGCACGTGCTCGCAATTTATGCTTATAAATTACCATATATAAACAAGCTTTACAACCCTTTTCTGAATATTTTTATGTACAATACCCGAAATCTAAACCAGGCACCTGCATATTTTTCCTGTGCCATACCGGTTGTACTCATTGCGATAGCTTCCAGAGGATGAAAGGTTTGCCAATATATTACCTTATCTATTTATAGGATTCACAATATTTACCCTGCCGCCACACTATCCATAAGCGCATATACTTTCTGGAGCAGGAACAGCGCCTGCGTTGCCGCGCTATCGGGGTCGGTCATCCCCGCGTTGCAGGCGCGGGCAATCTGGTTAATATTTGTGCCGATGCGATTGATCTCTACATAGAGCTCATGGATGGCTTCGGGCGGCCTGGCTTTGACGGGTGTATCCATAATGAGCCGCCGTAAAAAAGCGCTTTTTGACAGGCCGCACTGCTTTGCCTTTCTGCACAGCATATCGTGTTCCGCATGACTGAAAACAAAATGGGTATGAACCGCTTCATTGCTGTTCTTCACGGGTGTTCACTTCTTTCTTTCGTAAAAATGATCCGCTTAGCGGCATAGGGGGGTATCGGGGATTCCCCGGCAAGCTGTGCAAAATGTACATTTGCGCTATGCTTGCGACGACTGCGCCAGAGGCGCTGTCGTCCGGTTCGCAACCACCGGGCCTTCTTTTTGAATGCGGCAGGAAGGTCAGCAGCCTTCCCGACCCTATTTATAAGGCTTTCAAAAAGAAAAACAGAGAGCCTAGAAAGGAGATGCGCAGATTAATGCGTAGGCGCCCAAACAGGCGCGTAGGTTTGAAAAAAGGCATGAAAGAAGGCGCCTAACGAGGCGCCTACAGCTATATTTCCAAGAAGCAATCCTCTGTGCAAAAACACAGAGGATTTTGCTTCGTTTTGTTATGGCTATTTAGGCTTGCGTTCGCCCCTGGGCGAAAACAGCCGTATACCGGAATCCGGCCTGGGTGATTCACCGCCCGCCGCTTCCCATCCTGCCTTGAAGGATGAGCGCACCATACTGAACAATGCGGTTTGCACTTCGTCGTACTCATCCTGATCAAGGAATTCGCTGAAAGCCTTTTCGAATTTGTCTGTTTCCATGCTGCTTGCCTCCTTTCACAAGCAGCACAATACCGCACAACGTGAAGGAAAGCTATCCCCATTTGCCAAACAGTCAGCCATCCGTATCCGGTTCTTCGTACCCCGAATCGTCGCATTATCCAGCTCAAGATTGCTTTTCACCAGATTGACGTGGAGATGTTCTTCGTTCCGTACCTTTGCCGGATGTTATCCTCCGTTGCTTCCAAGCCCCCAGTCGTTCCCTTGATTGCTGTTCCTGCTCAAACAAGGTAAGCTGGGGAGACGATTGATCCGCAGGCGTCAGCTTTTGCACGGTTACGAGTCAGCATATGGATGGTTTTTCCCATCGGGCGCACACGTTGCCCCTGTTCTGGGAATATACCCATGAGGGAATACGAACCTAACAACCGATTCAAAGCGGCACACAGGGCGCCTATGCCCGTTTTCCCGCCCGATACGCCCGTTGCTTGCAGGCTGCCGAGCAATACCGCCGTATCTTGCTTGCCGGGTCTTGCTGGATTGGCCGACTGCACACCTTGCAACGGTCCGCCCATTCGCGCCGCGCTTCCGTCACCCGCTTCCGTTTGGCAATCGCAGAATCGTTGGCGCACCGCTGGGAACAGTATTTAGCATACCGGCTGCGGCTTTTAAACGCATCGCTGCATACTTCGCACTTAAGTTCCCATCCGCCGGGGCTGTTAAACTTCGTGTTTTCCTTGCTGTATCGTATGTTTTTCCTCCCCCTTCTTTGCTAACTTTTATCTGACATCAGACAAATCGGCTTCGTAACATTTTCGGACAAGTTGACCAAATCGGATTCGTAAAGCTTGTATTCCTTTCCTGACTTTTCAGAATTCTAAAAAGTCGTTTGTTACTTTTCCGGCTTCGGTGAATTCACCAAAGCCGATTGTTACTTTACTGCTGGTGGCAGTGTTGCCAAGCCCGCTCTACGAAAAAACCCTCCATACATAAGGACAGTCAGAGTCATTTTGTAAACCGCACACAGAACAATTTGCATCTGTGCCGCTTATTCGTGTTTTTGGAGGGTCTGTGATAAAATAAATATAAGGCGGGAATCGCAGTGCCCGCCCATCTTACAATAAAATAATGTGCTTATACCGGTCGTAAAGGGACGCTTTGAGCGCGCTCTTTATGGCCGCGCCGGACACGCGTCCCTTTCCTCTTGCCGGGGAAAGGGAGGAAAGCATGGTAACGATTGTCTATGAAGGACAACGTGTCCTCGTTACGCAAGAAGTTGCGGCATTTTTGGAACAGGACGATAGGAGGATGCGCACCCAGGCGAGAAGCGACCGCCGACATCTGGCATACTGCCGGGTTGACCCGGATAAGGCCGTAATCACGCATCGCAGGAAGGGCGTCAACCTCGTTCTGAACCAGGTCATGCGCAACCTCGAAACAGAGGAACTTCGAAAAGCCGTGAATACACTGCCAGCCGAAGACCGGCTCCTGATTCAATACCGGTACTGCGACGGATTGACAATGCAGGAGATTGGAGAACTCTTCGGGATCAGCAAAATGGCGGTCAGCAAACGGCACAAGAAGCTCCTGGGGAAGCTGAGAGCAATGCTCTCGGCTTCTTCCCTTTTGGCGGTTTTGTTACTTTCCCTATTTTTCAGAATTCTGAAAAAGGTCTGTTCATTCCCACTGGTTTACAAATTCCTTCTGAGTGTCCTATAGGGTGAGGGGATAAATTCATCAGAGAGGAAGATACCCATGAAGCACAAGCCCATTGAAATACCGCCGTTTATTAAGAAAATAGGTAAGAAAACATATATTGTGGAAAGCTGGTTCGATTCAGAATCGGAATGTGATTTAATGGATAAACTGCACCGCCTGGCCGACCGCGAACTTTCCTCTTTACAATCCCTGCCCGCAGAGGTAACATCAACCCATCCTGAACGGTTTGGCTGTAACGGGAAGGAGGAATTTTAGTATGACACAGCCAAACAGCAAGATTACGGCGCTGTACTGCCGCCTGTCCAGAGACGACGAACTGGAGGGCGAGAGCAACAGCATTCAAAACCAGAAGGCGATTCTGGAGAAATACGCAAAGGAGCATGGGTTTCCAAGCATTGAGTTCTATGTGGATGACGGGTATACCGGCTCGAACTTCAACCGGCCGGGGTTTCAGCGGATGATCTCGGATGTGGAATCGGGGAAAATTGGCATCATTGCGGTCAAAGACATGAGCCGTTTTGGCAGGGACTACATCCGTGTGGGGATGTACACTGAGGTGATGTTTTCGGAGAAGGATATCCGGTTCATTGCGGTCAACGACCATGTGGATTCGGAAAAAGGCGATAACGATTTTACGGCGATACGTAATCTTTTCAACGAATTTTACAGCCGCGATACCAGCCGGAAAATTCGCTCCGTGTTCCGCTCGCAAATGAAGAACGGTATCCGCACGCACGGCTCTGCTCCCTACGGGTATATGCTCAGCGAAGACCGAAGGCTCATTGTGAACCCCGATACCGCGCCGGTCGTTAAGCAAATCTTTACATGGTGCGCCGAGGGCATCGGGCCAGGCGTGATTGCCAAGATGCTTACGGAACAGGATATTTTGACGCCAAGGGCATATCAGAATCAGGTCAAGGGCATTTATCAAACCGAAGCGGTAATGAAAGCACCCAGCGTGTGGGATCATGGTTCTATACGGGGCATTCTATCCAAAAAGGAGTATTTAGGCCACACGGTGCTGGGGCGGACGAGAATTAAGTCTTACAAGGACAAGCGGAAGCTGCAGGTGCCGGAGGAGGAGCAGTATTTCTTTCCGGACACCCATGAATCCATCGTCGATCAGGAGACTTGGGATATTGCGCAGCGGGTACGGGAGAGCAGGCGCAGAAACTGCAAGACAGGGGAAAAGGATAAGTTTGCGGGATTGCTGATATGCGCGGACTGCCACAAGGTGATGTACAATTATCGGGATAAAAACCGGAAGCGGGATTTGGAGGCATTTCTCTGCGGCAATTACCGGCACCGGGTGCACAGCTGTACGGCGCACTATATCCGCAC
>JBMNTR010000013.1:0-84344 GCA_050945835.1 Christensenellales bacterium | reverse complement strand
TATTCTACTGTAAGGCTTTGCACACCCCTATGAATTTCTGCACCCTAGGTCAGGAGTTCTTGCACACACCTTTACAGAATTTATGTTCAATCGTGTGATTGTATTAGGAGTGCAGTCTTATGCCACAAACCCCTGAAAACACTACGATTTCAGGGGTTTTCTCTATCGTCTTATGGTGCCCAATCTTTGGCGGTTTTACTGAAATGGTGCCCATGGTGCCCTGATCTGTGGTGCCCGACACCCGGCAAGGAAAAATCCGTTATTCCGCTTATGCAAGCGAAATGTATACTGTGGTGCCCGCATGGTGCCCCAAACTGCTAAAATCCCATAAAAAGCAGCGTGGAGCTGTAAGAACTTATGCGATTACAGCTCCATATCGTTGCTTTTCTTTTTACTCTGCTTGGGAGCTTTTTTAGTTTTCTCTGACTCCTTTTGAGGATGTAGCGCCTTGTGGTAGGTTTCCAGCACCGTCTTTTTTCGGTCAAGCCGGACATCGACGTATTGCGCCGTTACAGCATCAAAGTTGGTTGAAATACCGAGCGACATGCCAATACCTTTGAGTGTATGTCCCAAAATCTCGCCCACGGTATAAAAGTCGCCGGTGAGCTGGTGCATGTTCGTCGCCGCCGTGTGCCTCAAATCGTGAAAGCGAATGTGCGGCATTTCAAGGTGCCGGATGAGTTGCCCAAAGCCGGTCGATACGGCATCCCGGCGATAAGGTGCACCGTCAGGTTTGGCTACGACAAGATCATTGTCATGGTACTGGCTGCCTGCCGCTTCGGTCAACTCCCTGCGGCGTTCCTGCATGGCAAGCTGGCGTTCGAAATAGGGCTTCGTCAAATCCGTGATGGGTAGGATACGATCATTGGACTTCGTTGGTGCCATTTCAGGAATACTCTTTGTACCGGCAGGAAGATTAAAGGGCAACTGCTCCACAACACCGAAAGTGTTATTTTGTAGATCGACATTTTGCCAGCGCAGGCCGAGGATTTCACTCAGACGCAGGCCATACATCCCCGCAAGCATCACGGTCATTTCCCATTCCGTGCCGATGACCTTGCTCATAAACTCCTGCATTTGCTCGATGGTGTACGGATCAGGCGTCTTACCTTGCTTTCCAAACTTGGTAATGATGTCGCGGGCGGGGTTGCTTTCGATGTAATGATACTTGCGTGCTGCCTCCATAGAAACGCTCAAAATGCGCTGCGTATACCGAACAGAACTGTTGGACAACCCCTTTTCAAAAAGCTTCTGGAACAGATTATCGATCATAGCAGGAGAAAGCTGATTTAGCTGAACATGACCGATATGCGGGTTAATGTGATTTTGTATCCATCCCTTGTAGCTTGCAAAGGTACTTGGCCGAAGATTTACTTTTCCGTGCGCCTCCACCCATTCCTCCAAATACTCTTTAACGGTTTGCTTCCCTTGGGATGATAAAACCGGAGTGTATGTCGGATTTTGAAGCTTCGTGCGCATTTCCGCTTCGTGCTGCACAGCCTCTTTTTTCGTAGTGAAACCTTTTTTGGAATAAGTCTTTTTCCCTTCCGGGGAGTTGTATTTGATATTGACATCGTAGACAGTCCCTGGCTTTCCTGTCAGAGCGCCGCTACTGTCGCGCCTATTCTGTACCTGTCTTGATGATACGGCCATGCGTTATCCCTCGCTTTCCGCAGAGGGGGATGCTGCTGTCTTGGCCTTTTCGTACCATTTCCAGATTGCGGCGTCGGCAATCAAGCGCCGGTTGCCGTTCTGTATATATTCCAGCTCGCCACGTTCCATCAGGTCGCGGAGCTTGTTTTCCCCGATGCCCGAAATGCGGCTCATTTGCTCGACGGTTTTCAGCATGGGGAACACGGGCACGGCGGCGCTGGCCGTTTCCATTTTCGCCATAGAAATACCCCCTTTCATGGCTTTGGTTCAAAAGGTGGATATTCAAAATAGGCAAAAACGGATGGCCGGGTGCGCGGCCTCACGGGAGTTTCACCCCTGCATGGTTCTCATGCAGCCCTATCCATTGCCTGCGACGCTTTGAACGCTCGGACTGTGGCTATAAGGGAGTATCATTGTCGTACTGCCGCTGATTACAAGCTGCCCTGCTTTCGGTGTAGGCGTTTTTCGCTCGCTCATGGTATGAGGTCGTGGCGCGCCCACCGATGCGGCATATACAGAACGTGTCCGTCTGCCTTATGCTGCCCGGAGTTATCAGCCGGGCTTTCTTTATCAAGGAGCAAGATTCAAGGCGCGTGTCCCGGAAGCTGAAAAGGGGTGAAAGCTGCTTCGTGGGGCAACGGTTTTTATTCGGCCTTGAACGCGAGGATTGATTTCATCAGTTTTGCTTGCAGCCTTTCGCGGATGTCCCCGTCTATGCCGTAATAGGCGTTTCCGCGCTCGTCGTAGAGCTTGCGGATGGAGAGGCTTGCTATGTACCCACTGAAATGCTGCATAGCAATTTTCATTGCATCCGGGTCGCCCTTTGTCGCGGCTAAAATGATCGGATAAGGCAGTAGGCCGCGGTCAGGGCTGTCGGTATTGTTACCAAGCATCCCATTCATCCGCATTCTCCTCCAAATAGCGTTTTAGCAGCTCAAAAGAGCTTGTCCGTCTGTACTGTACCGTGCTGCGCGGAATGTTCAGTAGTTCACCTATTTCCACGTCGGTCTTATTAAAGAAATAGTACAGCAAGACGGCCTTGCGTTTTTCCTCCGGCAGCGTGTGCAGCGCATCGGCCAGCAGCTTTGCAGTAATCCGTCTGCCCGCCACTTGGAAGCCCTCTTTTGCTTCATCCTTGAAATACTCGTCGTAGGTACAAAGCTGATGTTCTTCCAGCGGGTTCAGGTCTGAAAAGCTCACTTCCCGTAGCCTGCGCTGTCGGATTTCTCCGTGGGCGCTGCAAGCTTCGTTGTGAAGTACCCGCTTGCAGTAAGCTTGAAAGATACGCTGTTTGTCCAATGCCACGCGATCAAGTGTCATGTTCTCACCTCCCTTCGCGTCCGCAAAGGCGGGTGATGGCTTCCCCTTTTCGCGTGTTCATACCGGCGATTTTGGAATATGCCAAACGGAGCGGCAGATTTTTTGAAAATAAATCTTTGAAGAACGCAAAAACGCCCGGCTGCACAATGCAACCGGGCGCTATAGGTTTCAAAAAGCCTATATAATGATCTGTGTGTTCATATTGATAGGCAAATTTTTCCCGTGTCGGGAACAAGCTTTTTTTAAGCGATAAAAGATGTTAGGGGCTAAAATGCAACATGACGGCATCCTCCTTTGCCGCCACGTTGCCGACATAGCGAAACGGCGGCCTTGATTTCACAGAGCCACCGTAAGGGCATGCCAATATATTGCTGGGCGGCGGCTTTTTTTCTTTGCTGCCGCCCGGCAACTTTTGAGTTCAGTTATCTATATATAAAGTAAAGAGCCGACAACCACGTTTCATTACGGATTATCGGCTCTGCGTCTGTGCGTCTGGCTCTTTGATAACTGATATATTCAGTTGTCGGATATTGATCAGCGTTTCATGTTTGCACTTTGGACAAAACAGCGGGTAATTTTTGAGTTCTGTATCTTCACGTATTTTTGTCCGGGTTTTATTGCCACAAACGGGGCATAGCACCCAGCTTTCATTTTGCATATTGTCACCTCGCGGACACAGTGGTATTCATCCACTTTTTTTGTGTTCTATTCCAGCGCCAGTAAACAACTGCCGCAACCCATGAACGGGGAATAATCTTCCCAAGTATGGAAAGCGTATGATTGATTACACCGGGAACATAGCACCCTTTCCCATCCAGTGCCCGATCAAGAGTCTTTCGCGCAACCTTTTCCAACGGATTTGTCGTCACGCCTCCCCAAAAGCCCTGTGCAGAAATGGCCTTGGCGCTCTCATTGGTCGTTACCATGCCGCCCGGACAAAGCGCAAGAACATTTGCGTCCTGCCCCTTTACCTCCTGCCGCAGCGCCGTTGCAAAGTCCAATAAAAAGCGTTTCGACGCTGCATAAGTCGCTTTTAGCGGCATGGGAAACATAGAGGCAAGGCTAGACACAAATATAATAATAAAATACCTGTTTACTCTGCGGCGTTCCAAAATGGCATGGGTGATGCGAAGTGTAGCAGCATTATTCAGCGTTACGATCTTTACGATTTTTTCACGCTCCCGCTTCATGAAACCGCCCTCAAAGTCCAAGCCCGCGATGTTGAGTAGCATATCAAAGCGAATACCGTTATCGTCTATTACACGCAGCATTTCATCCACGCTGGCGCTGTCTGTGAGGTCACAGGCTTTTGCTGTAATGGTAATACCAAACTGACGCTCCAAGCCCGCTTTGATGCAGGGCAGTATCTCCGCGTTTAGGTCGGTTAAAAACAGATTATACCCACGGCGGGCACACTCGACGGCCATAGCACGCCCTAAACCGCCGGAAGCCCCGGTTATCATTACATTCATGCAGATACCTCCTCATAGCTCACACCGCAAAGCTGCTCACTCAATGCAAATAAGCGGTCGGCATTCTCGGTCGTAACCTCACGGCTATGTGCCCTCTCTTTGCACAGATAATAGTACAGACCTGTCGGAGGCTGCTCCTGTCCACACAGATAAGCGTATGTCCTTGCGGGTACAGCAGGCTTCACACCGCCACGTTTACGGAGCTTCCACACCAAGTTCACAATACCGCCTGCCTTATTGCCGATGTCTGTATGAACAAGCCCCGGATCAACGGTATATGCCCGCATACCGCTGGAAGCGTAGCGGTCATTGAGGCCCTTTGCAAAAAGAATATCGCATAATTTCGATTGCTTGTAGGCGGTAAGCGGATTATAACTTTGGCTTAACATCACGTCATTCCAATGCACCTTGATGCCCTTATGCGACTGGCTGCCGGTCATAATCACCCTGCCGCCAGATTTTAAAAGCAACGGAAGAAGCTCATGGGTAAGCAAGAAACCCGCGAGATAGTTGAGCGCGAACTGCTGTTCATAACCGTCCTCTGTCGTCATATACCAACAGCGAGCGCAACCTGCGTTGTTTATCAAGGCATACAGCTTACCGTTGCTATTTTCCGTAAGGTCGGAAATCAGCAACGAGGCCAAACGCATGATCTCGCGCCGCTGCATCAGGTCGGCGACATAGAAGCTAACCACCGCGTCCGGCAAATCGCGAATAATATTGTCCTTTGCGCGGGCGCAGTTTTCTGTGGAGCGTCCCACGCCTATAACGCGAAAACCTTGCTCTGCTAACAACCGCGCCGTTTCCCAGCCAATGCCGGATGTTGCGCCGGTAATTACAATAGTGTTCATGTTGCCCTCTCCCTAACTTATGCCGTATATCCAAACCAACCCCATGTGTGCCAGAATCCTAATGAGCCGGCGCAGAACATGGACACAACCATTCCGAGAATGACGGACGCCGCAAATACGGACAAGGATATCAGCGCCACACGACGCAGTCGGCGCTTTGCTTTAGGTTGAAAGCTGGGATAAACCGCGATAGATGGTAAGATCGGATTTCCCGCAGCGATGGCCATCGTGTTGTGATGAAATCTGCTGTAAACACGGGTCATCTGACGGAGGAAGGCCATAAACCAGATACAGCCAATAGCCGATAAAACTGCAAGCGTAGCCATCGCAATACCAAATATGATTGCGCTTCCATAAGGCATAAGGGGAATAAGCGACGAAGGATTAATTCCTGCAATCAAACTGACCGCAGCAACCGCGCTGAAAAGTGAAAATGCGGCTAAAACAATTCCCCAAGCAGTAAGCAGAATGAAAAACAGCCCCGCCGCAACGCCGGTAAAGCAAAGCCCAATCGTCGCAATCGCTTTATTGCCGGTGCGTCCTTTTTTAACCGTATCGGTGTCGAACTGCGCGGCAATCCCGGCAGGGTCGCCCAGCTTTGCGGCGATTTCTTCCTCCGAAAAGCCGTCCGCCAGCTTAAACGCAAAATGCTGTTCATATTCTCCGATAACATCCATGACATCGGGTACGTTTTTTTGTTTTAACTCCTTTTCGAGCCGTTCCAAAAATTCAGATTTGGTCATTCTCATCATCCTCCAATATTACTCTGATCGCCTCGGCGAAGCTCAAATATTCCGCACGGTCGTTTGCATACGTTTCTCGTCCAAGTTGTGTAAGGGAATAATATTTGCGCGGCGGGCCTCCGCTTTCTTCCTGCAAATACGTTGTCAAAAGCCCGTCGCTTTTTAGCTTTCGCAGAATGGGATAAACCGTACCGTCCGCGATGTCGATCTGCTTTGAAAGGCAATCCGAAATCTCATACCCATAGCGGTCTTGCTTTTTCAGCAGCGACAGCACGCACAATTCCAGCACTCCTTTTTTATATTGTATATTCACATTCAACCTTCCTTCGCTATTGTCTTGTATTAGCATCTGTATACTATTGGATTATAAATAGTAGTTGTGCAAAAGTCAAGCGTAATTTGAAAAGTATTTTAAATTTGATAGGAACTATAATGGCTAATGATATGAATTTTGTAGACATTTTAGAAAAGAGAGATGAACAGTAAAATGTAACAGGGTGAATAAAGATATGAAAAGACCAGTCGAGAAGTTTGACTTCAAGGCTTTCGGGCAAGCCATAAAGGCAGCGCGGATAGCAAAGCAGGAGTCCCGCAAAAAGGTGAGTGATGAGATGTACATTTCCTCTCGCTATCTTGCGAACATCGAAAACAAGGGACAGCATCCGAGCTTGCAAATCTTCTATGAACTTGTTTCCCGTTATGACATATCGGTGGATCAATTCTTCTTCCCGAAAAAGGACATGGAAACGTCCACCCAGCGCCGCCAGCTTGACACGCTGATCGACGGTATGGACGACAAGGGCATTGCTATCCTAACCGCTACGGCAAGAGGAATACGGGAAGCCGAAGCAGAGGACAAATAAGGACCCGCATATTCCAAAAATAACGCTGTGAGCAACAGACGCTCACGGCGTTTTTATTTGCCCGGTGCTTTGGCATTTTCGGTTTTTTGCCGTATGAGGGAGTAGAAAGATACCGTAGCAAGCATAGGGAGTGTAGCCACACTCCCGAAAACCGCCCCGCCCGGCGCGGCGTGTTTGCTTGTTGGGATAGTCCCAAACCCTTATAGAGAGGCGGCGAGATATGGCGAACAGAAAGCGAAACATCATCCTGCGCGTCCCCGTCACCGCAGAGGAACGAGCGTTGATCGAGCAGAAGATGAAGCTGCTGCACACCGGCAACTTTTCAGCCTACGCCCGGAAGATGCTCATTGACGGCTACATCGTCAACATTGACCATTCCGACATCAAGGCGCAGACCGCCGAGATACAGAAGATCGGCGTCAATATCAATCAGATTACAAAGCGGATAAACGCCACAGGAACGGTGTACGCGCAGGACATCGAGGACATAAAGGGGGCGCTCAACGAGATATGGCGGTTACAAAGATTAAGCCTATTAAAAGCACCGTAAAGAAAGCCCTTGACTACATCCAAAATCCGGCCAAAACGGACGGTAAGTTGTTGGTATCCTCTTACGGCTGCTCTTTTGAAACAGCCGACATTGAGTTTCAAATGGAGCTGGAACAGGCCATGCAGAAGGGCAACAATCTCGCCCATCATCTGATACAATCCTTTGAGCCGGGCGAGGCCACGCCCGAACAGGCGCATGAAATCGGGCGGCAGCTTGCCGATGAAGTCTTGAGCGGCAAATATGAATATGTGCTATCCACCCACATAGACAAAGGCCACATCCACAATCACATCATCTTTTGTGCCGTGGATATGGTCGAGCATAAAAAGTACATTTCCAACAAACAGAGCTATGCCTATATCCGGCGCACCAGCGACAGGCTTTGCCGGGAAAACGGCCTGTCCATCGTCGCGCCCGGTCAGAACAGGGGCAAGAGCTATGCCGAGTATCAAGCGGAGAAGGTCGGCGCGAGCTGGAAGGGTAAGCTGAAAATCGCTATCGACGCGCTCATTCCCCTGTCCGCTGACTTTGACGATTTCCTGCGCCGGATGGAAACGGCAGGCTATGAGATCAAGCGCGGCAAATACATATCGTTCCGCGCCCCCGGACAGGAGCGATTCACCCGCTGCAAGACATTGGGCGAAAGCTACACCGAGGAAGCCGTAGCCGGGCGCATTGAGGGCAAACTCACCGTCCGCGCTCCGAGGTCGGAACGCAAGGGTATATCCCTGCTGATCGACATTGAAAACAGCATCAAGGCGCAGCAATCGGCGGGCTATGAACGGTGGGCAAAGATACAAAACTTGAAGCAGGCCGCAAAAACTATGAACTTTCTAGCCGAACACGGCATCACGGAATATGCCGGGCTGGAAACAAAAATCGCGGAGTTGGTTGCCGCCAACGGCGACGCAGCCGCCGCCCTCAAAGGGGTGGAAAAACGGCTTGCGAATATGGCGCTACTCATTAAACACGTCACCACCTACAAGCAGATAAAGCCGGTGGCCGACGATTACCGCCGCGCAAAGAACAAGTCCCGTTTCAAACGGGAGCATGAAAGCGCCCTTATCCTCTATGAAGCGGCGGCGCGGGCGCTGAAAGATAGCGGCGTGACGAAGCTGCCCGATCTGGCACCCCTCAAAGCGGAGTATGCAAAATCCGAAGCCGAGAAGGAACGGCTGTACGCGCAGTACGGCGAAGCGAAAAAGGAGCTGAAAGAATACGGCGTCATCAAGCAGAATGTGGACGGCATCTTGCGGAGAACGCCAGAACAGGAAAGGACGCAGGAGCTATGAGTATTCCGAGGACGGACAACAGCCAATACCGAAAGGCGCGGAAACTGGTACATAAATGCTGCAACTACGATGACGGCAACTGTATCGCGTTGGATGACGGCGAAACGTGCATCTGCGTTCAGAGCATTTCCTATTCGCTGATGTGCAAATGGTTCCGTGCCGCCGTCCTCCCGCTGGACGCAGCGCTGTATGCCGAAGTCATGGAGCGCGGCAACGCGAAACGCTGCGCCGGTTGTGGGATGCTTTTCACGCCGCCGAAGCACAACAGCCTGTATTGCCCGGCCTGCGCAGCGAAACGGGCGAGAGAAAGCAAAAGGGTGTGGGCGCGGAAAAAGCGGGGGTATGTGTAGAAAAAGTAGCGTTCATAACCCCTGCAAATACAAGGGTTTGAAACGCTGGCCGGTGGGATGGCAAGGTGTTTATACCTTTCCCTCTGAAAATGGGCTTTACTTTTTCTACATGAACGCAGAAAAGAACCGGGCACAGCAGCCATAAATGGCAACCGCGCCCGGCGTTAAGATGGAGTCCCTCATAATTCTATGTTATAATTAGACATATTTCCCCATATACAGCACGAAACAAAAATTGCAGAAAGGAGCTGGTGAAAATGGCGGGCTTATTCGCATACGGGTTATTTACAGTTATCAGCATTGTAATCGGTGTTATACTTACTATTGTCAGCCTATTTGTAGGGCATACCATTCTTTTTGACAGCATCATCCTCGCGCTGACCTCCGGCGTTGTCTGCAATCAGCTATGGAGCGTTCACCCGGCGCTTTGCCTCTTGGTTGGCATAGCGGTCTTTGCGCTGCTGTTCTGGCTGCAAAGGACAAAAGTGGGTTTTGGATTATCGGCCTGCTGATGTCTGCGGCGTGGGCGTTTGTGTTCAGCGTGTTCGCCCACATTTTCAGCAACGGGGATATGGTATGGACGTATATAATCCTCGGCCTCGGTTTCGTGCTGATGGTGGGGCTGCATCTAAAGGTGAAAGACGCTTAAAAAAAGAACCGGACGCGGCGGCCACGAATGACAACCGCGGCCAGCCACTAATGATTATGCTAAATCTTGTTATGGATGCAGTTTATTGTGAGGGATGCTTATGAATATAGAGAATTATATTGAATCCCAATATCGGGAGCTATTATCAAGTAGTCAAATAAATGCAGAGTTTTTAGATTTATATGCGACGTTTGAACATCAAAGGCTTCGAGAGATTCTTATTACCTTGCATTATGATTTAATATCCCTTTTTAGGACTATGAATGAACGTCTGCCCTCGAACGAAAATGGGGCTCATTTTTGGGCAGAGCCAAGCAGATCATTGATTAGTCGAATAGAAATTACGCTTGGGCTTTTCAATGCCCTAAAGAACACGAAATACGCATTTGACATAGACGAATATTACTTTGACCTAATAAAGAAATGTAGAGATTTTTTGAGCTCCAGCGGAGGCAGCTTATTACCGGCAAATATGCCTAAAATTGATTTGTATTATACCATTCCCATTTTCAAACCAACTGCAAGTATTACTGTTATCAATAATCAAAACGGCATATCTTTTGAGTTGAAGCAAATAGGCAACGGTTCTTATGCTAATGTGTATAAATATAGGGATACGTTCTATAACCGTTCTTTTGTACTTAAAAGGGCAAAAAAAGAATTAACTGACAAAGAAATAGAACGCTTCAAGCGCGAATTCGAGGAAATGAAAGATTTTTCTTCGCCATATATTCTTGAGGTCTACTCCTATAATTCTGAAAAGAACGAGTATATTACAGAATATATGGACTATACCTTAGATACATATATAGCAAAATATAACGACAACTTGTCTATTGCACAAAGAAAAGGTATCGGGCAACAAATCCTGCGTGCCTTTGATTATATTCATTCAAAAGGAAGGCTCCATAGAGATATTAGTCCTAAGAATATCCTTATCAAAGAGTATGATGATGTTGTTGTGGTAAAAATAGCCGATTTCGGACTGGTTAAAATTCCTGATAGCACATTAACAACAGCTAATACTGAATTCAAGGGCTACTTCAATGACCCCTCCCTTATTTTAGATGGATTTGACACATACAATATTCAGCATGAGACATTTGCTTTAGCAAGAATCATCTATTATGTGATGACAGGCAAAACGAATACAGATAAAATAGCGGACTCTAAATTACAGTCATTTGTTCAAACTGGATTAAATGCAGATAAATCAAAACGTTTCCAAAATGTCGGTGAAATAATTGTAGCATTTCGCGCGATATAAAAAGAGCCGAGCGCGGCTGCCACAAATGGCAACCGCGCCTGGCGTTAGGTAAAATTTGTTCATATAACTCTGCTACAATAAATCTATCTTTACTAAAAAGGCGGAAATGATCTATGCAAACACAGAATATAGTTGAGATTATTGATGTAAAAGGAACTCCTGTGTTCTTTTATGATATTCCAAAAGACGGAAGTGATTGTTGCCATTGCCGTCTGAATACATCCGAAGAATTAGCTATTTTACGTAGCAATGTAAAGAAAGAAGTTTCAGAAGAAGAATTAGGCGTCCATATACTCAACACAAATATTATTTTTATATATAAGGATTATTTCAAAAAGAATAGCGTAGCGGCCATTCGCATCTGTTCCATGTTATCAGAGCAGTATGAAATCACAGAAGAGAACAAAGAGATAGCTTTTGTACTTTTTCTTATATTACATGAGATTGGTCATTGGCAACATTTTATTTCTTCCGGGTTGTCCAGAATGGACTATTGGCGAGAATATGAATCTGCTAGAGACCCTTTATGGATTGAGTTTCAAATGACATATAACTTGTTATGCCGTACATCAGAGGAAAAGCAACGTGTATTATTGAGCTGGTAAATGGAATAGGTGTTGTTCTGCTCCTTAATCACAAGCGCATAGCTCATTCTTCGTCCTCCTGTCCGTCGCCCTCCTCCGGCTGGTAAACGTCGCTGTCCTCGTCGTCCTCGTCAAAGTCCAGCTCGTCAAGGTCTGTGCCGCCCTTCACGCTCTGCTTGGGCTTAATGAGCTTAATATAGACAAGAGCGCCGCCCCCGCCGAGAAGCAGCAGCACAAGCAGAATGAGAAGCGGGCTGCCGCCGCTTTTTTCCTCCGGCTCAACAACGGTCACGGCCTCCTTGCCCGCGCACTCGCTCATATTATTTTTGCAGATGGGGCAGGACGTGTTGACGGCTCCGGCCTCACACTTCTCCGTACAGGTGCAGGCTGCGGGCGTTTCTTCTGCCTGAACGTCCTCCATCAAGGCCAAAAGGTCGGCTTCGTCCACTTGGTTGAGGAAATGGACAGTGTTTTCGCCGTCGTCGGCGCGGTCAATGATGATGTAAAAGTAGTTGCCATTTTTCGTAACGACGGTAATAAACTGCTTGTCGGCCGCGCCGTCGATGTCGTCAACAAGGGTCATGTTGCCGTCCGGGGTAAGGGGCTGCGGCTCAATGCCGCCCGTTTCCTCCTGCGGCTCCGGCGTCGCTTCCGGCTCCGCGATCTCGGTGGACTGCTCCGTGTAGTAGGGTTCGCCGTCGCCGCCGCCAGCGTAGGCGACGGTGGAAAAGGCCGTCATGCAGAGCATAACGGCCAGCAGCGCGGCAAGGGTGCGGACACGCTTTTTATTCTTCATCTTCGCTGTCCTCCTTTTCGTGATAGGACGTGAGGGTGGGCGTCTGCTCCATGTCAGGGTATCCGAACCGGAAATACTGCAGTCACTCCTGCTATACTTCCCATCGTTTTGACCGGAGTCCGGCCGGCAAAAAGGCGGTGCGCCTATGACCAACGATCAATTTGACCGCGAAAAGAATTATGGCGCAGCCATGGCTCTTTCCCGTACAATGCTCTCTAAGGGACTGATCAGCGAGAAAGACTACCGTAAAATTGATACAATTTACAAGGCGAAATACCGCCCTGTAATCGGCGCTTTACCATCGGAAAACCCTTGACTTTTCGGGCTTTTAGAGTGATGAATGTAATGCAGAATCATTCGATTCAAGCACCCGAAAAGGAGGATTTTTTATGCGAGTGATAACGAAACTCGAACCCATAGCGCCGCCTATGCCAAGGCGAAAACGTGTGGCTGCTTATGCTCGCGTTTCAAGCGGAAAAGATGCGATGCTCCACTCATTGTCCGCTCAGGTCAGTTATTACAGCGACTATATCCAGCGGCACGGCGAATGGGAGTACATCGGCGTATACGCCGATGAAGCGTTTACCGGTACAAAGGATGACAGACCGGAGTTTCAGCGGTTGATAAACGACTGTAGAAACGGAAAAACCGACATGGTCATTACCAAGTCCATCGCAAGGTTTGCGCGTAATACGGTGACCATGCTGGAAATCGTTCGAGAGCTAAAGCTGCTCGGTATCGATGTCTTTTTTGAAAAAGAGAATATACACTCTCTCAGCGGGGATGGCGAGTTGATGCTCACCATCCTCGCTTCTTATGCGCAAGAGGAAAGCCGCTCGGTTTCTGAAAACTGTAAATGGCGAATCAGAAAACGCTTTGCCCAAGGCGAACTGGTCAGCCTGCGTTTTATGTTCGGTTACCGCATTGAAAAAGGCGAGGTAGAAGTTGACCCGGAGACGGCGGATATCGTTCGGATGATTTTTGAGGACTATATCGGCGGTATGGGTGGAAGCTTGATTGCCAGAAAGTTGCGTGAGATGGGCGTACCTGCCCTGCGTGGCGGGACTTGGAACGCAGAGCGTGTAGTGGCGATTATTAAGAATGAAAAATATACCGGAAACGCGCTTTTGCAGAAAAAATATGTAGCTGACCACCTGACAAAAAAGGAGGTCTGGAACAAGGGACGGCTTCCGCAGTATTATGCCGAGGACACTCATCCTGCCATCATCAATATGGAGACATTTGAGATGGCGCAGGAAATTATGGAGCGACGCAGAAACCATTTTAAGAACAAAAAAGGGGTAACGCCCAAAAGCTACCCTTTCACCGGAAAAATCGTCTGCGAAGGTTGCGGAAAGAACTACAAACGGAAGGTCGCCGGGGACAAACCGTACTGGCAATGCTCCACCTTCCTTCAAGAAGGCAAGGATTACTGCCCCGCCAAACAAATCCCGGAGGATATCCTCCATACAGTGACCGCAGAGGCTCTTGGGCTTATGGATTTTGAAGCGGAGGCGTTTACAAAACGGATTGTCGAGATACGGGTACCGGAAGCAAACAAGCTGGTGTTCGTATTCCGCGACGGGCATTTGACGGAGCGGGTCTGGCACGACCGTTCCCGCGCCGATAGCTGGACGGAGGAAATGAAGCAAATTGCCCGCGACAGTATGACACCCGAATTGCGCGAGGCTTCCCGCCAGCGTATGCACGAAATCAACAGGAAAAGAAGGAAGCGCGTATGAGTCAGACACGGGTTACGGTAATACCGCCAAGGGTAAATTTACAACTGGTTCCGTTTAGCACGGGATATGTGAAAAAGCGCGTGGCTGCCTATGCGCGTGTTTCCACCGATACCGAGGAGCAGCTTTCCAGCTACGAGGCGCAGGTTGACCATTATACCTGCCATATACAGACAAACGATGAATGGGAATTCGTGAAGGTCTACACCGATGAGGGTATCTCAGCGACCTCCACCGCCAAGCGGGACGGTTTCAAGCAGATGGTACAGGATGCGCTGGACGGCAAAATCGACCTTATCATCACAAAGTCGGTGAGCCGGTTTGCCCGGAACACAGTGGACAGTTTGACCACCGTCCGGCAGCTAAAGGAAAAAGGTGTGGAGGTTTATTTCGAGAAAGAGGATATTAATACGCTTACCGCGCTATCCGAATTCCTTCTGACAGTCTGGAGTGCATTTGCACAAAACGAGAGTTATTCAAAAAGCAACGATATCAAATGGGGGCTGGATCGGACATTTCAGAATCCTGGCTCGAAATACTATCAGCGTACCTGCTATGGATATATGCATGATAAAAACGGGAAATTGATCATCGATGAAGAAAAAGCTGCAGTTGTGCGTATGATCTATAGGCTATACGCTGAAGGGAACAGCCTTGCCAAGATATCCGCGAGATTGAATGAGATGAAAATTCCATCCCCTAGAGGTCATTCAATATGGGCAAGAGAAACGATACGAAAGATATTGCGGAATGAGAAGTATACAGGGTCTGTGGTTTTACAAAAGACATATGTGGAAGACTATCTTACACATAAGCAAAAAAGGAATGATGGACAAAAGAATAAGTTTATGATTGGGGACAACCACGAGGCGATTATACAAGATGACTATCAATAAAAATATGGTGAGAGCGATACGATAGTTTCTCTCCACTCCTCAAGCGAATTACTAATATTATCTTATCGTGCATCTTTTTTGGTAGGACATAACGGTTTGCTTCTTGTCCTCTCATATAGAGGAAAAGGTCGTATTATGGTATAATGCAACTATGTATCGTAGCTATGATATGAGATTCAGATTTGTATGGCTAACTGCTAGTTATAGCAATAATGGGCAGTTTACCCTTAGACCACAAAAGTGGCACTTCCGACCAGTTCGATCCGAAGTGAATCCAACGAGATTATATGTTTTAAAGAGTGACATCATTTTAGGTGGTGAAATGGAATGAAGCTGAGTGAAGATTATCGCACAATCCCATACGATTTATCCGGTTCAACAAGCAAGAATCGTTTCCGCCAGGAAATTCTATGGGGCGTAAGTAAAATGTTCGACTTGTTTGATAAGCCCGAGTTTTGTGTCATATTTGATTATAAGTGCGATATAGAAATTCATCTCAGTGACTCCATTGAATTCTACCAAATAAAATCCCAAAAGGCTCAAAAGCCGTATAGCTTTGCACAACTAAGCAAAGTGAAAGGTACTGGCAGTATTATCGGAAAACTGTTTGTGCTGAAAGATACTTCCTGCCCAGAAACAAGGATTAAATGTGCCTTGGTATCTAATCGCTTTTTAAAGATAAAGGGAAAAGAATTATCTGATGCGGAAGTCATTGATTTTGATGCTTTGGACGAATCATTGAAAACTGTTGTCCGAAATGCTCTAAAAACAGAGTTGAGCCGTGATGAAATTGATTTAAGTGATCTGCATTATATTTACACATCAATGGATTTGATTTCCCCAGAAAACGCCGTTAAGGGACATATTGATAGTTGTTTTGAGAGGATCAAAGGTTGCGAACCCGTTAAACCAAATGCATTACACCGGCTGGTTTTCGATACTATTCAAAAAAAGGCATGCTACGAATTTGCAACTGATGACTTTGACGAACTGGTTAAGCAAAAGGGTGTTACTAAGGATGAGCTTGATTCTATTCTTGAGCAATACAAAGAGAAAACCGATAATTCCCTAGAACAGGTTCAGGCATATATAGAAGAAAACTACCAAAGGGTATCTGAACGAAAAAAGCTAAAAGCCGCTCTGGCAAAAGTTTTTGAAGCTGAATATAATTCACAGGTTCTACAAAGAAAAGAGCGGGAGATTTCCGCATACATAATTGATAAGAGTGAATCTGGAGCTTTGCCGGATGATTCAACTGAAGATTTGGTGGATCACCTCATATCAGTATTTGGTGATACATTTCCGATTGAATACTCGAAACAAGAAAAACACATTTTTATTTTGCTAATCATCAAACGCTGGGAGGATGGGAAATATGAATAAGTTGCTTTTCAATAAGCTCTATATCTTTTCAAGTCCCGATAAAGCAGCAAGGGTTATTGAGTTTGCCCCTGGCAAGACAATGATTACATCAAGCTCTGTCGACGGAACTAACCGCGGCAAATCGGTCATAATGAAGTCGCTGTACCATGCGATGGGTGCAGACTGCTCTTTTGATGATAAATGGGATGATAACAGCAAAATATATATTTTAAATTTTTCTGTAGACAGTAATGAGTATTATATTTTTCGCCATAGTAGTCTGTTCAAAGTTTTTGATGCTGAAAAAAATGTCATCTTTAAGACTGTATCCCGTCACGAACTATCTGAAAGGTTGAATGATATTTTCAATTTTGCCGTAAAACTCCCAGCAAGGCAAAATAGTAATAACGACTTGACAGAAGAAGACGAAGAAGTACAAAGGCTTGAGATAACGCCCCCAGCTTACAATTATTTGCTGTATTTTGTTGATCAAGATGGGCAAAGAGGTTCGCAGTTTAGCTCGTTCAAGAGTCTGCAACAATATTCCGACTTTAAAACTAATGCGCTATATTATCATTTTGGAGCTTTTGACGATGACTATTACGACTTAACGGTTCAAAAGGAAAAATTAACAGAGCAACAGAAGCGGACGACTCGTGATAGTGAAATGATGCATTTAATGCTTGATAGGATTTATGAAAATATCAACGATGTTTCATATTCCAAAGATATTGAACATCTTCGCCGCGATATTGACCGCACAAAAGCTCAATATAATGAAATAGCCAAAAAGCTGAGTGAAATTCGCAACAATCTCATTACCTTGCGAAACGATAAAGAGGAACTTTTATTACACATTGGCTCCCTTTCCAGACTTACGAAGGAAAACGACAAACAGATTCAATCGCTTAATGACCATATTTGCCCATTGTGTAGCTCTTGTTTGAATAATCCGCTCCACTTGAGAATTAAGCGTTACAATACTGGAGATGATATTATCCTTTTGTCAGGGGAGTTGCAGATTGACGTTCAGAGAATAGAAAAAGATATAGCAAAGCAAGAAGCAGAATATATCGAATGGCTAAGTAAGCTGAATGAATATGAGAGTGCGCTCAATTTGCATGCTTCTGAAATCAACGATGTCCTGCGTCACAAAGGATATATCGATATAAAGGAAAAAATGTCTGACGATCTTCATGCAATGCGCGAAAAAGCGGAGCAGCTTGAAACCCTACTAAAAGATATCAACAAAAAATTACGGAAATACAATGATGCAAAAAAGAAGATAAATACACGGTATTATGAGCTTATGTTAGCCGACAAAAACCGCTTTGGGCTTGACGGGATTGACCCAAAAACCTTCGAGAACATAAAGAAGAACTTTTCTTCCGGCGGGAGCAATAACCCTATTGCAACAATTGTGTGGTACGTAAATTTGCTTAAACTAAAGCATGAGTTCAACCCTAACGCCATTGATTTTCCGGTGGTTCTGGACAGCCCCAATAATGCAGAAACTGATCAAGAAAAGAAAAACCAGGTTTATCAGTATATTTGTGAGCGTGTTACTAATAACCAGTTAATTGTGTCCGGCATAGGATTTATGGATATGAAGATTCAAGATGTCGAATTTGATAAGGTTATTGAGTTGGATAACCCTAAATATAGTTTGCTTTTGGAGAAAGAATATACCGAAAACATCGGTATACTCAATGAGCTTAATTCAAAATAGTGCGCCATACTCAATATGTGTTTAGTGACAAAAGCACCTTCAGGATAACTTAACACGAAGTCAGCAAGAGCTACATTTGGCAAGAAAATGAATTGCCGGCTATGTTTATGACAGACAGACGAGTTAGCAATACTGGGATGTTGATGTATCTGGAACATATTATTTTAACGGAGAAATCACATGTATTTTCTTAATAAAATTGATACGATATATAAAGACTCACGAGAGAAGTTTAATATTCCAGAAAACAATAAAATATTTAGTTGCTTTATTCCCATTGAGCCAGTTGGGTGTGAAACCTCTTGTGCATTTATGGTAAAAAAACAAGAAAAATCCAAGTTAATGCTTATAGAAGGTGGTCAACGTGTTCACATTTCAGATTTGCAGATTTTAAATACTATACTTGATATGGATAAAAACGACATTGAATGGTTCTTACAACAATTTATTCTATTATATAAAGGGAAAACGCGCCAGATGAAATTCAAGATTGATGGTGACTTGTTTAGCGGTTTTGGGATTGGTAGCTATCCTACAAAAAAAATATTGCATCTTTTTTCCGATAGCTTAATCGATATAAATGACTTTGTTTTTATTCTTAATTTTATTTTTGCAAAGGATAAGTGCTGGGAGGAGATGAACAAGCAGCATGATTTTAGCAAACGAACGCTTTGTAAGTACATCACGCTTATTGATTATTATGCCCATAAAGCTCCAAGAAGCAAAAGCTTCCTTAAGGCTATAGGCTATCCTGTCAAAAAGGAAAATCCTGTTGACAACAGATATACAAAGCCCTTATTTAATCACATAGAAAAATTTGATATCTCTCAATATGGATGATATACTTAATCTCAAGAGCTCCAGTAAGGCAAGTTGCCGCCTTAGCTTCTAAGGTTAATGTAACTACAATTTGTTGAATTTGGATGTCCTCCAGCCATGTTGTGAGGGATTCAGGATCCAACATTGACAACCTCGTCACCCGCGGAACTCCGCGTGAGACGAGAACGCCAATGCCGTATCCAGAATTTTCAATAAATTGTACCAAATTCAAGTGGAGTTCTTTTCTTATATTATTAAGTAAGGAGAGGCGTGTTTGTTAGTATATCGCAATGTGTTTTCATATAAAGATCCTTTGCATGTTGTTTTCTTGTGCGGCAACAAGTACGATCATAATGATCCACTCGAAAAACGTATGATTCTAAAAGAATTTTTAGAGACCAATATAGAAAATTGTCGAGTAGTAGTGTTAGAGGAAAACTTCATTTTTGGGCGTACAAATATGAAATACCTTGCGTATGATGACGCCTTTCTCAATGGACTTGCCCAAATTGAGCAATTGGCTTCTCTCTATGCAAATAATATTATTATCATACATGAAACTATTTCCACTGCGGCAGAATTAGGAATGTTCGCTATAAACCCTGCACTATCCTCAAAAATATGTTTGCTCACTCCAGATGATATTTCAATTGAGGAACAGAAAACATCTGGTTTTATTAAGTTGGCATTTATGAATAGAAATGCCTCAGATACTCAAATCGGTGAGCAAATTATTTATTATCCAGACATAAAAGTCAATAGGGCATCGGCAGATAAAAGCTATTACAATACATATTTTCACAATAACAAAATAGGTGAAAAGCTTGGTGGAAAAATAATCTCATTTATTGAACCCGGAAAAACTGAAAAGCACATAAGATTTAACAAATCCCTATTTAGAAAGCCAAAATCTGACCCCAGCACTGTGGATTATTACATTGATGATGAAACCAAGACAATCAATGTCTTTATTCATGTGGATACCATCAAAATTCAATTGCTTGCATTATTCTTTATTGAGAATTATAGGACAGAATTTAGACGAATAAAGCCCATAAAAGATCATGTGACATTCATTTGCGATAAATACGAAGAGATATTATCAAACACTATTGCTGAAGCTGAGGGAATAGATGCTAAGAGTTATGCCAAGAAATTTGTGTTGAAAGATACGGAAACATGCAAATTAAGGCAAGCCGTAGGATACTTTCTGTATATGCTTCAAGCAATTGGGCTGATAGGGCTGGAGCAAATCGAGGAAGCAGAGGCATCACAACGTAAAATAAGGATTTCAATGGAAATGGACATTTGCCAAAAGCAACTTAATGGCTTGCTTTACTCAAAACACACAACTGAGTTTGGGAGGTTGAACATATGAACATTCAACATCCTGATATAGTTGTCCGCCACGTTAGAACCAAGAACAAAATAAGGAAGATTGTGGCGTATCGTTCTGACGATGGCGACTTGCGTAATTATCACCGAAATATTAATGCCTTTCTGAGAGAAAGATTTGCTCCATCTATTTTCGCAAAGGGTTATGTAAAAGGTCGTTCGATTTATCACAATGCACTTTCGCATATGTATAATGACTATTTCATTATGCTAGATATAAAGGACTTTTTCCCAAACATCTGTCATACGCAGTTATCCAGAAAAATATACTTTGAAATAAACCTTCTTAAACCAGATCAGATTAGCAAAAAGGAATGCAATGATATTGTTGAGGCATGTAGTATTAGTAGTCGAGGGATACCGCTTGGCTTCGTTACCTCACCAATATTATCAAATATTTACCTTAAAGAATTTGATAATGTATTTTACGGGATGCTAAAAAAAATAGGGCTCGATAATGCAATATATACCCGCTATGCAGATGACATGACAATATCTTTTCGTCGCGCTGAAAATACAGAGCCTCTTGATGAAAAAGCTATCATTATCGAATTTGCATCTTCAATTTTATCACGATATGGATTGCAGTTAAATCAGAAAAAAACAAGATCATATAGCCTTAATATTTCGAATCATGTCAGAGTAACAGGGGTTAATATTACAAAGCAGGAATCAGGGCAGCGCAAGCTAACCGTAGGACGGTCAATAAAAAATCAGCTTTATTGGGATGCGCTAAACTGTTTTTGGGAAAAAGACAGTGAAAAAATCCAACATGTTAAAGGGATGCAATCATTTATCTTGTCGATTGAGAAGAACGGATTTGAAAAATGTTATTCGAGTGCAATGTTAGCACACGTGCACGAACTTGGATTCGACTCGCTAAAATCGCTCATTGATTCATTATAATGTCGTGCACTTAATTACATTAACTTCCCATTATGTTTATGATGGGCAGGTAGTTTACCTGTGCATTTGAATACCGGATTTCTGGAACTTTATATTGCAATGATAAATGCAGGCGGTTTTTATTTTAGAAGCAATATCATTACATGCCTACCCCGAGGTGTACATCTTTTTTGATAGCACAGGGCACCAGCGTGACGCTGGACCCACATTCGCAAATCGTTTCGGCGGTTTGCGAATTTTATTTGCCCGAAATGGCTGTCATCTGAATAGTCAATGCATTACAGCGGCGAGTCGCCGCTCACAATATCGCGCACTGTCTTTTGATGGTGTGCGATTTTTTATGCCCGCGCCGAGGCGTCATTTGTATCATCAAAGCATTACACATCGCCGCGGACTCAGTATGGGTGCACGGCGATGTTTCAAAGGAATACCAATCCATTTACGGGTGGTCAAAATCACAAAGCACAGAAATAACAGCCCTCCTAAGTGGTAGCCTGCAAATATAATGCGGTTGGCAGATTTGTCGATGCACCATCCGGCGCGGACAATCATACTTCAAAAAAACACCCCTTGAATATGTAAACACCGCATTTTTTGAAATATGTATGTGTTTAGCGGGCGATTGTCGGTATCGAAAGTATGGGCCGCAACTTGAATGTTTTTAACCGAAGGCACATCGCCTGCCGACACGATGATGACACAATGCCTAAAAATTTCCCCATCGAACGACAGCTGAATAAAATCGCCCGGCTGCATCTTTTGAATACCCGTTTCAACAGCATAAGGCCCGGGGCCGCTGTTTGAGGTTAGAAAGCGGTAAAATTCATTGACCCCGGTCCAGGCAGGCGCCCGGTTGTTGAGGCTGTAATAATACCATCCTCGCGTTTGCGTATGATTCATGACCCCACCGCCTGCATAGAGACATTGAGAGGTGAAATTGGTGCAATCCCCCCCAAGCTCACTAAAATCATAATACTTCGGGTTTCTTTTATATGCCCATTTATGCGCATACTGTATCGCCATTTCCCGTTCGTATCGCTTTGTTTTCATCATAGCCAGCCCTCTTTTATGTAGGATAGAACATCCTATGCGCTTAAATCAGGTTTGGTGATCTAGTATGTACAAGCTTCGATCAATTGAAATCAGTCTTTTGCGAGCAGTAAGCTGTCGACAGAATATGCTTAAAAGCTTTGTAGTATCGCATCCGGATTACGCTGTATTTGAATGCAGGGTTTGTTGGTAGCGGCCTGCTAGCCAACGGGCACTCGCTTGCTTTTAGGAAAAAAGCATTTTATAATAAAAACAAAAGGACAGATTGTGATGTTTTATTTGGTATTAGATAATATGAGCGAAAGCATATTCCATGATCAGCAATTGCCCACTCTGCGTTGCATTCATCAAATCCTTGACTATAAAAACTGGAAACAAGCATATCATCGGCATGAAGATTTTTGCGAGATCGTATTGGTGTTGGATGGAGAAAACAATATCAAATTTGATGATACAAACTATATCGCAAAAAAAGGCGATCTGATTCTTTTTAACAAAAAACAGCTCCATCACGAGCGAGACAATATCGGTTTGAATTTGCATATGATATCTCTTGCCATTAATAATCTACACATACGTGGGCTTGAAGAAGGACAGATCGTGCCGATCGACAAATCGCCTGTTGTCCCAACCGGGGATTATTTTGAGTTTATTAAAAGCTGTATGCTCTATATTCTGGAAGAATGCAAGCATCAGGAAGAGGGCTATGAATATCGTTGTCAAACCTTTGTCATATCACTCATTGCATTGATCACGCAAAATTTATGGAAGGAACGCAAACAAGATGAACATAGGATGAACCGTGATGACATACGGGAGGCTAATGGGGTACTTGCGGCGTATAAAGTTAAAGAATATATCGATGAACATTATAACGTCGAAATCAACATGGATAAGCTGGCTCGTGAGTTTCACTACAGCACTTACTATATCGCGCACGAGTTTAAAAAGGCGTTTGATATCTCCACCATGCAGTATCTCGTGTATCGTCGTATGGGCGAAGCGCAGATGTTGTTGCTCAAAACCGATAAGCCTGTCAATGAAATCGCACGAGATGTGGGATATGATAATATTAATAACTTCTTTGTTCAGTTTAAAAAATCAATCGGATTTTCACCGAATACATTCCGCCAGATATCACGCGGAGGCTCCTCAAACTCAGTCGATAATGGTTAAAGAGCTTCTAGCGCAAGATTAGGAGTAGACATCACAGTTTTTCGCAATTTAGGTATATCACGTGTTCGATATTTATGTTTTTGGATAACTATTTATTTTAATACTATAAGCATAATCTATTGAAATAACAACATGTTAAACATATAAGCCCGGATTAGATATTTTAAAGCCCGTTTATTACATATATAATACATTTATAATACAAATAGAAACTCCTTACATATCCAAATTTTAATAGCTTGGTTATCTGGATGCAGCGTATTTATGAAAATTTCAAATCATTTTGCGGCTAAAAGCGGCAAATAAAAACAACATAATAAGGAGGAGAAATAATGAAGAAAATCTTGGCACTATCATTGGCACTCATCATGGTATTCGTACTTGTAGCATGCAGTAATGATACCGCAGACAGCGGCTCACAGGCACCGGAAGCCAGCAGTGCTGCACCGGCAGAAAAATCAGAAACACCAGCTGAAACTGAAGACAATGGCGGATCCGAAGGTGGCAAAACAGGTAAGGTCGCACTGATTCTCAAATCCTTGAATCACGCATTCTTCGCCGATATGCAGGAGGCTGCGAAGGAAAAAGCAGACGAACTCGGAATGGAAATCTACATTGATGGCGTTATCGACGAGTCCGACAACGAGGGAATCATCCAGTTGATCGAAAATGCGATCACGCAGCAGTGCGATGTTATCGCGGTAACGACATCCGACAGTACGGCATTGGTGCAGTCCGTTAAAAAGTGTAATGACGCTGGAATCCCTTTCATTACGATTGACGCTGACATCGACCAGGCCGCTCTGGATGCTGCAGGCGCTGAAGTGGTGACCTTTATCGGTACTGACAACCGTGAAGGCGGCCGTTTGATCGGTGAATACTGTGCAGAGCTCTTTAAAGATGCCAGCGAAGAAGTGCAAGTGGCCATTCTGGAAGGTCTGCCAGGGACGGAAACTGCAACAAACCGCAAAGCCGGCTTTGAAGAAGGGATTTCCTCCAACGATAAGATTAAGGTCGTGGCTTCCCAGAATGCCGATTGGCAGATTGAGCTGGGCTTGAATGTTGGTCAGAATATATTGCAGGCAAATCCGGATATCGAATTTATCTTCGGTTCAAATGATTATATGGCTCTGGGCGCCCTTCAGGCTGCAATTGCTGCAAACCTTGATGTACAAGTCATGGGGTTTGACGCAATCCAGGACGCACTGGACTCCATTAAAGACGGCAAGCTATTCGGTACACTGGGCCAGTTCCCGGGTAAGATGGGCGCTACAGCCGTACAGATGGCGTATGAATTGATCAATGATCCCTCCAAAACATATGATCGCGTAACATACACCGGATGCTATGTCGTAACAAAAGAGAATCTCGATGACTATCTCGCAGAAGCCAAGGATCTCTCCAAACTCCCCATCTAATCGCTTCTGCCAGCATGAATCCTAGAAAAGTTCGCGTGTGCGAATAGCCAATTACAAACATAGTAATATTCCATTCCCCCCAAGCTTATGGGGGAATGGAGTATTATTGAAAGGAATCATTAAAGTAGGGGTGATATATTTGGATGCAGAAAATGTTGTGAAAATGGAAAATATATCAATCGAATTTCCAGGGGTTAAAGCACTTGACGATGTCTCCTTCGATCTTAAAAAAGGTGAAGTACATGTTTTGTTAGGTGAGAATGGCGCCGGTAAGTCCACTCTGATGAAAATACTATCCGGTGTCTATAAGCGTTCCACGGGCACCGTTTACTTAAACGGCAAAAGAATAGATTTTCAAAACCCCAAGCAGGCAATGGACGCCGGTATTGCAACAATCTATCAGGAATTAAACTTGATTCCTTATCTCACCGTTGCGGAAAACATTTTTGTCGGGCGCCAACCCAAGAAAGGCATGATTGTAGATTGGAAAACCATGTTTTCTAATACACAGAAAATATTGGATCGCCTGGAATCTACTATTTCCCCGTGGGCAAAGGTTGGCGATCTGACAGTTGCTATGCAGCAAATGATAGAAATTGCAAAAGCAATCTCTGCAAACGCTGACGTCATTATCATGGACGAGCCAACTTCCGCTCTGACAGAAAATGAGATCGACGAGCTCTTTAAGGTAACAAAATCGCTTACTGCGCAAGGTGTCGCAGTGGTTTACATCTCCCACCGGTTGGAAGAGGTCAAGCAAATTGGCGACCGCGCTACCGTACTGCGGGATGGAAAATTGATTGATACCGTGAATATCTCCGATGTCACTTTGGACGATCTCATCCGAATGATGGTTGGCAGGAACCTAACGGATAAGTTCCCCAAGATACAAGTCCCGATTGGAGAAGAGCTGTTGCGTGTGGAGCATATTTCCACCAAAGATAAATTAATCGACTGCTCATTCAATCTCAAAAAGGGTGAAATTCTAGGCGTTGCCGGCCTGATGGGGGCCGGACGCACGGAGCTGATGCATGCTTTAACCGGGGCTGACAAGAAAACCGCCGGCGAAGTCTTTTTAGAAGAAAAAAAAGCAACCATTCATTCATTTAAGGACGCTGTAAAAAACGGCATAGGGCTTTTAACCGAAGATCGCAAACGCCAAGGGTTGGTGTTGATGATGGATGTTAAATCCAATATTACGCTGGTTTCGCTGCGCAAAGTTATGAAGCGCGGCTGGATTCAATATAAAGTTGAGGAGCGTGAAAGCCAGAAGTATGTAGATATGTTATCCATCAAAACGCCTTCGTTATATCAAAAAGCCGTGTTTTTAAGCGGTGGCAATCAGCAAAAGGTTGTCCTTGCAAAATGGTTGTTCTCGGATTGCAAAATCATTATCTTTGACGAACCAACGAGAGGGATTGATGTTGGCGCCAAGGTTGAAATCTGCAAGCTGATGAATGAATTGGTAAAAGAGGGAATCGGCGTCATTATGATTTCTTCAGAACTGCCTGAAATACTAGGCATGAGTGATCGCATTATCGTGATGCATGAAGGCCGTATTACAGGTGAGTTGGCACGTGAGGACGCAACACAGGAGAAAATTTTATATTTGGCTACGGGAGGAGATGAGCTGCATGCAAAATAGTAATGGAGCAATTAAGAAAAATAAAGAGATAAAAAAAATTGACATGAGCCTCGTTTACACTGCATTGGGACTTGTGGCGCTTATCATCATTCTTTCAATTGCATCACCATTTTTTTTAAGGGGCGAAAACTTAAACAATATATTCCTTCAAATGTCCATCAACGGTATCGTTGCCATCGGTATGACTTTCGTCATTATCACAGGCGGTATCGATATTTCGGTTGGATCCATCGTTGCGGTGGCCGGTATTCTTTACGGGATTATCTTTAAGGAGCTGGGCGGAAACAATATTTTGACATTGCTTGGTACGCTTTTATGCGGTGCTGTATTAGGTTCTGTCAATGGGCTTTTGATCTCAAAAGGAAAGCTGCCTGCTTATATCACAACGCTGGGCATGATGCAGGTCGCACGTGGGTTATCTTTACTGCTCTCGGGCAGTCGCCCGATATCCGGATATTCTGACACACTCATCTGGATTGGCGGCGGTAATATTTTAGGTATTGCAACGCCCATATGGATTATGGTCATCGTATATGTCATTGCGTTTTTAATACTGCGTTATACGATGCTGGGGCGTAATCTCTATGCCATTGGCGGTAACAGGGAGGCATCCCGGCTTTCGGGTATCAATATCGACCGTGTTATTTTTGCAGCCTATGTGATCAGCGGATTGCTGGCCGGCTTGGCAGCAATCGTGCTCACAGGCAGACTGAATACAGCCACACCACAGGCCGGTGAGAAATATGAAATGGATGCGATTGCCTCCGTCGTGATCGGCGGTGCCAGCCTGGCCGGAGGCCGTGGCAATGTGATCGGCACATTCATTGGCGCGTTGATTATCAGCGTCGTTCGAAACGGCATGAACATTTTGAATGTCAATACCTACCTGCAGCAAATCCTGTTGGGTGCCATTATCATTGGTGCTGTATTTATAGACGCGATGAGAGGCAATCGCGAATAGGAATACCGCATCTTTTTGAATTGTTATGATCGGTGGATGTGATTATAATGAATACAACTGACCGAAAAATATTTATAATATGATAGGAGTGTAGAAAAGATGACAGATAAAGTGAGAGCAATGGTGTCCTTAGGCCCTGGAAAAATGGAAATACAGGAGTTTCCCTATCCGCGGCCCCAAAAGGGTGCTGCAGTTGTGAAGATGATTATGAGCGGCGTGTGCGGTACAGATAAACACAGCTATAAAGGTGAAACAAAGCAATATGCCGGAACACCCAAGGAGTTTGACATCCCCTACCCCATCATTCAAGGCCATGAAAACGTTGGTATCATTGCCGACATCGATGAAGAAGGCGCTAAGAACCTCGAGTTCGACGGCAAGCCTCTTAAGGTGGGCGACCGGGTTACATGGTCGCCGGATGTCATTTGCGGGAAATGTTTTGATTGCCGCTATCATGCCGGCTATTCCTGGTGCCAGAACATGCAGCTGCTATACGGCAACAACGCGACTTGCGTCAATGCGCCGCACCTTTTTGGCGGTTTCTCCGAATATTGCTACATTGTGCCGGGCACACACGTTTTTAAGGTGCCGGATGAACTTTCCGACGAATGCGCCTGCCTGACAGAATTGATGAGTGTAACTTGGAATGTAGACAAGGCAAAGGAATATTATTCTTTCTCCGGTGATGGTTTTGCGGTGAATGACACGGTGGTCGTACAGGGGGTCGGGCCGTTGGGCATGACACACATGATCAAAGCAGGCATTCTGGGAGCCGGAAAGTTGATTGCGATCGATACATCCGATTGGAAGCTGGATATGGCGAGAGAATTCGGTGCTGAGCTTACGCTAAACGCCATGAACACCACCGCCGAAGAGCGCCTGGAGGCCGTGATGGATGCGACGAAAGGCCGCGGTGCCGATCTTGTCATCGAATGTGTTGGGCGTCCCCATCTGATTCCTGAAGCCATCAATATGGTACGCAAGGGCGGTATGATTCTGGAGCCCGGCAACTTCGTGGATTCCGGTGAAATTCCTGTCAATATCCACCATATCTGTTCCAAAAACATACGGATCATCGGCCAGTCCAGTCTTGTTTACAATGCGTTCACACCGGCCATGCAGATGATGATCAATATGGGTGATCGGATTCCCTTTGATAAGCTGGTCAGCCATTATTATCCGCTGAATGAAACAGAGGATGCGATTAAAAAGTCTATGGAAGCCGACTCTATGAAAGTCGTAGTTTGCGGCAATAAGTAAAAACTCTTGTGCAAACGGGCGGGAGAAATCTTGCCCGTTTATTATGTTTAGTTTTTGCAAAACAAGCATTAACCAAGCCCTGAAGCTTATGCTACACGATTATTCGTATTAAAAAAAGGCATGGAATTCTCCTATGCCTCTTTTTTTAAGCTTTAACAATCCGTGTTTACTTCATGTTGTTTTCAGCTCTTTCAATCAAACGTCTTACCATCTCACCGCCCACGGAGCCCGCATCTTTAGAAGTCAGATCGCCATTATAGCCCTGCTTCAGATTCACGCCCAGTGAATTCGCAACTTCATACTTCATGTTATTCAGCTGCTGTTTTTGTTCTGCAGAATTGAACGTATTGCTCGAATTACTGTTACTTGCCACTCTTTTTCACCTCCAAATAGGTTTATTATATTTGTGAGTTATTTCATTCCCAAACCACGCTGTATTAAACGCTTTGTCATTTCGCCGCCAACAGAACCGTTCTGTTTTGCAGTCAGGTCGCCGTTGTAGCCTTGTTTCAGGTTAATTCCCATTTCGTTAGCGATTTCATACTTCATGTTATCAAGAGCCTGCCTCGCCTCAGGAACTACTTTTTTATTATTGCTAGCCAAAGTGTTCACCTCCTTTTTGCTTTTGCATTATTAATGTTTCCAACGTTAGATCAATATACACTGGTAATTTCAGGTTTGCGCAGCTTTTTGAAAGCCCTCTTGAAAATGCAAAAAAAGCAGTTGTATGCCGCTTTTTTATTTTTCGATCTTATTATTTGCACTTTATATGAATTAATTCATCACAATTTTTTCTAAAATGTCACTATATTTCTCCATGGTCAGCTCAATCATGTGCGCCTTTACCTCATCGTCCGCCCCCACTACTTCTTGCGCCGCCTTTTTCGTTTCTTCCAAAAGCTGCACATCGTTCATCAAATGCGCCATTTTAAAATTTCCGGCGCCATGCTGTCTGTTGCCCAGAAATTCGCCGGGACCGCGCATCTGCAAATCTTGCTGTGCGACTAAAAAACCGTCTGAGGAGCTGCACATCAACTGCAGCCTTTGCAGTGCTTCCTTTGCGTTTGAAGGCGAATACAGAAAACAATAGGATTGTTCGTTCCCCCGCCCTACACGCCCGCGCAACTGATGCAGCTGCGACAATCCAAATCTGTGTGCGTCCATAATAACCATAATAGACGCGTTTGGCACATTGACACCCACTTCTACCACCGTCGTGGCAACCAACGCCTTATATTCGCCCTGCTTAAAGCACTGAATCACATGTTCTTTCTCTGCCGGCCTCATTTTTCCATGCAGGAGCGCGATGCGTATGTCATCCGGCCATTCTACCCTTAGTTCCTCGTAGAGCTCCTGTGCGCTGTGCACATCCAGCCCTTCGCTTTCCTCTACCAGCGGGCATACGATATAGGCCTGTTTACCCTTGGCAAGCTCCTTTTTAAGATACTGAAACATCGCCTCACGCTTGGACGGCGGAACCATTTTTGTGATGACCGGCTTGCGTCCGGGGGGCAGTTCGTCAATGACAGACAGATCAAGATCGCCATACAGTATAAGCGCTAACGTGCGCGGTATGGGTGTCGCGGACATGATGAGCATGTGGGTCGCATCGCCTTTTCCTTTTAACAGCGCACGCTGGTTGACACCAAAGCGGTGCTGTTCGTCTGCGACCACCAAGCCGAGATTCCGATACACAACCCCTTCTTGAATCAATGCCTGTGTTCCGATGATGACATCCCACTCTCCATTTTGTATGGACTCATATGCTTTTCTGCGTTCGGCAGCCTTCATCTTCCCTTTCAGCAAACCGATTCGGTAGCCGCTGCCGTTAAAAAAAGCCAAAGCGCTTTCATAATGTTGAATCGCCAAAATCTCGGTAGGCGCCATCACGGCAGCCTGCATACCATTCTGCACAACAATGTGTATAGCACCCAGCGCAATCACCGTTTTCCCGCTGCCGACATCCCCTTGCACGATCCGGTTCATCTGGGAGCCGGACGCGAGATCAGCCCGCACCTCCGAAAGAACACGGCGCTGTGCATCCGTAAGGGTAAAGGGCATGTTGTGTTGCAGTTGCAGAAAAACCTCCGAATCTAACAGCAGCTTTGGAGCTGGTTGCCGGTTGCGACCAGATAAAAGCGACATGAAAATCTGAAAAAGGCACAGTTCTTCAAACGCAAGCCTGTGTTTCGCCTGCTGAAGAACCTCCATATTACATGGGAAATGAATATTCTGTACGGCAAAATTCCTTTCACACAGCTCATGCTTCAACCGCAAGCTTTCGGGCAGCGTTTCCGGCAATATGCCATGTGTGCTTTTTAGACACGCGCTCAGCGTATTGCGGATAAAACGCTGCGAAAGTCCTGGCGTTGTGCGATAGACAGGCAGGATGGGGGTCTGCACCTCTCCCAGCAGTTCAAACTCCGGATTCTGCACAACCCCGCTTTTCGCATCCAGATAGCCGTATACAAGATAGGTTTCGCCCGCTTTCAGCCTGTTTTTGATGTAAGGCTGCCGATACCAGATGCAGCCGATTCGCTGCACGCCATCTTCAATGTATGCCCTTGTGACGCTGAACCCGCTTCTTGGATAGCTCGTTTTAGGCTCTGTTTGCACACGCCCGATGAACACATTAAACACGCCTGGTGTTAAGTCTCCGATGGGTCTTGGCTCAGAAATATCGCGATAATCTTTGGGCAGCAAAAACAAGGCGTCCTGTATGGTCAAAACGCCTAGTTTTTGGAATTGTTTGCTTTTTACTGCGCCGATTCCCGCTATAACGCTGAGCGGTTGATCAAGGGGGTTCATAAAATTACCTTGTTTCTAAGAACGATTTTTCAAAAAAGGAATGCCCTAAGGCATTCCTGCATAATACGATCCGTTCATTATTCTGCCGAGAATATATACTGATATACAGGCTGCCCTCCGTTCAATATGGATACATCACAGTCGGGGTATGCCTGCTCAATGTGTTTCCCAAGCTTCTGTGCATCCTGTTCGGTCACATCCGCTCCATAGAACACCGTTACAACATCCACCTCATCGTCTATCATCCTGTCCAGCAGGTCACAGGCCGCTTGCGTAACATCCGATGCGGTGTTGACGATATCGCCGTCCTGCATGCCGATATAATCGCCTTGCGCAATGGAAAGCCCGTTTATTTTCGAATCGCGCACAGCTGTGGTAATTTGGCCGGTTTTCACATAGTCGAGCGCTTCATTCATCGCTGCTTCATTGTCTTCGCAGGAGGCCTCCGCCTGATACGCCAATATAGCGGCAATTCCCTGCGGAATAGACTTAGTAGGCACAACCACCACTTTTTTATCGTTCATGCTGCCGGCCTGTTCAGCCGAGAGAATGATATTTTTGTTGTTGGGAAACACGAACACCGTATCGGAAGGCGCCTCCGTGATCGCTTTGGAAATATCCTCCGTGCTCGGATTCATGGTTTGTCCACCCTGAATGATGCCGTCCACCATCAAATCCAGGAACACATTTTCGATCCCTTCTCCAAAAACAACGGCCACTAATGCATAAGGCTTCTTTCCTTTTTGGTTTTTCGAATCTTCATACAGCGACCGATGCTGATCCCGCATATTATCGATCTTGATACCGGTCAACTCGCCCAGTTTTAAAGCAAATTGCAGCACAACGCCGGGAGAGTCGGTATGAACATGCACTTTTCCTAGATTACCATCGCCCACCACCACGATAGAGTCACCAATGCGTTCAAGCTTGGTTTTTAATTGTTCAAATACATCCTCTTCAAAAACACCTTCGGATTTATGAATTAAAAACTCGGTGCAATAACCGAACTCGATCTGTGCGTCATGCACATCGCTGTATGAGCCTGTTATCCCTTCCTCGATCGCTTGACTCACGGTATCCCATGTGTAATCCGTGATTTCCTGACCATTGATGGCCAGTCTAAAGCCGTTAAAAATATACAGCAGCCCTTGGCCGCCCGCATCCACCACGCCCGCCTCTTTCAACACAGGGAGCATTTCCGGTGTCAGGCGCAATGTGGCTTCGCCTTGGGTAATGATGGCATCCATCAGCGTATAGAAGTCATCATTTCCAGTATTAACCTGTTGCTGTGCGGCCTCGGACAAGGAGCGAATGATGGTGAGTATGGTGCCTTCTTTTGGTTTCATCACAGCTTTATAGGCTGTTTTGGTTGCAGAAGCCAGCGCTTCGGCAAAATCTGTTGTATCCAAAACATCTTTGCCATGGACACCTTTCGCAAAACCGCGAATGATCTGCGAAAGGATGACGCCGGAGTTTCCGCGCGCACCCCGCAGCGCGCCCATGGACAGCTCATCCGCGAGCTTAGAGACCGAATCAAGACCGTTCGACTCCTTGACTTCCTTGACTGCAGAAACCATCGTCATGCACATATTTGTCCCTGTATCCCCATCGGGCACAGGAAATACGTTCAAATCATTCAGCGTACTTTTGCTTCGTTCTAACAAAACCATGCTCGTGATCAGCATTTCACGAAACAAATCGGCTTCTATAGTTTTCAAACCCAAGACTGTTTACCTCCTGTTGTGTGACAACCTATATGCCAATATTGGTCACATGCACTTCTATCTTGTTTACCTGCAAGCCAAGTAAATGATGCACCGCATATTTCACCGTGTCAATAATGTTTGTTGCAACGGCTGCAATAGATGTTCCATATTCTATCACAACATAGATGTCGATATCAATATTTCCGTTTTTGCTGGTGACTTTGATCCCCTTGTCCGCTTGATCCTTTTTTAGCAAGGTTGGAATATTGTTGTTGGATTTTGTCGGTGTCATACCAACAACGCCATAACACTCCATGGCGCTATGCCCGGCAATCATCGCAATGACTTCGTCCGTATAAACAATCTTGCCAAGCTCATTTCGCAATACAGTTGACACATCCATCCACCTTCCTTTAATTAGCTTACTATAATAATAGTATACTTTCCTGCATAAATAAAGTCCTAATTGCCAAATTTATTTCAAACAACCTGCATCCTCGGCTTTTATAAGGGCAATATGCCCAATGAACAATTTCTTTATAGGACACTATTCTTCTTGACTTTATCCTTTTCTTGCGTTAATCTAACAGCATACCAATTTCATTGCAGATTTGAATATGTTGGGGGTGTGGAATGAGAATCAGTCAGGAAGCTGATTATGCTTTTCGTTCGATTCTTTATATGTCTGTTCATCAAAGCTCGAAAAATCATAATGTACGCACGCTATCCGAAAATCTTCACATACCATTGCGTTTTACATCTAAAATTTTTCAAAAACTCAAACAAGCCCGCTTGGTTGTCTCTTCCCGCGGCATTTACGGAGGATACTCGTTGTCCCGCGATGTGAAGGACATCACCTTTTTACATGTGCTCGAAGCGATTGACGGGCCGCTCTGTATCAACAAATGTCTGCGCGATGTGACACATTGCTCCATGAAGGCCGCAGACCAATGCTATATACACAGAAGCCTTAAAAAGGTGCAAAACGAGTTGCGCAACGCACTATCCTCGATCAATTTCCATGATGCACTACAACCCATCGATCATGCGCCCGCAGAGACTGCGCAGGCGATGCAATAAGGCGTTTAAGGAATTCAATCCAACGCAAAAAGAGCAGATGAAAACACCTGCTCTTTTTATTCTTTAAAACATTATTCTTCGTCGTGCTGGTGGTTACAGCCACACTCACACGTCGTTTCGTCGCAAGTGATCATATTTCCGCAGCTTGGGCATGTGATCTCGTCCCCGTCAGCACGCAAATCGATGAATACATCCTCACCGCAGTGCGGGCATTCGATTTCCACAAAGCTATCGTCGTCATCATCGTCATCGTCGCCATAGAACTCATCCTCGACATCCGCCAGGTCTTCATCGATTTCATCAATCAGCTCTTCCAGCGTGTCCTGGCGTTCCTCCAAGTCGTTCATGCTTTGGCACAACTCGTCCATCACATCGATCATCGCATTGAACAACTTTGTGGTTTTTTCGCTCTTATCCGGCTCTAAGCCGTCAAAAAGTCCTTTTAGATAGGATAATTTTTCATTCAAGCTACTCATTTGTTTCTCCTCACATTTTCGTTATTAACTATGATTGCCATTATGCTCTTTCCATATACTTGCCGGTTCTTGTGTCCACACGGATTGCCTCGCCTTGGTTGATAAACAAGGGCACCATCAGTTTCGCGCCTGTTTCCAGCGTCGCCTGCTTTTGAGCGCCTGTCGCCGTATCACCTTTTACACCCGGTTCTGTCTCGCTGACCACCAGCTCTACAAAATTAGGCGGATCGACTACGAAAGGATTCCCTTTAAAGAATTTAACCGCAACGGTCATGTTTTCCTTTATGTATGGCATCGCGTCGCTCACCAGGTCTTCTCCCAGCGGCAACTGTTCATATGTTTCCAAATCCATAAAGTAATAAAGCGACCCATCTTCATACAGGTATTGCATGTCCTTCGTCTCGACATGCGCAGGCTCAAACTTTTCGGTTGGGTTGAATGTTTTTTCCAATACGTTGCCATTGATCACATTTTTGATTTTCGCACGCACAAACGCGGCTCCTTTGCCCGGCTTCACATGCTGGAAATCTACAATTACCCAAACGCTGCCATCGATTTCAATTGTAATGCCTTTTCTGAAGTCTCCCGCTGAAATCATATAATACCTCCAAACCAGTTATAAAATGATTAGTTCCTTAGAAAGGCTGGTTAAATTCTCATATCCCGTTTCCTTAATAAGGCATAGATCCTCTATTCTCACACCGTATTGCCCGGCGTAATAAAGCCCCGGCTCAATGGATGTCACCATGCCAGCCTGCAGCCGATCCCTGCTTCGTTTGGATACGCGCGGCGCTTCGTGCACTTCAAGACCGACACCGTGCCCCAAGCCATGCCCAAAGAACAAAGCGCAGCCGTGTTCTTCAAAATAGTCACGTGCGGCTGCATCGATCAGCACAGCGTCACGCTGGTGTTCAAGCGCTCTTAACGCAATACGCTGCGCTTCCAAAACCAACGCATATACACGAACCATCTCTTCGCTCACCTTGCCTACGGCCAGCGTGCGCGTCGCATCCGAGCAATATCCTTCAAAGACACAGCCAAAGTCTATCGTTACAAAATCGCCCTTTTGAAGGCGCCGCATCGAGGGCAAATGGTGCGGCTTTGCAGCATTTGCACCGCTGGCCACAATCGTCGCAAAGGCATTTGCATCTCCGCCTTCTTTACGCATAAGATAATCCAACTCGCAGGCTATGTCTTTTTCACTCATTCCCGCTCTCAGGATATCCAGCAACCGCATAAAAGCACGATCCGCAATGGCTGCGGCACACGCAATTCTGCGAATCTCTGCTTCGTCTTTGATGCTTCGCATAGCGGCGAGCGCTTCCTGCACAGGCTTAAATACGCAACCTCGCACTTCATGCTGCAAACACTGGAAGATGTCCACCGTTAAGCGATCGGGTTCATAGCCGCAGCGTTTGATCTTCTTTTCCCGCATCAGGCTTGCGGCAGATGATATGAGGCGGTCGGAAGCTTCAATGTATGTATATCCAGCCACTTCCTGTGCAATCTGTGTGCGATAGCGGAAATCACTGATGATAAAGGCTTCACATGCAGTAATGATGAGCCAAGCATCGGCTCCGCCGCTAAATCCGCTTAAATAGCGGCAATTGAAGGGATTGCATACCAAAATGGCGTCCAATCCCCAAAGTTTCAGTTTTTCTTGTAAGCCTGAAAGTCGCACGCAAACACCCCTTAGGCTGCGATTCTGCCCGCTTGTTTTATTCTAGCATATCCATATCATTCCTACAACAAACAATTGAAGGGCAAAAGAAGCATATTTTTATTTTTTATCGTGTATATATGCGCTGTGTTTGAGATAATATTGCTGCAAAGCTTTCGCATCCTCCGCCATGGTGCCATTGGATTCGCAAATCACAACGGGCAACAGATCCAGCTTTGCGATGAGCTGCATGAGCGGCTCGGGTTCCGGTCCAAACATGGCATCTTCAAACCGGTGATGCATCTTCTCTCCGCCTTTTGAATATTCAATACGGCAAAAATGGATATGGAGGCCGCGTGCGCGTTTTTCGCCCAGCGCATCTATCACAGCTTGTAAAATATGCGCATAATCCGCTGCCGATCGAATCGCACCAAATCCGCGCGCATGCAGGTGCGCAAAATCGATAGCGGGAACGACCCGCTCATCCAGCGTACAAAGGGCCAAGACTTCTTCAAGGCTACCCAATTGATTGACTTTCCCCATCGTTTCGGGGCAATATACGAGCTTTTCGCCAAAGCCAAGCCGGTCCATTTCATGCAACACCTGCACAAAGCGTTCTTTGCACAATGCAAACGCTTTTGTGCGTTCCATTCCCTTACAGGAACCGGGATGAAAAACGACCCGTTTCGCACCCATCATGAAGGCCGCATGGGATGTTTCCCTGAAATAGGCTATGTTCTTCTGCAACGCGTCTGGCTGAGGGTTGGCAAGATTGATAAAATACGGCGCATGCACGCTGAGCTGAATCCCATAATGCTCCGCCTGTTTTCTAATGGCTTGCGCAGTTTCATCTTTGATGCGCACACCTCTGCCAAAGGAATACTCAAAAGCATCCAGCCCCATGCCATGCAACCATGCGGGCATCTGGTAGGTATGTTTAAACCCTTGTTTGTAAAAAGACTCCGAATTCCCTGCCGGGCCAAATTTAATTTCCACATGCCCCTCCCTCAATACGCTCTCTAGTAGTATAATCGTAAAAATGTGTTCACGCAAGCTGCTGAAGCTCATTTCAAAAGCCTATGCCGCCCGGGCGTTGTATCGATCACAGTTTAAAAGGCGCACCTTTAAAAAGTGCGCCTTAGAGTATTGAATGGCCGTGTTCGTTATTTGTTGGGATAGATCACAACTTCCAAGCCTTTTCCTTCGTTCATCGCCTGCATGCCGACTCCGAACTCATCCAGCGTAATCCTGTGTGTAATGATCTTCTGAAAATCGATAATACCGCTTGCCAGCAATTCGATGGTAGTGGGCATTGTAAATAGCCCGACATAGTTTCCGTATAGGGTCAAGCCATTGCGCGTGATATCGTTCTGATACAATGTCTGCTGGACAGCGTAGTTCTGACCGAATAAGAGGATTTTCCCCGCTCTGCGTACGCATTTCAGGCAATCCGGAAGCAAAACACCCACAGCGTCTATGACAACGTCTACACCGCGGCCGTTGGTCTCTTTTTTCACTTCCTCCTCCAGGTTTTCCGTCTTCGGATTGATTACACGGTCGGCACCCATGGTCAGCGCATAAGGCGAACGGAAATCGGAAACTTCAGAAACCAGCACTTTGCTCGCACCATTGGCTTTTAAAAGCGCTGTGAAGTACAAGCCGATCGGGCCGGCACCCATTACCAACGCGTTTTCTCCGGGCAGCAGCCTGATCTTATTCATAGCACCCATCACGCAATTGACCGGTTCCGCAAATACTGCGGTGTCTACATCCAAATCCTGCGGAATAATCTGCAACGCTCTTTCAGGCACAATACCATACTGCGCAAAGCCGCCGTCCACATCGATGCCCACGGTTTCCACGTTTTCACAAACATTTGGGCTGCCGGTTCTGCACATATGACAATTGCCGCAGGGCACATTGGGATCGCATACGACACGATCGCCTACCTTTAAGCTGCTGACACCGGAACCCACTTCGATCACTTCGCCCACCAGTTCATGCCCCAATATGGCGCCGATCGTAGCCGGCGCTCCCGGCGGATCGTGCAGTATGTGCACGTCTGTGCCGCAGATGCTGGCCGCCTCAATCTTCAGTAAGACCTCGTCGGCCTTTGTGATCTTGGGAATAGGGCGTGTTGTCACCTCGTATTTGCCTGTTTCTTTGAAAATAACCGCTTTCATTTCACTCATGTTCTTGCCTCCTTTTAAACCTCTTTGCTTTGTCTTTCGCTACTTATATTTTAAAAAGTTAACGTGTTACATTCCGTGTAAATAGATCATAACAGAAAAACAAACCATCTACAATCTAACTATATTGTGATTTTGTATAGTATGGAGATGTTTTCTGAAAATAATTCTTAAACCCGATTCCATACATCCTTTAATAGGGCTTCATTCACACCCAGCCGTTTTGCGGCTAAAGGAACAGGAAGCTTTTTCGCCATCTGTATGGCATCATAAAGGATTAGCCCGTGATCTGAAGCAAGCCCGGGCTCCACTAGAACAGCCTGCGGCAGCAGTCCGTTTTCTATTCTTCTTTCAATCACAATGCGTATAGGCTTTTCACCCGGCGCATGCAGCATCAATATATCTTGCTTTGCCTGCACGTTCAGGCTGATATGAAACAGCCGCGCATCCGCTGCGTCATCGCCCGCACACGCACATACGCTTCCCTTTGCCATCAATGATAGATAGGCAATGGTTATGATGCGTGTTCTTGGGTCACGGTCTGGTGCGCCATATGCGCCCAGCTGCACCAAAGGCGCTGCGATGCCCGTTTCTTCCAATAATTCGCGTGCGGCGGCTTCTTCTAGCTCCTCTTGCATCTCCACAAATCCGCCCGGCAGCGCCCACTCGCCGATCGCAGGATGGTTCCTTCGTTTGATGAGCAATACAGCGGGGGAATCCCCTGCGAAGGTGAGCAGTGCAATATCCACCGTCACGGAAGGATGCTCATATTTATTGGGGTCGTAGCTTTGCAAAAATTCTTCCAGCGTTTGATTTTGTTCGTTTCTCAAATGATTGCCTCCCGAATCACAGCCCTGTCAGTAAACCTTGTATCCCAATACAAATGCGCCGCAGAGATACAGCAAAGCAAAACAGGACAGGCCAACCAGCAGTGCAAAGGCCCATTTTCGCCGCGTCAGCTTTGCAAGCGTCAGGTAAGCGGGCACATCACACATCAAATAGCGCGGCGCGCTCAACAGCCAGGTAGGCGCGATTGCCACAAAAAAATAGGTCAGTGAATAAGCACTCAGCACAGGGCGTATTCGCCGAATGCCCACTAGTATGATGATCAGTGCAATAAAGATAGAGAGTATCTGCGGCCAGCCCAGCACCCATGATGTCGCTGCGTCCCACTGCATAGCGTGGGCGCTCAGATAATGGACTGTGTTGATAAAATTCCCAAAGGACTGATTCCAATGTTCCTTCTGATAGATTAAGAACTGAAGCCAATTGCCGGTCACGATCCTGTTCACCAGCAGGTAGAAGAACGTCCCCAAGGGTACGAGCATCGCCGGCCAAACCCGCCTGATCAGCAAACGCACACGCATCGAGCGTATACCTTCAGGCAAGCCTTGTGATAAGCATTCCAAAATCAAGGGAACCGCCAGCAGCACACCGAGACTGCGCGTAAACGCAGCGAGCATACCATATAAGCCGGCTATTACGAATCTTTTTTGTCGCATAAAATACAAGCACAAAACGCACAGCATTAAAAACAGGCTTTCTGAAAACGGGCCCAACTGAAAAAACGCCGCAGGTGCCACCAGCACGAGCAGCACAGCGCGAAAAGATGCTTTTGTATCCAGCCCCTCCCCAAGTGCAAGCTTATAAAGATAGATGCAGCAGACCAGCATGCAGATATTGCTCACCACGATACCTGAGACAAAATAATCCCCAAGAATAGTTTCCGCCATTGCGGTGAGCATCGGATACAACGGGAAGAACACGATGTGAAACCGCGGATCGCCTATCGTCACATAACCATTTTTAGCGAGCCCCAGATAGTGAGGTGCGTCACTTTTCGTCCAAATTTGTGCCATACTGCCAAAAAAACCGTTCTGTGCAGCACCGCTGGCATCACAGAGTAAATATGCGTATAGATAGATGGCCAAGCGCGTAATAAAAAATGCAATGCTGATCTTGATGATCACACGCCCACTGCAAGCGGTATCGGCGGCTTCTTTTCTTAGGCTCTGCCCGCCGCGCATCACGCCAATTTGACGAAGTGTGGGAGCAACAGCATAAGCAAACGCAACGATAAACAACACGCCCGCTGCGCTTGCGAATAATTCAGGTATCAAAACAGCCTCCCGATCACTGGTTTCTAAGATTCTTCGCCACCATACCCGCGTGCCGCCTTCCTCTTGGAACGCCCAGTACTTCACCCAATATGATGGCTTTCCCCACGTCGTCACGGCTCAAATGAGAGGATATGCCGGTGGTTTTTTTCGTTTGACGCATAGTATTGGGGCTTTTTTTCACGGCCTTTGGGGCAGGAGCGAGCTTTGAACCAACAGCCTTCTCGCCATAGCTTTTCGTCGGCTTTAGCACGTCCGTTTCCAAGTTACGAAGGCTGGATGCCACCCGCTGATAGGCAGGCACCTTTTCCTGCGGCACGTGCTGTACAGGTGCCGGGGCTGCTTCATAAGCGTGCGGTTGATCCACCGGAAAGACCGCATCGAAACCGGCAGGCCAGACAGGCACCTTCATTTCTTTTTCGTAATGCCGTGCGTCAGGCGCGGCAGCATCCGGCTGCTCCCAGTCAAACACAGGCAGTTTCTCGCCGTAGTTCTGTATAGGAGGCTGGTAGGGTTGGCCTTGCCCTTCCTGTTGCTTGCGCTGCTCCTGCTGTTGTTTTTGCTTGGCGCTTTTTGCAATGGATAGCACGACCCCCACTAAAACGATAATCAGGAAAAGTTCCATAGATCCATTCCCCTCATCCGTTATTGGTTCTCAGGCGTCTTTTTTGTATTGTCCTGAGCGATGGCTTCCCGCATCTGTGTGTCAGACAGTATATTCTGCATGTTGTAGTAATCCATTACGCCCAGCTTTCCTTCGCGAAACGCATGTGCGATCGCCTTGGGGACTTCCGCCTCAGCTTCTACAACCTTCGCGCGCATCTCCTGCACGGCCGCGATCATCTCCTGCTCCTTTGCAGCCGCCATTGCACGGCGTTCTTCTGCTTTTGCCTGCGCGATCCGCTTGTCCGCTTCCGCCTGATCCATTTGCAGCTGTGCGCCGATATTGCGCCCCACATCCACGTCTGCAATGTCAATAGAGAGGATTTCATACGCGGTTCCGGCATCTAACCCTTTGTTCAATACCGTATGCGAAATCGTGTCCGGTTTTTCGAGCACTGCCTTGTGTGTCTCGGATGAACCCACCGTGGTCACGATTCCTTCGCCAACACGGGCGATGATCGTTTCTTCTCCCGCACCGCCCACCAAGCGGTTGATATTCGTCCGCACGGTCACCCGTGCTTTTGCGCGCAGCTCAATGCCATCTTTGGCGATTGCCGCCACCACAGGTGTCTCTATGACCTTGGGCAATACGCTCATCTGCACTGCTACCAACACATCACGCCCCGCCAAGTCAATCGCACAAAACTTCTCAAAATCCAACGCAAGCCCGGCTCCCTGTGCCGCAATCAACGCATTGACCACACGGTCAATATTACCTCCCGCCAGATAATGGCGTTCCAGCTTATTGATCGGAATATCCAATCCGGCCTTTGTGATCTTGATCAATGGATTGATGATGCTGGTCGGGCGAATTTTTCGTAGCTTCATGCCTACTAATGTCGATATTTTAACCCGGACACCCGATGCACTTGCACGAATCCAGACGCCAACCGGAATAAAGCTGAAAAACAGAATAAAGAATAGTATGATCGCTATGACGATTAGAATAGGAATAAAAACCTCTAAATCCATAATAACACCTCTCCTGTTTATTTTTCCTTTATACGGCATAATTTAAACGCCGGCATAAAGATTGCACCCATTCATGTTAAGCTCTGAAAAGGAAAAGGCAAGAATCAATCCGCATATAGCGCACGAACAGCCCGGTGCACTTTTGCTCACTCATCCTCCGTCTTCTTCACAACAATGCTCAACCCATCCGTTTCCAACACTTCAACCTGCTGCCCTTTTTCGATATATTCACCTCTCGATACGACCTGATGGTGTTCTCCGTCAAAATCTACTGTCCCTACCGGGCGGAGCATCGTAATCACGATGCCTTTTTTGCCCACCAAGTCTTGATGTTGCCGTTTGGTGTCTATCGTCTCTGCCTGATCCTGCAGCATAAGCCTTTTCTGAAAAAACCGACCCTTGTAAATGGATCGTGCGAAGATTAAGAACAATACGCCAATGATACAGAAGAGAACAGCCAGCATAATAATAGCTTCGAAAAATGTTTTTGCTTGCAGGAAGATCGCCACAATCAAGCTGGTAGTGCCCAATACCCCGGCAATGCCGATGCCGGGCTGGATCATTTCCACCGCGATCAGAACGATGCCTATGATGATCAGCGCAAAGACATACCACTCCATCGCACCAATGTAAGCGAAAAACTCCGACATGCTTGATCCCCACCCTTCTATGATTTACCCTCATTTATTATTATAACAAGAAATTTATGATTTTCCAACAATAAATCGTAAAATAGCGGACGCTTGCCTGTGTGCTTTGACATGTCTGAAATTTCAAATGACCTTCTTTAAATTAAAACCTAAATAATCACAAGAAACCAGCATATATTCTGTTTGACGAATCCTGCCTTCAAATGCATTCTTTAAACTGTCCCCATGCAGGTGCGCATATACCACGTATTGGATGCCATACCCATCGATCAAATCAGTAAAGGCTGAAGGTGCCTGTTTATCGTTAAACGGCGGGTAATGCATCATAACGATGATTTCACGGCCATTGGCTGCTTGATATGCGCTTCTTAAGGACAGCTCGAGCCGTGATGCCTCGCGCAAATAGATTTTCTCATCGTTTGCGCTCAGCCCCGGCGGACAAGCCCATCCACGCGTACCTGCAATGACGTATGCGCCCAGATCCACATGATCGTTTTGCAATGCATACATCCCCTCGGGCAGGCTTTCACGCAAACGTGTAATCGCGCTCCACCAGTAATCATGGTTTCCCCGCATGAGCACCTTATACCCGCTTAGTTTCCCAATCTCCTGTATATCGTCCAGCGCATCTTCAAATCTCATCGCCCAGCTGATATCTCCCGGAATCAATACAGCGTCGTTTGGGCCGACGCTGTGTATCCAATTTGCCTTGATCTTCTCCCAATGTCCTTTCCATTGCTCTCCAAAAACCTCCATGGGCTTCTGATCGTTTCCGGGAAGATGCAGATCCCCAATTGCATATATATTCATAAACAAATTATCCCCTAGTATTGGTATTCGTCCTCTTCATCATCCCCTTGCGCGATGTCTTCTTCATAAAGCTCTTCATAGCTCTCTTCCTTGATGCCCAGCTCGTTATCAATCTCTTCCAGCTCGTTGGGAGGAATGTCGGAATCAAGCTCAATGCCGATATCATCCACATCGGTGATGTCTTCATCGTCTTCCTGGATCGCATCCTTCTGAAGCTTGCTTTGAAAGCTTTCCCGCTTCTTTTTTTCGCGCAAGCAGACCACACACAGCTCCCCTATCGTTCCTGCCGGACGTTCTCCGCATTCGATACACGGTTCCATTTCTTCCACTACGGCGCCCGAAATCTCTCTTTGACATACGTCACAGTGTTTCTGATCGTCTTTGACATAGTTCAATTCACACCTCAAACACTTTTTTAGAGCCATGCAATCCACTCCTTTGAGAAAATGTTGATGAAACCCATCCCCTATTATAGCCAACATACTGGGTGTGTCAAGCTGCTTTATCCTTCATCTTCTTCTAATAAAGTACCAAACAACGATCGTATCTCATCGATCCCCTTCCGTTTAACCGACGAAAATGGTATGATATCGACATTTAAATCGTTGAGCGCTTTTTTTATCTGGCCGGTATACTGCTTAATTCTTGTTTTAGGCAGTTTATCCGATTTTGTGGCGACCAGCGTATGCTCGAAGCCATAATGACGGATCCAATCCAGCATCATATGATCCAACCGGGTCGGCGGATGCCGGATGTCCAGCAAGAGCAGTATATGGCGCAATGTGTGCGTGGCTCCGAAATAGTCTTCGATCGTTTGCGCCCAGCGCTGCTGCTCATGTTTGGGCGCCTTTGCAAACCCATACCCCGGCAAATCCACCAAACGAAACGAATCGTTCACCAAGAAAAAATTCACCAGCCGCGTTTTGCCCGGCTGCCCGCTGGTGCGCGCCAATTTGCTGTTCCCCAACACCGCATTGATCAGCGACGATTTCCCAACGTTGGATTTCCCCACAACGGCGATCTCGGCTATTCCATCCGTCTTGTAATCGCTGATTCGCCCCATACTATAGTCGAAAACACACTTTTTAATCTGCATCAGTTCTTACATCCTGCAAAAGCGCAATTTTTAAAACGTCGTCAAGTTCTTTCACGAACACAAACGCCATCGTCTCCCGAATATTTTCGGGGATATCCTCTGTATCCTTTTCATTTTCTGCGGGCAATATCACCGTATGAATCCCCGCCCTGTTTGCGGCCAAAACTTTTTCCTTCACGCCGCCGATAGGCAATATCCTGCCTCTGAGCGTGATTTCGCCTGTCATCGCGACATCCTTGCGCACCGGCAATCCGCTCAGCGCCGAGATCATCGCCGTCGCCATGGAGATGCCCGCTGAAGGCCCATCCTTTGGGATCGCACCTTCGGGTATATGAATATGTATGTCCATTGTGTCATGGAAATTCTCATCAATGTTAAGTTTTTTGGAATGCGCTCTGACATAGCTGTAACCAGCCCGTGCGGATTCCTTCATGACATCGCCCAGTTGGCCTGTCAGTTCCAGCTTACCCGTGCCGCTCATATGCGTCACTTCAATGCTCAGCGTCTCGCCGCCCACAGAAGTCCAGGCTAAGCCGGTCACGACACCCACTTCATCTTTGCTGCCCGCCAGACCATGGCGGTATTTGGGGTTGCCTAAAAACTTATGTAGATTTTTCTCCGTGATCATAACACGTTTTCTGCCCTCAACGATTTTACACGCGACCTTCCGGGCAATTTCAGCCAGCCGCCTTTCCAGCGTACGCACGCCGGCCTCACGCGTGTAGCGGTTGATGATCACGCGCATCACCTGATCCGGAATGGATATGTTGCCCCTTTTGAGTCCGTGCTCCCTCAGTTGTTTTTTGAGCAGATGGCCCTTGGCGATACCCAGCTTCTCTTCTTCCGTATAGCTGGACACCTCAATGATCTCCATACGGTCGTAAAGCGGCCGCGGGATGGTATCCGCGGAATTCGCTGTCGTGATAAACATGATTTTGCTCAGGTCAAAAGCAAGCTCCAGATAATGATCCCTGAAAGCGAAATTCTGTTCGGAATCCAGCACTTCCAGCATGGCAGACGCCGGATCGCCTCTGAAATCACTCGCCATCTTATCGATCTCGTCAAATAGAAAGACCGGATTGACGCTGCCCGCCTGCTTGATCCCCGCGATAATGCGGCCGGGGATCGCACCGATATATGTTCTTCTATGGCCGCGTATTTCCGCCTCGTCGCGCACACCGCCTAATGACATCCGGACAAACTTTCGGTTCATAGCGCGCGCAATCGACCGCGCGATGGATGTTTTTCCCACTCCGGGAGGGCCGATCAAACACAGAATCGAACCGCGCATATCTTCTTTTAGCTGGCGCACCGCCATATATTCGATGATGCGTTCTTTTACCTTTTCAAGCCCGAAATGATCTTCATCCAATATTTTTTTTGCATTCCTCAGGCTTTTATTATCCTTTGTTTCGATGTTCCAGGGCAAATCCAGTATCCACTCGATGTAGGTCCTCGACACCGTTCCTTCCGCCGAGCTCGGCGCCATATGCGACATCCTGTTGAGCTCTTTGATCGCCTTTTCCCTCGCCTCGTCGCTTAATTTGGCCTTGTTGATCCGTTCGCGCAGTTCTTCGACTTCCAGCGTTCCATCCTTGTCGCCCAGCTCCTTTTGGATGGCTTTGAGCTGTTCGCGTAAAAAATATTCTTTTTGGTTCTTGTCAATTTGCCCCTTTACACGCAGGCTGATCTTGTTTTCAATCTTCTGAAGCTCCAGCTCGCGCGCCAAAATGGACAAAAGGCGCTCCATACGATCCGCAGGGTCGATGCACTCGAGTACCTGTTGCTTGTCCTCAAATTTCACGAGCACATTGGCCGCCACCACATCCGCAAAATGAGACGGATTCTCTATTTCGCTCAAAGAAAGCACCGTATCGGCTGAAATCCGGTTGCTGATCTGCGCAAAATCTGTAAACATAGCGGTAACGCTGCGTCGCAAAGCTTCCATCTCCAGTGTCATCGCATAGTCGGAATCATCCTGTTTGACATGAATCTTGAAAAAAGGGTCTTTTTGCACATAATTCAAAATACGAACACGCGCTATTCCTTCTACCAAAACCCGAATGGTGTCCCCAGGCATTTTAAGGATTTGTTTGATGCTGGAAAGCGTACCTACATCAAAAATCTGCTCTTCATTCGGATCGTTTACACCCGCTTCCTTCTGTGCGACCAAAACCAGATTTTGGTCATGAACCATCGCTTCTTCCAGCGCCGCGATGGATTTGCCTCTTCCAACATCAAAATGCATGACCATATGCGGAAAAACGACCAACCCCCTTAAGGGAAGCATCGGATAGATGATCTGTTCCAAAATACCACTTCCTTTCCCAAAACGGCTCTAATACCCCTTTAATATATCAGAACCAAGCAAGGCAGGTAACACAAGCTTACGAACTGTAATAGTCTTACGCCTTGGGGTGAATTATATTCAATAGCTTTACATATTTAAGCACACCTGTCAACCTGCTCTCATAAAGCTGAAAGCTGTATGCTCTGCGTAAAAATTGCTAAAAAACCGGAAATAAAAGCCCCCCGGGCCGCGAGGGGCTTTCACGTTTCTGATCTTATGACGCCGTTCCGCTAGGGAAACTCGCTTTTCCGGACAATGTGGGCGCTGGAATCTGTTTTACATCATCGCCCATGATCATGATAGGCTCACATTTTTGTTCGACAAATTCCTTTGTGATGATACACTTTTCAATATCATCACGCGACGGAATATCAAACATGATCTCCAGCATGATCTCTTCCATAACCGCCCGCAATCCACGCGCACCTGTTTTGCGTTCAATTGCCATCTGTGCTACGGAAACCAGCGCGTCCTCATCGAATTCAAGTATCACACCATCCAGATCGAATTGTTTCTGGTATTGGCGCACCAGCGCATTCTTCGGCTTGCTCAATATTGTGACCAACGCCTGTTCATCCAACGCACCCAGCTTGACGATCACCGGCATGCGCCCCACAAACTCCGGTATCAATCCATACTTCAGGAGATCCTCAGGCAGAATCTGCGAGAGAATGGCGCCGATATCCTTTTCTTTTTTCCCTAAGACTTCCGCACCGAAGCCCATCGTTTTTTTGCCGATGCGGTTCTCAATAATAGAGTCTATACCCTCAAAAGCACCGCCGCAAATAAAGAGTATGTCCGTGGTGTCGATCTGGATAAACTCCTGGTGCGGATGCTTACGCCCACCCTGCGGCGGAACGCTGGCTACCGTCCCTTCCAGTATCTTCAGCAGCGCCTGCTGCACACCTTCGCCCGAAACGTCACGCGTGATGGACATGTTTTCGCTTTTGCGTGCAATCTTATCGACTTCGTCGATATAGATGATGCCTTTTTGTGCCTTTTCGACATCATAATCGGCAGCCTGAATCAGCTTCAGCAGGATGTTTTCCACATCCTCCCCCACATATCCGGCCTCCGTCAGCGATGTCGCATCGGCAATGGCGAAGGGCACATTCAGTATTTTCGCAAGGGTCTGCGCGATCAGCGTTTTGCCGCTTCCCGTAGGCCCGAGCATTAAAATGTTGCTCTTTTGCAACTCAACGTCGTCATTTTTCTTTTTGGGCGCGCATACGCGCTTATAGTGGTTGTAAACAGCCACTGCAATGGTCTTTTTCGCGACCTCCTGCCCAACGACATATTGGTTGAGTATATTCAATATTTCAGCCGGTTTAGGCACATCGCCAAACTCAACGCTGTATGGCAGATGCTCATCCTCTTCCATGATATCCACACAGAGCTGGAGGCATTCATCACAGATATAAACACCCGGCCCAGCGATGATCCGCCTTACCTGCTCCTGCGGTTTGTTGCAAAAAGAACATCGCGCTATCTTCTTTTCATCGATCTTTGTCATTTTTCACCTCTGGATCTTTTCCGGGCTTCAGCCATCGGCATACACCCTATCGGCGCGCGGGAATGATCTCATCCACGATGCCGTATTCCTGCGCATCTTTAGCAGACATGTAAAAATCGCGCTCCACATCCGCCGCTATCTTTTCAATATCCTGCCCAGTGCGCTCTGCAAGGATCTGGTTCATCTTTTTCTTTGTCGCTATGATCTGTTCCGCCTGTATTTGGATATCCGTCGCCTGCCCTCTTGCGCCGCCGCTGGGCTGATGGATCATAATTTCAGCGTTGGGCAGCGCACGGCGTTTGCCTTTCGCACCTGCCGCCAGCAAAAACGCACCCATAGACGCAGCCATACCGATACAGATTGTCGACACTTCACACTTTATGTATTGCATGGTATCATAGATCGCCATGCCCGCAGTTACAACGCCGCCGGGGCTGTTGATATACAACGAAATATCCTTGTCCGGATCTTCCGCTTCCAGGAATAGAAGCTGCGCAACCACCAGATTGGCTATATCGTCATTCACGCCGCCGCCTAAAAAGATGATCCGATCCTTCAATAACCTGGAAAAAATATCATAAGAGCGTTCGCCCCTATTCGTTTGTTCTATGACCATTGGAACTAAATTCATATTGCACCTCCACAGTTCTGAATTGTTTAGCACTCTAACGGTTAGAGTGCTAAACCTTCTTACGTTCAAAGTATCACGTTCCAATCCCTTTGTCAATACCAATCTATTCTTGACCCGATTTTTGGTTCGCTTAATCTGCTCGGTGCAATTATTCGGTATCTTTTGTGTCGTTTGGCTCGCTTTCTTTCTCTTCTTCAGGTGCAGCATCCACCAGAACCGCCTGCCCTACCAGCACTTCCACAGTCTTGCGCATGCTCATCTCTTCCTTGAATTCATCAAGATTCTGGCCCTTGAACATATCTAAGAACTTTTGCGGATCCTGGCCATTTTTTTCTGCAATGCGGGTGATCTCCTCATGCACTTCCTCATCGGTCACCTGCACGTCCTGCGCTTTGCAAATCGCTTCAATCACCAGCTGTGTTTTGGCACGGTCATAGGATTCCTGTTTATAATTCTCATACATGGCGTCTTCATCCATGCCGGTATATTTAAAGTAATCTTCAATTTTAAGCCCTTGATAAGCAAGGTTTTGGCGCATCTCGTTCAAAATGCCGTTGTACTGCGCCTTCACCATAGCCTCCGGGATTTCAACTGCGGCATTGTCGCATACCTTCTTCACGACAGCCGACTCAATTGCACGTTCTTCAGCAGTTTTCGCCTGTTCCTCCATCTTTTGCCGAATGTCTGCCTTGTATTCGTCCAGCGTATCGAACTCACTGACATCTTTTGCGAACTCATCGTCGAGCTCTGGCATTTCTTTTTCTTTTACGGAATGCACCAGCACATGGAAAACCGCTTCCTTGCCCGCCAGCTCCTTCGCGTGGTATTCCTCGGGGAATGTCACCTTCACATCGCCTTCTTCTCCGGCAGCCAGACCGACAACCTGTTCTTCGAATCCCGGGATAAAGCGCTCTGCGCCCAAGTCTAAGGGATGATTCTCGCTTGCGCCGCCTTCAAAAGGAACACCGTCAATCGTTCCGAGATAATCGATATTGACACGATCCCCCATCTGTGCTTTGCGCTCTACATTGACATACCGCGACGCCCGCTCACGGGCAGATTCAACTTCTTTGTCGATCATCTCGTCCGTAACAGGATACGCTACTTTTTCAATTTCTATTCCTTTGTAGTCCCCAAGTTCGACCTCAGGTTTCAGCGTCACTTCGGCTGTAAAAATCAACTCTTTGCCGCGTTCCATCTGAACCAGATCCACGTCGGGACGGTCTACCAGCTCTAGTGAATGCGTTTCAACCGCTTCGGCATAGACTTCCGGAAATAACGACTCAAAAGCATCTTCATAAAGCACTTCTACGCCATAATACTGTTCAATCACTTTCCGCGGTGCTTTTCCTTTCCGAAATCCCTGAACACTAAAATGTTTCGCGTTTTTCTTAAAGGAAGTGCTTAACCCTTCCTCAAATTTTTCAGGGCTTACCGTAATGGTAAGAACACCCTTGTTGACATCTGTTTTCTCGAACGTAGAGCTTGCCATAAGTCTTACTTCCTCCCAGCCTGATACTTATAATTTGTCACATGCCTCGCTATTTTTCACATGTTTTTTTATTTTATCACAAGCCATTTTATAAAGCAATATCAAGCTGCTGTATCGGCTGTTAATTTAAGATTGATCCTTATAACAAGGCTATACATTTTGCATGAAAAAAGAACGCCAAAACGGCGCTCTTTATCGGATATTCTGCCAGCTGTTTTGGCGATCAATCGTTGAGCCATTTGCTCAGATTTCTAACCGTAATCGCGTCTGCCAGGCCGATTATGCCGAGTATGAGCATCAGCACGCCCAGCAGCACAGACACAACGCTGCCTGTTTGCACTAAGTTGAGTATGACCACCACCCCCACCGCCAGGTAGACAACCGAAAAGACTAAAGGAACCCACCAACCGGCCGCGCGCATCGGCTTGAGCGACATCGCTGTGAAGAGATTGGCGGTGCCCGTAAAGATGATCCAAATGCCAATGACCAGCGGTATGATGATCGTGGCCATAATGCCGCTGAATATGAGTAAAAGCACCCCTGCAACGATCAGTATAATAGGAAAGACGTGGTTGTTGTTTGGTGATGACTGTGCTTTTAAGCCGATGTAATGCTGCAAAATCAAAAATCCGCCGCAAACGATGAGCAGTATGCCAAACAGAATAAACAAATCCTTGAGGCCGGTATGCGGCGCGAAAATCATCATCAAACCCATCGCGATCAAAGCTATGTTAAACAAAATCCTTGTGAGGTTTATTTTTTTCATCTGCAAATACCCCCTTTATGAAGCTAAAACAATCTATATCTTAATAATAAGGAATAATATGACATTTGTCTACACGTTTTTACATCGTTTTTTATTAAAATACGCTCTTAATATCGAATAGCACTCCTGCTCCAGAATCCCGCCGTACACCTTGGTCGTGTGATTGAAGCGCTTGTCCTGCACGATGTCATATATCGTGCCGCAGCAGCCTGCCTTATAATCGTTTACACCGAAATAAACCGCGTCCATCCTTGCCTGCAGTATGCCCCCCGCACACATAGGGCACGGTTCTAATGTCACATACAAGCTGCACCCATGCAAGCGCCAGCCGCCTAAAGCTTCGGCGGCACGGCGCAGGGCCAGCATCTCGGCATGCGCCGTAGGATCACGCAAGGCTTCTCGCATATTGTGTGCGCGCGCGATAATATTCCCCTGATACACGACGACGGCGCCCACCGGCACCTCGTCCAGCTCAAATGCTCTTTCTGCTTCTTTCAACGCCGCCTGCATATAAGCTTCCTGTGCTTGCAGCATTCTTTCCCCCTGCATGCGCAAGGCCGCCTTGTGTCCAAAGCGGCCGGCGTATTTTATAGTTGCTTTGCATAGCACCTGCGTCTTCTGTGCTGGCGTGCATCAAAAGATTTCCAAAGGCTGAGCACCTTGTGGTTTGTCTCAAGCTCCGGTCCTGTTTCCGCATACTGAACACCTAGATCAATGGCGCCTTGATTCATGTGGCTCATCATCACTGCCGGCAAGCCTTTATTGATATATTCCTTCCGAACCGCAATAAAAAACAAATTCATCGTATCCATCTTTCTGCATGCGCGCAGAACACTTATCCACCCAAAAGGAAATAACCTGCCCTTATGTTTTCTCAAAGGCTCGCTTAAAGATGGTGCCGCCAGCCCAAGCCCCACGATGCGTTTGTTCTCATCCAAAACAAGGCTTAATAGTTTTAGATTGATCAGCGGCAAAAACTGACCCACATACCAATCAATCTGCTTATGTGTCAAAGGCACCGTACCATACAGATCGTCATACGCTTCATTGATGATGTCAAACACACCTGTCAGGTATTGCTTGACCTCGCGTTTGTTGCGGATTTCCGCTACATGGAGATTGAGCCTTTCCAAAACGCGTTGGTGTAAGCGAGCTAAACGCGGATCTATGGTTTGCGGTACTTTGATCCTGTATTCAATCCAGTCTTCTTCCTTGGCGTAGCCCAGCTTTTCCAGATGCTTCATATAGTAGGGGTAGTTATAGATCGTAATGAATAAGTCCAGCTCATCGAATCCCTCGACCAGCATCCCCTCTTTATCCAGATCACAGAAACCGATCGGCCCTATGACTTTATCATAGCCCCGTTCTTTGGCCCAACCCTCCACCGCATCAAACAACGCCTTGGAAACCTCTTCGTCATCGATAAAATCCACTCTGCAAAAACGCAGGGTGTGCGTGTTCCACTTTTCATTTGCGGCGTGGTTGATCAGCCCTGCAATCCTGCCCACAACTTTACCATCTCGGTATGCTAAGAAATACTTGGCTTCACAATAATCAAACGCCGGATTCCTATCCCTTCTCAGGTTGTTCCGCTCATCCATACGCAAATCCGGCACAGCATACGGGTGGTCTTTATATAGTTGTATTGGAAAATTACAAAATAAACGGAATTCTTTTTTTGTAGCAACTTCCCTGATTTCTACCGTACTCACACAATCCCTCCCCAGCAGCCCGTCTGTCAACAGGCATACTATACATATATTTAAACAAGGGTTTCAATATGAGCTACAAAATCTCCAACCGTTTTCAGATCGTCGTTGCTTTCAATCGTAATATTGAACATCTCTTCTACGTCCATAACGATTTCAACCATATCTAAAGAATCAATCTTCAAATCGTCAAACGTGGTATCCATTGTGATTTTATCCAGATCAATCTCAAGTTTTTCCGAAATCAAGTTCGCAATCTTTTCAAACATTTTCAAACCTCCATTATGATATCACAAATAGTATGAAGCTAGCCGACGCTTCTGATTCAATATACCATCATTCTCCTGCAAGCGTCAATCAAAACTTTTTAATAAACACGTAACATGGCTTTGAAAACAAGATCACCTCCGTTTCAAAGCTATGGAATCGAATATTATGGATAGAAACCACACATCAGCACGCGGGGTTCATGAATCCGGCGCGCTCATAAAAGAGCTGCACGCATTCATTCAGCACCTGCGGCGCCTTTATCAGCGCGAAATGGTCACATCCTTTTAAAATGCAGAGGCTGGCGTTTTGCAATGTGTCTGCGATATAACGGGTATGCGCCGGCCGCACGACATCCTTTTCTCCGGCCACGACCAGCGAGGGCACGCCGATACCAGCCAGTTCCTCCCGCGTGATATGCGGGCCTTGCAGCATCAGGCCGTACAGATGCTTCTTGCGCCGGCAGGCAGGCAGCCACGCACACAGCGAAAACGCCGCATAAGCACAGCGCATCCACAGCCTTTCGCGCGCAAGAAGCCCGTTGGGCGCCGCGTTTGCACCCAGCAAAACTATGCTCTTCATACGCTCAGGTGCCAACCGTGCCATCATCAGCGCTATGTTGCCGCCATCACTAAACCCGAGCAGATGTGCGCTTTGAATCCCTAAGCGGTCCATGAATTCCAACACATCCGCCGCCATTTGCCGGTATGTCAACACACCGCCTCCGCCCTTTTCACTCTTGCCGTGCCAGCGGCTGTCCAGCGTATAGACGGTGAAGAACCCAGAGAATGCCTGTATCTGATGGGAAAAGATGCGCCCGTCCTCCCCGTTGCCATGCAGCATCAGCAGCGCTTCCCCTGACCCGCATACTGAATAGAACATCGAAAATTCATCAAGCTCGGCATACGGCATATGAACGACCCCCTATGCTTGTTTTTTCATCGCTTTTTGCCGCTGCTCCTTGTTGAGTATCTTCTTGCGCATACGAATGTTTTCAGGCGTGATTTCCACCAGCTCGTCGTCCTTGATAAATTCCAGCGTCTGTTCCAAGCTCAATACGAGCGGCGGGGAGAGCTTGAGCGCCTCGTCGGATCCGGCGGCGCGAACATTCGTCACATGCTTTTTGCGGCAGACGTTGACGATCAGATCCTCCGCCTTGGCATTCTCGCCTACGATCATACCCTCATACACGGCAACACCTGCGCCTATAAACAAACGGCCGCGGTCTTGTGTGTGGTAAAGCCCGTATGACGTCGTTTCACCGGATTCATGCGCGATGATAGAGCCCCACTGGCGTCCGGCCATGTCACCTTTATAAGGCTGGTGACCCGCAAAAACATGGTTCATGATGCCGTTTCCTTTGGTGTCTGTCAAGAATTCCGAGCGATACCCCATGATGCCGCGCGCCGGGATGATGAATTCCAAACGCACGCCACCTTGCTCGTTGTTCAGCATATTTTGCAATTCGCCTTTGCGCATACCCAGCTTTTCCATCACCACGCCCACATATTCTTCCGGAACATCCACGAAGAGCGTTTCCATCGGCTCATGCAGCTCGCCTTCGATTTCCTTGAATATAACTTTAGGCCTAGAAACGGCAAATTCATAGCCTTCTCTGCGCATCGTTTCAATCAATATGGAAAGATGTAGTTCACCACGCCCCGAGACTTTAAACGTATCTGGCGAATCCGTCTCCTCCACCCGCATACCCACATTGGTTTGGACTTCTTTAAACAGGCGTTGGCGCAAATTTCTGGACGTGACATATTTTCCTTCACGGCCGGCAAACGGGCTGTTGTTTACCAAAAAGAACATGGCAATGGTGGGCTCGTCTATCTTGATGAACTCCATCCGTTCGACATGGGCCGCATCACACGCCGTCTCCCCTATGTTGATATCCGAAATCCCTGAAACAGCCACGATATCCCCCAGCGCAGCGTGCTTGACTTCCAAGCGTTTAAGACCCTCGAATTGATACAGGCGCGAGATCTTCACCAATTGTTCGCTGCCATCATTTCTGCACAGCACTGCCTGCGTGCCGCTTTCCAGCCGACCGCGTTCTATACGCCCAATGCCAATCCTGCCCACATACTCGTCGTAATCGATGTTGGAGAACAACACCTGAAACGGCGCATCCATATCGCCGCGCGGCGCCGGCACTTCTGCAAGGATCGCCTCAAACAGCGGCGAAAGATCCCCTTGGCGCGCTGTCTCGTCGCGTGATGCGTAGCCGTCGCGCGCTGAAGCATAGAGCACAGGAAACTCCAATTGATCATCATCCGCGCCCAGTTCAATGAACAGATCGATGGTCTCATCCAAAACTTCCGCCGCCCGCGCTTCCGGCCGGTCGATTTTATTGACCACCACCACCGCCTTTTTCTTGAGCCCCAGCGCTTTTTGCAATACAAAGCGTGTCTGCGGCATACAACCTTCAAACGCGTCCACCAGCAGCAAAACACCATCTACCATCATCAGAATGCGTTCCACTTCGCCGCCAAAGTCCGCGTGCCCGGGTGTATCTACAATGTTGATCTTTGTCCCCTTATAATGCACAGCCGTGTTTTTTGCCAGTATGGTAATCCCGCGCTCGCGTTCTAATTCATTAGAATCCATCACGCGTTCCTGAATCTGTTCGTTTGCCCTGTAGATCCCGCTTTGTTTCAACAACTGATCGACCAGCGTTGTTTTCCCGTGGTCGACATGTGCAATAATCGCAATATTCCTGATATCCTGCCGTTCCATGTTTCTCCTTTTTTGTTATAAAATCATCGTATCCTTTTGGACAGCCAGTATATTATACTACGTTCGCCTGTGTTAGGCAAAATAAAATATCGACAACAAAAAAGCTGCCCCCCACAGCAGCCATCGTTGCTTGAACAGTCTGCGCTATTCCCCAAGCCTTTTGATCACCCTCGCAGGGTTGCCGGCGATCACCACATCATCCCCGAAGCTTTTTGTCACAACAGCCCCCGCGCCCACCACCACCCTGTCCCCCAGCGTCACACCGGGCAGAATCACGGCGTGCCCGCCGATCCAGCAGCTCTCTCCGATGCGCACAGGCTTTGCGCTCTCAAGCCCCATGTCGCGCTGTGTATGCGCCAACGGATGCGTTGCGGTATAGATGCCCACCTGCGGGGCCATAAAGCAGTTCTTTCCGATGTGTACTTGCGCCACATCCAATATCACGCAATCAAAATTTGCATAGAAATCGTCCTCCACGTGGATATTGAATCCATAATCGCATCTGAAATCCGGTTCGATCCACGCATTTTCTCCGCAGCTTCCGAACAATTCGCCTAGCAGCGACACGCGATCGCCTGATGCGTCCACAGGCAGTTCGTTGAACCGTCTGCACAAACGGCGCGCATGCAGCCGCGCTTGCGCCAGCTCCGGATCGTTTGCATAATAAAGCTCCCCAGCGAGCATCTTTTGTTTTTCTGTCAAATAACTAACTTCCTTTTAAGCAAAAGATAAACCCTTGCTACATATCCAGCCAATCCGGGCGCATCACCAGCTCTATGGGCACTATACTGCCATCATATCCCGTTTGTTTCACAAATGCGTTCAGCACCTGCTGCATGCCGCTCACAAAGCGCACGGGGATGCCTGTCTTCTCTGTTACGCGCGCCAGAATTTCCTGGCCCTGCAGCAATTGTTCCGCCGTCGTTTCGCGGGCGATATTTGCATTGTTCACCAAACCGCTAATCACCAGCCTGGAATTCGTCATAATATCCTCTGCCATGCGGACAATGCTTTCCGCATCGCCGGTCATCGGACGACAGATGTTGACCACCATCAACATTTCATAGTCTTCGTCTTGTATCCGTTTGCTATACGCCCCCAATGCGGTCGCACCTACAGGATCTCCGCCCACGTCGAAAATAACCCTGCTGTTTCGATCGACAAATACGGAGGCGATCTCAGGCGGCAGCGACGGGATATCCACACTGTTCAGCGCATAAGAAGGGCCCAGTAATTTTACGCCATGTTCTTCCAGCAGTTTTTTCTGTTCCGAGGAACGAAAATAGGGGTTGACAATATCAAAATCCACCAGCGTAATGCCCTGATAGTCCGTCTCCTCTTTTGTCCGCAATCGGCGAGCCATATCGATTGCCGTATGAATAGACAATTCCGTTTTGCCGCTGCCATAGTTTCCGGTATACAAAGTAATGCGTTTCATATTTCTCCTTACTCCAGCGTGATAGACGCGAGTATGTCCAGTGCTTCCAAATATTGCTGCTGATCCAAATAAGAAACGGCAATGAGCAGCATATTGCCGTTTCGCTCGCTTGCCATCAGTGTATGGTAGGTTACCAAACCGTCTTTTTCGTATACCTCCAGCGAAAGGATATAGAAAAGCACCCCGTCGATAAGGTTTTCCGTGATGATATCGCCCAAAGCGTCGATGCTGTTTGTTCCAATCAAATACTTGATCAGCTCGAGATATTCCTTCTCATCGGCCGCGTATTCTTCGATCGCGTCCAGCGCATGCGCCGCTATTTGAATCATGGGGTATGCGGTGATGTCGGATGCGTCATATCTGGAAGCTTTCAGCAAATAATGTGCGGCTTCGCCGGAGAGTTCCGATTGAACAGCCTCCAGCACCGTTGATTGTACGGCGTCCGCGTCCCCAATCACCCATTCGTCTGAGATGGTTAACGCTAAGCCCAAGGATTGGTTTTCGTATGTGCGTTCCATCCAATCGCCGGGCTCCACAGGCCCATGTGATGGTTTGGGTGTGTGTTCAGGCCCTGCGCAGCCTGCCGTGAGCATCAGCGCTGCAAGCATACAGCAAAGCAAGGTTTTTATCTTCATAGCTTTATTCGATCACAATCGTAATCGTCTTGGGATCGATCACGATTTCATCCGGTATGATCTCGCCGGTGTAGCGGTTTTGGATATTGAGTTTGTGTGTGCCTCTGTTCAACCCGTTTACGTCGACATAAAGCTCAAGGCTGGGTTCATAAAAACGCTGAATATCGCGGTTCCATCCTTTGATGGTGGCTGTTGCGGTATGATGCTCCGCACGGATGGTGCCGGACTGCACAGTTCCCCGCACCACCACACTGACATTTTCAAATGTGCGCTCCATCATGTTTTTTTCTATCTCAACATGCACACGCACGCTCTTGCCGTTCAAAGACTCCACACCCTCCGGCAACACCAGCTCCATTTTTTCAATCACCGTCTCCTGTGCGCCGCTCACGCTCAACGGCTCACATTGGATGCTTTCGATCGTTTCGAGCATCGCTTTACTGCCCACCAGCGTAACCTTTGCAGGCTGAACATGGATATCTTTAATCGAATATCCCGGCTCGATGGAATCCATCCCTGTGATATTGCCGGCTGCATCCACCACCACTTCTTTTTGATACAGCACCTCCATATTCGCAATGACGGAAGGCATTTCACCGATAAGGTTGTAGCGGTTTGGCGGCTCCAGCTCATTGCCGTCCTGATCAAAAAGCGTAACAGACAGGGATTGGTCGATGGATTCGGTAAGCCCATGGAGTTGAATCACGCATTCCCCATAGCTGGCGCGCTCAATATAGGATTTGGCCCCTTTGATGGTAATCTGGTCGACCGAGAAGACCGGCTCCTTGTGGTAGTAGTTGGAGGGCAGCCGCCCTTCGGTTTTGTAGCGGATAGGAATCCTGCGTTCTAGTATCGATTCGATCGTCACTTCGAAACGGGAAGGGTTCACGCTCTTGATCACGGAAGTTGTGGATGCAAGTGCAGGTTCTACAGCAACCAGAATATTGTGTGTGCCTTCTGTTGTAATGGTCCCCATATCAATGCTGGCCGTAACTCTGTTTGCAGTCAGGCTGGCATAATCCTGCTGGCGCACCTCCGTATGCACATTTACGCCATATCCGAAATTCTCACTTTCTTCCACCACCATGAGCCCGCGTTCCCTGAGAACGTATTCATTTAACCTGTTGACACTCACATCGCTCAGTGTTTTGGTACGCCACGGATTTTGATCCACCCACGCAAAACTCCACAACAGCACAGAAAACAACACAGCGGCGGTCTTCCAGCCCCAGTTGTTCTTGAAAAATTTCAGCAAAAACGCCCAAATTCCCTTAAAAACCTTACGCATTATTTCCCCCTCCTTCTCAAACGCAGAAGAGGTGCGTTCTTATCAAACCCTTCATAAAGTGCGTCCAGTATGCTGGTGATCTCGGATTTTCCCAAGTTGCGTGTAAGCTTGCCGCCGCGCGCAACGGAGATGTTCGCCGTCTCCTCCGAAACGATAAAAGTAAGCGCATCCGACATCTCGCTGATGCCCAGCGCCGCGCGGTGGCGTGTGCCCAGCGCCTTGCTGATAGCCTGATTCGCGCTTAACGGCAGATAACAGCCCGCCGCAATGATGCGCATGCCGCGGATGATCACAGCCCCGTCGTGCAGAGGTGTGTTCGGTTCAAATATATTTTCAAGCAAATGATCAGAAATAGCCGAATCCAACAGCGTGCCCGTATGCGCATAGTCGGAAAGGCGTGTGTTTTGTTCCACCACGATCAAAGCGCCGATCTTTCGGCGGGAAAGCGCGAGCAGCGCATTTGTAATATGCGACACCACCGAAATCGTGTCGTCTTCGTCTTTGAGCTTTGATTTGTTTAGCAGCCTGCTGCGGCCGATTTTCTCCAGCATGTTACGCAATTCAGGCTGAAACAGTATGACAAGCACCATAGCACCCGCGCCAATCAAATATTGCAGCAGCCATTCAATCGCCTGGAGCCGAAATAAGGAAGCGACCAGCGAGGCGACCAAAATGATGGCGATTCCTTTGATAACCTGTATACCGCGTGTGTCTTTTATCATGATCAGGAGCTTATAGATCAAAATTGCCACAATTAATATGTCGATGATGTCTTTAATTTGAAATTGCGTGGCAATATCGCTTAAATATCCAAATATCTCCTCAAAAATTTGAAACACCTGCCTTTATTCCGCAAAGTGATTTCAGCCAACCGCGCATATCCTGCTATGAACAGTTTTTTGCATATGTCTGAATCTATATATAATCATTATAATGAAATTCACCCGACTTTTAAACCCTTCGCATTAAAATTATAAAGCGCAGCTTGTCATGCCATCCCAAATACTTACGAGAGATGATCGGGTGCGTGCTTGGCCTATGTTCCTAAAAAGCGCATCTGCCCTTAGGCCATGAATGCGCTTTAAGCATATAATCACTCGTATAGGTAACCCATGTTACATAGGCGTTTGCATTATATCTGATTCGTGTTCGTCATAAAGGAACGCCTCAGCTCGAACAGCTTGTCCGATAGATCCACCTTGTAAATCTGTGGATTGGTAATCCGCTTGTATTCCTCCCAGAAGGTGTCCATGTCGTGCGCCGCATGCGCTTGTATGCTTTGGAGATCCGGCAAATCATATACGAGCCGGCCGTCCAGAAATACCGGCTGCAGCAGATCACGCGTGTAAAAATTGGTTAAGGTCGTTTTTTTCCAGGTTTCCGTGGGGGAAAAAATCGTCAGCGGTTTGGTTTCATCCACCGTCTCATCATCCAGCATGATTAAATCGGCCAGTGCTTTTCGGGATTTCTTGCTGTAGAATCGAACGACTTTCTTATAGCCCGGATTCGTTGTTTTCGTGATGTTTTCCGACAGCTTGATCTTGGGCAGAATCTCGCCGCCTGCCTCGGACATAGCCGACATCTTATAGACACCGCCTAAAGAACTGTATTGGTCACTGGTGATCAGCTTTGTGCCAACACCCCAGACGTCAATACATGCCCCTTGGGATTTTAAATCCTTGATCAGATTTTCATCAAGATCGCTGGACGCAAATATCTTCGCCTCGGTAAATCCGGCCTCATCCAGCATCTCACGGGCACGCTTGCTCAAATATGCCAGATCCCCTGAATCCAGCCGGATGCCTGTTGGGTGGTAGCCTTTGGCGCGCAATTCCTTAAATACGGTGATGGCATTCGGAATCCCGCTGTTGATCGTATCATATGTATCCACCAGCAGCAGGCAGTTATCCGGATATATCTCCGCATACGCCCGAAACGCGCTCAGCTCTGATTCGAAGCTCATCACCCAGCTGTGCGCATGCGTGCCTTTCGCAGGCACATCAAACATCTGCGCCGCCATCACATTGGATGTACCCACACATCCACCGATCATAGCCGCCCGCGCGCCGTAATTTCCGGCGTCCGGCCCCTGCGCTCTGCGCAATCCAAATTCCAGAATGCCCCCTCCCTGAGCGGCATGCACAACACGGCTTGCCTTGGTGGCAATCAGCGTTTGATGGTTGATGATGTTCAACAGTGCGGTTTCGATAAACTGCGCTTCGATGATGGGCGCCTTGACACGCAGCAGCGGCTCGTGCGGGAATACCACCGTGCCTTCGGGAATGGCATACAACTCACCGCTGAAACGCATCTGCGCCAAGTATACCAGAAAATCTTCGTCGAACAGATTGAGTGTACGCAGGTAAGATAGATCCTCTTCTTCAAAACGGATCGCCTGAATGTATTCGACAGCCTGTTCCAGCCCGGCCATGACTGCATAGGAGCTGTTGCCCACAGGCAGCCTGAAGAAAAGATCAAACACCGCCTGTGTATCTGCCATGCCGTTTTTATAGTACCCGTACATCATTGTAAACTGATATAGATCCGTCATCATAGACAGATTGCGCGTTGTTAAATTACTCATGTGTATCGTCCCCTATCCTCTCGTCAAACAAACTCTTTTCGGTTCTATTGCTTTCATTCCACTATTTTAAAACGATGCCGTATAATCTTTGTTTAGTCTTGGGCATCCGCTCCATCCTGCTGTGGCTGCTTTTTCAGCGGTGTCAATCCTGAATCATCCGTATCTCCCATGCCCAGTCTGCCTTTTTTGTTATTCCAAATCAAATACGCAATGCCGCCCGCCATCAACAATATGCTCAAGGCTTGCGAAGCACGCACAACGCCGGGGATCACCCATAAGCTGTCCGCTCTGAACCCTTCGATCACAGCCCTGCCCAGGCCATACAACACCAGATACAGCGCAAACACATTGCCCCTCGGCCGTTTTTTACGAAAGTAGATCATCAACGCAATAAATACCAAAAGGTTCCACACCGACTCATAGAAGAATGTGGCATAATGGTAAGGCGCATCACATAAAACGCCGTCTACATAATGGATTCGGTCAATGCGCACACAGGCAAAGGGAAAAGATATGATGTTGGGATCCGTTACCGCGTAGCCAAACGCCTCCTGGTTGAAATAGTTTCCCCAGCGGCCAATCGCCTGTGCGATGGCGATGCCCGGCGCCACCGCATCGGCCAGTACACCAAACTTTGTCTTTCTTATCTTACAGAAGATATATCCTGCCAGCACGCCCCCTATTACGCCTCCGTAAAACCCAAGCCCGCCTTCCCAGATGTATAGAATAGAAAGCAGATTGTCGGAAAACTGCGACCATTCAAAAATGACATAATACAGGCGCGCACCGACGATGGCCGCAGGTATGACCCACAGCGCTATATCGATCACAATATCGTTGTCGTAGCCTTGTTTTTTGATCCACCAGAGCATCAGCGCAACCGCGAGTGCAATCCCAAAACAGATTAAGATGGCGTACCAATAGATTTCCTTTCCGAAGAGAACAAAAGCGACCCCGGAATCAACTGGCTCAAACATTCATGTACCTCCAAAACTGCCGGACGAGCCTAAATAATAAGAATATAGCGGCATGCCGGAGTTTCTGTCAATCAAATATGCTGCTATAAGTAGTATACATTGTTGCCAATAAACTCTCTCAGTATGGATGTCGGAGGTATGTGGCTCTCGATTATCTCACCGCCGTCCGTCACAAAATCCAGCAAATAGAGAATCTCATTGACCGTGCTCGCGTGGCGGTCTTCTGCATCCATGAGTATAGGCAGTGCATGTCGTTTCAGCACGGACAACTCATAGAGCAAAGCTGTGTTGAAAGTAAAATCCGCCGTTTCCTGATACGGAAGGATAAATTTTTTCTCGCCCTGCAGCACCGCATCCCACATATCCAGCGTGTTGCTCGCCGAGGAGCCGCGCGTATGATAATCGCGCACCATCCTGCGTAACAGCCTCACGAAAGAAGACTCCACCCGGTTGTGGATATCCCAATTGAGCGTCACCAGCGGTGCCACATAGACTTTGAATTTATAATGATTGGCGATGGAGGAGGCAAGCTGGGGGTTGAGCGCATGGATCCCTTCTATGATGATGGGTTCTCCGCTGGGCACGCGCATACGGATTCCGTCTTTGTCTCTGCTGCCTGTCAAGAAATTGAATACAGGCAGTTCCACCTCCTGCTGCTGTAAAAGCGCATTTAAATTGCTGTCAAACACATCCAGATCCAAGGCTGTGATGTTTTCAAAATCTTTTTCACCGTTTTCATCCAAGGGCATCTCATCCCGATCGCGATAGTAATTATCCATGGAGATGAGTACGGGGTGCTTTCCGTTTGCATAAAGATGCGAAATCAGCCGGTTTGAAGATGTCGTCTTACCGGAAGAAGAAGGCCCTGCCACAAAAATCAGCTGCCTGTGCGGGTCGGAGGAGATAATATCCGCCAGGCTGCCCAATTGCTTCTCGTGCCAGATTTCGCTGACGCGGACGAGTTCGAAAACTTCTTCCTGCTCGATCTTGCGGTTTAACTGGGATACATAAAAACATTCCAGCCCCGCCATGCGTTTCTCCGTTTCCAAGAAAGTCTCGGAGCGGCGCGCATGCATGGTATAATCATAAGAAAGTTCTCCGGGCTGCATCGAATAATGAAGAATGATCCCCGGCATCGCTAGATGAAGGCCGAATTCGCGGATGTATCCTGTGCTGGGCACCAGTGCATAGAAGGCCAATTCCTTCACTTCGCCGCATTGATAGAGCGTAAAGGTTTTCCGAGCACTCTGTTCGATTGCATCGGCTGTACTAAACTGCCGCACTTCCCTAAAATAAGCGGCCGCCTCCTGCTTGCCGACGCGCATACATTCGAATGGGTGGTCTTCTTCAATCAGCTTTCGCATATGCATATCGATTTTCCTGTAGTCATCGATAGAAATATAGCCAAGTCCTTGCACTTCGCAATAGATGCCGTTGCCCAGCGAGTGATCCACCAAAACATCCCCGTCGGGAAACAGTTCTTTGATCGCGCAGATCAACAACATGGTCAACGAATGAACGTATATCTTTTCACCCTGCGGGCTGTCATAGCTCAAGAGCGTCACTTCGTCAACATCATCAATCGGGTATCTTAAGCTTTGTATCTTCTGATCGCATATGGCACCCAGCCACATGCCGGGCGTCTGCTTTGCAATGTCCAGCAAAGTTTCTACATTGTCGAATGCTCGTTTTTCACCATTCACCGTTATTCTTTTCATGCATCATCACCTTGTTTCTCCCATTATGTTTTCATGTGCCGGCATCTAAATTATGTGCAATAACTCAGATAATTATGGAAGTTTCCTTTATTTTATACGAACATCTGTCGGTTTACAAGCCAACATCCATCTGTACGGCCCCATACCAGCTCCTTATTGAGTTTTGTAATTGACGAAATCCAGCAGTTTATTCTATTATAACAGTATGTACCTATGCGGTTTAGGTTTACACCGGATAAGGGGATGCATTTATTTTTTAATTTTAATTGCACATATAGGGAGGTTTCCAATGGATAATGTTCTTTTCGCTTTTGCACTCGTAACATTTGCCGGATTATCGACAGGCATCGGCAGTGCGATTGCGTTTTTTGCGAAGAAAACCAGCACAAAATTTCTGTCCGTAAGTCTGGGTTTTTCCGCCGGCGTGATGATCTATGTTTCCATGGTAGAAATTTTTTTTAAAGCGCAGGAGTCTTTGGTGGGGGTGCTCGGCGATCGAAACGGCGCCATCATCACCGTGGTATCCTTTTTCGGGGGAATGCTGTTCATGGCGCTCATAGACCGTTTGATTCCCACCGCGCATAATCCCCATGAGATTAAGACTATGGAAAGTCCGGCCAATTCTTCCAAGAGTAAAAGCCAATTGCTGCGTACCGGTCTGTTTACGGCGCTGGCCGTCGCCATACATAATTTTCCGGAAGGTCTGGCCACCTTCATCTCAGCACAGCAAGAGCCCTCCGTCGCAATTCCCATCGTCGTCGCCATCGCGATCCATAATATCCCGGAAGGCATCGCTGTTTCTGTGCCGATCTATTATGCGACAGGCAGCCGGAAGAAAGCGTTTTTCTATTCCTTTATGTCCGGATTGGCGGAGCCGCTCGGCGCCGCCGTGGGTTATCTGATACTGCTGCCCATTATGAGCGAGGCCGTATTCGGCATGCTGTTTGCCGCTGTCGCCGGAATTATGGTGTTTATTTCATTGGACGAACTGCTCCCCTCTGCCCGGGAATACGGCGAGCATCACCTCTCCATATACGGTTTGGTGAGCGGAATGGCCGTGATGGCTATCAGTCTGCTTTTGTTTATCTGAAGCGCTTTTATACACTTCGATCTAAAAGTTTCGTATGTGGGATTTGCCTTATGAAAAAGCAGCTAATGCTTAGGAGCGATAGCTGCTTTTGACAATCATAAAAGCCTGTGCTTAAGCCGTCATTGAATAAACCTTGTTTTTGCACCTGAACGGTATTCGTCTATAAGCTTGCAAATCTCAATGCTGCAGTCCTGATACATGGGCTCCGGTTTTTGATTGATGATCTGCTTGATGAAGGCCACCAGTTCATAACGCAAGCCGTCTCCTATGAATTCATAGAAAAACTTCTGTGTTAAGTTGGTATCCTCAAAGCGCATTTCGAAATAGTCCGTCTTCCACCAGGGCGCCGGCACATAGATATAACCGCGGGTGCCTGTGATCACCAAGCTGCCTTCCGTTTTTGCTCCAATCCCAACCTTCGCGCTCGCCACCGCTTTTTTGAAGACGAGATCTATCTTGGTGAACAAATCCACGCCTTTGTCCTTCCGATAGGAGGTGAAGCGAACATCCTCGTAGTCCAGCCCCAGAAATTTATAGATCGCAAGCGCAGGATATGTGCTCAGTTCCGTCATGCTGCCCCCTGCTTCGAGATCGGTCACCTCCCGGCATCCGGGCGGTACGAGTTTGGTAAACGACGCATCCACACACTTGATATCCCCGATACGCCCGCTTTTAGCTAAGCTCACCAGCCTTTGAAAGCCGGGGCAATGCAGTGTCTTGATGCCTTCCATCAGGATCAGTGCTTTGCTGTTTGCTAAGGTGAAAAGCTCATTGGCTTCATGTGTCTGCAAGACCATCGGCTTTTCGCAAAGCACATGCTTGCCGGCCAGCAAAGCCTTTTTGGCATATTCATAGTGCGTCGCGTGGGGCGATGCAATATAGACGGCATCCACCCGCTGCAACACCGTATCCAGATCGTTTGAATAGAAGGACAGCTCATGCCTGTTTGCAAACGCTTTCGCAGATTGTTCGCGTACGTTAAATACGCTGTCCACCACCATGCCGCTCACAAATTTCGATTCGGGTATGAAACGGTGGGCAATTCTACCCGTGCCGATGATGGCAAACAACAGCAATTCATGCCCCTGATTGCGCAATTCGGTACTAGAGATGCCGCGGGTTCTTTCCAGGTATATGACCTCACAGTAGTCTTTTAAATAGTCAAACCTTCCGACCCAATCAGAGCCGATCGCAAAAACATCTGCGCCTTTTTCTATGATGTCATCGATCTTCTGCCCTTCGTATTCTTCCACGATGATCTCGTCGGCCAGGCCTGTTCTGCGCACGCTCTCAATCCGTTGGATCACATTGTCTTTGACATTGAGCTTGCCCCTGTATTGGTCATAATTGTCCGAGGTGATGCCCACGATCAGATAATCACCCAACGCCTTGGCACGTTTCAACAGATTGTAATGCCCATGATGAAACATATCGAATGTTCCGTATGTGATAACTTTCCTCATGCATCCATATCTCTCTTTAAAATATACTCATTCATGCCCGCACTTATCCGGGGCATGTTGTCAACCTCAACGATTTGGCAGTGATACGCCGAAAAAAACCATAGACAAGCATATTTTACTACTTCTATCGGCTTTATTCAAGGGGAGACCCTTAAAACACACCTCTTGCACACATCCAAAGATCATGCTGCGCGTCTTATATGAACGGCCGCATATGCGTTCTTTTGTGTGGTGTTTCGTTTTATGTCAGAATTGAGTGAGCACCACAAAAACCATCCGCTTGCCGCCATGACACGCACAAAATCACGCGCTCATAGCACGAGCATTGCATCTCCAAAACTGAAGAACCGATACCCTTGCTGCACCGCCTCCTCATAGGCAGCCAGCGCCTGTTGTTTTCCCATCAAAGCGCACACCAGCATCAGCAAGGTGGATTCCGGCAGATGGAAGTTCGTGATAAGCCCGTCGATGGCGCGAAAGGTATATCCGGGACAGATGAAGATTTGTGTTTCACCGCTGCCGGCGTGAAGACGCCCACCTTCATCGGCAATCGTCTCTAAAACGCGTGTGCATGTCGTGCCCACGGCTATGATTCTGCCTTTGTTGCTTCGTGTTTCATTCAGCGTATGTGCTGCATCCTCGCTGACGGAGTAGCGTTCTGCATGCATGGGATGCTCTTCGATATTCGAAGTCTTTACCGGCCTGAACGTCCCCAATCCCACATGCAGCGTTACATATACGATGGAAACGCCTTTGTTCCGGATGCGTTGCAGCAGTTCGTCCGTAAAATGAAGGCCCGCAGTCGGCGCCGCAGCTGAGCCGTCGTGCTGTGCGTAAACCGTCTGATAGCGCGATTGATCCTCTAGTTTTTCTTTGATATAGGGCGGCAGCGGCATCTCGCCGATGTTGTCCAATACGTGTTCGATCAACCCATCATAATACAGCTGGACAATTCTGCCCCCGCTGTCCGTCTTTTCGAGTATTTGCGCGCGCAACAGTCCATCCCCAAACGAAAACCAGGCACCCTCTTTGGCCCGTCTTCCCGGCTGCACCAGCGTTTCCCAGCAATCGTTTTGCAGCCTTTTTAAAAGTAGGAACTCCATCCTACCGCCCGTCTCTTCCTGCTGCCCGTATAGGCGCGCGGGCAGCACGCGCGTATCGTTCAGAACCAGCGCGTCACCCGGGTTTAAATATTCCAGCACATCATAAAAACGCCTGTGCGCAAACGCGCCCTGATCCCGATCATACACGAGCAGCCGCGATTCATCCCGATTTTGGATGGGTGTCTGGGCGATCAATTCATGAGGAAGGTCGTAATAGAAGTCAGTTGTTTTCACGTGATTTTCCTTATTCCAGCTTTAATTGCTCGGCCGGTTGCTGCGGCGGCGTAAGTCCCAGGTGCTGATACGCCATCAACGTGGGTACACGTCCGCGCGGCGTGCGGCTGATGAAGCCCAGCTGCATTAAAAAAGGCTCATAGACATCTTCGATCGTAACGCTTTCTTCCCCGGTTGCGGCCGCAAGCGTGTCCAGCCCCACCGGTTTGCCGCCGAATTTTTCGATCATGGTGAGCATGATTCTGCGGTCAATATGGTCAAGCCCCAATTGGTCTACCTCCAGCAGAGCCAGACCGTCCTTTGCAATCTCCCTGGTAATCACCCCGTCCGCTTTGATCTGCGCATAATCGCGCACGCGGCGCAGCAGCCGGTTGGCGATTCTGGGTGTGCCCCGCGAACGTTTCGCAATCTCATGTGCGCCTTGTTCGTCGATGTGTATATGCATGATGTGCGCAGACCGCTCCACGATGAGACAAAGCTCCTCAGGGGAATACAACTCCAGCCTGTTGATGATGCCAAAACGATCGCGCAGCGGTGATGTGAGCATGCCGGCGCGCGTCGTCGCACCTACCAGCGTAAAATGGGGCAGGTCGATGCGAATGGAGCGGGCGCTCGGCCCTTTGCCGATGATGATATCCAGCGCAAAATCCTCCATCGCGGGATACAGGATCTCCTCCACCGTATGGTTCAGGCGGTGGATTTCATCGATAAACAAAACGTCGTTGGGCCCCAGGTTCGTCAGTATGGCGGCCAGATCACCCGCGCGTTCAATCGCGGGGCCGGACGTTTGCCTGAAGTTGACATTCAGCTCATTGGCGACGATGCTGGCCAGGGTTGTCTTTCCAAGCCCGGGCGGGCCGTAGAGCAGTACATGATCCAACGCCTCCCCCCGCAACTTTGCCGCCCCGATGAAGATGTCCATCTTTTCTTTGACACCTTGCTGTCCGATATATTCTTTTAATATCCGCGGGCGCAGGCTGTATTCAAAGCCCGCATCCTCCTCCTGTATGTCCGGCGTGATAATCCGGCCGTCATCCTCCCGCATATCCTTCTCCTTCGTTATTGTACATCAAACTGTTTCAGCGCCAGCATGATCAAATCCGCCGTATCCTTTGCCTGTGCGCACGCAGCCTTGACCGCCAGCGCTGCCTCGCATTGGTCATATCCTAAAGCCACCAGACCGGCGATCGCTTCGCGCTCCATATGACCTTCAGGAACACCGAAGCCCTCTTTGGCGGACACAGTCAAATGATCGTCTGCATTGATCTTCTCGGCCAGTTCAAGTATGATGCGCTGCGCTGTCTTTTTCCCAACGCCGGGCACACGCGAAAAGGCCTTGTCGTCCTTCGCGACGATGGCAATGACCACCTCATTCGTATCCATCGTGGAGAAGACCGCCAGTGCGATTTTTGGCCCGATTCCCGAGATGGAGATCAGTTTTTCAAACAAAGCACGTTCTTCTTTGGAAGCGAAGCCATAAAGATTCATCACGCCCTCGCGGATATACAGATAGGTATGCAGCCTTGTGCGCTCGCCCTCCTGCACCACATGGTTCAGCGTATTCGTACTCACATTCAGCATATATCCAACACCGCCCACATTGAGCACAACGCTGTTTAAGCCCTTTTCTTCCACAACGCCCTCTAAAAAAGCAAACATATCGATTCCTTTATTCTATATTTTGAAATATGCACGCATATTGGATGAATGTGCATGGCAGATGGCCACAGCCAACGCATCTGCCGCGTCATCCGGCCTAGGCACTTCCCGCAGGTTCAACAGCGTTTTGACCATGCTCTGCATCTGCTGCTTGTCCGCGCGCCCATACCCCGCGACAGCCTGTTTGATCTGCAACGGCGTATATTCATATAAGGCCGGCGTGTATTGCGAGCAGGCCAATAAAGCAACTCCGCGTGCGTGCGCAACCTGCAGCGCCGTTTTCACATTCTTGCTGAAAAACAGTTCTTCTATCGCAATCGCATCCGGCTTGAATTTACCGATTAAATACTGCATGCCCTCGTATACTTCGCGTATGCGTTTGGGAAAACTCTCTTCTTTGTCCGTGGTAATCGCGCCGTATTCAACCGGTGCGGCGCGCTGCCCATCATAGTTTATAACACCAAATCCAACAATCGCAAGCCCTGGGTCAATGCCTAATACGATCAAATCATCACCCGACATTCCTTCTCAATATCCTATATTGTATCATCATTCAAAGTGCAGCACAATGCTCTTAAACAGCGGGCATCATTAACTAAACGCATAATAACATGCGCATAGAGATCGATTTTCGAAGGAGAAGAAGCATGATATGGCCAAAGAAAAGGATTACTCACATATTCCAGCGGGCTGGATATATCCATTTATTTACGATGAGACAAGTGTCCTCAAAAAGGTTGAAGCCGCGCAAGCGGTCCGTCTTGGGGGGCTGTGCAGGCTTCAATTTCAGACGGCAGACACCGGCTTGAAAAACTCACTGAAAGTCTATAGACTTTTTTATGATCGATGCGAAATATAAGCCGGCATCCATCACAGAATGCCGGCTTATTGTTCTTTTCTGCAGGCTATAGATACTTATTGATAAACCCCGCCAAATCATCCTTAGACATACCGCCCACCACCCGGTCCACAAGCTCGCCATCTTTAAACAACCCGAATGTAGGCAGCACGACAATCTTATAGCGCGATGCAATGTCGCCCATGTCATCCGTGTTCAGCTTTCCCACTTTAATTTTGCCTTCAAACTCCTTCGTGATCTCATCTACAAAAGGCTCCATCATGGTGCAATACCCGCACCAGGGTGCCCAGAAATCGACCAGCACAGGCAGTTCGGATTGTAATACATCCTGATCAAAATTATCTTTTGTGATTGTCAACGCCATGTATATACCTCCTAAAAAACTTGCTGCATTTATTATGCCATGAATCCGTCCATTCTACAACGCTCAATCACAGCATATTTCATCAGACATCCGATTTCTTGCTTCTTCTTTAGGTTTTGCGTACAGCTGATTGAGCTGATCCCGCCAAAAAACATCGGCGCAGTATGCGTGATCGTATACTCATCATGCGGGATGGTTATATCACTGCAGCTATCGCCAGAGATGAGATCAACTATGAAAAGATCTATCATTACGCAGCATGGTCCTGATATAAAACAGCAACAGCAGCGGGCACCCGTTGTTATTGCTGTGTGCAATTCGATTGTGGATGGCCGTTATCTTAGCAGCGCACTGTCATCCTCTTGGTGTGCGTTGCCGCGTACCCGAATATCTACAGGAAGATAAATGCTGTCTTTCGGCGGATTCAGCCCCAGCAGCATGTATTCCAACAGTATTTTGACCGCATAAAAACCCTGTTTGTGCGGGTGTTGCCCGATCATAAAATCGATAAAATGCTTGTTTGGGTATGCTTCGATCATCTCCCTCATCTCGGGCACGATGTCATGGCATACGTGGTGTATGTGGCGCGGAAGCTTTGCGTCCAATATGGCTCGTGCAGCGCCCACACCGGATGTAACCGAATAAACACCATGGATATGCTCGTTGTGGAGAAGTTCTTCCAACACGTTCACATAGGACAGTTCTTCATTGTCATAGCTTGACACCGTCTTCACGATCCTGTTTTTAGGATAACGCCTGTTCAGCGCGATTTTAAAAAAGGTCGTTCTCTGAACAAGCGCATATACTTGTGTGGTGCCGAAGTTGATCAAAATATCGCCGCTGCCGTCGCACGCTTTGCCCATCAGCTCCCCTGCCACGCGGCCGGCAAGCTCGTGGTCCTGCCCCACAAAACAGAGCCGCTTCGCGCCCAAAATATCTGAATTAAATGTAACGACCGGTATCGCTTCCATATGCAGCTGGCTCATTAAGCTGTTAATCTCCTGATCGTCCAGCGGTGCGAAAGCCAGGCCATCAATTCCTTTATCCAGCATTTCATGAATGACTTCCAATTGTTCTTTGGGGGAAGGCTCCGATATCCATCGCGTAATAATCTCCACGTTATCTGCAAACCGTTTCGCCGACAACTGCACCCCTTCCTCAATCTGCCTGTGTAAGGAGTTGTTTGCATATCCCGGTATTACGCCAATACGTTTTTTATTCTTTTTAAAATAGGTGGTATGCAAAGGGTTCATACATGATACTCCTGCTTTGCATACCGTTTCTTAAACAACGAGATGTTCACCACTGTTCAACCGCCCTGTTTTATTAAAATACCTTATTCCATTATACCGCCCTTGCAAAAACAGTCAAGCTTTTAAGATTGTACGCTTTTTACCGCCTCAATAAACGCAAGGATGTTTTCAAGGGGCACATCCGGCATAACCTCTTGTGCCGGCGCAACGATATAGCCGCCGCCTTTGCCTAAAACATCAATGGTTCTCAGCGTTTCTTCGCGAACCCTTTCCGGTGTGTCAAAAACCAGCAGCTCCTGTGTGTCCACTCCGCCGTAAAAAGTTAAATCTTTTCCGAATTCCCTCTTAAGGTATTGAATGTCCATCACCGGCTGCACAGGTTCTAAAACGTCTAAGCCCGCATCGATCAGATCCGGTATAAATTTGACGATGTTGCCGCAGGAATGCATCTGCACAGGGAGTCCTGCATCCTTAAACACCCTGAACACGCGCTTGATGTGCGGCAATATGGATCGTCTGAACGCATCGAGTGAGAACAGCTCCCCTGTCTGCATGCCCAAATCGTCTCCATAATGTCCCATCATAAAGCCGCGCTTTGCCGTCTCTTTTGCAATTTCCACTTTGAAGTCGGTCACTTTTCCTAATAACCGATCGATCATGTCGGGTTCCGTTAAGAGATAGCACATGAAATTCCCAAACTCTAAAAGATTATATCCCTTTTCAAAAATACCGTTATAACCGCTCACCATCACGAGATATTCTTCGCCATATTTCTTGAGGTCCGCATCCGCAAATTGAAAACGCGTATCCATATCGACTGCGTCAATCGAAGGCGCCGTCCATGCATCGATTTCATCCTCATCGCAATCTTTCAGCGGATTGCGCAGGTTGTTGAATCCATTAGGCGCAAACATCTCGAATTCCAATCCCCAACAATCCACCATTCGTTTGTTGTCCCAGTCGACCGTTACCAAGCCTTCCTGCTCGGATTTTTTGATCTTCTCCACATCGCCGGTCGCGTAAGTAGGAACATCATCCAAATAGACCGTAAACATAAAATGATTGTTCAGGTATCTGTCTAGTTCATCCGTCGTTTCGAATCCAAGCGCCTCTGATACTTCTCTTTTTTTTGCCAGCGAAGAAAACGTAATCTGGCTGGGCAGATAGGTCGTATTCTTCTTCGTGATGACATCAACAACGAGTTCAGGTTTTCTTTTCATGTATGCCTCCTCAAGTTCAGGCCGTTTGGCCATTCATTTATGCCATGGTTCCGTTGAAATAACCCACTAATGAAACATTATATCATACTGATCCATCCGCTGCGAGACGGATGCAAAAAGCCTCATATGAGGCTTTTTGCCATTCATTTTGTTTGCCTTTGTTAAATCAATCGAAGCTGACTTCGTCCACATTATCCGGTGTAACCACCATCACGTCCGTGTATACTTCTTTTTCAACTGTCTCTCCGTTGACTAGTGCAAAAGCTGTATTGACCGCCAACGCAGCCCATTCTTTTGTGGGATAGCGCAGCGTTGCCTTCAATGTGCCTTCTTTAATCGCGGCAACATCGTCCACTTCACAGTCAAAGTCATAAACATCGATCTGATCCATCATACCCATATCCTTGATGGCCTGGATCGCGCCCATTCCCATCATGCTGTTAACCGCCCATACAACCTTGATGTCGGGATCCGCCGTCAGGATATTCTGAATAACGTTGTACGCTTCGTTTTTATCCCAGTTCGCGGGCTGTGAAGTTGCAACTTCAAATTCGTCCGATAATCCGGCCACAAAGCCTTCCGCACGTTCCTGCGAAGCGACGATGCCGGCCAGTCCTTCCAGAATCGCAACTTTGCCAGGCTCGGAGTTTTCGGAACAGTATTCACCTACTTGCTTAGCCGCGTCAAAGGAGTTCAGTCCTACATAGGAGTCATAGTGTCCGCCTAAAGCTGCCAAATCATCAAAGTCTACGATATCATTGAAGAGTACGACCGGGATACCCGCATCATTCGCTTGCTTGATGGTCGGATTGAGTGCGGCGTGATCAGAGCAGTCGATCACGATCGCATCGACACCCTTGATGATAACGTCTTCCATGATCTGGACTTCGCCTTCGATGTCCGCTTGTCCGCCTTCCGGGGCAAGCGCGGTCAACTTGATGCCCAGTTCCTGTGCCCTTGCTTCCGCTCCGGCAACCGCATCTACGAAAAATTGGTCAGACATCGCTTTTACGATAAACGCAATTTCAATGTCACCGGGATCCTTTGAGCCTTCACCGTCTTCGCCAGACGGTTCCTCTGTATCAGGGGCTTTAGATTCCTCTGTGTTGCTTTGCCCTCCATCTTGGGAGGGGGCTGCGTCTTCTTTGGGTTCCCCGCATGCTGTAAAGCAGACCAACATTGCTAAGGCCAACAATAGTGACAGTGCTTTCTTCATTTTCATTCCCCTTTCATCTTTTGTTTGTAAACGCTTTATGCGCAACAAATTCATAATTCAAAACTTTTTATTCCGTTATCCGTTTCTTCATGGCGCGGATTTTAAACGCATCCGCCAATACCGCCACAATAATGATCACGCCTGTAACTACTTGCTGCAGATAAGCAGATACGCTCAGCAAGTTTAACCCGTTTTTGATAATACCCATGATGATCGCCCCCAGCAGCGTGCCCCAGACCGTTCCGAAACCGCCTGTTAAGCTAACACCGCCAATAACGGATGCTGCCACCGCGTCCAGTTCATAGCCTGTGCCGGAAGTCCCGATTGCAGAATTCAATTTGGCTACCATTACGATGGAAGCAACTGCGGAGGCAAGCCCGCTGATTATATAGGCGACCATTTTGTATCGATCTACGCTGATACCTGACAGCCTTGTCGCTTCTTCATTCCCCCCGATAGAATACAGGTAGCGTCCAAACCGACGGTAGCGTAAAAAGTAAAACATCAATAAATAAATGAGTATCATCAAAAAGATCTGAACAGGTATATCCGCAAAGCCCAAGTCCAATGACGCGTTCCCAATCCATCGAAATGTCATGCTGAAACCACTCACCGTACGCCCCTGTGCAATGGTCAAGGCTAAGCCGCGCGCGATGCTCATCATGCCCAACGTTGCAATCATGGGTTGGAGCTTGCATTTAGCGATAAAGAATCCATTTGCCAGTCCACACAAAGCACCTACAGCCAAACCGACCCCCATTGCAGGCAGGGCATGCATCTCTAAGTCAACCATCAGTTTCGCCATAATCATGCCGGATAAGGCGATGATCGAGCCAACCGATAAATCAATACCGCCCGTTAATATAACGACCGTCATGCCCACCGCCACGATGGCGTTTACGGTAACCTGCTGCAAGACATTCACCAGGTTCTTCTGGGATAAAAACGAGTCGGATAGGATCGTCAATATGACGACCAGAAATACCAGAACAGAAATGGTAGCGATATTATTGATGCCAATACGTCTTTTCTTCATGAATTCTCTTCCTCTCAATCGTTATTGGATGGACCCAGTCGCATAACGGATGACTGCTTCCTCTGTAAGGTTTTTCATGTCTTCCGGTTCAAAACAAGTCATGATTCTGCCTTCATGCATAACATACAACCTGTCGCTCACACCCATGCATTCCGTGAGCTCCGAAGAGACCATTATAACCGCTTTCCCCTCTTCTTTCAGGTTGTTCATGATCTTGTAAATCTCAACTTTCGAGCCGACATCAATACCCCGTGTCGGTTCATCAAAAATCATGATTTTTGCGTCTGTGCTCAACCATTTTGCAATAACCACTTTCTGCTGATTTCCGCCGGACAGATTACGAACCAATTGACCTAGAGAGGGCGTTTTGATTCGAATTTTCTCCACCATTTTTTGATTGGCAAGCCTTTCTTTGTGATGATTAATGCCCAGCTTGCTCATATGTTTTTTAATACTGGCTAATGAGATGTTTGAGTTGACATCGAATTCAAGTATAAGTCCCTGCGCTTTCCGATCTTCGGTCAACAGCGCAAGTCCGTTTTTCGCAGCAATCTGGCAGCTTTTGACTTTTACACTCTTTTCATTCAAAATAATTACGCCATTATCATAAGAGTCTGCTCCAAACACGGTACGCATCAGTTCAGTGCGCCCAGCTCCCATCAAGCCGTAAAAGCCCGTTATTTCACCGCTGCGTGCATAAAATGATATATCATGCAGTCTCTTCCCTTGATTAAGATGGCTCACATCTAACAGCTTTTCACCGGGCGTAACATCTACTTTAGGATAATAGTCTGAAAGCTCACGGCCCACCATCATAGTTATGATCTCGTCAATATTCGTTTCGTCCTTCATCATCGTTTTTATATGCTGACCATCCCGTAATACGGTGATACGATCGGCAATTTGCATGATCTCTTCCATCCGGTGCGAGATATAAACGATTGCAACATTTTTCTCTTTAAGCTTCTGAATTATCTGAAAAAGTTTTTGCACTTCTTTTTCCGTCAACGCAGACGTCGGTTCATCCATAATGATAATATCTGCGTCAAAGGATAAAGATTTTGCAATCTCGACCATCTGCATTTGACCGACACTTAAGTAATCCACCAGCATCCGTTCTGAAATATCGGAACCGATTGAGTCCAGCAGTGCTCTGGCATCTTTCATCATCTTTTTCCAATCGACCCCACCAGTCTTTTTAATCGGTTGACGCCCCATGAAGATGTTTTCTGCGACTGTAATGTTGCGCAGCAGATTCATCTCCTGAAAAATCATGCTGACCCCGCACTCCCGCTGCTCTTGTACGCTGCGGCATTTTATTGATTCCCCATTGAACCATACGTTGCCTGAATAACAAGTGTTGATACCGGCGAGCACCTTCATGATCGTCGATTTTCCAGCGCCATTCTCACCTAAAAGAACATGCACTTCACCTCGGTATGCTTCAAAACATACGTTATCCAGTGCTTTTACACCTGGGAATTCAACAGTAATGTCCTCCATTTTCAGGATATATTGGTTACCCATTGGTTTTTCACCTCACATCAACTCTTTCTTGTACGTTTCGTTTCAATAGAGCAATCGAATCCTCAGTATAGCTTATGGTTTGAATTATTTTGTTCAGTCGAGAAATAATGAGCAAATTAATTTTATATTATATTGTATAATTTTTGTATAATATTATTTTTTAAAAAACATTCAACTATTTATAGAAATTTATATCACAATAAAATGGATGATTCAAGCACATAATGATATAATACAAAATCTCTGAAATATAATTATAATATTAAATTAGTATACTTATTGAATCGCTTGTACAAACATGCTAGTAAACTTAAGTGTATCTATGAAATGAATGAAGCTGTTTCTTTTCTGTTCAATACGACGGTACCCTGCTCCTCTATATAAGCGATGATTGCCTCCGCATCATTCGTAACCCATTGCGTCGCTTTGCATCCTTTTTCTCCATGCACGGCAAATGCCAAAAGGGATGCCTGATCATTTTGATCAGGCATCCCTGCATAACCTTGGCTCCCCCTGTTGGACTCGAACCAACGACCCTGCGGTTAACAACCGCATGCTCTACCAGCTGAGCTAAGGAGGAATATTTGGAATCCGGCAGCTACCTATCTTCCCGGGCCGTCACCAGCCAAGTATTGTCGGCGTGTTTGGGCTTAACTTCTGTGTTCGGTATGGGAACAGGTGGATCCCCAAAGCCATCGCCACCGGAAATCGTATTCTCTTTTCTTCTGAGCACGCTCAAAACTGCATAATAAGTCTTCTTTATTGATCAAGCCCTCGACCGATTAGTACCGGTTAGCTTCATACATTGCTGCACTTCCACACCCGGCCTATCTACCTTGTAGTCTTCAAGGGGTCTTACTCCTTTAAAGGATGGGAGATCTTATCTTAGAGGGGGCTTCACGCTTAGATGCTTTCAGCGTTTATCCCGTCCGTATTTAGCTGCCCGGCGATGCCGCTGGCGCGACAACCGGTTCACCATCGATACGTCCATCCCGGTCCTCTCGTACTAGGGACAGCTCTCCTCAAATCTCCTGCGCCCACGATGGATAGGGACCGAACTGTCTCGCGACGTTCTGAACCCAGCTCGCGTGCCGCTTTAATTGGCGAACAGCCAAACCCTTGGGACCTGCTTCAGCCCCAGGATGCGACGAGCCGACATCGAGGTGCCAAACCTCCCCGTCGATGTGGACTCTTGGGGGAGATAAGCCTGTTATCCCCGAGGTAGCTTTTATCCGTTGAGCGACGGCAATTCCACTCTCCTTACCGCCGGATCACTAAGCCCGACTTTCGTCCCAGCTCGAGATGTCTCTCTCGCTGTCAGGCTCCCTTATGCCTTTACACTCTTTGAATGATTTCCAACCATTCTGAGGGAACCTTTGGGCGCCTCCGTTACTCTTTCGGAGGCGACCGCCCCAGTCAAACTGCCCACCTGGCAATGTCCGTATGCAGGGTCACTGACATACGTTAGAACTCCAGCAACATAAGAGTGGTATCCCAACATCGACTCCGCGAAAACTGGCGTTCTCGCTTCCTTGCCTCCCACCTATCCTGTACATATGCTGCCAAAATCCAATACCAGGCTACAGTAAAGCTCTACGGGGTCTTTCCGTCCTATCGCGGGTAATGCGCATCTTCACGCATACTACAATTTCACCGGGTCCCTTGTTGAGACAGCGCCCAAGTCGTTACGCCATTCGTGCGGGTCGGAACTTACCCGACAAGGAATTTCGCTACCTTAGGACCGTTATAGTTACGGCCGCCGTTCACTGGGGCTTAAGTTCCATGCTTCGCTTGCGCTAACATTTCCCCTTAACCTTCCAGCACTGGGCAGGCGTCAGCCCGTATACTTCGTATCTCTACTTCGCACAGACCTGTGTTTTTGCTAAACAGTCGCTTGGGCCTTTTCTCTGCGACCACTCTCGTGGCACCCCTTCTCCCTAAGTTACGGGGTCATTTTGCCGAGTTCCTTAACAAGGGTTCTCCCGCTCGTCTTAGGATTCTCTCCTCGCCTACCTGTGTCGGTTTGCGGTACGGGCGCCTTTCTTCCTCCCTAGCAGCTTTTCTCGCCAGTGTGAATTCAGCAGCTTCGTTACTTGTTTTCACTCCCCTTCACGCACCAGCCTTAAAGCATGCGTACTTCACTACATGCCAGCCTCTGCGCTTGGACGGGCTCTACCATCAACCCGCTCTGCCTATCCTACTGTGTCACTGCTTCGGTATTAACGTCAGAAAGACGGTACAGGAATATCTACCTGTTGTCCATCGCCTACGACTTTCGTCCTCGGCTTAGGTCCCGACTTACCCTGAGGGGACGAACCTTCCTCAGGAAACCTTAGGCTTTCGACGGCAAAGATTCTCACTTCGCTCTCGTTACTCATGCCGGCATTCTCTCTCCCATGCAGTCCACCACCCCTTCCGGTATGGCTTCTTCCCGCATACGTTGCTCCCCTACCGATACTGTACGCTCGCTAGTACTCGCTCTTCCGCTCACCGCCTTCGCGCTTCGCGGAGTTTACCGCCTTACTGCGCGCCCTTGCGGGCACTTGTGCGGCGTATGGTGTGCGCTGCGGCCGTCCCTGCCGCCCTTGCGCACCTCATTTGAAGCTTCTCTTCCCCTCTCGCACGTACATGCCGCGCTTCGGGTATTGCTCTTTTCGCTTCTCTTGAGCGTTCACTAGTGAACATACAGTATCCCATGGCTTCGGTGGTATGTTTAGCCCCGTTCATTTTCGGCGCATCATCACTCGACCAGTGAGCTGTTACGCACTCTTTAAATGTATGGCTGCTTCTAAGCCAACATCCTGGTTGTCTCTGCAATGACACATCCTTTCCCACTTAACATACACTCTGGGACCTTAGCCGTTGGTCTGGGCTGTTTCCCTCTCGACTATGAAACTTATCTCACATAGTCTGACTCCCACTTTCTATGAGTCCATGGCATTCGGAGTTTGATAGGGTTCGGTAAGCTTTGTGGCCCCCTAGCCCATTCAGTGCTCTACCTCCATGTCTCATCCAGTGAGGCTAGCCCTAAAGCTATTTCGGGGAGAACCAGCTATCTCCGGGTTCGATTGGAATTTCTCCGCTATCCACACGTCATCCCCGCATTTTTTAACATACGTGGGTTCGGTCCTCCATGGGATTTTACTCCCACTTCAACCTGCACATGGATAGGTCACCCGGTTTCGGGTCTACATCATGAAACTAGCACGCCCTATTCAGACTCGGTTTCCCTGCGGCTGCGTGACTTCATCACTTAACCTCGCTTCATAACGTAACTCGCCGGCCCGTTCTACAAAAAGTACACGGTCGCACTTTTGACGTGCTACCGCTGCTTGTAAACATAGGGTTTCAGTTTCTCTTTCACTCCCCTCCCGGGGTTCTTTTCACCTTTCCCTCACGGTACTATTCTCTATCGGTCACCAGGTAGTATTTAGCCTTGGGGGGTGGGCCCCCCGACTTCCCACAGGATTACTCGTGTCCCGTGGTACTCTGGATCCCGGCCTCTTGCTCATAGGTTTCGTTTACAGGACTGTTACCTCCTTCGGTTCGGCTTCCCAACCGTATTCAACTACCCATTCACGCGATTATGCCGGTCCTTAACCCTCTAAGCACGTATGCTTAAAGTTTAGGCTCTTTCCTTTTCGCTCGCCGCTACTAAGAAAATCGATGTTTCTTTCTCTTCCTCCGGATACTAAGATGTTTCAGTTCTCCGGGTTCCCTCCTCATGGACTATTTTGTTCATCCATGGGTGACAGCGCTTTACCACTGCCGGGTTTCCCCATTCGGATATCCATGGGTCATAGCCTGCTTACGGCTCACCATGGCTTTTCGTAGTTCGCTACGTCCTTCTTCGGCTCCTGGTGCCAAGGCATCCACCCTATGCTCTTATTAGCTTGATCTCTTTTGCTTCGGATCCTTGTTCCTTTTTCTTTGGTTTCTCCAGCTTGAAATTGTAGATTCCGCAGTCTTTTCTTGATTTCCATCTTTTCGCTTTACACTACGTTATCTTCTTTTTCGTTACACTTATTATGCAGTTTTCAAGGTGCTCTCTCTTGAGTTCGCTCGCTTTTTAGATATCCCTTCAGACCGCTTCCGGCCTTTGGTGGGCTCAAGTGGACTCGAACCACCGACCTCACGCTTATCAGGCGTGCGCTCTAACCGGCTGAGCTATGAGCCCGCATCCCTTTTTTACCGGCCTGCTTTTACAGCCTTGCGCGTTCGGTCTGCCCTCGGTTCGGATTAACTCGCCGCACTCGCCTTTTCAGGCTTCCTGCCGCTCCTTTCCTCACCGGGCTTCAGGTTCGCTTCTTCCGCTTCGCGGCGCTCTCCTTCGCCCCCACGCTTTTCAGGTGTGCCGCTTCTTCCCGGCTGAGCTATGAGCCCCTGTCTTCTGCCGGGGCACGCTCTTCTGCCTTCTGGTGGAGATGAGCGGAATCGAACCGCTGACCCCCTGCTTGCAAGGCAGGTGCTCTCCCAGCTGAGCTACACCCCCATATCTGCCTTTGAGCTCCCTCATAAATATATAGCGTACCTTTTTTCCCCTTGTACTCTTCCCTCTCTATCTCTTACACCTTAGAAAGGAGGTGATCCAGCCGCACCTTCCGATACGGCTACCTTGTTACGACTTCACCCTAGTCATTGATCTCACCTTCGACGGCTGCCTCCATTACTGGTTAGCTCACCGGCTTCGGGTGCTCCCAACTCCCATGGTGTGACGGGCGGTGTGTACAAGGCCCGGGAACGTATTCACCGCGACATGCTGATTCGCGATTACTAGCAACTCCGACTTCATGCGGGCGGGTTGCAGCCCACAATCCGAACTGAGACCGCTTTTCCTGAGATCCGCTCCGGATCGCTCCTTCGCTTCCCTTTGTTGCGGCCATTGTAGCACGTGTGTAGCCCAGGACATAAGGGGCATGATGATTTGACGTCGTCCCCACCTTCCTCCGAGTTATCCCCGGCAGTCCCATTAGAGTCCCCATCTCTACATGCTGGCAACTAATGGTAGGGGTTGCGCTCGTTGCGGGACTTAACCCAACATCTCACGACACGAGCTGACGACAACCATGCACCACCTGTCTCCGCGTCCCCGAAGGGAACCACACCTTTCAATGTGTTGCGCGGGATGTCAAGCCCTGGTAAGGTTCTTCGCGTTGCTTCGAATTAAACCACATGCTCCGCTGCTTGTGCGGGCCCCCGTCAATTCCTTTGAGTTTCAGCCTTGCGGCCGTACTCCCCAGGCGGGATACTTATTGCGTTTGCTCCGGCACAGGGGGAGTCTATACCCCCTACACCTAGTATCCATCGTTTACAGCGTGGACTACCAGGGTATCTAATCCTGTTTGCTCCCCACGCTTTCGTGCCTCAGCGTCAGTTACAGTCCAGAAAGCCGCCTTCGCCACTGGTGTTCCTCCTAATATCTATGCATTTCACCGCTACACTAGGAATTCCGCTTTCCTCTCCTGCACTCAAGCCGATCAGTTTCAAATGCACCTTCAAGGTTAAGCCTTGAGCTTTCACATCTGACTTGATCCGCCGCCTGCGCACCCTTTACGCCCAGTAATTCCGGACAACGCTCGCCCCCTACGTATTACCGCGGCTGCTGGCACGTAGTTAGCCGGGGCTTCCTCCTGAAGTACCGTCACTTTATTCTTCCTTCAGGACAGAGGTTTACAATCCGAAAACCTTCTTCCCTCACGCGGCGTTGCTGGGTCAGGGTTTCCCCCATTGCCCAATATTCCCCACTGCTGCCTCCCGTAGGAGTCTGGACCGTGTCTCAGTTCCAGTGTGGCCGTTCATCCTCTCAGACCGGCTACCCATCGCCGACTTGGTGAGCCGTTACCTCACCAACTATCTAATGGGACGCGAGCCCCTCCTCTACCGGATTGCTCCTTTGACCTCTTTGTCATGCGACATCGGGGTCTTATGCGGTATTAGCAACGGTTTCCCGTTGTTATCCCCCTGTATAGGACAGGTTGCTCACGCGTTACTCACCCGTTCGCCACTAGAATACGTCTTCCATCAGCCGAAGCCTCTTTCATTCGTATCCCCGTTCGACTTGCATGTGTTAAGCACGCCGCCAGCGTTCGTCCTGAGCCAGGATCAAACTCTTTGTTAAAAGTTTATCTGCCTCATAATCCAAACGAATCACTTAGCTTATTTATTCTCTCGAAATTACCTTAAAAAGAAATTTCCAAGGGTCTTTATTCGTTACGCTATATATTTATCAAGGTGCTC
>JBMNTR010000012.1:0-96965 GCA_050945835.1 Christensenellales bacterium | reverse complement strand
GGCAGATGTTAAAGCAACATTACGTTGCAAAAATGATTCAAAAAAGACACCTGCATCTCCCCCATCATCCTCCCCTACTAAACTATATAGAGTTCAAGTAGGAGCATATGCTGTTAAAGCTAATGCAGACAAGCAACTGGCAAAAGCTAAAAAAGCTGGCTTTACTGATGCCTTTATAAAATATGATTGAGAAGTTAGATATAGCCTGTGGGAATTATTCCTGCAGGCACTTTTTTTATGCACATTTTTAAATATATTTTATAAAACCTCAACTTATAGCTCTTCCTGTGGCTATTAAATAGGAGGTAATGCTATATGAAACAAACGGAGAACAAAAATGTACAACAGATAACAGAGGAAACTTTTGAGAGTAACGATCTAAAAAGAAGAATGTCTGAAGAACAAATACAGCGTGAATTTAATTATATCCAGGCTGAAAACATCTTAAAAAAGATGCTTGAAAAGGGACTAATTAATGAGGTCGAGTTTGACAGAATCACAGAGCTAAATCGTAAAACTTTCTCACCATTTTTAGCGAAGATAATGCCCTAAATAAGTTGATATATAAGTGTTTTAACGGTAATATGTGACCTACAAAAAAGGGGGTGAGACAATGAGAAAGATAACAAAAATAGAAGCAAACAGACCTGATCCTTTTAGTGTGCCAAAAATGCGAGTAGCAGCTTATTGCAGAGTTTCTACAGATAGTGATGAACAACTTGAAAGCCTGCAGGCTCAAAAGAGTCACTATGAAAATTATATAAAAGCAAACTCAGAATGGGAGTATGTAGGTATTTACTATGATGAAGGCATTAGTGGCACAAAGAAAGAGAACAGACAAGGTCTTCAAAGGATGATGTCTGATTGTGAAAATAAAAAGATAGACTTAATCGTTACAAAATCAATTAGTAGATTTGCTAGAAATACTACTGACTGCTTAGAAATGGTAAGAAGGTTGATAGAGCTTGGAGTGTTTATCTACTTTGAAAAAGAAAATATAAATACTAAATCCATGGAAAGTGAATTAATGTTATCAGTTTTAAGTAGTCTAGCAGAAAGTGAGTCAATCTCAATTTCAGAAAATAACAAGTGGGCTATTCAAAAAAGGTTTCAAAATGGCACTTTTAAGATTTCATATCCACCATATGGGTACGAGAACATAGATGGGAAAATGGTTATAAATCATGAACAAGCTAAGATAGTTAAATATATTTTTAGTGAAGCTTTAGCTGGAAAAGGATCTCAAAAAATAGCAGATGATTTAAATAATAAAAGAATTCCTTCTAAAAGAAGAGCTGGTTGGACAGCCACTACAATTAGAGGAATTCTTAAAAATGAAAAATATACTGGTGATGTTATCTTACAAAAAACGTATACAGATAGCAAATTTAATAGGCATATAAACAATGGAGAAAAGAATAAATACTTTATTCAAGATCACCATGAGCCAATAATTAGCCACAAGGAATTTGAAACTGTATCAAGGGTTATAGAACAAAGAGCCAAAGAAAAAGGCATAGAACAAAGAAACAGTAAATATCAAAATAGATATCCCTTTACTAGCAAAATTATCTGTTCGGAGTGTGGCAGCACATTTAAGAGGAGAATTCATTCTTCTGGAAAAAGGAAATATGTAGCTTGGTGTTGCACAAAGCATTTAGAAGATATATCAGAATGTTCAATGAAGTTTATCCGAGATGAAGATATAAAGATGGTTTTTGTAACCATGATAAACAAACTTATCTTTGGAAAGGATTTTATATTAAAACCTCTCTTAGAAGGTCTTCGACTCATGAGTAAGTCAGATAATATTTCTAAAATTGAAGCTTTAGAAAAAGAGATAGATGACAATACAAGTCAGAAAGAATTGCTGGTAAAGCTTATGGCAAAAGGATACTTAGAGCCAGCACTTTATAATAGAGAAAAGAATGAACTTCTGATGAAAAAAGAAAAGCTTACAGAGCAAAGAGATGCATTAATTGATGACTTGAACAGCGAATTATCAAAAGGGCAGGAAGTAAATAATTTAATTAAGTATGTAAACAAGGCAGGGTCATTAAAAGAATTTGATGATGAAGCCTTTGATAATCATGTAGAAGAAATAATAGTTTTTTCAAGGCAGGAGATTGGCTTTGTTTTAAAGAGTGGAATTACCCTTAGGGAAAGGATGTGAGTGAAGTGGGGCATGTACCATATGGCTATAAAATAATTGATGGCTCTGCCCATATATTTGAGGGAGAAGCCGAAAAGGTTAGAAGGTTATTTGAAAATTACTTATCAGGACTTTCCTTAACAAAGGCAGCGAAGGAAGCTGGAATAAATTCTTACCATGGAACTGTTGGAAGAATGCTTAGAAACAAACGCTATTTAGGAGACGATTATTATCCTTCTATTATAGATAAATCAGTTTTCGACAAGGCAGAAATAGAAAGAAATAAAAGAGCGAAAAAACTAGGTAGAATTTTTGAACCTAAAGAAGAGAAAAAAGTTTCAGCTATAACTGAATTTACTATAGGTGAAATAAAAAAGGAGTATCCTGATCCATTTACTCAAGCTGAATATGTATACAGTTTAATTAGAGAGAAGGAGGTGCAAGATGGCAGTTAATAAAAATGTTGTTATCATTCCTGCCGTAAGGCGTGCTGGAAATAGTGAAAATAAAGATGAAATACCAAAATTACGAGTAGCTGCATATTGCAGAGTTTCAACAGAGAGTGAAGAGCAAGCCAGTAGCTATGATGTACAGATAGAACACTATACAGATTTTATTAAAAAGAATAATGAATGGACATTTGCAGGTATTTTTGCTGATGATGGTATAAGTGGAACTAACACTAAAAAACGAGATGAATTTAATAAAATGATTGATGAGTGTATGGCAGGCAAGATCGACATGATAATTACAAAGTCAATAAGTAGATTCGCAAGAAACACATTAGATTGTCTCCACTATATTAGAAAGCTTAAGGAGAAAAATGTAGCTGTTTATTTTGAAAAGGAGAATATCAATACACTGGATGCCAAGGGAGAAATCATGATAACCATTATGGCTTCCTTGGCACAACAGGAAAGTCAATCCTTAAGTCAGAATGTTAAGCTTGGATATCAGTACAGATACCAGCAAGGTCAAGTTATGGTTAACTGCTCTAGATTTTTAGGATATACCAAAGACGAAAACAAGAAGCTAGTCATAGTTCCTGAAGAGGCAGAAATCATTAAAAGAATTTATAGGGAATATCTTGAAGGCTCTTCTATGGACAAGATTAAAAAAGGTTTAGAAGCTGATGGAGTTCTTACAGGAGCGGGTGGAAAGAGGTGGCATACCAGCTCCATTAGAAAAATATTAAGTAATGAAAAATATATGGGAGATGCACTTTTGCAAAAAACCTACACAGTAGATTTTCTTACAAAGAAGAGGGTTAAGAATAACGGGATTGTTCCTCAGTATTATGTGGAGAATAATCACGAGGCTATAATACCACGTGAGATTTTCATGCAAGTCCAAGAGGAGCTAGCCCGCCGAAGTAGAGGACATATAGGTGCAAGCGGAAAAAGAAGAAACTTTAGTTCCAACCACGCTTTTGCTCAGATTGTGTTTTGTGGCCAGTGCGGAGAAATATTTAGGAGAGTCCACTGGAATAATCGAGGGAAAAAATCAATTGTATGGCGATGTGTTAGTAGGCTTGAAAGTACAGGACTAACCTGTAAAGCTAGGACTGTGCCAGAGGAGATGCTATGCTCTACAATAGTTGAAGCAGTTAATAAATTACTTGCTCAAAAAGATGAATTTTTACCTCTACTAAAGAAAAATATAGAAACAGTTATAACTAAAAATAGTAATGAAGAAGTAGTAGAAATAGATAAAAGGATGGAAGAGCTACAGAATGAGCTACTAAAGCGAGCCAACTCAAAAGAAAATTATAATGACATAGCTGATGAGATTTATAAGCTGAGAGAAGATAGGCATAGGGTTCTGATAGATCAAGCTGAAAGAAAAGGATCTAAGCAAAAACTGGAGGAAATGGAGAAGTTCTTAAATGAGCAAGATGGCCTACTAGAAGAATATGATGAAAGGCTGGTAAGAATGCTGATTGATAAAGTAACAGTTTTTGATGATAAGCTTACAGTAGAGTTTAAGTCAGGAGCAGAAATAGATATAGAATAAAAAACATATTTAAATGGCGTCAATCTATGAGTGGAATTCTCTAGATTGGCGACTTTTCATATTGTAAAAGATGAATTTTACTTATATAATATTATCAACAATATTGTTAACAAAGATATTGACGAGGAGAGAATAACTTGGGTGATGTAAATATGTTATTAGACGAAGCAATTAAGGAAGCAGAAAATTTAAATGATGGTGAAGTGTTTTTAGTTAAAGAACTATTTAAAGGGTATGTTTGGAATCGAATACCGAGAAAAGACCGACTTTTGCTTGGGACTTTATTTTTAAACTATGTAAACAAATTAAATGGAGAAGGGATAAAGGCTATTGAAAAAACTTCATCAAACCAGCAAAGATACATGAAAATAAAGTAGGGGGAAAATAAAAATGAAAATTGATCATGCAATAGCGGTTATTGATAAAAAAATTTGTAAAAATATTGATTACTTTAAATCTACTGATCGTGGTTTTCTGTCTCAAAATATTCTATCAGATTTACGTGATTTAGTAGAACATGTCTCACTAAAAGCTTTTAGTAATGGTCATGATATTGAAATAACATATGCTAATATTCAAAAAGCAAATGATTATGTCAAAAAAGTTAGCTATCTAAATTTTTTACATAAGTTCCATAAATTCCTTCAAGTCTCTACTTCTCACTATACCCTTGATGAAGGACATGCAGAAAGATTGATGCTCAAATATTACGAATATATGATAAAGATAAAAGACTTATTAAAAGATAGGTACAACATAGAAATTCTGTCTAATATACATAAATTTCCATTAGAAGTTGACCCGCACTTGAATGAATATTACAAAAAAATAGCCGAGAAAATAAAAAGTCCATCAAAGAGTGGATATCGAAGTGAATATAATGATAGGTATTATATACGAAAAATCAAACCATTTTTTATAAATGAAAAGATATACTATGAAGTAACATTTACAACTGCCAATGATAATGTAAGTAAGTTTGATAGGATAATAGCTTTTACTCATATTGATATAATATCTAACTATGCAGTTAAATTTTGGATCAGGAATGACATGATTGAAGTTCTAGGAAAGAAAATGCCAATTAGAATTATTGAAAATTATGAGGCATCTATTCGCCCTTGTGAATTGAATAATTTTGCACGTATTTTTGGTTTAAATTATAAAATTTCAACTAATTATAATGAATACAGAAAGTTAATGCTATTTATTTTAACAACCGGAATCACTCTTGATGAACTTGTTAGTATGCCACGAGATTATTATGAAAGAATAAGGGAAAAAGCAAACCTCAGGTCTAAAAGCTCATTGATTTTTGATTTGCTAGATAAATGTAGAGAAATAATTATCAGCAACTCACCTGGGACTAATGTACTTAAATATTTACTTTATAGAATGAATAATAAAATAATAAAAAGTCAGATTGGTCATAATACTTGCAATTTATTATCAAACCTATATCTAGAATATGGGTGTATTCCATTTGATAAAATGCCTTTCAACACATCTTTAAAAAACCATAATCCTCGATTGATTGATTTACTTTTTTGTTTAGATGTGAATAATAGAGAACATGAACTATTTGCTAGAATGATAAAAAACAATACGGAAATAGAAGGACAGCTATTTACCAGTAAAAAAGATATAATGAATTTTGAAAATATCGATGATCTAATTAATGAATATAATAGGCGATTATATTACAAACATGAAAGCAGAAAAATAAAAGAGTTTAAAGGGCAGCTTTATATTAAGGGGTATGAAGAAAATGCTGTAAAAATAATTAAATCACTGAATAAATTAACCAAAGAAGGAATTAAAGGTTATAAGTCATCCGTTGATTATTGGCTTGAGAATACATCCCACATAATAGATTGTGAAGAAAAGAAGACAGCTTTAAGAAATGCATTTGATAAATCTAGTGTATCTCTAATATATGGTGCTGCAGGTACAGGTAAAACTACATTAATAAACCACATATCAAATTTTTTTAATGATGAAAAGAAAATCTACCTAGCAAATACTAATCCAGCAGTAGACAATATGAAGCAAAAAGTGCATGCATCTAATTGTACCTACTATACAATTGCTAAATTTTTGACTTCTTCACATATTGATACAGATTGCGATGTGTTGTTTATTGATGAATGTAGTACGGTAAGCAATGCCCATATGTATGAGGTCATAAACAAATCAACATTTAAATTGCTTGTACTAGTTGGAGATATATTCCAAATAGAATCTATAACTTTTGGGAATTGGTTTAATATTGTACGATCATTTGTACCGAAGACTTCTGTTTTCGAATTAGAAGAACCATATCGTAGTAAAAACCAGAGCCTCTTAACGGTATGGAAAAAGGTAAGAGAACTTGATGAAGATATATTGGAACATTTAGCTAGGAATGATTACACATCTGACTTAGATGAGTCAATTTTTGAACGTTCAGTAGATGATGAAATTGTTCTTTGCTTGAACTATGATGGGCTTTATGGAATAAACAATATTAATAGATTTCTACAAGGTAACAACCCAAATCCAGAAGTTGTTTGGGGAGTTCAAACCTATAGAATTGGAGATCCTATTTTATTTAATGAATCTAACAGATTCCATCCTCTAATTTATAATAATTCAAAAGGAAAGATAGTTAATATAGAAGCACATGAAAGAGAGATTCAGTTCGATATCTTACTAGATAGACCTATTAATGAAATGCAAGCTTCAGGGTATGATTTCGAGTTAATAAATGAGACTGAAGATGGAGATTCTATTATCCGCTTTACTGTAAACAAATTTAAAAGTACAGACGAAGATGATGATTTAAATGCAGATCACATAGTACCGTTTCAGGTGGCATATGCAATATCTATACATAAGGCACAAGGTTTGGAATATAATTCTGTAAAAGTTGTAATCACTGATGAGGTTGACGAACAGATTACTCACAATATATTTTATACGGCCATTACTAGGGCCAGAGAAAGGTTGAGAATATATTGGACGCCAGAAACAGAAAAAGTAGTATTATCTAATTTTAGAAAAAAATCAACTGATAAGGATGTTTCCCTAATTTCTGTAAAGAATGGATTGGATAAGCAAAAAAGAAAATAGCTCTAGTAGACTTATTCCCACTTACTGATACCTCTAAAAGAGCCATTGACATATTCCCGATTACCGAGAAAACAGAAAAAAGTGAAAATCTAGTCGAAACAGTATAAAACATCAATCCAGACGGGTCGTTGCATGTTGAGTGCGTGGTATTGATAACAAGGGTGGAAGATTGAGTTTGATGGAAACCCTTATATAGCAAGGCTTTTAGCACACATGGCTAGAAAACCCATCCGGCAAAAAACATGATTTTTTCACTTCAAGGGAACAAGTCCATAAAGGTGCTTTTTGATAGTCAGAGGTTGTGTGGTCAGGTTGGATGTTAAGAAGTATGTAAGTGAGGTGAGTGAAAAAGTGAAGAGAAAAAGAAAGGTGTCCGACTTTAGATATCTACTTTATGCTCTTATATTGCTAATACTTGTCATGTTTATACTTTCGTTTTTCAGCGTTGATACATACTCCATTATAAAAAATACCACGAGTCATTTGGGAGCACAGAACGCAGTTAACGCATGGATTATGAATGTCACCTTTATGCTGGTCGGCATTTCATGCGTATTAGAAGCATGGCTGCATTTACGGAAATATTGGTTCCATAAAATTATATTGAGTATTTTTGGCTTGGCCCTCATATTTACCGGAGTATTTCGGCATGCGCCAATTATTGAAGGTGTTATTTTCAATCCCATGGAAGATAAACTACATTCGATTTTCGCAACAATTGTCGGATTTTCGTTTACTATTTATGCAGTTTCATCAGCTTTTATAGAAAAAGCGACGAAGCATCGGGTAATAGATATAATTGTTGGGTTCATAGCTACAACACTTTCAATGCTAATGCTTTTCCTGCCAGATTATTCCGGCATATGGCAGAGGTCTATGTTTATGATTTCATTTGTCTGGCTGATTTTTATGCTTGAAAGAATAAAGGATTTCAACAAAACAGTATGAAAATTAGCTATAAATCTAAACACAATTAAAACAAGACACCCTACGTTATAATTTCGTAGAGCACCTGCTCGTTGCACCTACCCAACTGGCTCAATTTTTTAAGAAAAACAACAAAAACGAGACATGCAACTGTCGGTTGACAAGAAACCAAGCCCGCTTGGTGGAGGCGCAACCGGCATTCATGCTATTATGAGCTCATCAAATTAAAAGGAGTGCATCGTTATGGATATAGCGGACAGAATACAAACCTTACGGAAAATGAAAGGTCTTTCCCAAGAGGAGCTTGCAGAAAAAACAGACGTATCGCGCCAGGCGGTATCTAAGTGGGAAAGTGGGCAAAGTGTGCCTGATCTGGATAAGATCATTATAATGAGTGAATACTTTGGCGTTACAACGGATTATATTCTGAAAGGTATAGAAACATCGAAAACAAATGAAGAAAAAGGCAACGTGCTAGCAAGTAAAATACTTTACCTTACATCGACGGCATTTTTGGCAATCGGACTGTTAACTGCTTTTGGTAGCTGGTACGAAGAACAATCGGCGGAAAGCATATGGGGGTCAATGATCATTCAAGTAGTGGGTGTTGTAGCCTACTTTATCGGAAAACTTATCTCCCAATCCAAAGCGTCATTTATCATTAAATGGTTAAATACTATCATTGCATTGTTTATGCCTGTTTCTCTGATTGTTACATGGATTGTTAACCGTGTTATCACTCCCTATCCGACTGACATTTTCAGCGGCATTGTTTTTGCAATTGCTTATGCAATCATTATTGTTTATTCATTTTTTGCCCTAAAGAAGTACAAAGCAATATTAGAAGGCAGAGGGCAGAAGATATGAAAAAAATTAAGGATTTTTCTGACGGTTTTTGCGTCAGTATTGGTCGTGTTATTTATTGGACTATCAAGTTTTATCGGCTTACAGGTATTTTCAGGTTCCACCCAACTCATAACCAACGATGAAACGATGGGAGTAGCTGATGGATTCTGGGAAAGATACGGAATTAATGAAGAAAGTTTTCACAATCAATATAAGGTAGAGAAAATTGCAATCTCTTCTTCTTACGAAGGCCATAAGATCCCTGCGGATTATATTTATGCAGCCCAATCAAGTAACAAGCGAACACTGTGAGATATGGCTGGACTACAATCAGGAGTATTGCGATAAAATCGAAGGCTTTCTGACAAAGTATGAATGAGGTGGGGGATATGCAAAACATACGGAAAATTTCTTTAATAGCGATTATACTAATGACTATTGTGTCATTTTCAAATATACTCGGCTTAAAAATTGCAGGTCTTGCGGTGGTGGTTGGTGTTGTCTTTTTCTTTACCCATAAGAGTTCAGAAAAACAGCCATTTGAAGGCAACGGACTTGATATTGGTGCTACACGAATAAACTTCAAAGATAAAAGCATTTGGTTCTGGATGGCTCTGCCAATCATTATGGATGCTGTTGCCATAGGAACCTCAAAACTGCTTTTACCTGAATACATAGATCATGTACTTACGAGAACAGAAGCTTTTGTGTCCTTTGATAAGGTTTTGATACTGATAATTCAGCTTGCGTTTCTTGCCATAGGAGAAGAAATCGCATGGCGCGCTTTCTTCCAAAAACATACAAAACGCTGTTGATGAATACAAAAAAGACATCATATAGTACGATAAACGCATCTCCTTGATTAAAATGTCCGATTGCAAACAACAACGACGAAATTACTTGTTCGTTTTTAGGCTTATTCATCAACATCTACCAGCAAACCAGACTTAAATTCCACAGTGAATTTGTCCTCGTAAATAGTGACCTTTTCGATCAGCCACCGGACAAGTTGCTCGTCATATTCGATAATGTCGGTGAGCTGTTCTTTTAGAAATGCGCTCATGTCTGCAATCCGTTTTTTTAGTTCCTCTCGGTTGACGTTTTCAAGCTGCATCTTTTGCTTTTGGTCACGCAGTCGGTGAATCTCATCGCCGACTTTATCATAATCGGCATTGGAGGTGGCAAGCTTCAGAAGTTCCATTTGAAGTTCTTCCAGCCGCTTATCGATATCTGCCAAGTAGAAAGCGGTGCCATTGTATATCCGAAAGGTCTTAAGGACTAATCAGAGAAAATCATAATTGCTTGTGGAACATCGCTGCAGCTTGCTGGGAAATCTTGTGGAGCAGCTCATAAAAAAGCTCTTTTTCTGTTTCGCTTAGAACAGAAGTGACATCTTTGCTCCATTCTGAAATTATTATTTCGGATTTGGGGATAATTTGGCGAGATTTGGGAGTGAGAGAGAGCCAAACAAAACGGCTGTCATCGGGTTTGGTATGCTTTGTAATAAACCCATGACTTTCCATGCGGTTTAACATCTTAGCGACTGTACTTTTATCCAGCTCTAAATCTCTGCAAAGATCCGCCTGCGTCATTTCCTCTTTGTTGTTAAGATGCTTCATCAATCTTAGTTTTGCATTGGAAAGCCCGATTTTGTTTAGCCGATAGTTCAACTCTGCATTCATTTTTCGATGCAACAACGAGATTGCTTTCGGAAGATCCATTCTTGTGGCTCATCCTTTCCTTAGCGATAGATTTAATTAGAATATATCATATTTCTTCGCCGATTGCTCGCATAATTATTCTGTTTAACCCTTTCCAGCCCTTTAATCTGCTGATTATTTTCCCCACAAATATGGCAGCGGCAATGGTGCCGATCCCTGTATGGACTAATTTTTGATACAAAATCCATGAGCCAACAGCGGCAATGAGCGTCAAGATGCTATCCAGAGCAATTTTTATTTTACCGTACTCTTTATTATATTGCTGGCAAATAACCTGTACCATCGCATCTTGTGGAAGCATAATAAAATTGGCTTTTAACATGGTAAATATGCCGATTGCAAGGATCACGATCCCTAAAACACAATAAATTGCCCGTTGCCACAGGGCTTGGTCGGGTAGATAGGAGAGTACGTTTGCAATCAGATCCACCGAGCCGCTATATACAATTGCGGCGACAAGCTGAAAAATTTGAGATGGTGAAAATTCTTTTTTAAGAATGATGATCTGAATCAAAAAAAACAATCCGAGCAAAATTCCAGTTGCCAGACCTGTTGATATATGAAGCGATTGACTGAACACGGCAGGGCATACACCGATGGGAGTTGCACCTAGATTGGATTTTATTGAAAGACTGACGCCTAAAGACGAAAGGAATATTCCGATCAGCAAAACTCCTATTTTTCTCGCTATGTTTTTTCTCTGACACTCCTGTACGACATGAGATTTTTTTCGGCTCATACCGGTTGTGTTTAAATCTGTTAAAGCATTATTTTTTTCTTCTACTTTTTGCAAATCCATAGTTCCCCTTTACTCGAAGCCGATTCAATGCCCGTGCCAACCGGGCTTGTGCAGCACGATATTCTTTCATACTTTTATTTTGTAAAATAACTTCCCTTGCGGCATCTGCCGCGCGTTTTGCGCGATTGGCATCAATCTCCTCTATCCGTTCTAACGAATCGACCAACACCAAGACTGTATTGCTCTCCACTTTCACAAGGCCATGAGATACAGCGATGATTTGCTCACGCTCTCCCGCCGGCCGATAGAATAATGCACCGGGGATTACTGCAAGAATCATGTTGCAGTGATGAGGCAATATGCCGTATTTCCCCTGCAAAGAGGAGACGATCAGCGATTCGCAGGGCCCTGTATAGAAGGGATCGTCTGCCGCTAAAACATCTAAATGAAATGTACTCATGGTATCTCATATCCTAAACTTTTGGATTTTTTCACCACATCATCTATGGTTCCTACGTTAAAAAATGCCGCTTCCGGATAGGAATCCATATCCCCGTTTACAATGGCACGAAATCCACGGAGTGTTTCTTGTAACGGGACATACACCCCGGGAAGGCCTGTAAATTTTTCCGCCACATGGATAGGCTGCGATAAAAACCGTTGTATTCTCCGAGCGCGGTTTACAATATACTTATCCTCATCATCCAACTCGTCCATACCTAAAATCGCAATAATATCCTGTAGTTCGCTGTATTTCTGAAGGATTTCCTGAACCTGCCTGGCAATTTTATAATGCTCCTCCCCTACGATATCCGCTTCCAGAATACGGGAGGTGGATTCCAATGGATCCACCGCAGGATAGATGCCTTGCTCTACAATCTTCCGGCTTAATACGGTGGTGGCGTCCAAATGGGTAAAGATGGTGGCGGGAGCCGGATCTGTCAAGTCATCGGCAGGCACATAGACGGCCTGAACCGAGGTGATAGATCCGCTATTTGTGGATGTGATCCGCTCTTGCAGCTCGCCCATTTCCTCCGCTAAGGTGGGCTGATATCCAACTGCCGATGGCATACGCCCCAGCAAAGTGGAAACCTCGCTGCCCGCCTGTACAAAACGATAGATATTATCGATAAATAAGAGTATATCTTTCTTTTTACAATCGCGAAAATACTCCGCCATAGTCAATCCTGAAAGGCCTACTCGCATTCGGACGCCGGGGGATTCGTTCATTTGTCCGAAAACCAATGCGGTTTTATCCAAAACCCCGCTTTCGTCCATTTCTCGCCAAAGGGCGTTTCCCTCCCGGCTTCGTTCACCGATGCCGGCAAAGATTGAGTATCCGCCATGCTTCATAGTGACATTGTGAATCAATTCCTGAATCAACACAGTTTTGCCCACACCGGCACCGCCGAACAGCCCGATCTTTCCGCCTTTTGGATACGGCTCCAGCAAATCTATAACTTTAATGCCCGTTTCCAGAACCTCAGAGGAAGGCCGCTGTTGTTCAAAAGGGGGAGCTGTGCGGTGAATCTCCCATCGGGTTTCCTCCGCTGGTATCGAAGGGCCGCCGTCCGTTACCTCGCCCAGCACGTTAAACATCCGTCCCAATGTGCAGTTTCCCACCGGAACACGGATGTTGCCGCCCGTTGCTGTCACGTTCATATTTCGGGCAAGATTCTTACTTTCGGCAAGCATGATACAGCGGACGGTATCTTTTCCTACATGCTGCGCTACTTCCATGACTCGTTCTTCACCGTCAACTTGGACGGTGAGAGCTTCTTTTATTTTGGGCAGATATCCGTTTTCGAATAATACATCAATCACTGATCCGGACACCTGCACTATTTTTCCTAGATTCAAGAGAACAATCACTCCTTTTGTCGTTTTTTCTTTTGAGCTTTTGCACCGGAAGTTATTTCTGTTATTTCTTGTGTAATCGTCGCCTGGCGCACCTGATTATATTGGACAGTTAACTCATTAAGAATTTTATCTGCGTTCTTATTAGCAGCATCCATTGCCGTCATCCGGGCGCTTTGTTCGCTGCAAAAGCTATCAACTAGGGCGCTGTAAATAAATCCGGACAGCCAGCTTTTTACCACATTATCCACAACGTCATCAACCGAAGGGAAAAACTCAAAAGGTGCCGATACATCCGGTTCATGTTTAGGAATATAAGACATCGATTGCGTCCGGTTAAAGGGAAGCAGCCGGGTAGATACTACATTGGTAGTCAAACTGTTCTTTAAATCGCTGTAAATCACGAATATTTTATCCAGCTCACCTTTATTGAACAGCTCTAATAAAATGGCACTGATCTCTCTTGCCCTGTCCATAGTCGGGTTTTGGGCAGTATATAAAAAGCTCTTTACAATGGGTATATTCTGCATCGAAAAGAAACGCCGGCCGTATTCTCCTACAATAAACAATTGAAAATCCGGATGCTCGGACATCAGCCTCTGCGCCTCTGTAATCACGCTTTTGTTGTAAGCTCCTGCCAATCCCTTATCTGCGGTAATCACCAGCAGACCATAGGTTCCATCCCGTGCCTCACTGCCGTCTGCGGGATAGAAATATCGATTGTCAACACCTTCTACCGTGCGGAACATCCGCTTGACCTCACTGTTCAAGGCGTTAAAATACGGCCTTGTCCGATCCAATTCATTTTTTGCTTTTTGCATCTTAGTTGAGGCGATCATATACATGGCGTTGGTGATTTTTTTTGTGTCTTGTATACTTTTAATTCTCGTGCGGATTTCTTTTGCATTCATCATAACCGCTTCATACCTGTCTTATCTGGCTTAAATATTCCTGTGCAGCCATGACGATATCGTTCTTCAGCTTTTTGCTGAGCTCTTTGGTCTGACGAATTTCCTGATAAATATGAGAAGTTTGTTCTTCGAAATAATCAAGCAGTCCACGTTTAAAATCCGCTATTTGATCCAACGGCACATCCTCCATCACACGCTGCAATGCGGCCACCAAAAGGACAATCTGTTCATGATGCTTGATGGGCCGGTGTTTTTCTTGCCGCAGCAGATGCATCAGTCCCTGTCCAAATGCGAGCTGCCGGCTTGTGGTTTCATCTAGCTCGCTGGAAAACTGCATGAAGATTTCCATCTCCTGATATTGCGCCAATTCCAAGCGCAGAGTGCCGACCGCAGATTTCATGGCGTTGGATTGGGCGTCTCCTCCTATACGGGAAACAGACAGGCCAATGTTGACAGCGGGGCGCTGTCCGGCAAAGAATAGATCGCTTTCCAAATAAATTTGACCGTCCGTAATCGATATAATATTGGTCGGTATATAGGCGGAAACGTCTCCCGACTGTGTCTCGACAATGGGGAGAGCTGTCATGCTGCCGCCGCCTTTATCATCGGATAACTGCGCAGAGCGTTCCAGTAATCGGGAATGGAGATAAAAAACGTCACCCGGATATGCTTCGCGACCTGGAGGCCGCTCCAGTAGCAGGCTCAAAGAACGATAGGCAATGGCGTGTTTGGTCAGATCGTCGTAAACAATCAGCACAGACTGCCCTTGAAGCATGAAGTATTCGCCCAGCGCACAGCCAGAGTAGGGCGCAATATATTGCAGGGAAGCAGGGTCGCTTGCAGAGGTGTTGATGACGATGGAATATTCCATGGCGCCATGACGGCGCATAGTATCCACCGTTTGAACAACAGAGCTTGCCTTTTGACCGATTGCCACATAGATACAGATAACATCTTTGCCTTTCTGGTTCAAGATGGTATCCAATGCAATGGTGGTTTTTCCTGTTTGGCGGTCACCAATAATCAGTTCACGCTGCCCATGTCCAATGGGAAACATCGCATCGATTGCCAAAATACCAGTTTCCATGGGCTTGCTGACCGGAGAGCGGGAGATGATATCCGGAGCGGGGGATTCAATGGGATGGTAGCCATCCGCCTGAATAGGGCCCTGCCCATCGATTGGATTGCCCATTGCATCAATCACACGACCTTTAAAATTATCACCCACCGGAATTCCGGCAGTCTTTCCTGTTCTTTTCACTTGGCTGCCTTCTACAATATTACGGGAGTCATCAAATAAGATGCAGCCAACCTCGTCCCGTTTTAATTCCAGCACCATACCACGAATACCGGAGGAGAAAATAAGGATCTCCTGATAGGTGGCATGGGCAAGTCCGCCGACTGTAGCGATCCCATCGCCGACAGATAATACGGTGCCAATCTCCTGCTCTAACGCTTTGGGCGTCCAGTTTTCTATGGTTTGCTCGATAAGCGGAACGAGATTCTTCTGATGAGCAGAAAGATTAGAAATATCTTCTTTTAACTGCTGCATCCGACTCTCTATACTCCAATCGTATACAGCATCCAACGTCCACACGGGGTCGGAGGAGCCGGAATTGCTGAGCGTTCCCACTTCCAAACGAAGCCCCTGTTTGAGTTGGTTATCTTCTTTCCAAGTCAGGATTACGTCATCGTTATATTTGTGTTTCAAAAAACTTATTAACTCTTCTCTTTGAAGATCGCTTGGAGGCGCTGCGCTGTATAAAATGGCCTCTATCTTGATGTTCCTGTTTTCTATCACGTACTCACTCCTGTTGCACAGCATATATAAATTGATCCAGTGTATCCGATGAAGATTGAGTCATCATCTCTTCTGCGGCGGAAAATGCAAGGGAAATGATCTCTTGCTGAGTATCCTCTGCTAGTTTTGCACGTTCCCGCATAGCCTCCTCCCGGGTTTCTAAAAGCATTTGTTCGGCTTTTTTATTGGCTTGTTGCAAAACTGCCTCTGCGCGTTGCTGCGCTTTTTGTGCAGCTTGCGACTCTTTTTCTGCGATTTCAGTTTCGATATGCTGCAAGCGTTCTTGATAAGTCTTTTCCAAATCTTCGGCTTGTTTTAATTTGTTTTCTGCATCGCTGTCCAGATTGCGGTAATATTCCGCTCTTTTATTCATAAAATTCCGGACGGGATTATACAGCAGCAGATACAAGCCCAACGTTAAAATTGAAAAATTCAGAAGATGCAAAAGGATCTGCTGCCAATCTATATTTAAAGGGATATTCATTGTTTATCGCCTCCTACAGAACGAAGACAATCATAATTGCCACAACCAAAGCGTAGATGATCGCTGTCTCGATAAATACCAGCCCCAGCAGCAAGCCTGAGCGGATCTTTTCTCCAGCCTCCGGCTGACGTGCAATACTTTCAGACGATTTGGAAATGGCAATACCCATAGCGATTGCACCGCTTGCTGCACCGACAGAGATTGTGATCGCCGCAGCAATTGCCTTGGTACTTATGGGGTCAGATGCGGTGTTTTCTGAATCGATTGCTTCTTCGGATGTTATGGACATAGACGGTTGTTCTTGAGCGGGTGCGGCGTATGCGACCATGGAAACGGGAGCAATCAGTAACACCATTGCCAAAAAGCAGAACAGCACTCTTCTAATATAATACGTTTTTTTCATTTTTTATAAATTCCTCCTTGTATGTATGGACTCTTACAAGACGATTGCTTGCTAAAGTCGGGTTACCCATGTTTAATAATCAAGCTCTCCTGAAGCGGGCAAGGCATGATCTTCCTTAATGCGTGGTTTGGATACTTCTCCGTAAGAGGATGCGGTCAGCATAATAAGCACATATGTTTGAACCAGAGCGTGGAGTAATGTAAACAGCACCCCGACAATAATCGGCAAAACGAAGCTGAGGGCGAAGTAATAATAAATTAATTCTGTAACAAGCACCCCGCTGAGCAAGGCTCCAAATAGACGGAAGCTCATAGAAAGAGGCATGGAAAAATCCTTTAGCGCACTTCCTAAGCCCCGAATACCGTTGGAAAAAAGCCCACCCATTAAAATTATAAGATACGATAAGCAGCCCAATGCAATGGCACCGTTGATATCCGACAAAGGCGCCGGAAGGGTAATCGAGGCACCTACTGTGGTAATTGCCTGCAGCCCCAGTAATTCAAATAAAGTTCCAAAAAAAATATATATTCCTGCTCCAAAAATATACGCACCTAAAAATCGATGGCGGTGTGGGCTGTTTTTTTTCACAAAGTCGTAAAAAAAGCCGACTATTTGCTCCAGAACTAATTGAATTTTATTGGGTATATAGCGAAATTTAGGTATCGCAAATATACGAATTAATGCTGCCACGATCAACAGTATGGTTGTAATCAGCACAGCAGAAGCAAAGGCTGGATTCACATCTTTTATTCCAAACAGTTCGATATGATTACTCTCATGCAGCACAGCGTCACGCATCATCTCCTGAACCGTCTCATGCTTCTCGGCGGGGGTACCTATCAGCAGCACTCCGACAAATAGGGCCAGTATCACACATATCCATACAATAACAACTGCTTTTTTATTTTTAATTGGTATCTCCTCCTTTCCTATTTCATTTGCTTTGCTTATAATTTTCATGTCCGCACAAGAGAAGCCGTGAACATCATCTGCTCACGACTCCATTTGGTTGGCACACCAACAGTATGGACATAAAAGTGGACAACGTAGCGAAAGATCTATACGCCCTCGCCTTGTTGACCTAATAATAATATACTCATAAATACTCGCTTTGTCAAATTGAGCTACAATCTCACGTGTTCCTTTTAAATAGAGAAAGCTTTTTAGTGCATTTAAAGTTAGGAGGAATATTATGCCGGAATTAGCGTTACAACTCAAAAGCATTAGAAAACAATTCCCAGGAGTTCTTGCACTTGATGACGTTAATCTGGAGGTTAAAATAGGAGAGATACATGCTCTCTGTGGGGAAAACGGAGCAGGAAATCAACACTAATAAAAATACTTTGCGGTATGTACCCATATGAGACATATGACGGAGAACTATATGTTAACGGCAAGCTTCAAAAAAACACTAGCATATCCGACGCTGAAAAGGCAGGAATCGTTACTATACAGCAAGAGCTTGCGTTGGTAGACGAAATGTCAGTTCAGGAAAATATATTTTTAAGTGGAGCCCTGCTAGGAATGGCGTTATTAAATGGGAAGAGATGTATTTAAAAGCAAAAGAAGAAAAACACCTCTCTTGATTTTGTCAGACCAAGAGAGGTGTTTTCGCGGAAACCCTTATAAATAGGGCCTTTCATGGCGTTCCCGCCGCGATTCGAACGCGGGGCCTTTCGCTTAGGAGGCGAACGCTCTATCCTGCTGAGCTACGGGAACAAGTATTAGATTTTTGAGGGTAGGACTTTCGCTTAGGAGGCGGTCGCTCTATCCTGCTGAGCTATAGGCGCATACTGCATGTTTATTCTGTTTTGCCTCCGTGCCCATCTCTGATCCGCTTTTTAGAAGCCATGCGCGCCCCTCCCGTTGCATTGCGGATGCATACACATGCTTGCCGTTTCAAGAAGCACATCGGTCTCTTATGACAACAAGAGTATTTTAACGCATGGAGGATTGCTTTGTCAATTCATGATTCAAAGCTGCATTAATCGATGGAAAAAAAATGATATTCGGTGTATACTATTCAACATGGACGGTTTAATCCTGAAACTAAAAATTAATACGGGAGGCATCATATATGAGCAATCAAAATGTTGTTGGCATACTGGGAGCGGGCAGAATCGCGCGGGTTCACGCGGACGCTTTAGTCAAATTCCAGCCTGGCGTGCGGATCAAGCACATCATCGATCCCTACTTGACCGAGGAAGCCGCTGCTTGGGCAAAGAGCATCGGTGTGGAGCATGTAAGCAAGGAATCTGAAGATCTTTTTACCGATCCGGAAGTGGATAGTGTTTTCATCTGTTCCCCCACCCCTACACATTGTGACTTCATCATGCGCGCGTGCGAAGTGAAGAAAAACATATACTGCGAAAAACCGCTCGCCGCCGACATTCCCAGCATACATAAAGCGATTGCGGCCATCGAAAAATCCGGCGTTAAATTCCTGATGGGCTTTATGCGCCGGTTTGACGACAACCAGATGAAGCTACGCGCCGCCATTGAAAACGGTACCATCGGCGATCCCCAGATCATCAAGCTCTGCTCGCGCGATCCCGAGCCGCCGCCGTATGCCTATATCGAGACAAGCGGCGGATTATATTTCGATTCGATGATCCATGATTTCGACCTGGCACGCTATTATTCCGACTCGGAAGTCGAAGAAGTCTACGCGCTGGGCGTATCCTTGGTCGATCCTAAGATCGGTGAACTCGGAGATGTGGACACCGCCATCGTTTCGCTCAAATTCGCCAGCGGCGCGATCGGCGTGATCGATCTGTCCCGCAAATCCAATTCCGGATACGAACAAAGAACGGAAGTCCACGGATCTAAGGGCTGTGTTTCCATGGGGAATGTGCCCGAAAGCACCATTCAAATCACCAATGACAGCGGCGTACTGTCGGACAAGCCCGTTTATTTCTTCTTGGAGCGCTATGAAAAGGCGTTTGTCACAGCGCAAGCCGCTTTCTTCGCGACTGTCAACGAAGGAAAGCCCGCGCCCGTCACCGCGTTTGACGGTTTGCAGGCCGTGCGCCTCGCCAAAGCAGCGCAAAAGTCGAAGGATGAAGCGCGCCCCGTTCTGCTCAGCGAAATAGACTGACAATACGGTTCTTTCCTCAGAAGAACAAAAGAACGGCGAAGAACAACCTCTTCGCCGTTCTTGATGAATACAAAAAAGGCAGGTCTACAATGGAAGTGTTTTCAGCCGTTGCGGGCGTAATCAGCATCGTTTTGCTGCTGATATTGCTCATCAACCAGCAGCAGCAAAAAAGAAAGACGCAGGAGGAAGCCGATGCAAGAATCCGCGCACTTGAAGAGCGCCTGATGCAGGCCATTACAAAGGACCAGAGCGAACTGCTGCTGATGCTGCAAAACAGCATTGTGAGCATGTCCAACATGCTCACAAAAACCCAGGAGCAGGTCGCCTCCATGCAAAACCAGCGGCTTGTTGAGCTCAACGAACAGATGGCGCGCAGCCAAAACACCCTGCAGAAAACTGTAAACGAAATGCTGAGCATGCTTCATGAGCGCCTGAATCTCTCCGTCTCCAAAAACGAGGCTTCCCTTGAACAGATGCGCAGTCTGGTGGACAGCAAGCTGTCCGCCATACAACAGGACAATGAAAAGCGGCTGGAAGCGATGCGCGCCACGGTAGACGAAAAACTGCAGCGCACACTGGAACAGCGTATCCACCAATCCTTCCAGCTTGTAAACGAACGCCTGGAGCAGGTCAACAAGGGTTTAGGCGAGATGCACGCACTGGCTGCGGGCGTCGGGGATTTGAAAAAGGTGCTCTCCAATGTAAAGACCAGGGGCATCCTGGGAGAAATTCAATTGGGCGCCATACTCGATCAAATCCTCTCCCCCGATCAATATGTCGCCAATGCCGCCGTCGTTCCCTCCAGCAACAATGTGGTGGAGTACGCCGTGAAGCTGCCGGGCGACGGCACGGAGCCCGTCTATCTGCCCATCGACGCAAAATTCCCGGCAGACGCTTACGCACAGCTTTGCGACGCTTACGAAAGCGCCGATCCGGCCGCGATTGATACAGCAGGCAACGCCTTGGAAAGGCGGATTCGCGCGTTTGCGAAGGAGATCAGCTCAAAATACATAGCACCCCCCTACACCACCGATTTCGCTATCATGTTCCTGCCTTTCGAAGGATTGTATGCCGAAGTCGTGCGGCGCGGGTTGATCGAACGGCTGCAAAACGACTATCACATCAACATCGCAGGCCCCACCACGCTGTCCGCGCTGCTGAACAGCCTGCAGATGGGGTTCCGCACGCTGGCCATCCAGCGGCGCTCCGACGAAGTGTGGCGCGTGCTGCATTCTGTGAAGACTGAGTTTGACAATTTTGAAGCTGTGCTGACCTCCGCCCGCCGGCGGATCGATCAGGTGGGCAGCGAACTCGACAAACTGGTCGGCGTGCGTACCCGCCAGATCCAGCGTAAGCTCAACCATGTGCAATCGCTGCCCGAACAGTGTGATGAGGCTGAATCAGAGGATACAGAGACGCTCCCGGACGACGAATGATGGCAGGCGCACGGAGAGCCCGTATGACAGCCGAAGCATCTTTTTCATCACAATACCGAAGGCCGGCTTATTTGCCGGCCTTCGGCGTTATATGCGTTCTTCGGACGCTTGAAAAGATCACATCCACGAGTGTTGTTCACTTGGATTGCATGACTTCCAGCGGCTCCGGGCTTGCGCTCGTCTGCTGCGCGACGCCGCACAGATCATCCAGTGTTTTAAACGTATACCCTTCCGCCTTCCATCCGTCGATCAGCTCACCCAGTATGAGCGCGTTGGTGCTGGATGTACTGTGCAGCAGTACGATCGCGCCGGAGTGTATGCGCGGCCTGAGCCTTGCAAAGGCTTGCTCCTTGGTGGGCTGGCTGTTCTCATACCAATCCACATAGGCGAGGCTCCAGAAAATCGTCTTGTATCCAAGCTCCTGCGCGTGTTTTAGATTTGCTTCGCTGAATTTTCCCTCGGGCGGGCGATAGTATTTGAGCATCTGTTTGCCGGTGGTATCGAAATAAACTTGTTCTAAATCTTCCAATTCTTTTTTCAGGCTTTCCTTATCCGAAATCTTTGCCATATCCGGGTGGCTCATGGTGTGATTGCCTACGATATGCCCTTCTTGCTCCATCCGCTTAACCAGCTCCGGATTCTGTGTCATATAGTGGCCGGTTAAAAAGAATGCCGCCGGCACTTCCTTTTCCTTGAGCGCCTTCAGGATCGGGTCTGTGTTGCCGTTTTCAAAACCGGCGTCGAAGGTCAGGTAAATCGTCTTTTCCACGGCGCCGCCCACATAATAGGCGTCAAACTGCGCGAGGTATTCAGACGTGGCATTCCCTCGGGGCTGCTTGCCTTCTTCCTCGAATCCAACTCCCCAATCCTTGACATCGCCTGAAACAGCGACGGGATTATGCGAAATAATACCCACCACCTGTACGATACACAGAGTCAATAACACGACCATCACACCCATAAAAGCGATGTTTTTCCAATTGACCCGCTCCATCCACTCTCTAAAGCGGGCTAAAGACCTGCGCTTGCTCATCATAACCACATCCTTTCATATAAAGATGTTTATTATGCACGAGAAAGCTTTATGTCGCACGAAGGACGATATTACTGCTTTTAAACACGCGCTGTGTGGATGTGGGCTTTCCCTTTTATCTTACGTAGGGCGGAATATGATGATCTATCTTGGTATGCATATGCCGCTTATGAGCACAGCTCAAATCCTGTTCTCCGTATAAAGAAGCTGCCCAAAGCTTTTGCGCGGGCAGCTAAGGAACGATTTTAATTCCAGGCAACGTGCGGGGTTTAGCGCCTGTCTTTCAGCTCTTCATACACCTCGGAAAGAGGCAGCCCCTGCTGCACCATCAGCACCATCACATGGTAGAAAAGATCCGCGATCTCATAGCGCATCTCCGCTGTATCGCCGTTTTTCGCACCTATGATCACCTCGCACGCCTCCTCCACCACCTTCTTGGAGATCTTATCTACCCCTTTTTCAAACAGATAGTTCGTATAGGAGCCTTCCTGCGGGTTATTCAGCCTGTCCTGTATAACCGCGTACACCTCGTGCAGCACACCTGCGTCCGCTACCGGTTCTTCCTGCGTAAGCAGCTCGTTGAAAAAGCAGCTGCGTGCACCCGTATGGCAAGCAACGCCCTTTTGTATGACGCTGAGCAGAATACAGTCCCCGTCGCAGTCGTAGGCCACAGCCTGCACAGCCTGCGTATTTCCGCTCGTCTCCCCCTTGACCCACAACGCTTGCCTGGAGCGGCTAAAGTATGTCGCGCGCTTGGTCTGCAGCGTTTGGCGCAAAGCTTCTTCGTTCATATAAGCCTGCATGAGCACCTGCTTGCTGTGCACATCCTGCACGATGGCAGGCACCAGCCCCTTCTCATCAAACCGAATCATCGATAAATCCATTTTTTCTCCCCCATTACAACGCCAGCGCACGTGCCAGATCGATCTTGCCATCATAGAGCGCTTTGCCTGTGATGACGCCATACACACCCATCTTTTTCAACCGGCTGATATCCTCCAGGCTGCTCACGCCGCCGGACGCGACCACCTGCAGCCCGGTATCCATCATTTTGCGCGTCGCTTCAAAATTCGGGCCCGTTAACATACCGTCTTTTTCAATATCCGTGTAGATCACCGTATCGATCCCCCATTCCTTCACGCGAAGCGCGAGTTCATATGCCTCGATTCCGCTGTCTTCAAGCCAGCCCCTCGTTGCGACGACGCCATTTTTCGCATCGATACCCACGGCAATGCGTCCGGGGTAGCGTTGCGCCGCTTCCTTTAGCAGCGCTTCATTTTCAATGGCCGCCGTGCCGAGTATCACACGACGCACGCCCGCCTGCATCCGCTCCTCCACATCCTCCATGCTGCGGATACCGCCGCCCAGCTGTACTGGAATGTCGATCTTTTCAACGATCGCGCGCACGACGGGTAAGTTTCGGCTCACACCCTCAAACGCACCGTCCAGATCTACGACATGCAGATAACGCGCGCCCAGTGCCTGCCATTTTTGAGCCATCTGTACCGGATCGCCGTAGACGGTCTCATCCTGCGCTCTGCCCTGCAAAAGGCGCACACATTTTTTATTTTTGATATCGATCGCGGGAAATATGATCATCGTTTCACCCTCCCAAACCCATTCTTCATAATATGCTCAGCGCATCCCATCTTTACGTCTGATTGCAACAGCAGCCGCATGTGCGTCCAGTCCTTCACCCAGCGCCAGCCGCTCAATGTCCTCCGACGCCTCTTGCAATCTCGTTTGATCGTAATAGACGACGCTGGTGCGTTTGATAAAATCATACACGCCCAACGGCGAAAAGAAACGCGCCGTACCGCTGGTGGGCAGCACATGGTTGGTGCCCGCGTAATAATCACCCAGCGTTTCGGGCGCATAATGCCCTAAGAAAACCGCGCCCGCGTTTTTCACATGCTTCAACCACAAAAACGGCTCCTTCACGGCCAGTTCCAGATGCTCGGGCGCCGCCGCATTCGCCAGTTCCATCGCTTCATGCAGATCCTTCGCCACCACGATCAGCCCGTAGTTTTCCAAAGCACTGCGGGCGATTTCCTGCCGTTTCAGCGCCTTTAACTGCCGCTTGATCTCCTCACGTACACGATGTGCGAGATCAATGTCCGTGGTGATGAGTATACACGCGCTCAGCACATCGTGCTCCGCCTGCGAGAGCATGTCCGCCGCCACATAGGAAGCATCAGCGCTTTCATCCGCCACCACCAGCACTTCCGACGGCCCGGCAATCATGTCGATGCCCACAAAGCCGTAGACTTCGCGCTTGGCCAGCGCAACATACCGGTTGCCCGGCCCTGTGATCTTATCCACACGGCGCACGCTTTGCGTGCCAAACGCCAGCGCCGCGATCGCCTGCGCGCCGCCCATGCGGTATACGGTATCCACACCCGCGATGGAAGCAGCCGCCATCACGTTGGGGCTGATGCCCAAGTTGGGCGGCGTCGCCAACGCGATGCGGCGCACGCCCGCCACTTTTGCGGGCAGTACATTCATCAGCACGGAAGAAGGATAAGCCGCCGTACCCCCCGGCGCATACACGCCCACGCTTTCGATGGGGCGTATAAGCTGCCCCAGCGCTTTGCCTTCCTCCCGATCCAAAAACCCTGTCTGCAGCTGTTTTTCGTGAAAGCGCCGGATGTTATCGGCAGCCCTCTGCAGGGACGCTCTCATTTCACGATCGGCCCGCGCCGCGATTGCATCGACTTCCTCCTTGGGTATACGGATCGTTTCTGCACAGAGCTGCACGCCGTCGAATTGTTTCGTATATTCAAACAGCGCCTCATCTTTGCGCATGCGCACATCGTTCACAATACAGCGTACCGATTCGCGCGCCGCCTCATCCTCCATCTGCTCGCGGTTGTCGAGCAAATCCAGTATCGCCTGCCTGTGTGTCGCGGCATTCAATAGCCTAACCACCGTTTATGATCCCCCTCATCTTTTGCATCAGCTCCCCGATGCGTTCGTTCTTCGTCTTCAGGCTGACCCGGTTGACCACCAGCCGCGCGCTGATATCGCATATCTTTTCCAGCACGATTAAGCCGTTGTCCTTCAGCGTGCGCCCGCTCTGTACGATATCCAGTATCACATCCGCAATGCCCAGCAAGGGCGCAAGCTCAATGGAGCCGTTCAGCTTGATGACATCGATCGTTTCGCCTTTCGCTTGGTAATACCTGCGCGCAATGTTCGGATATTTGGTGGCCACCACACGGTTGTCCATGGCCACATTGCGCTTATTTTGTTGCGGATAGCCCGCGATACACAGTGAACAGGCCGCGTATTTTAAATCCATCATCTCATAGAGCGGCGCGTCCGCTTCCATCAGCGTATCCTTGCCCACGATGCCCATGTCCGCAGCGCCATGCTCCACATACGCCGGCACATCGCTGGGCTTCGCCAGCAAAAAGCGGTAGACATTTGCACGGTCATAAAAGATCAGCTTGCGGCCCTCGTCTTTCAATTCGCTGCAATCAAGGCCGCATTGCTCCAGCAGCTCGATCGAAAAATCGCCCAGCCGGCCTTTGGCCAGTGCGATGGTCACTTCCTTCATCCTTCTGTCTCCTTCTGCCGCGGTGCGTATATCGTTGCACAGCCCTGTTCGTCTACATAGAGCGCCTGCCTCGCACGCCCGCACGCATACTGCGCAAGCGCGTTCGCATCCAGCCCCAGCGCACTGGCCACGCGTTTTTTCTCTGCGCGCAAGCGTTCCATGTGCCTGAAAACGTCCGACTCGGACGCACCGCCCACCACCGCATCCAGCAAAGGCAGCTCGCTCAGTCTGCCCTGCCGCTGCAACGCCACCAGCACGCGTTTGATGCCGATCGCAAAGCCGATGGCACACGCCTCGCGCCCAAAGGATCCCATCAGCGTATCATACCGGCCGCCAGCCAGAAGCGGGTAACCCAAATCATCCGTAATCCCGCGAAAGATCACGCCTGTATAATAATCAATGCTCTTGATCATGCCAAAATCTATGCTCACATACCGCGAGAGTGCAAACGATTCCAGCAGCGCATAGACACGCTTTAAATGCGCCACCGCCGAACGGCATCTGGGGTGCGCCGAAAAGGCATACGCCTTGCTGAGCACTTCTTCGCCGCCATAGAGCATGGCCAGCTGCATGATGCGCTCCTTCAGATTCAAGCTGACGGGCTTATCGCGCAGCACCAACTCCATGCCCAGCATATCTTTGCGATCCAATGCCTCACGCAGCGCCTCACTTTCCTCGCGGTCGAGATCCGCCTCTTCCATCAGGCCCTTAAAGAACTCCACCTGCCCGATGTCAATCTGGAAATTATCCAGCCCCGCATCCAGCAGCGATTGAATGGCAAGCGCAATCATCTCCGCATCCGCCGCAACGCCGGGTATGCCGATGCACTCCACGCCCGCTTGTGTAAACTCCTTCTGCACGCCGTGGATGCTGTTGTCGTATCCGAACGCATTGCCGATATAGAACAGCCGCTGCGGGAAATCCGCAAGCTTCGTGGCGGCCACGCGCGCAATGGGCATGGTGATATCCGGCCTGAGCGCCAATATCCTGCCTTGCTGGTCGAAGAACTTGATCATCTTTTCCTGCCGTATGCTGCCGATGCCATTCGCAAACACATCGCAGTATTCGAACATGGGCGTTTCTATTTCATCGTAGCCGCACAGCAAAAAACGTTGCCGGATTTTTCCTTCGATAATCCGCTTGTTGTAACATTGTGCGGCCAAATAATCCTGCACGCCCTCCGGTACCTGTTTTTTGTAACCCATCATTTCCTCCGGCTTCGTAGTTGCTTTATTGATTTAAAGCGTTACCATGATAAAATATCATTATGTCCAGTATACCGACAAAAGCGCTTTTGTCAATATCTTTATAACAGAAAAAGACTGTTTTTAAAGCTTTTCTACATTAAAAACAGTCTTTGGCACGTCTTGTACAGGGGGCTATGCTTCTACTTCGATCACTTTTTTGCCGTTGTAAAAACCGCATTCCTTACAGACTCTATGTGCCAATTTCGGCTTATGGCACTGCGGACAAGCACCGATTGTCGGATTTGTGAGCTTAAAAGTATTCGCCCTTCTTGAATCCCTCTTCGCCTTGGAAGTTCTTCTCTTAGGTACCGCCATGAACCACACCTCCTTCATCCATATGCATCCGGCTCTTATTGCCCGGCTGACATGGATTCTCTATGCAATGGTTTAAATGATTAAACCCAAACCGTCATAAGCAACCGGAGAACATTATATCCTCTTTGTCTGCGTTTGTCAACATTATTTCCCAACAGCCAAACGCATGGTTTCGCGCGCAATCATCAGCTCTTCATTGGTGGGAATCACGAACACACGCACCTTGGAATCCTGCTTGGAGATATCGATTTCCTGGCCGCGAATCTTGTTTTTTTCTTCATCGATGCTTACGCCCAGATAATCCAAGCCCTCCAGCACATTTTTACGCACCATATGGTCGTTTTCTCCGATGCCTGCCGTAAACACGATACAGTCTACGCCGTTCATCGCAGCGGAATAGGAGCCAATATATTTTTTAACACCGTAGCAGAAGACCTCCAGCGCCTGCTGAGCCTGCTCATTGCCGGCGTCGGCAGCCACCCAGAGATCCCGAAAATCGCTGCTCACACCGCTCAGGCCTTCCATGCCCGACTTCTTGTTAAATACTTCGTTGATCTCCCGCTCTTCCATATTGTAGTTTTTCATCAGGTAGAAGGTGATCGCCGGGTCGATGTCCCCTGTCCTCGTTCCCATAGGCACACCCGCCAGTGGTGTGAATCCCATGGAGGTATCGATGGATTTCCCCGATTGAACCGCCGCAATGCTGGATCCGTTGCCTAAATGGCAAGTGATGATGTTCAGTTCTTCGATGGGTTTGCACATCATGGCTGCCGCGCGGTTGGCCACATACTGGTGGGAGGTGCCGTGGAATCCATAGCGCCTGATTTTGCGCTCTGTGTAGTAATTATACGGCAATGTATACAGATACGCACAGGGCGGCATCGTCTGATGGAACGCCGTATCGAAAACCGCGACCATGGTCGTATTGGGGAGCACCTCGCGGCAAGCGGTAATGCCCATGATGTTTGCCGGATTGTGCAGAGGCGCTAAAGGCGCGTTCTCTTCGATGACAGAAACGACATAATCGTTGATGATCACGGAACGCTTAAAGCTTTCACCGCCATGCACAACGCGATGCCCTACAGCGTAGATTTCGTCCATGCTGCAGATCACGCCGTGCTGCTCGTCCGTCAACTGCTGCAGCACCATGCGGATAGCCGTCGTATGATCGGGCACCTCCGTTTCTGTCACGATCGGCTGCCGGCCGTTGGGATTATGCGTCAGCTTAGAGCCGTCTATGCCTATGCGTTCTACCAAGCCTTTGGCGATCACAGTCTCATCGCTCATTTCGATGAGCTGATATTTCAGCGAGGAGCTCCCCGCATTGATCACGAGTACGTTTTTCATTTTATTTCCTCCTTCTGCTCACGCCTGCAGCGATGTGATCGCCGCCATATTCACGATATCCTCGACGCTGCACCCGCGTGACAGGTCGTTGATGGGTTTCGCCAGCCCTTGGCAGATCGGCCCAATGGCCTGTGCGCCGCCCAAGCGCTGCACCAGCTTGTAGCCGATGTTGCCTGCCTGTAAATCGGGAAACACGAGTATGTTCGCGCGCCCCGCCACCTTGCTTTGCGGGCTTTTCAGCTTGCCCACGCTTTCGACCAGCGCCGCATCCGCCTGCAATTCGCCGTCTATCAGCAAGCCTGGGTTGGCTTGCTGCATGATGCGTGTCGCTTCGGTGACCTTGTCCACCAGCTCGTCCTTCGCGCTGCCCTTGGTGGAGAAGGAAAGCATCGCAATGCGCGGCTCCATGTTCAGCAGCCCCTGTGAGGTCTGCGCGGTGGCCGCAGCGATCGCTGCCAGCTGCTCGGCATCAGGATTGATGTTGACCGCACAATCCGCAAACAAAAGCACGCCGTCTTCGCCGTATTGTGTGAACCCTTGCGCCAATTCCATCAAGAAGCAGCTGGATACGATGGAAATGCCCGGCTTCGTCTTGATGACCTGTAAGCCCGGCTTCAATACATCCCCTGTGGTGTTGATGGCGCCTGCCACCATGCCGTGTGCCAATCCATTTTTCAGCATCATCACGGCATAGTATAAGGCGCTTTTCATCGTCTCTTTTGCCAGCTCCATGGTCATGCCTTTGGCCTTGCGCAGCTCATAAAACTGCTCTGCATAAGCATCCATTTCGCGGGTGTGCAGGTAATCGATTATCTGTACGCCAGACAGCTCTTCTTCGGGCAGCACACGATACACTTCCTCCGGATTTCCGAGCAGTATGACATCTGCTATGCCTTCGCGCGCGATGATGGACGCGGCTTGTATGGTTCTTGGCTCCGTTCCCTCCGGCAGTATGATGCTGCGTTTTTTTTGTTTTGCTCTCTCCCTTAGTTTTTCAATGACTCCCAAGTTTTTCGCCTCCGTCGTAAAATTTATGTGAAGCGCATATCTTGCGCACACGATACAAAACGCTTATGATGATATCAGGTAAAGCCTATAATAAGAATATCGAAGGCGTTCATCCAAGCAAAACGCCTAACGCCAGTATACACCACTGTAACATGTTTTGAAAGGTGAAAAATGAAAATCGGGGCAGTAATTTGCGAATATAATCCGTTCCACAACGGACACGCCCACCAGATTGCAGAAATGCGTAAGCTTGGGTTTGATCATATACTCTGCCTGATGAGCGGAAATTTCGTGCAGCGCGGCGCGCCTGCCTGCCGCGACAAATGGCAGCGCACGTGCTGGGCGCTTCAGGCCGGCGCCGACGCCGTGCTGGAGCTGCCCGCAGCCTATGCGCTGCAGAGCGCCGAAGGGTTTGCACACGGTGCTGTGCGCATACTGGACAGCTTGGGTGTGGTGCATTCCATCTGCTTCGGCTGCGAGCTGCCGGATGCCGATTTGTTGAAGCAAATCGCCTCCCTGCTGCTCAAGGAGCCTTTAAACTATCGCCGCCACCTGAAAGCACAGCTCGACCAAGGCTTTTCCTATGCGTCTGCGCGCAGCCGTGCCCTAGCCGCAGCGCTGCCCTTAAAAGACGCTTCCTTGCTGGCGATGCCCAACATCATACTCGGCATTGAGTACACAAAAGCGCTGTTGAAATTGAACAGCCGCATGACACCCTTGCCCATACAGCGTATCCCTGCGCAAGCGGGCATCGCGAGCGCGTCACACATACGCACACACATACGGACACAAGGCATCGATTCCGTCAAGCGTTATATGCCCGACTATGTCGCCTGTACGCTCACGCCGTTCATGACGGAAGATGCCCTGTCACAGGCTGTGCTCACCATACTGCGCCGATGCACGCTTTTGGATATCGCACAGCTGCCGGATGTCACAGAAGGGCTGCAATACCGTATAAAAGAAGCATCCGGCAGGGTGAATACGCTGCACGGGCTGTATCACGCGGCCAAAAGCCTGCGCTACCCGCAGACACGCATACAGCGCATCTGTATGTACGCGCTGCTTGACATCAAAAAGGATGATTTGGTGCGTTTCAATGCGTCCAGCGCCTATGCGCGCCTGCTCGGTTTCCGCAAAAACAGCGCCGCCTTATTGAAAGAAATCAAGCAAAACAGCAGCATCCCCCTCATCACAAAGGCGGCCCATTATAAAAAATACAGCGATATTACGGATCTGTTTGCGCTGGACATGCGCGCCACCGACATCTATTCCCTCTATACGCCCAGCCATCAATCCGGCCGTGATCTGACAGAAAAAATTATTTTTACATGATTTTTACAAACCGTGTATAAAACAAATCAATCCGTCAATAATAAGGATGACCTCACAATACATTGAGACCCCCCTTTTATTGGCCGTCCGCACGCTTGGGCGGCCACTTTTTTTGAAAAACTTTGCAAGAAAAACCGCGGCTGCCCTTGTCGAAACACACGCACCGCGGATCTTTCATCAAACCATTTTATACTCGCTCTAATCTGTCAAAATGGGCGTTAAGTCGACAGGCCGAGCCTCCATATCCACCTCGCAGCCATTGCGTATGAACACCATGGGGATGGCTTTTTCGCCGGACTGTTCGACGGCTGTTCGAATATGTGCATAGGATTCCACCTCTTCGCCGGCCACTTGTACGATGATATCTCCCGCGCGAAGCCCCGCGCGCCTTGCCGGCCCGCCCGAGAGGGCTTCTGTCACATAGATCCCCTTGTGCAGGCCAAGCTCTTGTGCCTCGGCTTCATCCAGATACACGCCGTTTATACCGATGCCCACGCGCTCAATCACGCCTTTTTCCATCAGCCGCTGCACAACAGCCCGCACATACGCACAGCCCACGATCTTCTTCTCCTGCCCGAATTGCACCACCACACCGAATATCCGGCCGTCTTCACTGAACGCAACACCCCCTGCGTGCTGCTCGTCAAGGGCGATGTCCGTGTGATAGATGCTGCTTTCATCTTCGCCTATCCTCACATTCGTGCAGGCTTGTGTGATGATCCCTTTGGATACATATCCCCCTTCATATGCGCTTAACACCATCACCTCGCGGCCTAAGGCTATGTCTTCATCCTCTTGGCTCATCTCAAACGGCACATCGTCTGAGAGATCGGCTGTTTCAAGCTTGAGCAGCGCCAGACCGCTGGGACGGTCGATGCCCTGCACCTTTGCAGGCAGTATGCCCCCGTTTTGATCTGTTATCCACGCTTCGTCCTGTGTGATCCAGTGTGCGTTGGCTAAAATATAGCCGTCTTCCAATATGATGCCCGAAAAAGTCTGGTCGTCCTGCTGCATGAAGGAGGGCAGCGGTTCAAACGCTGTCACGCGTACCACTCCCGGCAAAAGCTCTTCGATGCGCGTTGCAAAATCAGACACGGGCTGCATCTCTTCCTCCTCCTGCTGCACAGGCTTTGACGAAACCCATGAGGATGCTTCTGCATCCGCTTCAACAAGCAGCTTTGGCTGCGCCGACGGCGCGGGTGCTTGCAGAGAATCCGCATCTTTCGAAGACGCCTTACCCGACTGGGTGCCTGGCTGTGTGCGCGCTGACGGTTTGGGCTGTGGCGTGGGCGGCGGTATGGGCTGCGGCGCGGGCAACGGCAACGACGAAACCGTGCTCATGTCCGCTTGCGCCATGCTCTGCACATCGTTTGGTGTCTGCGCCAGATACGAAACCAGCAGCCAAGCAAGCGCCGCCAGCACCACCGTCATAAAGATTGCAAACAACCAGCCGTTGCGTATTCGTTTTTTACGTTCGTCCTGTACGGTCATAAAATTTTTAAAACGATCCTTCATTCCATCAGACCCCTTTCGTATCCCTTTTAGTCAACCGGAATCACCTCGATGCCGTTTTGCAGCAGCAGCGAAGCACACACGCCGTCGCCTGCGGTCAATCTGCCGGAAAAGCTCCCGTCGTAAATGCTGCACACTCCGCAAGACGGGCTCTTTGTCTTTAAATAGGCTTTCTGGATGCCGTAAAGCCTGCACAGCGCTAATACCTGTTCCGCACCGCTGATCAGCGCGCCACTTATGTCCTGTCCGTCTATGGTGACAGCGCAAGCCCTGCCTTTAAGCACCGCATCCCCCGGGCCGCTCAGCTCCGTTTGCACGCGGGGCGTGGGCAATCCGCCCAACTGCTCCGGGCACGCAAAAACCGCCTCCCCCCGGCTTACGAGATCGACCATAGCCTTATGCGTCTTGCTCTGCCCGTCAAACCTGCAACGAACGCCCGCCAGGCATGCACTGATGAAAACCATATGCTCCACCGCCTCCTATTTCAGTTCCACCACCGTCACACCCGCTTCCCCTTCACCATATTGCCCGAGCCTGAAAGACTTGACATGCGGATGGCTGCGCAGGTATTGCTGTATGCCGTTGCGCAAAACCCCGGTGCCCTTCCCATGGACGATGCGCACCGTTTCGCGCCCGGCCAAGAAGGCGTCGTCCAGATAACGATCCAGATTGAGCAGCGCTTCATCCAGCGTCTGCATGCGCACATGCAGCTCGCCGGGCACGCTGCGGATGATGAAATCTCCGCTTCTTCCGGGCGGCTTCTTTTTCTCGCTTTCCTGCTCGGCGAGCCTTAAATCTTTTAAAGGGACATTCATCTTCATGACCCCCACCTGCACCCGCGCTTCTTTCCCCTGCGCCGGGGGCGAGAGCACGATCCCCTTCGCATTCAGGCTCAGCACCGTCACCATATCGCCTTTTTTCAGCGTTTTGGGCGCTTCCCCCGTATACGCCGCGCGCTCGATCACCGGCGCGTATGCCTGTTCTTTTTTGGTGAGCTCACGTTTGAGCTGACGCGCGTATTCGCGATCAGGTGAATCCTTCGCGGTCTTTTTCATCTCATCGAGTATGTGTTCCGCCTCCTGCGCCGCCTTTTGCATGATCTGCTTCGCCTGTTCGCGCGCCTTTTCCAGTATGAGGGCATGCTGCGCCTGTGCTTCTTTACGGATATGCCCGGCTTCTTTTAGAGCTTGATTGCTCTTTTGGCGTTCTGTTTCAGCACGCTCACGATCCTCTTTTGCCTGTGACTGCTGCTTTTGTGCGTTTTTAAGCGCTTCTTCAAACCGCGCATCCTCCTTGGATACATACTCACGCGCCTTCTGTATCACACGCTGAGAAAGGCCCAAGCGCCTTGAGATCTCAAACGCGTTGCTGTGCCCCGCCACGCCCATCAGCAGCTTATAGGTGGGCTGCAGCGTCTGAATATCGAACTCCATGCTGGCGTTTTCGATGCGCGGCTTTACGAGCGCATATTCCTTCAGCTCGCTGTAATGCGTGGTCGCTGCAAACATACAGCCTTTGGCTGTCAGCTCATCGATGATGGCCATACCCAGCGCAGCGCCTTCCGTTGGATCCGTGCCCGCGCCAAGCTCGTCCAGCAATACCAGCGAATGCGCATCCGCCTTGCTTAGAATCTCTATGATATTCGTCATATGGGAGGAAAAGGTGCTCAGCGATTGCTCGATGCTCTGCTCGTCTCCTATGTCTGCAAACACATGGGAAAACACACACATGGAAGCGGCCTGCCGGGTGGGCAGATGCAGCCCCGATTGCGCCATCAGTGCAAACAGCCCCAGCGTTTTGAGTGTCACCGTTTTTCCGCCCGTGTTTGGCCCGGTGATCAGCAAGCCGTCGATCTCCTCTTGTATCACGATGTCTATGGGCACCACCTGCTCCTTGGAAATCAGCGGATGACGCGCGCCCGTCAGCCGGAACTGCCTGCTTTGATTCAAAACAGGCTGCAATGCCTTCATGTCGCGTGCCAGCTGGGCTTTGGCAAAAATACGATCCAACTGTGCAAGAATTTCCAGATTGCTTGTGATTTCCTGCGCACAGGGTACGACCATACTGGTGATCGCCGCTAAAATCCGTTCGATCTCGCCCTTTTCCTCCGCCAGCAGCGATTTAAGTGCATTGTTGATCTCCACCACCGCCATCGGCTCGATGAACAGCGTGGCGCCGCTTGCGCTCGCGTCATGCAGCATGCCGGGCACCTGCGCGCGGTACTCCTGACGAACCGGTATCACATACCGGTCGTTGCGTATGGTGATGATGGGTTCCTGAAGATATTTCTGATAGGTTTGCGAATGGATAAACCCATTGAGCTTCTCGCGTATACGCTCATGCGCACGCCTGATCTTTCTGCGGATATCCGCAAGCACAGAAGAGGCCGAGTCCGCGATCTCCTCTTCGGAGAGTATGCTGCGCGTGATCACCTCTTCGATTTCAGGGTATGCGTTTAAAAGCCGCGACCAGCTCGCAACCCCCTCGCCGCTTTCCTCGAGCGCAGCCCGCGCTTCCCGCGCGACCTTCAGCCCCTGGCTTATGCGCAAAAGCTCCGCAGGCGTAAGCACGGATCCCTTCACACCCCGCGACAGAGGCAGACGCATATCGTCAAACGCGGCGATAGGGTTGTATCCCGCTTTATACAATACGGCCAGCGCGTCCGACGTCTCCTGTTGCAACCTTTGCACGCTCTCCTGCTCGTAAGCAGGCTCCAGCTCCGTACACAACACCTTGCCCATATCGGACACAGCAAGCTCCATGAGCATGCTGGCGATTAAATCGTATTCCAATACCCGTCGTTCTCTCAATTCCAATCCCTCATTCCAGGTTTCTAAAATAAAATCCCGTATTGCTCTTCGGCTGTATAAGCCCGTTACCGCCGCCATCCATCAGCCGCCTGTAACAACGTGTGACGGCTTCGACTGTTGATTCGTCTTCATATGCGAAGTGCAGGCGAAAATTCGCACCCTGCATGCGGGTGAAGCGATCGAATTTACCTGAAATATCCAGCGTATGTGCGTTGAGCAGCTGCACCAGGCAGTGTGAAGCACAGACAGGCCGTGCTAAAAACCGTTCACCCTTACGGTCACACAGAACACCCTTGTGCGCAGCACAGGGCATGCAGATATTTTCTTTAAACGGGCAATGCAGCAGATTCATCACGGCCACACGTCCATAGGCATACAGCTCGCAATCCTCAGGCTCCATCATGCCGTGAATCGCATGCCATGTCAACTCCACCGACGGCATCACGCGGGACATCCCCTGCTCGAGCAGCAGGCGCACCGCATCGCGGTTGTATACGTTGAGATGGTAATCGCCGCGCAGCTCGCCGAATTCTTGTGTGATCTGTGCGACATGTGCGGCGATGACGCCGTCGAAGCGCCCTTCGTTTTCTTTCAGCAGGCTTTCGATCACAGCGCCGTCCTTGGGCATACACACAGGCGGCAGGTTTACAAAGAGCTTGCGGTCATCTTTTCGCTGCGCTTGCAAAGCCTGCAGCATGCCGCTCAGCGCCTGATAGTCAAACGGCAGCAGGTATACACAGTCGGCTCCCGCCGCGAAAGCAGCCTGCGCCTGTTCTATTTTGCCCACCTGCACGCAAAGCTCTCCCTTTTTTTGTTGCCGTGCACCTGTCATACGCTCTTTTTTGCCGAAGACAGGTTGTATGCCGCACACAACCCGTGCTTTTGAAAGCTGTTGCTCGCTCAGTTGATGGAGGGCGTCCCTGCGCAGCTCGTTGAGCACGCGCATGGGTATCCACACATCCTCGGCCATATTCAGATCGATTTTACCCGGATAGAAAACAGTGCCCCCCATCTTGGAAAGCTGTTGCACCGCGCGCTGCGCGTCCAGCGCGCTCTTTTGTGCGGTTTGTACGATTTCCCCATACACCGTCACACACAAACCATACGCGTGTGCAACGAGCCGTGCCCGCTCCCCGGCTTGAAGGTACAGCGCAAGGTCGGCTTTTTCGGTTGGTGCTGCTTTTTGTATGCTTTCCTGCGCCCGGGAAAGCTGTTCGAAATCGGCGGTTTTATACACCGTATCCCCTGCAGACGCTTCTTTGGTGGCATCGATACGCACCCGCCCGCCAGGCAGCGCCTGCACTTGGTGCAACACTCTCCCTCCGTGGCTTTCCTTCGAAAAGAACTCCACAGCATCCTGCTTTTGCAGCGCGCCATGCAGCTTTACAACAGCCTGAGTGCTCTCCTTTTGCTCCACCCGGCCCACCGCTATCCCGCGGTTGTTGGGGCGTTCTTCGTCACACAAATCGGCCGCCTGCCAGTAATAGCCCTTCGTAAAACCACCCCTGTTGAATATTTGCGCCAATGCGTGCATATCCAGCGGTCCTTGGGTCTTTTTATACGCTCCAAACGAACCATCAAGCACCGCATCCAGCGCCCGCCTGTAGCAGGCCGTGGTCACAGCGACATATTCGCTTCTCTTGAGCCTGCCCTCGATCTTGAAGCTGTATACGCCCGCATCCACCAATTCATCCAGCGACAAAAGCGTACATAGATCCTTCATGTTCAGCGCATACGCACCGTTATAAGGCAGCCGGCAGGGCTGTGCGCACCGCCCGCGGTTGCCGCTGCGCCCGCCGATCATGGCGCTGAGCAAGCATTGCCCGGAAAATGAGCTGCACAGCGCACCATGGGCGAATACCTCGATTTTTATATCCGTATGACTGCAAAGATATGCGATATCCTCAAGCTGCATCTCCCGCGGCAGAATCACCCGCTCGCAGCCCATGTTCTCGTAAAAGCGTATACCGGGCAGAGAATGTATGCCCGCCTGCGTGCTCATGTGCAGCGATACAGGCACTTCCTCCCGCAGCCTTGCGGCCAGACCGCTGTCCTGCACGATGAGCGCATCCACGCCTATGTCCTGCGTTTTTCGGGCAAACCGGAGCGCTTCTTCCATTTCGGCGTCCATGATCAGCGTATTCAGCGTCACATAGACGCGCACGCCGCGAAGATGGCAGTAGCGCACCGCCTCCGCCAGCGCCGCATCGTCAAAATTATCGGCGCTTTGGCGCGCGTTTAAACGGGCACCGCCCAGATAGACAGCGTCCGCGCCATTGTGGACAGCCGCTTTCAGCGCCTCGAAGTTCCCCGCGGGACACAGTAATTCACACATGGCTGTTCTCCGTATTTCAAAAACAGGGGCGAACGATTCGCCCCTTTGTTGCTCTGCACATGATATATCCATTCCTCAGCCGGTTATTTATGGGTGGTTCTATTGTTTGTAGTGCCTGTGCTGATGGGTTTTATGTTTTTGTTCATAGCCGCAATCTGTAAGCTTCGCACCTCTTCCTTCAGGGCACTCAGCGTTTCCTTTAGTTCCGCCAGCTCGTCCTGCGTTTTCAAGAGCGTGTCCGCGATATTCACGGAAGCCAGCACCGCGGCCAGGGATGTGCTTAAATGGAAGGAGTTCTTCTTGATACCCTCCATCGTTTGATCGACATAGAGCGCCACACGGTGCATATATTCAACCGAATCCGTGCTGGAGAGTGCATATTCCTTGCCGCCAATTTTTACCACAGTCTTATTCTTGCTCAAACATGTGCACCCCTTCTGCTTTTCTTTCATTATATATAATCACAAGGCAGTATTCAATGCTCTTTTTCATATCCGCCCTACATTTTCAATTGTTTTCATTTTTGAAAATTTATTGCAGCCTGCCTATTGCCTGACAGGGCAATATCCTATACAATAATACAAAGCAATTCTTGTCTGTATCGTGTAGGAGCAGCATTGCCATTCGGTTCTTCCTATGATTTGGCCTATGGAATCTGTTTTGAATAATCTGCCTTCTATGACTAGAAAGGAGCACATGTATGATGACGAATCCACCCACCCACAAACAAAAATATGTGCCGCAGTTTGATGGCGCTTTGCGTAATCATATGGTGCAGGTCCCTGTATGCATCAGCGAAGCTTCCGGAATCCGTATTTTCGGGCGGCGCATCAAATCCTTCGCTTTTACAACCGATGTTGCCATCATACGCAATATCAACGCCGATGCCATCATCGCTGTCTATCCGTTTTCCCCGCAGCCCGCAATTACACGCGCCATCATGTCTGCGGCTGTCATGCCTGTGCTGGTGGGGGTGGGCGGCGGTGTCACCACGGGCGATCGGGTGGTCAGCCTCGCCTGTGACGCAGAGCACGAAGGCGCGTTTGGCGTGGTTGTCAATGCACCTACTGAAAATCAAACCATACGCCGGCTCAGCCAGAACCTAGATATTCCCATCGTCGTTTCTGTTATTTCGGAATGGACAGACATACAGTCGCGGCTGGATGCAGGAACAAACATATTGAATGTCTCCGCAGCCGCCAAAACGCCTATGGTCGTGCGCTCCATACGCGAGCGCTATCCCACGATTCCCATCATCGCAACGGGCGGGCCAACGGACGAATCCATAACCGAAACCATACGCGCCGGCGCAAACGCGATCACCTATACACCGCCTTCCAATGGCGAGCTTTTTGCAATCTCCATGAACCGTTACCGCAAAAAAGAGGATGAGGATCATCTTTCTGCATCCGCTTCCGACAAGACAAAGCATGTGTGAATAGAAAGCCCGCACCATCATATAGAATAGGATGCGCCGTTGTTGCGCGGGTTGTGCCGCAGCCTTCTGCGATGGTGCAACAAAAAACCATACTTTCACAAGAACCCACGATGAAAAATCGTGGGTTCAGTCGCTTTCGTTCTCTTCCGGCGCTAAAAAAGCTGCATACGCAATATGCAGCTTTTATGTTCTTAACCGTTTAATTCCCTATCTTCACATAAAACATTTTGACCAGCTCAGGCCGCGCCTTTTCGAAATCTACGATCCAGAAATTCTGTGTGCCTGCGCCTGTCATGATATCCTTAGGGCTGCCCGGCAGTATGTAGCGGTTCATATCCTCCATGTCGAGCTCGGAGAACATATTCGCCAATGCCAATATCTGATCCATGTTCAAGTCTGTTTCCACAAAGCTCAGGAATTCATCATACAGCCGCGTCGCCGTCTGCACCGCCCCCAGCTCGTTTACTCGCTGCGCCATGCCCTTGATGAAGCTCTGCTGGTTCTGTGCGCGCGCAATATCGGCAGTCAAAAATGCGCTCCGCTCCCGCACGAATTCCAGCGCCTGCTCCCCGTTGAGCACCACGGACTCGCCTTTTTGCCCGATGTTGGGCACATTCATCTCCAGCGTGACCGGAATACCTCCCAGCGAATCCGCGATCCTGCCAAACCCTTCCATGTCCACGCCGATATAGTTGTTGATGAGCACCGGCGCGCCGCCCTCGGCAAGAAATGTCTCCACAGCGCTCACCGAGTTCTTAAAGCGGTTTTTTACATCGTTGCCGCCTTTGCCAAACGCCGTGTTGATCTTCGATTGGTAGGTCTGCACCACTTCTCCATTTTCATCCAGCGTATCCACATTCGCATAGCTGTCTCTTGGAATGCTGAGCATGGAGATCTTATGGCTGATACGGTTGATGGAAACGATCATCATGGCGTCTGTCCGGTAACCCCAGCCCCATTCTTGGCGCTCCTCATCCGTGTCTATTCCCAACAGCAGAATATTGATGATATCGCTGTCATATTCATATGTGCCCGCTTCGCTTCCGTTTGGTTCCAGTGTCAGCGGAGGAGGAACGCTCGCCGGCGGGGTGAATGCAGCATCCGGTGTAATATTCTTCATTTTATCAACCAGCAAAATCCCCATCGCAACGCCGCCCACCACCAGTGCCGCCAGCACAATCCCTATGATTTTAATAAGCTTTTGTCTTCCCAAAAGTACACCTCCGTATGTACAGCGCCCATATCCGACGCCGCATCGGTCTTATCTTATGTATTGCCAATACTTGCAATAATATTTATTCGTATTGCATAACGATCACTTTCCCCGCATCGTTTGCTTTTGGCTCGAAAATGTTGCCGGTTTTTAGCACCGGCTTGTCCATTTGTTTGAGAAAATCGTCCACGCCTGCAATCCCCATGTCCGTAGCCGGCGTCCTATAGTGCATCGGAATGATCATATTGGGTTTTAACAGTTCCGAAAGCGTCTTCGCCTCCTGCGCATTCAATGTAAACGTACCGCCCACGGGCACCATCAGCACATCGACCGCGCCCATGCGTTCGAGGGTGTGCGCATCCGGCAAATGCCCTAAATCCCCGCAGTGGCAGACGCGCATGCCATCCATCTCGATCACAAATATGATGTTTTCGCCGCGCAAACCGCCCTTTTTCTCATCGTGAAACGTATCGAATCCCTCTATGCTGATCCCGGCGGATACATGCTTTCCGGCAGCGGTAACCTTTTCAAAATCCCCCAGCACAGCCGGGAAATGATTGTGGTCGAAATGGTCGTGTGAACTGGTCACAACATCCGCTTTGACCCGGGGCAGCGAATAGCCAACCGTATCATCAAAAGGATCTGTCAGCAGCGATACATTTGAATCCGAAGTCAGTAAAAAACAAGAATGGCCAAAGTAACGTATCTTCATAAAGACAATACCTCCTTATTGATTCAAATCAATGATTTATTATCTGCATTGAAGCTGATTTGTATTTGATTCATCGTTTCAACACCGGATAATTCCATCCGGTATTCTAAATCCAATCGTCCGTTATCCTCTTCGAATAGATAATCCAAATACACAGGATACAGCCCAACCTGCACATCGCCGAAGGGCGTCTTATAATTCCCCTGAAAAAACTGGCCGTTTTTAAATACAAAATGTGAGTTATGTGTGCCCGCACGCTGCATGATCACTGTGCCATCCTCAATACGGACTGTCGTTGTCGTCCCTTCCATACCGGACAGCTCCGACTCATCATATTGCAGGACATACGCGAGCCCATCCATATAATAGCTCCCCTGCGTGATCAATTTTACCTGATCGTCGTCATCCTGCGTAAAACGATTGCCAGCGATGGATAGTATAACCTTTTTCGACATCTGTTGCAAGCCCTTTCCCCATAAACATATGAATTATTCACATGTATTTCAAGCATAATACGTTATTTCTGAATGGATTATACCACAAAAAGTAATGCCCGTCATAGACATTTTCTTGAAATGTATGACTTTATGACTTGCACTGTTTTGCCAAGCCATCTATAATATGAGCAGTGTGGCATTTTATTCTATCATGAATCTATAAACGACGTGTGTGGAGAAATAACAATAATGAAGAAAAACAATTTGCTCATCCCGACCAGCTATCTGGTCGTTTTCATCAATGGCATCTATCTGGCCGCATATCAGTTCTGCGTATTGCGCATAGCTGTGGAGTTTTCCATGAACAGCACGCAGATGGGCGCCATCGTGGCCGTGCAATATGCCTCCATGATACTCATTCCCCTGCTGTTCGGGCGCCTTTCCGATTATGTCGGCAAGAAGAAAATGATGCTGGTGAGCGCCTCCTGCATGGCTGTCGGGTTAATCGGAATGTTCTTATCTACAGGCGTTTGGGTGCTGGTTTTCAGCGTCTTTATCGCCGGTTCCGGCTCCAGCGCCACCGAATGCCTGAGCAATGCGTCTTTGGCCGATATGTACCCCGAAAAAAAGGATCGCTATATCGGCTTCATGCAGGCTATTTTCAGCCTCGGCGCTGTTTTGGGCCCGCAAATCGTCTCCCAGCTCGCAAGCCTGGGGTTCGGCTGGCGGCAGATTTTTATGCTTTTATCCATACTGGTCGTGGGCATGGGCGTGATGGTGTTCTCTTCCAGCATCCAGAAATCTGACCAACACCCGCATGCCAATACCCAAGCACTGCCCCTTAAAAAGATACTGGCCTCGCCCTTGTGTTGGCTGGTCGCGTTTTCTTTCGTGCTGTATGTGGGGATAGAGACCGGCACCGCATCCTTTGCGGGCGCTTATTTCACCGACATACTGCACAGCCCCGACATGGCGGCCAACGCATTGTCCCTTTTCTGGCTGTTCATGATCCCTTCCCGCCTGATCGGCAGCTTCATGAAAAGACGCCTCAGCACATTCGTCATCATCTGCTTCTCCCTTTGCGCCTTGGTTTTAGGCATGCTCGTATTCATACGTGAACCATTGGTGTGTATGATCTGCATCGGCTTGGTGGGTTTTTTCTGCGGGCCTGTCTGGGCCGCACTGATCTGCCTGGGGCAGGATGCATTTCCGCAGAGTTCGGGCACCATCTCGAGCATCTGTTTTGCAGCCACCGGAGCCGGCGGCGCGCTCATTCCACTGCTGGGCGGCGGTATCGCGGATTCTTTCAGTATGGTGGGCGCTTATTTGTTCTTTGCCCTGCTCACGGTGCTCTGTCTTGGGCTATACCTGTTGCTGCTGCGTTCTGTCAAAAGAAACGGCGTTGACACCACGGCAGGTCCGCATTGATAACACCTTTTTTTGTATGCAAAGCGCCGCCTAAAGACAGGCAGCGCTTTTTATGTGCTTTGTATCCCGTTTCAATCAAGCCCGACGCACACGGCGCATGATCCACCCGCGCGCCTATATCAATTTTCCGTCTTGCAATTGCACCACATATTGGCAGCGTTTTGCCACCGCGTGGTTGTGCGTCACCACGATCACCGTTTTGCCTTCCCTGTTTAGCGCTTCGAATATATCCATCACCTCGTTTGCCGTTTTCATATCCAAAGCGCCGGTTGGTTCGTCTGCCAGTATGATGTCCGGTGTATTCACGATGGCGCGCGCAATCGCGACCCGTTGCTTCTGCCCGCCTGAAAGCTGTGTGCTCTTTCGGTTTATCATCTCTTTCATGTTGAGTTTTTCCAAAGCAGCCGCGCATTTCTTTTTGATAGAGCACCACTTTGTTTTCCCAAAGAACAGCGGTATGGCCACATTCTCCCATACACGCCTCTCCCCCAGCAATCCGAAATCCTGCATGACAAAGCCCATCACCGAATTGCGAAAATGTGCAAGCTGAGCGTCTTTCATATGCGAAGTGTCGTATGTATCTATCACACAACCGCCGTCATCCGGTCTGTCCAAACAGCCCAGTATATTCAGCAGCGTGCTCTTGCCGCTGCCGCTTGGCCCCATCACAGCCACCATATCCCCCTTTGCGATCTCAAGGCTTATTCCCTTGAGTGCTTTCACTTCGGCTTGCTGACCCTTGTTGTATGTCTTGTTAAGATTCTTTATTTCGATATAGCTCATATACCCGTCTCCTTTCCATATACTATTCGCTGCGGCGAATCAATTCCAGCGGCTTGGCGGCTTTCATACCGAAATGCGCGATCAGGCCGCCCGCAAGCAGCAGCAACAGCAACCCCGCCCCGATGGAGGCATAGGAACCCAGAATAATGCCCTGGGGATACTGCCAGACAGTCGTTATGGTGAATTCATCCGTGAAAAAGCTGGTGATGAGTGCCGCAACAAACGCGATGATGCAGCAGATGGTATTTCGGGTGATCATCAAGCGCGTGCCTTTTTTCCAGCGCATACCGGACAGATAATAGAGCCCAAATGCCCTTTTCATGTTGAATGCGTTTAGTATTGTCAGCCCCAGTATGCCCGTCACCACGATGAGCAGCATCAATATGTTTTCATAGATATCGGCTGCGGCGAAAAACACCATGTACTGATAATTTTCAATCATCTGATCCACAGAAGTAAACCGCCCGATATTTGCCTCCCCGAAGGATTCCTCATAAGCCTTTGTATAATCCTCGGGCGGCTTTTGCCCGTCTGTGAACAGCAGTGTGGGCGGATAATGTATGCTGCGGGTTACGATGCCGTCCTCCTCCAATATATACGGCGTGATCATAAAATTCTTCGTGCGCGAGTCTGTGGATGCATATCGGAATAACTGGTCGATATGCCCCCCCTCGCTAAAATTCTCCAGACTGACAGCGTGGTCATACGCGTTTAAAAAACCGATCACCTTCACCCGGTGGGCGCGGTATTCTTCCTGATGTATAAAGCTTTCCACTATACTTCCGAATAAGACATGGATGGGCACTTCGTCGCCCACATCATACAGTGCCCTTTGGTCATAGCTCAACACCGCCGGGATCACGCCCCCTACAGGCTCCCCGCTTTCAAACCATTCCCCTTCAGACAGCGGCAGCGTGATGTGTTCGATCATGGCTTTGTTATACATCAATATGCTCTTATTAACCGCCGGAGGTGTTTTAGAATAGTCGCCGCGTTCGACGGTCTGCTGATACCGCCGCACAGCGCCGACATCCTCATCCGTGATATATTCGGCCATTCTGAGAAAGCCTAAGTCCGTCACGCCGTCGCGCTTACGCAGCTCGTCGTAAATATTTTCAAATACACCATCGCCCCCCCGGGAAGCTGTATATAAAAAGGATGGAACGAAACGGGCAGAGGGCGAAAAATGGATGATATGCCGTTTTTCCTCCTGTGTGATCACGCCCTTTAACGCGTTGCCATGCAGAAAAGGCGCAACCTTGTCCACAAAACCGTTGAGCGCCATGAATACTTGCAATATCAGCAGCAGGTATACCAGCAGGCTTTTCAGGGGCATGCGCAGCAATAGATAGAATCCCTTCATTTTCTATACCTCCTCATTCAAGCGTCGTGTTCTGGCCGGATATTTTTGCCGCCTTCATCATACCGAAATGCAGCAGCAGCCAGGAAATGAGGAATACAATACCGCCATACAGCAGGTAATCCACCCCCCCGGGTCCTTTGTATATGCTGTAGATGCTGATCAAAAGGGGCTGCAGCAGCAAATCCGCCGTGATGGATAGCAAAAGCGCCGTCAGATTGAATAAAAGCACGCTGAGCCACATCAAAAGATAAGTTCTGGCGCGCGTCACCCCGCAAAGATGATAGACGCGGTATACCCGCCCGTTTGCGCGAAACCAATAGAAGAATACGCCCGCGATGTTTATAAACGCGATCCCCACCATGAACAGCACCTGCGCGTAACCCGCAAGGTCGTGTGCCCCGTATCCCTCGGCAGCGTTGGCCTCCGGCGATCTGGGCTGCGTATATGCCTGATCGGGCAGATATTCCTCGATCATTCGATTGACAAGCGCGGTTTGCTCCCCGTTTGGAGGCGATTCAAACACGACTTCAAAATCGGTGCAGGGATAGCCAAGCTCGAAATACGTGGTATAAGGGATATAATGGGGCAGCGCATGCAGCCTGCGCTCTAGTTCCATCGCGTGCAGACCAAAGATACCACTGCCCGACACCACAAACGGCTCCCCGCCCAGATCCGTTTCCTCTCCTAGAATGGAGAGCTTGTTGCCATAATGGACCGCGCCCACATTGATGATCACCTTGCGCGCCGCGGCGCTGTAATCCTCCTCGGAGAAGAAGCGCCCTTCGTCGATTCGGGCCAGAACATTTTCGTAGCTCTCCCGCAGATAGATGCCCGAAACCTCTTCTTCCGGATAGCAGAAGTCTGCGCGCTGCACTTCCGGAAGCTCCTCATGGTGGAGCAGCTCCTCAAACAGCGCGTGTACGCCCGGGTTGTTCTGAATGTCCATCATATAGTATGTATGCGCCGGAAGGTCGAAATCGGTGCGAGCAACCGTTCTTTGGAAGGAGTAGAAGGTGGTCTGCAGCGTGATGTTGGATAAGATAAGCCCCAGGAGCAAAATGCAGAAGACCAGCGGCCGAAGCCGGATAAAATGCAGGAAATCCTTTAACGCGATGTGTATCGTTCGCATGTCATCACCTACCTGTTCTATATAGTTGAATAATACTTTTAAGCGGTGAAGTGGGAGGGGTCATGTCATAACAGCCCTGACTGAACCGTGATCTGGAAATTTTTTGCATGATTAGCCGCACAACATAAAAAAATCTAATTTATGGTTGATAAAGCAATGAGTATATTTCATATTTGCTTATGTTGTATAAACAAGTGAAGCAGTCATTATGTAACAAAAAAGTTGAAATGTTTTTATTTTATGAAGAATTGTCGGTGTTTTGATAAAAAAACAGCGCGGATAATGCGGTTTCTTCTGTTATGTTCGTTTTCATGCTGTTGTAAATAACGATCATATGAATACTCAGAACACAATCATGCGTCCTATTCCATAGAAACCCGGCGGATCAAAAATGAACGGTTTGATCATACCCGTCTATATGAGCAGTATGTCAAAAAGCAGCTGCCTGTATGTGATGGCATGAATCGCCAGTTCAATTGCTTTTTAATTACAGATACGTTGAACTTCTTTTCGTATTTTAAAAATCCTCTCATTCATAAATTCGGGATAGTCCCGGAACCATTTGATGTTTAAAGGCGATGGATGAGGCAGCACATAGGCGGGTTTTCCGTTCATTTGCTTGTCCTCGAACGCCAACGACGTCATTTTTTCCCGGGGAAAGAAAAGTTCCGCCGCGATCCTGCCAATAATAATATAGATCCCATTATCGACAAGCGCCATTTCTTTAAAAAGCCATTGCTGCGAACAAATTTTAGGCGGAGGCCTGTCACCTTTGCCCTTTGATTTTCCGGGATAGCAATGCGCCATCGATGTAATATAAAAATTATCGGGATTATAAAAAGCCTGATCGGATATATCATACCATTCTCCAAGGAGCCTTTTCCCGCTGCTGTCGTTAAAGGGCAATCCTGTTTCATGCACCCGCTTAGAGGGAGCCTGACTGATTTGCATAATTTTGGCGTTGTGATTGCCCATCACAATGGGGTGCGGTTCAAAACCAAACAGATCCCGACATAACCGGCATCGTGATATTTGTTTTTGCAAATGAGCAAGCTTGTTTTTCTCATGGGGTTGTCCTGTATCTATCATCTTCACCACCTGATTCAATCTCATTCTTATAGAAACGCGCCAACATCTCAAAATCCCGCGCGAACTGCTTGGCCAGATTAGGCCGTCTCCTCACAGCTAAAGGATGATAAGATACGATTGCGGGGAAACCCATGACAGTATGCCAAAAACCTCGCAGGTTTTTCACATGCGCTTCGTGGTCGTCCAACATAGTCTGCACTACAGCATCGCCCAAACAAACCAAAACCCTCGGCCGGATTGTTTTAATTTGCCGAATAAGATACGGCATGCTGAATTGTCTTGCTCTTTCTTTGTCGTACTTTCGCAGCGGTCTGCATTTCAGCAAATAGGTTATATAAATATCTTCCGGCTTTAAAGCTGCCTCGTATACCGCTTTTTGCAGCGTTTGTCTCGTCCCGCAAACATATTCTTCGCCCTCTTTATTTTCCCTCGCACCCGGATTATCCAAGATGATCACAATAGGCGCTTTGGGGTTGCCCTCTCCCCATATAATACGCGATTTCTCAGTACATACTTCACATTGTCCATAGTCCGCGGCTTCTAATGGTAGGTCATCCTCTTGCCAAACCTTCGGTGAAAAGATTGAATCCATAATATCTACTCCAAGCTTAATAAAAACCATTGAGCGTACTGGTTTTTTAGAAAACGCCCATGCTCTCGGCCTGCAATACAAGCCCCCATTTATTAAGCCACCGCCTTGGATTCCAGATATGCTTTCAAAATGATGGCATGGTTGATTTCAGGGTCTTTTGCCCCATACAGCAAGGTGACCATATTTCCCCTACTTTGCAGCAAGAGCTGCCGGACGGCTGATTGCGCCTCTGTATCCGCATCCAGTTCCGCTTGATAAAGAGCGGCAAATTCCTCAAATTTCTCCGCCTTATGCCCAAACCATTTCCGAAGCTGAGAGCTGGGAGCCAGCTCTTTTATCCAACCATCCAGCTGCGCTTTTTCTTTGGAAATCCCCCGTGGCCACAAACGATCCACCAGTAAGCGTATACCGTCACTTTCCCTGAAAGGATCATAAACCCGCTTTATTTGTATTGCCATATGAACGCCCGTCCTACTCTCTTTCATTTTAAAATTATTGCGTCAAATCTATTTGTCAATCAACCTAAACAGATCCTAGTTCAATCGGCGCATCCTCCAATATGATTTTGAAATCCTTCCTGTCTGCCCCTAAATCCAAAGTTTTGAACAAAATTTTTTGAAAACACATTTTTTCACGTATCATACCATTGTATAAAGCTTTATTCATCGCACCCTCTCATCCTATTATTCGTAAAATCAAATGCTAAATTCCACAACGATTCCATTGGAATCAATTACAATAAAATGTTCTGGCTTTGATCCTGTTCTGATGCTTTCTAACGGATTTATTTTGTGAAGTACCTCTCTTTGAACATCTCATAATCACAATTCGGGAGAAATAATTTCGGCTTTCCTTAATACGTCCTGCAAAACGAATGGTCATCAACCTAATTTATCACCTTTTTTTACAGGTCGTTCGGGTTTAATTAATACCACCCCTTCTGAAGAATAAACCCCTAAAACTAATACTTCTGATATGAAATCCGCAATTTGTCTTGGAGGAAAGTTTACCACCCCTAGAACTTGTTTGCCTATAAGCTCATTCTCTTTATAACATTCTGTAATTTGAGCACTTGATTTCTTTATACCAATTTCATCACCAAAATCAACCCATAATTTATAAGCCGGTTTTTTGGCCTTTTCAAAAAATTTAACTTCGCAAATTTCCCCTACTCGAATATCTAATTTCATAAAATCATCGAAAGTAACCATTTGAAAACTCCTATTTTATATTTAATAACTAGATAATACACTGCTGTGTTTTTATCATCATCTCGCTACATCAAGCCCAACCACCTCAACGTGGAACGGGATTAACGTCTTAGGTGTAATGTAGCATATCTGCGTTGTTGAAAACAAGTCCATCATAAACACCCGTTCAAAAGAACGGATCCATATGATCAGATAAAGACGACAGGACGGATGTCTGATCATATTTGCAATGGCCAGCATGAAAAAAAGGCTGCCTGTGTGCGATCAGCATGAATCATCAGACAGCCTTTTTTAGTCGCAGCGTTGTGCGTAGTTATTCCTTGAGCCCGGGCCCCATCCGTTTTACAAGCGGATGCCCACCGCAAAATTATGTGGAGCCGGACAAATTGTTACAGCTCTTGCAGCATTATGATCGATTCTTGATCTGCGCCTGCGCCGCCGCCAGCCTTGCGATGGGCACGCGGAAGGGTGAACAGGACACATAATCCAGCCCGATCCTGTGACAGAATTCGATGGTGCTCGGATCCCCGCCATGCTCGCCGCAGATGCCCAGCTTAATATCTTTGCGCACGCTTTGCCCCAGTTCCACCGCGATCTCCATCAACCGGCCCACGCCTTCTTGGTCCACTCTGGCGAACGGGTCGAAATCGAATATTTTCTTGTCGTAGTAGTCGTCTAAGAACTTGCCCGCGTCGTCCCGGGAAAAAGCGAACGTCATCTGCGACAGGTCGTTTGTGCCGAACGAGAAGAACTCCGCTTCCTTGGCAATTTTATCCGCTGTCAATGTGGCTCTGGGCACTTCGATCATGGTACCCACCAGATAATCGATCTTTGCGCCTTTTTCCTCCATCACCGCAGTGGCTGTGCGCACCACGATTTCCTTCACATACTCGAATTCCTTCGCTTCGCATACCAGCGGAATCATGATTTCAGGCAATATGCTGATCCCCTGCTCCTGACACACCTCCACAGCCGCCTCGATCACAGCGCGGGTCTGCATCTCGGCGATCTCAGGATATGTCACAGCCAGCCGGCAGCCTCTGTGGCCCAGCATGGGGTTGAGTTCCTGCAGCTGCGCGACATTCTGCTTCAATTCGTTAAATGAAACACCCATTTCCTTGGCCAATGCTTCGATATCCGCATCGTCATGCGGCAGGAATTCGTGCAGCGGCGGATCCAGGAAACGGATGGTGATAGGCCGCTCGCCCATCGCAAGATAGATGCCCTTAAAGTCCGCCTTCTGCATAGGCAGCAGCTTTGCGAGCGCGCGTTTGCGGCTGTCTACATCCTTCGCCAAAATCATCTCGCGCATGGCGCTGATGCGGTTTTCGTCGAAGAACATATGCTCCGTGCGGCAGAGCCCGACGCCTTCCGCGCCAAACTCAACAGCGCGCTGCGCGTCTTTGGGCGTGTCGGCGTTGGTACGCACCTTCAGCTTGCGCACATCATCCGCCCAGCTCATGATGCTGTAATAATCCTCAGACAACACCGCTTCCTGGCTGGGAATGAGCTGTGCATACACATCGCCCGTGCTGCCATTCAGCGATATATACTCGCCCTCTTTCAATACAGTTTCTCTCAATGTGAGCGTTTTGTCCGTTTCGGAAATGATCGCTTCCGAACAGCCCGCAACACAGCAAGTGCCGATCCCGCGCGCCACCACCGCCGCGTGCGATGTTTTCCCGCCCACGCTGGTGAGTATGCCCAGCGCGGCATACATACCCTCTATGTCCTCAGGCGATGTTTCCTTGCGCACCAGTATGACATCTTCTCCCCTGTCCGCCGCCGCTTTTGCATCGGCCGCGGTAAAGTAAATCCTGCCGGATACCTGCCCGGGCGATGCGTCTATGCCCCGGGCGGCCACTTCGGCTGTTTTGAGCACCTCAGGGTCGAATGTCGGGTGCAGCAGCGAATCCAGCTGCTTGGGATCGATCTTCATCAAGGCCTCTTCCTTGGTTATCATACCTTCCGCCACCAGATCAGCCGCCACTTTGATGGCGGAGGCTGCCGAACGCTTGCCATTGCGCGTTTGCAGCATATATAGTGTGCCGCGCTCAATGGTAAACTCCATATCCTGCATATCGCGGTAATGATTTTCCAGCTTCTGCGCAAACTGCGCAAACTGCTCGTAGATGTGCGGCATCTGCTCTTTGAGCCGCGATATCGGCTCAGGTGTGCGAATACCCGCCACAACATCCTCGCCCTGCGCGTTCATCAGGTAATCGCCGTACAGCGTCTTTTCGCCGGTGGCCGGGTCACGCGTAAAGGCCACACCTGTTCCGGAATCTTCTCCCATGTTGCCAAACACCATGGCCTGCACGTTGACCGCCGTGCCCCACTCCCAGGGGATGTCGTTCATGCGGCGGTATACGGTGGCGCGATCGTTGTCCCAGGAGCGAAACACCGCTTTGACAGCTTCTAAAAGCTGTTCTTTTGCGTCTTGCGGGAATTCTGTGCCTTTTTCCTTTTTATAGAACTCCTTATAACGCAAAACAACCGTCTTGAGATCTTCTATATCCAGTTCTGTGTCCTCTATGACACCCTTCTTTTCCTTTATCTCATCGAGTATGGCTTCGAAATTCGATTTTTCAATCTCCATCACAACGTCGGAAAACATCTGTATAAAACGGCGGTAGCTGTCATACGCAAAACGCGGGTTGCCCGTTAGGTTTGCCAGTCCCTCCACCGCGACATCGTTTAAGCCAAGATTCAGTATGGTATCCATCATGCCCGGCATGGAAGCCCTCGCGCCGGAACGCACAGACACCAGAAAAGGGTTTTCCAGATCTCCGAATTTTTTGCCGCAGATCTCCTCAAGTTTAGACATGTTCTCGTAGATTTCATCCACGATTTGCTGGCTGATCACTTTACCATCCGCATAATACTGGTTGCAGGCTTGTGTGGTGATGGTAAATCCTTGCGGCACCGGCAGGTTCAAAGACGTCATCTCAGCGAGATTCGCGCCCTTGCCACCCAGCAAGTTACGCATGCTTGCGTTACCCTCACTGAATAAATAGACATACTTCATACAATTCTTAACCTCCTCTAGTTTTCACATTATATAAGTTAATACAAACGGCAAATAATTACAATCCTTTTTTGTAACTGGTTACAGCCCACACGGCTATTTCAATATTGTCATGATGAATTCCTGCGACGGAAAGCAGCGTTCGATTCTCTTTTCCACATATTGCATGAGCAATGAGAGCATCGTATCCGCCAAGCCTTCATCCATCTGCACACTGCGTATCTTTCGTGTATCCATCTCCAATATATAGCGCATCACACGGATGGTATCCAGCGCAATCGGCTCGCCTTTCTGACAGGCCGCACATACGACACCCCCGGCACACGCATCAAACACCATGTTTCCCTCGGCCGCAGCGCCGCAGTGCGCGCAATACTCCAGATTAGGTCTGTATCCGGTGATGTCCATGAGCTTGAGCACACAGCAAATCGTGACGACCCTCGCATGTGTTTTTGCGAAGCTATAGTAGGAAAGCGCCTCCAGCAGCAACGCAAAAATGCGCGGGGCCGGTTTGCCCTCTTGTATAAATTCCTCGCAGAGGTTCAAAAAATAAGTCGCATACGACATGCGTTCAAGATCTGTCCTGAGCGCATAAAAATTCTCTTTCAGTTCACATTGGGTAACGGTATAATGCCCGTTTTTTTCATAGAGCACGTATTCACCATAGCAGAATTGATCCAGACAAGCGATCATCTTCGCATTGGCCTTACGGCAGGATCTCGCAGAAAAGCCCAGCTTTCCATACTGAGGGGAAAACAAAGTGAGCATCCTGTTATAATCGCCGTAATTCGCATAGCGCAGTATAATGCCGTCTGTCTTGATGGTTGCCAAATCATCCCGCCTTATTCGGCCGCGTCCTCTTGTGTTGGGCGCTGCCCGTTCTTAAAAGCCAAGTAATGTTGAATATCGCCTGTTGCTTCAAATTGCTTCCAAAATTTTAGATCCATGCAGCTTTGCCCCCTGTTATGTAAGAATTGATGATGAAATTAGGTTTGGCAAATCGGCCGCATCGTATCCATGCAAAATCAGGCAGTTATTCTTCATACCCAAGCATTTTCATCGTGTTGTTGCTGTTGCGCCATCCTTCTTTCACTTTGACCCAAACCTGCAAAAACACCTTCTGATCCAATAAAAACTCCATTTCCTTGCGCGCTCCCCGGCTGATTTCTTTCAGCATAGAGCCATTTTTGCCGATGATAATTCCCTTATGGCTGCTCTTTTCACAATAGATGGTGGCAAATATTTCCATCACACCGTTTTCCATTTCCTGCATGCGGTCGATGTCCACACCGATGCCGTGCGGCACCTCCTCATGCAGATGCGCCAGCGTTTTTTCACGCAGGAATTCAGCAATGAGCAGGCGCTCCGGTTGATCCGTGATCATATCGTCCGGGAAATACTGCACGCCTTCTTGCAGGTAACTAAACAGCAGCTCCATCAGGTGCTGTACCCCTTCCCCTGTATGGGCGGAAACGGGCACGATGTGGTCGATCCATTCTTCCGACTGCAAGGAGGCGATCATAGGCGCAAGCGCGTCACGTTCCATCAGGTCAATCTTGTTGATCACCACGACCACAGGCGTATTCATCTTTTTCAGGCGATCGAGTATTTCCCTGTCCCGGCTTTTGATGCCCAGCTTGCCGTCCACCAGCATGAGAATCGCGTCGATCTCGAACAAAGCCCGGTCGGCTTCCTTCATCATGTATTCGCCCAGGCGGTTTTTGGGATTGTGTATGCCCGGCGTATCGATGAATATGATCTGCCTGTCTTTTTGTGTTAAAACGCCTTGTATGCGGTTGCGCGTTGTCTGCGGCTTGCTGGAAACGATCGATACCTTCTGGCCGATCATGGCGTTCATCAAGGTCGATTTTCCAACATTCGGGCATCCTACAATCGATATAAAACCGGATTTATACAAAATTTTTCTCCTTATTCACACTCATCAGCCATCCTTGGCAAAAGCCTTGGGCAATAACTCTTTGAGCACGTATTCCTCCATGCTATTGTCGCTTAAATCCTGCACCACTATGCGCATACCGGGTGAAAATTCATAGAGCATCTGCCTGCAAATCCCGCACGGATAGGGCTTGTTTCCTTCGGCCACCACAGCGAGCAGCTCGAATTCGCAAAGACCTTCAGACACCGCCTTGACCAGCGCCGTGCGCTCAGCGCACAGGGTCGCACCATAGGACGCGCACTCCACATTGCAGCCGGAATGTATGCTCTTATCCTTCGCCACCAGCGCCGCACCCACGCTGTAGTTCGAATAGGGCGCATAAGCGTTTTTGCGCGCTGCAGCCGCCGCTGTCAACGCTTTTTTCGTATGCTGCTCCATATCATTCAACACTCCTTGTCAGCTTGAGCCGTTTCAGCACAGCTTTCTGCCGCTTGATCATACGCTGCTCCTGTTCTTCCGTCATGTGATCGAAACCCAGCAGATGCAGCATGCCATGCGCCGTTAGAAAGGCCATTTCGCGTTTGAACGAGTGGCTGTATTCGGAAGCCTGATCCGCAGCACGCTGCGCGCAGATCACGATATCCCCCAGCATAACCCTGCCCGTTTCAGGATTGATCTCAAACTCGGGCTTCTTTTCTGTAAAGTCTGTCATAGGGAAGGAGAGCACATCCGTCACAGAATCAACCTGCCTGTGCTGCTTGTTGAGCTCTGATATGGTCTGTTCGTCGCAGATCATCACATACACTTCCGACGATAAAAGCCCGTATTCCTGTTGTATGGAGCAAATGACCGCCTCCATCGCATGCAATACAGGCTCGTCCACTTCCACCTGTTGCTGGAGATTTTCAATCATTGTCCTGCGTTTCCTTTGTCTGATTCATGTCGGGATATTCAATGCGTTCGTGGTACATACCGTTGAACACCTTCATGAAGGCGCGCACAATCGCATTGATATCGCTGAAGGTGATAGGCGCCTCGCTCAGTTGATCGTCGTCAATGCGCGCCTTGATCAGCGAGCGGACCTTCTGTTCGATCTCCTCGGTCTTATGGCTTGGCATGGAGCGCACAGCCGCTTCCACCGTATCCGCCAGCATGATCACCGCCGCTTCCTTGCTGCGCGGCTTCGGGCCCGGGTAACGGAACATGTTGATGTTGGTATCCTCGCCATCCTGTTTCATCGCCTTATGGTAGAAATACTGCACGGCGGTGGTTCCGTGGTGCTGTGTGATCAGATCCTGTATCTGCTTGGGCAGATTATATTTCTGCGCCATCTGCAGACCGTCGCGCGGGTGCAGGGTGATCGCCTTCGAGCTCGCCTGCGGCGAAAGCTTATCGTGCGGGTTTTCAACACCCATCTGGTTTTCCGTATAGAAGTAAGGGCGCTTCAATTTCCCAACATCGTGATAATAGGCGCCGATACGCGCTAAGAACGGATTGCCGCCGATCTCTTCCACAGCACTTTCCGCTAAATTTGCCACTAAGATGCTGTGATGATAGGTCCCCGGCGCTTCCAGCATCATGCGTTTTAACAGCGGCTGGCTGGGCGCCGCCAGTTCCAGCAGTTTTGTCGTCGTCAACACGTCGAAGAAGCTTTCCCAGACCGGCAATGTGCCCAGGCATAACACGGAAGAGAGCAGTGCCGACGCAAGCGACCAGCCCGCATTTTCGAGTATGGACATATAGTCGCTGGTGGTGATCAGGCCCACGGCTGAAATGGTCACGATATTCACAGCCCCCACCACCAAGCCCGCCACCATCAGGCTGGAACGGCGCTGAACGTTTTTCACATACATGCAGGCTGCAAGCCCGCCCATGAGATACACGAAGAACATGGAGACCATCTCCGTGGTAAACAGGCCGTTTGCGTTGACCATCGCACTGACCACCGCGCTGAGCACGAAGGTGGCTGCCATGGCCAGATGAGAGGAGAAGATGATGGTGAGCAGCATGGATGCAAACGCCACCGCCATCAGCCCGGGCTCCAGCCTGGTGAGCAGAAGGCCGATCCCTACTGTTAACACCATGATGATGGCGAGCAGCAGTATCTGTTTTCTGTCCTTTAAAATATGTTTTTCATAAATCAGGATATAGACGGCAAATCCCCCGATCATCAACGCGAGGAACGCACCGATGCCCAGATAGAACAAAAAGTCGATCCGGGCTTCCTTTTTGTCCAGCAGGCCCAGGCTGTCCAGCATGGCCGCCTGCGCCTCCGTCACCGGGCTTCCGCCTTTTTCAACGATGTTCTGCCCCGCCTTAAGCAGAAAAGAGCCCACTTCCTCTTCCATTTCATCCCGTTTTTTCTCTGTCTCCTCGATGTTTTCGAAAAGGTTAGCCGCCATATAGGTGCGCACACAGTCCTGTGTCAGCATCAAAACGTTCTGCGGAACGAAATACAACGTCGGACCGATTTCCCGCACGATTTTTTCCGTTTGTGTGGTCACCATCTCTTCTTTCAATCCGCTGCTCAGTTCTTCCTGCACGCGGCCGATGGTGACTTCGCGCATACGCTCCAATTCAGTCTTGTTTAACGTTACGATATCGCGAAGCGTCTGCTCCGATATTCCTTCCATCTCCATGCGCTCACGCATTTTTTTATAATCATTATTTGTCAGGCGGTCATACCATTGCTGCGCGGCGGCTGCATTGCCTTCCTCCGTTTGGCCCGCAGGGGGCTGCCGTAAGGATTTGACACTCTGCCCATAATCGTAAACAGCCTCCATACTGCCGAAAAATGCCTGCATGTTGCCCACGACTTCTTCAGATTTGTTCTTATCCTGTGTGTAGACCATCTCTACGCTGTCCCGCGCTTTTTGAATCGCTTCGCTACGGGAGAGTTCGTCTACCACATCCTTGGGGGCGGTGATCGTCTCCGTGGGAATATCGCCAACCTGCAGCACATACCGCTTGGGCGACATGGCGGTGACCATTGCGCTCAATATGCTCAAGAACACGATTACACAAATTAAAGCCGCAAAAAATAAGCGTTGCGGCTCCTTTGCCTGTTTCCTGCGCATCTGCGCCTCGACCTGTTTCCCCTTGGCATGTCTCATTGCCCAAACAACTCCGTTTCAGTCCCGCCTCTTTGCCATGTACCCGGCTGTGATCAATATAGCTGTGATCTTTTATTTTTACATTATACACCAGCACAGCCCTTCCTGTATAGTGCCATGCTGTATGCCCTCAGCGCTTCATGGGATATGACCTTCTCTGCTGTTTTTTCGATTCGTCCTCCTCATGGATTTCAAACGCCCGCACGATATCCCGCACGATCTTATGGCGGACAACGTCCTTCTTTGTCAGATGGATGACTGAAATGCCTTCGATCCCCTTCAGGATGTCGGCGCATTTCTTCAATCCGGACTGCCCCGCCGGCAAATCGATCTGTGTGATATCGCCATTTAACACCATGACAGAGCCTTCTCCGATGCGTGTCAGGGCCATCTTCAGCGAGGCCAACGTCATGTTTTGGCATTCATCGATGATGTAGCACGCCCTGTTGATGGTTCTTCCGCGCATATAGGCGATGGGTGCGACTTCGATCACATTGTCCTCCTGCTTCTTTTTATAAGCTTCCGCACCGAATATATCGAACATCGCGTCGTGCAGCGGCCTTAAATACGGATCCACCTTGTTCATCAAATCGCCCGGCAAGAAGCCCAGATTTTCTCCCGATTCAACGGCGGGCCGCGTCATGACGATCCGGTCCACCGCCTTTTCCTTCAGCAGCTTCGCCGCCATAGCCGCGGCTAAGTATGTTTTGCCTGTGCCGGCAGGCCCGATGCACAGCGTGATCGTGTTTTTCTTCATCGCTTCCACGAATTGCTTCTGGCCTGCAGTCCTGCATCGAATCGGCTTTCCCAGAAAAGTGGTGACGATGTCATCGTTCATGGCACGCACCACGTCACGCGTTTCACCCTCACCAGCCAAATCGATGGCGTAATTCACCTTCTGTTCCGGCAAGCCCTTTTCCTGTTCGTAAAGCACCTTCAGCGTCTCGATGGCCTCTGCGGCCCGCTTTTCCGCCTCATCGTCCTCGCTTGTGATGGTTAAATGACCGATATTCGGCCCGCACGCATCTTTTAATTCGATTGCGACATTAAACGCATTTTTAACTTTGTTGATATTCTCATCTAAAAAGCCAAACACACACTGCATTTGGTTTAAAGTGTCAAATTCTACGGTATGCAATTCACGCCTCCTCATCACTCCTGCAAATCGTTGTAATTCATTATAGTTTCCCCAAACTTCTTTTTCAAGTAGATTCTCTCTCTTTGCTGTAATTCATGCGGTTTAGGAGATATTGAGCACAGCAAAAACCAACCGGCATTTAACGGAAGAAGCCTTCCGCGGTTCAGCAGGGAAGGCTTCTTTATTACATATGATCCGTTAAAAGTGGGCTTGCCTTTAATCGAACGGACATAAAACGACTTCCAGCGCCTCGCCCTTGCGCATCGCTTCCATACCCACCGCAAAATCACGCAGAGGCAATTTATGCGTAATGATGGGCTTAAAATCCACAATGCCGCTGCTCAGCGCCTTGATGGTGGAGCTCAGCGTGAAGTGTCCGATGTAGTTGCCATAGAGTTCTAAACCCTTACGCTGTATGTGACCTTCGCAGATCTCCTGTGTTGCCGCCAGATTCTGCCCGAACAGCAGTATCCGCCCTGCCGGCCGTGTGCAATTCACCACATCGTTGATGAGCACGCCCACCGCATCCACAGCGATATCCACGCCTAAGCCGTTTGTCTCTTTGAGTATTTCTTCCAGCAGATCCTCCTTGGAAGGATCGATCACACGATCTGCACCGCATTTGAGCGCATAGGGCGAGCGGAATTCAGAGACCTCCGACACGATCACTTTCCCGGCGCCATTGGCCTTGAGCATGGATGTGAAGTAAAGCCCGATCGGGCCCGCGCCGCAAACCAGCGCCGTTTCCCCGGGCAGCACCCTGATTTTGCTCATACCGCCCATCACGCAGTTTAAAGGCTCCGCGAAGATCGCGTCGTCCCACGACATCTCCTCCGGCAGCTTCACAGCCATCTTCTCGGGCACCACCACATATTGCGCGAACCCGCCGTCGATATCGATGCCAATGCACTGCACATTGCTGCACAGATTGGGATGTCCCAACTGGCACATCGCGCATGTGCCGCAGGTGACATTGGGGTCACACGCCATCTTGTCGCCCGCTTTAAAACACTTCACCGCCGAACCGATTTCGATCACTGTGCCCACAAATTCGTGACCCAGAATCGCCCCGATTGTCGCGGGGGTTCCCGGCGGATCATGCAGGATATGCACGTCTGTGCCGCATATGCTCGTCGCTTCAATTTTGATCAGCATATCGTCCGGCTCGCTTATGCGCGGCACCGGCCTTTCTGTTACCTCATATTCACCTAACGCTTTAAATACAACTGCGGTCATCATTTCGTCCATCGTCCATCATTCCTTTCCTGTATGGTATTATGCTCACCCAAGCGTATGTTGCAGGATGACTTCCTGTGTCATCTTCTCTTTTTCATCGATCTCAAGTGTAATCGCGCCATTACGCATCACATAGATGCGGTCGCTCATGCCTATGAGTTCAGGCAGCTCGGATGAAATCATCAAAATCGCCACACCCTGCTCCGCTATTTTATCGATGATGCGGTAAATCTCCGCCTTTGCGTTGACGTCTATGCCGCGTGTGGGCTCGTCTAGAATCAGCAGCTCGGGGTTGCAGGTAATCCATTTGGAGAACAGCACCTTCTGCTGGTTGCCGCCGGACAGCGTGTTCACCAGCTGTTCCATGCTCCGACAGACGATGTTTAAATCGTCAATACCCTTCTGGGCAGTCGGCCGGTCTATTTTTTTGTTTATGATCCCTTTGGGGAACAGCCTGCGCAGCGATGCCATCGAGATATTGCTTCGGATGTTCATAGGCGTAATCAGGCCTTCCAGCTTCCTGTCCTCCGATAGGTAGACGATCTTCTTTTTCACGGAGTTTAGTGCGGAGATGTTGTTGTAGGGCTTCCCTTTATAGATCACTTTACCGCCGAATATCTTGCGCGCACCAAACACGCTCTTAGCCAATTCCGTACGCCCCGACCCTACCAGGCCGCCCAATCCCACCACTTCGCCTTTATGCACCACCAGATCCACAGGTTCTGTGCGCGGGGAAATCTTCACACCCTGTAACCTTAACACCTCTTCGTCGGTTGGAACATGATTGCCCTGGAACATTTCGCCGATGGTTCTGCCCACCATCAGCCGGACGATGTTGTCGTAATCGAAGTCCTTCATATCCATGGTTTCAATCGATCTCCCGTCGCGCAACACGGTGATTCTATCGCCGATTTCCACGAGCTCGTCAAAACGGTGGGAGATATAGATGATGCTGATACCGTTTTCCCTCATCGTGCGTATCAGATTGAACAGATGTTTGATCTCGCTGCTGCTCAAGCTCGACGTCGGCTCATCCATGATGATGATGCGCGATTTGTATGACATCGCCTTGACGATCTCGACCACCTGCTGTTTTGCCGTGGACAGATCGCGCATAAGCGTCTTAGGGTCCAGATCGTCAAACCCAAACGATGCCAGCAGCTCCTTGCTCTTTTGATACATCGTCCGATGGTCGATAAAGCCATTCTTTTTAGGCTCCCTGCCCAAATAGATATTATGTGCAACATCCAGATTCAGGCAGGTGTTCAACTCCTGGTGGATGAACGCAATGCCCTTTGCTCTGGCTTCCCGCGGGCCACTTACCACCAGGGGCTTGCCGTCCAGCAGCATTTCGCCTTCGTCCGGAGGAATGATGCCGCCTAGTATTTTCACCAACGTGGATTTGCCCGCGCCGTTTTCGCCTACCAGCACATGCACTTCACCTTCTCTAAGATCAAAATCGACATCGCTTAATATCCTGACTGTGGAATTGCGTATGGCCTTCCCATAAGCGTCGAATATATATTTGGTGATCTTTTTCATTTCGAGTATTGTTTTTCCCAACTCTGACAGCCTCCTTTATTTGATGCTCGAGTATGCTACTGCATCCTGCGGTTCTTGAGGTTCTCAAAAATGATCGCGATTAAAATCACAATACTCAACACCGCCTGGTAAACATACTTGTTCACGCCCAGCAGTCCAAGGCAGTTCGTGATGACAAACATCGTCAAAACGCCAAAGACAGATCCAATAGCGGATCCTACTCCGCCGTTTAGACTTGCACCGCCCAAGATTGCTGCGGTAATCGCTTCAAACGTGTACGTCGTGCCGCCCATCACGGGATATGCCTGATTGACCCTGATGGACATGAGCGATGCGGCTAAGCCTGTGAGCAATCCGCTGAGCACATATACAGAGATGATCAGGCGGTTGGTATTGATACCGCTCAGGCGCACCGCTTCGGGATTATACCCGACAGCCGACAAGGATCGGCCAAACGTCGATCTGTGTACAATAATATAGCAGACGATGACCACCGCGAGCGCAAAATACACCGTCGCGGGCAAACCCAGTATTTGTGTACGCCCCAATGCCAGCACCTCTTTTGGAAGCTTGTCGATCGCCTGGCCGTTGCTGATGATCTGCGCCGCGCCATAGATGACGTAGCCCGTGCCCAGTGTCACGATAAACGCAGGGATCTTGGCCAGCTTGACCAGCAATCCGTTCACCAGGCCCCATAATCCGCCCACCAACATGGCGATCACCACGGAAATGCCCACCGGAACGCCCAGTTGAACCGCACAATACCCGAAGATATAGCTGGAAAACCCTACGGAATATCCCATCGAAAGGTCGATGCCGCCTGTCATCAATACAAACGTCATGCCCAGGCAGGTGATCATGGGAATCGCCGCCTGCGAGAGTATGTTTACAAAGTTATCTCCCCTAAGGAAATTGGGTATAAAGATAGCCGCAATCAAAACGATAAACAGGAATATGACTAAGAACCCCTTGTTTCTCAGGATGTTGCGGAAAAAAGACTTTAATGAGTTTTTGACCTCTAAACTATTATCCATTCTGCATTACCTCCTGTTAGAATACCTTTGCGGCTTCCAGTTCTTTATTCCTGTTGAATACGCTGATGCCCACCACCACGATGATGGCTGCGCCCACCGCCAGGTTTTGATAATAGGGGTGGATTCCGATAAATGTAAGCATGTTCCGCAGAAAGCCAATGATCAAAGCGCCTAAAACCGGCATATAGATCTTGCCCTCACCGCCCAACATGCTGACACCGCCGATCACAGCAGCCGCAACCGCGTCCAGCTGATAGGTCGATCCCTGCGTGGGATGCACCGCGTTCATCTGAGAACTCAGCAAAATACCCGCAGCGGACGCGCAAAACCCTGATACCGTATAAGCGAATATTTTAACCCGATCCACCTTCACGCCTTCCAGCCTCACCGTCATCTCATTGCCGCCGATCGCGTAGATATGCTTTCCAACCCTTGTGTATTTCATAATAATTGTCAACGTAATCCAAAATATGATCATGATGACAGTTGAAATCGGTATGAATCCAAACAATACGTCGTTTCCGATCGCCATATATTCGTCGGGCATGCCACCGATGGATTTTCCCTTGCCCAACACCATGGCAAATCCAGCCGCAATCTGACCCGTTACATACGTGGCAATAAAGGGTGGCATTTCGATCTTGGAAATCAAGATACCGTTGAAGAAACCGATGGCCGCCCCAATGGCCAGACCCACCAGCATGGAAAGATAGATGTTTGCACCCGCAAGCATCATCAGCCCACTGATCATCGCACAGAATGCCATAAATCCGCCGGTCCCGAGATCGATGCCCCTTGTAATCAACACCATACCCATCGCCATGGCGCAGAGCGCTATGGTGGAGCTTTGGCGCGTCACATTCATGAGGTTCTCTATTTTAAAATATGGCAAATTAAGAGCAAACTCTAAATATAGCCCGGCGACAATGAATATTGCCAGCACAATAAAAACAAAAAGCAGCTTGCCGTTTAGCTTTCTTTTTCTCACTCGCCTCTGACCTCCTACAATTTATAATGATAACGCGTAATAAACTTGTAACCAAAGATACTGTTTTCAATTCCAGTGCATGTAAACGGTATGAACATCATGCTGCTTTGGCTCGAAGTGACAGCAAGGGCATGCCGCCCTTTGGCATGCCCTTGCCCTTTGTTCACTTACTGTTTGAATAGATCGTTCTTATTACGATTAATAAGAATATTCGTAGGACTCTTCCAGGTTATTCGCGCTCATGAACAGGAACCCTGTATCGATGAACTTCTCTACGCTGTTCACATCGAGGTTTCCTTGGATCGCATTGATCAGGTATTCCGCACACATTGCGCCGATCTTTTCAGGATACTGCCCAACTGTGCCATAGCAGTTGCCTTCTTCGATCTGCTCTACAGCGGAACGGTTTCCGTCTACGCTGATCACGGTGATCTGGCCGGTTTTACCCGCATTCTCAACAGCGCTCAATACGCCGGGGAGCATGCCGTCGGAGCAGAGGAAAATGCCTTTCGCATCCGGGTTGGAAGTCAGCATGTTTTCCGTTACCTGCATCGCGACTTCACTGGACCACTCGCCGCTCTGCTCGTTCGCCAGCGTTACGGAAGAGCCTTCCAGGCCGTCTTTGAAGCCGTTGGAACGCATTTCGCTGGATACGGAGCCGCTCACGCCTGTAACCAACAGCGCTTCGCCTTCGCCAACCGCTTCGATCATCTGAGATGCAGCTTCCTGTCCGACTTTGTAGTTATCCGTTCCAATATAGGTGATGTAAAGTTCTTCGTTGCCTTCCGCAACAGATGAGTCGCCGATCACAACAGGAATGTTCGCATCCTGTGCTTTTTGCAGCGCGGGTATGATCGCTTCGCCGTCCATCGGGATGACGATGATGCCGTCTACGCCCTTGTTGATCAGGTCTTCCACGTTGTTGTTCTGAATGGAAACTTCCTGCTCGCCGCCGGCCAATGTCAGCTCGAATGTGTGGCCTGCCGCCTCAACGTAGTTCTGGGCACCTACCACCATGATCCTCTGGAACTCGTTGTTGGTGATGGTCTTGGTGCTGAAGCCAATCGTCAAAGCTTCGCCGCCCGGCTCTGCGGGTGTTTCCTCTTCGCCCGGCTCCGGATCTGCCGTGTCGGGAGCTTTGCTCTCCGCCGCTTGGCTTTCTTTGGGTGCTTCAGATTCCTGCGGCGCAGTGCTACTGCACGCTGCAAGAGCCAGCACCATCAATAGTGCCAGTGCAATCGTTAGAATCTTCTTCATGAAATATGCTCCTCCTCGAAAATTGTTTATTAGGGTTTCCCCTTTTATCATGTGCTTTCGCACAAATCCTTTGTTGATATCCATCACAGCTTTTCTGTGGGCATTATGTCAGATCATATTCTTTGATATGCATGTTGTACCGCATTCTGATGTCTACAGGCATCGCAATGGTATCCATAGCCGGCGGAATGTCATACAGTAAGTAATCCACCAACACTTTCACAGGATACAATCCCTGTTTAAAAGGCGCCTGTGCGATCAGAAAATCAACGTAATCGGTGTCTTTTGTCAATGTCAATACGCCGCACAATAAATCATGCCCCACATACAGGATATCATTTTCATCCCTTAGTTCTTTCAGGCATTTGACCACGCCCGCACCGCCCCCGCCATTGATGTAGATCACATCGATCTGCGGATGCTGCTGAAGAGCTTTCTTCGTCTCATTATAGGCCGTCTCGTCGTCTTCGCAGACAGAAACCTCGTCTACGATCTGCATTTGGGGATAACGTTCCGATATCAATTGTTTGAAGTGATGAATGCGCTGCATGGAGCAGAGCAGTTGCAGGTTGCTGCTGAAGAGCAGTATGTTTCCTGCTCCCATTCTCACCTTGCCCACCAAACTGGCTGCCACCTTGCCCGCGACCACATTATCCGGGCCCACAAAGCAAATGCGTTTGGATCCTAATATATCTGAATTGTAAGCCACGACAGGTATTTTTCTGCGCGCGAGCTTGTCGATCGCCATGCGAACCTCCCAACAATCGATCGGATTGATGGAAAGGCCCTTCACGCCCTCCGCCGCCAGTTCATTCATCATACTGATCTGAACCTCCGGCGTATATTCGGGCATCTCGCGCACGATGATTTCCACTCCCTGATTTTTATACTTATCACGGGCAGCCTCGATTCCCTCTTTAACCTGGTCGTTGAATTCTTGGTTAAAGGAGGGCATCAAAAAGCCTATTTTTACGCTCATGTTCGCCGCGCGCAGGGCTCTTGCGGCAGTGTTTGGCCGGTAATCCAGATCTGTAGCAATTTTAATGATTTTTTCTCTCAATTCGGGCTTAACGCCGGGATGCCCATTCACAACCCGGTAAACGGTCGTATGGGATACGCCAACAAGATCTGCAATTGTTTTGATGGTAATCGCCATAGAGTTCCTTCCACATGTGGATAAAATGACTCTTCACATGTTTGCCCCACTAAAAATGTGAACGTTAAAGTTTGTATTAAAAAGGATTATAACGTAAAATTCTCTACTTTACAAGTTCTTTTGAGATGTTTATTCGATATATACATATATTTCACGATATGTTATCAATGCTGTAATACTTTTGTAACACTGAAAAGTCAGTTTTAATGGTAACGTTCACATTTTGAAAAAAGCGCTTTTGCGCACACAATTTGCATGCGTTGTTTTACGGTTCGTTCCCCTCTGCCCTTCGGCGGCTTGCAGGTTAAAACGACAACTGCGCAGCCGATGCACAAAAGCCCTGTTCGAATTCATGAACAGGGCTTTTGGTATGGTCACCGTTTATCATCCTTTTGCAAACAACTATGAGCCTTCAATCCATCAGTTTATTGGCCCTTTTTCTTTTTGTAGTCCTCGATCGCCGCATGGATCGCTTCTTCCGCCAGCACCGAACAATGAATTTTGCTCTGCGGCAGCCCGTCCAGCGCGTCCATCACAGCTTTGTTGGTCACCTCCAAGGCTTCGTCCACCGTCTTGCCCTTGACCAGTTCTGTCGCTATGCTGCTGGTGGCAATGGCGGCACCGCAGCCAAAGGTTTTGAACTTCACGTCTTGTATGATTTCGTCGTCGTCAATATCCAGAAATATCTGCATAATGTCACCGCATTTCGCATTTCCAACCGTACCCACGCCGGAAGCGTCTGTTATTTCGCCGACATTTCTCGGATTGGAAAAATGATCCATTACTTTTTCACTATACATACGCTCTACCTCCCTCGTGTTGAGCAAACAATGGGGACATATTCCTCAGCAGTTCAACAATGCCCTTGAGTTCATTTATAACATAGTCCACTTCTTCCTGTGTGTTCAGTGAGTTGAGCGACAAGCGCAGCGATCCGTGCGCAATCTCGTGTGACAAACCGATCGCAAGCAACACATGTGAAGGGTCAAGCGATCCCGAGGTGCAAGCGGAGCCGCTGGACGCCGATATGCCTTTCATATCCAGATGGAGCAGCAGCGCCTCGCCTTCCACGAACTCGATGCTCACATTCACATTGCCGCAAAGGCGCTGATCCCGGTCGCCATTGAGGTAGGTATAAGGGATTTCGCTCAGTATGCCATCGATCAGCTTGTCTCGAAGCACAGCAACGCGCGCGCACCGCTCGTCCATATTTATAAAAATCAGTTCGATCGCTTTTCCCAATCCGACAATGCCCGGCACATTGCTCGTTCCCGGCCGCTTATCCCGTTCCTGTGCGCCGCCATGCATCAACTGCTCAAAACGAATGCCCTTCCTGACATACAGGGCACCCACGCCCTTGGGACCGCCGATCTTATGGGCGGACATGGACAGCATATCGATGTTCATCGCTTCCACATCGATGGGTATGCTTCCAATCGCCTGCACCGCATCCGTATGGAATATGATGCCGTGTTTGTGTGCGATTTCACCGATTTCGGCGATCGGCTGTATCGTTCCGATTTCGTTATTGGCAAACATGGTGGTGATCAGTATGGTGTCTTTTCGGATCGCCTTTTCCACATCTGAAGAAGAGAGTATACCTTTTTCGTCGGGCATGATATATGTCACATCATAGCCTTTCTTCTCCAGATTTCGGCATGTATGCAACACCGCGTGATGTTCGATTGCGGATGTTATAATATGTTTGCCTTTTTTGCCATGAGCGGCGGCTACACCCATGATAGCCGTGTTATCGCTTTCGGTGCCGCCCGATGTAAAATATATTTCCTGCTCTTTCGCATTGATCGCCTGCGCGATCCTTGTGCGTGCCAGATCAATTGCCTGATGAGCCTCTCTCCCGTAGGAATGTATGCTTGAAGCGTTTCCGAACTTCTCGCAGAAGTAAGGCATCATCTCTTCCAAAACTTCTTTTTTGAGCGGCGTTGTCGCCGCGTTATCCATGTAAACCCGCATACCTTTCGTTCTCCTCTTTGTGGCAGGAATGTGTTGCACCGTGGGCATTCAGATGCTCATAATCATCCAACACATCTTGCAAGCTAATAGAATCCATCGCCTCGTTCACCTTGTCGTTGAGCCGTTTCCAGATCAGCCAAGATGGACAACTCTTCGTATTTTTGCATGCTCCCTCATCGATCACACAGCGTATAGGCGTTACTTCGCCTTCCAATGTGCGCAGAATGTTCCCAAACAGTATGTCACCCGGCTTTTTCGCCAACTCATACCCGCCCTGCGCCCCGCGAACCGAACGGATCAACCCCGCCCGTCTCAGCTTTGCAAACAGCTGCTCTAAATAAGCGTCGGATATCTTTTGGTTTGCAGCGATTTTGCTGATTGGGACCGGCCCCTGGCCATAACAAAAAGCAAGATCAAACATCGCGCGAATTCCATATTGACCTTTCGTTGAAACCTTCATAACTCTTCACCGCCATATCCGAGTAATTTACTTGTGTTTCAACTTTATGTTAACATTATACCATAGTTTCGTCAACCGACATATCTAAAATTTCTATAAATTTATTGTCTATATAAGCTATCATGAGCCTCTTTTGAAAAAATATTAAATAAAGCTGGCATTCTAAAAAAACTATACCCTCTCAGGGCCTGCCTTTTCACGCGATTTAAGACGCACACAGCTCAAAGAACGCGCTGCGGGTTCGTGCTGTGCCACAAGCCTTACCACGGAACAAAAAAGCAAGGTTGCCCCCGCTTTTTGTCTTGAATTTACACTGCCGTCCCGCATATTCTTTGTTTAAGCCGTCTCGATCTTGGCCGCATCCTGCAAGCCCAAGCTTTCGATCGCCTGTTCGCGCAGCTTGTACTTTTGTATTTTACCGCTCGCCGTCATGGGGAACGCATCGATAAAGCGCACATAACGCGGCACTTTATGGCGCGCCATTCCCTGCTTCACAAAATCAATCAGCGTCTGCTCGTCTATGCTTTCACTCTCCTTCAATATCACAAACGCGCAAGCTTCCTCTCCGTATTTCATATCCGGAACACCCACCACCTGCACATCCTTCACAGCCGGATGCGTATACAGGAATTCCTCGATTTCGCGCGGATACAGGTTTTCCCCCCCGCGTATGATCATATCCTTCAAGCGGCCTGTCACTTTGAAATAGCCGTTTTCATCCATGGTGCCCAGATCGCCGGTGTGGAGCCAGCCGTCCTCATCGATCGCTTGCTTGGTCGCTTCTTCCATCTTATAGTAGCCCTTCATGATGTGATAGCCCCGGGTCACGATCTCACCCGTCTCACCATACGGTATCTCCTCGTTCGTTTCGGGATTCACGATCTTCGCTTCGATGTTAGGCATCACACGGCCCACGGTGGATACACGCAGCTCGATGGGATCATCCACACGGCTGTTGGTGATACCCGGAGAACTCTCCGTCTGTCCGTAGGTGATCACGATATCCTTCATATGCATCTCGTCCACAACGCGCTGCATGATCTGTATGGGGCAAGGAGAACCCGCCATAATGCCGGTGCGCAGGGAGGACAGGTCGAACGTTTTGAAATCCGGATGTTCCAGCTGCGAGATAAACATGGTGGGCACGCCGTGCAGCGCCGTGCATTTTTCGTCCTCCACCGTCTGCATGACGGTTACGGGATGGAATTTCGAAACCAGCACCATGGAGGTCGCGTGGGTCAGGCTCGCCATGGTAGCCAGCACCAGCCCAAAGCAATGGAACAAGGGTACCACGATCAAAAGCTTGTCTTTTTCGGTGAACAGCATACAGTCTCCGATGGAGCGCCCGTTGTTCACGATGTTGTTATGGGTCAGCATCACGCCTTTCGGAAAGCCGGTGGTGCCGGATGTGTACTGCATATTCACCACATCGTCCGGATCGTTTGCATCCTTTTCGGCCTGCAGTTGCTCTTTGGATATGCGCTTGCCCATTTCATACAGATCGTCAAAATGGAAGAAGCCTTTGGGCGTGTCCTCCTTTTTTCCGATATACACCAGATTTTTTAAAAAGGGGAGCTTGGGGTTGTCGAGCTTGCCCGGTTCTGTTTTGTCCAGATCCTTGTTCAGGTTTTGAATATGCTCGACATAGTTTGAGTCTTTGCAGGCATCGATCATCACCAGCGTATGCGTATCCGACTGACGCAACAGGTATTCCGCTTCATATTGCTTGTAGTTGGTGTTCACCGTCACCAGCACAGCGCCAATCTTCGCGGACGCAAAGCAGGTCACCATCCATTCCGGTACATTCGTAGCCCAAATCGCAACCTTATCGCCTCTCTTGATACCCATGGCCATCATACCGCGCGCAGCCTCGTCGGTGATTTCGTCGAACTGCTTCCATGTCCAGCGCACACCCGCTTCCGGTGAAATAATCGCTTCTCTTTCAGGATATCTTTGCGCATTCTGCTCCAGCATCCCGCCAACGGTTATATTCATCAATTCACTCATTTGCTTTTCCCCCTTTTATCTTTCCTTTCAACAAAAAAAGCCTTTCATCTCCTTCGCACTAAGAGACGAAAAACTTCCGCGGTACCACTCTTCTTGACAGCATTAAGCCGCCCAACTCACCAAGGGCATACACCCTTTGCCATTGTAACGTTTGGCTCAACGCAATCACCTACTCGAAAACCCTTTCAGCTTTTGGACTCAAAGGAGAGCTTCGCACCCGCCCGCTTAGCGCCTTGCACCATCCGGCACCTCTCTTAAAAGCATCTTGGACTACTGTTCCTTTTCATAGTCTTTCTATTTTGAATTGCATCTATTATACGCTCTTTCCGGCATGAATGTCAATACTAAAAATCACTTATTTTCCGCGCTTTTTGCGCGTGCGTGCAGGCAAACCTTTTTTGCCCTTTTTGTTTTGCGCTGCCTTGTTTGCTTTTGCAGCTTTATGCGCAGGGTTGGCCGCAGGCAAAGGCCTGATCAGATGATGCGGTTGTGTGCCTATCAAATCGCGCCGGTTGGCAATGAGCAGCGCCTTATGTACCTGTTCATGGTTCTCTTTCTTGTAGTATTGAAGCAATGCGCGCTGCTGCCTTTTTTCTTCGTAATCCTTCGGCACATAGACCGTCTGCATGGTCAGCGGATCGTAGCCTGTGTGATACATGCAGGTGGAAAGCGTACCCGGCGTCGGATAAAAATCCTGCACCTGTTTGATGCGCAGCCCGTTCTTTTTCAAAAATACCGCCAATTCGATGGCATCTTCCAGCCTGCTGCCCGGATGGCTGGACATGAAATACGGCACGATAAACTGCTTTTTGCCCAGCTGTTCGTTCATCTGTCCGTACCGCCGCGCAAACGCCTCGTAGCAATGCGCTCCGGGCTTGCCCATCAATCCAAGCACATGGCTGCTGATATGCTCCGGCGCAATTTTCAGCTGCCCGCTGACATGATGCTGGACCAGCTCCTTTAGAAAAGTCTCGTCCTGATCGGCCATGATATAGTCAAAACGCAGGCCCGAGCGTATGAACACATTCTTAACCCCGGGAATCCGGCGCAAACGCCGCAGCAGCTCCGTGTATTCCCCATGGCTGACTTGCAGCGAAGGGCAGAGCTCAGGCTGTAAGCACCTTCGGTTCAAACAGGCGCTGCCTTTACGCTGCCTATCGCAGGCGGGCCTGAAAAAGTTGGCGGTCGGGCCGCCCACATCATGTATGTTCCCTTTAAAATCAGGCATGAAGGTGAGCTTGAGCGCCTCTTGCACCACAGAATCCGCGCTTCGCCCCTGCACCACGCGGCCCTGATGAAAGCTCAGCGCGCAAAACGAACAGCCACCAAAGCATCCCCGGCTGCTCACAAGCGAAAACTGCACTTCCTCGATGGCGGGCACATATCCATGTTGCGGGTGGGTCTGTCTACTGAAAGGCAATGCGTACACCTCATCCAGTTCTTGTTGGGTGAGGGGCAGCGCCGGCGGGTTCTGCACCAGATAACGCCTGTCCTGTAGCTGCACCAGCCGCTTGCCCAACAGGGCGTCCTGATTTAAATACTGTTTGGCAAAGGCCTTGGCATATTTCTTTTTATTCCGCGCCACGTCTCCAAAAGCCGCCAGATATTCAAATTCCCCTGTCTTTTCCAGAGAAGCGCTCATATAACAGGTGCCTTCTATATGTGTGAGATCGCCTATGCGCATCCCATTGTTGAGCGCAGCAGCAATCCAGAGCAGCTGCCGCTCCCCCATGCCATAGACCAACAAGTCGGCCCCGCTGTCGCAGAGAATGGAACGGCGTACATCATCGTCCCAATAGTCATAGTGCGCAAAACGGCGCAGGCTTGCTTCAATGCCGCCTATGATGATGGGCACAGAGCCATACGCCTGCCTGATTCTGTTGCAATAGACGATACTCGCGCGATCCGGCCGCAGGCCCGCTGCGCCTTCGGGAGAATAGGCATCGTTGCTGCGCCGTTTTTTGGCGGCGGTGTAGTGGCACACCATCGAATCCATATTGCCCGCGCTCACTAAAAACCCAAGCCTGGGCCTGCCCAGCCGCTTGAAATCCGCGACAGAGTGCCAGTCCGGCTGCGCGATCACACCCACGCGATATCCATGCGCTTCCAGCAGACGGCACAAAAGCGCCGTGCCAAAGGCCGGATGGTCGATGTATGCGTCCCCGCTCACGAATATGAAATCCGCCTGACTCCATCCAAGCGCCTGCATATCCTGCCTGCTGACCGGCGCAAATTTCCCCATATTGACCCCACCTTTATGCGCATATCCCGTATGCGCGTTCATCTTTTCTTTTAAGTATACATGATTTTCAACCCGTTTTAAACGCCCGAATCCATCTCCTGGCTGCAATAGACATCCACCTGCACCTCGCCTTCGCCGTCTTGTGCAGGTCTCAGGCAGGGAACCTGCTTGCCGTTTTCATAGATGCGCACATGCCCGCCGCCTTCATTGTGTATGCGAATGTGATAGACCGTCGCGCCCGCACGAAGCGTCACCTTCACCTCATCCCACGATCTGGGTAGGCAGGGTTCGATGTAGTAGGCTGCTCCGCGTTTTTTCAGTCCGATGATACCCTCTAAGCCAACATAATACATCCACGCCGCCGAGCCTGTATACCATGTCCAGCCGCCGCGCCCGTTGTGATGCGGATTAGAATAGACATCCGCGGCGATCACATACGGCTCGGCTTTATAGCGCAAAGCCTCCATGTCCGTGCGCGCATGGTTGATGGGGTTGACCAGATTGAAGAGCTTAGACGCCAGCTCATTGTCTTTCTGCAGCACAGCCGCCCAGATCATCCAGATGGCGGCATGCGTATACTGCCCGCCGTTTTCACGTATGCCGGGGATATATCCTTTGATATATCCGGGGTTCTTCTCCCAGCTGTTAAACGGCGGCCACATGAGCTTGATGATACCCGCCTCCTCATCCACCAGCTTGAGCGCCGACTGATATGCCTGCCTGGCGCGCTGTGCATCCCCCGCTTGTGAGATCACAGCCCAGGCCTGCGATATGATGTCTATGCTGCATTCCAGGCTCTCCACCGAACCGACCGGCGTACCGTCGTCGAAATATGCACGGCGGTACCACGCGCCATCCCACGATTGTTCCACAGCTTCAGAAAGCATCTCTATGCGCTTGCTCCACTCATGGTATACGCTGTCCCCCCGTTTTTGCGCGATGGGGATCCACTTTTTCAGCACATCGTAGAGGAAAAAGCCCAACCATACGCTTTCTCCCCTGCCGCCGATGCCTATCTTGTTAAATCCGTCGTTCCAGTCGCCGCCGCCGATCAGCGGAAGGCCGCGTTCCCCGTAGCCTGTCTTTTCAATTGCACGCACGCAGTGATCATAGAGCGTCTCTTCATAGGTGGTCAATGCCGGCGTGTCGTAGCGTTCCTCCTCCTCAAGCTGCAGCACAGGCGCGCTTAGGTAGGGTCTTGTTTCTTCCAGAATGCCGTAATCCTGTGTGATGTCGAGATAGGCAGCGGTGATGTATGGCAAAAACAACAGATCGTCGCTGATGCGTGTGCGCACACCCCTTTGGGGCGGATGCCACCAGTGCTGCACATCACCTTCCTCAAACTGATGCTGTGCGCAAAGCAGTATATGCGCGCGCACCCTCTGCGGATCTGTGTATAAAAGCGCCAGACAATCCTGCAGCTGGTCGCGATACCCATAGGCGCCGCCGCACTGATAGAAGCCGGTCCTGCCTGTAAACCGGCTGCTGATCGTCTGATACATCAGCTGCGGCATGATGAGGTTGAAGGATTCGTCCGGCGTTTGTAGGTCGATTATCTTTACGGTTTCTTCCCATTTTCTTTGCACGCGTCCGAGCGCTTGCTTTACATTTTGCACATCGCCAAACTCATCTATAATTCCCGCCCTGTCCTGCTCGCAGCCGAGTAGAAATACGATGCTGTCCGCCTCCCCCGCGCCCAGATCGATCTGCACCTGCACCACGCCGCAAGGATCCGTCGAATCCTCGCTGCCGCTCAGCGTCTCCTGCGTCAGCCCTGCCGGCAGTGTATGCGCGCCCCAGCCTAAAAATTCGGCGCGGTCTGTGGTGTAGGAGGCTTCTTTGCCCGCAGCGGCCAAAAACGCGCCGTATTCGCCCGCCTTATACGCGACCAATTCTCCGCGATCGCCTTTTTGCACACGCAGATACTTCTGTGTTTCCATCGAGAAAGCGCCCAGCACAAAATCGCAATAATAGCTCGCGCTGACTTTTCTGTCCACGCCGCTCTCGTTTACGAGCTCCAATAGACAGCACTTTACGGCCCGCTTCTCATCCACGAATACCGTCATCTTCTGGCGAATGCCCGAATAACCATGCTCATACACGGAGTATCCGCGCCCATGACGTATGATATACGGCGCATCCGTGCGCAATACGCCGCAGACGGGGCTCCAGACATCGCCGCTCATCTCGTCCCGCAGATAGACGCGTTCGCCGCAGAGATCGTTGACCACATCGTTGTTCCAGGGCGTGATCTTGTATTCGCGGCTGTTTTCGCCCCATGTATAGCCAAGGCCGCTTTCGCTCAACAGCGTGCCAAAGCCGTCGTTTGCCAACACATTACACCAGGGCAGCGGCGTGGTGCGGCCATTTTCCAGATAGATGACATATTCGCCCAGCCTGGTGTCAAAACCGCCGAACGTGTTGTCGAACAACAACTCCCCCTTGTACAGCGCGGCCGGTTCATAGAAAGCCGGCTTGCGTTTTTTGAGCTTACCCTTCTGCCTTTTGGGTTCAGGCAAGCGGATATCCTTTGCATTGAGCAGTATGTTGGCACTTGCGTATAGCAACTCCCGCTCTTCTGGCATGATATCGGAATCCTCAAGCAAAAATATCCTGCCCAAAGCGCCATCTGTTTGCGGCCCGCTCAACAGCGAAATGCTCTCCAGCAGCCGTTCTCTGAGCGGGCGGTAATAGTCATTTCCATATTCATTGAGTATCACAAGATCTGCCTGCATGCCTTTCATGCGGAAAAACTCAAAGCATTTAATCAGCCGCTGCACATTCTGCAGGTGCTCTAGATCCGAAATGCGCAGCACCAGCATGGGCAGCGTTCCCGATATACCGAATTTCCAAAGCCTATGCGTGGGCAGCGTGGTGGAATATACGCGCTCCCGCGTGCTATACAGAAGCCGGGCCGCCACATCATGGAAAAATCCGATGTCCTCAGGCTGTGCTTTTAAGTGCCGCATTTCGACCTGATCATGTGTCCATGCCATTTCAAAGCTGCGCTCAACAGCCGCATTGGTGGCAAACTCCTTCGCGATGGAAAGCGCTGTGTCCAGCTCGTAAGCAGCGGATATGACAAAGCTCACCGTAACCTGTGAGTGCTTCTCCACCTGCACACGTATCTTGCTGCACAGCACAGGGTCCAGCGGTGTCTCGACGCCGCTGGATACAGCCGACGATTCTTTCGCAATGCGCATATTCGTCCCATTCAGCCTGCCAACCGCCTTGACGCGCTCGGTCTCGTATTCATGCTGACCGATCTGCACGCCGTCTACCACCACCGCCACCGCCATGCTGCAGCTTCTCTCGCGCCCGCCTTTTCTCAGACGCGCATATAACACGCCGTCTTGACTGCTTGTTTCCACAAACAGCCCGTAGAACGAACGATGGGCAATGTCGGCAGGCTGTGTACACAGACAAACCTCTATATATTGCAGCACATCCAGCTCGACAGGCGCATTTGAGCGGTTGACAAGCCGTATGCGCCGGATTTGCGCGTCTATTTCCGGGGAAACACAGATGTCCATCTTGGTGTCTATCAGCCCGTCCCGCCGCGCAAAGCTCGCCTTCGAAAGCGAAAATTGCACACGGTAATCCTCCGGCTCGCAGAAATCAGGACGATATGCGCAAGCCCATACCTTGCCGTCGTCTATCTTGCGTACCATGTTGACGATGCCGTAGGAATCCTCGGATATGTCGTTGCGGTAGCGGCTGAGCATCACATCTTCGAATTTGGCGTATCCTCCGCCGGACGCTGTGAGCATCAGAGAATACCGGCCGTTGGACAAAAACTGCACCTTCGGAAAATCCCCGTTTTTATAATCCAGTTCCCGCAGCGATTGCAGCTCAATATAGCGGTCGTGTTCCTTTTGGCGGTACTCATGTTTGCGTATGAGTATGCCGCGCTTGGGAATCTGCTCCTTGAGCAGTATCTCCGCCGCTTTTATGATGGGTATGCCATGAAACAGCTCCTGCAGCACGCCGCCGTGCAGAAAGTTGTCCATAGCGCATAAAGACATACCCTGGTGATGCGCCATATAGGTGCGCGCCACAAACGAATCCCTGTTTGCAGGCAGCCGTGCGGGCGCAAAATCGATCGCGTCGTAAAATCCGTATTCGCCCAGCACCTCCCGGTGCTGCAGTTCGCGCAGATTCTTAACAGCCGCATGCGGCGCTTGTGACAATGCCAGCATGGTAGAGTAGGGCGAGATCACCTGCTCGCGCATGGCGCTGTTACCCAGCGATGTTTTGGAAACACCGAAAGCCTTGTATTGGTAGTTCAAATTGATGTCAAAAGAGTAAAAAGCCGATTCGGAAACCCCCCAGGGGATGCCCTTGCTTTCCCCGAACTGTCTTTGCGCATACACCACCGATCTGTATGTCTCGTTCAACAGCGTATACGCATAATCTTTCATGGCGATAAGCGGCATTAAATATTCAAACATCGTACCCGACCAGGAGAGCAGCATTCTGTGCTTGTTCATCACGGTTAAAGGCCGGCCCAGCCGGAACCAGTGCTCCTGCGGCACATCCCCTTTGGCCACCGCGATAAAGCTCGTCTGACGCGCTTCTGTCGCCAGCAAGTCGTAATAGGATTTAGACATCACGCCGTTTTCGGCATCAAACCCGATGTGAAAGAGCCCGCGTTTTTGGTCGTAGAGCAGCGAAAAATCCATAGAATCAAACATATGCTGCAAATCCTGCACGGTGTTTTGCAACCTAGAGGTCAGCTCTTGTGCGTGGGCGGAGGCTGATTTGAGCTGCTCTTCAAAAGTTTTTAGTTCCGATTCTCCAAACATTTTTTGCGCGATGGCATAGAGCGCATCGCTCTCGTGGGCCAATGTGTGCAACGACGGATAGAAAATCGCTTCATATCTTTCCTGATCATGATCCAGCCGCGCCCACTCCCACCACGGGAGCAGCTTCGCGATCGCTTGCTGTCTGGCCAGCAGCATGCCGTGCAGTCTGCGCCCCCAACGCGAGGATGGGCAGCGCTCGACAGCCCTTTTCAGCGCCGCGCAATAGACGCTTTCCTTCCCGCAGCATCGTTCATCACAGACCTTCAGCGCCTTTTTTAAAAGCGCATATTCTTTTGTGTGCTCCTTTTCCATCAAGGAGAATGTGGTGGTGAGCCCGTGCCGCCCCTTTTCGGGTATGACGGGCTCATGCAGCGCCTTGTTGAGCCCGGCGATGCCCATGAGCAGATAGATCGCCAGATTGCCGTTGTCTACGGCGGAGACATAGAGCGGCCGCAGAGGGGCCAGCGTTGCCGTGTCGTACCAATTATAAAAATGCTCGTTCCACATGTCGAGCTTGCGCATGGCCTGTGTCTGCGTGAAAAACCGGTCGATCAACTCCCCGAGCCCTATAAAATCGAAATGGTATGCGCTTAAAGAAGCCGAAAAGCTCAAACCCATATTGGTGGGCGATGTGCGGCGCGCCAGTCCGCGCCGGGGCATCTCCTGATAGTTGTCCGGTATCAGATAGTGATCGCGCTCATCCTGGAAATCCTCAAAATATGCCCATGTGCGCCGCGCGATTTGAGACAAATATGTTTTTGTCTGTGTGTCGATCTCTTTTTTGTGTTGCAGGGGCTTGCTGATATAAAACGCAACAGCCGGCGCGATCAGCCAGCATAGACACAGCACGCAGGCGAGCACATTGAAGTGCCAGATCAGTATACAGCAGGCCAGCAGGGCGCTCAGCATCACCTGCGGCCATAGAGCGGCCAGCGTTTTTGCCAGCTCGTTCTTCGTGTATCTGTCCACAGAAGCAGCCGTCGCCCATTGCAGCATGTTCCGGCGCGAAACATATACGCGATAAAGGCTGCGCAGCGCCGCATCTGCCATCAAATAGGCTTCATACGGCAAGAACAATATGTGCGCGAAAGTCCGGTAGAACACACCGCCTATGTCGGAGAGCATATCCAGAAAGCTCACCAGATCCGTTCTCGCGCAGAACGCCACAAACGTCGCGATCAGCTCAATTCCGCTGCACAGCAGGAAAGACACGAATGCCAGCGCAATAAAAGCGCCCTGCATGGGCACAAACAGCGTGAATGCTAAAAAGAGCAGCAAGAATTCGGACACAGGTATCAGGCTGCGTATGAGGTTGTCTGTGATCTTCCATTTCCCCAGCCCATGGATGACATTTTCGCCCTTTTCCCCATTCTTGAGCTTCACTCTTTTCTGCAAGTAGGGTAAAAGCTGCCAGTCTCCCCGCGCCCATCGGTGCTGGCGCATGGAATAGCCTGTATACTTTTGGGGAAATGAGTCCACCGTTTCAATGTCGCTGACAAAGCCCGCACGCACATGCAGGCCTTCCAGCAGATCATGGCTGAGCACCGTGTTGTCCGGTATGCGGTTTTTCAGCACCGTCTCAAACGTGTGCAGATCGTATATGCCTTTGCCCATAAAAGTGCCTTCTGAAAACAGATCCTGATAGACATCCGATATGACAAACGCATACCGGTCGATTCCCTTATATCCTGAAAACACCTTGGAGAATATCGTTTTCACAGCATTCTCGACACCGGCTACCACCCGCGGCTGCAGCACACCGTAACCCTTGATGACCTTGGTGCGCGCTTCATTCAACACAGGCCGGTTCATGGGATGCAGCATCGCGCCGATGAACTTTTTGGCGCTTTCGCGGAGCAGCTGCGTATCCTCATCCAGCGTGATCACATAGCGTATGTGTTGCGGTATCGCGGGCAATATGATCTCAAAATCCCCTATGTTTTCGTTGATCAATAGGTCATTCAGCGCCATAACAGCCCCGCGCTTGCGCTCATGCCCTTCAAAGCGCTTTGGATCCTGCGTGTTTTTGCGCTTTCTTTGAAAGTAGTAAAACCGTTCACCATACTTTTCGTTTAATGAAAGGAATACTTTTTCTGCGGCATCGGCTATGGGCGCATCCTCTTTCCTGTGCGCGGCATCGGCGCCGGGTAAATCCCCCAATATACAAAAGCAAAGGTTTTCTTCCTTGTTCGCTAAGTAAAATACCTCAAGCTGCGCCGCCAAATCCCGTATGCTTTGCGGGCTGCCCACCAGCGCCGGAATGCTGATCATGGTTTTTGCCTCCGCCGGAATACCCTCTTTTAGCTCCAATTTCGGAATGAACGCAGGTTTTTTCCATTGCGTAATGATGCGATTCAATATGGTTTGCAGGATGTATACGGCAGCAGGGAAGCTCACCGCAAAGCCAAGCAATGCATAGAGCATACGCGTCAGCAGATGTTGTGCACAAAAAAAGGCGCAAACGCCCATGCCGGCGCTGATCAACAGCGAAGGCAGCACGATTAAAAGCACATAGCCGCGTATACGCATACGGCCCGGCTGCTTCTTGTCGAACAGCGCATACAGCTCCTTGACCCCGTCACCCATCAGGTAATACCCGACATGCGACTGCTCCCCTTCCCGCGCCATGCAGAAGTTGACAGCCGCACGCGCCACCACGGTTTCGGATGCATCCAGCCTTCGTGCGAGATGCACGATCTTATGGCGGTAATAGTTGCGCGACGGCGCATCCATCTGCGCGTATACCTCATCCTGCATCAGGCAGTGTTCCACCATAGACAACTGTTCGAATATCTCACTCCAGCGCAAGGAACCGATCATCCGGATGCTGGTGATGGTGTTTTTGATCATGAACTGATGGTGCGTCTGCGCACGGAATTCATCCTCCACCATCCGCTCCACGCTCTTCCCCTTTATCTCCAACATCGAATCCAGCATATCCACGATTTGCGAACCGTTTTCCAACTGCATCACGCGGCTCGCAAAGCACTCGACGAACGACGGCTCCTTGAGCCATTCCGCATGCGTTTGCAGCACCCGTTTGGCCTGATCGGGATGCTTGCGGATCTCCTCTATGGCGCTGCGCGCAACTTCATGCAGCTTCTGCTCCTCGACACATTGGCGCACAACGCCGGCACAGAGTTTGTTCAGCGCATACAGAAGCATAGAAGGCAACGCCCACAGCTCATCCATCAACAGAGGCTCGTGCTGCTGATAGGCGTTGATATAGCCCACGATATCCTCCTGTGCAATCCCGCCTTCCCGATGCTTTATAATTTCCGCCGCCAAAAAACAGATGCGGGGCATTCTTTCGCCGTGCGATTCTATGAGGGTGGGCATTTCATAGAAATATTTTTTATGCAGCTCATTTTCAAGCCCTTCCAGCGTTTCCTCCAAGAAGTAATAGTTGTCCAGCAGCCATTCCAACGAGTTGTTTTCACGGTATTCCATGTGAAAGTGTGCTTCCTTATAGGATTGAGACAGCGATTTTCGGATTTCACCCAGCTTTAAAAAATCGGGTTTGATCTTTCTTTTAGGTAACACACGATAGCGCTGCGCCGTTTCTTGTGCATGCGCAGCAAAAGCTTCTCCGCTGAGTAAAACCTCGCTGTAATATGTCTGAATTCCTTTTCCGGCTTTCATAACGGTCGTTTTTTGCTCCTCATTTATAAATTGATCACACAACAAAGGCCATTTTTCCATGATGGCACATATGGTTCATTATTTGTCACGGGGTGTTTTTTCATGCGCACAAAAGAACCGTCGCCAATTTGCATGATTGTGAAATAAAATAAAAACGGATGTGACCGGATTGCTTACGCTTGCGTATACGCAAAAGCGCTTCGGTGATCCATGCCGAAGCGCTTGTAATGTGTCTGCGTTTTTTAAAGAGGAGCTGCTAGGTTTCGCACTTCTCTTCATTTTGCTCATCAAAATAAAACGGTGCGCAGCGTCCGCTTTTCTCCCTCTGGCGCACACACATGGTGAGCAGATACTCGATCTGACCATTGAGCGAACGAAAGTCGTCCTCCGCCCAGGCGGCAATTTTTTCATATAGCTGCCGCGAAAGTCTTAGGGGGATCTGTTTCTTTTCGTGTGCCATTTTCTATCATTTCTTCATTTATTAATAGAGGCTGCCGCTGTTCACGACGGGCTGCGCGTCCCGGTTTCCGCAGAGGATCACCAAAAGGTTGGACACCATCGCCGCCTTGCGCTCTTCGTCGAGCTCGATGATCCCGTTTTCGCTTAATTTATTGAGTGCCATCTCCACCATGCTCACCGCCCCGTCCACGATCATGGCGCGGGCGTCAATGATGGCGCTGGCTTGCTGGCGCTGCAGCATCACCGATGCGATCTCCGTGGCGTAGGCCAGATAGGTGATTCTCGCTTCCAGCACCTCTATGCCCGCGATGTCGGTCTTCGACTGGATTTCTTTGCGTATCCTCTCGGCAACGATCGCGCTGGAGCCGCGCAGGCTGCCTTCGTCTGCTTCCCCGTCGCCGGTGGTGTCGATGTTGGGCGCTACGTCGTAAGGATAGATCCGCACGATATCCCGAAGCGCCGCATCGCATTGCAGGGAGAGATACTCTTTATAGTTGTCTACATTGAATACGGCTTTAGCCGTGTCCACCACCCGCCATATCACCGCAATGCCCACCTCCACAGGATTGCCCAGCGCGTCGTTCACCTTCTGTTTGGCATTGTTCAGCGTCATCACCTTGAGCGATATCTTCTTGTTGGACAGCGACTCCGCCCGCGCACCGGCAGCGCCGCCCTCCGCCATCACTTTCCTTTTGGCGCTGTTGTCCACATCATGGCTTTGGCCCAGCCTGGTCTGAGCGGCCGGATTCACAGCAGAGGAAAAAGGATGCACATAGAAGAAGCCCTCCTCCTTCAGCGTGCCCGTATATTTCCCAAAAAGCGTGAGCACAAGCGCTTCCTGCGGACGAATGATCTTAAGCCCGCCGAAAGGTATAGCTCCAATAATGAACCAGATAACGCCCACGATGAGCGGGGCAATCCCCCACATCGTTTTATCATCCAGCATGATGGCGCCTACGATCGTCAGACCGATTGCCAGCAAATAAAGAAAAATAAAGAGAATTAAATACGCCATGCCCGATCTGCCTTTTAAAACTTTTTCTTTCATGAATTTATACCTCCTCTTTTATATTTTTATCATATCATTTTGATATCAGTATTTTAAAGAGTTTGTGTAAAATCAATGTCAAATGAAAAAAACGGCGGCCGTGTATGCACACGGTCGCCGTTTTTGCCTTTTAGGCGGTTAAAAATGGTTTGAGTTAAGCCTGTAAGCCGAGTTCTGTCTTGGATGACCATCTGTCTCGATCCATTGTTGCCAATGGATTCCAGCAATTACCCGGGAACATGACGGGCCGCCATATATGTTCCTCTATCAATCTTGCACCGGGTGGGGTTTACAGAGCGGACAAGTCGCCATGCCGCTGGTGAGCTCTTACCTCGCCTTTCCATCCTTACCCAAAGTTACTTGGGCGGTCTATTTCTGTTGCACTTTCCTTGGAGTCGCCTCCACCGGGTGTTACCCGGCACCCTGCCCTATGGAGCTCGGACTTTCCTCAATCGCATACGCGGTTGCGGCCATCCGGCTTACTCAAAAAATCATTCTCCTGTCAGATACAAAATTCTCCCGCAATTTTCACATTCCATCACGCCTTCGCCCGTCTTGATCCGTTGGATGAGCAATGAAGGCAATTCCATATTGCATCCTTCGCATTTGGAGTCTTCGATGATGGCCACAGGCGTGATGCGGTTCTTTTTGATCGCCTTATAACGCGCAAGCAGTGGCTTCGGAATGCCTTTGGCAATTTCATCAGCTTCCTCGCGCAACGCACCGATGGATGCTTTGGCGGAGGATACCTGCCTGTCGTAATCCGTCTTAAGCGCCGAATATTCCTTTCTGGCCTTGGCGGATTCCGCCGCCATGGTTCTGATCCCGTGCTCGATCTTTTCCGTTTTTCCGATGATATCCATCAGTTCGCGGCGAAGCATGATCAGTTTTTTCTGTATTTCTTCGGTCTGTATGCGCAGCGCCTTGACCTCTGAGAGCAGCTGCACATCGTCCGTCTCTTCTTCTGTTTCAGAAGGATCGGCGAAACCCTCCATCTGGGCTTGGAGCGTTTCATATTCGCTTGTAATCTCATTCAAACGCTTGTGCATTTGCTCGGAAACCGTTTCAAACTCCTTTAAGTCAGCCTTTTGTTTGGCCACAAAATTGCGCAACCGAATCATCTTTTTGCGCGTCTGGGAATTTTTCAATTCCGATTCAATTCTTCCAATTTCGCATTCCTTTTGTTGGAACGCCCATAAAATATCAAGCTGCTGCATTCAGCGTACCACCTCCGAGTTTTGTCTTCCGCGTCACGCATCAACCCCCGCAAGTCATGGCAGACGCCCGTGTTATTCGATATACCGGACTGCCTGCGGAACCATTGATTCAAACACACGTACATTATATTGTACCTGATTCGCCGCCTCTTGTAAACCGGCAATTAAACTTAATAGCCCCGGGTATTCCGATTCGTGATGCAGGCAATTGATCAGGCTCATGCCTATTTGCGCCGCATACAGCCGGTCGTGGTGCTTGATATCCGCACTGATCAGCACATCGGCCTTCAGGCGTTTGGCGATCTGCATATCCGAAACTCCGCCCGCACCGCACTGCACGGCGATGGCGGACACCATACGGCTCCCCTCCCCCACCACGCTCTTTTGGCCTTTCACATACTGCGACAGTCTATCACACAGAGCATCCAAAGTACATGGTTTTTTAAGCATTCCAACTCTTCCCAGCCCTTGTTTTTGCTCGCGCTGCAGCGGATATACATCGATAACAGGTTCCTCATAAGGGTGCGCTTGCAAAACCGCTTTTATAACACCGGGCAGCGTATGGATATCCGCAAAGGTCTCCATGCGTTCCTCCGGTACGCTCTCGAAGCGCCCTTTTTGCCCGATATACGGCGCAGCACCTTCTTGCGGCGTGAACATGCCTATGCCCTGCGCGGCAAACATACAGCCCTCATAAAACCCCTGTTTGCCCGCACCCGCCGCCGTCGCCGCCCGCCGCACAGCCGGAGCGTGCTCCATTGGCACGAAGGTCACCACCTTGTATGCCTTCTCCACATGCGCGATCAAAGGCTGCGGATCCGTCACGCCCAGCAGCCTGGCCAACATATCGCTCGTGCCCGATTGCGCGCTGTCGAAATTGGTATGGCAGGCGCAGAGTGCGATCCCTTTTTCAATCAGGCGCAGTATCATCTTTTGTTCGCCGTCTGCGTCTGTAATCCTGTTGGTGCCGCGAAACAGTATGGGATGATGCGTTATGATCATCTCACAACTTCTCTGAATCGCTTCTTCCACTACGCCGGGCGTCAGATCCATGGCCACCAGTATGTTCTGCACCGAAGCGTCCCCCCGCCCGATCAGCAATCCTGCGTTATCCCAGTCCTGTGCCAGTTTAAAGGGTGCGATGCCGTCGAGCAGCGCCATCACCTCATCACATGTTACGGCCATCTTCATCCTCCTGTCTCCCGTTTTTGAGCATGTATATCACTTGGATCAACTCTTCAATCTCATCGTTTAGCTCTTTAGCTCGCGATTGCGCATTGCATGTCTCTTTTTGCAAAAGCATATCACGCCGCGCCTTTTTTTGCTCCGTCTCCTTTTGCAGCCGTTCATAGAGCAGTTTTGAGCGGTTTTGGAGCAGCACGGGGCCGAAGCGCAGCTGCTGCAGGGTATACGCCCCTGCATCGCCCAGAGCCAGACGGATGATCTCATAGCAGCGCCTGTCTTCGCGCACGATGCTTTCATCCAATATACGAAACCCGTGCGCCGATAGATCGCGGCGCAGCTCGTATACCTCACTCATGGGCTGTAATATGAGCTGTGTGTGCCGCGTCAGCCTGTCTTTTCCGGCGATGAGCGCTTTTGCCATATTGCGCCCGCCCCAGCCCGCCATGATCACGGTATCCGCTTCCCCTGTTTGCAAGGGCATAAGCCCGTCACCCAGCCTGCACTCGATACGCCCCTTTGGGTAGGCACACGCCAGCAACTGCGCTTTATGCAGCGAAGCCGCGCTGATATCCGTGGCGATCACATGCTTAGCCTTGCCGCTTTCGATCAGCGCGACTGCCAGCTTACCGTGGTCACATCCGATGTCCGCCGCCGTTTTACAGGCCGGCGTCATATCCAGTACAGCTTTTAGACGTCCTTTGGTCATACCGACTCCGTTTCGTTTGTTCATTCTGCTCCTGCTTCAGGCATTGGCTGGGCATGCAGCCCGCCGCCCATCACGCGCCGACATTCACAAAAATTAAAAATGTCTGATTTGGCAGGTTGTCGTTGTAAAAACAACATACTTGCTGATCTCAGTATAGTATCCTAAATGCAAGAAAGTCAAGGTGTGCAGGCTGGATACAAAAGCATCCTATAAGCTGCAAATTTGCCCTTGCTGCCAGCGGGCGGATCTTTGGGGGCTGACTCCACTGCGTCGTCCGGCGGCGGCTTAATGTTCGAATATCAAGGAGGTAATGAAATGGAAAAGTATATCAAGAATATCGCACACGAAAGCGTTCTTTCCCTGGCCGACGAGGTCCAATGCCTGCCCGGCCAGGTGGTATCCAAAACGCTCGCACAGAACAGCTATGTGAGCATGACACTGTTTGCGTTTGACGCCAACGAAGAGATCAGCGCCCATGCGTCTAGGGGTGACGCCATGGTGACCGCATTGTTCGGCACAGGAAAAGTAACCATAGCCGATCAGGAATACACCCTGCACGCAGGGGAAACCATCGTGATGCCCGCCAATATTCCCCATGCTATTTTCGCACTGGAAGCGTTTAAAATGGTGCTGACGGTCATCTTCCCCAGCGCGTAAGTTTCTTGTTTCGCGATCACCACCGCATGGTCTGAAATGATTTTTCGGGCTATGCGGTTTTTTATGCCGCTTTTCAGTTTTACATCAGCTGCCTTTTACAAAGAATCCATCGTATATCGGATCAATCCCCCGCCCAAGCCCGGTGTGCAGGCAGTTTCTATGCGTATAATCTATCGATCGATCATTTTACATAAATTTGATGATTGCTGTATTTCAATTTGATGCTCTTTTTTTATTCTTAATACAGATTTAGAAAAGGAGAAAGAAAATATGAAAAAAATAATGAGCATTATCATTTCCGTCATGTTGCTGGGTGTCATGCTTTATGGTTGCGCCGACACAAACAATAAACCTGATGCCGGCAGTGCGTCCCCGGCCGCGTCCGAAGCGCCCGAATCCAACTTCGACTCCTCCAGAGAGATCTCCGTTATTTCCCGTGAAGACGGTTCCGGTACCCGGGGTGCTTTCGTAGAGCTGATGGGCATCGAAGAAAAGGACGACGACGGCAATAAGATGGATATGACTTCTGAAGAAGCCATCATCACCAACAGCACCAACGTTATGATGACCACCGTAGCCGGAAACCCCTACAGCATCGGCTATATCTCACTGGGTTCCTTGAATAATACCGTCAAAGCCGTGCAGGTAGACGGAGTGGATGCCACGGTAGACAACATCAAATCCGGAGAATATACGGTAGCGCGTCCGTTCAACATCGCTACAATGGGTGAGCTCAGCGACGCGGCACAGGATTTTATGGATTTCATCATGAGCAGCGAAGGCCAGGCAATCGTGGAAGAGAGCGGCTATATCGCAATAGCGGACGACAGCGAAGCATACGCCGGCAATAATGCAAGCGGCAAAGTCGTGGTGGCGGGCTCCTCCTCGATTACCCCTGTCATGGAAAAGCTCAAAGAGGGTTATGCGACAGTCAACACAAATGTTGAAGTTGAAATACAACAAAGCGACTCTTCCACCGGCATGACCTCCGCTGTCGAAGGCATATGCGACATCGGCATGGCATCGCGCGAACTCAAGGACAGCGAGCTGGAAGCAGGTCTTACCCCTGTAGTCATCGCCATGGATGGTATTGCAGTCATCGTGCACAATGACAACCCTGTAGAATCCTTGACCTCTGATCAAATCAAAGGTATATTTAAGGGAGAAGCAGGCGCCTGGAGTGATCTGAATGCGTAAGTCAACCAAAAAAGAGTGTCAAGGGAGCCGAGCAGCTATCTCGGCTCCTTTTGATCGCAAAAAACATTTTTTAAAAGAACCGGTGGCGAAAGTCGTCTTTCTGGTGTCCGCCTGCGTCTGTATTGTCGCGGTCATATTGATCTGCATCTTCCTGTTCGCCAACGGAACCCCGGCCTTGCAAAAAATCGGCGTGTTCGACTTCCTGCTGGGTAAGACCTGGAAGCCTTCCAACGATATATACGGCATACTCCCCATGATACTGGGCAGCATCTATGTGACAGCCGGCGCCATCGTGGTGGGCGTACCCATCGGGATATTGACAGCCATCTGTTTGTCGAAATTCAGTTCGAAACGAACGGCGCGCATATTGAATCCGGCGGTGGAGCTGCTCGCGGGCATCCCCTCCGTCGTTTACGGCTTCTTCGGGCTGGTGGTGCTCGTTCCTTTTGTGCGGGATACCTTTGGCGGCGACGGCACCAGCATACTCACCGCCTCCGTTTTGCTGGGCATCATGATACTGCCCACCATCATCACGGTGAGCGCCGCTGCGATCAAGGCTGTGCCTGAAAGCTACTATGAAGGCGCGCTGGCGCTGGGCGCAAGCCACGAAAGAAGCGTGTTCGGCGTGATCATACCCGCGGCAAAATCCGGCATTACGGCCAGCGTCATACTGGGTATCGGGCGCGCGATCGGTGAAACCATGGCTGTGATGATGGTGGCGGGCAACCAAGCGAGGATCCCCACCGGGCTGCTTCGCGGTGTGCGCACCTTAACCACCAACATCGTGCTTGAAATGGGCTATTCGGCTGACCTTCACAGGGAAGCGCTGATCGCCACCGCACTCGTGCTCTTCGTGTTCATACTCATCATCAACCTGCTGTTCCGGCTGGCAAGCGGGGGGAAATCAAAATGATTAAAATGCTCAAACAACTGCGCAGCTCCAAAAACTCTTCGGTTGCGCTGCGCGCGCTCGTGTATCTCGCGGCTGTCATAACCGTCATCGTACTCCTTGGGATCATACTGTATATCTTGGTGAAAGGAGTTCCCCATCTGAGCCTTGATCTGTTTGCATGGGAATACGATTCAACCAACGTATCCCTGATGCCCGCGCTGATCAACACCATCGTGATGACCTTCTTTTCTTTGCTCATCGCTGTGCCGCTGGGCATCTTCTCCGCCATCTATCTCGTCGAATACACCGGGCGGGGGAACAAATTCGTGAAGGTGGTGCGCATGATGGCCGAAACGCTGTCCGGTATCCCTTCCATCGTATACGGGTTGTTCGGCTTTTTGTTTTTTGTCACATCGGTCGGCTGGGGCTTAAGCCTGCTTTCCGGGGCGTTCACGCTGTCCATCATGATATTGCCGCTCATCATGCGTACCTCCGAAGAAGCCCTGATCTCCGTTCCGGATACCTACCGGGAAGGCAGCTTCGGCTTGGGTGCGGGCAAACTCCGCACGGTGTTTAAAATCGTGCTGCCCTCCGCCATGCCCGGGATCCTTGCCGGCGTCATACTGGCCATCGGCAGAATCGTAGGCGAAACCGCCGCTCTGATCTACACGTCGGGTACGGTGGCGCAGGTGCCCGCAAGCTTGTTCGATTCCGCCCGGACACTCTCCGTGCATATGTATGCCATCTCAAACGAAGGCCTGCATGTGGACAAGGCCTATGCGACAGCGGTTGTTTTGCTGGTCATCGTCATCGGTATCAACGCTCTTTCCGCCTATATTGCAAAACGCATCGTAAAGGAAAACGTGCTATGAATAAATTTACAATCAAAGATCTGAATCTGTTTTATGATAATTTCCAAGCGCTGAAAAATGTACACATGGAGATTAAGTCCAACAAAATAACCGCCTTTATTGGCCCCTCCGGCTGCGGTAAATCCACCTTGCTCAAAACGCTGAACCGCATGAACGACATCGTAGAAGGCTGCAGCATCAAAGGCGAAGTGTTGTTGGATGATACGGACATCTATCTCGATATAGACGTCAATCTGCTCAGAAAGCGCGTGGGGATGGTGTTTCAAAAGCCCAACCCTTTTCCTATGAGCGTCTATGACAACGTCGCCTTTGGCCCGCGTACACACGGCATACGCGCCAAAGCAAAGCTGGATGATGTCGTGGAGAAATCCCTGCGAGATGCGGCCATCTGGGATGAATTAAAAGACAGGCTCAAGAAAAGCGCGCTGGGCTTGAGCGGAGGGCAGCAGCAAAGGCTCTGCATCGCGCGTGCGCTGGCCGTGCAGCCCGAGGTGCTGCTCATGGACGAGCCTACATCCGCGCTGGATCCGATCTCCACCATGAAGATCGAGGAGCTGGCCTTATCGTTGAAGGAGGATTATACCATTATCATCGTGACGCATAATATGCAGCAGGCCACGAGAATTTCAGATAATACAGCTTTCTTTTTGCTGGGCGAAGTGATTGAATATGCGAATACGGAGCAATTGTTTTCAGTGCCGCAGGATAAGAGAACCGAAGATTATATTACCGGGAGGTTTGGATGATGACAACCAGAATTGATCGGCAGTTTGGTCTGCTGAACACCGAGCTTTTGGCGATGGGCGCACTAGCGGAATCGGCCATACAGTTGGCGGCGGACGCGCTGGTGTCCCAGGATACTCAAAAGGCTGAACAGGCCATCTCCTTTAGCTTGTTGGCCCGTCAAAAGGAACGGGACATCGAAAGCATGTGCCTCAGGCTGCTGTTAAGACAGCATCCGGTCGCAAAGGATCTGCGCATGGTCTCAGCCGCGCTCAAAATGATCACGGACATGGAGCGAATCTGCGACCAGGCTGCCGATATATCGGAAATTATCATGTATCTGGCCAAGCAGACCTATATCAAAACACTGGAACACCTCCCCCAGATGGCGCAGGCAGCCAAGAAAATGGTGCATACCGCTCTTGACGCGTTCATCCGGCAGGATGCGGCATTGGCACAGAGTGTGGTGAAGATGGACGACACGGTAGACGACCTGTTTACCATCATAAAAAACGAATTGATCGATTTGATCCAAAAAGACACCGCCAACGGCGAACAGGCCATCGACCTTTTGATGATCGCCAAGTATCTGGAGCGCATTGGCGACCACGCCCAAAACATAGCCGAATGGGTAGAATTTGCTATAACCGGCGTGCATCAAAGGGAGAACGGGGAATGATGATCTACTATCTTGAAGACGATAAAAACATACGGGATCTGGTCATCTATACGCTGAATAAAAGCAATCTGGATGCCCGCGGCTTCCAAAACAGCGAAGAATTTTTCGCCGCTTTGGACCAGGCGCTGCCGCAGCTTGTGCTGCTGGATATCATGCTGCCCGGCGAGGACGGCCTGAGCATATTGAAGAAACTGCGCAGCAATACGAAAACCGCCGATCTGCCCATCATTATGGTGACATCCAAAGGCACCGAATACGACAAGGTGATGGGCCTTGATATGGGCGCGGACGATTATCTCCCCAAGCCCTTTGGCATGATGGAACTGGTCGCGCGCATCAACGCAAGGCTGCGGCGTGTGCCCGATACAAAAGACAGCGCCGACATTTCCGCAGGCGCTTTACGGGTAAACCCCAGGCAATACATGGTATGGGTAAACGATGTGCCCGTTACGCTCACGCACAAGGAATTTGAATTGCTTTATTTCCTGCTGGACAACAAAGGAATTGTCTTCTCACGGGACAGCCTCCTGGAGGCTGTATGGGGCTATGATTACTTAGGCGGCACCCGCACGGTGGATGTGCATATACAAACCTTGCGGCAAAAACTCGGCGAATGCGGCCGCTACATCGAGACCGTCCGCAGTGTGGGCTATCGGTTTGGAGGGCCGGCAAATGACGAGAAAGATCTTTAAAAACATATTCCTGGTTACTTTAATATCCGTCATATTATCCACTATGTTCATCATTTTTACTGTATACGGTGTGTTTGACGAAGGCATGCAGAATCACCAAAAGGACGAGGCGCTCTATATTGTAAACGCTCTGAACCGCGTGTCCGATAAGGAGGCCTATTTGCAGGCTGTATCCAACACCCAAAGCCGCATCACCTGGATCGCGCCCGATGGCACCGTACTGTTTGACGACCTCACCGATCCCGCCCATCTGGATAACCATTTGAACCGCCCGGAAGTACAGAAAGCGCTGTCCTCCGTCAGCGGGAGCAGCAGCCGGTATTCCTCTACTCTAAGCGAACAAACCGTCTACTATGCCCTGCGCCTGGAGGATGGCTCCGTGCTGCGTATATCCAACACGCGCAGCTCGATCCTCGGGCTGTTCCTCAGCCTGATCGGGTTTTTTGCCCTCATTCTGATTGGCATCGTCATATTTGTCGCCCTCCTTGCGAAAAAGGCGTCGCGCAATATCCTAAAGCCTTTGAATGAGCTCAACCTCGACGAACCGCTCGAAAACGATGTTTACGAGGAGATCGCCCCCTTGCTCAGGCGCATCGACAAACAAAACGCGCTTATACGCGAGCAGATACACAATATCACCGCCAGGCAGCGGAAATTCGATTTTGTTGCCAACAATATGCGGGAAGGATTGGTTTTATTGGATAACCAATCCAACATCCTTTCCATGAACACAGCCGCGCGCAACATATTCGGCTGCAACGGTCTGGACGTGGAAGGAAAAAGCATACTGGTCATCAACCGCAGCATCCAAATGCAGAATATACTCAATAAGGTGCAGGAAAAAAGTCCTGCCGAGGAGACTCTGACGCTGGGCAATAAACAATACGAGCTTTACGCCAACCCGTTCGGGGAAGACGAACTGGCCGGATCGGTTTTATTCATCGTAAACATCGACAGCAAAAGGGAAGCGGAAAGGCTGAGAAAAGAATTTTCTGCAAATGTCTCCCATGAGCTTAAAACGCCCCTTACTTCCATATCAGGCTACGCTGAAATCATGCGGGACGGCATGGTGGATCCGGAGGATATCACAGACTTCTCCAGCCGTATCCACGAGGAGGCGACCCGTCTGATCTCGCTGGTGGACGATATCATGGAGCTGTCGCGTCTTGACGAGAATAACATCACCTACGAAAAGGAATGTGTGGATCTTCTCTCGCTGTGCAGGGAGATTGCGGATAGGCTCAAGCCCGTGGCCGATCAAAAGCAGGTGGCCGTCTCTGTGCGCGGGGATGCGCAGCATGTGTCCGGAGTGCGCCGGATTCTCGATGAGATGATATTCAACCTGATGGACAACGCCATTAAATACAACCGCCCAAACGGCACGGTGGACGTGTCCGTCTTAAAGGAGCGGGATCAGGTCGTGCTTCGCATTGCCGATACAGGCGTAGGTATCCCCAATGAGCACCAGCATAAGGTATTCGAACGCTTCTATCGTGTGGATCAGAGCCACTCAAAAGACACAGGGGGCACCGGTTTGGGCCTGGCCATCGTCAAGCACTCCGCGCTCTTCCATGACGCCGGATTGACGCTTGAAAGTCAGGAGGACCAAGGCACCACCCTCACCATATCCTTTCAAAGCGAATAGTACATAGAGTTTTGCCTTCCAAAGCTTACTTTGGAAGGCAAAACTTATTTTAGACGGCTGCCATTATACATCCAGCAGCTCAAAACGGTTCTTTTCAAAGAGCAGTATGCCTTCATCCCGCATCCTGCCCAGCTCTTTCGACATGGCGCTTCGGTCCACACACAGATAATCCGCCAGCTCCTGCCGGTCAAATGGGATGTCGAAAGCGTTGTTTTTGTGTTGCTTGGCTTGGGCCGCTAGGTAGGAGAGCAGCTTCGAGCGCGTGTTCCTCTGCGCTAAATGCTCCACCTTCTGCGTGAGCAGAATGTTGTTTTGCGCGATGATGCGCAGCATGTTTTCGATCAGCTTCGCGTGAAACACACAGACCGGAGAACAAGTTGTGATGATCCGTTGATAATCGATCTGCAGCACTTCCACCTTTTCGGAGGCCACAACGCTCACCGGCAGGCGGTCTATCTCCGCACAGGAGAACGCCTCCGCGAACACTTCCCCCGGCCCTGCTCTTGTCAGTATGGCGCGGTTTCCCCAGAAATCCTCCTGCACGACATGCACGCCGCCACTTAAAACAATACCCACCCAGGTCACAGCGTCGCCTGTTTGCAGCACATATTCGTTTTTCTGATAACCCAGCATCCTCGCGCTCAGGCATTTGAGCATGGATAATATCTCATGCGGGGATATGTCTCGGAATAAAGGGCATGTTTTTAAAATATCAACATATTTCTCCATCATTTTTCCTTGTTGTTTTTGCAACATACTTTTTTATTTGAGTATAGTATGCTTTGTATGAATAAGTCAAGGTTCAAAATTTTTTTCAGATAGAATACTGAAGAATGGAGGAAAAGATATGATTCGGAAAATTATTAAAATCGATGAAGATAAATGCAACGGCTGCGGCCTTTGTGTAGAAGCCTGCCATGAAGGTGCCATTGGAATGGTCGATGGCAAGGCAAAACTGTTAAGAGATGACTACTGCGACGGGCTTGGGGATTGTCTGCCTGTTTGTCCTACCGACGCCATCAGCTTCGAAGAGCGGGTTGCGGCAGCCTTTGACGCCGCTGCTGTAAAAGCCAATATGGCCGCCAAACAACAAAGCGCGTGTTCGCAAGGCGGCTGCCCCGGGCGCAATGCGCACGCGATCAAGCGTGACAGCGAAAAACAGCCTGCGGCGGCGGAAGCGCGTGCGTCCAGTCCGAGCCAGCTCAACCAGTGGCCAGTGCAGATCAAGCTGGTTCCTGTGAACGCCCCTTATTTCCACAACGCCAACCTGCTGATCGCTGCCGACTGCACCGCCTTTTCCTATGCGGATTTCCACGATCGGTTCATGCGCAATAAGATCACGCTGATCGGGTGTCCCAAGCTGGATGAAGGCGACTATGCGGAAAAGCTGACCGCTATATTGCAAAACAACGAGATCAAAAGCCTCACGGTGGTCCGCATGGAAGTGCCCTGTTGCAGCGGCATCGTAAACGCTGTGAAGACAGCGCTTGCGAACAGCAAGAAGATGATCCCCTGGCAGATTGTAACGCTGTCCACCGACGGGGAGATCATGGAGGATTGAGCAGCCGGATATTTTTAAAGAAGGCTTTCATATAATACGATCAATTATTAAGGAGGATTTTATTATGAGCAACATGTTTTGTTTTCAGTGCGAACAAACGTCCCGCGGAACGGGTTGTATGGGAAAGGCCGGGGTTTGCGGCAAAAAGGAAGATACAGCCAATTTGCAGGACAACTTAACAGGCGCCCTCATTATGCTTGCAAAAATTGCAACGCGCCACCAACCGACCAAAGACACCGGCCGGTTGATCATGGAAGGGTTGTTTACCACCATCACCAACGTGAACTTTAACAACGAAACCATCACAGCCCTGGCGGATGAAATACGCGAAGAACGCGCTAAAATCTATCCGGAAGCCGCTTCCTGCGAAGATTTCGACATGAGAACGGTCTGGGACGCCGACGAGGATATACGCTCCCTTAAATCGTTGATCCTCTTCGGCTTGCGGGGAATGGCCGCTTACGCCTACCATGCCTATGTACTGGGCTATGAGAGCGAAGAGATCATGTCCTTCATGTATAAAGCGCTGGATGCGATCAGTCAGGACTACGGTATGGAGGAACTGCTCCCCCTCGTCATGGAGACGGGCAAGGTCAACCTCGCCTGCATGGAGCTGCTCGACCGGGCCAATACGGAAACCTACGGCACGCCGCAGCCCACCACAGTGCCTTTGACCATCGAAAAAGGGCCCTTCATCGTGATCACCGGTCACGACCTGTATGATCTCAAACTGCTTCTGGAGCAGACGAAGGGTAAGGGCATCAACATCTATACCCACGGGGAAATGCTGCCCGCGCACGGGTATCCCAAGCTGAAAGAATACCCGCATCTGAAAGGCAACTTCGGCACCGCGTGGCAAAACCAGCAAAAGGAATTTGCGGATATTCCTGCACCTATACTGTTCACCACCAATTGCCTCATGCCCGTCAAGGACAGCTACCGCGACCGTGTATTCACCACCGCCGTCGTCTCCTATCCTGAGATGGCGCATATCGACGAAGATAAGGACTTCACGCCCCTCATCGAGAAAGCGCTCGAGCTGGGCGGCTATGAACAGGATATGCCTTTAACGGGCATCAACGGCGGCAGCACCGTGACCACCGGCTTCTCCCACGGCACAGTGCTCTCCGTAGCAGACACGGTGATCGACGCTGTGAAAGGCGGCGCGATCAAACACTTCTTCCTGGTGGGCGGCTGTGACGGTGCAAGGCCCGGGCGCAACTACTATACGGATTTTGTGAAGCAGACGCCTGCGGATACTGTCATACTCACGCTCGCTTGCGGAAAATACCGCTTTAACGACCTGGATATCGGCGAAATCGGCGGTCTGCCGCGCATCATGGATATGGGCCAGTGTAACGATGCGTACAGCGCCATCAAGGTTGCCGTAGCGTTGGCTGAGGCTTTCGAATGCGGCGTCAATGATCTCCCCTTGACACTGGTGTTGTCCTGGTATGAGCAAAAAGCGGTCTGCATACTGCTGACGCTGCTCTCTTTGGGCATCAAGAACATTCTGCTGGGGCCAAGCCTGCCGGCGTTTGTATCGCCCAATGTGCTGCAATACCTCGTGGATAATTTCAGCATCGCGCCGATTTCCACACCTGAAGAGGATCTGAAAAAGATATTGGCGTAAAGCAAGCGCTTTTCTATCCATAAAACACAGACTGCCGGGCATTTTCCCCGGCAGTCTTTTCGTTATTGTATATGAAAACATTCAATAGTCAGAAAACTGTCATGCTTCTGTATTCTTGTCGCTACGCTGTTGTGCTGCACGCATTTGGCTGCGGACGCCGTACATTCGCAGCACGTTGCAGCTCAAATCAATACGCTGCCCATATTTGGACATGCCGTTCAAAAATCACTCACCTTTATAGCGCTGGGATTGTCCGTATCATCCGGCGTACCCGCCTTATAGTGTTCTCTCAGCCTGAGCCCTATCATAACAGTGGTGCAGCCAGCAGCGAAGAGCCGCCCTTTGAGCGTCTATTACCCTGTCAGTTGGGTCTGCATAAAGAAGAGCGGGCGGTTCTTTTAACCGACTCGCTCTTTGAGTCTATTTTATGCAGCAGGTCTGTTTTCATAAACCGTTGCTTCGCATACCATGGTGTTGTGTGCGTGCCGTCACGCGTATTGTTCAGCCAGCTCCATGGTGATATCCACCCACGCATCCAGCCGTTGCGGGTTTTGATAGGTCGTCTGGATTTCGCGCAATACCACCACCAAGTGGCAGTCCTTTGCCATCTCCATACCCTTTTTCATCTCGTTTTTGATATGGTTTACATCAAATGTCGCGAGCATTTCGCTCGGATTTGGCTTCCAGCAGAAAACATACTTGTCTTCGATCTTCTCCACAGCGGTTTTGAAGTCCGAAAAAGGGCTGACGGATAATTCTCTGAGGTTTGGAATATATTCCATCGCGAGCTCCCATTTTTTATCGTTGACTTCGCAGCAGCCATAGCAATTCAACCCAAACAATGCTCCGATCTGACGCTGATAGGGAAATATGAATTCCTCCAGCA
>JBMNTR010000011.1:0-104126 GCA_050945835.1 Christensenellales bacterium | reverse complement strand
GCTCAACACCATCGTCATTGCTGCTGTCAATGTCGTCTTCCCATGGTCCACGTGACCGATCGTCCCGATGTTTACGTGCGGTTTTGTCCTCTCAAATTTTGCCTTTGCCATTTCTTTTCTCTCCTTAACGAAATTTTAATGCCGCGTATAATACCCGCACCTACAATCAGGCTTGGGACTGATTTATGAATAAAAGCGCTACGCTTTTATCTGCGAAAATTCCAATCGGCAAAAGATCGCTTGCAATCATGGAGCGGGTGATGGGAATCGAACCCACGTAACTAGCTTGGGAAGCTAGCACTCTACCATTGAGTTACACCCGCGAGCTGCAAGAATCTCTAATATTGTAATCCAGTCTATTTAGTTTGTCAACCATAAATCAACAGTTTGTCCAGCCCTTTCCCACCGCATCACCGCATGCCATTTTCCCCTGTCATAAGGTGTTTTGACAGTTTGCGCTTCACACGCTGCAACGCGTTGTCCACCGATTTGGTATGCCGTTTGAGCGCAGAAGAGATCTCCTGATAGGATTTCCCTTCCAAGTAGAGCGAAAGCACCTGGCGTTCAAACTGCGACAAAAGCTCCTGAATCCGAAGTGTGATAGACTTCATATCCTCTCGTGAAATGAACAGTTCCTCAGGGCTGAGCATGCTTTGCGACTGCACATGATCCATCATATCCTGATCGGAAGCGCCGTCATACAGCGGCCTGTTTAAAGACACATACGAGTTGAGCGGTATGTGCTTTTGCCGGTTTGCCGCCTTGATGGCGGTGATCATCTGCCGTGTGATGCACAATTCCGCAAACACGCGAAAGTAGGATGTTTTCGCAGGATTAAAATCCCTGATGGCCTTATAAAGCCCGATCATGCCCTCCTGTATGATATCCTCGTGATCCGCACCTAAAATGAAGTAGGGCCGCGCCTTGATGCGCACAAAATTCTTGTATTTTTCCAATAAAAACTCCAGCGCCTGCACATCGTTTTTGCTCTGCGCCACGAGTGCTTCATCGCTCAATGCCTCATAATCAGGCTCTGTTTTCAGGCTTGCTGCCTCCATATGATTCCATGCCTCCGATTTTTGTATACTCTTCAAGAACGGCACTGCCTTGCGCGTTCATACAGCAAGATGCCCGCCGCCACCGAAGCGTTCAGCGACGCGATATGCCCCGTCATGGGTATGCGCAGCAGAAAGTCGCAGTTTTTCCGTATCAGTCTGGAGACCCCGTCCCCTTCGGATCCGATGACAAATGCAACAGGCCCTTTCAGGTCGGCTTCATCCGCCGGCTGGCCGTCCATCACCGCGCCCGCGATCCACAGCCCTTTCTGTTTCAGCTCTTCCATCGCGTCACTCAGGTTGGGCACCCGCGCGATGCGTATGTATTCGATCGCACCCGCAGACGCCTTGGCCGCCGCCGCATTCAAGGGCGCGCTGCGGCGTTTGGGTAAAATGACGCCATGCACCCCCATCGCCTCCGCGCTGCGCAGTATCGCGCCTAAGTTGTGGGGATCCTGTATGCCGTCTAATAAAAGCAGCAGCGGCGGCTCCGCTCTTTGCTCTGCGTATGTGAGCATGTCGTCTATACTGCAATACTCTTTTTCTGGTAACAGCGCCACGATCCCCTGATGGTTTCCCGTTTTATCCCCGTAACCAAAGGGCATGCACAGCTCGTCCAGCTTCTGGCGGGCCACCTCAATGATGACCACGCGCCGGTCCCGCGCCATATTCAAAATCTCGCGTATAGAACCGTCCGTGTGGCCTTTCATCACGAGTATGCGCTCTATGCTCGCGCCCTTTTTGATCGCTTCCCGCACAGGGTTGCGCCCCATGATCAGGTTTGGTTGCTCTTTCATCTCTTCCTTCATGCCTTGTTCTCCCATCTTTGCAGCGCTTCTTCCACGCCCGCCTTGAGTCGGTCGTCGTCCATGTTGGGCTCTGTTGCAAGTCCACGTATGCATTCTGCAAGTTTTTTTACCCTTGCCGACTGTTTGCAGCTCTTAGGCCCTTCCGTACAGCCCGCGCCGCTTGCACACGCAGGGCCGGCCGACGCAAACAACGCCGGCGCGCGGTGTATGCAGAGCGCCAGCATGTGCCACGCCAGCGCGCGGATCTCCCACTGCGCGCGCATACAGCATCGAAGACCGAAAAAGTGCATCAGCTCGCGCGCGTTCATAGTGAGTATCATCTTGGTCTCACAAGCGTTGGGCAGTACGAAGCGCGCGTCCTCGTTCGACTTTTCGCCCGCATCCCCCAGCAAAGCACACCATTCGTCATACCAGCCCTGCATGGTGGCCATCTGCGCACAAAACGCAGCCACCGCATCCCCACCCAGCGCTTGTATGCGCGGCGGGATAATGTAGCGAAAGGCGTTTTCGCCGCTTAAAGACACGTAGCGCTGAGACTGCACGCTGAAAGATGCCAGCCGGTGCCGTGTGATCTGCGCGAGTAAAGAGCGGGATACACCCTCCACGCCGAATGTAAAGCTCACATGCTCCACGGGGGACTGGTGCCCCATATCCATCAGTTTCTGTATGAAAACGGATTGATCCTTGCTCTCTATGCCCTCTTTCAGCTCCGACAGTTCCGCTCCGCTATAGCAGAGCTTTGCGGCGAAAGAGACCGTCTCCTGTATATCCGGCGTATGCTTTAACAGTTCCACGCGCAGCGTTACAGCGTTCATACTATTCTTCCCCTTTTGTTTTACTCGTCATCTCGTTGAGTGCCAGATGCAAAATCTCAAGCAGGCGCGCGCTTTCGTCTTTTAAATACAGCCAGCCCAGCAGCGCTTCAAAGCCTGTGGCTGCATGGTAGTCCGCTACCGATGCGTTTTTAGGCGTTGTAAAAGTCTTTGCGTTGCGGCCCCGGCGGAAAACGGCTTGCTCCTGCTCTGTCAGCTTGTCCATCAAAGCGTATACGGCGCACGCCTGTGCCGGCGCGCTCACAAAGCCGATGGCGCGCACGTGCAGCTTGTGTGCGTTTTCAGGATGGTTCGTCACCAGGTATATCCTGATGAACAGATCATAGATGGTATCTCCGATATATGCAAGCACCGGCGGGCTGAGCATGTCCGCTTCCTGCACGGGATTCACCGCAGGCAGCCAGTGCATATGCTTCTGTTCATGTTTCAATGTTTTCCTCCATATAGGCTAAGCTGTTCTGCAGATAATCCAGCACACCTATCACAATGCTGCGGCTGACCCGCTTCTGGTAATCCGGCTGCTGCAGCAGCCGCTCTTCCTCGGAGTTGCTCAAAAAACCGCACTCCACGATCACACAGGGCATTTCACCGCTCTTGAGTATGTAATAATCGCCGACGAGCGCGTTTCGCGGACGCTTGGGCTCAAGCTCCTCATTCATCTTCGCCTGTATCGCCCCCGCCAGCGCCTCGGCGGCTGTGCTGCCCTCGTGATAGAACACGGCAGGCCCGCTGTTGGACCGGTTGGGATGGCTGTTCTGATGGATGCTGATCACAAAATCCGCTTCGCTGTTTTCGATTATTTCACGCCGTTTGGCTAAATCCGCCTTCTTGCTGGGTGCGAGGTCTTTGGCCTCTTCGCGCGTCATCACCACATCGGCGCCCAGACCTTCCAGATCCCCGCACAGATAAAGCGCAATGGCTAAGTTGATGCTGTCCTCGTTTACGTCGCTGTCCTTGCCCCGCGCGCCCCCATCAAAGCCGCCGTGCCCGGGATCCAGCACAATGCGGATGCCCTCCAGCTGTTTGCGCTCGGCCGAAGCCGGAGCAGAAGTGCAGCCCGCCAACAACAGCGCCAGGCACAAGCAGATGATTCCCCATTTGATTTTCAATTTCACACACCGCCTCATCACAAGCTATATTCATCATCATATTCCGGTACAGCACTGATTAGAATCTTCACTTTTATGCGGTGTAGCTGTCACACATGCCGTTCATTCCGTCGTGGAATTTATGCGTATGGTGTCAAGCAGGATATATGCAAGTAAATTTGCATACGGGATAAGTTCGTTTGTTCGCAGGGTGTTAGAGTTTACTTATATTGTTATAAATAACCGTATTTTTGTGTTTATTCCACATTGCCCACAGGGTTATCAACATTTTCTCATGTTTTTTTGCCTATTTTAACGCAATTTAGCAAGTTATCCACATTTGTCTGCCAAGATTTTCACATATTGATTGTCTTGAAGCTGCTTCGGCAGGCCGGTAAAAAATTCATGTGAATCCGTTGCGGGGAAAATGTTCAGTCTTTTGGCATACTGCAACTTTCCCCTTCGTCCACTTTCATATTTCGCCGCACAACTGCATCGCCGGGTAGGCATTTAAGGACAGATCATGCGAAATTCCTCTTTTCAAAGCATAGTACCCCGCGCACCCGATCATAGCGGCATTATCGCCGCACAGGGCAAGCGGCGGAAAGTAAACAGCCCGGCCCGCCTGCTTGGCCATCTGCTCACGCAGCGCGGCGTTCGCACACACACCGCCGCCCATCACGATGGGCAGCCCGAATTCTTTTGCCGCAGCGGCAGTCTTTACACTCAGCGCCTCTATCACCCAGCGCTGAAAAGAAGCCGCCACATCCGCTTTGCGGTAAGGCTTTTTGGCCTGCTCCATGCGATGCATGTAGTTGATGACATGGGTCTTTAAACCGCTGAAGCTAAAATCATAGTGTCCAAGCGCATTGAACGCACCGGGCATGGGCAGCGCATAAGCGTCCCCTTCCTGCGCCAGCTGTTCCAGCTTGGGGCCACCGGGATAGCCAAGCCCCAACACGCGCGCGATCTTATCCAGCGCTTCTCCGGCGGCGTCGTCTCGCGTTTTGCCCAGCAGCTCATATACGCCGTAATCCGGCACCTTCACGATGTGACTATGCCCGCCGGACGCAATCAGGCAGACAAAAGGCGGGGTGAGTTCGGCATGTGCGATATAGTTCGCACAGATATGCCCTTCGATATGGTTGACACCCACCAGCGGCAGGTTCAACGCAAAGGCCAACGCCTTGGCATAGGAAACACCCACCAGCAGCGCACCCACCAGCCCCGGCCCGCAGGTGACGGCAACCGCATCGATGTCACAGAGCGAGCACCCGGCTTCCTCCAACGCCTGATCGAGCAGCACATCCAGATTCAGCACATGCTGGCGCGAGGCGATCTCAGGTACCACGCCGCCGTATTTGGCGTGATCCTCAATCTGTGAATGCACCACATTAGACAGCACCTGCCGCCCTTGCTGCACCACCGCCACCGCCGTTTCGTCGCAAGAGCTTTCAAAGCTCAAAAGCGTCCATGTTTCTTTTTTCAGCAGCGCGTCATACAGCGCTTTTTGATCATACGCCAATATGTTCTCCCCGCAGGCGTTTCTTTCGCCAGTAAAGTGTCCATGTGCCTGTGCATCCCAACAAAACCGCGATGCAAAGGCCGTAATAGGTCATGATCTTCGTGATCAGGCTCTGGAAAAAGCTTTGGGGCATGATCTGGATCAATATGTCCGTATTCGGATTGAGCAGCCAGAGGTCGTTGGTGAAAAACACGGTGTGAAAGAACGACCAGAAGCCCGTAAAGTCTGCCAGCGCCCAGAGCGCGACAAGCAGTATGCACACGATCAGCCCAATAGTGGACCAAAACAAGCAGCGCGTAAGCGTGCGTAGCCCTCGTCTTTTCCCCAGCAGAAGAACACAGGCCGCCAGCAGCACAAAGGCTATGCCCGCGATGAACATGGCCGTGCGTAGCATCACGAACAATGCCCGCACATCCTCCATGTGTATCTTCTCTTTCTCGTTAAAGACTTCCCGCAGTTCGCCGTCGATATGCACAGCCATGTTCAAATGGCCGCCGTCACGCAGGTAGGTGGTCAACCTGTCCGTCACATAGTTGAGATCATATTCGCTCATGCCTGTGCGCTTTGCCGTGTTCAGCGCTTCGTTTTCACGGCTGTACGCATCATAGCTCGTACCCACAAGGCTGATCAGCAAGGCCAATAAAAACAGCAAAAAGAGGATGCTTGCCAAAACTGACATGATGCGCATCCAACCTTTTTTCATATTCAAATTCCTTTCCATATAGAACGGCGCCGTGCCTTGCTCAGCCTTTCTGAGCTTTTTTGGCGCGCTTTTGATGATACGCTTTCGTGTAGCGTCTTGTGCGCACCACCACGATCACCACCATCGTCAGACTCAGGAAGAGCATCACATACATCACCCACCAGAGGTTTGCATCCCGGGCGAAGAAGTAATCGGAGGCGGCGAACAGCGCCGTGAAAATCCCCAGCACAAAGAGCCATACACGCAATTCCCTCACATAAGCCTCTTCCAATCCTTTTTGAATGTTTTCCGTGGTATAGACCTTGCCTTTTCCCGTCACCGCGTAGAACAGCAGGTACACCGCGATAAACGCCTCAAAAAGCTGAAAAAAAGTATCTCCCATCATTTTCTCCTTTGTTTGGTATTTTAGGGCATGTCGCCCAAGGCATGAGTAGGTCTTATGCGCGCTTCACTTTAGGCCCCTGCGGCGTATCCTCCACCACATATCCAAGCTGCTTGATCTCATCACGCAATGCGTCCGCTTTTTTAAAATCCTTCTCCCGGCGCGCCTGCTGCCGCTGATTTGCTAAGTCCAGCACGTTTTGCGGTGCCGTCGCTTCTTCTTTTTTGCCCAAAATCCCCAGCACATCTGTGAGTTCCTGCATCAGCGCGTGTGCGGCAAGAGCCGCCTGCTTTTGCGCATGCTGGTTGAGATGCGTATTGCATTCGCGCACGAATTCAAACAAAACGCCCAGCGCATCCGCCGTGTTCAGGTCGTCGTTCATCGCTTCAATGAACGCTGCTTTGGCTTGCTGCAGCCGCTCTGCAAAGGCCGGATCCATCTGCTCGTCAGAGCCGTTTTCCATCAAAAACTCCATGTTTTCGCGCGCCGTCTTTAAGCGGTCCAGCGCCGTGTTCGCCTGCTCGATCAGCTCACGGCTGAAGTTGATGGGGCTGCGGTAATGGCTGGACAACATGAACAGCCGCACAGCCTCCAGATCGTATTCTTCGGCAATCTCACGCACCGTGAAGAAGTTGCCCAGCGATTTGGACATCTTCTGGTTATCCACATTGATGTAGCCGTTATGCATCCAGTATTTCGCAAACGGCTTGCCTGTCGCCCCTTGGCTTTGAGCGATCTCGTTCTCATGGTGCGGGAAGATGAGATCCTGCCCGCCCCCGTGGATGTCGAAGGTGTCGCCTAAATATTCCATGGCCATGGCGCTGCATTCAATATGCCATCCCGGCCGCCCCTTGCCCCACGGGCTGTCCCAGACGGGTTCGCCGGGCTTTTGCGCCTTCCAGAGCGCGAAATCCATCGGATGACGTTTTTCCTCGCCGGATTCGATCCTGGCCCCCGCTTCGAGATTCTCCAGCGGCTGCCCCGACAGCTTGCCGTAATCGGCGAAGCTCTCCGCAGCATAATACACATCGCCGCCGCTTACATACGCATGCCCCTTGTCGATCAGCGTTTCGATGAGACGTATGATCCCCTCCATATGCTCGGTGGCCCGCGGGCTCACATCGGCGCGCAGTATGCCCAGTGCGTCCGCGTCACGGTAGTATTCGCCTATAAACCGATCGGCCAGCTCCTTGACCGAAATACCTTCCTGCTCGGCCTTGTGAATCATCTTATCGTCGATATCGGTAAAGTTCTGTATGAAGGTTACGTCATACCCTCTAAACTTCAGATAACGCCTTAACGTATCGAATATGATGAAGGGTCTCGCGTTTCCGATATGGAAATAATTATAGACGGTCGGCCCGCAGGCATAGATGCCCACATGCCCCTGCCTGATCGGAACGAACTCTTCCTTTTTCCTCGTCATTGTGTTGAATACACGCATTTACTTTTGCCTCCCTGCTACTATACTCAATTTTTTATGAAAAATCAACGCATACCGCATAAAACTGTTATGCAATACGCCGCTTGCGTAACACCGCATCCGGCTGTCTGCACATTAAACGGTAATAAAAAGCACCCATCCTCTCACACAGAGACGAAGGGCGTCCGCGGTTCCACTCTGATTGGGTTTCCCCCTGCTTGTGATGCCTTAACGCGGCTGCACGGGAAGCCATACTCTCTTCTTTCCTGCTTCCAGCCTCGGCAAACGCACTTCCCGCAGCTTCACACAGGGCAGGCTTTCAGCCCGAGGCTCCGCCCTCTCTTTTGTGTCAAGTCCATGGTACTCTTTATGCCTGTTAGCGCTTTTGTAACACATCTTGATATCAAGGCGTGTTTGATTTTTAGTGTTACTATTATAATATGCGCACATGCTCTGCGTCAACCAACATTTTATTTGCCGGCGTTTTCCGTTTCGATCATGGTCGCCAAAGCCACCGCCTGCCTGCACGTAGCGCCCTCCGTGATATCCGACGCGTACATGCGCGTAATGCGGTCCCTTCGGATGGTCAATCCCCGCTTGTGTAAAAGATGCGCCACCATCTCGATAAACATCGGCTTGCTCAAAGATTCCAGCCGGACTTCCAGCGTGAACTCAGACAAACCCTGCGCCATATCCGACGTGGCGCACAGCATCACATTGCCCAGCTCCATATTCCCCGCCATGCGGTTGATGAGCGCAAGCACCTGCGCATTTGCCGTCAGTCCGTCGAAAAACAGTATGTATCTGAAAGGCTGCTGTTTCAATATGCCCAGCAGGCGGTTGAGCGCCTGCAGATCCAGTTCCTCGGCCGCCATGTGTATCACGCGCAGCGCTGTAGAGCCATCTCCCATCATCGCATGCGCCAGCAGGGTCTTGCCCATACCTTTTGGTCCGGTTATGACCACATGGTGATAGCTTTCCCCGCTGATAAAGCGCGACATATTGCGCAGCAGCAACTGTTTATGGCTGTCCAACCCGAACAGATCGTCATAGGAAACGACCGCGGGGCAATGAACCGGGTGCAGTGCTCCATCGAACAGGAAGTGTTTGTAGCGTATGAAATAGCCGGTGCCGCAGATGTTGTGCAAGCTCCACAATTCATCGGCCAAAGAAGGCCAATCCTCCTCCTGCATGAATATCTTATGCATCATGGCCATCGCCTCGCGCGCGGCATAGCATTCCATACCTGCCGGGCGGTAACCCCACGACGGCCAATCTTCCTCGCTAAGCGCGATGGCCGCCTCCGGACCGTTCTTCTTTTGCGGCGCAATCTTTGCCACCTTGTCCCCTTCCCAACGCACGCCTATGCTGACAGGCTCCTTTCGCCGGGCTTTCATAGAGGAGAGTATAAGCTTTTTGATACCGGTATCCTCGAGTTCATAGAGCGCGCGCAGTACGGCAAAATCCTTGCGCACCATCTCACACAGCAGCGCGTCCCACGCCCGATTCGCTCCACTCTTGGAAAACGCGTTTTCCTCTTCCAATATGCTGTAGAGTATGAAATCCTTCCATAGATCACCGCTCACACGCTGCATGGGGTGTTGTATGAGCGCATGGGTGAGTGCATAATAAGACCTTACGGCCTCCTGTTCCTTTCCGTGCACACACGCATTCAATATGGCTTTCAAGCATAAAGCGGGCTCGGATTGGCTAAAGGCAGACAAAACAGACAGCCTGTCCATGTCAAATAACATTTGCGCCGGCTGGATGCCTTCTTTATTCGGCCTGTCGTTATACATCATGCTGCCGCTCCTGACTTCATAATAGATCTGCACATTTCTTATTCCATAGGTTTGTTATAGAATAGCAGTTATTTCGCCAAATTTCAAGCAAATAAGCCCTATTACGCGCAGAATGTTATGAAGATCCCGCATCTTTTATCGGGCGATTGCGATGAGCACATCGCGCAGCACCGCCTGCTCCACGAAGTGCTGCATGTCTTCATACCCTTTTCCGCGCAGCACATCCAGCCCGCTTAGCGCCAGCGCTTTTGCCAAATCATCCCGTTTGGTTGTGTGCGCGTTGAAAGCGATGGCCAAAGCGCCGCGCGGCCTTAGCATTTGCTTCCAACCTGCGGCGTTTTTTTGCACAAGCCGCAAAGCGCCGTCCTGGGCTCCGTGCTGTATGCCATACGGCAGATCCGCGGCCAGTATGTCAAACGGCGTTTTGTAGAAGCTTTGCGCGTGCTGCGTATCCCCCAGCGTAATCTGCAGGCTGCGCTCGTTTTGGATGGAGAAGCTGTGCTTCATGCCCGCCTGCCTGCCTTTGTATGTCATGGACTGCGCTTGATACGCGTGCTTGATGCGCTCGCGCTGAAGATAGGACTTCACAAAACGCACGCATTCGCCCACCTCTTTTTTATCGTGCTCCACCCCGCAGGCGTCGAGCCCCAGGCTCAGCGCCATGAACAGCGTCGTCCCCTTCCCGCACAACGGATCCAGCACACGCTCCACCCGTCCGCTTGCGTGGAAGCGCGCCATATTGATGAGAAACCGCGTGAACATCTCATTGGTCTTGCCTTTGTATTTCAGTATATACGGCATATCGGCAAAGCCATGCGCTTCCTGCTTTTGCATGGCGGGTATGAGCGCCTGCTCGTATTCAAACAGCGCGCACAGGGAGGAGAGGCTGCATATACATGCCGCTTCCGCCTCCGTCAGCCTGGCAGGCACATCGAAGGTCATCAGCTCCAGGCCGTTGTAGACCACCGACTCGATTTGGGCTTCGTATCCGAGTTTTTTCAAAGCCGCCTGAATCTCGCCGGCCATCAGCGGCCGTATGGATTTTTCATAGCGCGCATTGGCGTGCGGCGTTTTTAGAATAGCGTAGCGCATACATACCCCTTTCATGCCCGGCAAAAAAAGTTTACATATCCTTTGCCGGGAGTTGATTTGCTTCTTGGTATTCTCATTATAGTATTATATAATAAGTACATCAAAAATGGAGGAAAACCCATGCGAAAATTTAACTGGGTCGGAATGGCCGTCATACTCGTAGGCGCCGCGTTGATTCTCAATTCATTCAACGTGCTTCCCATGTCCGCGTGGAGCCTGCTGCCGCCCGCACTGCTGATACTCATAGGCATCGACACCATGCTGAGCGCTAATCGGTTCACCTATTGGGGGCTTGTGCTGCTGCTGGGCGGTGCTTACTGGATGCTGTCACGTTTCGGGGTGCTGCCGGCATTCAGCGTGGGCATCATCGCCGGATGCATCGTCATATTGCTGGGCCTTGGGCTGCTTTTCCCCAAACACAGCTCTCAAAGCCAAACAGGCGCAAGCTTTAACAGCACCAGCACCTTCAGCAGCGATAAACGCACCGCCAGCGGCGGCATCTTCGAAGGCTGCAATGTAAACGTCATATTCGGTGGCAGCGAGCTGGATATGCGCGGCTATGAAGGCGTGGCCGAAGGGGCTTCCATCTTCTTCAAAATCGCGTTCGGCGGCGCCGAGGTGATCATACCCACCGGCTGGCGCGTCGATAACGACGGGCTCACCTGCATATTTGGCGGCATCGATTACAAAGGCGCTCCCCGCACGGATGCCGAGCATGTCGTTAGAATAACCGGCTCGGTGCTGTTTGGCGGCGTTGAAATCAAATACAGAGATTAAAGGGGCCTTTCTTTTCTAAAAAACGGCCGCCCCCATAGAGCGCCATGCGCCATACGGCTGCGGCGTTTTTCGGCGTTGCCCTACGCCAGTCCGTATTCCTGCAAAAACCCGGGCGCGTGCGGATACAGCTTGCTCTGCACCGCCACGCCCCGCATCACACAGCCGTCGCCAAAGCGTGCTCGCAATGCGCAGAGCGTTTGCTCCAGCTGCTCCTGTCTGATAAGCCCTGTCTCGGTAAACAGCGTCAACTGCTCACACGCACAATCGGACAACGCAAACGCGCGCACCTGCAGCGCACGTATGGAGGTGGCGAAATCCCAGTTTGCCGCCACCAGTTCAACGACGGCTTCCGCCAGTTGGCTGCACAGCCAGGTGGGCTCACGAAAACTCTTCTGGCGGTTCATCCGCTTAAAGTCACGCCCTTTGATCTGCACACCCACGCCGCCGCATTTCTTATAAGCAGCACGCAACCGCTGTGAAACTTTCTCACACAGCGGATAGATCAGCTCCTTGGCCTGCTTTAAATCCTTTAAATCATAGGGCGCTGTCAGCCCGTTGCCCACGCTCTTGGCTTCGCGCTCGTATGTATAGGGCCATACCGCGCTTTTGTCCTCCCCGTTTGCGTAGCGGTGCATCCGAATTCCATTCTTACCGAACAACGACGACAATAAAGACACATCCATGCCCGCAAGCGCGCCTATGGTATAGATGCCGATCCCTTTTAAGCGCCGGGCGCTCTTGCGGCCGACGAACAGCATCGCCTCCACCGGCAGCGGCCAGATCTTCTCACGATAATCCTGCCTGGATATGACGGTGGTCGCATCCGGTTTGCGCATGTCGCTGCCCAGCTTGGCGAACACCTTGTTGTAGGATACGCCCACCGATATGCTCAGCCCGGTCTCATCCTTTACACACTCTCGCAGCAGATCCCCCGCCTGTTGTCCGAACAGCTCCGTGCCCGACAAGTCCAGCCAGCATTCGTCCAGCCCAAACGGTTCACACAGCGGCGTATACCGCCCGTAAATTTCGCGTACCTGCTCAGAAAACGCCTGATAGCGTTCAAAATGTGGCGGCACGACCACCAGATTGGGGCATTTTCTGCGCGCGCTGTACAGCGTCTCTGCCGTAATCACGCCAAATCCTTTCGCCAGCTCGTTTTTGGCCAGCACAATGCCGTGCCTCCTGCTCTCATCCCCGCCCACCGCCATGGGCACTTTCTTTAATGCCGGGTCAAACAGGCATTCCACCGATGCGTAAAAGTTGTTTAAATCACAATGAAGAATGGTCTCCATATCGAGTGTCCTTTCGATAAAACATTTGTTTGCGTTTAGTCTATCATAAGAACTTATGTTCTTCAATGCCGTAAAAATAAAAAGATATGGAAATTCCATCCACATCTTTATTATGCACGAACAGGCGCGGGATGCGCCGGCACCGGCGCTACCCCCTATGGCATATGCGGTCGTATAGAGCGGTCATCCCGCGAAGCTTTTGCGCCAGTTCCCGGCTGTCACCGCCCGGCAAAAGGCGCCATTTCCAGTTGTCCCACACGGTGGCGGGTAAATTCATACGGCTCTCGCCGCCCAAGTCGAGCACATCCTGCATACGCAGCACAGCCAGATCCGCAACGCTGGCGAAAGCGGCACGCATCATACCCCACGCATATCCTTCCTGCCGCGTCAGCTTGAGGTAATCGGCCGCATAGCCCGCCGCGTCAGCAGGCGCGCTTTCAAACCAACCGTTGGCCGTATCGTTGTCATGCGTACCCACATACACAACGCAATTCCGCTCGAAGCGATGCGGCAGATGGATGCTGGGCGCACACGAATCAAACGCGAACAACAGCACCTTCATGCCCGGATACCCCGTGGCATGCAGCAACTCATACACGCTCTCGTGTAAATCCCCCAAATCCTCTGCAACGATGGGAATATCACCCAGCCGCTTTTTAAGCTCATCAAAAAAATCCATACCCGGACCCCTACACCATTCGCCGCCTATGGCCGTTTCCTGACCGTAGGGGATGGTGTAATAGGTGTCAAAGCCGCGGAAATGATCGATGCGCACCACATCATAGAGCTTCATCACGCCGCCGATCCTGCGTATCCACCAGTCGTAGCGCGTATCCTTCATGCGCGCCCAGTCATACACCGGGTTTCCCCACAGCTGCCCCGTCTCGCTGAAGTAATCCGGCGGGCATCCCGCCACGCAAACCGGCCGGAGTTCCTCGTCCAGCAAAAAGGCATCCGGCTCAGACCACACATCCGCGCTGTCTATCGCCACATAGATGGGTATATCCCCTATGATATGGATGCCCAGTCGATTCACATAAGCCTTCAGCTCCGCCCATTGCTTATAGAACAGATATTGCAGATAGATGAAAAACTGCACATCGTCCGCTAATATGCTGCGATAGGCACGCAGGGACGCTGCACACCGAAAACGGATGCCCTTGTCCGGCCACTCCTGCCAGGACTCCATACCAAAATGGCGCTTGATGGCCATAAACAAGGCGTAATCCTCCGCCCAGCCCCCATTTTCACGCAAAAAACAGCCCACCGCCTCCGCATCACGCGCCCATCCGCGCCGATACGCACGATACAGCACATCAAACCGGTGCGCATAAACCTTTCCATAGTCCACGCTGCACACGTCGTCCCCCCAATGAAGGGATTCATATTCGCAGCCGTTCAGCAGCCCGTCTTCTTGTAAAAGCTCCAGATCGATGAAATAGGGGTTGCCCGCATAGGTGGAAAAGGATTGATACGGAGAATCGCCCAGGCTGGTGGGCCCTAAAGGCAGCACCTGCCAATACCGCTGGCCCGCGCTGCATAAAAAATCGGCAAACCGGTAAGCGCTTTCGCCCAGCGTACCGATGCCAAAAGGTGAAGGCAGTGACGTGATATGCATCAATATCCCGCTGCTGCGTTCCATACCATCCCCCCTCATACCGCTCTGCCGCCGGCGCCCTGCATAAAGCTTATCCGGCGCCTTCGCATCTGCATAAAATGATCACACCCTGATAATCCATCAGTATGCTTTCGCCATGCGCAAGCAGATTTTTCGATATCTCCTGCGCGAAATCCTCACGCCTGCACAGCTTATAAGCTTCTTCCTTGGGCACGTGCCTAAATTCCCTAGTGGTGAGCAGATAGATATCCCAATCCGAAAGCTCGCTCTGATTGATCTCGAAAGACATCAGCTCGCACATACCCAGCTCTGCGTCGTTTCCTTCGCAGGCCGTTATGGTTTTACCGCTGATCACATATGTGCAAATATCACCCACACTGCCCCAGATCGCCGTTTGGCCGTCGCTCAGCCAGATGGATATCGCAGCGCTTAAGGGCCCGTCCCCGCCCCACAGCTGTGTTTGCACATAGCCCGCATCCCCTTTTTGCAGTCCGCCTTGTGCGCGCAGATCCATATCCCGCATATGGATCGTCTTGGCGGGCTCCTGCGGCGGATTTTCCGCATCTTCACGCTGCTCATATCGGATCGCGTCGTTGTGCTGCACAAGCGCATGATGGGCAGTGTTGAACAGCCGAATGATGGTGCCCGCGTGGAAAGCGGGGGCATACAAAAACGTTTGCACGGCTGTGTCTGCCGCCAGCTCGGCTGCTTGGGCGCTGCCATAGCCGTCTGTCACCACAAACAGGCAGACATCGCCCTGACGGCAGGCGCGCACCGCTCCGGGGGGCTGCCTGCCGCTTGCCGTTTTGATGATCTGAGCATAATCCAATACCATGCTTGCATTCCTTTTTTCTGTCTCATGATGTGTGTATACCATAGCACAACGCACGCCGCTTCCACAACACATCCCCTAATAAACAACAAAAATACAAATTTTTGGGATATCGAAAACGATTCATGTCGAAAGCGGTCAACAGCAGCGTATACAGCGCTTCGCTACAGTATATATGGACAATCCTTGCCCGACAACACGTCGATCAGGTTATCCACCGACATCATGGCCATATTGTGTATGGCTTCCTGGGTGTGCGCTCCGGTATGCGGCGTGGCGATTACATGGTCGAGCTTGAGCAGCGGATTGCCCGCAGGCGGCTCCACCGCGAACGCATCCAGCCCCAGCGCGCCTATTTTTCCGCTCGACAGCGCTTCTTGTGCGTCGCCTTCGTGGATCAAGCCGCCGCGCGCCGTGTTGATGAGCACAACGCCGTCCTTCATCAGCGAGATGGTCTGCGCGTTGATCATGTTCTTCGTCTGCTCCGTGACCGGCATGTGCAGCGTGATCACATCGCTCTGATTGAGCAGTGTTTTCAGATCCGTCATGGTCGCATAATATTCATCGGCATCTTTCTGCACCACATAAGGGTCATACGCCAGCAGCTCCATATCGAATCCGCGCGCGCGGCGGGCGACCGCCCGGCCAATCGCGCCAAACCCGACGATGCCCAGCGTTTTTTGGTAGATCTCCACCCCGTTGCTGCGCGGCCATTCGCCGTTTTTCACCCGGTCGTTCAATGTGCAGACATTTCGCGCAGCATTGAGCATCAGCGCAAACGTCAAATCCGCCACGCTGTTGGTATTGGCGCCCGGCGTATTCGTGACCACAATACCCCGCGCTCTGGCCGCTTCGACATCCACCCGTTCATAGCCCACGCCGTAGCGTGAGATGACCTTTAGTGAATCCGGCATTCTCTCGATGGTCTGTGCGTCGATATAATCGAGCCCCGCTATGTAGCCGTCTGCATCCTTTAGCAATTCGATGATCTCATCGCCCCGAAGCGGCCTTTGATGCGGGTTTACCACGATTTCATCCGCAAACGCCCGCAGCTTTTCACCGGCAGGCGTGTTGAGATCCTTTGAAAAAGACGTTGCGCTTACGAACACTTTCAACTTTCCATACCTCTTTCTGGTGGCCCCTGTTAAAACTTGTGCGGTGCAAACCCCACCTTGCGATACACTTTCATCAACGTGCGGTTTGCTTTTTCGGAAGCTTTTTCGGCGCCCTTTGCAACAAGCGCTTCCAAGTATCCTTCATCCTTCAGTATGCGCGCATACTCCTTCTGCAACGGCTCCAGCACGGCCACCACCGCATCGGCCACCCCGCTCTTGAGCGCGCCATAGCCTTTGCCTTCAAAGTCTGATAGCGTCTGCTCCTTGCTCTTTCCGGTGCAGGCCGCATAGATAGAGAGCAGATTCACCACGCCCGCGCCCCCTTCGTCGAACGAAATGCAGTTGCCGGAATCCGTAACGGCGCGCTTGCATTTGCGCACCACCACCTCCGGCGGATCCAGCATGGAGATGAACCCGTTTATATTCTCGTCGGATTTAGACATCTTTTTAAGAGGATCCTGCAGGCTCATAACGCGCGCGCCCACCTTCGGGATATAAGGCTCGGGCACGACGAACACATCGCCATATAGATTGTTGAAACGCTCGGCGATATCCCGCGCGATTTCAAGATGCTGTTTCTGGTCGTCACCAATGGGCACCAGATGGCTTTGATAGAGCAGTATATCCGCCGCCATCAGCACCGGGTAGGTGAACAGCCCGGCGTTTATATTCTCGCCCTGGCGCGCACTCTTATCTTTAAACTGTGTCATACGGCTCAGCTCGCCCATGTAGGCATAGCAATTCAGCACCCAGGCTAATTCCGCATGCGCACTGACATGCGACTGAAAGAACAGCGTGTTGTGCTTTGGCGAAAGGCCGCTCGCGAGAAACAGCGCCATAGTCTGCACACAGCGCTTGCGCAGATCTGCTGCATCTTGGCGTATGGTGATGGCGTGCATATCCACCACGCAGTAGTAACAGTCGAAGTCATCCTGCAAAAGCGCCCAATTCTTAAGCGCGCCCAGATAGTTCCCCAGCGTTAAAATCCCAGACGGCTGTATGCCGCTGAAAATCGTTTTCTCTTTCATCGGTTCCTCCCTATTTTCCTGCGGATGCGTCGATCCAGCGCAGTAAATCCGCCCGCATGCCGTCCTTCTCGCAATACGCCCGGTGGCGCACAGCCGCCGTTTCCAGCTGGCTGATCTGCGCGGGCAAGGGCAGCCCCGTCGCCTTGGACAGCAATCGGTAGGACTGCAGCTCATCCTTAGGCACCGCTTCTCCTATGGCAGAAAGCACATGCGGCGCGAATTTAAACGGGCTGGCGGTGGCGGCGATCATGGTCGGCGTTTCATCACCGCACGCATGCACATATTGCCGATACACCCCATGCGCGACCGCCGTATGCGTATCCATGAGATACCCTTGGGCATGATAAACGCTGCCGATCTCAGCCTTGGTCGCTTCGTCGTCTAAGAAGCCCGCGTAAAACAGGCTGTCTACACGCTGTTTCATCGCTTCGTCCATATCCAGCGTGCCCTTTTCCTTCAAGCCCAGCATCATGTGCTCGAGTCTCTCTGTATCCCTGCCGCACAGCTCAAAGAGCAGGCGCTCTAAGTTGCTCGATATGAGTATATCCATAGAAGGGGACGCCGTGCGGTAAAATGTACGGTGCACATCATAACGGCCCGTCTGGAAGAAATCGGTGAGCACATTGTTCCGGTTGGAGGCACAGATGAGCTTATGGACAGGCAGCCCCATGCGTTTTGCATAGTACGCGGCCAGTATGTTACCGAAGTTGCCTGTGGGCACCACGATGTTCACAGCGTCGCCAAAGGATATGCTCCCCTGCTGTGCCATTTTGAAATAGGTCCAGAAATAATACGTAATCTGCGGCGAAAGCCTGCCCCAGTTGATGGAGTTGGCGGAAGAAAACCGATACCCCTTCTCGTCTATTTGCTTCACAAACGCCTCGTCCGTAAAGATCTCCTTGACGCCGGTCTGGGCGTCATCGAAATTGCCGTTTACAGCGCACACATGCACATTATCACCCTGCTGTGCCACCATCTGCAGCCGCTGTGCCGCCGAAACGCCGTCTTGCGGATAGAAAACGGCGATCGCCGTGCGCTCCACATCGCAAAAGCCTTCCAAAGCAGCCTTTCCCGTATCTCCCGAGGTGGCCACCAGTATCAATATATCCTTTTCGACGCCTGTTTTTTGCATGGCCGCACCCATCAGATGGGGCAGCACCTGCAGCGCCATATCTTTAAAGGCCAGCGTGGGCCCGCAAAACAGCTCCATCATAAACACATCGCCATAGATGTTCTTCACAGGCACGATCTCCGCGGGGAACTGGCCTGTGTATGCCGCTTGCGTGTAGGAAAGCAATTCCTTTGCTGTGAAATCTGTAAAATAAAGCGACAGCACCCGCGCCGCCAACTCCTCATAGCGAAGGTTTTTCCATACCTGCAGCTCATCTTTGACATCGATAAAATTTTCGGGCACAAACAATCCGCCGTCCGGTGCGATTCCCATCAATACCGCATCAGACGGCGAGACACAGTAAGCGCTTCTCGTACTGATATAGTTCATCTCATCCTCCACCCGTGCTCGTCTGAAGAGCACAAAAATATACTTCCGGCACGCGCCGCTTGGGTGCGACGCGCGCCGGCGTGTTTTTAATCTATTTTAAAACGTATTTCTTGATAAAATCGGGGATCGTGTTCCCGCTGACACTGATCACCACTTCCAGGCTGAATTTATCGGCCATCTTCTCAACATGCTCAAAGTATTCCTGCAGGTCGGCGAGTTCGTAACGCACAATCTTCAAAAAGCCGTCGATATAGATTTTCTCCAGATCATAGTCCTGCGCGACCAGCCCGCACAAGAACCCATAAAACATCTTCGGGCTGTCGATATCGTACTCCGATGCGTCTATAAAACGGATCTGGTGTTTGATGTCGAACATATACCTTGCGTCGTCATCGATAAAGATGGTATTGCCCTTTGCCGATTCTACTCCGCTGTTGGCCATTTCAATGATGCGTTTGGTCTTCCCTTCGCCTTTGCTGCCGAAAATTACTTTAAGCATAGACATGATCCTCCAGTTTGTTTTTTAGTATACACGGTGTATGATGCCCACCGTTGAATCAAACGATCGCTGTGCAAGTGTTCATGTTACCTCTTCACTAGTATTATAATATAACTGTGCGCCTGTTTTCCATACATCTTTAGAAGTTTTGGTCCTTATATTTTACTTAATCCATATAAAGCGCTGTATGAAGCGTTTTTATGCCCGCTGTAAACAAGCTGCACCGGCCTGTACTGCGCAAACAAAGCGCTTACACCCCTGCAGCCGCATGCCTTTGTGCGGTAGGGAAAACCCGCAGCTTTTAAATCACTGCGGGTGTTGTGTCATGATATTTGCAAAAAGCGCCCGGAAAGTATCTTTATGCCGTGTCCACGGGATTCAAAAGCACAGCCCCAGCGCTTACGCCCTGTTTGTGTGTTGTCAGGATTCATCGTATTGCGGATCCAGCTGAGCGGCTATTTTTGCCAGCTCTTCATCGCCCATCACCGTGTTGCGCCCGCGCTCATATTCCTTATCCACAAGCTCCTTCATACGCATCACGATATCGGATTTTTTATCCACAGCATCCTCGCCCTTAAACCCAAAGTAGGTGTTCATCCAGTGCGCGATACCCGCAGAGCCTGAATGGGAGTCCACACACACCGTGGGCGGTCTTTTGAGTATGGTTTCCGTATCGAATATGTTGTAGATCTCGGGATCCTTAAGCATACCGTCCGCATGGATGCCCGCGCGGGTGGAGTTAAAGCTCTTGCCCACAAAAGGCGTCCTGGAGGGGATCCTGAAACCGATTTCGTCCTGAAAATAGCGGGCGATATCGGTGATCACGCTCAAATCCATACCGTCTGTCGTGCCGCGCAGCGCCGCATACTGTATGGCCATCGCATCCAGCGGGCAGTTGCCTGTACGTTCGCCAATCCCCATCAGCGTACAGTTTACGCTTGCGCAGCCATAGAGCCAAGCGGTCATGGAGTTGTTCACCACCGAATAGAAATCGTTGTGACCATGCCACTCCAGTAGCGCACTCGGCGTTTGGGCGTATTTAGTCAGGCCGTATACGATGCCGGACACGCTGCGGGGCAAAGAAACGCCGGGCAAAGAAACGCCATATCCCATGGTATCGCAGGCGCGGATCTTGATGGGGGTCTCATATTCCTCAGACAACCTTTGCAATTCAAGCACGAAAGGCACCACAAAGCCATAAAAATCCGCGCGCGTGATGTCTTCCAGATGGCAGCGCGGACGAATCCCCTCGTCCAGCGCCCGCTTCACGATGGTAATATACTTCTCCATCGCCTGCTTGCGCGTAAGGTTCATCTTTTTGAAAATATGGTAATCGGAGGCGCTCACCAATATGCCTGTTTCCGAAACATTCATTTCTTTTACGAGTTTGAAATCGTTTTCATGCGCGCGAATCCAAGTTGTCACTTCGGGGAACTCATAACCCAGTTCCTGACACCGGCGCACAGCCTGACGATCATTTTCCGTATAGAGGAAGAACTCCGTCTGGCGCACCAAGCCCTTTTTGCCGCCCAGCTTATGCATCAGCTTATAAAGATCCACAATCTGCTGCACCGTAAACGGCGAACGGGACTGCTGCCCGTCGCGGAATGTGGAATCCGTGATCCAGATTTCTTCCGGCATGTTGATGGGCACAGATCTGTGGTTGAAGGATATTTTCGGTATCTTGTCATATTCAAATAATTCCCTGAACAGGTTGGGTTCTTGCACATCCTGCAGCGAATAATAGTATAGGTTCTCCTCCAGCAGATTGGTCTGCTCGTTCATAGCAACGTTGCTCTTGTGTTTGATCGTTTCTTTTGTACTGTCTTTGTTGTTCATATCTGCCTCACTTTCCCCGGTCTGCCACCGGTATACTCTTCGTTGGTCTCTCTTTGCTATTCAATCGGCTGCAATTTGGCCATAAAAGCGCTCAGGCGCTGTATCGCCCGCTCAATATTCTCCATGCTCGTGGCATAAGACAGCCGCACATAATGATCATTGCCAAACGCGATACCAGGTACAACGGCGACCTTCTGATCCTGCAGCAGCACATCCGCGAAATCCATGGAGGAATGGATGGGCTGCCCGTTGACACTCTTGCCAAATGCACCGCGCACATTCATAAATATATAAAACGCGCCCTTGGGCGGAACACAGGATAACCCTTCGATCCCGTTGATCGCCTCAGACATATAGGTTCTTCGCCTGTCGAATTCGCGGCGCATGTTTTTCACTTCGTCGCGTACCTCGTTCAGCCCCGCAACGCTCGCGTATTGCGCAATCGAGTTCGGATTGGACGTGGTATGGCTTTGAAAGTTCGTCATCGCCTTCGCGATGGGCTCCGGAGCCGCCGTGAAGCCGATGCGCCAGCCGGTCATGGAGAACACCTTGGACATACCGTTGGAGATGATGACATGCTCCTTCATGCCCGGAAGCTGACCGATGCTGAAAAACGGCCCGCCCTCATAGAGCAGCTCGCTGTAGATTTCATCCGAAATCACGAAAAACCCATGCTTTTGGGCAAGCTGTGCCACCGCTTCAAGCTGTTCTTTCGTATAGACAGCGCCTGTAGGGTTGCTGGGGCTGTTGATCACAATCGCCTTGGTCTTCGGTGTGATCGCCTCTTCAATCTTTTTGATATCCAGCGTAAACCCGCTCTTTTCATCCGTTTCAACGAATACTGCAACGCCGCCGCATACCTGTATCATTTCCGGATAGCTCACCCAATAAGGAAGCGGAATCAGAACTTCGTCCAAAGGATTGAGGATCGTTGCGAATATATTATACAAAGAGTGCTTGCCGCCGTTGGAAACCACGATCTCCTGCGGCATATAGCAGAGGCCTTCGCTCTTCAGCCGATCGCTGATCGCCTGCCTGAGCTCCATCATACCCGCAACAGGCGTGTATTTGGTAAAGCCTTTATCCAACGCTTCCTTCGCAGCCTGCTTGATGATGTCAGGCGTGTCTAAATCAGGCTCACCCGCGCCCAGACCGATGATGTCCTCTCCTTGCGCCTTCATCGCTTTTGCTTTCGCGTCAATCGATAGCGTGATGGATCCTTGTATCTTCAGTACCCGTTCTGACAGTTTCATTTCGTTTCTCCCTCATTTTGCAAGTTTGTTTTGACGATACTTCAAATATTATACATTCCTTCTTCCTGAAAAGCAATATTATTTTGATATTTGCAAAATCATTTTTTTGAAATTGCAAATTGTGCAGCTTGCCTGATTTTTTTATCCGCCGTTTGGTGTGTAAAAAACTGTATATCCCAAGCACGGAAGCCGTTTGATCCATCCATATCCGGCCACGCTATCAGGCCTTTGCATTATACAGCATTTTAAAGTTGCCATACGCGTCTACAACGCCTATCACGTCCCCTTCGCGCACCAGCGCAAAACCATCCTCAAACCCTTGCGCATCATCGAATCGCGCCTGCACCGCCCATTCGCCTGTTTGGTCGATAAAACCCCACTTTCCATCCGCGCGCACTGCGGCAAGGCCTTCTTCAAACGGCTGTGCCTCTTCAAACCGGGCTTCTATGGAAAACGCGCCGCTGTCGTCTATATAGCCGTACAACCCCTCGCTTTCCGCAACCGCGATGCCCTCTTCAAACACGCCGCCAAACGCGCAAGGTTGCAATTCGAATGCGATGCGGAAGTTTTGATCGATATAGTAGACCTTGTTGTCCACCCGCACAGCGGCCAGCCCCTCTCCATAGGAGGATCCGTCGCCCATCAGCACATAGCGCGTGCGCCCTGTCTGATCGATGATGGTGTTCAGCATCTCACCAGACGTCGCCACAAACGCCCGCTCCTCAGAAAAATCCGCGGCCGATGTATACCGGCATTCGATGGCCAGTTCGCCGCGCTCATCGATATAGCCATACAGCCCGTCTTTTTTGACACGCGCCAAAGAATCCGAATACGCATACGCTTCCGTATACACACAATCGACCATCAGTTCGCCATCTTCGCCCATATAGCCCCAAAGGCCTTCATATTTCACAGGCACAGGGCCTTCGGTGTAATCGTCGCCCACCGCTTCCCACTTCGGCTCTAAGATGTATTCGCCCACCCTGTCGATCAAGCCGTATTTCATGGTGCCGTTGACCAAAACGCCCACGAACGCACGGCCCCGCTGAAACGCCCGGGCGTCGTCAAAAACGGGCTGCAGCACGATTTCGCCGTCTGTCGTCTTGTATCCCCATTTGCCCGCATATGCATAAGGCAGGATATAGCTTGTCTCGTCTGTTGCAGGCTCTTCATCGATCAACTCCGCAGGAGGCGTCTGTTCCGGCGGCGCGGCAGGCTCACGACTCTGTGCGCCTGGTTGGGCTGTGTCTGCCGTCCTGTAGGCTTCTGCAATAGACGTGCCCGAGAGGGTGATCGCAAGCACCGATACCAGCAAGACCATAGCCGCGACGACAAACGGATAATAGCCGATGAGCGGCAATCGTTTTTTCTTCTGTTTCAAAGCCGTATACCCCCTTGTTTAAATTTTATATTAGTTGCCTTCAAAACGCAACAATCTTTGCAGCCCCCGCACACCCTCCCCCGGAGCATCCAACAGAAGAATTCAGCACATTGCAGGTTTTTCGCTTGATTCACAGGCTTACTTCCTTTATAATGAGGTAATAATTTAGAAATAAGCGCGTATTCAAAAAATGTTTCTCGCCAGAAAGGATGTTCCCCCTATGAATGATTTCATCATCGTCACCGATTCCTCCTGTGATCTGCCGTATAGCTACATACAAGAACACAATCTCACCTGCCTGCCGCTGCACTTTACGTTCGACGGTCAGGAATATGAAGACGACCTCGGAAAGGACAACCTCGCAAAAAAGCTCTATGAGGCGATGCGCAGGGGCGCTATGACCTCTACGGCGCAAGTCAACACAGACTCCTTCCTTTCATTTTTTTCGTCTTATCTGGAAAAAGGCATCGATCTATTATACTTAGGCTTCAGCAGCGCCCTCAGCGGCACTTTCGCAAGCGCGCACGCAGCGCAGGGTATGCTTTCGAAGAAATTCCCCGAATCCAAGCTCATCGTGGTGGACACGCTGTGCGCCAGCATGGGTCAGGGGATGTTGGTGCATCATTGCCTCAAAAAGAAAGAGGAAGGGCAAGGCATCGATGAAATCGCGCAATGGGCGGAAGAAAACAAACTGAAGGTCAATCATTGCTTTACGGTGGATGATCTGACGTATCTCAAACGCGGGGGCAGGGTGTCGGGAGCCGCGGCGTTTATCGCCTCCATGCTGGACATCAAGCCCGTGATGTATGTAGACGACAACGGCAGACTGGTCCCTTTATCTAAAACAAGAGGGCGCAAAAAATCCATACGCGCGTTGGTGGATAAGGTGATTCAGCATGCTGTCGATCCTGCAAACAATACACTGATGATCACTCACGGGGACTGCATGGAGGATGTGCAGCTCGCGCTCAAGCTGATCGAGCAGGAGATTCGTTTTAAAGAGGTGTATATACGCGAGGTGGGCCCCACCATAGGCTCCCATTCAGGGCCGGGGACTTTGGCCATATTCTTCATGAGCGACAAACGGTATTAAGCATACGCTTCGCCCCCTTTTGGCATTTCTGCCAAGAGGGGGTTTTTAAATGGCAGGAATTACATCAAGAAATTTTTAGGCTTTTGATATGACAAATCGCCCTCTTCCTTGTTATGATAGAATTGATTTTTGTGTGATATCGGGGGTTTTTTCTATGCATCGTCGAACATTTCGAGTGCTTATTTGTGTGCTGCTCGCCGTCTGTGTGCTGTATGGCGGGGTTTATATTGCGGCCGAAGCGGGCAATGCTGACCCTTCGGGCGAAATATCTGTTCCCGCGTCGGCAGGTATAGGCGGCGCTTTTCCAATGAGCTGGAGCAGCCTGACGCTGATAATCATGGGGCTTTTGCTCGCGATGTTTCGAAAAAGCACGGGCAACCAAAAGGGTATGATCGATTTTCGAAAAATCTATGCCGATCTAACGCGCAAGCCCGTATCCCTATCCGCCCTGGAGCAGCAGGATCCCGCTTTCGACGAATCATCACTCGCACAAAAGCTCGCCTGTGATTGCGCACACATACAGCATGCCTGCACAGATGAGGCCGTGCAGCCCATGCGTATGCTGATGACGCCGGGCATGTACCGCCGCTTTTTACGCAAACTCGCCCCTTACCGCAAAAAAGGGCGCACCCGTCATATAGAGCAGCTCGAGGTGCTGAAAATACACATCACAGACTGCCTGCAGGATCGGCGCAACCATTATCTGCGCGTTGAAGTACGGGTGCGCATGATCGATTACGATGTGGACGATGCGACGCAGGCCGTCGTCCGGGGCGGTAAGGATCAAGAGATCTACATGAATTACGAATGGATATTGAAGCGCGCCAAAGCCTGCAAAACCCGAAAAGACGGCCGGCTCATCTGTGCGCATTGCAGCGCAGCACTCATCATGACCGAGTGCTGCACCTGTTCAAACTGCCGTCAGCGTGTGCGCCTGGTCGATCATTCCTGGGCCATCAGCGACATCAAGCTTCTTTCCACACATTGATATACCCTTTGTCATGACGAATGAGTTAAGGCGCAAAAGAATCCCTTTTGCGCCTTAACTGAATGTGCAGACAGAAAAACAAAAGAATGCTATGCGTCTTCCTGCAGCCGGGTATAGAGCTTGTAATAGATGCCGCCCAGCTCCATCAGCTCTTCGTGACTGCCCTTTTCGGCGATGCCCTCCTTGGTGAGCACGAGTATGAAGTCCGCATCCTGTATGGTGGTCAGCCGGTGCGCGATGGTGAAAGTCGTGCGGCCCTTTGCCAGGCTTTCCAGCGACTGCTGCACCAAGAGCTCGCTTTCGTTGTCCAGCGAGGAGGTCGCTTCGTCGAGTATGAGCACGGGCGGGTTTTTCAAAAAGACGCGCGCAATGCTGATCCGCTGCTTCTGGCCGCCGGACAGCTTCACGCCCCGTTCTCCCACATATGTCTCATAGCCATCCGGAAGCTCCATGATGAAATCGTGCGCACCCGAGAGCGTCGCCGCCCTTATGATCTCTTCCTCGCTTGCGCCCGGATGGCCGTATTCGATATTTTCCAGCACGGTGCCTGAGAACAGATACACATCCTGCTGCACAATGCCTATATTTCGGCGCAGCGATTCGGTGGTGACATCCCGTATATCGATGCCGTCCAGCAGAATCCTGCCGGAGGTAACCTCGTAAAAACGGGGGATCAAATGGCACAACGTCGTCTTGCCCGCGCCGGACGGGCCCACCAGCGCCACATTGTCGCCGGGCTTCACATGCAGGTTGATATCCGCGAGCACATGGTCATGTTCGTCGTCGTAGCGAAAGGCCACGCGTTCAAAGCGGATATCGCCTTTCACATCCGCAAGGGTGATGGCATCGTCCTTATCTTTTATTTCGATGGGTTCATCCATCACCTGCACAAACCGCTCGATACCCGTCATACCGCGCTCAAACTGTTCGGAAAACTCCACGATGCGGCGTATGGTGGTGAGCAGCGTGGTCACATAGAGCAGATACGCGATGATATCCGCGGGCGTTATCTGCTTATCGATCATGAACAACGAGCCCACGATGACAATGGCAGCATACATGATGCCGTCGAACAGCCGCACGATGGAGTGGAAGCTCGCGAAATATTTATACATCTCCTTTTTGATGCCTAAAAACGCGTTGTTGCCCCTTGCAAACTTCTCGTTTTCCATGTGCTCATTGGAGAAGGATTTGACCACGCGCACACCCAGCAGACTGTCCTCCACCTGCGCGTTGATCTCGCCCACCTGATGCCGGGAGCGCTTAAACGCATCCCGCATCTTCTTGCGGGCGTAAGTGGTGCAGAAGAGCATGATGGGTAAAAGTGCGAATATGATCAGCGTGAGCCACACATTGATTGAAAGGAGGATCACGAAGGAGACCGTGAGCTTCACGGCGGCGATGAAGTATTCCTCCGGGCAATGGTGCGCAAACTCGGTGACGTCGAACAGATCGCTGGTCACACGGGACATGAGCTGGCCTATCTTGGTGTTGTCGTAATAGGAATAGGAAAGCTTGTGATACTGCGCAAACAGATCCCGGCGCATGTCCGTTTCGATGCGCGCGCCCATCACATGCCCGATGTTGGACATAAAATAGCTGGCTGCCGTATCCAACAGCCGCAAAAGGATGTATACACCCCCGATGATGAGCACGGTGCGCACCGTCAGGCTGGCCAGATCGGTGCTGGCCAGATCCGTCAGATAGCGGATCATGAGCGGCAGAACAAGCTCACAGATGGTCGTAAACGCCGCACAAAGCAAATCCAGGAACAATATGTGTTTGTATTTTTTAAAATAAGGCGCAAACCGTTTGGTCAGGTCAAATGTTGAATATTCGCCATACTTTTTCTTACTCATTTCAAGCCTCCTTTGCATTTTTAAGCAAGTAAAACCAACCCAAACCAACCCTTCACGGGCTGATGTTGCGCTGGATATGGTTCATCAGCCAACCCCCTTCACTTCGCAGCCGTATGCCTCCTGCGCATGCCGCATGTGCGGGCGGATCTGATGAGCTGACGCTCATGCATATTATAGCACATACGAATGTGTATGCAAATGAATGAATATTGCTGTGTATGTAGTTTTGAGAATAGTGCCAGATAATTTATTGATTTTATGATAAGGAGCATATATGATAAGAAGAAACAGGTTTCGTATATATTATGAAGGAGGTCTTACATAGAATGTTAAACGTTAAATTCGGCGCTTGTGAATTCGCCCTGCCGGGAAACAACGTGGGCAGCATCAAACTCGCAAAAGAAATCGGCCTGCAGGGTCTGCAGCTGGGCTTTGTTTCCGACGGCAACACAAGAGGCTATAAGCTGGCACAAAAATGGTTTCGCGATTACTATATGGAGGAGTGCGGCAAGTACGGCATTCAGCTTCCGTCCATGGCAGTATGTGAGTTCGACACGTATGGATTGAAAAACCCTAAAAGCACAGAAAAAGGCAAGATGGCCTGGGAAGTGATCGATCTTGCCATCGATACAGCCGCCTATATGAAGATGGAGATGATCATGATGCCCAGCTTCAACGACGGTTTTATCGAAACGGATGAAGATCTCGACATTACAGCCGAGGCGCTGACATATGCCTGCAAAGAAGCCGCCAAGCACGGCATCGTGATCACTACCGAAAACCTGCTCACCATGGATAAGAACTTAGAGCTGGTGGGCAAGGTCAATCAGCCCAACCTGTCGGGGTTCTATGATTCGCAGAACTATTGGTGCAACCTGCGCTGGAAGCAAGTACCCATGCTGGAACAGCTGATCGAAAACGATTTGCTGTATCCGGAGATCCACGTGAAAGACGGCATCGAAAGCGCAGACAGCTCTAAGATGCTGGGGCAGGGGGATACAGATTTCTACGGCACCATGGACGTGCTCAAAAAGCATGATTACACCGGCTGGATCCACTTGGAAAACTTCTACGACAGGCTGCCGCTGCGTGAGCGCGCGAGCGGTTACAACTATATCGACCTCGCGAAGGAAGACCTCGAGATTCTCAAGGCTGCCTGCCGTTAACAAAAAACCGATCTTCATACGCTGATCGTCAGGGCGCAAAAGCATCCCTTTTGCGCCCTTCGCGCTGCAAAAATGCGGCTTTTCTCCTGCTTCTTCATCCATGATTTTTTAGTCATACGTTCGGGCTGAAAATTCAATGTCTGTTTGAAAAACGCACCGCCCGCCCTTCATTGGGCAGGCAGTGCGTTTTGGTTTCAGTTTAAACGATCACATCCGGTTCCGTCTTAGCGGATATCCGCTAGGACGACTGCTGTGAAATGCCCCGTATGGCCGAGATCACCCAGTCGTAATCAGACACGGTCATCACAGTACCGCAATACGCACATTTGGCCGTATGCTTGATGGACATGGGAGCGCCGCAGTTCTTGCAACTGATCTCCGTCACCGCATCCTTCTCCTGCGTGAGCACGTCCTTAGAGCGGATCAGCGTCCATTCATATGTCATGAACAGCTCTTTATTCGGATCGCCCCTGAGCACTTTTTGTGTCGCGTCGTCTATCGTGTAATCTACAATGCGCGTCTTGATCAGCACGGTGATCACATCGTGCTGCTGATCCTGCGCGTAGCCTGTGAGCCTCGTCTGTAGCACCGCAATACGCTCCACCCGGTTTGTCTGGCGCTGCTTGATAAACGGTTCAAGCTGGCGCGCGAACTGATTATATAGAGAGTCGGTCATCAGCATACGCATGGGCGCCCAGTCCTTGTTCTGCCACGCATTCTGCATCTGCATATAATCGTTGGCCACTTTTTCCAGTATGTCCTCTTCGCTGAACAAAGGATCTTTCTGCTTCAACGTGGATATGGGCAATATGCTCAGCTTGGGCATCGCAACAGACGCTCCCCCGGCACTGCCGGAAGGTTTCTTTCTCTTCTTCCAAAGGCTGCTGATCACCAGCAAAACCACGATGATCACGATCCATATCCAGTCCACCCCGCCGCCAACACAGCCGATAAAACCGCCCGCAGCGGAGCTGCCCCAATCGGAATCGTCGTTCCAAGATGAAGAACTGTCCCAATCCGAGCCGCCGCCCCAATCGGAATCGCCCGCGAAATTGCCGGCATCTGCTAAACCAACGCCCCCATACACGAGACAGAGGACCAGCAACACCGCCAGCACACACCATAATCCACGTTTAAAACGCATAGAATCCCTCCATAAAAATCAAAATCCATTTGAACACTACGATCATATCAAAAAATATGCCGTTTGTCTTTAGAAAAGTCGTAATTTTTCAGGGTTCCCCATGCACTGTCTGCGTCACCTCTGATACAGCTTATTCGTCTGATACCGCGGCTCACAGGTGAAATGAACGCCCAGCTTTCTGAACAGCCCTTCGTCCACACTGGACAGTATCACGCTGAAATGCGCTTCACAGCCGCGCAGCTTATGAATCTGCTTCATGGCAAGCTCGGCCAACGGGTTGGTGGCGGCGCAAAGCGAGAGCGCGATGAGTATCTCATCGGAATGAAGCCTCGGGTTGCTGTTGCCTAGACATTCTGTTTTCAGCTTCTGCACCGGCTCTATGATGATAGGCGAAATCAAATGGATCTCGTCTTGAATATTGCCCAGCGCCTTCAGCGCGTTGAGCAGCAAAGCGGCGCTCGCGCCTAACAACGAAGAGGTTTTGCCTGTCACGATCTTTCCGTCCAGCAGTTGCAAAGCCGCCGCAGGACCGCCTGATTCCTCCGCTTTTTTCAGCGCGGCGGCGACCACCGGCCGATCCTTGACCATCACGCCGCCCTGCTTCATCAAAAGCTCCAGCTTGAGCACCTCTTCAGCCGAAATCAGTCCGCGGCGCTGATTGCAGCGTGCATCGTAGTAGCGGCGTATGATCTCCTGCTTCGCCGCATCGCACACCACCGTTTCGTCCACTATGCAGTTACCCGTCATATTCACGCCCATGTCTGTGGGCGATTTGTAAGGGGATTTCCCCACAATCCGCTCGAACATGGCGCATAAAACCGGAAAAATTTCCACATCGCGGTTGTAGTTTACCGCTGTCTCGCCGTAAGCATCCAGATGGAACGGATCGATCATATTGACATCGTTCAGATCGGCTGTGGCCGCTTCATACGCGAGGTTCAGGGGATGCTTGAGCGGCAGATTCCAGATGGGGAATGTTTCAAACTTCGCATAGCCCGCACGCTGTTTGCGTTTGTGCTCATGATAAAGCTGTGATAAGCAGGTCGCCATCTTCCCGCTGCCCGGCCCCGGCGCTGTGACCACTACCAGCGAACGCGTCGTTTCGATGTAGTCGTTCTTGCCGTATCCTTCGTCGCTCACGATGAGCGGTATATCGGACGGATAGCCTTCGATGGAGTAATGCCTGTACACCGACACGCCCAGCCGCTGCAGCTGTTTCTGAAACTGATCCGCCGCAGGCTGCGCATGGTATTGCGTGATGACCACACTGCCCACATAGAGCCCGATCCCGCGGAAAGCGTCTATGAGCCGCAATACATCCAGATCGTAGGTGATGCCCAGATCCCCCCGCGATTTGTTTTTTTCTATATCGGAAGCGTTGATGACGATGATGATCTCCGCTTGGTCTTTCAATTGCAGCAGCATCTTGACCTTGCTGTCCGGCTTGAACCCGGGCAGCACGCGCGACGCGTGGTAATCGTCAAACAGCTTACCGCCAAACTCCAGATAGAGCTTACCGCCAAACTGATCAATCCGTTCGCGGATATGCTGCGATTGCAAGGATAAATACTTCTCGTTGTCAAAACCGACCTTACGCACAATGAGCCTCCCCACACCATTTCATTATTTCAACGCCCGCTTTCGCGTTCAATACCGAATCGCACTGCCCGCCCGCCCGGCACAGCGCAGCGCTCTTACCGACCCTCTTATCTCTTCGCGCGCAGCCCGCTCACGCATTACAGCATGCGTTTTTCGGCACATACGCTTCGTGCATGTTCTGTTTGTCCATATGTAGATTCAGATTATAGAGAACCGCTCGCCTCTTAATACAACTTGGCGGCGTATATCAAAAAAATGGAAAAGACATCGTTTTATATGCCGCCAGCCGGGGTAGACGCCCACGGCAGCGCGGACAAGAGAATAGAGTCCTTTCCATAAAAGGGATATATCCTTTGATCCTATTATAGATGCCCCGCGCCTTGTGCGCAAGGGCATAATTCTTTTTTAGGCTTTTTTCGTTTTGCCTTTTATGCGTGGATCATGCTACTTTCGGTCGTATTTGCCCTTTTGTTTGCGCGGAGACCGCGGCGGGTGTATGCCGTACATCTCGGCATAGTTATCCGCCTGTTCGTCGCATTCCACGCCGGAAGGCACCAATCCCGTGCATTCTGTCGCGGAAACCGTGTTGCTCATCTCGTAGTAAGGATCCCGAAAATCCGCTCCCTGTATGTCTGCATCTTTTTCTTTCATGATCATCCGCTCCTTTTTGTTTTAGTATGGGAATCGGAAGAACGATTTATGCGCTTCGCACCTTGTTGCGGCAACACAATTTTATTGGTATCATAAAAAAATGGATGAAAAACAAAACTTGAGCCTTTTAAACGGTATACCGCCTCTTCTCTTGCGCTGGTACGACCAAAACGCGCGTGACTTGCCTTGGCGCCGCTTTTCAGACCCTTATAAGATCTGGGTATCGGAAGTGATGCTGCAACAGACGCGCGTAGACACTGTCATACCTTATTATGAGCGATTTTTGCGCACATATCCCGATATCCGCACGCTCGCCCAAGCCGACAGCGAACAGCTTTTAAAACACTGGGAAGGCCTTGGTTATTACAGCCGTGCGCGCAATCTTCAAAAAGCCGCTGTGCTGCTCACACAAGAGCACAACGGCCGACTGCCCCGTGCGTTCGCCCAACTCAAGGCGCTGCCCGGCATAGGCGACTATACGGCCGGCGCAATCGCCTCCATCGCGTTTGGCTTGCCCACGCCGGTGGTAGACGGGAATGTGCTGCGCGTCGTCTCACGCGTGCTTGAACGCTATGACGACATCGCACAGCCCGCCGTGAAAAAACGTTATCATGCGCTGCTCGCTCAGATCATCCCTCCGCAGCGGCCGGGCGATTTCAACCAGGCCATGATGGAGTTGGGTGCTGTCGTCTGTCTGCCCGGCTCGCTCGCACGCTGCGATGTCTGTCCGCTAAACGGCCTGTGCGCGGCATATCAAAACGACGCTGTACAGGGTTTGCCCGTCAAAACAAAAAGGCCGCCGCGTAAGCAAGAGCAGCTGAGTGTGCTGGTGCTCGCAGCACCCAATAACCGCTATGCGCTGCGCAAGCGCGGTCCAACAGGGCTTTTGGCGGATATGTGGGAGTTCATCCATTTTCCCGGCCATCTTTGTGAAGAAGAGGTGTATGCCCTGCTCGCAGAGCTGGGACTTCACCCTCTATGCTGCACGCCGCTCGGCCAAACGACGCATATATTCACGCACATCACCTGGGAGATGGTAGGATACCGCGTCTGTGTGCTCTCAGCTTCGGACATGGAAGGAGTCGAGTGGGTCGGCTCGGATGAGCTGGCCCATGCCTACGCCATCCCTTCTGCATTTTCCCATTATCTGCGCAGCGGGGTCGTAAAACACGAGCCGTAATCATATATCCATGCGGCCCATAATGACGCTGCGATATCTAAAAACTTCATTTTATATAAAAAACTCAACTTTTTAGTCTTTTCAGGCAGACCGCTTCAAACGCCGAATTTTCCTTTAAAACAGCCATTTATCCGCTGTTTTATACGCAAATTTAAAAAACAATAATATTACATTTTAGACAATGTTAAATTTTTATCATTCGTTCTTGCTATCTTCTCTCAAATCTATTTCATTTTATTTAAAAATCAATATAATGAAAGTAGGCGCATAATAATTGAGCGCTGAATACTGAATAAAGAATTATTTTCTTGGAATGGAGAGTTGAAAATGCGTGAAATTTTAATTAAGCCTGATATCCATAAGTTTACAAACTTCGAAGAATTCGCCCAAGAATTCCAAATCGGGAAAGGCGACCTCGTGCTGACCAACGAGTTCATCTATGAGCCTTTCATGAAAGCCAGCAATCTCGATTGTGTGTACGTGTTCCAGGAAAAATTCGGAACCGGCGAACCCACCGAAGAGATGATCGAGGAGTTGCTCGCATATGTCGATCAATATGAATTCAACAGAGTGGTCGCCATCGGCGGCGGCGCGATTCTGGATCTTGGCAAGCTGGTTGCGCTGGAGCGCACCGGCAGCGTGCACGATCTCTATTTCAAAAAGTGCGAAGTCGTGCGCAACAAGGAGATTATCGCCATACCCACCACCTGCGGCACCGGCAGCGAAGTAACCAATATCTCCGTGGCCATCGTAAAAGACGAAGCCGGCAAAGTGACGAAGCTGGGGCTCGTTTCCAATATACTGATCCCGGACTATATCTGCCTGATCCCGGATCTGGTAAAAACCCTTCCCTATTATCCGTTTGCGACAGCTTCCATCGACGCGCTGATCCACGCCGTGGAATCCTACTTGTCGCCCACGCGGGCCACACGCACCTCCGAGCTGTTTGGCATCAAGGCCATGGAGCTCATACTGGAAGGCTTCAGGCGGATTGGCGAAGACGGGCCGGACGCAAGGCTTGACTATCTGGATGAATTCGTAACGGCCTCCTTATATGCGGGCATCGCGTTCCTGCAAGCGGGCTGCGCCACCGTACATGCGCTGAGCTTCCCTCTTGGCGGCGTCTATCTCGTACCGCACGGCGAAGCAAACTATGCGCTGTTTGGCAAAGTTCTTGAAAAGTACGACGAGATCGATCCGAATGGCAAGATCATGGATTTCAAAGAGCTGATCGCACGCATCCTAAAGTGCGACATCAGCGAATCGTTGCAGAAGCTGGCCGAGCTGGAGGAGAAGATCATCCCGCTCAAGCCCTTACGCGAATATGGTTTCACAGAAGAGGATATCGAGACGTTTGCGGATTCCGTGCTGTTGAACCAGCAGCGTCTGGTAGTCAATTCCTATATTCCGCTTTCACGTGAGCTGATCGTACAGATCTATACAGAGCTCTACTAATTCTACTTCCCAACATAACGACCCCCCAGGCTCTTGCTTGGGGGGTCGTTATGTTAAAAGCGGCGATTTTTTTGAAGCGGCGTGTTTTCCCGGCATCTTTTCAAGGGAAACGGCAAAACACCCGCGAAGCGTACAGATCCGCCTGCGCCCAAGAATGATCTGCTGTAAAAGCTTTTCCCTTTTATAATCTCCTTGCCGCAATGTTTTTGAAAAGCTAAATCCGCTGAGCAAAGCTTAGCGAATCGTTATACACGCTCATTCAATGCCTAAATGACCCTGTAAAATCTTCGACAACTCCTCTTTGACTGCCGATAGCATATCGCAGGCGTCTTCCTCATCTTCGCCGCAGATGCCCACATACGCCTTCAGCTTGGGCTCCGTGCCCGAAGGACGCACCGCCGCCCAGCAGTCACGCGCCATCTCATAATACATCACATCCGATTGAGGCAAGCTCAGCGCATACGTCATGCCGTCATGCACACGCGTGCCTGCAAGATAATCGCAAACGCCGGTCACCATCACGCCGCCCAGGGCTTCCAGCGCGTTTTCACGCAGCGCCGCCATCCCTTTTTGAACGGCAACAATTCCCTCTTTGCCCGTAAGCGTGTAGGACAGCACAGCTTCTTTGTAATATCCATATTGCTCATACAGCGCGCCGAGTGCATCCAGCAGCGTCATACCCTGCCCCGCGTAATAAGCCGCCACCTCGCACATCAGCACAGCCGCGCCCACCGCATCCTTATCCCGCGCATATGTGCCCGCCAAAAATCCGAAGCTTTCCTCGAAGCCGAAGAGGAATGCGCGTTTGGGGGGGCGCATGCTTTCTTCGATCTTATCCGATATGAACCGAAAGCCGGTGAGCACTTCGTCGAGCTGCACGCCATAGCGCGCTGCAATGGCGTTCGCCATACGGGTGGACACGATGGATTTCACAGCAAACGCATCTTGGGGCAGCGCGCCCTTCTGCGCACGCTGCGAGAGGATGTATTCCAAAAGCAAGCATCCGATCTGGTTGCCGCTCAGCAACGTAAAGCCAAGCGCGTCATCCAACACGCCCACACCCAGCCTGTCGCTGTCCGGATCGGTGGCCAGCACCAGATAAGCGCCTTCTTTTTTTGCCAGCCGAATGGCGAGTTCATATGCTTCCTTCTCCTCCGGGTTGGGCACTTTCACCGTGTGAAAGCTTCCATCCTGGCGCTTTTGCTCCTCCACCACCAGCAGGTTTTTAAAACCAATCCCGTTCAGCGCACGGCATACCGGTTCAAGCCCCGCGCCATGCAGAGGCGTATATACCACCTTGAAATCCGCCTGCGCAAGGACCTTTGGCTGTATGGAAACGGAACGGACGCACGCGTCGAAAAGCTTGTCGAACTCTTCGCCTATGATGTGCAGCAATCCGGACGCCAGCGCTTCTTGTTCGTTCATCGAGCGTATGCGCTCATCGAAAATATCCAAAGCACCGATCAGCGCTGTCACCTCTTCGGAAGGGCCTATCGGCAGCTGCCCGCCATTTTCGCCGTATACCTTGTATCCGTTGTATTGCGGCGGGTTATGACTTGCGGTGATCACAATGCCCGCTGCTGCGTTGCATTGCAATATCGTAAAGGATAGCTGCGGAACGCTGCGCAGCGATTCATACAGATAGACATTTATGCCGTTCGCGCATAGGACCAGCGCTGCGGTCTTTGCAAACACGTCTGATTTATGCCTTGAGTCATATGCGATGGCCACGCCGCGCGCCGCCGCCTTCGCCCCCATGGAGCATATGTATTGCGCAAAACCCTGCGTCGCCCTTTTGACCACGTATTCGTTCATGCGGTTCATGCCCGCGCCCAGCACGCCGCGCAGCCCTGCGGTTCCAAATTCCAAATCCATATAGAACCGGTCTTCAATCTCCTTTTCGTCGTGCAGCGACAAAAGCTCGTTTCTCGATTCCGCATCCAATGCGGGCGATTCTATCCATCGTTCATACATTTTGCGATAATCCATGATTGATCCTCCTGCTACAAAGGAGATGTCTCCTGTTTTGATGTATTTTTCGTGCCCTTTTTCATCATTCCAATGCCGTGTTAAGAAGCTTTTTCATATACATTCCCCGAGTTATAACGAAAAATTTTTATGAAAGAATAAGCAAATTCTCCTGTATGTTCACACAGGAGAATGCCAATCTTCGAATCTTATTTTTAAAGCGATAGGTAGTCGCCGCGCTTATACTCCTGCACAGCGCCGCGCGAGTAGGTTTCAAAGCTCTCCAGCGCTTTCCCTGTGCCGATGGCAACACAGGAGATCGCGTCGTCTGCGACATAGCAGGGGATCTTCGTGTGCTCCGACACCAAACGATCCAGCCCGTAGAGCAGCGAGCCGCCGCCCGTCATGCAGATGCCGTTTTCGGCGATATCCGCCGCCAATTCCGGCGGCGTGCGCTCCAGCACAGAATGCACGACCTCGATCAGCGATTGCAATTGCTCTTCTAAAGCCTCCACCATCTCATTGGAACTGATGCGGATCGTCTTGGGCAGCCCTGAGATGAGGTTTCTGCCCGTTACGTCCATATAGCTCTCCTCTTTGCGCGGATACGCGGCCCCGATGTTGATCTTCATATCTTCCGCCGTGCGCTCACCTATCAGCAGATTATGCTTTTTACGCATATAGCGCACGATCGCTTCGTCAAACTTGTCCCCCGCGGCCTTGATGGAATCGCTGATCACAGCGCCGCCCAGCGATATGACAGCCACATCCGTAGTGCCGCCGCCGATGTCCAATACCATATTGCCAAAGGGCGCGCTGATATCGATCCCCGCCCCGATCGCCGCGGCAATCGGCTCTTCGATCAAGGACGCATGCCTTGCGCCCGCTTCTTCGCAAGCTTCGATAAACGCGCGTTTCTCCACTTCCGTCACCCCGCTGGGCACGCAAACCACCACGCGCGGCTTGAAGAATATACGCTTGCCCACAACTTTGCGCAAAAAGTATCTAAGCATACGCTCCGTTACGTCAAAGCTTGAGATCACACCGTCTCTCAACGGCCGGATGGCGACGATATTGCCCGGGGTTCGTCCCAGCATCCTGCGTGCATCATCACCAATCGCACAGATAACGCCATCTACTTTATTGATTGCAACGACGGAAGGTTCCCGCAGCACGATTCCTTTTCCACGGACATAGACCAATGTGCTGGCAGTACCCAAGTCGATTCCTACATCATTAAAATCAAAAAGACCCATTCTCTTACCTCCACAAATTACTTGCCAAACGAACAAGCCAACTGGAAATATGACTTACAGCAATTGAATGCCATCATAGTACGGATTCGCATGATGCCGACGCAATCACACGCCAGCATCCTCTGTTCTGCCGATACCATATATTATAGCGTTCAACGCCTTTTGTGGCAAGCCAAAAAGTGGGATATCGTGAATAATCCGTAAAAAACCTCATACGATGATCATTTTTATCCTTATCCGACATTTTATTGCAGTATACGCGCTTTGTGTCAGCAATGTACCTTCTTCACTTTTCTGAATCCGTTCTTATATTTGATATAGGTGGCCTTCCCTCCTCTGAGATGGCGTTCGGCCTTGTTGAATGCCAAAACTTTTCTGACATCTCTGCTCAATTCCTTGTTGATTTTGGGCAGCCGCTCCACCATATCCTTGTGTACAGTCGATTTGCTCACCTTAAACTGCTTCGCGGCCTCCCGGACAGTTGCATTTTTATCTACGATGTATTCCGCGGTCATCAACACCCTTTGCTCGATGTAATCCTTCACAGTATTCGCCTCCCACCAATCATTACTTGTACCATGTGTATGTAAGGCGGCAAACGAATATGCAGCGAATATATTTTTATACATCTATACAGACTCTATATAGATACATCCGCTGTATGCGACATAATTTTACATAGTTTTTACATAATCCATATGGCTTTTTGCTTTTTGCTGGTATAAAATATTATGGGATTTGTTGCAGATATCGAGCAAAATAAACAGGATAGGGCTATTGTGATCATATGCAAACACAAGAGATACTCATGACATTATTCGGCTTGTTCGGGGGTCTGGCGATCTTTATTTTCGGCATGAACCTGATGAGCGAAGGCTTGCAAAAGGCCGCCGGAGACAGGCTTAAGAGCATTCTGGAAGTGTTGACAAAGAATCCGCTCATCGGTGTATTGGTGGGTGTGTTGGTCACATCCGTGCTGCAAAGCTCCAGCGCCACCACCGTGATGATGGTCGGCTTTGTCAGCGCAGGATTGATGTCGCTGCGGCAGTCTCTCAGCGTGATATTGGGCGCCAATATCGGCACCACCATCACCAGCCAGCTCGTAGCCTTCAATGTGGGTGAATATGCGCTTCCCATCACGGCGATCGGTTTCATATTGTTCTTCTTCAGTAAAGGGAAGGCGAAACACTTTGGCCAAACCATCTTTGCGTTTGGCCTTTTGTTCGTAGGCATCAACACCATGAGCGCCGTGCTCAAGCCGCTCGCGCAGCTGCCCGAATTCGCAGAGCTGCTGCTCAATGTCAAGGATGTGCCTATACTTGGTGTTCTGGTGGGCACGGTGTCCACTATGATCATACAGAGCAGCTCGGCTGTCATCGCGGTCATACAGAGCATCGCCACACAAGCCGGGCCGGACGGCGTGGGCAGCGTGATGAGCCTGCAGGCCGCTATTGCGCTGCTGCTGGGCAGCAACATAGGCACCACCATCACAGCCCTGCTCGCCTCCATAGGCGCCAGCAGGAACGCCAAACGTGCCGCTGTCGCACATACGCTGTTCAACCTGTGCGGTGTTGTGCTGTTGTTCTTCTTCATACCGCCCTATGCCAACCTGATTCAGGCCATCAGCGCGCAGGGGCCGGAGCTGGAAGTGATCTCCAGGCAGATCGCCAACTCACACACGCTGTTCAACGTATTAAACGCGCTCGTGTGGCTGCCGTTCTTATGGCTGATGGAAAAAATCGTGCGCAAGGTGGTGCGCGGTCAGGATATACCCTCCCTCAACGAGCCGAAGTTTTTGGATGATAAGGTGCTGCATACGCCTGCGATCGCGATGGAGCTTGCCGCGCGCGAATTGTCCGATATCATCGAGTTGACCAAGGATATGCTGTTCTCCTCCGAAAAAGCTTTTCTGGAGGAGGACGAAAAGGAAATTCAACGCATATTGGATAACGAGAATCTCGTGGATTCATTGCAGCGCGCAACCGTGAACTATCTCTCCGCCATGCTGGCCAGCAGCGATTTAAACGAGCGGCAGTCTAAAAAGCTGGCGGGTATGCTGCATACGGCGTCGGATATAGAGCGTATCGGCGACCATTGCGAGAACATTGCGGGGTACGCGCAGCTCAAGAAGGATAAAGGGCTCAAATTCTCCGAAGAAGCCATAAAAGAAATCACTACCGCTTTTTCCGCGCTTAAGCATATGATGTGCGAAACCATATTCGCCATGAATAAAAACGATCCGGAATGTGCCTTGCGGGTGCTGGAGCGCGAACACGAGGTAAACAATCTGGAAAACCGCCTGCGTGAAAGCCATATGCTCCGTCTGAATGCACGCAAATGCTCTCCGGAGTCGGCGATCACCTACATCGAGCTGATCCACAATCTTGAAAAGATAGGCGACCACTGCACCAACATCGCCGAAACCGTGCTCAAACAGAAGAGTGTATCCTACCAGAAAGCATAGCAAATGAGCTCTTAGCAATAAAAAAGTGGCCCGAAGGCCACTTTTTTATGTCCTTCAATCGCCTTTTCGTTTACAGCGACAGATTCTTTATATCCGGGTTTTCCTGCTTCTGGATATTCTGATGGCGTTTAGCCGTCCACGGATCGAACATACGATCCGGCAGTATGTAGAACTGATCCTCCTCAATGGCTTTGAACACGATGCCCGCCACCGGTTCGATGGGCGCGCCGGTGGTGATGAACTTTTCTACCTGTTTGGCCAGCTTCTTGTAGGTCTCGGATTCATAGTAAGGATCGGCTGCCTTGAAACGCTCCGGGCGATGATCCTCGCTGTTGTGCAGACTGGTTTGCACATAGCCGGGGCAGTACACGGACATACCGATATTGGCGCCCTCCATCTGCAGATCGAACAAGGTCGCTTCGCTGGCCGCCAGCGCCGCATGCTTGGACGCGTGGTATGATGTCAAGGTACGGGTGGTGATCACGCCCGCGATGGACGCCACGTTCACGATATGGCAGGGTGTGCCCTGCTTCATCATGATGGGTATGACTTCCTTCATGCCATAGATGATGGAGAGCACGTTGGCCTCAAACATCCATTGGAAGTCACGCACCGGCATATCCCACACCGTCCCATGGAAATAGACGCCCGCGTTATTGAACAGCAGATCGATGGTGGAGAATTTTTCCACCGCCGCTTTGACTGCCTTCTGCACTTCTTCATACAGCGATACATCCGCTTCGATGGCCAAAACATCGGCGCCCATACTTGCGATGGTCTTTTCCATCTCACCAAGGGCTTTTTTGTCGATATCCACCAACACGACCTTCATCTCGCGGCGCGCGGCTTCTTTGGCAAATTCAGCGCCGAAACCATGTGCGGCGCCCGTGATCAACGCGGTTCTTCCTTTGAAATCTTTCATTTTTGTCTCCTTTTTTCTATCAATGATATCAGGGGCCTTTCCCTGTGCATATACGCTTCTTTTGTTCGCTCAGCGGCACAAATCGTCCCGCTCCACCACCAGCGCCTCGCCCATGCCTCCGCCTATACACAGCGACGCAACGCCATAGCGCGCCTGCTTTTTTTGCATCTCGTGAGCCAGCGTGGTGAGTATGCGCGCACCCGACGCGCCGATGGGATGTCCCAAAGCGATCGCGCCGCCGTTGACATTCACCTTTTCTGCGTCTAGACCCAGCTCCTTCATCACAGCGCCGGCCTGTGCCGCAAACGCCTCGTTCAGCTCGAACAGATCGATGTCCTCTAGCGAAAGCCCCGCTTTATGCAGCGCTTTGCGCACGGATTCCACAGGCCCGATCCCCATGATGCTGGGATCCACACCGGCCGAACCGCCCGCAACATACCTGCACATCGGCTTGAGCCCGTGCTTTTCAACGAATTCCCCGGAGCAGACGACCAGCGCCGCTGCGCCGTCGTTGATACCGGAAGCGTTGGCCGCCGTGACAGTGCCGTCCTTTTTGAAGGCAGGGCGCAGCTTCGCGATGGACTGCGGCGTGACGCCCTCCTTGATATATTCGTCGGTGTCCACCACCACCGGATCCCCCTTGCGCTGCGGCACAGAGACGGGTACGATCTCATCCTTAAAACGGCCCGACGCACGCGCGGCGCAAGCTTTTTGCTGCGACGCAGCCGCGATCTCATCCTGCATGTCCCGCGTCATGCCGAATTGCGCCGCCACATTCTCCGCCGTGATCCCCATATGATAATCGTTGAACACATCCCACAGCCCTTCTTTGACCATGCTGTCCACCAGTGTCCTGTCTCCCATGCGAGCGCCCCAGCGCATATCGGGTGCCAGATAAGGCGCGTTGCTCATGCTTTCGATACCGCCGGCCACCACGCAATCCGCATCGCCCGCGAGTATGCTGCGGTATGCCAGCGTAACGCAATACAGCCCGGAGCCGCATACCTTGTTCACCGTAGACGCGGGCACTTCATAGGGAATGCCCGCCTTTAAGGCGCACTGGCGGGCAGGGTTCTGCCCTTGGCCGGCCTGTAACACGTTTCCCATGTAGACCTCGTCCACATCCTCCGGGCGAATCCCGCTGCGCGTCAAAGCGCCTTCGATCACTGTTTTGCCTAATTCAACGGCGCTGACTGTTTTAAAAGCGCCGCCAAAACTGCCGATCGCAGTGCGGCACAACCCTAACAGATAGACCTGTCGTTTCATCATCGTATACCTCCTGTTATTGAGCCGGCTTCACATGTTTAAAGCCATGCCCTTGCTACACTTTCTGATTATAAACAAAAAAGCGTGGATGCGCAATGCATGGTATTGTCTATCTTAGTAAAAAATGAGCGGCTGCGCCTGTTTTTATAAGCGCATCCGCCGCATCATCTCGACTTTATTATGAGGCTTTGCATGTCGTGTGGATCTGTTTAACAGATTTTAAACAGCGGCATCATCTTTAAACCAAGCGCCATGATGCCCGCATTGTCCGCATAGATCTCCTCAAACTGGCTTAAAGGCAGCGGATTCTCCCCCTCCCCCGCCTCGATGGTGAAGCCGGGCCTGTCATAATGCATCACGAACCAGTCCTTGTATCCGGCATGGCTGGAGTTCTCCGGCGGATCTGCGACCGCATAAGAGCTCGCGCGCGCAAAGATCTGTGCGAGCTCATAGGAATGCGCAGGCTTGCAGCAGCCATAGCGCCAGTAGATCTCCTTTCCCTGCGTGTGGTAGGAGAGGGTCATGGTAAAATCTCTGGACCGTGTGAACGCAAACACCGCACAAGCCTCCGGCTCGCTCAACGGCCCCGGCCCCACAAAATCCCTCGGCGCGGGGCTGACATACCCTTGCGCGCATTTGATCTCTTTGGCCGTCTCCCATCCCGCGGGATAGTTCAAATTCAAATCCACGCCGTTGATATTCGCCTTATACCCGCAAGGAAAGGCGATGTCGGGATAATCTTTGGCGTATTCCCTCGCCTGGGCATAGTATCGCGTGCTGGAGCATAGCGCGCCCGTCACCAGATCCACGCCGTCCGGATTGACCAAGGGCGTCATATACAGCGTCGTGTTGTCGTAAAGTTCCGTTGCTTCGATGCCATAGATCTTCCCTTTTTGCACAAAAGCCTTTGCATAGTTTTCCAAAAACTTCAGCAGCAGCGGGACGGTGATCCATTCGTTGGCATGATGCGCCGCGTGATAGAACACCTCCGTTTTACCTTTTCCCAACTGAAGCGCATGCAGCTGGCGGCCCATCACGCTATGCCCGATGACCTGCGATGTGATAAAGGGATACCGCGATTTTAAGCCGTCCATCACGATGTTCAAGAGCTTTGACGAATACCGCACGCTTACGGGCACGATGTCAAACCCCAGAGGCACGATGATATCCTGCCCCGGCTGCAGGCGCTCCTGCGCCAGCCTCGGGTTGGCCGTTTCGATCGCCTGCGCCGACGTAGTAAAGCTGTGCGCGATCTTGGCAGCGCTGTCCCCCTTGCGCACGCTGTGTACCACATAGCCGAGCAAATAGGCGAGCAGCCGCTGCCAGCTCTGCGGCCCGGCGACACAATCCGCTGCCAGACGTTTGGCGCGCTGGAAGCGTTGCAGCGCAAGCTGTGTCTTCATGCCGAATATACCGTCTATCTCCCCTGCGTCAAAGCCCGCGCGCTGCAGCGCAAGCTGTAGATATTCCACCTGCGGGCCTGTGCTGCCCAGATACAATGTTTCCATAATGGCGTTGCTCCCCCTCGCTTTCATATATAGATATCTATGTGAACTGCCGGATATTTTTACCTTCTTTTGAAAATAAAGCGGTAAGGGACGGTTTTCACTATTGAAAAAAGGCAGCAGAAATGAGAAAATAAGTTGATTCGCTTCAGAATGAACGTATGCTTGCGCATAGATTTTAAGAATAAAAAGAGGTGTATGAAATGGGTTTAATCAAGGCTGCATTCGGTTCGGCCGGCGGTGTGTTGGCCGATCAATGGCGTGAATATTTCCACTGTGAATCCATGCCGGCGGACATATTGGTACAAAAAGGTGTAAAACGAGTGAGCGCGCGCAGCTCCAATACAAAGGCTTCCGAGAATATCATCACCAACGGCTCCGTCATCGCCGTCAACGAAGGTCAGTTTATGATGATCGTGGAGCAAGGAGCCATCGTGGACTTTTGCGCCGAGGCGGGTGAATTCGTCTGGGATGCGTCCACAGAGCCCACCATGCTCTACGGCGGATTCGGCAAAGGGTTGAAGGAGTCCTTCAAGCAGTTTGGCAAGCGTTTCACCTTCGGCGGGGATACCGGCAAGGATCAGCGCGTCTATTTCTTCAATACCAAGGAAATCCTTGGAAATAAATACGGCACGCCGGCGCCTGTGCCCTTCCGGGTGGTGGATAAGAACATCGGGCTGGACATCGACATCGCCATACGCTGCAACGGCGAATTCTCCTACAAGCTCGTAGATCCGCTCATATTCTATAAAAACGTATGCGGCAACGTCGCTTCGGAGTTCGCACGCACAGCCATAGACAGCCAGCTGCGCACCGAACTGATGACCGCTTTGCAGCCCGCATTTGCCAAGATTTCCGAGATGGGCATACGCTACAGCGCGCTGCCCCATCACACCACGGAAATCAGTGATGTGCTCAACGAAGTGCTCACTGAAAAATGGCAAAACGCCCGCGGGCTTGCCATCGCGTCCATAGGTATCAACAGCGTCACCGCCTCCGAAGAGGACGAACAGATGATCAAGGATCTGCAGCGCTCGGCTGTTTTCCGCGATCCCGGTATGGCGGCGGCACGGCTGGCAGACGCGCAGGCTTCCGCGATGGTGGGTGCAGCTAACAACCCGAGCAGCGGCCCGGTGATGGCTTTTGCCGGCATGAACATGGCGCAAAACGCGGGCGGCATGAATACGCAGGCCCTGTATGAAATGCAGGCGCAGCAAGCGGCAGCGCCGCCTGCTGCGCCTGCTGCTGAAAGCAAAACATGGGTCTGTGCCTGCGGCGCTGAGAACGAGGGTAAATTCTGCCATGAATGCGGCAAGGAGCAGCCCCGAAAAGCCCAAGGTGGGTGGACATGCGCCTGCGGTGCCGAAAACAAGGGCAAATTCTGTCATGCATGCGGCAAGCCAAAGCCTGCAGGCGCATTGCAGTATCAATGCGACCAGTGCGGCTGGGAGCCGGAGGACCCACAGAACCCGCCCAAGTTCTGCCCGGAATGCGGCGATCCTTTCGACAGCGAAGATATCAAATCCTGATCAAAAGCCATGGCCTCCTGCTCATATGCCTATGAACAGGAGGCCATAAATTTTTAAAAGACGAAAATCCCCTTTAACCCTGCAGCACTTTTGCTGTCTCTCTTGCAGGGCCGGCAAGATTTAGCTCTGCAGCGTAAGCCGCAACACGCATACACCGCCCCTTACCCCGCGCATTTGCTTGAAATAATCCGCTGCATATGATCGATCAGCCGCCTGCAATACTACAAAAACCGGTTGCCCAGATAATATGTCTTCACGCTGGCACTCACCTCACCCACTACAGGCAGCTCCTGCTGCGGATCCGTCACCAATGTAATGGAAACGTCGTACTTTTCGTAGATGCCTTGAGCTTTCTCTTCGTATCCAAGCGCAAGCAGCGTTTCATGCGCTTCGTATAAGGTGTTTCCCACCGAAATCCCGAGTATATCATATTCTTCTTCTTGCAGTGTCACGCTGCTCAGGCAATAGGGGCTTTCATCCGTGGGATAGCCGGAAAATATGTAGGCCCCTTCCGGCGTGCGCACATCCACGCTCAGCAGGTTTTGAATGGGGGCATATTCTTTTTGAATCTCTTCTTGCAGCGTATCATAGCGGGCTAACAACTCATAGCGCATATGGCTGCCGCGGTTGAGTTCAAGCACCGCCTGTTCCGTTTGTTTGCGCAGATTTGCGTCATCATCGAACACATAATCGCCGTCAGGTTGTTTGATTACAAATATATGCGTGTCGTTTGCCTTTGTTGTGTTGGGTGTGTCCACAATCAGCCATATGCCGATTCCAATCGCCGCAGCTAATATGATGGCAGCGACCACCAGCCATTTTTTCATGTCACACCACCCTTTCCGTTGTATTCAGTGCTACCTGCCTATCGCGTCTTCAAAATCGTTCAGCGCTTTCTCCATATCCTTTGCAATCACCAGCATCACATAACGGCCGTTTTCTACGATCACGCCTTGCTGTGCCAGCTCATATTGATCCGGCTTACCCTGTTCAAAGCTGTTTTGTATGATGTTGAGCCGCTTTTCAAGCGCAGCGTGTATCCTGCTGATGTCCTGATCATCCTTTACCTTTACGATGTACAGCGTCGTCGCATGGTCGATCGAAGGATCGCCAAAGTAGTATTCCTCAAGCAGGCTCATGTCCAAGCCTGTCATATCTTCGACATATTCTTGCTCCGTTTCAAACAGCATATCGAACTGATCGCCTGTATTCACAGCCGCCGCCAGCTGTAAAACGCTCACATCCCGGGCAGGCTCTTCTTTGGCACAAGCCGCCGTCAGCAGCATGATAAAGGCCAATATAACCAGTGCTTTCTTCATTTTCATCGTACTCACTCCTTTGATGCCGCAAGCACACTTATACTCTTTACAGTCTTCCTTTGTTCGTTTTTTATATTCTATTCTTTCATTTCTTCTGTCTGGTATACGCTTTTTAAAATACAAAGGTTGTGTCACCTCCATCGTAATTTATATGAAAAAAAGGTACGGCAGCAAGCCGTACCCTTAAACGATCTCCTGAATAAAACCGAACTTAGAACATCTTCTTGCGGATGATGCATTCTTCGCGCTTGGGCCCAACCCCAATCATGGCGACTTCAACGCCCGAGAATTCCTCAACCGCTTCGATATACTTCCTGGCATTGACAGGCAGTGAGTCGTAATCACGTATGTGCGATATCTGATCACTCCAGCCTTCAAACTCTTCATAAACAGGTCTGCATTCACCCAACACCTTCAGGCTCGCCGGAAACTCTTTGACCCACTCGCCGTTTCGCTTATAGCCTATGCAGATCTTCACCTTCTCAAAGCCGCCCAGCGTATCCATTCTGGTCACCGCCAGCGCCGAAACAGACCCTGTGCGCACCGCCATACGCAAGATCACCGTGTCCATCCATCCGCATCTTCTGGGCCTGCCTGTGGTCGTGCCGTATTCGTGACCCTTGCGCCGGATCGCTTCGCCCATTTCATCGAGCAGCTCCGTGGGAAAAGGCCCTTTGCCCACACGCGTCGTATACGCTTTGGCCACACCCAGCACACGATCCACCATACGGGGGCCAAGCCCGATGCCTATGGGAATACCGGCGGCGGTAGGATGTGAAGATGTGACATACGGATAGGTGCCTAAGTACACATCTAAAAGCATGCCCTGCGCACCCTCAAACAGGAGATTTTTCCCGTCCTGATAGGCGTCATAGGCAAACAGTGAGGTGTCCGTCACATAAGGCGCCATACGGGCTGCATAAGCCCGGTACTCTTCAAACACCGTGTCGAAATCCAGCGGTTGCCCGCCATAGATCTTCGTGATCACTTCATTCTTCTTTTCCATATTGCTGCGCAAAAGCTCTTTAAACAGCTCCTCGTCCAGCATGTCGCACACACGGATGCCCGAGCGGTCCGCCGCGTCCGTATAGCAGGGGCCGATCCCCCGCTTGGTCGTGCCTATACCGGCGGCACCCCGGCGGATTTCGTCCAGCTCATCCAGCCGGACATGATAAGGAAACACGATATGCGCCCGGTCGCTTATACGCAGCGAGTCGGTGTTGACATCATGGCCGTGCAGCATCGCGATTTCTTCAAACAACGCTTTCGGATCGATCACAACGCCATTGCCGATCACACAGGGTTTGCCCTTATACAGTATGCCGGACGGAACCAGATGCAGCTTTAGCTGTACATCATCCACTTCGATGGTATGGCCCGCATTGTTCCCCCCCTGGTAGCGCAGCACCATATCGGCTTCGGCCGCCAGGTAATCCACAAATCTGCCCTTTCCTTCATCTCCCCATTGTGCTCCAAAGACTGCTAGGCTAGGCATGTCATCTCACTCCTTTAATAAGCGTTCACAAAAAAATATGCGGAATCACCGCCGCACACAAAGACCCAAATACAGAATATCACCCTATGGCCCATCAGTCAAGGGGTAAATGCCCTTGTGTGCACTGTGTTTTGCACTTATATGCCTTTTTCAAACAACAGCCGCGCCTGTTCTGCGGCCCTGTTCGCCAGATTTGCGCCCACCAGACATGCGATGTCGCGGCGCGTGTCTTTTCCGCCACATAGAAGGGCTTGCAGCGAAAAGGGCGCGTAGGCTTCCCAAGCAGGCGCTGCAGGCGGTATGTAGCTGTTCATGGGGCATACGCGCTGGCACACGTCACAGCCCAGTATCATATCCGCCACACCCCGCGCTTTATGGATCAGCGGTTTTTCATCCAGCCAGTAGCGGATGCACTGCGTATAACAGAACCCCTGCTCTTGTATCGCGCCTGTGGGGCAGGCCTTTATACAGCGGCGGCAGCTTAGGCATTGCCGGGCTCGTTTGTCCATGGGCCGGTCCGGTGCGTGTGCGTCGGTTTCCGGGCTGATGTCCTGCAGCAAAAGCGTCGCAAGCGCAAAGTAAGACCCGTATTGCGCGTGGTACAACAGCGCGTTTTTCCCCAGGCATACGTGCGCACCGCGCAAGGCCGCCGCGCGCTGCGGTATGCGGTCGAAGGCTTCGGCGGCTATGCCCTCTTGCCGCAACGCGCAGGCCAATCGTTTCGCCGCGTGATAAGCCGCGTTGGACGCGATGTAATAAGCGGGATAAGGAACATACCCGGCGGGAAACGGCCCAAACGGGGTATAAGGCCAGTACAACACAGCGATGCACTGCGTGCCTGGCTGCTGTTTTCGGACATCGTGCAGCAGCCAGTCGGGATACGCCTGGCGGGCAGCCGCGCTTTGCCACACATCAAACGCTTCCGCTCCCACCAGCGCACACGAAGCAAAGCCGTGTTCCCTGCTCTTTATTCGAATAAGACGCCTCTTTCTCTCTTCCATATTCACCAACCCGGGGTTCTATACATACGTTTATAATATACGGTTCATAGCGCCGGCCCTTCTCGTACATAGGGCGATTTGATACGCGCTCTCTTGCCTTGAAGCGCAGGGCTGCCTATGACCAATCTTAATGATTCGGAGGAAACGATCATGTTCATGGGAAACAGCTTTCATAATGCCTGTTCCTCTTGCACGCCGCTCACGCGCTGCAGTTGTTGCGGCTGCGGCAGCGGCAACTGCGGCTTAGAAAACTATAACTGCTTCAACGGGTGCTGCTGGCCATGCTCATCCGGCTCGCCCGCCTTGAACGCCTTTCCCTTTATGATGAGCCTGTTCTTCGGCTGCCCGCCGTTTGGCGGGTGTGCGTGCGGCGGACGCGGCTGCGCCAATTGCTGCGGCAATAGTTGGTTCTCACCGTGCTGCGGCAATTATGGCCCGCAAAACAACCTTTCAACGCTGCTGCCGCTGATCATGCTTTACTGCTGCAAGTGCCGCTGAGCACGGCACCTGCCCCGGCCCGCGGTCAACAACACATCGTTGGCCGCAGGTCTTTTTTTACACATACAAGGCTTCAGCTCATAGATGTTTACGGTATGATTCAGCCTTTCAAAGGATGCAGCACATAAATTTTATATAAAAGCAAACCATATCTCTTGTCATTTCACCATATTCTGTATTATGATTATAGCACAACCGCTTTGAAAGGAATAAACTCTATGCGCAAAAAGCTCTTTGTCCTACTGCTCGCCACGCTGCTCTTGTTGACAGTTTTCTCCGCTTGCGGCCCCAAGGAGCCGCCCATTTCAACGGAAATAGGCGCAATCCACTACAAGCTTTACGACATCGTCTCCACATTCAGTGATTATGTGCCGGATGAAGGCAACGCGCTCTTTTTAGTCTACTTTACGCCGGATTCCGCTGACGACGCTTCTTCTGTGGAAACGAACCTCTATGATTATCTTGTAAACGGGGGCAGCAGCCAAAAAGCGGCGAACGTTTCGCTGCACGGCGTGGCGTTCGATTGCACCTTTGTGGGATACCAGTTCAATCAAAAGGAAAGCGTGAAGTATTATGTCGCCGCTTTTGAAATCCCATCAAACGTCGAAGAGGTCACGCAGGCCGTGATGACATTGCCCGAAGGGCAGACCATCCACATGAAACAATCCTGAACTTCAAGCCCTTGTGCCCCGGCGTGTGCAAAAGCGCCGGGGCTTTTTATATTGTGCCGATTGTCAAACGCCGCATGATTGTTTATAATTGGTTTGTTAACGAATAAACGATGCTTAAAAAACAAACGGAGGATATTTTTGTGAGAGCGATTGTAACCGTCATTGGATCGGACCGCACCGGCATCATCGCCGCTGTCAGCGCAGCGCTTGCTAAAAGCAATGTGAACATTTTAGATATCAATCAAACCGTGATGCAGGATGTGTTCAGTATGGTCATGCTGGTGGATCTAAGCCATCTGACCACGCAATACCAGGAGTTTAAAGCGCTTCTGGAGCAAACGGGCCTTGAGCTGGGCATGACCATTTACGTGCAGCGGGAAGACATTTTTCTCGCCATGCACCGTATATAGGGAGGCTTTGCATCCATGATAACGCAACAGGAGATATTACAAACCATCGAAATGATCGATGAGCAGCACCTGGATATCCGCACCGTCACCATGGGTATCTCGCTCAGGGACTGTATCCGGCAGGACGCGCAGGCCTGTGCCGATCTGATCTACGATAAGATCACGCGCTGCGCGCAAAATCTTGTGCATGTTTGCAAACAGATCGAAACGGAATACGGCATACCCATCGTGAACAAGCGTATTTCCGTGACGCCTGTTTCTTTGATTGCGGAAAGCACACAAGCACAGGACTACACGCTGTTTGCCCATACGCTCGATAAAGCGGCACGCGAAGCGGGTGTAGATTTCATAGGCGGCTTCTCGGCGCTGGTGCACAAGGGCTTCACACCGGGCGACGAAAAGCTTTTATCCTCCATCCCCCAGGCGTTGGCGCAAACAGAGCTCGTCTGCTCGAGCATCAACATCGCGACCACAAGGGCGGGTATCAACATGGACGCCGTGCGCAGAATGGGCGGCGTGATCAAACAAACGGCAAAACTCACCCAGCACGCGGGCAGCATCGGCTGTGCGAAGCTGGTGGTGTTCGCAAACGCCGTGGAGGACAACCCGTTTATGGCCGGCGCGTTCCACGGCATCGGTGAAAGCGAATGCGTGATCAATGTGGGCGTGAGCGGGCCCGGGGTTGTGGAACGCGCATTGCAGCGCGTGAGGGGCGCGTCCTTTGACGAGGTGGCGGAAACCATCAAGAAGACAGCCTTTCGCATCACGCGTATGGGGCAGCTGGTGGCGCAGGAGGCGTCGCGGCGCTTAAACGTGCCCTTTGGCATCGTGGATCTTTCGTTGGCACCCACCCCCGCACAAGGGGACAGCGTGGCGCATATACTCGAGGAGATGGGCATAGAGATGTGCGGCGCGCACGGCACCACCGCGGCGCTCGCCCTGCTGAACGATGCCGTAAAAAAGGGCGGCATCATGGCTTCTTCGCATGTGGGCGGCCTGTCCGGCGCGTTTATACCCGTCAGCGAGGACGCGGGCATGATCCGCGCGGTGCAGAAAGGCGCGCTCACATTGGAAAAGCTGGAGGCTATGACCTGCGTATGCTCTGTCGGGCTGGATATGATCGCCATCCCCGGCGATACGCCCGAGGAGACCATTTCCGCCATCATCGCAGACGAAGCGGCCATCGGTGTCATCAACAACAAGACGACGGCTGTGCGCGTGATTCCGGTGGTGGGTAAAAACGTGGGGGATACCGTTGAGTTCGGCGGGCTGCTGGGCAAAGCACCCATCATGCAGGTCAGCCGGTATTCCAGCAAGGATTTCATCGCGCGCGGCGGACGCATCCCCGCGCCGCTGCAAAGCCTGCGAAACTAGCGCCGTATCATTGCGAAAGGGAGCATCATGAAGCTAATCGTAAACGCAGACGATCTGGGCTACAGCGAAGGCATCAACCGGGGCATCGCGCATTGCTTTGAGCAGGGCGTGGTGCGTTCCGCCACCCTTATGGCGAATATGAGCGGATGCACACACGCGCTTGCGCTGATTCAAAAGCATCCGCTCATGCGCGCGGGCACAGGCGTACACCTCAACATCACGCGCGGCGAACCGCTCACCAAGGCGCCTTCCTTGGTGGACGATGAAGGGCTGATGTATAAGCGCAACGACTGGCACAACGCGTGCGAGGAGGAGATCGAGGCCGAATGCACAGCGCAAATCGAGCGCGTCATAGAAGCAGGCATCACCCCCACGCATTTGGACAGTCACCATCATGTGCACGCCATGCCGCGGCTGGCGGACATCATGCGCCGTTTAAGCAGCCGCTACGGGCTGCCCGTGCGCCCCTACGCCTGCTGGCACCGGCACGATATCTATTTGAGCACGGCGTTCAGCGGCCATGCGGTCACGGAGGATCTGCTCATAGGCGAGATCAAAAACGGGCTGGACAGCGGCCGGAGGTTCATGGAGTTGATGTGCCACCCCGGCTATCCCGAGCCTGAACTGAAGAGCGAGCATGTGCTGCGCGAGGCGGAAGCGGGCATATTATGCAGCGAACGTGTCGCACGGTTCATCGCCCGCAACGAGATCGAGCTGTGCAGCTATGCCGCATACAGCGATTGAGCTGTGAAAATGCTGCACCCAACATACTCATACTCTGCGCGGCATCTGTCATGCCGAATAAATGATCGAGGTGTCCTTATGAAAAAACGTTTCTTCTGCTTGCTGATGATATGCATACTGTTGGCCGGCTGCACCAAAACAAGGACGATGAACGATATTCTTGATGAACCGAACTTTGCGGGAACCGTAATCGAAGTCCATACACAATCCATACTCATACGCGTGCATGAAGGCGAAGATGCGCTGCACAGCAGCGATTTGATGAGCGTTTCGCTGGATGTCGAACTGAAGGACAGCATGCAGCATTTCAACATCGGCGATGAAGTCCGTGTCTATTACGACGGCCGCATCGCAGAAAGCTATCCGGCGCAGATCCATACGGTGTATGCCATCGTGCTGATCAACCCTTCTGCGGAATAGCCTTTCACACGCACACAAACCAAACCCCTTTTCACTGCATGGGAAAAGGGGTTTTGCGTGTCCTGTTTATGGATCTTTATCGGGTTACATCTCCCGCCGGCCCTCCATCGCCTTACTGATGGTCACCTCATCGGCGTATTCCAGATCGGCGCCCACCGGGATGCCATGGGCTATGCGCGTCACCTTCACGCCCAGCGGCTTGATCAGTCTGGCCAAATACAATGCGGTTGCCTCCCCCTCCACATCCGGATTGGTGGCGATGATCACTTCTTGCGCACCATCCAGCCGCGCGAGCAGCTCGCGTATGCGAAGATCATCCGGCCCCACGCCTTCCATGGGTGAAACCACACCCTCCAGCACATGATAGACGCCCTTATAGTCGCGTACACGCTCCAGCGCCAGCACGTCGCGTGCAGACTGCACCACACACAGCGTATTGCTGTCCCGCTTGGGGTCGGAGCAAATCGCACACAGCCCGCTTTCAGACAGGTTAAAGCAGCGCTCACAGCGCACAATCCTTCGTTTGGCTTCTGTAATCGCATGCGACAGCTCCCCCACCCGCGCCTCGGGCAGGCCGATGATGTGCAGCGCAAGCCTTAGCGCGCTCTTTGCGCCCACGCCGGGCAGCTTGGAAAGCTCATTGACCAGCCTGGCCAGCGGTTCCGTCATATGGTACATGGCCTAGAACAACCCGCCGGTGGGCAGCCCGCCCGTCACCTTGGACATCTCCTTCGATACCATTTCCTCGGCTTGCCGCAGCCCTTCATTCACCGCCGCGATCACCAGATCCTGCAGCATCTCCACATCGTCCGGATCCACTGCCTGCGGGTCGATGGTGAGCTCCTTGATCTGTTTATCACCCGTAATGACAACCTTCACCATGCCGCCGCCTGCGCTCGCCTCCACCTCTTTTTCCTGTATTTCCGCCTGCACGCGCTCCATGTCGCGCTGCATCTTTTGTGCCTGTTTCATCAGTTGCTGCATGTTTGCCCCGCCGCCCATGCCGGGGAATCCGCCTCTTGCCATAAGTTTTCATTCCTTTCCTATTGCTTGATGCATCCATAAGGGCTCCGATGCCCCGCAGGCCTGCTTATTTCGTGTATATGCATCACAACCCAGTCCGCCTAGGTAAACTTGACATTCTCCTCGCCCAGCAGTTCAACCACCTGCACACCCAAATCCGCGCGCGTATCCTCCTCCTGCGCACCGCCGCATTGTATCGCCAGCTCCAGCTTTTTGCCCACAACACTTCCCACCACCGCGCTCAATGCGCCGTAGTTGGGCTCCTGTTTCAGCGAATCGCAGAACACCGCGTCTTTCGGCGCAAACGTAATGCGCAGCGTATCCTCGCTGAACACATACTTTTTCGCAGAGCATATCAGCGAATAAACGCCGATCTCCTCCCTCATCAGACGGGAGAGGATTTCGTCCCACACAGCACCCGCTTGTTCACTTTCCTGCCCGGGTGCATCCGGCGCGGCCGGTGTTTTTTCGGGCGGCTTTACTTGAGCCTCCTGCGTTTTTTCTTCCTTTTGCTCCATGACGGCCTCTTTTGCCTTGCCGGGCTTTTCGGCCGGCAGGAGCGCGGCGATGGGGTTCGTTTGCAGCTCATCAAGCTTATGCTCTAAGCGTTCCAGCCGGTCCAGCAGCGCTTCCGTGTCCGATTCCTCCTGCGCACAGGCCGCCTTCACCAGCGCCGCTTCCAGCACGATGCGCGGGTTAGACACGTATTTCATATCGTTCTGCGCCGCTATGAGTATATGCAAACACCGCAAAACGCTATGCATGCCGTTGCGCCCGCTCAGGCGCTGCAAGCGCGAAAGATCCTCCGCGTCCAGTTCGATGAGCGTTCCCGGATCCCGTATACAGGCGCACAGCATCATATTGCGCAGATACTGTGCGATATCACGCAGAAACACATCGATATCCCTGCCGCCCTGCAGCGCCGTATCCAGCGCGGCCAAAGCCTCCCCGGGCTTCGATGTGAGTATGTATTCCGCCACTTCGCTCACCGACTGCACGGAGGATGCGCCCAACAGCCGCAATACGTCCTCCTGTGTCACCTCACCGTCCCGCATCATGGCGCACTGATCCAGCAGGCTGAGCGCGTCGCGCAGACCGCCCTGCGCATTGGAGGCGATCACAAACAGCGCTTTATCCTGCACTTTCAGGCCTGCGTCTTTCGCAACCTGACGCACACGGTCTACAATCACCCTATGCGGTATACGGCGAAAATCATAGCGCTGGCAGCGGGATATGATGGTGGCCGGCAGCTTGTTGGGTTCTGTGGTCGCCAATATGAACAGCGCGTGTTCCGGCGGCTCCTCCAGCGTCTTGAGCAGCGCGTTGAACGCACCTGTAGTAAGCATATGGACTTCGTCGATCACGTATACCTTGCGCTTGCCCAAAGCCGGGGTAAAGCGCACCTTTTCACGCAGCTCGCGAATCTCATCCACGCCGTTGTTGGACGCCGCGTCGATCTCTATGATGTCCACGTGATTCACCGCCCTGCAGCTTTCGCATACCAGACAGGGTTCCCCGTCCTGCGGCGTATAGCAGTTGACAGCGCGCGCCAATATGAGCGCCAGGCTGGTCTTTCCCGTACCCCGCGGCCCACAGAATAAATACGCATGCGAAAGCCTGCCCGATGCACATTGCCTGAGCAGCACGGGCGCTATGTGCTCCTGACCCGCTACCTCCTCAAATCGTCTCGGGCGGTATGTTCTATACAGCGCTTTATATTGCATGGTCGTTCCTTAAATTTTTAATCTTTCCTATTTTATCACAAACGCATCCGCCGTTCAAAATATGCTTGCTGCCCTTGAGTCCGGCTGCATATGTCCTCATTCAAGGCTTGCTCTGCGGTTTGTTGGAAAAATGGAATTCATCCAATATGCCTAAGTAATGGTCATATACCTGTGCAACGATCTCATCCCATGTTTTGGGCAGCGTATTGAACGCGCCCTTGGCCACCCGCGGCAAAACGGATACATCGTCCATCACACGCCGCATCCTGTCACACAGCGATTCCGCGGATTCCTCGCACAAAAATCCATTTTCGCCATCTACCACGTTTTGCGCCGCGGTGGAACCTTTTACCAGCAGGGAGGGCGTTTCCATCGCCGCCGCCTCGCGCACCACCAGCGGGCTGTTGTCATATACGGAGGGAAACACGAATAAATCCGCCGCCAGATACAAGCCATACAGCAGGGGACGGTCATATACCGGCCCCGTAAACATGACATATTCATCCAGCCCGCGTTCATGACAGAGCGCCTTTAGCTCGTCTTCGGCGTAGCCTTTGCCTACGAACGCCATTTTGAAATGCGGATGGCTTTTTTTCAAGAGTGTCAGCGCTTCCACGATCATGCGGATGTTCTTTTGCCATATCAACTGCCCTACGAAGAGCATTCTGAACGCACCCCGGTAGTTAAAGCGCTCTACGGCCTCCTGTGCCAGTTGATCCGCGTTCGGCGGTTTCAACGCATCCACGCCGTTGTCGATCACCGTGACTTGCTTGCCCTCATAGCCGTATGAATACAGTACCTCCGCGGTGGATTCACTCACAGTCCATACATAATCCACCTTGTTGAAGAACCAGGTTACATATTTCAGCGCGATCTTGGCGAGCCTTTCGCTGTTGAGCGCCTGCTTGAAATCATCATAATATTTGGAATGAAAGGTAGCCACCAGCGGAATACGGTAATACCGGGCACAGCGCATCGCTTCCAGTCCGCTCCCAAAGGGGGAGTGCGCATGAACCAGATCGAAAGACAGATCCTTCACATGCGTGCGGTATTTGAGATCTAAAGTGGGCATGCCCGCGCGATAGGGCTTCCGTTTGGGGATTTTAACGGATTTGAATGTCAGCAGCTTGAAGGACTCGCTGTTCTCATATCCGGGTGTTTTAGGCGCTACCACATAACAGTTGCAATAGCGTTCATTCAGGATCGCGGCATAGTTGCGCACCACGGAGACGACGCCGTCCATGGTGGGCGGATAGGAATCAGCAAATTGGCCGATTGTAAGATCCATTTGATCGAACCCCTTCATAATCAGGCAGGATGTATCATGCTTCCTGCATTTCGAAATTCTTGAGCATACAAATTATAACAAATGGCCTTATTGGTTGTCAAAATATCCAATCGGCGGCTATGCCCGCCAGCACGCCGATCCCATACAAAAATACCATGATCTTGATGTTTTGCAGTATATTCTTGTTCGCCCTGAACAATACGAGTATGCCCACGCCTGTGGCCGTGCACAGACCGCCCAGCATCGCGCCAAAGCTGAGGCTGCCTGAGATATAGAGCTCTGTGAGCAGCACAGACGCAGCACAGCTCGGTATGAAGCCAAACAGCCCCGTGATCAGCGGCTGGAACCCGCTCCCGTTGAGCAGCAGAGAGGCGATCTGGTCTTCACCTACGAAGTGGATGATCAGACCGATCAATATGGATGCGCCCCATATGAACAAAAACATCAAAAGCGTGTGCTTCAGTGCGCACAGGAAGATGTTGTGTATGTGGTGGTCTGTGTGATCCTCGTGCGGGCCTGCCGCGGCTTGCTGCACATGCGTTTGCCTGCCGCGGCTGAACACGGTGGCGATCAGACCGCCCAGCACTCCTATGATAAATTTGCTGATCAGCAGCGGCAAAAGCGTATCGTATCGCTGTTGGGCGATGAGCATAGGCACCGCTTCGTCCGACACCGACAGCAGCAGCGCGATGAGCGTACCCGATGTGATCACCCTGTTCGCATACAGCTTTGCTGCGGCGACGGGAAGCCCGCATTGCGGGATGCTGCCCGCCAGCGCGCCCAACGGCACGCCCAGGCCCTTGTGTTTCGTGAGCGCGCGCACCAGCCTCTTCGTGGCGTGCCGTTCTATGTATTCGACCAAAAGATACGCCAAATACAACAAGGGGAGCGTTTGTACTGTATCCAGGAATGCGTGCGTGAACACATGCCAAATTTCTTCCATATATTGACTCTCCATATTCTGGTAAAATAGTATCTTCCACCCATAAACCGGCATTGGGCAGGAACACTTCATAACACCATGTTCTTATGATACCATCTATGGGTCTGTTGTCATACTTATTTCGCGCAAATTTAGCAAAAAGATATTGACATTGACCAAAGAGTGCGATATATTAATATGCGTCGCTGATATCAGGGCGCGCCTGTGCAAATAAGCGTTCAACACAGCGCCGGCAATCTGCCGAGGCGGGTTGTGGTATGCGGCGGGGTGTAGCGCAGTTTGGTAGCGCACGTGCTTTGGGAGCATGGGGCCGGGGGTTCAAATCCCTCCACCCCGACCAAGTTCTAAATGATATTTGGCCCCTTGGTCAAGCGGTTAAGACACCGCCCTTTCACGGCGGTAACAGGGGTTCGAGTCCCCTAGGGGTCACCATTATGCCTTTCATTTAGACCGTGGGCCTTTAGCTCAGTTGGTTAGAGCAACCGGCTCATAACCGGTCGGTCCGGGGTTCGAGTCCCTGAAGGCCCACCACAATACGGCCCGGTAGTTCAGTTGGTTAGAATGCCAGCCTGTCACGCTGGAGGTCGAGGGTTCGAGCCCCTTCCGGGTCGCCATCTTCTCATGAGCAACAATTTCCAGCCTTTTCGGCTGGCTTTTTGTTGCTTGTTGGGCTGTTTGCCGTAGGTTTTCGCGGGTTGCTGCCGGCGGCTGTGCTGTATCGTATTTTCGGCGGTATGAAAAGCTGAAAATGCTGTTGACAAAGAAATGCCTTTCCTTTATAATTGTCGTTGTGACTTAAGATGTTTTCTTTTGTTATGGATTATAAAGCGTATTCTGTAGGTGGGAATTGCCCCGCTGGTGTAGCTCAATTGGCAGAGCAGCTGATTTGTAATCAGCAGGTTGCGGGTTCAAGTCCCATCACCAGCTCCATTCGTGGATGGGTTCCCGAGCGGCTAAAGGGAGCAGACTGTAAATCTGCCGTCACAGACTTCGGTGGTTCGAATCCACCCCCATCCACCACTTCCACCCGGCACAGAAATGGCTTTATCATGCGGATATGGCGGAATTGGCAGACGCGCACGGTTCAGGTCCGTGTGAGAGCAATCTCATGGAGGTTCAAGTCCTCTTATCCGCACCAGCGGCGAGTCGCCGCTCACAATATCGCGCACTGTCTTTTGACAGTGCGCGATATTTTTGTGCCCGCGCCGAAGCGTTGTATCTTTTTTGGTCGCACAAGGCATAAAAAAAGAACAGTTATCCTTTAATTTGCCCTTTACAGATTCAAAGTCAACAAATAACACCTCTGTTATCTGTTATAGGCTGCGATGGCGGCTGCATGGCTGCATATTTCGCGGGAGCATGTTTTAAATTGGTATATATACTATATATAGTATATCCTTGCTTTTCCTCCCTGGTAAAATCAAGGACTGTTCGTTCCACAAACAAATAAAATCATCACCCCCCCTTGCTATCAGAGGGTTCATGGAGATCATTTTTGCAATCTGTTTATATGATTCAAAATTAACAGCATGTCATCATCATTAAGATTCTTTAGCCCCTTGACTGCTTTTTTTATCAGTTCGGGATTTTCCAGTCCTTCATCAAAGAACTCTGCCGGTGTGATGTTAAAGTATTCACAGATGGAAAAAAACTCGTTCATAGAAGGCAATGCCTTACCCGATGATATGTTGTTAATATAACTTCTGCTGTGCCCTAAATCATAGCTCATCTGATATTCAGACACATTTTTTTGCAATCGCAGCTGTGACAAACGGATCCGTAAAAATTTATCATACATCTATATCGCCTCCCTACCAATAAGAATAGAGAAAACGTAAACCTATCTATACATATCCATGTTGTTTTAAACATTGACTTAGCATGATTAAATATGTTATTATCGTCTTGTAAATGATTACATACCTGTAAAAATACAATAATATATGATTAAATATGTCTTTGAAAGGAAAGCTTCATGAAGAAATTATTTGTAATGCTTTTGGTTCTCATGCTGTTGGTTATATTTCTTGCGGGATGTGGTGCGCCGGCAGCGGAGATATCTCCAACCGTTGCAATAAGTGAAGTATCAACGCCTACACCAACTCTCTCTCTTACGGCTGAACCAACACCAGCACCAACTTCTACACCGGAGCCAACACCAGCACCAACTTCTACACCGGAGCCAACACCGCCCCCTTGGAAAAATGTAGACCATGAGGTGATTTCATTCATGGTTCCCAATGATACAACAGTTGACAAGGAATCATACAAAAATCCACCATGTACTGTTTTGATCATTCATGCAAGCGCACTTCCAGAGGACAGAGTCATTTTTATACTTAATAATGGAATTTCACTTTTAAAAGAAGTCAGCAATGAAGAACTTATAACTTCAGACATAGAGCAAAAATCATTTAAAGACGTCGCTATAGCTGGTGCGCGCGATGTAAAGATATTAAGCGAGGGTATTTCTACGTATAACGATATGCGCATGCTGTCACTCGAATATTCAAGTTCGATGGAGGACATAGGAACTATGTATTATAAATCATTAGGTTTTTTGTACAGGGATCAATATTATTATATGCAGGTAACTTGTATGGATGATAATAAAGAAACTAAAGCTTTGATTGAAGAAGTATTAAATACAATATCCTTCCATTAATTTTTAAACGATTATGCTCATATGTTTGATAATAATTAGTTTAGGGGTAACTGATGGCTAGAACAGCTTTTGCAAAAGCGACTGCACACCCAGCGCAACAAACACCACAGAGGTGTCGATGCTCACCCCCAATAACATGGGCTTTAAGCCAACGCCCTTGACCTCCTGAACACTCGTCTTTAGCCCAATCGCAGCGAGCGCCATCACCATCAGCAGCTTGGATAAAAAGGAGACCCCCGTCACCACATTCTCCGGCACAAAGCCGGTGCTTTTTACAGCTACCATCCCCAAAAACAGAAGAACAAACCACGGAAAGACAGCTGCTATGCGCACCTTTTTTTCAGGCCCCGAAAGCTGTGCAGACCGCAGCTTCTTTCTTGCATATACATAGGAGAAGATCAGCACAATCGGGACGATGAAGAGCGTCCGGGTCAGCTTCACGATTACGGCAAAGCTGCCTGCCGCTTCCGAAAAGCCATAGCCGGCGGCCACCACGGATGAAGTGTCATTGACAGCCGTTCCCACCCACAGCCCGTAGCTCGTATCGCTCAAGCCCAGCATATTCCCGATCCAAGGGAACAGTATGACCGTGAGCAGATCGAACAAAAAGGTGGCGGAGATCGCATATGCAATATCCCGGTCGTCCGCCTCTATTGCAGGGCCCAGCGTAGCAACCGCCGTACCGCCGCAAATGGCTGTGCTCGTTGAAAGCAAGCTGGATAGCTTCCAGTTGACTTTAAAAAGCCGGCCCAGCAAATAGCCGCCGCCAAAAGCCGTTGCAAGGGTGAATCCCAAGAGCAGCAAGGCGTATTTCCCCACCATCCACACCTGCGAGAAGCTGAGTGTGATGCCCATGAATATGATGCCGAGTTTCAGAATTTTTGTGGATACGAAGTGCACACCGGATACGGTTTGCGGCATTCTCTTTAAAACCGGATGGAGAAGTATCCCCAGTATCAGCGCCAATACGCTGGAGCCTATGATATCCCCCGGAATCAAGCTGCTCATCCACATAGAAAAAGCGCCGATCACCAGTGTAAGCAGAAAACCAGCGCCATATCGCCTACATAGTGCCATCATAACAAAATCCCTTCTAGAGTGTGTTCTGTAAATCTCATTTGATTATAGGCAGTCTTTGTTATAAAATCAAATTATAGTTTTTTATTATTCTATTATTATATTTTATATGGAGCTTGCTATGCTGGACTTTAATTTTGTTTTCCCTCAAAACAGCCGGCATGCCTCAATCTTTCTATCATGGCTTCGTATATTCAAAGAACATTTGTCGGATTGACCCTATCTTGAACGCACGGGTGGTACGCATACCGTTCTTTTTGCCTGCCGTTTATTTCGCACATCGCTATGCAAAATCTGGTTTCCATAGGCCATACTGACACATCCTTTATATGCTGCAAACCGGATGCGGTTTGTGGGTTTTCAAGAGGGATCTCAGACTTCTTACTTGTTTTTTGAAAATAATTTTATAAAGTTATTGACATATGCCCTAAACTGATCTATAATTATTATGGTCATATGCCAACAACTCTTTGTGCACCCATCATAAAACGATATCCAGGGCAGGAGGCTCTTATAAAATGATTAAAGGCAGTTTGAAAAGGAGAACAACACCATCCAGAGAGAATTATTTAAAGACCATATTGGGATTATCCGGCGAAGTGTGCATTCGCTCCATAGACATCGCCAACGCGCTGGGCGTTTCAAAAGCCAGCGTGAGCAATATGATGGCTGTGCTCATGGAGGAAGGGTATGTCACCAAAGAGAAGCATGGCCCCATCCACTTGACAGAAAGCGGGAGGTGTGTGGCTGTTCGCGTGAAAAAGAAGTATGAGTTGTTCAAAAACTTTCTCCATCATGTGCTCGGCGTCGAAGCTTCCATAGCTGCAGAGGACGCCTGCCGCATGGAGCATTTAATCAGCGCTGAAACAACGGAGCGTATCAGCCGGCAGCTTGAAAGCTTGTCGGAATGCCTGGATGAAGCAGAGTTTTTATAGCGGGATTTCAAACGGATGTTTTGGCTTGCGGATCTGCTGGTGCACCCGCCTGCACCCCGCTCGCCTGCAGGCAAGCTATGTGACCAAGAAGGAACTGATATAGATTGAAAGGAGGTGAGAACTATGCCGAGAGGAGATAGGACAGGCCCCATGGGAATGGGCCAAATGACAGGAAGAGGCGCAGGCTACTGTGCGGGCTTTACGGCTCCGGGTTATGCAAACCCGGCTGGAAGCGCAGAAGGTTTTGGATGCGGATTCGGCAGAGGGCGCGGATTCCGCAGGATGTTCCACACGACCGGACTGCCGGCATGGGCGCGTTACGGATACCCCGCACATGTCGGAGCAGCTGAAGGAGCGCCTGATGAAAAGGTTTTTCTGGCAAATCAGGCGGAATTTCTGGAAAAACAGCTTGAACAGGTGAAAAAACGTCTTTCGCGTTTAGAGGAAGACGACAAATGACCCTCTGACCCTCGAGAATAAGGCAGGTGTCCCTCCCTGTCTTATTTTCATGCATTTTAGCGGGCATGAGACGGCCTGTATTGCCATATGCCCGTAATTGTATTAAAATATTATTAGAACTGCACATGCCCTTTAGAGCGGCAAGACAAAATACAATCTGCTCAAACAGCACTTTTTAATAGGAGGGTTATCGTGAAGATTGGTATCATTCGGTGTATGCAGACAGAGGATATGTGTCCGGGTACCACTGATTTTAAGGTCATACAGCAAAAGAAAGGCGCGTTTGAAAATGTTGAGGGCGAGATCGAAATCATCGGATTCAATGCATGCGGCGGCTGCCCCGGCAAAAAAGCTGTGACGAGGGCTGCCGAAATGGTCAAGCGGGGTGCGGATACGATCGCATTGGCCTCCTGTATTACCAGAGGGAATCCCATTGGTTTCCCCTGTCCGCATGCGCAAAAAATGAAAGAAGCCATCGCTAAAAGGCTGGGAGAATCCATCAGAATCATCGATTACACCCATTAGCATGAAATACGCAGGAGACCCGCATACGGTAATGGTTTGAGGGCATTCAGTATATGCGTATCATCAAAGGCTGCAGAGCAAGCCTGATGAAACGGAGTTGAGTACTTTGGCAAGACCCATAAAATGGAGAAGAATTGAAAATGTTCCCGTTGTCCCATACTTTATCCCTTCGGAAGAAGGTGTGGATGAGATCCCGCAGAACATATTAAAGCTGGAAGAATTGGAAGCCCTTCGCCTAAAAGACCTACAAGGGCTTGAGCAGAGCGAATGCGCGGTGAGGATGGAGATCTCCCGCCCCACTTTTCAGCGCATTCTTTTATCTGCGCGAGAAAAAGTTGCGGACAGCTTAGTAAACGGGAAGATCATACTCATAGAAGGCGGCAATTTTACCCGGCATATCTGCCCGGTAAGATGCCCGGATTGCGGCAAGGAATGGATGGAGAGTTACGAAAACATGGAGGCAATCAAAGGCGGAGAGTATGCGTGTCCTGCCTGCGGTTCGAAGAAAATCATCTGTGCGCAAAGCTGTAAAGGCAGGTTCTGCCGGGGTCACTGCCGCCGGCATGGTCGGGGGAACGAATAAAGATTTTTATAATATTACGATACACAAGAATTTCACAAACAGCTCTGGTGAATAAAAAGGGGTGTCCTAAAACATGCGCATAATCGGTCGTCTGGGAAAACAAAAATCAACACTCAAGATTTTGTTTAAGAACAACGCAGAATCGATCATGTCCTATAATTCAAATATACTTTCAACGCTTATCTTCGTAGCGATCATCGTGATGTTTATTCCGATTCTTCTCAGCCCTTTTAGTGAAAGAAAAATGAGATTGGTGCCGCTGTATTTGTTGTCGATCGCGCTTTTTTTTCTGGCTTTTTTTGTGTTTCGATTGAAACCCTTTAAAAAACGGCCTGTGCTGGGTATCTATCTGGTGTTTTTCGGCGCCTTTTTGTTTTCCATTTACCTGAGTGTGCTGAATTCGCCGGATCAGCGTGCCACCATTATACTTGGGCTGTTCTGTGTTTTTCCCATGTGCATCATCGACAGACCCTATAGAATCCAGCTGTTTTCCGTTGGGTTCTATATTGTTCACATAGCCTTGGCATTTATATTTAAGACGAGCGCTTTGGCCATTGATGATGCTGTCAACTGCTTTTGCTTTCTAACGCTGGGCAATACGATAGGAGTTAGGTTAATAAAAACTCGCGCGGAAGCATTTGAATCCAGAAGGCAGCTCGTGCTGGAGAAAGAAACAGATGAGTTAACAGGGCTGGGGAATCGCAGAAAACTGTTTCAGCTCCTCGGTGAACTGGAAACTGGTGACAGCCATGCGCCGTCCGGTGTCATCATGATGGACATTGACGATTTCAAGGGGTATAACGACCAATTCGGTCACGCTGCGGGGGATCGGTTGCTGAACCACCTCGGCAAACTGTTGCTCCACTACGAAGAGATGTTTGACATACAGTTCTTTCGCTATGGGGGCGAAGAATTTGCCGGCCTTGCATGGGGATATCATGCATCCGAGCTGCAAAGTATTTTAGAAGCGTTGAAGGAATCGATCAACGGAATAACAGGCTGCCATCAGGAGGTGAAGGTGAGCATCGGCATGGCGGATTGCAAAGCCGAAAAATTCAAAAACTTTGAAAAATACATTGAATTAGCTGATAAGGCTTTATACAGAGCAAAAGCCAAAGGAAAGAATAAAGTGGTTTGCTTCGACATGACAATAGATTCCGCCTTTCCCGCCATGAAAAAATCCTTCGCAAGCCACCCGCCCAAATAGCATATCCTTCGCGCCTGTGTTTTGATCGATCGTGTGTGCTTTATGTTTTGTAAGATGGACATGTCAGATGATCCAAAGTAAAAATTGCAACCATAGCGTTTGCCGGTTGGCTGCAATTTTATGATGCATACGGCTTCACTGATCCATCACTCAAAACACCTGTCGGTAATGGATGGCCTCCTGCTTGCATACGTTGGAACAGTCCATACATACGATGCAATCCTTCTTAAGGATTTGATAATGATCTTCGCGCTTTTCAACCGCTTTTGCCGGGCAGGCGCGTATACACATCCCGCAGCTATTGCACCGTTCTGGCTGAATGCTCATCGCATATTTTGATTTTCGGGCCGCAAGGCTCATCAGCGTTCCATATGGGCATAGATAACGATGCCATAGTTCTTCGGAAAAGAATAAGGTGAGGGCTGCTCCTATTATAAGCAGAGCGGGAAGAACGGGCAGCTTTTTCCCGGATACCATTGTAAAAATAAACACGGCAATGAATAATGCTAAAACGAATATACGCACCCATGGCTTCGTCATCCATGCCGGGGTTTTGATGCTTTTAATACGCAGCTTCTTTTTTACCCATGTGATACCCCGCATGACGGTGTTGATCGGGCAAATCCATCCGCAGTACACACGCCCCAACAGGAATATGGCGAGCACAGACAAAACGAACAAGCCCATCCACAACTGCACATTTCCACTTATGATCAGGAACACAAAAAGCGCAAGGAATAGGATTTGCAAAGCAAGCTGCAGATATCTTTTCAAAGGTCAGTCCTCCTTATAGTGCCGGGGATTCGGAGCCTTCACCACGAAAAATTCCAAAACAGCATCGTCATAGTTGTTTACATTCATTTTTGTTTTGTATGGTATGCGTACGATTCGGCCACCTGTATACAGCTGCGGTTCCTGCTCATTTAGCTTTAGGGTCATCGCCCCTCTTACGATGATCATATATACATTTGAGTTGGAATAATGCTCAGCAAGCCCCTCTCCTTTCGGTAAAACCATATGGTTGATCAACACCGGATCGTCATCGATTATCTTTTCAATGTGTTTTTCATCATCTATGGAGAAACTGTATAATTTTTCTAACATAATAAAATCCCCTTTTTCTTTTCGCTTTCCCATAGTATATTGAAAGTTTTCAAATAAAAGAGTCACCATGGTCACTCTTTTGGAGATTAAAAATGACCATGGGCGGATTCGCAGGCACTTTTCGGCCCTCAATCATCTGCAGGCCATCAGCCAAAGAATATTTTCGGCAGCCGCGCGATGTCTTAAACGGTCAGGCGGCGGGATTTAGAACAGCAATGGGCAGCACGGGCAGTTCGATGATCTTCTGATGAATCCTGCCGCAACACGCTTTTCATCGCACAGCTCATGCACAAACCGTTCATAGCATACAACAGCACATTGAGAACCCGCCGCGGAAATGCATGTCCGCGCGCTGTGCATTGACCGTTTTTTAATTATCTGGTAAGGTTATATCAGAGCTATCTGAAAGGAAGTGAGTGGATGGACGCCAACCCTCGAAGTCGCACGAGACTTCAATCTCCGGTGCGGACACATAAACCCGCGCGCCGGCGTTTCTTTCGGGCTGTTGTCCATTGCGCATTTTCGCTGATGGGCTGATTCCCGCATGTCACGCCGCCCGCCTGGGCGGCTTTTTATTTGCCTATATGTGCCTGCACTGGGGCATCCTGATTAAGAAAGGAATGATTCCAGTGTATTTCGTGAAGAGAAAAAACCTTGGCACACAAAGACAAAAAAATGACCAGCATACCGAAAAGAACCTGCGCGCCTTCGCTTTTTTAACGGCTGAGCAGCTGTTTGCCCGCCTGTCTGCCACACAGACAGGCTTAAGTGGCGAGCAAGCGGAAGAGAGACAAGGGCAATTTGGCAAAAACATCATCACCACCGGCAACAAAAACACCGTGCTGCACAGGCTGAGAGAGGCGATCGTCAACCCTTTTAATATCATTTTGCTGCTCATCGCAGTGATCACCTATTTCACAGACGTGGTCACCTCCTCGCAGCCCGACTACCTCACCGTGGTCATCATCATCGTGCTGGTGCTCTTGTCCAGCGCAGTCGCCTTTGTGCAAAGCCAACGCTCCAACAACGCCGCCGAAAGCCTTTCCAAGATGATATCCAACAAAGCGCATGTCTGGCGGGATGGAACGCTTGTTGAAATACCCATAGGCGAGGTCGTCCCCGGCGATGTCGTGTGGCTTTCGGCGGGCGATATGCTGCCGGCGGACGTGCGGTTCTTAACATCGAAGGATACTTTTGTGGCACAAGCGGCTTTAACGGGCGAATCCAATCCTGTGGAAAAATTCAGCGATGTACAGCGCGAAGCGAACATCCCTCTTACCGATTTGCAAAACATCGGATTTATGGGCTCCAACATCGTGAGCGGCAGCGCCACGGCGGTGGTGGTGGCCACCGGCAACAACACGTATTTCGGCTCAATGGCGAAATCGCTGTCCGGCGACCGGTCGAAAACCAGCTTCGAACGGGGCATCAGCTCGGTGAGCCGCCTTTTGGTGCGTATGATGCTGGTGATGGTGCCCGTGGTGTTGCTGATCAACGGCCTGACCAAAGGCGAATGGCCCAACGCACTGCTTTTCGCCATCAGCATTGCAGTGGGTCTCACACCGGAAATGCTGCCGGTGATCATGACCTCCACGCTTGCAAAAGGCGCGGTTTCCATGTCGAAACACAAGGTCATCGTGCGCAGCCTGGGCGCCATACAGACTTTCGGCGAGATGGACGTACTGTGCACCGATAAAACAGGCACCTTGACGGAGGATAAGATCATTCTCGAGCAGTATATGAATCTGCACGGCGAGGATGACACCCGCATACTGCGTCACGCCTATCTCAACAGCTATTTTCAGACGGGGCTCAAGAATCTGATCGATCTCGCCATCATCAACCGTGCTGTGCAAAACGGGCTTGAACATACGCTGGCGGGATATGTTCGCGTGGACGAAATCCCTTTCGATTTCTCCCGCCGCAGAATGAGCGTGGTGTTGAGGGACAAGAGCGGAAAACGCCAGCTCATCACCAAAGGCGCTGTGGAGGAAATCATCGCCATTTCGTCCTTCGCAGAGCTGCACGGACGCATACGCCCCATGGATGAGGAGACCCGCCGCGTCGCATTGGCGACCTACGAGAGATACAACGCCGACGGCCTGCGCATGATCGCCGTCGCACAGAAAAACGAGGTGCCAAACAGCGACACGTTCAGCGTAGCCGACGAGCGGGATATGGTGCTGATCGGCTTTATAGGCTTTCTCGATCCGCCCAAAGAAAGCGCTAAAGCCGCTATTACGGCCCTTTATGAGCACGGTGTGCGTACGGTGGTGCTCACAGGGGACAGCGAAGGGGTGGCTGTAAAGGTTTGCAAAAAGGTGGGCGTGTCAACCTCTTGGCTTTTCACAGGAAACGATGTCGAGCGTATGGACGATGCCGCGCTGAAGGAGGCGGTGCAAAGCTGTGATCTGTTTGCGAAGCTGTCTCCTTCCCAGAAGGAGCGGGTCGTGAAGGCGTTTCAGGCTGTGGGTTATACCGTCGGCTATATGGGCGACGGCATCAACGACGCACCCGCGCTGCGCCAGGCCGATGTGGGCATTTCTGTGGACAGCGCTGTGGATATCGCGAAGGAAACCGCCGATATCATACTGCTTGAAAAGGATTTGATGGTGCTGGAGGAGGGCGTGATCGAAGGGCGCCATACATTTGGCAATATTGTAAAATATATCAAATTGGCGGCAAGCGGGAATTTCGGCAACATCATTTCCGTGATCGTAGCCAGCATCTTCCTGCCCTTTTTGCCTATGCTGCCCGTGCAGATACTCACGCAAAACCTCCTCTGTGATTTTTCCCAAATAGGCATGCCCTTTGACAGCGTGGATGAGGAGTATGTGAAAAAACCGCGAAAGTGGGAAACGCGGTCTATCAAGTCTTTTATGGCCTATATGGGACCGCTCAGTTCTATATTTGATCTTCTGTGCTTTGCTGTGATGTGGTGGATTATCAAAGCGAATACCGCAGAGCTGGCTCCGTTGTTTCAATGCGGCTGGTTCATATTCGGAACCGTATCGCAGGTGCTGGTCATCCATATTATCCGAACAGGCAAAATTCCGTTTTTGCAGAGCAAGCCATCCGCGCCCCTGCTGCTATCCACCACGGTGGTCACAGTGCTCGCGCTGGTGGTTGGGTTTAGCAAGCTTGCCATCGGCATCGATATGCTGCCGCTGCCCCTTTCGTTTCTTCCTTGGCTTGTGTTGATCTTGGCCGGATATTTTGTGTGCGCACAACTGATCAAGAGATTCTACATCAGACGCTACGGGGAATGGTTGTAAGACGGCACAGCGAATGACATAAAAGGCCCGGGCCGGATTGCCCGGTGCGCCATAGCCGAAGAGCTTGAAAACAGCGGTAAATAGCTGTTGCTGCTTTCAAGCTCTTCTTTTATTCATGCATGGGGTTTAAACGCCCCAAAAAGGTACAAACCCGGTACACAACCGGGTCTGTATATAGGAAAAAGGTCTATTAAGGAAAACTGTTCGCTGTTTGCATACTTTAAATCTGTGCAATACGCACAAAATAAAAAACCGCCTTCGGCGGGTAAAACAAAAGACACATCCCTTCCCGCCGAAGGTATGTCAGCTGCATGGTCTGGCAAGGTCTTCCGACTTAGGATCATCTGCACCAGAGCGCCTTCCCGCCTCATCGAGGCAGTGGCCGGCTTTCACCTGCTCTGGGCATCACCATTACGGCAGCGGGGGCTGTGCCGGATTCACACCGGCTTCCCAGTATAAACTGAATTGCCAACTACGCATACTATTTTATTGCATAGACTATATCACAACACAGGCCGGTTGTAAATATGAATCTTGGATTTTTTATGCAAATATTTACCACCGGCCAGCTTTTGGCGGGCGGCCAGCCCGACAAACTCAATAGCCCGCTTCGCGCAGCAGGCGGGACAGCGTGCGCATACGCTCTCCGAGCAGTTCGCCGTCATCGCTGAGCGCCTGCTGGAACAGCTTGATATCCTCATCGATCATGGGGTTGTCGCCGCACACCTCCACCGTCATGGCGTCACCCTGGAGCCCTACCCGGTCGATCTGCAGCTTCTGCGGATCATAGAGCTTCGGGTAGCGGTAGGCCTCCTGAAAATATTGGTATCCCCTGACCAACAGTATGGCGAGATCCAGCACACGGTGCATGGGCAGTTCTTCAGATTGGCGCGACCATTTTTCACCCGTGTGCCGCCAGACTTTGGCGGAAATATCCACTTTGCCGCGGTCGTTCCACTGCGCAAGCCCCAGCGAAAGCCCCTTCGCATCGGAATCGTAGGCCTTGCGGCCGTCGATATTTTCATAGTTTTCAACTGCTATGACCGGCTTGTGTTTCAATGTTTTTGGAATCTTCATGCGCTTCGCTCCTATACTATATTAGTTATTTACTGAATTACTAGTATAGTATACCGAATCTCCTGTATTGTCAAGGCCGTGCTCTTTTTAGAACACGGCCTTCCTGCATAAGCTTTCGCTCATATATGCTTATGCACCCACATCTTTTTGATAGGGCGCCCGCCGGTTCGGGCAGTTCGGTATGGGGCATAGCTGGCAATTTTCGTAATGCGTTTCGCTTGAAAAAAAGAAGCCGGACACGGATTTGGAGGGTATCATCAAAAAGGAATCCGTAAGCGACACGCCCGCCAGCTCCCCCACATCGCCTATCACATCAAAAAGCTCCGTTTGCCTAGTGATGGGCCATTCCGGCAAGGAACCGGGGCTCATGGCAGACATATCCCCGCTTGCAAAATATTTCGATTTAACCTCTTTGTTCAGCGCACGGATCGCACGGTACAGCAGCAGTTTTTTGATCTCGTCCGCCCAGAACTGCTCGAATATATCGCCGTCATATTGTTTCGACCAGCTCTCCACTTCCAGCCCGCAGGTGGCGACATAAGGAACGATCCGGCTCACTTGATCGAGATTTTTGCGCACCAGCGGCGAAAAGATCTTATGCCCTTCTACCGTCACAAAATCCTCGCCCTTTTGTTCAATGGCGGCAATGCAATAGACAGCCTTCGGGCGCGCGCAGGCCAACGCTTCCTCCAGCATCCGACAGACCTTCAGGGCATCCTCGTCCTGATCGTCTTCCATCCTGAGCGTTTTTAACAGCTCTTGTCCTGTGATATCAAATGCAAATGCATCCAGCACGATCCTTTCCATGCGTACCCTCCCACAAAAAGTTGTTGGGAAGATTATAGCATAAACGCATGTGCTCAGGATATAAGAATCCGCCTTTAAATCGGCCTATAACAGAATCTGAAGCTGTAAACGCTCGATATCGCATCCATCCCGCAGGTTTTGTAAAAGCTGTGCAGCACTTTCAACGAGCTGGGGCAGATCTTCAAATTCAGCCCCGACCACAGCAGCTTCAAACGGCGTATTGATATCGACGACCACATCGTGCTCCAATATCATGGTGAGCGTCTTCTTCACATCCTGCCAGATACCCTTGGCTTCGCTCATCTTGATCCTCGCGTTCTCCCAATCATCCTGCCTGGCGCTTTCTACCGCCTCGTTCACCAGCCCGTTTATATCCTCCTGCAATCTTTGGGTAAACCGGTTAGACCATAAAAACAGCAATGCCAATGCTACCACAATGCCCACGCTGATGCCGATGGTGATGCTGTTTTTCATGTGAATCCCTCCTATTTTCCGTATATTCTACGGTGCAGCGCTTGCTCTTGTTTGCCCTGTACCACTATGTTTTCTTCATCGTCCACCATCATCATCAGTATTTCCTTTGGATCGGAATATCCAAGACTCTTCACCTTTTTCAGCAGCCAATGCAGATCCTTGTTGATAAACCGTAGGTTGTCCTTATTAATTTTGCCATCCAGTATGACGGCATGATACATGCCGTTCTCCTGAGGGTCCATGTCCATATCCTGCGGCGTGAGGGTTTGCTTGGGGCGCTTTTGCAAAACGCTCAGCGATCCGTCGCCTTCGAATATCGCGTACTGCACATCGGATATATCGAATATACTCTGGGAGCGCAGCTGTTCCACCAAATCGTTGAGATTGCATTGCATGCGGGATAATTCCTTCTTCACGACTTTGCCATTATAGACGACTATGCTGGGCGCACCGTTTACAATCCGCCTAAAATGCATGCTCTTCAGAGATATCAAAGAGATCGCTGTTTGCACCAGAAACAACGTTAAGATCGGTATCGCACCGTAAAGAAGCGGTGTGTCCGTGCTGGAAATAGGGGAAGCTGCCAGCTCGGCGATCATGAGCGTCAATACGAATTCAAAGGGTTGCAGCTGGCCCATTTGCCGTTTCCCCATCAACCTGATCATCACGACCACCAACGCATAGAGAATAAGTGTGCGCATGAAAATAGTGATCATATACCGAACACCTCCTATTCTTCTATCATCTTTAATTTGAATATTTAATATTCTTAATTTTCAAATTTGTTGATTTTTTAGTTGAAAAAAGGGATGAGTTGGTGTAATATAATAAGCGTATGCGTGGTCTGTTGGCTCAGTTGGTAGAGCACATCGTTCACATCGATGGGGTCACTGGTTCGAGTCCAGTACAGACCACCAGCGGCGAGTTGCCGCACTTGGGGTTCGCGAATTGCTTTCAGCCGTTCGCGGACTTTTTTTGTCTGAAACTGCGGCATCCTCCTCAACAACGCAATATGATGGCAAGCCGCTTTTCATCATCACGCACTGTCTGTTTGGCATCATGCGAGATTCTTATGTCTGCCCCGGAGCTTTATGAACAGCACAGAACACATCAGAAATGTCCATCACTTCCACTTTTACACGTAAAACATCCGTTTGGATCTCTTTTCAACATAATTTCAAGACTTCTAATGGTCAATTTCGATTTTATCTGTTACAATGAACTGTATATGACGAGGAGCTCTCGTTGAAAGTATAGGAGCACACTCGACAATACATCCGTATACCCTTCAAAATGCTAACAAAATGTCCGTAGAAAGCCTGCCGCGATGCAAAGAAAGCGGCGCTTGTAAAACAAGAAGTTTCACCCGTAAGCCGCTGCCGGTCAGAATGCGCATCCCTTTCAGTACTGCTTGTGCCGGAAAAAGTTGGGCTTCACGGGCTCGGAGTTTTTCATAACGGCCCTCCCCTCATGCCAAAAGCGAAAAAGTTGCACAGGTGTCCATATGCTAAATCGGTTTAAACAAGTCATGCTGCATCAATACTTCGGTAAACAGTTCCCGCTGGATTACCGTATCTATATGATCTTTTTCTTTGAAAGTTTCTTTCTTTCCATACTCTCTGCCGCAACCAATACTGCGCTGAACAAAGGGCTGCCCGGGCTTATTTTACAATGGGCCTATGTTGCCTTTTGTATCGTGCTGCTCTTTGTGATTCCGCGCATACGGCTGGCGCTTCAAAAACCGCACTTGCTCTTCATCACCTTTTTTTATATCCCCTTTTTATATTTCCAAACGGCAGGATATCATGGCACAGCCCTGCTCTTTGCTTCATTAGGCTTCTTTTTGCTGGGTATTGTATTTAAAGGCAAAGCCCGTATCGCCCTCATCACATTGAACATTTTAGATTATCTGGCGTGCATACTCATCAGCCATTTCTATCCCCAAACCGTGGTGCCGCACAGCGGCTCCGACGCTATGCTCATCGATTTGATCGTGGCCGTCGTGTTGTCTTTCGTGGGGCTATCTATTTTAACGCTCTATATCAGCAGGGTTTTTGAAGACAACCGTAAAACCCTTTCCGAGTTGAGCGTACGCGATGCGCTGACCGGCGTGTATAACAGACGGTTTCTGAACAGTTTTTTACAGAATATTTTGGATACATCCAGAAAAAAGGGCGATAAATTCTATGTGCTGATGCTTGATATCGATCACTTCAAGTACATAAACGATACCTACGGGCACGTGTTCGGCGATCATGTGTTGCTGGCTTGCGTGCAAGCCATACAGAGCATACTGAGAAAAGGCGACATCATCGCGCGTTACGGCGGAGAGGAATTTGCCGTCATATTATTTCCCCGCAGACCAAACAATGCCGTGGATATTGCCGAACGCATCCGCCGCATGATATCGTCCTTGCGTTTTCATTACAACGTGACCGTCACGGTCAGCATAGGGGTCGCAAGATCCAGGCCGGAGGATACGATCGAAGCGCTGCTGGACAGAGCGGATCAGTACATGTATTGCGCCAAACAATCAGGGCGCAATCAGGTGGCAGCCGGCGTATGATGACCGCGCGCCAAAACCATGCCCTTTGCCGCAGTTTTCGGCTCGAATCTAAGATGCATACCGTTTACACTCCGACACCCTGCCAACTGGTTCGCTGCCCGCGTTTTTTGTTGTTTAATAGAGCTTAACACCTCCTTCATAAGATGCTTTTTTATCAGACGATGTGGCATCTTGCATCTGTGGCCATATCGGTAGATTTTCCGCACCGTTCAGACTCCCTTGTCTTCGTTTGTTTTGCCCTTTTCTGCGCATCAAAAAACAAGAGCAGGCATGATACCTGCTCTTGTTCTATTCCTTCGAACCGATGTTCGAATATACTTCTTAGGTGTATTCCAGATATTCGCCCGCATTCTCAGCCGTAACGATCTTGCAGCCGGTGTCGGTGTCTCTGTCAAAGCTTTCGCCTGTCATGTACTTCACAAACATTTCAACACCCATCTTACCCATGGTCTTCGGGCGCTGTGCGACTGTCGCATTCACGTCGCCATCCAGTATCGCCTGGGAGGCTTCGGGCTGTCCGTCAAAGCCGCAAATGATGATCTGGTCTTCTTTGCCGGCCTGTTTGACCGCTTCAGCAGTACCCAGCACCATCATGTCGTTGCAGCAGAAGATCGCATTGAGATCCGGGTTTGCCTGTATGAAGGATTCCGCTACTGTCATGCCTGTTGCGCGCTCGCAGTTGCCCATGCCTTCGGCAACGATTTCGAGATCACTGCCTTCGATGCCATCGAGGAAGCCGTTGCGGCGTGCTGTTGTTGCGGAGTTGCCCGCATAGCCGTCCATCAGGCCAACCTTGCCTGCACCGCCCAGTTCTTCAACCATCCACTCAGCAGCCAGAACGCCGCCTTCGTAGTTGTTGGTGCCCGCAAAGCCGGTGTATACATCTTCGCCATCTTCAGAGAGGGGAGTATCCAGAATGAATACCGGGATGCCAGCCGCAATCGCTTCTTTACATACGTTTACCAGCTCGGAGGAGCCGCAGGGGCTGAGCAGAATGCCGTCTACTTTCTTCGTGATGAAGTTTTCAATCATGGAAATCTGCTGTTCGATGTCCGTCTCAGCCGGGGGAGCAGAGGATTCGACTTTGATCCCATACTGATCCGCAACTTCCTTCACACCGTCTTCCATACCTACAAAGAAGGGGTTGTTCAGTGTTTTGGGGCTGAACGCCAGCGTCATGCCATTGAGATCATCCGCTGTATAGCTGCCCGGCGCTTTTTCGCCGCCAGCATCGGGGGTTTCGGGTTCTTCCGCCGGAGCTTTGGATTCTTCGGCCGGAGCCTTGGATTCTTCTGCCGGAGCCTTGGATTCCTCGGGTTTTTCGCTGGAGCATGCGCCCAGAACAGCAACAACCATAACGAGAGCCAACAACAATGCAACCAATTTCTTCATGTTCATCTTTCTACCTCCGTTTATTTTACTTTGCCTTTCACAAGGCAAATTGTATGACTAGTTGACCTTTCTGGCCTGAATGCGTTTGCGCATCAGGTCTATTGTAACCGCGATGATGATGATCGCACCGATCACCACCTGTTGATAGTAGGTCGATATACTCAGCATGATCATGCCGTTTCGGATCATAGCCACGAATATGGCGCCCAGCAGGCTGCCGATCACGCCGCCTTCACCGCCCGCGATACTCGTGCCGCCGATGACCGTGGACGCAATCGCTTCCATCTCATAGTTCAAGCCTGCCGTCGGCTGCGCCGCACCCAGTCTTGAAAGATATACCACGGACGCAAATCCCACGCAGGCACCGGAGAACGTATAGACCTTGATTTTGTTCTTGGTGGTGTCTACACCGGACAGCTTCGCGGCCGCCTCATTGCTGCCCAGCGCATAGACATAGCGCCCGGTAGCTGTTTTGGAAAGGATGAAGTGCCCGATCGCGCCTACGATGATGAAGAGTATGACGGATACGGGAATGATCCAGATGTTCTGTGTACCCATCCAACGAAACGGCTCGTAGTTGGCTTGAATCTGCTGGGCGTCGGTGATGACCAGCGTCATGCCCCGCAGTATATTCATAAAGCCCATGGTCACGATAAAGGGCGGTATGCCCACAAACGCGATCAGCGACCCCTGCATCGCGCCCAGTATACATCCAACCGCAATCGCCGCAAGAATAGCCAGCACCATGCTGCCCTCGCCGTTGTTCAGTATGTAGGCGCAGATGACATGCGCAAACGCGAGCATGGAGCCATGCGCCAGGTCGATGCCGCCTGTGATGATGGCAAACGTCATGCCTACCGCCATGATCGCATAGACAGCTGCCTGCCTCAATATCGCGAGTATATTGTCGGCTGTCATAAAGTTTTCATTTGAGAATGAAAGAAAAACGAATAAGATTAAAATGGGTATTAACGTGCCCAACCCGGAAACCCTTCCGAGCTTTTTAAAAACGGATTCCTTTTCTATCACTGTAGTTTTAGTTGACATCGTCCGTACCTCCAATCGAATAATACATTATCTTTTCCTGTGTCGCCTCTTCCCTGAGCAGTTCCCCCGTCATCACGCCTTCATGCATGACCAGAATACGGTCACAAATACCGAGTATTTCAGGTAATTCGGAGGATATCACGATAACGCCATTCCCGTCGGTGACCAATTTATTGATGATCTTGTAGATCTCGCTCTTGGTTCCCACGTCGATTCCACGGGTCGGCTCATCGAATATATATACCTTCGATTGCGCGCACAGCCACTTGGAGAATACGACTTTCTGCTGGTTGCCGCCGCTTAAGAATTTGACTTCACGCTCTAATGACGGCGTTTTGATCTCAAGCACGTCTTTATAATCCATCACATCTTTGCGTTCCAGCCGGCGGTTGATCACCACGCCAAGATGTTTATAGCGCCTTAGGCTGGGGAGGGTGATGTTCCAGCTGATCGGTTTTTCCAGCAGCAACCCTTCCACCTTTCTGTCTTCCGGCAACAAACCAATGCCCGCGCCGATCGCATCCTGCGGTCCGTGGAGGTTGAGTTCCTTCCCTTCCAGGAAAAATTTTCCTGAAGCTCTCGGCAGCGCACCAAATATGGCTTTCGCGATAGACGTTCTACCCGAGCCCACCAATCCGGACAAGCCCAGCACTTCGCCGCGGCGAAGGTTGAAGTTGATGTCGTAGATCGTTTTGGGTACTGTCAGATCCTTCACCTCGAACATGACATCGCCTATCTTGTGTTCGCGTTCAGGGAATTTTTCATCCAGCGTACGGCCCACGATGAGCTTGATGATCTCATCCTGATCCATATGCGTGACATCTTCCAGTTCCCCGACTTTTTTGCCGTCCCGCAGCACGGTGCCGCCGTTGCCAATACGCTTCAGTTCCTCCATTCTGTGAGAAATATAGATAAAGGTTATTCCCTTTTCCTGCATGCGTAGCACGATATTGAACAGGTTATCGATCTCGTTGTCAGAAAGAGCGGACGTCGGTTCGTCCAAGATAACGATCTTGGGGTCTTTTGAAAACATCTTGACAATTTCGACCACCTGCTGCTGCGCAACAGATAAATCCCGCACCCTCGCTCTCGGGTCAAGATCCACGCCCAGATCGTTGATCCATTTACGGCATTGTTGATAAGTTTTTCTCCAATTGATAAATCCAAGCTTATTCCTGATCTCAGAGGTCAGGAATATGTTTTCCGCCACCGACAAGTGCGGCAACAGGCTGTTTTCCTGGAAAACTGTACCGATGCCCAACTCTCGGGATTGAATTGGGTTGTCAATGTGAACTTTCTTGCCTTCAAGATAGATGTTTCCGGAATCTTGTTTGTAAACGCCGGTCAGAATCTTGATCAATGTCGATTTTCCCGCACCGTTTTCGCCCAGTAAAGCATGAATTTCCCCACGTTTGACCTCCATGCTTACATCGTCCAGCGCCCGAACGCCTGGAAATAGTTTTGTGATGTTCTCCACTCGCAATATGACATCATCCACAACCGCTTCATCCATATGGCCACCCTCCTATCCTTGTTTAATCTCATTTTACCTATTGCGTATGGTTCCGCGGCGGAACCGTTTAGGTCCGCCGCGATGCCACGTAATTGGGTCTAAGTTTTATGCCCAAGGGTCGACGAGCACTTTGTTGCACTCTTCCGTCATGCTGAATTGGATCGCTTCATTGATTTGATCCAGCGGATATGTGTGCGTGAAATATTTTTCCCACGGAAAATCGTTTTTGTGCTTGATCATCATGTCGATAGACGGACGGTATCCGGTGACCGCGTGCTCCGTCATGCCGATGATGCGCAGGTTCTTCGAGCAGACCTTATGCATGTTGATGCTGGAGTTGCCCACTTCTGCAAACATGCCCGGCTCCAGGTAGGTTCCGCACTTTCTCAGGTATTCAAGCCCCTCGGGAACGACGGAAGCTACGCCCGTGCATTCCACAACGACATCGGCACCCAGGCCGCGGGTCTTTTCCTTGATAAACTCGATGCGGTCTTTTTCGGTGGTTTTCTTGGAGTTGATCACATAGTCCACACCGAATTCCTTCGCCAGATTCAGCTTGTAATCCGATATATCCACACCGATGACAGTGCGTGCGCCCAGCATGCGGGCTTTGATCATGTGCGCCAGGCCGATGGGGCCGGCACCCTGCACCACCACCGTACCGCCGAAGGGCAGTCCGTCCATATGGAACGAATTGGTGTTCAGGCATTGATCCAGACTGTAGGTAACCGCCATGATTTCAACCAAGCAGCCCAGTACATCCGGCAGCTCGTCGGGCAGCTTATATAGGTAAGAGCCGGGACGGATGGTCATATAGCGTGAGAAGGAACCATAGATTTCGTCCGGCGCATTGTTGCCGTGGATCATGCCGCCGTTGTTGCCATACACACCGCGGCCCTTGCTTTCACACCAGGTATACCAAGATGCGTGGCGGCACCAGAAACACTCGCCGCAAACGATCACCGGGCAGAATGTAACCCGATCGCCCACTTTCAGCGGCTCTTTGTAGAAGTCCAGGTTCTCAGAGCCTTCCTTGTCGATGTCCTCAATGATGCAGGTGGGCTCATGGCCCTGGTGAAGCGGGAATTGGATGGTGTATTCCAGCGCTGTGCCTGCAAACTGTGTGGTTTCACCACGATATGTATGTTTGTCCGTACCGCAGATGCCGCACAGCGTGTTGCGCAATATGGCCCCGCCCTTCATCAGCTTGGGATATGCCATATCCTCCACGACGATATTGCCGGGAGCGTAGGAAACAGCCACTCTGTTCTTTTTTTCCATTGTGAATCATGTCCTCTCTACTGAAAATATTTGAAAAACCTTCGTCTATAGCCAAGGCTTAATCAGCACTTTCATGCTTTCGGGCTGCATACTCGTCCGGATCGCCTGTTCCGCTTCATCCAGCGGAAATACATGGCTGACAAATTTCTCCCACGGAAACGCATCCTTGTAACGCAGCATCATTTCCATGCTGGGCTTATAGCCCGTAAAGGAATGATTGCTCATGCCCATGATGCGTATGCTCTTCGAGCAGATCAAATGCGGGCTGATGGGAATGGGGCCGCAATCCACGAAATTGCCCGGCTCAATATAGAGCCCCGCGACGCGCACCATATCCAAGCCCTCAGGGATGACTTCCGGCCGGCCCACGCATTCGATCACCATGTCCGCGCCTAGGCCGTCTGTCTCCTGCCGGATCAGCTCCAGCCGCTCTTCTGCCGTCGTCTCATGGACGTTGAGCGTGATATCCGCGCCGAATTGTTTCGCAATATTGAGCTTATAATCTGAAATGTCGGTTACAATAATTTTTCCGGCACCCATCATGCGCGCCTTGATCAGATGGATCAGACCCAGCGGGCCCATGCCCTGAATCACAATGGTGTCGTTGAATCCAAATCCTTCGCCGGAGAAGGAATAGAATTCCTTCGCCTTATCCAGCGTGTAGGCCACGCACATCAGCTCGGTCAGCGATGCCATCTCGTCGGACAGCCCGTCCGGCACTTTATAGAGCGTGGTGCCCGGTTCGATGTAGATATACTCGGCAAATCCGCCGAACAGATGCGGGTATATGTCGCAGCTTCTCGTATTGCCGTAATTGAAGCGCATATTAGGGCACCAGGAATACACAGCCAGATGTTTGCAGACATGGCATGTCTGGCAGCGCACATCCGGGCACATCGTCACACGATCCCCGGGTTTGAGTATATTGCCGTTGAAATCGAGATTCTCACTGCCCGTCTGGTCGATCTCTTCGATGATCAATACGTTTTCATGGCCTTGAATCAACGGGAAGGTTCCGTGTGTCTCTGCCGCTGTGCCTACATATTGCGCCGTTTCCCCTTTGTAGGTATGCTTATCCGTTCCGCAAACACCCGCAGCCACCACTTTACACACCGCGGCGCCTTTCGCCGGTTTCGGCTTCGGAAAGCGCTCGATTTCGATCACGCCGGGGGCTTTCATGACAGCAGCTTTTACACACTCACTCATAATATGATCTCCCTCAATTTAACTGAAATAGAATACAATTCTTCACACAACCCATTGCCTTTGCGGCGATTATAGAATACGGTAAAACTTATGCGAAAACACAGGGATACATGCACTTTGTATGACGCTTACGCGATGGGTGGTTCCCTGCTTTAAACTTTGGGGTAGAGTCCTTTGGCTCCTTTACATTTCATAAAATCTAGAATATGTCACCAAACATCCGAAAGTTGTGAACGACCCGTTGAAAATATATGCCACTAATAACTATGCTTAAAAATACCAACTAAAATATTGAGTTTCATTTCGTTTGTATATCCAAGTATATCGGGGATCATCTTTGTTTCCAATGCATTATTCGGGCGTTCTCATTGTCATATCTTGCACTGCTTTTTTTGATTATTGTATTCTAATAGCGTATTTTGTAAAAAATGCTTCACTCTTTTTTAACAACCGATTATAAAATATTGCTTTTTGAAGGTCATTTTTTTGTGTTTTTTGAGCTGAAATCATGTGTATACTCTCTTATTTTGCTTTTTTCGAAAAAACCTCAAGGAATAGCTTCTTTTTTGCTAATACGGGCTTTTGGATGCTCTACAATAAGGAAGTCATTTAGATACCCGCCGTTGATTAGCTGTTTTTAGATTTTGCAAACATGCATGGGTTTTGCACCCTGCATACCACCGCCCCCGTCACCGACCGGCTTTGAACGCTCCTTCAAAGCCGGCTGTGCTTCGTATTACATGCTGTATGCTTTAAAACCACCGATCCGACTTAGTCTTCGTGCCATAGGTTTCCAACGGCGACCAGCCTGTCCACAAAAACTGGGACAGCGTCTTCTGCGTCACACCGAAGGTGATGAAATCCACATCCGTCAGTCCGCCCTCATCATAGGCGCGCACAAACTCGGGGATGCGGCGCAGCCGCTCGATCACATCCTGCGGGATGGGGTCATCTATCTTTCTTTCCTGCGGAAGATCCGCTTCCGCCACCAGCTTCTGCACACGCGCTTGCAGGGAAAACACCATGTCGCCCCCTGCCATCTCGGCTAAGTGGTGTGTGCCCCGCAATCCCGCCGGCATGATCTTGGCCGTTAAGCCGCGCTCCTGATACAAGCGATAGGATTTCTTGCACACGGCATTGCCGGCGCAGCGGATGTCTTCCACATCCACACCCAATGAATTATCCAGCGCGACATCCGCCAGATATTCGTCGAGCCTGCCGCCCTGCTGCACCACAAAGCAGGGTTTTACAGCGATGCCCTCTTCCCTTGCGCGTGCAGCACCGCGTTCATAGGCTTCGGCTGCCGCCAGCGCCTGTGAAACGGAGAAATTCAGCGTAGTACACACAGCGATCCCCCGTGCGGCCAGCTCCTCCACCACCGGCAGCGCAGCGCGCACGGTGGGCAGCTTCACGGCTATGTTCTCCCCCCAGGACACATAGCGGAGCGCCTGAGCGAGCATCCGCTCTGTGTCGGCACAGATCGACGGATTCAACTGACCCAGCGCGTAGCCGTGCCGGCCTTCGGTCTCATCAAAAACACGCTTGAATTTGCCCGCCGCATACTGCGCAACGATTTTAAGCAGCGCTTCGGCCCGCAGATCCAGAGGTAGATCCTGTGGGATACGGTCCACCTGCGGCTGCCAGAATTCACTCGCCGCCTGCAGGCTTTTAATGGTCAGCACCGGGTTTGTGGTAACGCCCAGTGCGCCGTTTTGAATCGCGTCATCGATTTCCGAAGGGATCGCGGAATCATGCCACCACTTTGTGGGCGTATCCTGCGCGAGCCATTCCAGATAGTTTTTCATCATACACCATCCTCTTATTCATATATTCATCTGTAGTCTGATGGGAGTTGTTTCTTCATTCAGTATAGAGCACGACCGGAAAATACGGCAATAGAGTATAATCAGTTCTTTTTTTATTTATTTATACACGAATGATATTATTTCAAAAATAATGCTCTCATTCTTCCGTCCATAAGACCTCCCGGTATCGTATGCTCTGGCTCATCTTTCTGAATTCCGTAGGCGAGATGCCGGTCGCCTTTTTAAACACCATGCTGAAGTGCTGTATGTTTAAATAGCCGCTCTCGGAGGCAATTTCCGAGACGCTCAGGGATGTATTCGCCAGCAGATGCTTGCCGCGCTCCACACGCCGCTGCGTCACCACCTGCATCACGGATTTACCCATATGCCGTTTGAATAAGTGCATCAAATACCCTGCGCTGACATGTATAGAATCGGCGATATCCTTTGGTTTGATGGGGTTTTGCAGGGATGTGTTGATATAGGAGAGTGCTTTTTGTATGTAGGGGTTCTGCTCCGAGCCAACGTATTGCCGCCCACGATGGATCACACGCTTGAGCCGGATGATCAGACCGGTGATTTCCGATTTGGCCAGCACGTCGTAGCCTTCTTCTCGGTTGTTCATTTCGATCGCGATGCGCTTCATGCAGCTCGAGATCGCCTCGTCGTCCTTGACTTTCAGATAGCCCGCGTCGCCATACACCTCGTCGCCCCACAGCCCGAACGAAAACGTGTTCTGATCCATCCCGTTCTCTTGGAAGGCGCTGCTAAAAAGCTGTATGTTCACGCATTTGCTCTTCGAGTCACCCGTCATATACAGCTTGTGGCGCATGTTTGGCCGGATGATGATCAGCTCCCGCTTGTTCAAGGTGACGGTGGCGTTGTTCTTCTCCATCCAGAAACGCGCCATACCCTCTAAGCAGCAGATGATCTCCACCGCATCATGCAGGTGCGCCTTTTCCATCGCCCAGTTTTCGCTGAATTCGCGCAGATAATAGTTGAACATCAGGCGCGATATGCTGGTGTCTTCCAATCGTTTGGTTATGAACGCTTCGCTATTCAATGCAAATCCATCCTTCACATGTATTGTGTCCACATTATAGCACAGCCAAAAGCATTATGAAAGAAATGATATTATTCTGATATAAATATTTTAAAAAGTATAACAGCCCTGTGAAAGCATATACGCGCCGCATGCCCTATAATTACATGTAAGAAGATTCGTATTTAATTTTAAAAAAGCGATTGAATCAGGAGGTATAAAATGAGAATCGGAACCACTTTTGCAGATTGGGAAGACAGAGTCGATGTAGCGCGGCTGCGCAGCGAGCGCACCGAAAAAGCGCGCGCACAGCTGAAGGAAAAGGGCCTGGGCGCCATTCTTTGCTACGACTTCGATAACATCCGTTATATCACCAGCACCATTTCCGGCGAATGGGCGCGCAACAAGATGGCGCGCTACTGCATACTGCCGCAAAACGCCGGCCCCATCATCTACGATCCGGCCGCCCCCACCAAGAGGCGCGATTGCAGCTGGATTCCGGATGAGCGCATCCGCCCGGCGCTGGGCTCCATGCGCGGCGCGATTCCTCTGGAAGTCAACAACATCGAAAAGGTCGCGAAGGAAGTCCGCGATGTCATGTATGAGCACGGCGTTGAAAAGATGCCGCTGGGCATCGATATCTGCGATATCCCCCTCGTCAAGGAGCTGGAAAAGCTGGGCATCGAGGTGGTAGACGGTCAGCAGGCCATGCTGGACGCCCGCATGATCAAGACCGCAGACGAGATCATGCTGCTGGACATCTCCGCAGCCTACGCAGACGCAGCGTTCGATCTGCTGGCCAGGAACATCCGCCCCGGCGTACGCGAGACAGATCTGGCCGCCATCGTCAACGATTTTCTGTTCCGCCAGGGTTCAGACCTTGTGGAATGCGTCAACATCGCGACCGGCCCGCGCGCCATACCGCATCCGCACCATCCGGCAGACCGCATGATCCGCCCGAACGAGATCGTCTATGTGGATATCATGCACTCCTTCATGGGATACAGAACTTGCTACTACCGCACATTTAGCTGCGGCAAGCCCTCCAACGCGCAGAACGAAGCGTTCGACAAGGCGCGCAAATGGCTGTATGATTCCATGTCCGTCATCAAGCCGGGCGCTACCTCCGCCGACATCGCAAGCCGTTGGCCCGCGGCGCAGGAGTATGGATACAAAGACGAACGCGAAGCTTTCCTGGCTCAGTTCGCACATGGCATCGGCCTGAGCATTTGGGAAAAGCCGGCCATTTCCAGACTGTTCTCGCTGGATCACCCTTATGAGATCAAGGAAAACATGGTGTTCGCCATCGAAACCTATTGCCCGTCCGACGACGGCAACGGCGGCGTACGCATTGAGGAGGAAGTGGTGGTCACCAAGGACGGCTATGAGATCATCACCAAATTCCCGCTGGATCGTTTGATCTCCTGCGGCACACCAGGCAGCGAGATCTATGTCTAAGCTAAACCATACCGGTTCAAGAGACGCTTTTATCACGGCGTCTCTTGTATCCGTTTCCCGTACAAGAATCGAATCAATGAATAAATGGAGGTAGATATGAGATGAAAGCAGCACGTTGGCATGCAAAGGGCGATATTCGCGTGGAAAATGTTCCCGAACCGAAGCCGGGCCGGGATGAAGTCGTAATCAAGGTAAAGCGTTGTGGAATCTGCGGAACCGACCTTCATGAATACATTGCGGGCCCGCAGGTCATTCGGGTTGGCTCCCCCCATCCGCTGACAGGGCATGAACCGCCTATCATCATGGGACATGAATTGGCAGGCGATGTCGTGGAGATGGGTGCCGATATCGAAGGGTTGAAGGTAGGCGACCGCGTCACCGTCATGCCTTTGAATCATTGCGGTAAATGCGAGTATTGCCGCAAAGGGTTGGAGCATGTTTGCAAGATCTTCGGCAGCATGGGCTTGCAGTGGTATTGGGGCGGGTTTGCCGAATACTGCATGGTGAAGGACTATCAGGTGGTTAAAATTCCGGATGAGATGACTTACGAACAGGCTGCGTGTATCGAGCCCTTGGCACTGGCGCTCTATGGCATTCGCAGGGCTGACCAGAAGATTTCCGACGAGGTGCTCATCACGGGCGGCGGCCCCACCGGCGTGTTCACGCTGATGGGCGCGAAAGCCGCAGGCGCGAGCCATGTATACATGACGGAAGTGCTGGAAAACCGCAAGAACCGCTGTCTGGAGTTTGGCGCGGACGCCGTGTTCAACCCCACCACAGACGATGTGTACACCGAGATCCTGAAGCGCACCAACGACTATGGCGTGGATGTGGCGTATGAATGCACAGGCAACGAAAACGCCATGGCGGATTGTATCAAAATCCTCAGAAACCGCGGTATGTACGTGCAGAGCGGGCTGTCCATCGGGAAAGCCAGCTTCGATACGTTCAACCTTGCATTCAAGGATCTCAACGCCGTCGGACTGTGGTGTTACGAAACATCCGACTTCCCGCGGACCTTCCAGCCCATATTGAGCGGCGCTTGTCCGGTGGAAAAGTGTGTCACCAGCGTGATCTCCTTGGACGACATCGTGCCGTTGGGATTCGATGTGCTCACCAAGGACAAATTAGGCAAAGAGACCAAGATTCAAGTTGCGTTTGACTAACTCAAGTGGTTGGAGGATAATAGATTAGCACTATATCATTTGGAGGTAGCTAATTATGAAAAAAATCAAAACAGTGGGCGTTTTGGGCTCCGGCAGAACAGGCACCATGCACACGGAAAACATGCTGCGTTTTAAAGATGTGCGTGTGAAATGCATAGCCGACCCTTATCTGCCCGAGGATCGGGAAGAATGGGCGAAAGAGCTCGGCATTGAGGTCGTGACCAAGGATCTTGACGCGGTGTTTAACGATCCTGAAATCGATTGCGTCGCCATCTGCACGCCGACCACCACCCATCCGGAGTACATCATGCGCGCAGCCAGAGCGGGCAAGGACATTTTCTGCGAAAAACCCATCGCACAGGATATCGACGAGATCCGCGAAGTGATCAAGGTGGTTGAGGAAGCCAAGGTCAAGTTCATGGTGGCGTTTGTGCGGCGGTTTGACCACAACCACGCGAAGATACAACGCACCGTAGCCAGCGGCGCGCTTGGAAAGCCGGAAGTCGTGAGCATCATCTCGCGCGATCCGCATCCCCCCACGGAGGAATATACCAAGCATTGCGGCGGCTTGATATTCGATATGTGTATACACGACATCGACATGGCCCGTTTCTTTATGGGCAGCGAAATCGTGGAGGTGTCGGCGTTCGGCGCCGTGCTCATCGACGATATGTTCAAAAAATACGGCGATGTGGACACCACCGTCATCAATCTGAAATTCGAAAGCGGCGCAATCGGCCAGATCACAGGCAGCCGGCGCACGACATATGGCTACGACCAGCGCACGGAGGTGTTCTGTGAAAAAGGGTGTATCCAGACAGCCAACGACACACCCACCAATACGCAGATACTGTGCGAAGAGGGTATCGTACAGGATCCGCCGCTCTATTTCATGTTTGAACGTTATAACGACGCATTCGTAGCGGAACTTCGGCACTTTTTCGACTGCATCGACGAAGATGCGCAACCCAGCATCGGCCTGAACGACGGCCTGCAAAACTCGCTGGTCGCCAAGGCGATCAAGCAATCCATCGACACGGGCAAACCGGTCAAAATCGCTGACCTAGGCTAACAGCCGATCCTTTTGGCAGGCGGCGGGCATGCATTGAGCTCCTCTGATGAACCGCCGCCCCGCCTTCACTCTTTTAAAATACCGATATATGAATTTGTATATAGACCGGAAGCCCCGCATGGTACATGGGCAGCTTTCGGATTTAAATATCAACGACCAAAGGAGACGAAAACATTGATTCCATTGGAACGCAAACGCTGGATATACAAAAAAATGAACCAGATCCGCTGCTTTGAGTTGAAAGCTCAGAGTCTTTTCGAAGAGAACAAACTCAGAGGCTCCGTGCATCTGTATGCCGGTGAAGAAGCGGTTGCGGCAGGCGTGTGCGCGCTGCTGCGCGACGAGGACTACATCACGAGTACGCACCGCGGACACGGCCACTGCATCGCAAAAGGCGCCGAGCTGGATCGTGCGATGGCGGAATTGATGGGTAAGGCCACCGGCTATTGCAAGGGCCGGAGCGGCTCCATGCACATCGCCGATTTTACAAAAGGCAACTTGGGCGCCAACGCCATCGTGGGCGGCGGCATCCCCATCGCCACCGGGGCGGGCCTTGCCAGCAAGCTGCGCAAGGACGACCGGGTGACAGTCGCGTTTTTCGGGGACGGCGCCTCCAATCAGGGCACCTTTCACGAATCCATCAACCTTGCATCCGTTTGGAAGCTGCCTGTCGTCTATGTTTGCGAAAACAACGGTTTCGGCATTTCGGTGCCGACCTGGCAATCCACCTCCGTTGAAGATATCAGCGTGCGTGCCGCGGCTTATGACATCCCCGGCGTCACGGTGGACGGCAACGACGTCTACGCCGTATACGAAGCCACCAAGGAGGCGATTGCGCGCGCAAAGAGCGGCGAAGGGCCGACTTTGATCGAATGTAAGACATACCGCCACCTGGGCCACTGGACAGGCGACCCGCAGCCCTACCGCACGCGCGAGGAGGTCGAGGATTGGAAACAGCACAACGATCCCATCCGGCGGATGCGCGAACGCCTCATCGCCGACGGTGATTTTACGGCAGAGGAACTCGATGAAATAGAACAGGCCGCACAAAACGAAGCGGATGAAGCGGCGGAATACGCACTCTCAAGCCCGGAGCCCGATCCGGCGCATGTGCTGGACGACGTATTCTACGAAGGCTAGGAGGGATATGACATGAGCATCAAAACATACGCAATGGCTATCCGCGACTGCATCGCTGAGGAAATGCGGCAAGACGAGCGGGTATTCGTAATGGGAGAAGACGTGGAAACGCTGGGCGGCGTGTTCGGCTGCACACGCGATCTATATAAGGAATTCGGCACAGACCGGGTGCGCAACACACCGATCTCGGAATCCGGCATCGTGGGCGCCGGCGTGGGCGCGGCCTGCGCGGGCATGCGGCCTGTTGTGGAGCTGATGTATATGGATTTCACATTCGTTTCCATGGATCAATTGCTCAATCAGGCCGCCAAAACGCGCTATGTGTTCGGCGGCAAACCGGTGCTGCCGCTGGTGGTGCGCGGGCAGCAAGGCATCGGCCGCGGGAATGCCGCCACGCACAGCCAGAGTGTCGAAACGATATTCACGCATATTCCCGGGCTGAAGGTCGTCTGCCCGTCCACACCCGCCGACGCAGCCGGTCTGCTGCGTACAGCCATACGGGAGGATAACCCGGTGATGTTCTTTGAACACAAGGCGCTGTACACCACCAAGGGCGAAGTGCCCGATGATATTGATTTCTGCATCCCCTTCGGTGTTGCGGATATCAAGCGCGAGGGCAGCGACGTGACCATCGTGGCATCGCTTTTGTATGTGTCCAGAGCCTTAGAAGCGGCAAAAGCACTCGAAAAACAGGGCATCAGCGCCGAGGTGATCGACCCGCGCACGCTGATTCCGCTGGATATGAAGACCATCACCGACTCCGTTAAGAAAACAGGGCGGCTGGTGGTGGTGCATGAAGCCTACCGAAACTCCGGCTGGGGCGCTGAGATCGCCGCGCAGGTCACGGAGGAAGCGTTCCCCTATTTAGACGCAGCCCCCCTGCGCCTAGGCGCCAAGCCCTGCCCGCTTCCTTTTAATTTAGAGCTGGAAAACGCTGTGGTGCCTTCCATCGATGAGATCATAGAAGCGGCGCAGAAGGTCTGTTATCGTTAAGGAGGAATAGTTATGGCTGAAATTATCATCATGCCCAAACAGGGCTTGCAGATGAGCGAAGGCGTCATCACCCAATGGCTCGCCTCCGAAGGCGAAGAGGTGAAAAAAGGGCAGCCGCTCTTTGAGATGGAGACGGATAAGCTCACCATCACCATCGACTCGACTGTAAGCGGCACGCTGCTCAAAATACTGCACACAGCCGGGGAAACCGTGCCCATCACGCAACCCATCGCCATCATAGGCGAAGCGGGCGAGGATATACAAGGCTTGCTTTCGGAGCAATCAGGCGCAGCGGCGGCTCCTGCTTCCCTGCAAAAGGAGGAATCCCTTCGCGCAAGCAGCGCGCCAACAGCGCCGTCATCGTCATCCGGCGTTCGCAAAGATGAGCGCGTATTCGCCACACCCCGCGCGAAAACGACCGCGCACACGCGCGGTGTGGATTACCAAAAAGCTTCCGGCTCAGGGCCAGACGGGCTGATCATAGAGCGGGATGTGTTGCAGCTTGAGCCGGTGTGTGCACAAGCACCCGCAACACCGCTTGCGCGCAAAATCGCAGCGCTGGGCGATGTGGACATCGCAGGCGTTTCGGGCAGCGGCGTACGCGGCAAGGTGGTGGCTTCCGACGTGCGCAGCGCTATGGCACAGCAGCCGGATACAATAGAATCCGAGCGCAGCATTCCGTTAAGCGGTATGCGCAAAGTCATCAGTACCCGCATGAAGTCCAGCCTGCACGAGATGGCGCAGGCTGTCCATCATATGGATGTGGACATGACAGAAGCGGTGAGGATACGCGAACAGCTCAAATCCAACAGCATCAAGGTCAGCTACAATGACATCGTGATCCTTTGCGCCGCACGCGCGCTCATGGAGCACGAGATGATGAACGCCTCCATGGTGAAGGAGGGCCTCCTTTTAAAGAATTATGTGAATATGGGCATGGCGGTCGCCGTGGAAGGCGGGCTTATCGTGCCTGTGATCAAAGGAGCGCATCGCATGGGGCTGCAGCAGATCGCAGCCGAGGCCGCCGATCTGGCGAGCCGCGCGAAGGACAATAAGCTTTCGCCCGAGGAGTATCAGGGCGGCACCTTTACGGTGAGCAACCTCGGTATGTTCGGGGTGGACAGCTTCACCGCCATCATCAATCCGCCGGAGGCGGGCATATTGGCTGTGGGCAAGCTTTCCAAGCGTCCTGTGGTGGTCGATGACGAGATCGCGATACGTATGATGCTGACATTGAGCCTTACGTATGACCACCGCATCATCGACGGCGCACCCGCGGCACAGTTTTTGCAGCGTGTCAAACAACTGCTGGAGAACCCGGCACTGCTGCTGTAAAGGAGAATCATCATGGCTGAAATCGTCATTATGCCCAAGCAGGGCTTACAGATGAGCGAAGGCGTCATCACCCAATGGCTCGCCTCCGAAGGCGAAGAAGTGAAAAAAGGGCAGCCTCTTTTCGAGATGGAGACGGACAAGCTCACCATCACCATAGACGCGGCTGCCGGCGGCACGCTGCTCAAAATACTGCACGCAGCCGGTGAAACCGTGCCCATCACGCAGCCCATCGCCATCATAGGAGACATAAGCGAGGATATCTCGCAGCTGCTCCCTTCAAGCGAACATATTGAAACGGCAGCAGCACAACACGGCACGCACACAGCGGATACACACCCAGCCGCGACCGATCACTACGACGTGGTGGTGCTGGGCGCAGGGCCGGGCGGCTATGAAGCCGCGATCCGCTGCGCGCAATACGGGCTGCAGAGTGCGCTCATCGAGGCGCGCGAATTGGGCGGGACTTGCCTGAACCGCGGATGCATACCTACCAAAGCGCTGCTGCACGGCGCCATGCTCTACCAGCAAACCAAAAACGCGGCGCAATACGGCGTTTTAACAGAAAAAACCGCTTTCGATTACGCAAAGATGGCCGCGCATAAGGACACGGTGGTCAACCAGCTTCGGCGCGGCATCGCGGCGCTGGAAAAAGCACACGGCGTGACGGTGTTCGAAGGGTTCGGCGTTCTTCAGGACGCGCACACCATCGCTGTGGGCGAAAAGATCATACGTGCGGATTCCATCATATTGGCGACCGGCGCACAACCCGCAAAGCCACCTATCAGCGGTATAGATCACGAAAATGTACTCACCAGCGACGAAGCGCTTGCGCTCACGCAATGCCCTGAAAGCCTCGCCATCATAGGCGGGGGCGTGATCGGCATCGAATTCGCCACACTCTTTTCTGCTCTGGGCTGTGAAGTGACGGTGCTTGAGATGATGGACTCCATACTGCCCGGTGTGGACGCCGATATCGTGTCCATGCTCACCGCCAAGCTGCAGCGGCAAGGCGTGCGCATCGTTCCTTCCGCGCAGGTGACGGATATCATGCAAAACGGCGGCAAAATGGGCGTTCGTTTCGATCAAAACGGCGTTCAAGAGACCGTTTCTGCGCAATACTGCGTGGTCAGCACAGGGCGCAAGCCGCAGACGCAGGGCATTGGTCTGGAAGCCGCAGGCGTTGCCACACAGCGCGGGTTCATCACCGTGGATGAGTACCTGCGCACCAATATTGAGCATATCTATGCCGTGGGGGACATCACAGGCAAGCTCCAATTGGCGCATGTCGCCACGGCTCAAGGACTCATCGCCGCCGCCAACTGCGCGGGCAAACAGCAGACTATGCGCTATGACGCCATACCCGCCTGCATCTACACGTCGCCCGAGATCGCCTATGTAGGGCTGAACGAAGCGCAAACAGCCGGACGGAACGTGCGCGTGGGCCGGTTCAACGTGGGTGCGAATGGCAAAGCGATGGTGATGGGGGAAAAAGAGGGCGTTGTGAAGCTCATCAGCGACGCGCATACCGGCGAGATACTCGGCGCGCAGCTGTTCGCGCCGCGCGCAACGGACATGATCAGCGAGATCTGTGCCGTCATGATGTGCGAAGGCACCATCGAAGAGCTTTCCGCCACCATCCATCCGCACCCGACGGTGAGCGAGGTGATCATGGAAGCGGCGCATGATACACATGGCCTGTGCTGCCACGCCATGCCCAAGCGTTAAGCATCGCCGCTGTAAAATGTTGCAACCGCAAGGAGTATAGCCGATTACAAAACCAGGCTTTCTGTTATAGAAGCCTGGTTTTGTGCTTAAATAAAAGCATGCTTGCGAAAATTACGGCCGACGCTTTGCTTTGCTCAGCGCATAGACCTTATTTTTAGCGACGCCCAGCCGCTCGGCCGTCTGCGCCACCGCATCCTTGCTGCTCATCCCTTCCTCAAGCAGCGCGCAGAGCATGGCTTCAATCGTTTCATCGCAAACCGCCTCCTCTTCTTCGCGCGCGCCTTCAAGAACCAACACAAACTCTCCCCGGGGCGGTTTTTCTTCGAGCCAATCGAGCGCTTGCGCGAGCGTGCACGTCACCGTTTCTTCATACAGCTTGGTGATCTCGCGCGAAATGCTGATGCGCCTCTCCCCCAGCAGCTCATACAGTTCTTCCACCGTGCGCTTCACGCGGTGCGGCGCTTCATAGAGTATAGAGGGCGCTGTTTGTTCGAGCATCGCGAGCAGGCGTTTGCGGCGCTCTTTTTTGGCTGTCGGCAAAAATCCTTCAAACACAAACCGATGCGTATCAAATCCAGACAATAAAAGCGCACAGAGCGCAGCATTTGCGCCCGGCAAAATTTCGATTTTCGCGCCGTTTGCGCGCGCCAGGCGGATGACTTCCACCCCCGGATCGGAAATACCCGGCATGCCCGCGTCGCTGAGCAGCGCCACCTGCCTGCCTTCGCTGAGCAGCTGGGCAATCTTTTCGCCGCGCGCCCGCTCATTGTGCGCATGGCAGCTGATCAGCGGTTTTTGTATGTCGAGATGGTTGAGCAGCGGCAATGTGCGCCGTGTATCCTCCGCCGCGATATAGTCCACTTCCTTCAACACACGCACCACACGATACGTGATATCCTCCAAATTCCCGATGGGCGTTGCGCAGACATAGAGCGTCCCTTTCATGCTTCCTCCCTGCCGTAGATACGGTTTAATTCCCGGCTGCACGAGCCGTCCTGATCGTAGATGACGAGCGGGGGCATCCATTGAACAAACGGCTTCCCGCTTTTGATGGATTCGATCATCATCAGCTTGGGCGCACGATCCACAAAAGAATGGATCATGCGCACCCGCTTGGGCTGCAGCTTGTGCGCACACAGCGACGCAAACAGCTCCACCACCCGGTCGCAAGGACAGATCATCGCCATCCGCCCCTTGTTTTGCAGCAACGATGATGCAGCTATGATGACATCCTGCAGCGTGCAATTCGTCTCGTACCGCGCTGTGGCTTGCAGCGCGTCGGTTGAGGTTTTGCCGCTGCCCAGCTTGCGGTACGGCGGATTGCATACCACATAATCGAACACGGATTTTCCGAGCTTTGCGGGCGCATCTTTTAAATCCATCGCATGCACGCGAATGCGCGCCTGCAGGCCGTTCAAGGCTACGCTCCTCTGCGCCATATCCGCCACATGACTGTTGATCTCAACGGCTTCAAAGCGGGTGTTTTTTGTCTTTGCGCTCATAAGCAAAGGCAAGATACCCGTGCCTGTGCCCAGATCCGCTACATATGCGCCCGGGGCTGGGCGCGCAAAATCCGACAGCAGCACCGCATCCATACCGAAGCAGAAGCCTGATGGATCTTGTATGATGTATAAGCCATTAAGCTGCAGATCGTCTATGCGTTCATGCGGCCGCAGCAGTTCGTCTTTGATCTTTGGTTTCATAGTGTTTCTTCGATGCACACACTCCACTAAAATCGATCGCACTAAAGCGCTTCTCGTCCATCCACTATACAACGCTGAAGGAGGGTTTTGCAAGCCTTGTCACAACGTTGAAAAATGATCACTCCCATTTTTAATGCGCATCGCTCTTTTGCGCCGTCTTTCAAAGCGGCCAAGAGAAAAACGTTCTAAGCAGCGGGTTCAGCCCTGCAACCAACACGCGCGGCGCATACGCACAGCATAGCATCCTCTTTTCAAACAGCGTGCGTAAGCAATCCAACAACGCAAAAGGAGACTTTTGCAAGTCTCCTTTTGCGTTGAACATGTATCTCTCAAACATGTGCAATAGGGAAAATGAGAAGGAAGAAGAAAATTTTGGGGATTGCCATTAGCTCTTGTCTGGTTGCTCTTGTCTGCATTATATGGTAGTCTTGAGCATTGCACAAACTCCAAATTTAACCGAATTTTTAAATTATCACCCTTTATCTTTGGTTTTTGCTGATTTATTAATATTTTGTTACAATTTCATTTATTATTTTTTCCTATTGTTACATTTGTTCGAGGAATATATATGCTTTAACCGCAATATACTATACTTTTTTGGCGTTTTTTATCACTATATTGCGGTTGGGTTTTTTGGAACACGTTACAGTCATAGCCTTCCAATGGCTCGATATGTTACAAAACTGTTAAAAAATGTTGCGTCTGTGAATAACGATCCGTTTAGCTTCGTGAAGCGTATACAGACGCGCCTGCAGCTTCATCGAAAATCAGGCGCATATGCTCAAGTCTGTACCGCTTCACATGAGCATCATTGCCCCTACACCCCTCCTTTTCCGGCTGGCTCTCGCGTTTGAAAATTCACCTATGACAAATGGACGCATCTTTCGGATTCGAAAGATGCGTCCTTCATTTGAAACATATGATTATCAGTCTAGTATGTTTGCAATGTCAAAGACGCCTTATCCACATAATACCGCGCGCCGTTTATTTCGATCATATACCAGCCGGCGGGCGATTCCCCGATCACATACACCTGTTCGCCCTTCTTGAGGGTGGTATAAATAGCCGCCGTGCCGGAAGCCCATTTTCTTGCCGTGCGGGCTTCTTTTAATGTCCCAATGTATCTCACGGCGCTTGAGGGCTTCGATTGAAGGTATTGGCCCGTACCGACGGATGATTGGCTCCCAGCGCCCGCTTTTTTCAGCAAAAGGTAGTCGGCCGATACATAGTATGTGCCGCCGTTGATACGCACCTGACACCAGCCGTTCTTCGGTTCGGCCATCACATCCACCGTCCTGCCCTTGGACAGCACCGTGTAGATCGCACCGCTGGTGGAAGCGCTCCTTCGCACATTCACATTGACCGTGGCCGTACCTACATACTTCACACTGGCCGCGGAACTCCCGCCGCTCGAAGAGCCCGACGAATAGGTTTTCAGGCTCAGCGCGGCCTTATCGATGTAATAGCGCACACGGTTGACCTCCACCGTATACCAGCCCTTCGTCGTTTCCCCGATCACATACACCTGCTGGCCTTTTTTCAGCGTCGCGTAGATGCCCGCTGTGCCGGAGGGCGATCTGCGCAGCGTATACGCGAGGGTTGCCGTGCCGATGTGTTTCACAGCGCTGGTAGGTGTGCCTGTCAAGTACTGTGATGCGTTTACATTCGAGCTGCCGCTCGGATTTGTGGGGGTGGTCGGCGTGGTGGGCGCCGGTGCCGCGTTCGTTTTTTTCAGCGTAAGATAGCTGGCCGATACATAGTATGTGCCGCCGTTGATACGCACCTGACACCAACCGTTCTTCGGTTCGGCCATCACGTCCACCGTTCTGCCCTTGACCAGCACCGTATACACAGCGCCGCTGGTGGAAGCGCTCTTTCGCACATTTACATTGACCGTGGCCGTACCCACATACTTCACACTGGCCGCGGAACTCCCGCCGCTCGAAGAGCCCGGCGAATAGGTTTTCAGACTCAGCGCGGCCTTATCGATGTAATAGCGCACACGGTTGACCTCCACCGTATACCAGCCCTTCGTCGTTTCCCCGATCACATACACCTGCTGGCCTTTTTTCAGCGTCGCGTAGATGCCCGCCGTGCCGGAGGGCGATCTGCGCAGCGTACGCGCGAGGGTTGCCGTGCCGATGTGTTTCACAGCGCTGGTGGGTGTGCCTGTCAAGTACTGTGATGCGTTCACATTCGAACTGCCGCTCGGATTCGCAGGGGGGGTTGGCGTGGTCGTCGGCACCGTGGGGTTTACCTTTTTCAATTGCAGATAAGCCGCCGACACATAATAGCTCTTCCCGCTGATCGATACTTCACACCAACCGTTCTTCGGATCGGCTGTCACATCCACCGTCTTGCCCTTGGTCAGCACCGTATGCACAGCGCCGCTGGTGGAAGCGCTCTTTCGCACATTCACATTGGCCGTGGCCGTGCCCACATGCTTAATCGTTGCGCCCGTGTAGTTCTTCACGCTCAGGTTTGCACCTGCCGTGTAATAGATCTTGCGGTCGATCTCCACCTGATACCAGCCGTTGGACATCCTTTGGATCACATAGAGCTGCTGGCCCTTTTTGAGCGATTTATAGAGCGCACCCGAAGTTGAAGCAGCCACCCGGACATTCATATCCCGTTTCGCGGTGCCCAATTGTTTGACAGAACCGGTGGGCAGCTTCTTAATATACTGCTTCGTATCCACCGAAGAGCTGTTATAATCTTTTAAGCTCAAAAATGTCTTTTCCACATAATAGGTCTTGCCTGAGACCTCCAATTTATACCAGCCGCTGGGCGATTCCTGCACGACATACATCTGGTCGCCCTTCTTAAACGTGCTGATCACTTCAGCCGCGCTGCTCGCGGTCTTACGCACAACACCGTCCTGCTTCGCCGTGCCGATATGCTTCACAGCACTCGAGGGCGTTCCCTTCATCAAGTCGATGCTGGGCAGCGCCTTGGGCTTGTAAACAGCCGGTTTTTGAACGGAAACAGCGGCAATATTCGTGCCCGGCATATAGAACGCCAATATCTGGTTGACGGTTTTACCCTGTTTCGCCATGGTTTCAGCGCCCGCAAAGCTGGTGCCCACGGAATGCCCGTAGCGCGCGTTGTACAGCGTAAAGCTGTCGGATTCTTCCTCTACACGGCATATGCTATAGCCTTTATAGAAGTTCGCATCTGCGGAAAGCTCCGCAAGCGGGAATTGGATGGTGATGGTCTTATTTGCAAAGTTGCCGGTGGCCTTGTTGATCGAGCGGACCTGCACCTTCATCTGAAAATTCCGATACGAGATGCTGGGCGCCGGATATCTTGGATTCACCGCCTCGATGCTGTCGATTTTACGGATGCTGATGTCTTTTGCAAGCGCGCTGAAGTTCGCATCTTGCAAGGGCTCCACAGCATATTTTTTGATCGCCTTTTCCAGCGTCGGGTTGAGGGAGTCGGCGTTCTTATTAACCGTCATGCTCCCTTTATAGCCGGTATGCGCCCAGTCGTATGGATCCAGTTTTTGCACACAGTAGGGCAAGTCTACCAAGAATGGATTGCTGGCCAGTTCGGTCTGCCCGCCGTTGCTCGCGCTGTAAAACACGGTCACGGTGGAGCCATTATAATAGATGATCTTCCCTTTGGTGGCGTCCACAGCTGCACGCAGGTTTGACCAGTTGCCATACCCCCCGTACATTTGATCGTTGTGGTTATCCACCACATCGTAAGCTTTGTTCTTGCTGGCGTTGATCTTGCTCACCGCAACACCGCGCGCAGCGATCGCAAAATACTGCGACAGCGCGGCGACGCGATTTGTGCCGATTTCTTCTCTTAATACGCCCACCAGGTAATCCTCAAGGTAAACCGTATTGATCGCGCGAATCACGCTCCCCGGCGCGTCAAACTGCATATCGCCGCGAAAAGAGCGGTTGGAAGCATACGCATACGGCACCGGCATGGTGGACAGGGTGATCGTGTTGGCTTCTTTCGTGGTGAGCAAATTGATTGCGGAACCTTTATAATACACCGTGCCGTCTTTCTCTATGGAGAGCTTAGAAGCAGCATATTTGATGGTATACGTTCCTTGGGGCAGCGTGATTCCGCTATCTTGTTTTAAACCATACTCACCGTTGAGCGTAACGGACAAGCTCGTCTTTGAGCCTACCGACAGATTGACACGCACCGTGGAATAGGATGCTGCGGCCTGTACAGGTTCTATCACCACCGCCGCCAGCGTGAAGACCGTCACCAACGCCAACAGCAGTGTCACAAACTTTTTCATTGAAACCCCCTTAAGATATCCCCCCAAAAAACCGACTCCTTAATTACCCAATCGATTAAGATTTCTGATTTCTGAACCCAAACGATCACTTTTCTCAATTTGATGACAAATATATCGATTCTTTTTCTTTTTCGCGTCTATTTTAGATACAGAGGATTTTATCATAATTTGACCTTTTTTGCAACTCGACGCCACTTTTACACATGGAAAAATTTTGTATTTAGAAAAAACAACCAGCCCAAATTTTGCAAATATGGGCTGGTCGTGCTTGATACAGTATGCTTAATCCTCTATCAGCTCGGATTCCTCCTCCATGGGGGGCAAGTTTTCCGGCGCCGGCGGCTTTTTGGCAGCCACAGAGCTGAGGTCCGACAAATCATATTCCCGGATATCGAACGTGTCACCGGGCAATGCAATGCGCACACGCGAAGACTCCTTCAGCGCATTGTTCTCGATCACCACACCCACGCCGTCCGGCGTCATGATCTCCTTGTTGATCTTGGGCATCTTCTTGCGCATGCCCTCGTAATATGCCTGTTCGTATTTCAAGCAGCACATCAGCCGCCCGCACAAGCCTGAAATCTTGGTGGGATTGAGCGAGAGATTCTGTTCCTTGGCCATCTTGATGGATACCGGATGGAATTCGCCCAAAAAAGTGCCGCAGCAAATAGGCTGTCCGCATTTCCCCAGCCCTCCGAGCATTTTCGCTTCATCCCGCACGCCAATCTGCCGCAATTCGATGCGCATTTTAAACTGCATCGCCAGATCCTTCACCAATTCCCTGAAATCGACACGGCCCTCCGCTGTGAAATAGAATATGATCTTACTGTTATCGAATGTATATTCCACATCCACCAGCTTCATATCCAGCCTATGCTGCGCGATCTTTTTCTGGCAGACGGCGGACGCCTGCCGCTCCCTTTCCTCATTGTCGGCTGCATTTTTCAAATCGGACTTCGTAGCAACCCGTACCACATCCTTCAGCGGCGCGACCACATGGTCGTCTTCCACTTCCCGGGGCGCCACCACCACTTCGCCCATCTCGATGCCTCTGGCCGTCTCCACCACCACATGGTCGCCGCGGCCTACCTCTAAATCCTTCGGATTAAAATAATACATCTTCCCGGCCCGCTTGAAGCGAACCCCAATGACGCGTGTCATATACGCTTAACCTCCATTATATCAACCAGCATATCCTCCACAGCGAGCAAATAATTTGCAAAAGATGCCATTTGCTTTTTGCACAGGATGATGCGGTCTATCATTTTTTGAAGCTGACCGTATGTAAAATACCCGGAGCCGTTGATCACGGCTTGTTCAAAATCGATATTGATCATCCCCGAGCCTTCCTGATCCAGCTTTACCACCATCATATCACGAAAAAAGGTGATCAGTACATCCAATATCAGGATATAATCGTCTTTATTCTCTTTAAAAAACGCGACATATGCCTGCCTGTCCGCTCTGGGCGCAAACAGGCGGCGCGCACCCTCGATCGTATCCCGCCGCAGCTGGAACAGACGCTCGTCCTGCGCCCAGCGCTGTGCTGCGCCATACAGCCCGCAGGACAATACCGCGCATATTTTGCTTTTAGTTTCATCGTACCCTTGTTCGATCAACAGCGCTTCGATCTCGTGCGCCTGCATTTTGCGGGGCTGCAGGTGAAAACACCGCGATTCCACTGTGGGCAGCATGGATGTCTCGCTAAGCAGCAGGATCACAGCGCCTTGCGGTTCTTCCAGCGTTTTCAGCAGTGCGTTTTGCGCCTGCGCCGTCATGCGGTGCGCTTGATCCACCACACACACGCGCACAGCCGCGCGAAACGGTTTCTGCGCCAATAGATGCTGCAGTTCGCGCACCTGATCTACGCTGATCGCCGCTTTGCCGGGCGTTATGTGTATGAAATCCGGATGTTTTGAGGCGCTCTGTGCAGGCACATCCAGTATTTGCGCAGCAATCTGACAAGCCATGCACATCTTCCCGCTGCCTGCGGCGCCCTTGATCAAGTAGGCATGGACATGTTTTTGCCTTAGATTTTTGATGTGTTCTTCCATTCGGCCGGCATGCCCTTATAGAAGGGCTTAATAGCGTCTCACCTCGCAATCGGATATGAAGCAGGTCGCACCCCCTACCTCCACTTCCAGAGGACGTGATGAGGTGTCCATTTCTCCAAAATAGGAAATCGGCTGCACAAACTCTTTTCGGCGTTTGCAGGTGTGCGCTACGATGTCCAGCGTCTCTTCAAGCTGTTCCTCCTCCACACCCACCAACAACACGGAGTTGCCGCGGCGCAAAAAACCGCCGGAAGACGAAATTTTAGTCGCGCCTATATGCTTTTTCACCAGCGCGCTCATCAATCTGGAGACATCCTTATCCTGCACGATCATCATAATCAGTTTCATCCAAAACACCTCCTGCATTCAGTCCACATTAGATTCTATGCAGCGCAACAGGCCCGCCATACCAACGAAATCGCGCGCCTATACGCCCTTTTCACGCTGCAAATGCTGCACGATCGTCTCGTAAACATCACCAAAAACCTCGTCTGCACTGCGGCTTGCGTCCACCGCTTTCACATCCCCGCGCCCGGCCATTTCGAAAAATGCGCCGGCCACACGCTGTAAAAACGCCTCGTCACACTCCATACGATCCTGTTCGTGCCCGCGCCTGGCCTGCGCAAGCGAAGGCTCGATCAAAAACAAGAAGGTTAAGTCAGGCAGGGCGCCTTGAAGTGCGGGCCTGTTGATCTCCATCACCACCCGCTCCGTGATGCCGCGCCCGTAGCCCTGATAGGCGATGGAGGAATGGATATAGCGGTCACAAAGCACGATTTTACCTTCCCGTAAAGCGGGGGAAATCACCTGCTCCACAAGCTGTGCGCGGGCTGCCGCATACAGCATCGCTTCACACAACGGCGTCATCTGCACGTTTTCCTTGTCTAAAAGAATGGCACGGATCTTTTCAGATATCATCGTCCCGCCCGGCTCACGCGTCGCCAATACATCATACCCTTGGGCGAGCAAATGCTCCTTCAGCCTGGCGATCTGGGTGCTTTTTCCGCAGCCGTCGATCCCTTCAAATGTGATGAACATGCCCATTCAATCCCTCAACAGCAGCGCGCGAAGCGCTTCGACATCCATTGCTATATAGTTCGCGCCATATTCTTTTAGTTCCTGCACGGTGCCGTATCCATAAGCAACGCCGATGCAGTCGATCCCATTGGCGCGAGCGCCTTCGATATCAAACTTCCGATCCCCCACCATGACGCTGTCCTGCCCGCTTAGCGCATGAGATCTGAGCAAATGCCCAATGATCTGTGCCTTGTCCATACTGTGCGCATCGAAATGATCGGCACTGATATCCTCGAAATAATCCGTCAGCCCATGTAGCTGCAGCATTTGGTCGATGAACACACGCGGCTTGGAGGACGCGATGAACAACCGCGCATGCCTTTGCATCAGCTCGTCCAACAGCGCGCGTATGCCGGCATACGGCTTTGCCTGCAGGAGGCCGTATTCGCTGAAGTGTTTGCGGTAAAAGTTCCGCGCTTCTCTGGCCTGTTCTTCATCCATGCCCGCATACATCATGAAGCTGTCAATAAGCGGCGGGCCTACAAACCTGCGTAAAGTCTCACCAGGCAGCGGCTCCCGGCCCATGTCCGCCAGCGCGCGCGCCACACAGGAGGTAATTCCGTCGCCGGGGTCGTATAGCGTACCGTCTACATCCAGCAGCACATTTTTATATCTCAATACACCCATTCAAAGAATCTCCATGTTTTGTTTCTTCGTGAATATTATATACCAAATCGGCCTTTCCCGCATTATGAATATAAAAGAAAACAAGACATATGAAAATTCTCTTTTGCACAATCCGTATCTCAACACCCTATCGGCTTTTATGGACCGCGCATACAAAAAAGGCTTCACGCAATCATTCTGCATGAAGCCCGCATTGTTCTTTACTATGTATATAGGCCCACCATATGGCCCGAAGCACAAATTTGTGACCATAGCAGGTTTATGGAGGCGATGACAGTCGGGTAATGCTCATCCAGTGCATCGCAGTCTAGTATGTTCTGTTCACAAGCCGGACAGATCCTGCAACCCACGACCTCAACGCAGTCGTCCCGCATCTTTCCACACAAGTTGCACACATCCTTCAACATCGCAACCCCTCCTCGTCATACAGTCTTTCTATCATCCTATTCAAAAAACCCGCCCGGGGTTACAGATTTTTAAAGAATTTTATACGGCGCCCTTCAAAAACAGTATATAAAAGAGCCTGTGAATTTCACAGGCTCTATGGAATCCGGCAGCTACCTATCTTCCCGGGCCGTCACCAGCCAAGTATTGTCGGCGTGTTTGGGCTTAACTTCTGTGTTCGGTATGGGAACAGGTGGATCCCCAAAGCCATCGCCACCGGAAATCG
>JBMNTR010000010.1:0-107940 GCA_050945835.1 Christensenellales bacterium | reverse complement strand
CGAAATAGAACCCGCCGGCAGGCATATGCCCGCTGGGCGGTGCGGTTCTATCCCCTTGCGGATACAGCAGATAGCCGCCTTTGCCATCCTCGTCCGCTTCAAACAGCTCCGGAACCAACACCTTCTGGCCGAAGTAATCCCATTCCTTCCAACCCTCGTTGTGATACCCGAAGAAATTTGTGTATGGGAATATCCCTTCAAAATCCACGCCCATGGCGTCACGCAGGTCTTCCTCCATCACACCCGTCATGGTGGAAGGGTCGGACACCTTCACAAGACCGCTCAGGCCGTAGTGCTTGCGCAGCGCTTCAATACACGAAACATGCATCATGGAGCACCCGTGCGCACCGAAGTCGATGGGCACCTTATCCGGCTGCCGGTGGTTTAATGCGACCAATGCCCTTTCTTTTGCGTTCATATCATTCCTCCTTTGAAGAACACATTATTTTGCTTTTACGATTTCCTTCAGAGCGTCTGTAAGGTCTCTCTTTACTTTCTCATTAGCTACAGGGTCAGGGTTTGTTTGCCAGATTTTGTTTAGCTCTAAAATGTGTTTCTTTTGTATGGGTGTGATTTTTCCGCGGCGTTCCTCTGCTTCCATCCAATCATTAAAAGTGCCTATCCAATGCTCATCACTACCTATATCCGCTGGTGTCGGAAGGACTTCCTCATAGTTCATTCGAGTATAATTAAGGCGGGGAGGGGTCCCTTTTATAGAAACCTCATATAATAGATCTCCTAGAGCAAGACCAGGCTCTAAGGGCAGGGCTTTATCTTTTTCCACCATATGGGTTTGCACGCTTACAGCAACTACTTCTAATATATAATAAGTTGAACCGCTAACAGGCACTCTTTCTATAACTTTCGCCTCTAGATTAGAAATGCATTCCTGTATACCGCAAGGTTTTACTTTATGGGAAGGCAGAGGGGTTAATCCTGCTATATCCATCTCATTTATCCCATCCGGTACGGGCAGTCCAGTAATAGCGCTCTCCCTTAACAGCGTATATGGGTAGTAGCTTATAACGCATTCTCCGCCTATATCCAGATTGCGGCGGGCATGCCTGTCATTTGACAAGGCGAAAGTAAAACACCATTTTAAATCCGGCGGAGCTGCGCAAAATGCAGTACCCATCGACACTGGTGTGCAGTTGGTATTTCCATGTTCATCCATTGTGGTTACAAAATAACAGACTACTGGTGGTTGAATCCAACGATGACTGAAGCCTGTAGTCTCATAAGTCTCAAGACATTCCGCAAAATCGCCTTTTTTTTCTCTCTCAGTTTCACCAAAGATTCTAGAAACATCAAAATACATGAAGTTCATATTGATCCCCCTTTATTCTAATAATTATTTTTTCTTGAAGTGTTTCATTGAGTCAACATACATAGCTAAGAATATAATCAGGCCACGAACGAAGGAATAAAGAAATGGTGAAGCTCCAATAACTGTCAATCCATTGTTTATAACATAGAGCAAAGCAACACCAAAGAAAGCACCCGGGAAAATTGTGCCACGCCCTCCCAAAAGACTAGTGCCGCCAATAACTGCCGCAGCAATTGCAGTAAATTCCAGTCCATTGCCTATAGCATAATCAAACTGAGCTACATTCATGCAATAAAAAGCCCCACAAAGCGCTGCGCACATGCCACATATTACAAAGCTTCCTATGAGGGTTTTTTTAACAGGTACACCAACAGTCTTGGCTGCGCCAGCATTACAACCTACAGCATAACAATACGCTCCAAATCTCGTTTTAGCCATCACGACAGTCAAGACAATAACAGCGAAAATTGTTATCCATACGGAAATCGGAAAACCAAGAAAAGACATGCCACTGACCGTGTTCTTAAACTCGCTTGAATATCTATAATATCCATTGTTGCTAAGAATAAGGGCAATTCCCCTGTAAACAAGTTGCAACCCTAATGTGGTCAGCATGGAGTTCATCTTAAAGGTAGTAATGAGGAATCCGTTTATAGCGCCAATCACTGCACCGATCAGGACTGATGTAATCAGCATCACCCCCAAAGGTACACTCGCTGCATCCATAAAATTCATGATGGATGCAGCAAAGATCGCGATCGAACCGATCGATAGCTCCATATTGCCTGTTATGACAACTACTGCAGCCCCACACGCCCCAATAAGTACATATGTCATGCTGGTAAATATCTGCTTAAAATTCGATAATTGTATAAACGTTGGTGATTTAATCCCGAAAAAAATTAATACTAATACGAAGAGGATATAAAACCCATAGGAAAATATGAAATTCTGGATCTTACGACTATTTTTTGCATATTCTCCTGCTAAGCTAATTTCTTTATTTTGCATCTTAAATCCCTCCTCCAGATAGAGCTAAGCGTATCAGGTTATTTTCAGTAATTTCATCCTCGATAGCCTGTTCTTGTATTTTTCCTTCCCTAAGTATTAATACACGATCAGAAAGATCTACCATTTCCTCTATCTCGGAAGTTATCAAAATAATAGAGATACCATTTTGGGCAAGATCTCTCACTATTTTTTGTATCTCAAGCTTTGATCCAACGTCGACTCCTCGTGTTGGCTCATCTAAAACCAAAATATCTGCCCGCTTATCTAACCATTTTGCCATTATAACTTTTTGCTGGTTACCTCCCGATAATTGTGAGACAATTGATTTAGCATTAGGCGCTTTTATGCTAAGCTTTTCTATCAATCTATCTGCAATCTTTATCTCCTGTTTTGTATTGGTAAAGCCTAATAGATTATGAGAATACTTTATTAAACAGGGGGCAGTGCAATTTTTCCAAACAGGCATAGAATAGAATAATCCGTCATCGTGTCTGTTCTCTGTTAAATATCCACAACGTTTAAGTAATTTATTTCTATTAATTTTTTTCAGTGTACCATTCTCTCTAATAAGCACCTCGCCCCCGTCTACTCGATCTAGGCCAAATATGGCTCGCATCAATTCTGTCCTTCCGGAACCCATTAGTCCCCATATCCCCAAGATTTCTCCTTTCTTGAGATCAAAGCTAACTCCTTTTAGCAAGTTACCACTTTGGATATTACGTACACTCAGGATAGTCTCCTTATCTTCAATAGATCCCTTTCTTTTTTCGAGCTTGCCCAAATCCTTGCCAATGATCATACGAACTAAGTCGTTTTTTGTTACGTCACAAACCTTTCCACTCCCAACACCTATACCATCCCTTAGAACTAAATAATCATCACAAAGTTCATGTATCTCATCTAAAAAGTGAGATATGTATATAATTGTTCTCCCATCTGCCCTCATTTGTTTAATCACTTCAAAAAGCCGCTTCTTTTCATTTAAGCTGAGTGAAGAAGTTGGTTCATCAAAAATTACTGTATGAGCGCCCATTGCCAAAGTTCGTGCAATTTCGACAATTTGACGCTCCCCGATTGAGATATCCTCCATTTTAGCTTTAGGATTAATATTTGCTCCCAATAGTTCGAGGTGTTTTTTTGAACAACGCAAAGCCATCCCTTTGTCAACAACTCCAGGAACTTTACTTTTACATAGATCAGATATATATATATTCTCCGCCACAGTCATGGATAAAAAAGAAACAGGTTCTTGATGTATGAAAGATATTCCGCATCTTTGGGAGTCTTTTGGAGATTTGAATTTCGTTAATTCGCCTTTAACCAATATCTCCCCCTTGTCCTGCCTGATGATACCCCCTAAAATATTCATCAAAGTGGATTTTCCGGCTCCATTTATGCCGATAAGTGCCAATATCCTTCCGCTGTGTGCCTCAAGCGTCACATCATCTAACGCTTTAACCCCGGGAAAGACCTTAGTTATATTCATCATTTTTATCATATTCAGGCACCTCTGCTCAATATTTTGATCTAATAACGTCAAGACCGATTATGACACATATCAGTATGCCCTTAATGGTTGTGCTAGCGTAGTATGAGACGCCTAGCAGATTTGTGCAATTTGTTATACATACGATAAACAAGGCGCCAATCAAAGATGGCACAATTTTACCTTTGCCACCGTTTAAGCTGGCACCACCAATAACACAACCGCTGACTGTATCCATTATAGTCGTATCGCTAACCATCGTTGGTCCGGCCATACTTATACGAGCTGTAACAATAATTCCTGCTATCGCGGCTAATAAACCGGAGAGAAGGTATGCACTAAACTTATATAATGTAGTGTTTATTCCACAAACCCTTGCGGTGTCCTCACTGATTCCGATCATATAATAAATACGGCCATGCCTTGTTTTTGAAAGAAATATTGTCGCTATAATCGCTAAGATCACAACCATCAATACTGGGATTGGAATAACCTCACCTATCCGCCCACCTAAGGCTAAAAAATCGCTGGGCAGGCCAAATATGCTTTTTGAATTTGTAAATGCAACAGCAAACCCTTCTGCTATCATCATCATTGAAAACGTAACGATGAAAGGAATCATTTTGAATTTAGCAATAGCTATACCATTTATTGTTCCAAAAACAACCCCTACCAAAAGCATGAGAAGAATACCTTCCAATATGCTGCCACCATCTGCCATATGTCGAGCACCGACACATGCGCTAGATATAAGCACAAAGGGCATTGAGAGATCTATACCCCCTACTATCATTACTAAAGTCAGACCAATCGACAACGTACCTATAGTTGTGAATTGTTCTAATAGATTAATAATGTTATTAAAAGTCATGAAATTCGGTATGAGTAATGAGATTAATATAATTATTGTAATCGCCACGCAAGCTGTAATAAAATCTACTCTTAGCTTTTTATTCATGCCTAATCTACTAAAAAAGGATTCCTTAACATTGCTTATGTCTGCGCTATGCATTTTAAACACCTCCGAAACTCAATTTATCTGCAAAGAGCGGTCACCACTTAGCAACCGCTCTTTTGCAAGAAGCTATTGTCAGTATTATTTAAAAAGCAACTTATAACTGATCCTTGTATGAAAGCAGATCTATCATTTCTTTATCTTGGGCATTATCTCGAATATATAACGGGCAGGGTACTAATATGTCCCAATCATCACCATAGTCTCCACCATTATAAATAAATTCGGCAGCCTCAACAACGGCCTCAGATATCATGGTATTGCTAAGAAGTGTGTTGGAATCAAAGTAGCCCTCTAACAGGTACTGATAACCATCAATATAAACATCAGTAGAGGCTACCCATACATGGTTTTCATCTTCATATGTCACCCAACGACCAGCCGTCTCAAGGGAGGCAGCAACTGCACCCGCACAGTAATCACTAGGGTTGTAAATCATATTTGCATCTGGATTGGCATTTAAAGATGCAGGCAGGTTTGATGTGATCCACTCATTATCCCAATCACACTCCAAGTCTGCAAGAATCTCAACGTCAACGTCCTTTGCTTTATAGTCCTCTACACATCTTTTAACACCCTTATCTCGATTAACAGCATTCTCGTCCGTCAACGATCCAATAATGTTAAGAATTCTTATCTGAGTAATGCCAGCTTCTAGCATTTGATCAATACAACTCACACAGCTATCATAAGCTTGACCTTCAGAGTCGGGGACAATACTTGCCGCTGGCTGTATGGATGTTTCAGCGCTCAACGGTCTGTTGAAGTTTATGTATGGAATTCCTGCATCCTGACATGTTTGGATCATGGTCGTAGACGCACTGGAGTCAACAGGTACAACAGCGACAACATCACATTTTTGTGAAACGAGGTCTTTTACATCTGCTATTTGCTGTGCTGCGTCGCCATCTGCCACAAGGTGAACAACAGAAAACCCCCTTTCATTTGCCATTTCATCAATAAAAGCCTTTGTTTCAGTAGCAGATTCATTTATCATGAAGTTCCAGCTTACGCCCAATTTCATCGTACCGGATGCTGTGTCATCATCGGGCGCTGTGCTGCTATCATCAGGCGCTGCGGTACTGTCATCAGCTGCTGTAGTGCCGCCATCAGGCGCTGTAGTTGGTATTGTTTCCCCATTGCTTCCGCAGGCTACTAAGACAAACAACATTGTCAGTGCTAAAAGGATACAGAGTGCTTTTTTCATTTTCTTTATTCCTTCCTTGATTTTATTACCTGTTTTTGCAGGTATTTTTAAAGCTGTCGGCTTTTGAATACAGTAATAGGATCTATTTGAAAGTAATTAATAACGTTTGATTTTCGATTTCTGAACCTCAGATATTTCCATAGAACTTTTTATTGAAATATAACATAGTGTTTTTATTTTGTTTTATTGACCACGCAATCTTTGTATCATTTTTGCCTCAAGTTGTAAATATTTTTTATATATCATAGCTCTTCCGTAACCCCAAAAAGCTCTTTCCTCTCCCTTGTTTTGTTGTAATTTTGGTTATTTGTTATATAATAAATATGACCATCATTAATATACGGGGGCTATTGTGTTAAGAGTATTAATTGTTGAAGATGAACCCGGGATCTGTGCCCTTATTAAAAGCTTGATTGAATGGAATGATCTAGAGCTTGAATATGTCGGGTATGCTACTGATGGGTTAAAAGCTTTTGAAAGAATATCCGAACTACATCCAGACATTGTCATATCAGATATCAGCATGCCTAAAATGAATGGTCTTGAGATGATCAGAAAGACCCGGGAGATTGGCCTAAATACAAAATTTATTATTGTAAGTGGATATTCCCATTTTGAATATGCTCAACAAGCTATACGATATAATGTGGATAGCTATCTTTTAAAACCAATCAATCAAACTGAGTTAAACAACTCACTCAAGCGTATCTTGTCTACATTGCGGGTACAGCAGGATATGCAAAAATTTAATCGTCTTAAAATTAGGCAATCTTTATTAAACGATCTATTTTGGGACAATATCAGTGTGTCCAAATCGATTGAAGACATCAATAAGGAGTATCAGTTTAATTTTAAAAAAGGCTGCTTTGCAGTGGGTCAAGTATATCTAGACATGAAAATTGAATCGGAAGCCAAAAATTCTAACATGTACACTTCCAGTATTATCTCTTGTTTATCAGATGCTTTGACTCCTTACCTGTATGACTTTGAAATTGCAGAACAAAACAGCTGTTTGGTTTTCATTGTGAACTTCTGTAAATCTGATACAAATGCTATCATGTGTGCTTATGCTAACACAATTAAGAATATGAATTTTCATGGTATAATAGGAGATGAGTTGGCTGTTACTCTAGGTATTGGCAAACTTATTGAAAATATATCAAATCTTCCTATGTCTTGTAAAACAGCAAAAGACGCAATAAAGTCTCGCATCATCCTTGGAACGGACCGGGTTATTTGCGCTGACAATTTTGATTATAAAGAGCAGCTTCAAAAGCAGCCCTTTACTGATGAGGAGTCAAAAACCCTTAGCTCTATACTAGATACATGTCACGCAAAGGCGTTAGATGATTTTGTAAGGAATCAAGTTGCTCAGGATCTTTCTTATGCTGCCTGTTGTCCTTATAAATTATTTGAGGCTTTAAGCGAAACAATCCACCGGATACTGGCAGAAATGTATGTACACAACCTCACGAGCCAAAACATCAGCTCAGATGTGACCAGTATTATTTCAAAGCTTGAAAAATGCTATTCGAAAGAATTGCTTGTCGATGCTGTGTGTACCTATATAACCGCGTTTTTAACTACTGACACAGGAAATGACATGGTTGAAAATACAATGGTTATCAAAACGGCGTTAAGCTATATAAACAATCACTACTCTGAGCAAATTAGACTTCAAGATGTCTCCAATGCGGTATATTTAAGCCATCATTACTTTGGCAAGTTTTTTAAAAACAAGCTAGGTATCTCTTTTAGCGATTATTTGACCAATCTACGTATCGATAAAGCGAAGGGTATGTTGAAAGATATCAAATACAATATATCTGAGATTTCAAATAAAGTAGGATATAATGACAGTAAATATTTTTGCCGTATTTTTAAAACTCAGGTAGGTGTAACTCCAAAAGAATACAGAAAACTTCACCACAGAAGGTATTGATCTATATTGGAGTAGTTAAATGAAATGTAATAAGGTGATCAAAAATTTGTCTTCTTTGAAAAACTCCGGTTTTTCATTTAATATTGGAGTTAGCGATCTATTCATTTTTTTCTTATTCTTGTTTGCAAATATCACTTTGGTGTTGGCGAGTCTTTTTTCTCAATCCTTTATACTAACACTGTATACTGTGATTTTTGCAATAATAGCTAATCTGGTTTTTTTTCATAATCTATTCAAAATCGTAGCAAGCTACATAGAACTCAGTGCAAGATCCGCTTCCGCGATCAACAATATGAAGTCTAATAACGAACGTATCGCAAAAGACATTGACACGGACTCCTTGATTATTTCTATTGAGCGGATATTAAATTATCTGGATTCCGTACTTGAACAAGAGTATTCAGCAAAACTATTACAAAAACAAGCTGAATTTGAATCCATCGTAAACCAGATTAACCCCCATTTTTTATATAACTCGCTGGATTCTATTAGAGGCTACGCCGTTCTAGAGAATGCTCTCAAATCCGCAGACATGATTGAAACCTTATCTCGTATATTTCGTTACACCATTAGTCAGAGCAGCATCATCTCTTTGGAGCAAGAGATCAATAACGCTACCGACTATATTAAATTACAGCAATACCGGTTTGGCAGACAATTCAGCTTTATTAAACAAATTGAATGTGACCGGGATTTCCTTTTAAGCTTCCAAGTTCCGAAATTTATACTCCAACCAATCGTAGAAAACGCCATCAAGCACGGATTGTCGACAATGAAAGATGATTCTCTCATCAAACTCAAGATTTACACTACTATGTCACGAGTCATCATAAGCGTTTTCGATAACGGTTGTGGTATGGAAGCCGAGGCATTAAATTCCCTTAATAAAAAGCTTTTAGAAAATAAATATCATAACGTTGAGAGTAAGGGCGGCATCGGGGTTGGCCTTTGGAATGTTAATGCGAGGATAAAACTGCTGTTTGGTAATGAATATGGTATTAATATCTTTAGTATGCCAAGTGTTGGCTCTGAATTCCAGATCATTCTTCCATTGATAGAGGTTGCAAATGTATCATGAAGTTTTGAGAATAGAAAACATCTTCGAATCCAATATATTAAAGAACGTTAGTCTCAATGTATTTGAAGGTGAAATACATATTGCTGTTATTCGCACAAATTTAGAAAACGAACTTCTTGTTAATTTGCTGAGTGGCCAGCTTTTCCCTGAAAAAGGCCGTGTCTATTTAGGAGACAGCCTTGTTCCCCTAACAGAGCAACAGTTTTATAAACTTACCACCATTATTAACATTGTCACCAAAGAATCTGTTTTGATGCCAAACATGCCAGTGTATAAAAGTCTTTTTTATTCCGAAAAGGAGTATAGTCGTTTTCTATGGTGTATTGACAGCAAAAAAATGATTGCAGATACGTCAGATCTTTTAGCAAATGCCGGCATAACTGATGTTGCCCCAACGGCTAGCGTCTACGCTTTATCGGATGCGCAGAAAAACTTTATTGAAATCGCAAAGAGTGTTCATAATAGTAACACTAAATTAATCGTCTTAAACAATATAACCAGTGAATATACGGAGATAGAAATGATCAACCTGAAACGTATGCTATTAAATCTAAAAGATAATGCACACACGTTCTTAATACTAACAAACAAATATAATGAACTTGTTGATATTTGTGACAGGCTAACCCTCATTGACAGCGGTATCACTTTAAAAACGCTTTGGCAGAATGAGGTTTCGAGATCAGGCTTTAGAGCGCATCTATCCACACAGCACGCCAACGATTCCCCCTCTATGCAGGTGCACATAGATCCTGATTCAAAGTTCTCAGCATGTAATATTTCTACTTCCAATGGAAAACTGCATAATTTAAGCTTTGATGTTGGCTCTGGTGAAATATTAGGTATTTGGGATGTAAACTGGAACTGCTACGCTTCACTCTCCGACACTCTTTTAGGTCGTCAATCCTACTCAGGCAGGTTTACTTTCGGAAATAAAGCTATAAACATTAAGTCACCACGTAAAGCTTTAAAGGCGGGTATTGCCTTGCATTCCGTTAAGCACTCCATTGAAGAAGCAGTGGATGGTATATATTCTGGGCTAGATATTTTCCAAAATGTGACTATGCTAATGGATAGTTCTATCACAAACGCTCTAGGCATCGTAAGTCAGCGAATTGAAAGACATCAGACAAAATATGTTTTAGATCAAATAGATGCCGGTTATCTATTTGAAAAGTATAAAAACCGGCGTGAGCTTCATGATTTAAGCCTAAGTGAGCGCATGAAAATCATAATTGCTAGGTATCTGTGCACCAACCCACGACTGTTCGTCTTTGTAAACCCTTATATGAATTTTGACGATCTTACTATATATGATTTCAAACATACTTTAGAATGTCTGAAAAAGCTTGGCATGTGCATTATCATTATCCATATGAACCATAAAGAGCTGGCTAAAATTTGCGACAGGATAATCCGTATTGAAAACGGTATAATTTTAGCAACGTGATATTTTGTGCTTGCGATGGCTTTTTTAAGCTATAAAAGATTTTCAAGCCCTCAGTTATATGTCGGAAAATAGATAACATATAATAAGTCGCGCAAACTAAAAAGGCATAAAAGCAGTCAGTTGGTAGAAGTGAATACCGGATACCCAATTCTACAAAAGAGACTTTACCTACACTAAAGATAATCAGATACCTAAACGAAGGTGCAATCAAAGACGAACTGAAAGGACTGGTATAGCGATTGTGTGGGGGTACAATACATATTGGACATTGTGTGAAAAAGCAGAGAAATAGGGGGCTAAAGTAGGTTAAAGTTAAGTTCCCACAGAAAACTTGTTCAAAGGAGCGTCTCTTCTCTCATGAAAAATATAACACTAGATATGCGATACAGGCAATCCCTCATGAAGTACGCGGGGACATATAGGGTATCAAGTGCCAGTCGAAAATACAACAAAAGCCGGTAATACATCTACTTTTGGAAAGCCCGGTATGATGGCAGCCTGGAAAGTTTTCAATGACGCACGACCAAAGAAACGGTCTTTGCGGTGGCCTCCGCTGTTTTCTTGGCCGTCTAAGCCGCCTGTGCGTACCGCTTTTTGATTCGCTGTTTCTGCCAAAAACGGGAAAGCAGATTTGAGGCTGCAAGCTGCGGGTTATCGTAGAGCGCCTTTTGATAGGCGTATTCGGCGTTGGCTTTGAGCGCTTTGCGCTCCGCTGTCGCTACCGCCCGGTAAGGTTTGAGCCGGTAATTACGATACGCCCTGCGGATGCCGCGCCGGCCTCATGTTCGGCAAGTTCTTCGCTCTTATGCCCGGCCTCCACGCCCACATCTTCATGCTCAACCTCATGTATCTTGCCATGGATGGCAGGCCCGATTTCCTGCGCCGGACGAGAAAGGACGCTGCCTTTGAGTTTAGGCGGCGCTTTGTCCATCTGTTCAAAATGCAGCCGGGTTTTGCCCTTGCCGCTGCTCCCGTCAACGACACGTTCCTTGACGATTTTCGTCTGCTTGGGAATGGCTTTCCGCGCCGCATCCAGCTTATCTGCTTTTTCCCCAGATTTACGGATATACCATTGCAGCTCCGGTGTCGCCCATTCTTCCCCGGTGAATTGCAGTCATGCCACCCGTAAAACGGGTGGCATGACCTAGCTCTATAAGGGTCTGTTGCTTGCCAGCATCTAAAGATGCGGGCTTCAGACTATCAAAAAAGATCGCATCATAGCGACCTTTTTTGACACTCTGACGCTCACACGGTAGTGTGGGTTTTTTATTTTTGTGTTGTATTTTGCTTTTAAAATAGTTATCTATTTGCTCATCCACAGCCTGCCGCTTTGCGGAAAACGTATGCGATAGCGCCCGTCTGATAAATCGTACACTTTTTCCCCAAAATCGTTTAAACATCATCTCAGGCTCTTTTACGGGACGTCTGAAGGTTTCGCACGATGAGGTGCCCAAGGCGCTAATCGATCTGATTGTTCAGGGCTGGCGTAGTGGGCAAGTTGCTGCACAACTGCTGCAGAGCCAATCATCGCTGTAATGATGGTCGTAAAAGGAGCATTTCTCCCATTCGCCAGCATGGACATGAATCGGCGTAATGATCGACATAGTCTCAAGCATAAGCATAAAAACAAGCAATAGACTTAAATTTCGATTTTTTTAATGCATTTTCGTCCTGTAATAATTGGACTTGATACATTTACTTGTTGTTAAAAGCTTATTTACGGAAAAAACCTTTCCGCTTGAAACGGAATGTTACTAAAAGTCCGGCGCCTGAGAGAAGCATCAGGACGAGCAAAAGGACGATATCGCTGTTGTCGCCGGTGGGGGGAGTTCTGGGAGATTCGCCCGGCTCAAGCGTTTCCAGATACTCGGATTTTAATGTGATAATGACACTGCCTTCGACGGCGGTATAATGCGCCTTACCTAAGGTTTTACCGTTTATTCTCATACCTTTGAAATTGGCAAAGTCCGCATCGATGACAAATTGTGCGCCGGTTGCGCTGTCCGGCACCCATGAGCTTTTGGCACCCCTGATGATGGTGTGGGTGGGCTTCGCGCTTGGTGTGAAAGGATACCAAACACCCAATTTTATATCTCCGTCCCAGAAATCATAAAACTCATAATTGGCTGTGAGTTCATCATTCAGCTTCACGATCGGGGTTTCTGAAAATACATAGCCCGCATTGGCGTGAAGCCTGCCCGAAAAATAATACTCTACCCCTGCTTTAAACCGGTCATCCGCTTGCATGGGGGCATCATCATCCGCGGCATTATACCAGCCGTATTGGCCGACTATATAATTTGCGCCGTCGGGAATGGTGGGAACAAAATCACCGATTTTATCGCCGACCTTGGGAATTGGCACATTGACCGACGCCTCGGCGATGGTGACGGAGTGAACCACAGTTGTTCCGGAAAACGCTCTTTCCGTATCCCCGGCAAACATCGCCATGCCCGTCACCGGGGCAAGCCCCAGCTGAGCAGCAGCGAAAGCAACCTTATTGTTTTTGTTTTTTGCATGTTCATTGCCTCCTTAAAGCTAACAGAAGTTTATACAGATTTAGTAAGTGAGCGTAACGCCCTAAATTGCGTCCATAATTCCCTTCAAGTGGCTGGTTGAAGTCGATGTACAAATGAACTGGTCAATCAACCCCTCCCGCTTTGCACGTATCACCTGTTCCGTTACCTCGTTGTTTGCGTTTTCATTGAATAAAACCACAAACTTGCTCCGCGAATTTACCTTTTTCACCGCATCGCATAGAAACATCCGTTCAAACGGAGCACTAGGAGTGTACTCGTTTACGTCCATAATCAAAATCGGCGATTCAAGCGCTGCGGCTTGTTTGACGGCGTGCTCGTCCCGATCAACAAAGGTGAGATGGAATCTGTCTTTTTCGTCGAGCGCCCGCTCCACAATTCCACGGTAGAAGTTGGATTTTATCCACACAATAACATGTTGCAATACCACCATCCTCTTTCGTATGACGGATTCTTCACAGTGCTTTCATGAGACAAAGCAAGCTGGTTGCGGATGCCGATCCATAAATAAATTCATCAATCAGACCTTCGCGCTTGGCCTGCCGTATTTTTTCCGCCGCATCGGGGTATGCTTTTTCATCGACCATGCACACAACCTTACAGTGCGGCATTGTCTTTTTAATCAGACTTCGGGTTTCCATCCGTTCATCGAATGTATACGGTGAAAATCCCGAAATCTCCATCAGAAGAATGTTCGCTGAAAAGTTGAATAAGCAAGACTCGTGCATGAGGATAGGTTGTCATCGTTCAGCCATCATGAAAATTATAACCGGATAAGTTCTTGCTTGTCGCAAAAACGACGGTGTAATTTGCGCCACCCTTGCCGACACCGTGATAGCAGACAAGCTCCGATGAACGGCACCGGTCACTTTCCGATAGCCATCCTCATTGAGTGCGATGGCCACGAGGATGGCCACATTTTCGTATTCTCCGCCCCAGTTGCGGCGCACCGAAACCCCGGCCGGATACATTGTATCGCACCAGGGATAGCGGACATTGTGCAAAAGCCCCCCAACGTAGGATAATAACTACGAAAGGAGGCCTTTTGTGATTTTAGGCGTAACAATGGCAAGATGTTTACAAAATCCATTTTCGATTGATAGTGCGAATGCAGACAAGAAATAATCCGACCGCGAACGCAAGCAATACGCCATAGCATAACATCGGTGACAGAAAATTTGCCCCCGTGACAGCGCCGTTTAGAATGTCTGTCCCGTAGGTAAGCGGCAGCAGAAAGGACACGGGCCGCAGGAAAACAGGCAGACTGGAGAGGGGGACAAAAAGGCCGCACAGGAAAAGCATCGGGAAACGGAAAAAGTTAGAGAAAGTCTGCGCTTCAAAAACCTGCTTTGCAGATACCGCAATGAGCAATCCAAGCAGGGTTGACGTTATGGCGATCAGCAGCACCGCCAGAAGCGTCGCTCCCCAATTTATTGCGCCGAGGTTTACAAAAAAAGCGGCAAAAATGACCGGAACGAAAGCGTTGAGAATACCGAAAGCGATTGCGCCTGTGATCTTTGCCAATACCATCGTGCTTAGGCTGATCGGCGCAAGCAGCAGTCTGTCAAACGACCGCCCGCTCCGTTCAAAGGTAATGGTTACGGCCAGCATGGATGTCGTTCCAAACAGCACGCTCATGGCAATCAAGCCGGGCAGCAGCTCCATCATGCTGCCTCCGGGAGAACGGATGAGCTGCATCAGTGTCCACGATAGCGGAAAGATGATCCCCCAACTGATATTCGGTGGCTTGAGATAGTATGTTTTCGCATCCTTTTTGAGGATGTTCCAAAACGCAATCCAGCTTTTCATTGGCTGCCGCCCCCTTTTTCTTTTTTGAGTCTAGCGGCTTCAATGCCTGTCAGCTTGACAAAGACATCCTCCAGCGTCGGCCGCAGTTCTCTGGCTTCATAGATTGAAACGCCGTTGCGGTCAAAGTATTCCATAACGGGCAGCAGCGGAATGCGTTCCTCCGATCTAAGTACCAGCGCATGGTCATGCGTTATTTCAACGGTGCTGCCTTCAAACCGGGCCTGTAAATCAGCGGCAAGGTTTTCTGAATTGATGTCGGTCATCAGCCTGACCGCGTAGCCGTGCGATGCGCTTTCCATCAGCTCATTCACAGACCCGTTTGCGATAATCTTCCCAGCTACGATAAAAGCCAGCCTATCACAAATGCGCTCGGCGTCTTCGATATAATGTGTAGTGAGGAACACCGTCGTGCCCTGTTCTTTCAGCTTTATAGTAAGCTCCCGTATCTGCCGGGCGCTTTCCACATCGATGCCGGTGGTCGGTTCGTCAAGAAACAGGATGCGGGGAGAGTGGATGATTGCCGCCGCGATGGTCAGCTTACGGCGCATTCCTTTGGAATAGGCTTTGAAGGGAAGCTTTCCGGCCTCCTTCAAGTGGAATTGCTCCAAGAGCTGCCGGGCTTTGGGTTCCCGTTCTTCCTTCCGCATACCGTAAAGGGCGGCGCAGAAGCATAAATTTTCAAACCCGTCCATCTCATTGTAGAGGTTGCTTTCATCGGGGACGATGCCCATAACGGCCTGCGCTTTCTTTGTCTGCCGTTGCGCATCAATCCCGTCGATGATAATTTCCCCCTGGGTGGGGCGCGACAAACCGATCATCATATTGATGGTGGATGTCTTCCCCGCACCGTTCGGCCCTAAAAAGCCGAAAATCTCACCTTGCTCAATGGAGAAATTGATACCATCAACTGCGGTAAAATCGCCGTATGCCTTTTTAAGATTTGTGACAGTGACAATTCCCATGATACCCCTCCTCCTTGTCTGGATTTGTGCCGTGGCAAAACGCCTTGACCTCATCGCTGCATGGACCTTTTTTGATGCAGTGCTTCGGTTCGACGGAGAGACAATCATCACGTTTGTCCGGCTTGCAGACCTTACGTTCAATAGCGGCCAGCGCTTTGATTTCTTCAGCCAATTCATATAACACAGAACGCTCCACATCGTAGTGCATGAAGTACCCGCGTTTTTCACCAACGAGCAGACCGGCCTCCCGCAGCACCTTCAGATGCTGAGAAATGGTAGCTTCGGTCAACTCGAGTTCATTCGCCAACGCCCGGACGCAGTAGCTGTGCTGCAGCAAAAGTGTCAGTATTTTCATGCGGGTTCCGTCTGCGATGGCTTTTAACACCTTTACCCTTTCCATAACGCTCCTCCTATAATTCAATTAGGAAACTACCTAATCAGATTATAGGGCAATGGTTTACTTAGGTCAATCCCTAATTAAATGTCTTTTTTAGTTCTTCGGCGCAGGAGCTGGCGCTGTATCCGCCACCAGCGCCGCAAGCTGTCTGAGCGCCTGTTCCTCGCGGGAGGCTTTCCCATAATACTAGATAAGCATGGTGGCCGAGAGGATAAAGACAACGCAGGAACCACACAGCAACGCCAACCATACCGGACGAAGGGATATCCTGCACGGGGTTATGTGCCTCTGTCCGAATTGGCATATCCTGATTGTACGCATGATCATCCTTCCAAAAGGCAAGCGGGAAAGCATACGCTCTCCCGCTTGCCGTCATAATGCTTACCTTTACCGTTTTGATAAAGCTCTTTTCCTGCGCCACACAAGAGTGCTCACAATACACACACTACTGATGCCAAGCAGCAGCCACCATATCCAGGGGGCACTGTCGTCTCCCGTTTTTGGGGGCGTTGCCCGCACCAGTAAACACCGCAAAAGGAGAAAGGCTATCTACATCAAACGTCACTTTCCTGTCCTTCACCTTTACGGTATAGGTTTCAAGCGTGCCGTTTACGCAATGCAAAATGGTCGCCGTTTCACCGTTATACTGCGCGCCTACAGGGAAGGACAGCGTCAGCTTGCCGATAAAACCGCCCGTAAGAGAGATGTCTTTTCCCAAGATGAACACATAGTCCTCGTCGTTCATCCGCTTTCGGATGGCTTTACAAGCGGCATCGCTATGAAGTGCCAGATCTGTGACTGTGAGCGTTGCACAAAAGAAGGTATGTACGCCATCCCCATTGATGCAGCGCGCGCGAAAAGAGGAGGTGTACCAGTGCAGTCAGCATCGCTGCGGCCAATACAAAGATGATGTACTCCAAGCGGATGGATAACTGCCAACTGTATGCCGGAAACAGCAGCGCAAGAAAATCGCCGGAGGCAATCGCCAGCAGTAGGCAGAGCACAGAGAAAACAAGTGAAGAGACCTGCCTTCGGTTGAGCAGAAAAATAGCCAGATAGTACAGGCAGGCGACCATCAAACAGCCAAAGACAATGCCCAGCTTTAAATCTGTGTTGCGTGCATGCCGCGCGATGCTGTCTGCCGTTCCGATGGTAAGCCCGGGCGCTCGCCCTCCTTCGTAGTGGACAAAGTTTGCCGCCTGCACCACAAGTGTGACCGTTTCGCTTTGCGTGGTAAAATAGGTAATGGGTTTATGAACCGACGGCTCGGTTTGCTCCCGTGTACTGCCGGGCGTTCCTGCACTCACCGCTTGCACACCGTCGATGTACAGCCGCATGGAGTAGTCCGAAGAATAATATGATAATCCATAGATTACGCCGGGCACAAGCCGAAGATGAAGCCGATGCGTCGCGTATTCCGTCTGTGTATAATCCACGCTTTCATGAGGAACAGGCGCTTCTGCATCGTCCAACTCATCCGGGTTATAAAGCTTTTCCGGCCAACTATCCCACACCGGCGAGATGGTATAGATGGTATTTTGAAAATCCTCATCCATTAAGTCGTAGCCGCCTTGTGCATCCTTTTTCAACTGTATCTGATGTGGACCGGGCAGCAAAGAAAGCCCCGCCCACAGCAGCAGGACGAGGATTAGGAAAACAGCGATATAGGTGATGTCACGCGATTTTGGCATAGATGAGAACCTTCCAATCATATCCCTATGTGTTTGAATTATGTCTGAATCATCGCTTTTTTCCAACAAAGAGGGTGCCGACATTTTGCCCTTTGACAATCTCATACAAAGCCTCCGGCTGCTTCCCGTTTGTAATGATCGTATCGATGCCTTGTGCAGTTGCTAAGTTTGCGGCTTGCAGTTTTGTTTTCATACCGCCCGTTCCTCGCCGGGAACCGGCTCCCCCGGCCAAGGACTGGACATGCTCGTCTATCACGCTGATACGCTCAATCAATTTGGCGTTAGGATACAGGCGGGGGTCATTGTCGTAGAAACCGTCAATATCGGATAAAATCACTAGCTTTTGTGCCCTGCACAATACAGCCACAACCGCAGACAGCATATCATTGTCACCAAACAGCCTATCCTCTGATTCTATTTCCGTGTAGCTCACAGAATCGTTTTCGTTTACAATCGGTATAATGCCCATTTCCAGCAAAGCATCGAAGGTATTTGTCAAATTTTCTTTCTTTTCTTCAATCTCAATATCATCGGCATTCAGCAGAATTTGCGCAACGATTTTATCATAATCATTGAAAAACTTATCGTATAAAAACATAATGCTGCATTGCCCAACCGCAGCCGCAGCTTGTTTGAGCCGCATGGAGGTGGGCCGGGATTTCATTTTCAGTTTATTTGTTCCTACAGCAATCGCGCCTGAAGACACCAAAATAATCTCATATCCCATATTGTGAACATCAGACAGAACACAGGCCAAACGGTCAAAAGAGCGCAGATCATTCTGCCCGATTTCATTTGTTAGTGTGGACGTGCCGACTTTTACGACAATTCGGTTTTGATACAATCCCATGCTACACCTCTATAATCGCTGGTATATGATTTGCAAATGGCAAAAACTTTTGGAGGATATGCTCTGTTTGAACCCTCATATAGCCTGTCGTCGTACCATCGCTGCACCCGTACCATGGCGCTTGGATAACGGCTCTATCAAAAATAATTTGCACAGCATCACCGGTGTCCAGCATGGCGCTGAAAACAGTTGCCGCACCGACTTTTGTTCCCAGCATCTGTTCCATTAATTCCAGAGGAGCAAAGGATACACGGGCCACTTCCAACGCATTGCTAAACTCCTTTGATCGAAAGGGCTTGTCGCCTGCCGTAATAAACAGGTAAAAAGCAGTTTGCTGGCGATTGCAAAGAAAAAGAGTCTTTACCATTTTCATATTGAGTTTTTTATCAATCTGCACACAATCCTCCATTGTGATCGCTTCATCCGTGTCCACACGCTCAAAGGGGATATGCAGCTTGTCAAGCGCTTGATATGTTTTCGCTTGTAAATCCGTCTTAAACTCGGATGGTGCGGTGGTGTAAATGTCACTTACAAAGAACATCATCGATTTCCTTTCGCTTGTATTTTATGCATGGACAGTGTATCATGGTTTCACGCATGATAAAAGCGAATGTTTGTCATGTATGAAATGATAAATTCAGATGAATCGGAGCGGCACCACATGGACATGAATATTCAAAAGTATATGGCGTTGGTGAAAACCGTTGAGTATGGCAGCTTTACAAAAGCTGCCGAAAAACTAAATTATTCTCAATCCGGCATTAGCCGTATGATTAACGATTTAGAAAAAGAATGGCGGGTTACACTGCTTGAGCGCGGGCGGGCCGGCGTGCGCTTGACCTCGGATGGCTTAAAGCTGCTTCCTTTTGCTCAAAGCGTGTGTGCTGAATATGAAAAATTACAGGCACAGGTGGACGAACTGAACAGCTTACAGTCAGGTTTAATCCGGATCGGTACGTTTTCCAGCGTGGCAACCCATTGGCTTCCCAACATGATCAAAGCGTTCCAAAAGGATTATCCTAACATCGACTACGAGCTTTTGCTCGGTGACTACACAGAGATTGAAAGCTGGCTTTTAGAAGGGCGGGTAGATTGCGGCTTTCTTAGACTTCCCACCCGACCGGAGTTTAAAACAAGCTTTCTAGAACAAGATAAGCTGCTTGTCGTTTTGCCGGAAAATCATCCGATGGTTGATTGTGATTGCTTCCCGGTAAAAGCGTTATGTGATTATCCTTTCATGCTTTTAGAAAAGGGTGCTAAAGCCGAAATATCAGAAATATTTGAGAAATGTAATATCAAGCCAAAGATACATTTTACAACGTGGGATGATTATGCCATCATGTCTATGGTTGAAAGCGGTCTGGGCATCAGCATCCTGCCGGAACTTATCTTGCGGCGTATTCCATACCGAATCGTGATAAAGGAACTGGATATTCCTGCATACCGCAATATTGGCCTAGCAATGAAAGACAGAAGATCTGCCTCTCTTGCCATCAAACGGTTTTTAGACTATCTGCCGTACAGAAACGACACAACGGAAGAAGACTAAACCGACCGGCAGCCGTGCTTTTACACTGATGATCCGAAGACTTAACAGCATATCTCACGCATGCATCATGCAAATTGGAAGTACTTTAATATTATGATTTTGAAAATGATTTTCATATTGATTTCTGAATTCGCGCATGGTAAAATGGAAACGATTTTCAAATTCAGATTCGTCTGGGAGGGATCCGCTTATGAAACGGCCAGCGCACTATCATACAAAGCAAAGAGACGCCATCGTTTCGTATCTTTCCTCTTTAGAGGGCGCACATGTTACGGCGGGCCGTATCGCAGCGTACTTCAAAGAGCAGGGAATTCGTGTCGGTCTGACTACAATATACCGTCAGTTGGATAAACTGGTACAGGAGGGCGTTGTAGCGAAATATACGGTAGATGGCGTGAATAGCGCCTGTTATCAATATACAGACGAAGACAGCGATGCAGACAAAGACCATTATCATCTGAAATGCGAGATGTGCGGGGATCTTATTCATCTGCAGTGTGATCATGTAGCGACATTGAGCCGACACTTTTTTGAAAAGCACTTGTTTGCTTTGGATTCGCAAAAAACCTTATTTTACGGTACTTGCAATCAATGTTATGCGCAAAGACATGAACCTTCCATGTGTTGAAAAGGTGTTTTTGAAGGGAGTGAATCAGCATGTTCATGAATGATAGAAGAAAACGAGTAGGCGCTTTGGCACTGCTTCTTGTGTTTGTGCTGACGATGCTCCTTTCTTCTGCCTTCATTTTTACACACACAGCCCACACGCATGACCATAGCGGCCCCAAAGGCAGCTGCGCAGTCTGTGTGCAGCTTGCCATTGCGCAAAACCTATTAAAGAATATCGTTTCTGTCATTCTTGTGTTAGCGGCGGTGCCGAGCGCGTTGTTGATCTTGCTGGCAATCGTGTATGCATTCTCCTGTAAGCTGGGGATGCATACACCCATTTCATTAAAAACCAGATTAAATAATTGAGATAGACCTCCTGCAAGGATATACTCTATCCATTTTTGAAAAAGAAAAACTTCTTTTTCAAAATGTTTCGTATCGCCTTGCATCTTTCCTTTTTAAAACGATGGATTTTGGAGGTTTATTTATGAATATGAAAAAGATACTATCCTGCCTTTTGGCATTCATTTTAATCGCTGCGGCTTTTTCGGCCTGCGATCATCAAGCACCCTCGGCCAGTGACCCAAATAGTGCCACGAATGCTGGCAAGTTCAGCATCATCGCCACGACATTCCCTCAATACGATTGGATACAGCAAATCCTTGGTGAAAAAATCGAAGACGTGGAGCTTACGCTCCTTTTAGACGACGGTGTAGATTTACACAGCTATCAGCCGACGGTCGAGGATATCGCGAAAATATCCAGCTGCGATATGTTCATCCACGTGGGCGGCGAGTCGGACGCCTGGGTGCATGACGCGCTGGAAGCGGCTACGAACAAGAACATGATTGTCATCAATATGATGGAGGTTTTGGGCGACAAGGTCAAAGAGGAAGAGATCGTGGAGGGCATGGAAGACAGCCATGACCACGGGCACGGCGAGATCGATCCCGATGATATACACGACAGACCGCTCTTAGATTGGCAAGGGGACTGGACGACCATCGAAAAGGCGCTGCAAAGCGGCGCGCTGGATGAATATGTGGATCACAATGCGCATGAAAACGGCAATGATTTTGAAATGCAAAAATCGGCTTACGCCCAGCGCTGGAAATCGGAGTATGAGACGCTGACTATATCCGACACATCCATCACTTTTGACGGCGTTTCGGCAGACTACACCTACATCGGCTACCGGCTGGTAGAAAGCGACCACGGCGGGTCGGTATGGTATGGATTTGAGGCACAGGACAAGGAGGCAGGCGTGCCCCTCTACATCGCCTTTTATGACCACGGAACCGGCGGCGGGCACGACAATGACCACGGGCATGAGGAAGATCATGACCACGGGCATGAAAGCCCCCATTATCATCTGCGCTACGGCAACGAGAGCTTCGTGGCGTTGACAGCCATAGAGGGCTGGTCTCCCACCTATTTCCTGTCTGACGCCACAGGAGAGGAGATCGCCGAAACCATGAGCGGGCACAGCCATTCTCATGAGCATGAGGACGAACATGTGTGGCTCTCTCTCAAAAACGCGCAGATCCTTTGCGGCCACATTGCCGAAGGGCTTAAAAAGCTGGATGGAGCAAACGGGTCTGTTTATACATCCAACACAGAAGCTTATAACGAAAAGCTGGCGGAACTCGATTCAGCCTATCAAAGCACCGTAGACAACGCCACTGGCAATACGCTGCTCTTTGGCGACCGTTTTCCTTTCCGCTATCTGGTGGACGATTACGGCATCTCCTATTTCGCTGCCTTTTCCGGCTGCTCCGCCGAGACAGAGGCCAGCTTTGAAACCATCGTATTTCTTGCGGATAAGATGGATGAACTAGCACTAGAGCATGTGATGGTCATCGAAAATGCCGATCAATCCATCGCCAGTACAGTGATTGAGAGCACAGAATCGAAGGGTCAGAATATTCTTGTGCTAGACTCTATGCAGTCGGTCACTGCACAACATGTCTCTTCCGGCACGACCTACCTTTCCATCATGGAAAGCAATCTTGAAGTGCTCAAAAAAGCGCTGTCATAAAGGAAGGCTGAGTTTTATGGCACTTGTAAGCATCAAAAACGCCACACTTGGGTATGAGGGGAAAGCCGTGATACGAGATGTGAGCTTCTCCATTTGCGAGGGGGATTATCTTTGCATCGTGGGAGAAAACGGTTCCGGCAAGAGTACGCTGATGAAGGCCATGCTGGGGCTGCTCTTTCCTATAAAAGGCAGCATAGAGTTCGGAGAGGGGCTTCGGCAAAAGGAAATCGGCTACCTGCCGCAACAGACCGAAACACAGAAGGATTTTCCTGCATCGGTGAGGGAAATTGTGCTGTCCGGCTGTTTGAACCGCTGCGGGCTGCGGCCCTTTTACAACCGAAATGAAAAAGCACGTGCGCGCGCGAATATGGAGAGGCTGGGGATATCCGGCCTTTCCAGGCGCTGCCATCGTGAGCTTTCCGGCGGCCAGCAGCAGCGGGTGCTGCTGGCGCGGGCCCTGTGCGCCACGCAGAAAATACTGTTGCTGGACGAACCCGCCGCAGGACTCGACCCCAAGGCAAGTGAGGATATGTATCGCATCATTGAAGACTTAAACCGTGACAGTGGCATCACCATCGTCATGATCTCCCACGACATCACGACAGCCATGCAATACGCCAGCCATATACTGCACCTTGGAAACACCCTTTTGTTTTACGGGCGCAAGGAGGATTATGCCTCCACAGAAATGGGCAAAGTTCAATCGGCTCTAAAAGGGGGTGATGCCCGATGATAGAAAAACTGGCGCTGTATTTCGAATATCCCTTTGTGCAGTATGCGCTGATCGTAGGCATACTGATCGCGCTTTGTGCCTCGCTGCTCGGTGTAACACTGGTACTCAAGCGTCTTTCGTTTATCGGCGACGGTCTGGCACATGTGGCCTTTGGCGCCGTTGCCATTGCCGCCGTTTTAAATTTGTCCAACAACATTTTCATCACCGCCCCCGTAACGGTGCTGTGCGCCATACTGCTGCTGCGCATCGGACAGAATACCAAGATCAAAGGGGATGCGGCGGTGGCCATGCTGTCGGTGGGCGCGCTGGCCATCGGTTATCTGCTGATGAATATATTTTCCACATCCTCGAATCTTTCCGGTGATGTATGCACCACATTGTTCGGCTCGACCTCTATTTTGACACTCCGGCCCATAGACGTGTATGTCAGCATCGCCTTATCCATCCTTGTGATCGCGGTGTTTATACTTTTTTATAATAAAATATTTGCGGTGACCTTTGACGAGAGCTTTGCCACGGCGACAGGAACAAACGCCAAGAAATACAATCTTCTCATCGCGGTGATCACCGCGCTTGTCATCGTGCTTGCCATGAACTTGGTAGGCTCGCTTTTGATCTCCGCACTGGTGATATTCCCCGCGCTCTCCGCCATGCGCGTGTTCAAAAGCTTTAAGGCAGTGGTGGTCTGCTCAGTCATCATTTCTGTTATAGGATCTGCGCTGGGCATACTGATCTCCATACTGGCGGGCACGCCGGTCGGTTCCACCATCGTCACCGTACACATCGCTGTTTTTGGCTTATTCAGTCTGTTTGGCACTTTTTCAGGAGGAAAACAATGAAGAAACGAATGCCTCTTTTAATCGCTGTTTCGATCCTATTCGCACTGTTTCCGGGTTGCACGGATCAGGAAAGCAGATCCTCTGCCCCAGCACCTTCGCTCCCTTCCGCCAGCGAAACGTTTTCATCTCCCCCTGCTGGTTCCTCCACGCCGCCGGTGGCAGAGCACGGTCTTGATACGCATACCGCTGAACCGGAGCAGCCTTCGAAAACCGCCGATCAGGAGGACGATGGCGTCGATGTCGATTTGACAGCGCTGAGCAGCACCATGGTGTACGGCGAAGTATACAACATGATGATGGAGCCTGAGCGCTACATCGGGCAAACCATCAAAATGCGCGGTTTATACTACTCGAACTTTTATGAATCGACTGGGCAACACTATCACTTCGTGATTGTCCAGGACGCCACGGCCTGCTGCGCTCAGGGTCTGGAATTTGTTTGGATTGGCGAACACGTTTATCCCGATGATTATCCCGAAAATGAATCGGAAATAGAGATTGCCGGCGTTTGGGAAGGTTATGAGGAAGAAGGGCACACCTGGTACCGCATTAAAACCGATGCAATAAGCGTTTTATAATAGTGGAAAACCGTTTGGCAGTAGATATTTGAATCCTCATGCTTGGATCACCCTTTATCTCCTGCTGTTAAAATGCTGCGTAAAAGGCATTCTATCGCATGCAATATTGGTCGCGCAGTGGATTTGCGGGGCCTTCTTCTGGAAAAGTGACGTGTTCAGAATAAAACCTGTCTTCACCCGACGATTAATAGGGTTTAATCTTTATGGCATGGTTTGTTGCATCCCTGTATTGATTCCATTTATCAGGCATATGATCTTTCCCAAGCCAATCAGCATGAGGGGCTTTATATGGAGTGGCTGCCATTAATGTATCTTGCTGCCATATCGCTGCTTTGGAACGAACCATTTCATCAAGCATCGGTTGTATAAATTCCTGCGGCTTCACTTGAAAAAAATGAACGGAAAAATCATGAAACCACCCGCATTGCAGCAGATACGGCTCAATCTGTTCTTTCGGCAAACCGTTTTTAATCATCAGTGCAAAAGAAAAGATTCTTTTACACGCATGCCAAGCCATTTTTTCCGGTGCATCCATCCACTTTTCTAAACGTGCCCTTGCTTGATCGATCACTTTCAAGGGTTCATCAATCGTACGCCCATGACCGGGATAGGCTTTTTGTACAGGCAATTTCGCAAGTTTTTCTAAGCTCGCATAAGAACGCCCTAAACTGTTGACTCCTTCACGAAAAATATTCAGCCATCCTATATCGTTATAATGAAATAAATCTCCGCAAATCAGAATTTGTTGTTTGGGCTCATATAGCGCAATATGCCCTAATGTATGTCCGGGCGTGTGTAGTACTTGCAGCGTACTATGGCCTGTAACGATCTCCTGTCCGTCTTTTAGCAGTTGCTGTACAGTATATTGTTCAACCGGTTGATCCAAATAATGAGATGCACAAGCTTCTCTATCACATTGATTAATCATCTCCCCTTCCCAACGATAAGCCGCAATAGGAAGATGATACTTTTGCTGTAAATAGTGGTTTCCGCCAACATGGTCACTATGATAGTGTGTGTTGATAATACCCGTTAATTGTTTAGGCAGTACATCGGCATCTTCCAGTGATTTTTCAGCTTGCACAATATCACTGCCAAACCCTGTGTCTATTAAAAACGACTGCTCGTCTTGAACCACTATGCTGTTTGAGCATGGGAACGAACGTTTAAGAAACAAAAATCTTACATCCCTCATGTAATCAAACCTCATTTTAAGAATACTTTTTGACAGATTCCCTATGAAAACTTCTTTATTCAATGCCTGCCCGGTATTTTAAAATTGCAGGTGCTTTTCTGCCGGTCATTATTCTATCATATGTCGATATTTTCAGCTATCGTTAAATCCAAGGCCTTTCAAAACTATACGCAAAGGGAACAGAGAAAGCCGCCCGCTCTCAATTTAAAAACGGGCAGCTATCTGGTTGATGGTTTTGATTTTTCATGCTCGTTTTTTTACCGCTTCTCCAAGCATGAAAATACATCTCTTTTATCAAGCCGTGTAATGCTCTGCCCAACGCTTGAGGTATGCTTCATCGCCCAAGGGCATTCATTGCTTGGCTTTATTCAAAGCAGTCTTGCTCTTTCAGGCTGCGCGGGTCTTTTAAGAAATACCGAGACCGGCGCTGGCATAGCCTGCAATGGTGGCTGCCAGATCGGCCCCGCCTGTGACCTCTACGGAGAATACCAACAGCAATCTGGTGCCCGCGGTAACAGGAATATTCAGCCCGTCGATGACACCGCTGCTGATATCGCCTATAGAGATTAATCCTGTGAGTGCAGGCGCCAGCGTGACCACCGCACCCGGCACTTCCACGAAGGTATTGTCTGGCGCGGCGGATTGGAATAACCTAGCAGATACCGTGAGCGTCGAGCCAATCAGGCTGATTGCGGCACTGACGTTCAAATAGCCGGTCAGGGAAGTGATCGTCCCGTCTCTGGGCACGGAGAATGCAAAGTTTGTCAGCCCTGTCAAATCGATTGTTCCGCCGGCAGCGGAGATGCCGGGAAGGTTGCTGCCAAATCCAACTGCGCTGGAGGTGTTGAGCGCTCCGCCGATCACGGTGTTCAAACTGATGGGCAGACCAGATGCAAACGGGATAATTGCTCCATCCCCCGCTGTACCTGTCGCACCGGTTGCACCTGTCGCACCCGTTGCGCCCGTAGCACCCGTTGCGCCCGTTGCGCCCGTAGCACCCGTGGTGCCGGTTGCGCCCGTTTCGCCCGCCGGGCCTGCGGGACCGCCGGCAGGGCCTGTTGCCCCCGTGGCACCCGTGGTGCCTGTTGCGCCGGTTGCGCCCGTCGAACCCGTAGGACCGACGTAGCAGGCGGGCGCTCTGCCGGGGCAGTTGCAGTGTCGATTCATTATAGAACAGCATGCAGATGGATTTTTCTGTGCTGATTGATCTGGAATAAACATATTTTTCCTCCTAAAGTGAAAGTATATAATCAAGCCTTTATATAATATGATATGTTGTAACATTCCTTTTGTTCGCCATCTGCCAAAAGAGTTCTCTGGAAAATTCAAAATACGGTTTTTGATTATGTTTTTATAATATTATTGTGAAGCACACGCTTTCTTGGCGGCATGGCTTACCGGCTAAAAAGCGTCTTGATGCCTTTGATGTCTTTTCGGGCTTGTCTTACAGCCATCGCACCGGTTTACGCGATCACAAAGATTTTGCCCTCATGAGCCGAGTCCTCGAATAAGCCCGCCTATGCGCCTTCTTTTCAAGGCACGGCATCCAGGCTGTTACAGGTTTTCAAAGCGTATGGGCTGCACGATTTCTCCCAGATCCACCAACGTGTCCGGGGCTGTTTTTAAAGCAGGAAAACCCATTCTTTTTATTTGCAGATTATCATAGGTGTTGAAGAAATATTCGCAGCGATTCATGTCTATACAAGCCGTGTATTGGGTGTAATCATCCGTTCCCCGGGCAGTCAAAACCGCACCCTTGGGGATCGACACGCTCTTCATGACCTGATAGAAAGAGATGCAAGCGCTGTTCTGGCTGTGCGGCGTTGGGATGTGGGTTTTTAGATAAGCCGTGCGCACAAAGCGTTCGGGCGATGTATAGCCGCCGGGTAACGGCACCGTGCCTCCAGCCTGGCCGAATGGCGTAAGCGTAACACTCCCCCAGAGCGTCTCTTCCGGCTGAAGGGGCGATGTCTGCATATAATTGCGCAAATTCGTCATATGCCAGCGAAAATCCGGACTGTTGGCCAGCACCCCTATCCGATTGTTGAAGAGCTCCATGCCTTTTTTCGTCTGTTCCAGCACAACGGACCTTCCGCTTCGATCGGCAGCAATCCAATGCAACGGAGCCACCGTTTGTGTCAGCGGATCCGCCAGCCCCATTATATGTATGCGATGCATCTGCACACAAAGATCTTCCAGCGATGCACAGTTTCCAAGTATATAGTGCAGAAAATCGTAGGCGGCTACCTGTATTGTATCCGGGCCCGGTGTTGCTACATCATAATGGGCATATCCGGCAAAATACAGCGCCGCCGCAGCAAAGCCATGTTCGTTGACCCCATCGAAAAATGCAAGTACGCCATCCAGCGATTGCCCAATTCCGATAAAACTGTAAGAATCACGCATGATCTCGTTGGTCAGCGCATTTTCCCATTCATAATGCTTCGGCACATAAAAGAAGTGAGGTTGCAGGTCATAGGAAAAATCCATATTCCTGCCGATATAGCTTGCTACGTCTGAAGAGCTCAGTGTCATTGCGGTGCACATTGTTTTGTTCCCCCTTCAAGAATAGAAGTTGGTTCATTGTATGCACCCCGCGTCATTTTTGTTTGCCTTTGGCGCAAAACGCCATTATATATAGATTGTCAGAAGCCCGTTCATCTGCGGCTTAAGAGCAGAGTAAGCTGTTTTTTTCATTCATTATTTAGAGATGCTCTTGAAATATCTGGGCGAGTAGCCCATTATCTTTTTAAACATACGGGAGAAGTAGTTCGCGTCATAAACGCCTACCTTGGCCGCAGCATCGGAAATCGACATGTTCTCCAGCTGAATGAATTGCAGCGATTTGATCACGCGCACCCGGTTCAGGTAATTCACCGGCGAGACACCTGTCACCTTTTTAAACAGCTGACGAAAATGGTTGGGCGTGATAAAATTCTTTTGGGCAAATTCGGAGAAATTGATATTCTCAGCATAGTTTTCATCGATATGCCTCAGGGCTTCATAAATCACGCTCTTTTTTCGACTGGGCCCGAGCTCCATCGCTCTGCTCTGTTTTTCCATGATCCGCTTGATGGTGGTGAGTATGATGGTCAGATAAGCCTGTTTTAGATACTCATACCCACTCTTTTTCTTGTCTTGTTCATAGCGTATGGATTCCAATAACCCTTCGATGGTTTCTTTCTCCTCGCCATCCAGATGGATGATCCTGTGCTCCTTAAAATACGATCCATATTCTTTATCTTGTGTCTCATTGTCCAAATCGATCAAAGATATGTCCCGAAGATCATAGTCCCAGCTAAAAGGACCGCTGTTCCGCTCCACATAGAGGTTTTCCCCCAACACCGTGTCGTGCAATATGGAGTCCCAATGTGCACCCAGCCGATCCGCATAAAACTGACAGTTATAAAACTCCATAGTGGTGTCATACCGGTATCCGTGCGCATGATAAGGCGGTATAAAAAATACATCTCCCGCCACCAGCAGCGTTTCCCGCCCCTGATACTGGTAGATGCATGATCCGTTATGAACGACCACAAATTCTGAGAAATCGTGCATATGCAGCGGTATACACTGGCTGCCCTGATAAAACTGCACATCCAGCAATGTGCCCTTTTCTCCTGCAAAAGGATACTCTTGAAGCAGCATCATTCCATCTCCTTTGCATGATCTCCTGGAGTGTGCGTTATGATATCTAAAGCCAGCTTATATAAAATATTATACTATAGCATGATTCGGACTGTCAAAAAAGCTGTAAAGTATGGCTTTTCCGGCGATCTGCGGGCACGCACAGAGAAAGCCTATTATGCTTCGGCCCATTTCCAGCCGCTATCTGAAGCGCCCGCCTCGAAATGATATTTTGCGATCCCAAGGTCCACTTTGGTATAGAATCCGCTCCCCGCCGATGCGTGTACAATGTCATCTGTCAGAATAAACTTGAACCTCTGCTGGTTTCTTGCCGTTGGAGCCAGCTGTGCCGCCTCCATTCCCTTGCGAAACCAGCCGGGCAGCACCCCTTCTGCCTTAGACAATGCCTTTATGGATTTTGTCCTGCGGGGGGATCCGTCATTCTTGCCATATCCAAGCGCAATGACCATACGCAGCCTTTCGTCAGGGTTGAGAGACAGGGCTGCTCTGCATTTAGCTTTGCTGAAACTCACGGCCACCCAACAGGTGTTCAGGCCAAGCTGCTGCGCTTTTAAAACAATCTTTTCACCGTAATAGCCGCATTTTTCATCCAGATCATCGCCCTGTTTGCCCACAAGGGCGATATAGTTTCGCACATTGACGAATCTGCCGTAACGCGCCAGCATTCCCGAAAATGCACCCGGTTCGTCTAAGCAAAGCTGCATATGCAGCCTGCTCTCCTCGTTGCAATCGCTGATCACTTGCCGCAACTCGGCTAAAACATCACCCTCGATTTTGCGGTCTGTATAGCTTCTGACGGAATGACGCGCCTTCATTGCTTCCCATAGATTCATAATGTCTCCCCCTTATTCCGGCTTTTTTGCCTTCAACGCTTGTTGTATACGTGATCGCCGCCCGCTTTCCTTCCTGATCGACAGCACGAAGGTGTTTCTTCGAACAAAACACGATGCTGCTTGCATCGACCGTGCGCCTGTATATCTACAGGCATCAATGATCCCCAAGCTTCAACAGCCCGGGGATCATGATTACAATGTCTGAAACCGCTTTATTTGAGGATGTACACCTTGACCGCGCTGCGCATCCCCCATTGATAACACATACCCAGAGTCGGCACAAACACATCGACTTGATACGGGTTGTTCCTGGCGAATCCGCCTGTATCCTGCGCAATACCATATCCATAGCCTTCAATCCACATCCTGGTTCCATACGGGATGATGCTTGGATTGACAGCCACCGTGCCAAACACAGGCGCTGCGCCCGTGGCCGTGGAGCCGGTGTTGTTGATATCGTAGTATGCCGTCGCCTTCATGGTATAGACCTGCGCAATCTGGTCTTCTGTAGGCGGTGTTTGGCTTCTCGTATCCCCGGCAAACTGCACCAGGTTTGGGTTAATATACCCAACTTGCGCCGAGCCGCCGGTGTTGGTATTGGTGTTCGCTTTGCTTGAGCCGCCCGTATTGGCCTTTGGTTTCGGCGTCGGTTTCGGGGTCGGCTTCGGCGTGGGCGGGATGTACGTCCCGACATAGGTTATTTGGTCAACCGGTTCGGAGACGAGTGTTTCGTCTGTTATTTCCCGGGAAACCTCTTCACCGTTGTGATACATCACTTTTGTGCGTATGCGCTTTTCGCCCTCTGCCCCTTCACTCACACTGCTCTTGCCGTAGAGCATATTGGGGTCTTTTACTGTCACTTCGTTAAAAGCAATCTTCTCACTGTCTGTCTCATATTCAGTAGACACTTTTGTATGAACGATGTTGGTAACGTCTGCTAGTCTCGTGTGCAGCGCGGGTTCGATCAGATCCTGTTCTTCGATGGTGATGTCCGCTTTTTTCAGCGCATCTTCCACCGTCCCGCTCGCGAGTGCTACCACTACCTGCTCTTTACCCGTCGTAATCTGGATCAATCCGGCCCGCTTGATGATGATATTCATCTCGTCTTTTACCGGCGCTTCGGGTTGTACGCTCAATAAATCCCCGTCGCCCAGCACGATGTTGTTCTCACCCAACAATGCCGCAACATCTTCACTTGTCGTCTTGATCGTCATAGTTTTGCCGGCGTCGTTGATCGTAATCGTCTTTGTCTGACTTCCGATAATGGCTCCGGTCAGCAAGAAAACAGAAACACCCAAAGCCAGAGCACCGGACGCTATTTTGAAAAATAGCGGTATCCGCTTTTTCTCACGCTCATGATATAACACTTCGTCCAGCAATATAGTTAGATTTTCCTGTTTTTGCTTTTTGCCCGATCTCTTTCTGCGGGCAGCCAATTTCGCCTCCTTATGCCCTTTTCGTTTTAGTTGAAATGGTAATTCGGCTTCCGTTTCCTCCCCGGAATCCTCGCCCAGCGTGATGGCTGCGCTTTCGCTGCGCGCGGCGGCCATCAATACGGCTCCAGTGTCCGCAGGCATAGGTTTGTTCTGAGAGGATCGGATCGTTCCTGTGCGCGTGAAGGCCTTGCTCCTTCTGTTTTGCATAGAGCGAAGCGCCTTTTCATGCGTCTTCCCTTTGTTTGAAACAATGCTCTTGCCAAATAGTTTTCTAAAGAAAACCACCGGCGCCGCCAGTGCGCTGAGCGCTGCCCGTACCGCTTTTCCCATACCGGCAACCAGGCCTAGCATCACATTGCTTCTTGGCGGCTTTGATTTCGCATAGAGTATGCCCGGCTGCATGCCTGAGACATACATCGCAACGCCATCAAAGCCATTGCTTTTTTTTCGCTTCATTGTTTTCTCCTTCTTTGAGCGTTCAAAAAAGATATTGTTATTTTACTCCAGCAACTCTATTATGTCAACTTTATTTAATAATTATGTAACATTTCTCCCATTTATAACCATAAATGAATCACATCCTGCATATCTTTCACCACTTTCCCCTTAAAACGACATATTTTTAGCGTTTTCATCTGATTTCGACACTCATGCAAGGCTTGTCGATTTGTGATATAATGCCCGCTAAGCGACCATTATTACAGCTGTTTTATGCGTGTGCGATTTTATTGCTGACGAGAGAACGCATATGCGCGCGGATTACACCCTGTTTGTTACGCCGATAGGGTATAATTCCAAGAATGTCAAATGACGGAGGAACCGATGCATACAAAAAGGTTGTTCGCTTTATGTCTTGCGATACTCTTCATATTTTGCGCATGCACACACGAAGAAGCGGTTGTCGCCTTTTCTTCGGCGGATCATTATTTAAATGCCATCGCCAGCCGCGATTTTTCCCGCGCTTACTCACATCTGTCCGAAACAGCGCAGGCTAAAATCGGCTTGAGTGACTTTGTAAACCGATACACCTCCATCATGGAAGGCTTGGCTGTTACAGGTATTTCTTATGTAACAGCATCTTCTGATCTCGCGAAGGAGGCCGGGGTCTTGTTCTATACCCTCACCTACCAAACAGACCTAGCAGGCGAATTGACCTATGAATATGAAATACACTTAAAGGATGGTAAAGTGGATTGGACACCCGCACTCATCTTCCCGCAGATGGATTGGGGCGATACGGTGGTCGCAGCCGCCATAGAGCCGAAACGCGGAGAGATATTCGACGCCAACTCGCAGCTGCTGGCCGCGAACACGGCGTTTCTCTGCGTGTATGCTCAACCCAGCCGCATAGAGTCTTTGCAGCAGCTCGCCGATGCGTTGGCACCGCTGCTCGCCATGCAGGCGGAGGAGATACTGGCGTTGTTGGAATCCGCCGAAGCGAAGCGGGACGATTTTATCGTGCTGAAGGTGTATGAGGATGCACAGGACTTATCCGCCGAAACCACCGAGCAGCTCACCGCCATGGATGGCGTGGGCATCGACTACCAGCACTATGTCGTAGCGCGCACATACCCCTATGCCGACATTTGCGCGCATACCACCGGATATGTGGGTATGCTCAGCGCAGAAGAGTATGAGCAGGTCAAGGATGAAGGATACCGCGTGGACAGCTATATCGGAAAAGCCGGTCTTGAAAAGCAATATGAGGAGGCCTTGACAGGCACTACCGGCTTTGAAGTGTTCATACGTACGCAGGACGGGCAAAAAAAAGAGTCGCTCTACCGGCAAGACGCACAGAACGGTCAGGATCTGCACCTCACACTGGATATCGAGCTGCAGCAGCGGGCCTATGATGCGCTGGAAGAATATCTCACACAGGGGCAGAGCGGCGTGGTCGTCGTGCTCGATTATAAGACGGGCGCGATCAAGGCACAGGCCAATTACCCTTCCTTCGATCCGAATGCATTTGTCGAGGGCGTAAGCACGGACTATTGGAACGAACTGATGGACGAAAGCAGCAATTACCCCATGTTCAACCGTGCGCTTGAATCGCTGTTGCCCCCCGGCTCCATACTCAAGCCGGTCACCGCAGCGGCAGGTTTGGATGCAGGCACCATCACGGAATACTACAACACGTTCAACGGTCTTAATATCGTAAACGATTCCTGGTTCCCTGATTACCCCGGCTGGCACTATCCGGCGGTCAACCGCGCACAGGTACCTGCACACGAAATGAATCTTAAGGACTGCCTGATGTGGTCGGATAATATCTACTTCAGCAAGCTTGCGCTCGAAATGGGTGAGGATGCGCTGCTCTCCTATTTTGATCGCGTGGGGATCGGCGAGAGCGTCCCTTATGATCTGCCTGTCAAGACTTCCCAGGTCGCCAATGAAGGGACGGAATTCAACATCAAGTATCTCTCCGACTCCAGCTACGGCCAGGGGGAGCTGTTGCTCACACCCTTGCAGTTGGCGTGTGTCAGTTCCGCGTTCGCCAACGGCGGGGATATCATGGCGCCCTATTTGATCGAATCCATCCATCAGGAACAGGACAAAGACTATATCGCGACGAGGACGACAGAGCCGTCCGTCTGGAAAGAAGCTGCCGTATCGGCGGAGGCGTGCCGTATCTTGGCCCCCATCATGGAGTCCGTGATCGCGGAAGGCACGGGCTGGCGGCTGGGTATCAGCATTGAAGACGTGCGCATAGGCGGCAAAACAGGCACCGCCAAGGGCGGGGATGACAAAGAGCTCGGCTGGTTTGTGGCTTATTGGATCGATGAAGAAGAACCGCGCCTGGTCGCTGTACTCGTGGAAGGCGAATACGAGCAGACTTCCAAGAAGCTCGAAATCGCGCGCGCGCTGCTCACACCGGACGACCAGTTGGAAGACACTGCCGGCGAAAACGCTTTCAGCCTTTCGCCGGACGATACCACCGGCGATCCTGAATCGCCCGCAGGCACGGAGTAAATAGGTTCACGCCTAAAAAAACCATGCGTGCCTTCAGGCGTCGTATTCGAAATCACATGCCGCCGTGCCGATGCGCACCGAATGGATGTATTCCCTGACCTTCTGGTGCTCGGGGTGCACGTCATACGCTGCTAAATCCGCGAGATGATCGAAGTCGCAGATTAATGCCATATCATAAGACCGGCTGCTGTGGGTTACATCAAACCCTACCTGCAAATACCGGATCACATCAATCTTTTTCGGCAGCTCCCTAAGCAGTTTTGCGCTGGTCTGTGCCGCCTCAGGTTTGTTTGGATCAAATTTAAAAAATACAATATGTCTGATCATCCTTCAATCTCCTTTTTGATGATCATATCACAGCCGGCGCATACACACCACACCCGCATTGCCGTTTTCAGCGTATGCAGATATATCCGCCTTGTATTGCGCATCTTTTTTACTGCGTAGAAAAAGGTATTGCCCGTCATGTTGGAATCCAGTATAATGTAAGCAATATAAATGGGCCTTGTTTCGCTGCAGCCATTGGCGAAGCATGACCCAATAATGGAGAAAGGAGTTTTGAGAGATGTCTGAAAATGTACGCCAAATTGCCATGCGTATCAAGGAGCTTCGCGAGATATCCGGCGACAGCGCCGAAACACTTGCAAAGGAACTCGGTATCAGCCACGAAAAGTATTTGAAATATGAATCGGGCGAATCGGATATTTCCATCAGCTTTTTGTGTGAAATAGCAAACCGTTATCAGGTTGACGTCACCTCTCTGCTCACAGGCGGCGAACCTAAGCTGCATATATACTGCTTGGTGCGTGCAGGTCAAGGCGTTGCTGTAGAACGCCGTTCAGAGTATAAATATCAAAGTTTAGCTGAAAATTTCTCAAATAAGAAAACCCAGCCGTTTCTTGTCTCTGTCGAACCCGAGGCCAAGGATACACCTGTCTCGCTGAACAGCCACCCTGGCCAAGAGTTCGATTATGTGGTGGAAGGTCAACTCTGTATCAACATCAACGGCCGCGAAATGCTGCTCAATCCGGGAGATTCGATTTACTTCGATTCCTCCTACCCGCACGGCATGAAAGCTGTGGGGGATGTCACTGCTAAATTTATAGCGGTCGTCATCTAAAAGAACAAGGAAGGGTTTTATGTTAGAGAAATATTTAGCAAAAACAAGTTTTACTTCGCATGAGGATTTCATGCAAAATTGGAAAGTGCTCATCCCGGAGCGCTTTAACTTCGGTTATGATGTGGTGGACGAATATGCCCGCACACACCCGGATAAATTGGCGCTCTTGTGGGTGGATGATCACGGAAACGAAAAACGCTTTACATTCGCAGATATCAAACGTTACAGCGATAAAGCGGCGAATGCATTCAAAAAGCACGGCGTTAAAAAGGGCGACGTGGTCATGATGATGCTGATGCGGCGCTATGAATACTGGTTCTGCATACCGGCGCTCTGCAAAATAGGCGCGATCGCGATCCCCGCGACACACCTGCTCACCGATAAGGATATCAGCTACCGCATCGACGCCGCGGATGTTTCATTCCTGCTGAGCGTCCATAAGCCCGAGCTGCTGGAGTATATCAACAAGGCCGAGCAATGTGTGAAGAAGCCCTTCAAGAAGGCGACTCTGGGCGCTTATGACGGGTTTATTGATTTTTCAGCCGAGCTGGAAGCGGCCAGCGACATTTGGGACATGCCCGCCGAGCAGGACATGCCTGATAACGGCGATCCGATGCTCATCTATTTTTCCTCCGGCACAACCGGCATGCCCAAGATGGCGCTCCATGATTTCACCTACCCGCTGGGTCAGATTCTAACGGCCACAGAATGGCATAATGTCACGCAAGACGGCCTGCATCTCACGGTAGCGGATACGGGCTGGGCGAAGGCCGGCTGGGGCAAGACATACGGCCAGTGGATCGCGGGCTCTGCGCAGTTCGTTTACGACATGGAGAAATTCGAGCCGCTGCGCCTTGCCGAAATGGTGTGCAAGCACCGCGTTACGACTTTCTGTGCGCCGCCCACCATCTATCGGTTTTTGATCAAGGAGGACTTGTCCGGCCTTGATTTTTCGGCGCTGCGTTACTGTACCGTCGCCGGAGAGCCGCTGAATCCGGAGGTCTTCAACCAGTTCAAGCGCATCACCGGTATTGAAATCAAGGAAGGCTTCGGCCAATCGGAAACGACGCCGCTCATCGGTACGTTTACCTTCATGAAGGCCGTTCCCGGTTCCATCGGCATGCCTTCTCCTCAATACGAAGTCGAGCTGCTCAACGAAAACGACGAGCCCTGCGAAGTCGGCGAAGAGGGTGAAGTCTGTATCTGCACGAAAAACGGCAGGCCGGTCGGTATGTTCAGGGGCTATTACAAAGATGAAGCGCTGACCAAGAGCGTTTGGTATGACGGCTACTACCGTCTGGGTGATATCGCCTGGCGCGATGAGAATGGATACTACTGGTTTGTCGGCCGGCGGGATGATGTCATCAAGTCTTCCGGCTACCGCATTGGGCCGTTTGAAGTGGAAAGTGCGCTGTTGGAGCACCCGGCCGTGCTGGAATGCGCTATTTCCGCCATACCCGATCCGGACAGGGGCCAGATTGTCAAGGCGACCGTCGTGCTCACCAAGAATTATTCGCCCAGCAATGAGCTGGTGCGTGAGTTGCAGCAGCATGTGAAAAAGACGACCGCGCCATACAAGTATCCGCGCATCGTGGAGTTTGTCGAAGAACTCCCCAAGACGGTCAGCGGCAAAATACGGCGTAAACAAATCCGCGAAGAGGACGAGCAGCGTTATAAGGGGTGAACGGATATCTCCCCAGAGCTGTAATTCATCGATGCAAAAAGCGGCGAAAATCTCGCCGCTTTTTTGTCGTTTGAATAGGATCGCTTGCTGCACAGTGCCACCCGCCGGCTTACACAGAAAGCCCCGCATTGTGATTACTTCGTTCCAAACAGCCGATCCCCCGCATCCCCCAGTCCGGGCACGATATACCCTTGGTCGTTCAGGCATTCGTCTACAGCCGCCACAAACACATCGACATCCGGATGATGTGTCCGCACAGCATGCACCCCTTCCGGCGCCGCCACGATGCTCACCAGCTTGATCGCACGCGCACCCTTGGATTTCAGCAGATCGACCGCCGCGCAAGCAGAGCCGCCGGTAGCCAGCATGGGATCTAAAACGATGAGCAGCCTTTCCTGCACATCCTGCGGCAGCTTGCAATAGTATTCCACAGGCGCCAATGTCACCGGATCACGATACAAACCTATATGCCCTACTTTGGCTGCGGGCACCAACTGAAGCACGCCTTCCGCCATGCCCAGACCCGCACGCAAAACAGGCACGATGCCCAGCTTTTTCCCGGCCAGCATTTTGGCCTTCATGCAGACCAGCGGTGTCTGTATCTTTACTTCCTGCAAGGGCAGTTCTTTTGTCACTTCATATGCCATCAGCAAAGAGATTTCCTGAACAAGCTGCCTAAAATCCTTAGGCGTTGTGTTCAGGTCCCTCAGTAGGGCGAGTTTGTGCTGCACCAATGGGTGATCCACTACGCACAAACGGCCCATCAGCTTTCATCCCTGTTGACCGGCGCATATTTGCGCTCAATGGCATAGATTTTGTTGATTCTGTCCTGATGCCGGCCGCCGTCAAACTTCGCGTTCAGCCAAGCATCCAGAATTTCAATGGCCACACCGCCGCCCAGCACCCTGCCGCCCAGTGCAAGCATATTCGCGTCATTATGGTATCTTGAAAACTGTGCCGAATAAACATCGCCGCATAATGCGCAGCGTATCCCCGGAATTTTATTCGCCACCATGCTCACCGCCACGCCCGTTCCGCAAATCACAATCCCTTTGTCGGATTCGCCGTTCACAACACTCAACGCAACCGCCTCGGCCACATCGGGATAATCGCAGCGCAACATCTCGTAACACCCGAAATCCTTAAACGCAATCTCTTCTTCTTCAAGGTATTTCATGATTTCCTGTTTTAGTCCAAAGCCCCCATGGTCCGATCCAATCGCAATCATTACCTCTTTAGCCTCCTCGTCGATTCCAGAGTTGTCCGATATCCATTATATCAGCATCCGCAAAAAAAGAGTAGTCCTAATTTATGGCCTCCGGTCCGAGACAGGCGATGGTGCGCATTTTCTGCATATTGCGCGGTTTGTTGGGAAATACTAGAAAAAATAAAAAACGAAATGAGGTGTTCTTTATGGATCTGAACGGTTCTAAAACATTGCAGAATCTTGTCAATTCATTCGCCGGCGAATGCCAGGCACACAACCGGTACAAATTCTATGCGGAAATGGCGCAGAACGATGGTTATTTCTATGTCGGCAACATGATCAAAGAAATCGCGGATAACGAGCTGGCACACTCCAAATTATTTTTTGATCACATCCAAAGCGGGCTTTCATATGACGCCCACAACCTCCTTGTGAACGCAGGCTATCCTTTTGTCATCGGGGCCACGGACGCGAACATGCGCTTTTCCGAGCAGGCGGAGATGGAAGAACATACGAGCATCTATCCCGATTACGCAAAGGTTGCCCAGGAGGAAGGATTTGCGGCCATCGCATCCTCTTTCCAGATGATTGCGGCCGTAGAAGGGCTCCATCAGAGAGTTTTCTGTGATCTCGCCACACAGTTATCCGACGGCAGTCTTTATAGAAAAGCCACGCCCACCCAGTGGAAATGCTACAACTGCGCATATGTGCATGAGAGCACGGAAGCCTGGAGCATCTGCCCTCTATGCAAGCATCCGCAGGGCTTCGTCATTCCGGACATTGATATGAAATAGACGAGGATACTGTTAACAAGCCGTTTAATAAAACAGCCGCAAAAGGATACTCCTTTTGCGGCTGTTGAGGTTTTTGCATCGCACTTAGCGCGCTGTCTGGTAAATTTTAAACACGTCTTCTTTTGTAAGCCGTGCGAAGTTCCCCACAGTGCCGTCCGCGTGGTGCGTATTGCAGCGTTTGGACAGCTTGCGCAGCATTTCGTCGCTGGTATCCTCCATCTCCTTCAGATCGCTTAAGCATACCGGCATATCGATGGAACGATAGAAATCGACGAGCGCCTGTATGCCCAATTCCACTGCGCGCTCCGGTTTTTCATAATCATATTCAACGCCGAATACGCGGGTCGCGAACTTGATGAATATCTGCGGCTTATGGTGTGAGACATAGCGCATCCAATGCGGGAAAATGGCGGACAACGTCGCCCCGTGCGCCACATCATACTCAGCAGACAGTTCCATGCCGATCTGGTGCGTCGCAAAATCCGGTGTGCGCCCTGTGCTTAGAAGATCGTTGTGTGCGATGCTGCCCAGCCACATGATGTTGGCGCGTGCATCGTAATCGGTAGGATCCTTGAGCACGATATACGCATTGCGTATGGCTGTGAGCAGTGCTGCTTCACACATCCTGTCCGTAAAATCGCAGCCGTCGTCCAAAGTGAAATAGCGTTCCATGACGTGCGCCATGATATCCACCACGCCGCAGGACGTCTGATACGGCGGCAGCGTAAATGTCGTGCAGGGGTCCAGCACAGAGAACACAGGGCGCAGTATGTTGACATTCATACTCCGCTTCAAATCGGGTTCTTTTGTCATCACGCTGCTCTTGCTCATCTCGCTGCCCGCAGCGGGTATGGTGAGCACGGTGGCCACCGGCAGGGTCGCCTTGGGGACATCCGTCGCCTGGCTGCCGTAGAAGTTCCACACATCGCCGTCATACACAGCGCCCGCGCCGATACACTTCGCGGAATCAATCACGCTGCCGCCGCCGAGCGCCAATACCATATCCACGTTTTCCTTCTTGCATATTTCAATCCCCTCATAAGCAAGCTTCATACGCGGATTCGGCTGCACGCCGCCCAATTCGACATAAGCGATACCCTCTTTTGTCAGCGCATCCTGAACGCGCTGCAAAATCCCGTATCGAGCGGCGCTTTGTCCGCCGTAATGCAGCAGCACCTTGGTTGCGCCGTATTCCTTGGCGAGCTTGCCGGTCTGGTCAATGGTGTCTTTCCCAAACACGATGCGCGTTGGGCTACAGAAATCAAAGTTAATCATGAGATACCTCCTTGTGCTGTGGTTTTAATTTAATCTCGGCCTTTAGTTGCTTTTTCTCCATCTTCATCAGCTTCCTGATCGCTTTTTTTCGTTTGTTGCCCGACCTTTTGAACAGGGGCAGTATTGTCCTTTTAAAACGGTTGTTCAGCAAAGAGGCAGCGCCACAATACACAGCGCTTACGCCGGCTATCATGCCTGTAATCCCGCCGCTCAACACCACGCCATGTGCATGCACAAGCATGCCCATGCCATAGAGCAGCAGCGTAACGGCACAAGCGGCAAAGGTCACGATATACGCATAGGAGTGCCGAAGCACACAGACTGCGAATATCGCAGTGATCACAAAAAACAGCAGGAACAAGATCCCGATGCCGTCTGAATTGGTCGTGTATAGGCTTTCTCCCGCCTGTGCCGGATAGAGATAGAGCACCGAGTGCAGCAGGAAGAAAAGCCCGTAGATGATGAACACGGTGGCGCGGTAGGTGCTGTTGCAGATCAAGCTGAAAATGCCCGCCAGCATCAGCGCCGTCACCGAAAAAAACAAGAATACGACCGCGAGCACCACGCCCATTTCCGCGGCGTCCGCTAGATGCAAGCCCAGCAGCACGAAAGACAGCCCCAGCGCAAAAAAACCTAACGGCTCCACATTTCCGATCCGAATTCTCTTTTTCTTACTCATTGCACATCTCCTGCTTCGTTTGAATTCCGGCCTTTGCCCAATATATGCCGGGCATTTTTATTCAAAATCTGTTGGATCTGTTCGTCGGTTAGATCTAAACTTTGCACCATGCGCAGCTCCTGGTCAGGGCTGTGCCAAGGCATGTCCGTGCCAAAGAGAATACGCTGCGTGCCATGGGTTTTCACAATCCGTCTGGCAATGCTCATAGGCATGGTACCGGCGCAAAAGGAGATGTCAAAATAAACATCTCGGCCCACCAGGTGCTCTTCCACTTCATACCATTCCATATAGCCGCCCATATGCGCAGCCACCACCGGCGCATGGCCGAACAGCGGCAATATTTTTGCGAGTTTTGCGGGCGTACAGCGCGAAGGATCGCTCAGGCCGATGTCCAGCCCCGCGTGAAAAACGGTGGTGAACCCGAGCTGTGCGATTGTTTCATAGACCGCATAGGCTCTTTCGTCGTCCGCATCAAACTGCTGGTAATCCGGGTGCAGCTTGAGGCCCTTGATGCCTGCGTCCGCCGCCTTTTGCAGCATCAAAGGTGCATCTTCTGAAAATGGATGCACCGATGTGAACGGAACGATCCTGTCGGATGCAGACAGTATGCAGAAGTCCAATATGCTTTGCTGTTGTTTGGAATTGGTGGCGATGTTGAGCACCACAGACTGATCCACCCCGTGATGGTCCATGGCATGCAAAAGCCCTTGAATGGTGCCGTCACACATAGGTTCCATGCCGCCTGCCGCATATTGCAAGGATGAAATCGCTCTATTGGCCAGCGCATCCGGAAAAGCATGCGCGTGAAAATCGATGATCATATGTCCTTCCGCCTTGTTTGAATGTTTGTTTATCAGTATTATACACATACAGCCTTGCATGCGCAATTGCACCACATATGCTTGGCGGCCTATGTGTTAGAATACAGCCTCGCGCAGCACTTTCGCGATGCTTTCATGGATCAGCAGATCGGCCGTTTCATCGTAGGATGTTGCGCTTTTATTGATGATGACAGTGTATTTCCCTTTAAAGAAACGCACAAACCCGGCGGCAGGGTACACGTTCAGCGATGTCCCCCCCACGATGAGCATGTCCGCTTGTTCGATCGCGGCGATGGTTTGTGTGATCACGCCCTCGTCCAGCGATTCGCCGTAAAGCACCACATCGGGCTTGACAACGCCTTTACACACTGTGCAGGAGGGCACACCTTCACTTTGGAGTATGAAAGAGAGCCCGTAGTGCGCGCCGCATTGTCGGCATGTGTTTGAAAGCACCGTGCCGTGCAGCTCTAATACGTTCTTGCTCCCGGCCTTTTGGTGCAGTCCGTCTATATTCTGCGTAACGATCGCTTTCAGTTGGCCGCGCCGTTCCAGTTCCGCGAGCGCTTTGTGTGCATCGTTCGGCTCGGCGTGCGGATAGAGCAGCTGGCTGCGGTAATAATCGAAGAAAATCTCGGGATGCGAAACGAAGAACTGGTTGCTCAGCATGGTTTCAGGTGGGTATCGATACGCACTTTTCGCGTTGAATATCCCTTTTGCGCTGCGAAAATCCGGAATCCCGCTTTCTGTGGACACGCCGGCCCCGCCCAAAAACACGATGGAATCACAGTTTGTGATCATTTCTTTTAATCTTTTCGCTGCCATTTTCGGCTCCTTTCATACCGACCGTTCATCTGTCGGCTTGATGTGCTTCGCAAAAATCCTCCAGCTCCAATTGCGCCGATTCCCAGCGTGTATAGAGCTGTTTCAGCTGCTGCTGCGTTCGCTCCATATGCGCTGTTAATTCCATCAGCTGCTCATATTCCGATTGTGCATCGTTGATTTTTTGTTGTAGGTTGGTGCATTCCTGCTCCAAAAGGGCGATTTCCCGTTCCAGTTTTTTAATGCTGTTTTCGCGCTGCTGCCGTTCTTTTTTCAGGAAATATTCATTCTGGCGCACATTCTTTTCTTTGGGCAGCAATACCCGCCTCGCCGCGTCTTCCTGCATGGCGGCGAGGTAGTCGTCGTATCCGCCGATGTATTCACGAATACCCCCTTCGCTCATATGCAGCACTCTGTCCGCTAAGCGATTGATCAGATAGCGATCGTGTGAGACGATGAGCATCGTTCCTTCGTATTCCTCCAGCGCCCGCTCGAGCACCTCCAGCGAATGGATGTCTAAGTGGTTCGTAGGCTCATCCAGCAGCAGGAAGTTCACAGGATTCATCATCAGTTTCAGCAGGGAAAGCCGTGCGCGTTCGCCGCCGGACAATGTGCTGATCCTTTTAAAAACATCATCACCCCGAAACAAAAAAGCAGCCAGCGCGTTTCGGATTTCGGTTTGATCCGCAGCGGGTCTGGCGTTCCACGCCTCGTCGAGCACCGTGTTGTGCCCGTTTAGGTTTCTTTGTGATTGCTCGTAATAGGCCGTCTTGACTCCGGCGCCGAGCGTGTGCTCTCCTGCGGCTGCGGGCAGCTCGCCCATCAGCATACGCAGCAGCGTCGTCTTTCCGCAGCCGTTGGCTCCGAGCAGAAACACGCGTTCCTGCCGCTTGATTTCAAACGATATGTCGCGAAAAAGCGGTTTCCCTTCGAACGCTTTGCACAGCCCTTTTGCAAAGAGCACATCGTTTCCGCTTTGCGGCGGCGCCTGAAAATGAAAACGGATGGCGGCGGGATCCTTTTCAGGCTTTATATGCGCCTGGTTCAGCTTGTCCAACACTTTTTGCTTGCTTTCGGCGGCCTTGATGTTGCGCTCACGGTTCCAGCGTTTCTGCTGCGCGATGATCCCCTTTAAACGCCTGATCTCCTTTTCCCTGTTTCGGTAGTGCCGCCATTCAATATCCTGCGCAGTCTCCTTCTTTTGTGCATACGTTGAATAGTTCCCCGAAAAAGATGTCAGCCGGCCGTTTTGTAATTCAAACGTTTTCTGTGTCACTTTGTCGAGAAAATAGCGGTCATGCGAAATGACGATATAAGCGCCGCGGTAGCCAAGCAAGAATTCTTCCAGCCATTGCACGGCCTCTAAATCCAGATGGTTGGTGGGTTCATCCAGCAGCAGCACATCCGCTTTTGAGAGCAGCATCTTGCAGAGCGCCGCTTTTGATCGCTGGCCGCCGCTCAATACGCCTGTGGGCAATGCGAGTTGTTCCTCGTCAAATCCAAGCCCCAAAAGCGATGTGCGCGTACGGTTCTTATAGGTGTATCCCCCGCCGTGTTCATACGCTTCGTTTAAAAAATGCTGTCTTTTTACGAGCGCATCCACCCGTTCGCCCTTTTGGATGCCGGCATGGATCGCCTCGAGTTCCTTTTCAATATCCTGTAAAGGCTTGAAAACGCTCAAGACCTCCTCATACAGGCTGCGTTCGGTGTCTTTAACGGCGTGCTGCTCCATATAGCCCAGCTTTATGCCTTTTTGAATATGCACAGCACCCGCGTCATGCTTCTGCTCTTGGGTGATCAGCCGGAACAGCGTCGTCTTGCCGCAGCCGTTCACGCCGACCAACGCCGCCTTTTCCCCCGCCTTTAATTCGAAGGACACATCGCAAAGCAGGCTTCTCTCGCCATAATGTTTTTCTAGGTTTTGTGCACTCAATACAATCATTCTATTTCCATTGCCGGCGTTATACCGCCTGCATATCTTCCTTTTGACGCGCGATGATGGGTGTATAGCCATGCCCCGTTTGCCGCAGCCAGCCAAACAGCCCCTCTTGACTCATGACGACGGAAGCGGTGTTGTCGCAAGGATGAAAGCAAACTTGCTGTTCTCGCAGCACATCCTCGTCGATGAGCACGTTGACCGCACCGTCCCCATCAAACATCAGCCCCAATGGGCTGATGGCGCCGGGCGTACAGCCCAAGTATCGCAACAGCGCATCCTCTTTGGCAAAACTCAGCCGCGATTGATGGATCTGCTTGGACACTTCGGCGGTTTTGAATTTCTTATCGCCTCTTAGCAACAGCAAATAGAACTGCGTCTGCGCCCTGTTGCACAAAAACAGATTCTTGCAATGCGAGGCCTTTATGCCCTGCATACGGTTGATGCGCCCGCAATCCGCCATGGTATGGGCAGGCACATGATCATAACGATGATACTCAATGCCCCAAGCGTTTAGCCGGCCGTATATTTTCTGTTTGGTTTCTTTCATCTGTGTTCCCTTTGGTTTCGTCGGCTGCGGCTTTTAAGCTGCGCCATCTTTTGAGATATGCGCGCCTGCCTGCGCGCCGTCTCTTCGCTGTTTATGATCCATTCTCCATCTTTCGCTTGAAGGGCATCGCCTTCTTTGGCATCTGCCGGCAGATATTGGACGGATACTTCCAAAATCTGCTGTGTTTGAAGGTCTTCCATAAATGCCGTTTGTCCGTCTATACGGTCGATCACATACATCATAACGGCCTCCCGCCGCTCAGGCAATTGCCGCAGGCGCGATAGCCCTGCATTTCGGCGCTTTCCAGTGAATCAAAATAGATGCGGTTTTTCTCCTTGGGCAGGGCGGAACAATCCTGCACATGGTAGACTTTGGTGTTCTTGTTGCCAATCACCTGCGCCGCGATGGGCTCGGGCACGCTTTCGATCCTTTTCGGGGTATTCGTGCTTTCGGTGATGGCAGTGATCTGCTGCCCGTCGGATATCATTACAATGCATCCTTCATCGTCGCTGCGAAACACCTGCGCGCCCAGCAATTGAAATGTCTTAAGGGGCCCGTCGTGCGGGCCTCCGGTGGATGCGTCGCGGTCACAGGTGAGTACCACGGCGTTTGGATCCACCGCCTGCACGAAGGAGAATGTGCTCGATGTGCTGCTGCCGTGATGGCCGGCTTTTAAAACATCCGCCTGCAGCAACAGCCCGTTGCGGAGCATTTCCGCCTCCGATTTCTTTTGTGCGTCCCCGCAGAACAAGAAGGATGTTTCGCCGTATTCCATGCGCAAAACGACGGAATAGTCATTTAAATCGGCATATTCCGCGCCATTCGGCGCGAGCAGCATAAAATCGGCGGACGCGAGGGAAAATTCCGCGCCGGGTGCGGCGATTTCAATCTCTATTTCCTTCTGTAGCAGCGTATCCAGCATGTTTTCATAAGTGGCTGTGTTATGCGTGCAATCCGGCATGATGAACAAGCCGATCTTAAATTCCCTGAAGATATCCTGCATACCGCCGATATGGTCTTCATGCGGGTGGGTGGCTACCACATAGTCCAGCTTCTGAACGCCCCGCTGCCGCAGATAATCCAGCACCACAGGTGACTGCGCTTTGGTGGCCGCATCGATCAGCATAAAATGTTCTTCACATTCGATGAGTATGGCGTCCGCCTTGCCTACGTCTATGTAGTGCACGGCAAATTCCGCGCCGCCGGCCTCTTCGAGCTGTGTATCGACCGCATCCAGCAGCAGCCGGTATGCCGTTTTGTCTCCGGTTTGTGCATTGCCTGTATTGGATGCTGCACATCCCGCAATGAACAATAAAAGCGCCAATATGACACAGGCTGCTTTTCGAATCCCTACGCTCTTTTTCATCGTTTTCCCATGGCCGTTTCTGCTTTTAAAATAACGCATAATTTTAGTATATTATCTCATATTTAGTAATTGAATGCAAATCTGTGCATGGTTTATCCGCTCTATTGAAAATATATGTTGCTTTTTAAAATTACTTCCGATATAATGATCACAGCGCTTATTTCCAGGTCTGTGGTTGAAAATCGATGCCAGTCGCAGGCAAAACGATCCACGTAAGCCGGGAAAATCCCGGTGAGCATGGTGCGATTTAGAAGTAAGTCCGACCAGGTATGTTTTTTAGAATATTATTTGCCCTAGTCCCTATCGGTTTCCCCAATTCTTTTGGCAGATCCGCTTTTAAGGTTCCAAGGTAAACCAATCTTCAATAAACAGATTCCTGAGAGAAGTTGCAGTGAGGAAGGTAAACTTTAGTAGCGAAGCTTCCTGTCGGCGGATGTGGGGCCAAAGACCAGGTCAGCTGGAGCATGGGCGTATACTAATCATTAAGCGAGGGATTATTTCATGTATCAGGACAAGACACTCATTTGCAAGGACTGCGGATCCGAATTTGTATTCACCACCGGTGAACAGGAATTCTACGCTGAAAAAGGCTTCCAGAACGAGCCTGTTCGGTGTAAGGAATGCCGCGACTCGCGCAAAGCCAACGGAAGAACCGGCCGCCCCAGGGAAATGTTCGACACAACATGCGCACGCTGTGGCGCACCCACACAGGTGCCGTTTATTCCGAAAAACGACAGACCAATCTATTGCAACGAATGCTACGCGGCAACGAAGTAATCCTCACGCTTACGCAAACGTATTCCGGATTAAAAATTGGTCAAGAGAGCTCTTATCAGGGCTCTCTTTTCATATGGCCTATCATGAAAATGCACCCCTTCCATTAAACAGTTTATCACAACTGTCTAAATTTCGGGGTGCTCTTCACTCTTGGCACAAGGCGGTTTCGGGTTTTTGAATGTGCTTACAGCATGCCCAGCACTTTATTGACAAAGCTTTCCGAAGAAGTCGCAAACGAATAGTTCACAAACAGCATCTCCTTGATCCCATGTTCTTCCATAAAGCTGGGCAAATCCATCTGCATCACATCGTCTTTGCGCGGGTCGATCACCCAAATCTCATCGTAATTGTTCGCAAGCCAGGGTATGAGCGCATTCCCGTAGGATTCCTTGGAAACCATGATCTTTCGTCCTGTACCGGCGTTTGTTTCGACCTTCATGATGGTCTGATCCCCGTTGGTAAACATGAGGTATTTGTTGCCGGAATCCAGCTCGGGATTGAGCACACGCGTGGCGTATTCCCCCTGCAGCTGCGCATTTTGATACGCGACCGCGTAGGTCTGTGTTTTGGGTATGAAGTATTCCACTTCATCCGGAGCGTTGGCCAAAGCCTCCACCTGGCCGTATGTCGTATAATACGTTCCTAAAAAACCGCCTACAACCCCGCTTTCCAATTCGTCTATGGAGACGGCGTCCAGCCCCGCGCTTTCACAGAACGCCAAGTAGGCATAATAGGCTCCGCGTGCCGTCCAGTGGTGGTCGGATCTGAAATAGAGATATTCAGATTGCGTGTATTCCAGCATCGTATAGGCGTCTACGGGGATCACGCCGCTGCCCATGTTTTCATTGATATATTCGATCGCCTGCTTTTGCGAAAAGACGTCATCCTGATATTGGGGCGGCCCCCACCATTCGATGGCTGTAGGTGCCACCATGGAATAGACCGTCACATCATCTCCCAGCGCCTCATCCACCGCCGTGAGCATATCCGCGTAGCGCTTCAGCGCCGCTTCATTCTTGTAAAACACTTCCATCACACGCGTATAGCCGCTTTCCGGCTCCGTAACGACCAACACGCTGTTCTTCCCGATGGTGCCGCTTTGCGGCCTATCCACCGCAGGCCCCTTTACCACCTTGGGTACGGAATGTGGTGTTGGAGTTGGCTGCGGCGCGGATTCGCCCTCCGGTGGTGTGGGCTGCTCGGCGGGTGTGGGCTTTAGAGTGGGCAAAGGTGTTATATCCTCCGGGTTTTCTGAATACACAGCACCCATTCCCAAATCGATCTGTTTGTCGAAATCGATGTTTTCGCCTACCCCCTTTGCGTTGTCCATGGCTAAGCTCAGCTGCGCCATGCCTTCGCGCAGGGGGAATGTATCTGCGTAATAGGCTTCTAAGTCCCTCGTGTATGTGCCGTTGACCAACGCATCCAGAGAAAACTGGGGCATTTTCGCCAAATCCCGCATCTCCAGCTCGGAATGCTGCAAATCCTGATCCACCAGGCTGACGATGGAAAATATTAAAATCGGAACGATGAACAGTATCATCACAATGTTAAACCGGAATCGTTTCTTCAATCAACCGTACCTCCTAACTAGAAGTTGAAATACAAGAACGGGTTGTAGGATTGTCCAATCAGCATCGTCGTGCTAAACAACAGCAGCGCCAGATTAAACACCGCGTTGACGATCTGGGCAAACCGTTTGCTTCTATAGTTTTTACGCTCCAGATGATCCCATATCAGCCTGACGAATTTGGAAATGGGGATGCAAGCAATGGCCGCTGCGATGAGCAGGAATATATTCGAGCTGAACGACATTCGCACCATAGCATCGCTGAATCCGCTGGCGCTTATACCAAACATGGAGCCAAGCGTGGAAAACACCTGCGAAAAGTCCGTGTAGTAGAACAACACCCAGCCGATCATCACAAACAGCATGGTATACAGATTGCCGATCAGCTTGGGAATCCTTTGCAGCCCGTTGAGCAAGAATCTCTTTTCCACCACGAGCAAAGCGAAGTAAAACAACCCCCAAATGAGAAAATTCCAGCTGCCGCCATGCCAAAGCCCTGTCAACGCCCATACGATGAACAGATTGCGTGTCGTGCGGCCGGTACGACTGCCTCCTAATGGAATATACACATAATCCCTGAAAAAAGAACTCAGCGAGATATGCCAACGCCGCCAGAATTCCGTGATGGATCCGGATGTGTAGGGATAGTTGAAGTTCTCTTTATATTGGAACCCAAACATATGCCCCAGACCGATCGCCATATCCGAATAGCCGGAAAAATCGAAATAGATCTGAAAAGCATACGCCAGCACACCATACCAGCTCCCCAACACTGACAGCGTGCTGCCGCCCCCCAGGAAAAGATCGGCTATATCGCCCACTGCGTTTGCAATCAAAACCTTCTTGGCAAGACCGACACAGAAACGCGTGATGCCTCTGGTCATATTACGCACCGTCACCTTGCGGCTTTCGATCTGTTGAGCAACGTCGCCGTAGCGAAGAATAGGCCCCGCCACCAGTTGGGGAAACAAGGATACAAACAGAAAGAAATTCAGCATCGAGCGCTGCGCGGGCACTTCCTTGCGATATACGTCGATGATGTAGGTCAGTATCTGGAAAGTATAAAACGAAATTCCAATGGGCAGCGCAAAATGCACGCCTTGGGAAGCGATACCGAATATATCCGTAAACGTATTGACAAACAACCCTAAATATTTAAAGATGACTAAAGGCGTCACGCTGATGACGACACCAACGACCAGAAATATCTTGCTTTTAGGCGTGCCCTCATATTTTTGGATCGAAAGGCCCACCATATAGTTGGCCAGACAGGTCGCCACGAGCAGCAGCACCCAAACCGGCTCGCCCCACGCGTAAAAGACGAAGGAAAACACAGCGAGCACGGCATTGCGCCACACTATGTTTTTGCAAGCAAAATATAGAATTAAAGACAAGGGCAGGAATAGGTATATAAACACAAGGCTTGAAAAAACCAAACTGATTACCTCCGCAAAACATCTGTATCCGCCTTGATAAGCTAACCTATCAGGTGGCATAATACACATACAGCATTCAGCTTCGCCAACAGGCAGCCTGCGTCACCTGCAAAACCCGGTTTTTCTGTTTGCACCGGCAGGCATCAAAACTAAAAACTATTATACCACCCTTGTATGCTGCTCATCAACTGGTATTTTGCGTGCTGCAAAAATATACTTTATTTGGCGGTTTGCAAGGAATTTTCGAGATGTTTGTAGAATGAATATTATAACGGCGGTTAAGTGATACAGTCTTTGGAGAGGAGTGGCAGCATGCGCACCAAGAAAACCATCGTTTCGCTGATCAACATCGGTTCCAATCTGCTCACCATGCGCATCATGCAGTTGAGCAACGATCGCATCGAGACCTTAGAGGTGCTCGAACGCCCCTTGCGCATCGGCCGCGAGGTGTTCAGCACATCGAAAATAAGCTTTGCCAGCATACGCGAAATATCCGCCAGCTTAAAGAAGTATTCGCAGGTTATGAAGGAGTATGGCGTGCTTCAATGCCAGGCTTTCGCCACCACTGCGCTGCGCGAATCGGCCAATCGTTCCTTCGTGCTGGATCAATTGCGCATTCTTAACCATATCGACATACAAATTTTGCCTGTGGTGGAGGAGTGTACGCTCATCTACTGGGAGATGCTGCGCCGTATGCCGACATACAAGGAGCTCATGCCTGGCGGCTCGCTGCTGTGTTACATAGGCACAGGCAGCATGGGGGTTGCCTATTACGACGGCGAGCATATGCTCTCCTCCTGTCAGGTTCCGCTGGGAACACTCAAGGTGATGGATATGCTCAAAAGCATACAGGATCATTCACCCGACTTCTATGTGGCGCTTGAGGAATATCTCGATTCCTTCATCACACGCTTGCAATCGCAGTTATGCTGCGGAAAGGTTGCCAATCTGATCGTATCGGGGAACGCCATCGATCATCTGGCAAACGCCTGCGGGGCTCAGCAGCAGGATGGATACGCAGTATTGAAAAAGGAGGCTCTTGTCACCTTTCATCGGCATACGCGCACGCAATCGCTGATGCAGATCGCCGCGCGCCATCACATGAGCGAGGATGCGGCGGAAATTTTCTATTCGTTGTTCAACATATTCGCGAAGATGACCTCTTTTCTAGACAGCGATAATATCATCGCACCCAACATCAGTCTGTTCGATCCTCTCGCGCAGCAGACACTCTTTGCGGCCAGGCGAACCGATTACCAAAATAGCGCGCGCGCTTATGCGCTGGCCAGCGCGCGCACCATCGCAAAACGCTACGGCAGCAATCTGGCACATATAGAAAACGTATACGAAAACGCCATACTGTTGTTTGATAAAACCAAAAGATATCATGGGCTGAAAAACTACCACCGGTTTTTATTGGAGCTTGCCGTTCTTTTGCATGATTGCGGGCATTTCACCAGCACGCACCATCATGCAAACAGTACCTATTCCATCATCATCAACTCCTTTATATCGGGGGTTTCGGAAGAGGATCTCATGATTGTGGGCAATATCGCACGGCATAATGAGTTTCTTCAAAGCGCGGCAGGCAGTCTCAAAAAAACCGAAATCCAGACCTATAAGCTCTCCGCTCTTCTATGGCTCGCCAATTCGTTGGACAAATCACACCGCCAGAAGATCCGCAGTCCCAGAGTAAGGGTCAGCGGCAACACATTGAAGATCGTCGCCATCAGCGATAAAAACCTTTTGCTGGAACAATGGGCGTTTGAGGAGTGTATACCGTTTTTCGAGGAAGTATCCGGTTTAAAGCCTGAATTTGTGCAGCAAACATTGTTGCTTTGATGAGCTAAAGGAGAAAAACATATGTCGGAAAACCCCAAATTCCCCTATATCAACCGCGAATTAAGCTGGCTGGATTTCAACATGCGCGTGTTGGAAGAGGCCTTCGAAAAGGAAACGCCGCTGCTGGAGCGCATCAATTTTCTAGGCATAACCGCCTCGAATCTGGACGAATTCTTCATGGTGCGCATTGCGGGGCTTAAGGAGCAGGTTCGTTCCAAGTATGTAACGCCCGATCCTTCCGGGCTCACACCCCAGCAGCAGCTTGTGCTGCTCAATGAAAAGATGCTCAGCTTTGTGAAAAAGCAATACACCTGCCTGCTGCGCTCCATTGTGCCCGCGCTTGAACGGCAGAGCATCCGTTTTTTGCGTATGGAACAGCTCACAGAGCAGCAGCAGGAGCATGTAGAGCATTATTTCACACGCATACTCTTTCCGGTTCTGACACCGCTGGCCGTAGACCGCAGCCGCCCTTTTCCATATTTGACCAACAAAAGCCTAAACCTGGCGGTACGGCTCAAAAAAGAAAGGGAGTCCTTCTTTGCGGTGGTGCAGGTTCCTTCCATCATGCCCAGAATCATCCGGCTGCCCGGCGACGACGGCGCGCACTATATATTCTTGGAAGATATCATACTCTGCAAGCTGGATAGGCTCTTTGAGCTGCATGATATCAAAAGCGCCGTACCTTTTAGACTGACACGCAACTCCGACATCACCATCGACGAAGAAGCCGAGGATCTGCTGGATGAAATTCAGGAGTCCATCAAAAAGCGCAAGCACGGCAACCCTGTACGCTTAGAGATCGCTTCCGGATGTGACCCGAAGCTCCTTGAATTTCTCATCGATATGCTCCATGTGCATAAGCAGGATATCTACGAAATCCCCGGGCCGCTCGATCTGACCATGTGCATGAAGTTTTCTAACATAGATGGCTTCGACCACTTAAAGGCCCAGCCCATACTGCCCACGCCGCCTGCCGACTTTTGCGGGTATCCCGATATGTTCGAAGCGATCCGCGAGCGTGATCGTATGGTCTATCATCCGTTTGAAAGCTTCGATTGCGTCGTAAACCTTTTAGAGCAGGCCGCTCAGGACGAAGATGTGCTCGCCATCAAGCAGACGCTCTATCGTGTGAGCGGAAATTCGCCCGTCATACACGCGCTGGCCCGCGCGGCGGATAACGGCAAGCAGGTCACGGTCGTGGTAGAGCTCAAGGCGCGGTTTGACGAGGAGAACAACATCCACTGGGCGAAGGAGCTGGAAAAAGCGGGATGCCATGTGGTGTATGGCTTGTCCGGGCTGAAAGTGCACTGCAAAGCGCTGCTTATCGTGCGCAGAGAGAGCAGCGGCATCAGGCGTTACCTCCACTTGGGCACCGGCAACTACAACGACTCCACAGCCCGGCTGTATACGGATATCGGGATGTTTACCTGCAAAGAGTCCTTTGGGTTTGACGTTTCGTCGTTGTTCAACATACTCACCGGCTATTCGCGTCCGCCCGCCTACAATAAAATAGTGGTCGCACCGGACGGATTGCGTTCCTTCGTTGCACGCATGATCGAATCGGAAACGGCAAACGCAGGCAAAGGCTTCGCCAGTGCGATCACCATCAAGGTCAATTCACTGGTGGATGCGGATATGATCCGCCTGCTCTATACGGCTTCACAGGCGGGAGTGGTGATCAATCTGATCGTGCGCGGCATCTGTTGTTTGCAGGCGGGGGTTCCCAGAATCAGCGACAATATACGCGTCATCAGCATCGTCGGGCAGTTGTTGGAACACAGCCGCATCTTTATATTTGAAAACGCCGGCAACCCCCAAATCTATCTGGGCAGCGCCGATTTGATGCAGCGCAACCTCGACCGGCGGATCGAGTTACTGTTCCCGGTGGAGGAGCCTTTGCTCAAAGAGCGTGTGCTCCATTATGTCGAGTTGATGCTGCTGGATATAGTCAATGCGCGTGTGATGCAGCCCGACGGTGTCTATCGTCTGCGCGATAAACGCGGCCATGAGCTTATCAATTCGCAAATCAGCATCTCGCAATACGCCAAAAATGAATATGATCTGGCGCTGACCAATCATCATCAGCGCGTCAACAAACTTCTATCCAAAGAATAAGACAGGAGCGTGATAAATCATGAGAAGGATCGGCATGCTAACCAGCGGCGGCGACTGCCAGGGGCTCAACGCCGCACTGCGGGGCGTTGCAAAGGCACTCTATGAATGCTGTGAGGACATCGAAATTTACGGAATACTCGACGGATACAAAGGGCTTATCCACGGTGATTACAGATTGATGAACCCATGGGATTTTTCAGGCATACTGACCATCGGCGGCACAATACTGGGCGCTTCCCGGCAGCCGTTTAAGTCCATATGCCGGCGAGACGACAACTGCATCGACAAGGTGGCCGAGATGAAGAAGCACTATGAGGCCATGGGACTTGAAAGTCTGGTGGTCATTGGCGGAAACGGCACACACAAGACGGCCAATCTGCTCTCGCAGGAAGGTCTAAACATCGTTTCGCTCCCCAAAACCATCGACAACGATATCTGGGGAACAGATATGACTTTCGGTTTTCAGAGCGCTGTGGACATCGCGACGAATGTCATCGATTGCATTCACACCACCGCCACTTCCCACGGCCGGGTTTTCATCATAGAGCTGATGGGCCACAAGGCCGGTTGGTTGGCGTTGCACGCAGGGCTTGCGGGGGGCGCCGATATCATACTGCTGCCCGAAATTCCATACCATGTGGATTCTGTGGTGCACACGCTGCAGCGCCGCATCGCGGGCGGCAAACGGTTTTCCATTATCGCGATGGCGGAAGGTGCGCTGTCGCTCGATGAATCCAAGCTGGAAAAGAAAGCGTTCAAGGAAAGGCGTAAGAAAGAAGATTATGCCTCCATCGCTTACCGGCTTGCCGACGAGATCACCGAGCGCATCGATGTGGATATCCGGGTCACGGTACCCGGCCATTACCAGCGCGGAGGCCCGCCCTGCCCGTATGACCGTGTGCTGTCCACACGCTTCGGCACTGCGGCAGCCGATCTGATCTCCAGGCGCGATTATGGAAAGATGGTGGCTCTAATCGATAACCGAATCACGGCTGTGCCGCATAGCGAGGTAGCCGGCAGGCTTAAGCTGGTGCCCAAGGATTGCGAGATCGTCTCCTGCGCGCGAAAGCTGGGGGTTGATTTCGGAGATTGAGCTTTTCAGGCGCGCTTCGCCCCGCTTAGCGATCCGGCTATAGAAAGCAAACGCAAAGCCACTGTATATGATGGATACACAGTGGCTTTTTCTTCTTTAGGAATGTTTATATTTCCCCAACCGTCCTCCGGACCGGGCAGAGGTCGCCGTCCACATACCATTGGCAGAAATGGCAGCGTATGCAGGATTCATGATCGGCATCCTGCAGTGATTTTTCCAAGAACCTCGCGTCCGCCAGAAATGGTTTGCCAAACGCCGCAAAGTCGGCATAGCCCTTTTCGATGATCTCACCCGAGCGCCTCAATGTGCGGATATTGTTTACCACCATCACAGGCACGTCCACTTCCTTTTTGATCACGCTGCCCGTGTAGATAGACGCGTTATAGTCAAATCCCCGCGGCGGAATGACCGGCCGCCTATACGGCGCACCATGTGAAATGTGCAGCATCTCAACGCCCATCTGCTGGAGCGCCTGCGCCGTTTCGACATCGGTTTTCAGCGTATCATTCCAGCCCATGCGGTAGGAAATGATGAAATCGTCCGCGGCAAATGCCTGAATGCCTTTCACGATCTCGCGCACCATGCGCAGCCTGCCCTGCAAGCCGCCGCCGTATGCGTCCGGCCTGCGGTTGCACGCGGGCGACGCCAATAGGTTCAAGAAAAAGCCATGCGCACCATGCAGCTCAACGCCGTCACAGCCCGCCTGTTTGCAAAGCCTTGCACCTCTTATATAGCAGTCTCTGAGCGCTTGCAGCTTTTCAATCGGGTATTCGTTTAAAATTTTGATGGATTCCCTCGTTTGCTCGAAGCCGTTGTAATGCAGCTGTACCATAAAGCGTGTACCATTGCGGCGGCATGTCTCGGCAATATACCGCAGATTTTCCACATGCTCCGGAGCATAGACGCCCGCACGGTCGTCTTCGTTGAATTCAGGCGTCACCAGCAGCGCCTGACTGATCAGCAGGCCGATCTGTACATCTGCATGGCGTAAGTAATGCTGTATCACCCGATCGGACATCACGCCGTTTTTTTGCGGCCATCCAAACGGAAGCATGGGCGCCATCGCGATCCGGTTCTTAAATCGAATCTGTTTAAGGCTGTAAGGGGTGAGGGCTGCATTCTCCATACCGCTTTTCTCCATTTCAATACGATTATACACCCGCCAGCCGGCTTTGCGCAATCATAAAGCACGCAGAGGCATTCCCTGCGTGCTTTGTATGTGTTTATAGCGGATACCTGCCGGCTTTACGGCTCTCTCCACAAGGTACCTACCACGTCAAAACCCATGTGGACGGCCAATACCGTCCCTATACGCCGCACGGAGATGGGGCGGCCGCATTTCTGCTCCAGCCTGCGCGCAATTTCCAGCGCCATATCCTGCTCTCTGAAATACTGCACCATCACTTCCAGACCGTTTTCCGGCACCGCGTCCACCAGCTTGCGCATCTGCTCGTTTTTACCGCGCGCGATATCGCGGTAGACCACCGCCCCGTCCTGGCAGGTCAATATCGGCCGTTGATTTAATATCGTACCGATCGACTGCCGGATGAGCCCCAGCCGCCCACTGCGCCGCAATGGCGCCAGATCCGCGACGGAAAAGCGTGTTTGCACTTTTTCGCGCAGTATCAGCAGTCTATCCGCCGTTTCGTCCAGAGAGTATCCCTCGTTGATCAGCGCGCGCGCCTGTTTGATCAGCATGAACATGCCGCCGGCAGACGTTTTGGTGTCCACCACGCGTATGCCGTCATCGCCCAGCTCGCGTGCGCACACCAGCGCATTGTTGTGCGTGCCACTCAAACGCGCCGAAATGGTCAAGCAGAGTATTTCAAAGTTGGCATCCCGGCATTTTTTGAAGCGTTTGTAGAAAGAACCCAGCATCGGCTGCGATGTTGAAAAGGCCGAGGAATCCCAGCATAGCGTTTCCTTGTCCTCTTTATTCTTGATGAAACCCTCCGTATACGATTCTCCGTCCACAGAGTAGGTCATGGGTATATACACCACACCCAGCTCTTTGGCTTCCTGTCGTGTCAAATAGGCGGTGCTGTCCGTTGCGATTACAATCATGCTTCTATTCTCCCTATCCCGCGAAATTTCTCATACCGCTTCGCTTGTATCGTTTCTTTCCCCAAATCCCTTAACGCTGTAAAGCTCTCGATCAGCGCTTGCTTTAATTCGGAAAACACCCGCGTAAAATCCCCCTCATATTCCGGAATAATCTGTTCAATAACGCCTAATCCATACAGATCCTGCGCCGTCAGCTTCAAAGATTCGCTTGCACGCTGCACCTCGGAGGCGTCTTTCCACAAAATGCTCGCAGCACCCTCCGGCGAGATGACGGAATAGATCGCGTTTTCCAGCATCCACACCTCATTGGCCACAGCCAGCGCCAGCGCGCCGCCGCTGCCCCCTTCCCCGATGACGACACAGATGACGGGTACGCTTAAATCCATCATCTCCACCAGGTTCTGAGCGATGGCACTGCCCTGGCCGCGCTCCTCCGCGCCCAAGCCGCAATACGCGCCGGATGTATCCACCATGCACAGTATGGGCCTGTTGAACTTCTCGGCCTGCTGCATCAAACGCAATGCCTTGCGATAACCTTCCGGATGCGCGGAACCGAAATTGCGCATGATCTTTTCCTTTGTATCGCTTCCTTTTTCAATACCGATGGCCGTGAGCGCCATCTCTCCTAGGTAGCCAATGCCGCCGATCACGGCATGATCATCCGCAAAACAGCGATCGCCATGCAGCTCAAAGAAACCGTCCAGCATCTGGTCGATAAACGTTTTGGCGGTGGGCCTGTCATTCGCGCGCGCGGCTAAAACCTTTTCATATGCCTTCATGCGCGCCACCCCCTTCATGCATACGCAAAAGTGCTGCGATCACATCTTTTTGCTCCCGCCGGTCTACAATGGCGTCCACAAAGCCTTTTTCGAGCAAAAACTCCGCACGCTGAAAGCCCGGAGGCAGTTTTTTGCGTATGGTCTGTTCAATCACACGCGGGCCCGCAAATCCGATCAGCGCATTAGGCTCCGCCAGTATGATGTCGCCCTCCATGGCAAAACTGGCTGTTACGCCGCCCGTGGTCGGATGCGTTAATACCGTTAAGTAGAATAAGCCCTGCCTGCCGTGTTTCCCGACAGCGCCGCTCACCTTCGCCATCTGCATCAGCGATAGAATCCCTTCCTGCATCCGCGCGCCGCCGGACACGGTGAATCCCACCACCGGCAACCCGTTTTGCGCGGCATATTCGAACAGCCGGCTGAGCTTCTCGCCCACCACCATACCCATGCTGCCCATCATAAAGCGGCCCTCCATGACAAACAAGCAGCATGCGCATCCGCCTACGCTGCAAACGCCTGTGATGACAGCCTCCTTTTCGCCGCTGTTTTCCATTGCTTGGCTGATTTTTTCCTCATAATCAGGAAAATCGAGCACGTTTTCAGAAGAAAGGTCTGCGTCGTGCTCCGCAAACGTGCCTTCGTCTACCATCAGGGCGATCCGCCGGCGCGCGTCCATGCGAAAATGGTGCGCACACGCGGGGCATACATAGCAGTTTTCAACCAGCTCCGAAATAAACACCATCTTTGCGCATTGCGCACAATTCGCACACAGCTCTTCGGGTAAGCTGGTGTTCTTTTTGCGGCTGGGCCGCCCTTCCAGCGCTATATTCGGTTTTTTAAATAAAGATTTTTCTATCATCTTTCCCCTCTTTTTTCGATCAGCAAAGAGTTAAAAATGCAGGTCTTTCCTGCCGAGAAAGTCCGTGGTATACTTCCCTTCTCTGAATTCCTCGTCGGAGATGAGCGCGATCTGTAAATCGCTGTTGTGATCCACCCCTTCAATCACCATTTCGCAAAGCGCCGCATGCATCTTGCGGATCGCCTCTTCACGGGTTTGGGCGTGCACGATCAGTTTTCCGATCATGGAATCATAAAACGGCGGTATGGTGTAGCCCTGATAAAGCGCGGAGTCAAAACGCACCCACGGCCCGCCCGGTATGTGCAGCAGCGTGATCTTTCCGCTGCTGGGGCGGTAATTTTCATGCGGATTCTCCGCGTTGATCCGGCATTCGATCGCATGCCCGCTCAGCTTGATGTGCTGCTGCGTGAAGTCCAGCGGCTGGCCTGCCGCAACCCGGATCTGCCATTTGACAAGATCAAGCCCCGTCACCAGTTCGGTGACCGGGTGCTCTACCTGCAGCCGTGTGTTCATCTCCATGAAATAGACCTGCCCGTCCTGTGTGAGCAGGAATTCAACAGTACCCACACCGTGATACCCCACAGCCTCGGCGACTTTGGCTGAAGTCTGCGTCATCTTACGGCGCAGTGCCGCGTCCACCGCGGGAGAAGGGCTTTCCTCGATCAGCTTTTGGTTTTTGCGCTGCATGGAGCATTCCCGTTCCCCCAGGCAGATCACATTCCCGTGATGGTCACAAATAAGCTGCATTTCGATGTGTTTTACGGGGCATAAGTATTGCTCCATATAGAGCGCGCCGTCTCCAAATGCGTTCTGCGATTCCGATGCGGCGAGCATAAACGCTTCTTGTAAATCTTCTTTCGCGTCTACACGCCGAATCCCCCGTCCGCCGCCGCCTGCACGCGCCTTGATGAGCACAGGATAGCCTCCTGCTTCATTCGCCCACTCGATCGCCTCGTTTGCATCCCGCAATATGCCGCTGCCCTTGATAACCGCTACGCCGGCCTGTTCTGCCGTGCGGCGCGCCTCATCCTTGTCGCCCATGCGTTTGATCACCTCAGCGGAAGGGCCTATGAACACAAGCCCCAGCTCTTCGCAGCGCTGCGCAAATTTCGGTTCCTCCGACAAAAGCCCGTAGCCCGGATGCACCGCCTCCGCTTTGCTGAGCAAAGCAGCGCTCAGCACAGCGCTCATATTCAAATAGCTTTGCTGCACAGGCGCAGGGCCGATGCAATAGCTCTCATCGGCTAGGCTCACATGCAGCGCCTCGCGGTCGGCCTCCGAAAAAACGGCTACCGTCGCGATGCCCATCTCTTTGCAGGCGCGTATAATCCTGATCGCGATTTCGCCCCGGTTGGCAATCAATATTTTTCTAAACACGTTTTATCTACCTTCCACCAGCACACAGGACAGTTCCCCCTGTGCGCAGAGTTTGCCGTTTACACTTGCGCTGCATTTCGTGAAATAGAAATTGTTTTTGCTCCTCACGATGGCGGAAGTGATCTCCAGCGTATCTCCGGGGAAAACCTTGTTTTTAAAGCGCACCTTATCCATCCCTGTGTAGTAGGGGGTTTTGTCTTTCATGTTTTCTCCCAGCAAAATACCGCATGTCTGTGCCATGATCTCACAAAGGATCACGCCGGGCACCACCGGATTCCCCGGAAAATGCCCTTGCAGGAACCATTCGTCGCCTTTGACATGGTATTTCCCATATGCAACGTTGCCGTCCTCACTCAAGGTCGCCTCATCGACCAACAGCATCGGTGCGCGATGCGGAAGGTATGCTTTTATTTCTTCTTTCATCATAAAAACACCTCTTTTAAAAGATTTTAAACAGCGGTTGCCCATATTCAACGACGTCCCCATTGGACACGCATATATCGACAATTTCGCCGCTCTTTTCAGCAACAATCTCATTCATGAGTTTCATCGCTTCGATGATACATAATACATCGCCTTTTTTGATCTTACTACCCACTTGCACATACGCCTCGGCGTCCGGCGACGGCGATGTGTAAAAAACTCCGATCATAGGCGAATCCACCGTGTCGATCTGATTGAAATCCATGCCCGGGTCCGTGTCCAGATCGTCCGGCACTTCCTGCACCGCAACAGGATTAACCGCCTGCCGGGTCACACAAGCATGGCTTTCCTGCTCTTCTTGCTTCGCTTCAAGGCGTATGCGCAAGCCGCCTTCCTCCACTTCCAGGGAGTGCAGCTGGTTTTTATTTAAGACGCCGGCCAATGCTTCGATAAGATTAATATCCATTTTTCGACTCCTTACTGACCTTGCGCCGGTCTTAGCGCAATACAGCCATTATGCCCGCCAAACCCAAGTGAAATCGAGAGCACAAGGGAAATCTCGGCTGCGCGTGCCTGATTGGGCACATAATCCAGATCGCACTCGGGATCAGGCTCGCGATAGTTGATGGTAGGCGGCACCGTTTTGTGCATGATGCTCAGAACGCCCGCTACCGCTTCGGCGGCACCGGCAGCGCCCAGCATATGGCCCGTCATGGATTTGGTAGAGCTAACCAGCACGCGCCTGGCTTGCTCTTCACCCAGCGCAATCTTGATGGCCGCCGTTTCCGCCGGATCGTTCATGGGCGTGCCCGTACCGTGGGCATTTATATAGATGACATCCCCATCGCCGATGCCGGCCTCTTGTGCCGACAGCGCAATCGCACGCGCGGCGCAGGTCGCGTCCGGCCGCGGCGCTGTCACATGGTATGCGTCACATGTATTGCCATAGCCGCAAATTTCAGCGAATATGCCGGCGCCGCGCTGTTTGGCGTGTTCATATTCTTCCAATATCAGTATTGCCGCACCTTCACCCATTACAAACCCGGCTCTGCGTTTATCAAAAGGCAGAGACGCACACGCGGGATCATCCGATGTGGACAGCGCCTGGCTGTTGATAAAACCCGCTATAGCCAGCGGCGTAACAGCCGCTTCCGAACCACCCGCGATGATGGCGTCTGCATACCCGTAGCGAATGGCGCGAAACGCCTCGCCTATCGCATTGGTAGACGTGGCGCAAGCTGTAACCACCGGCAGGCTCGGCCCTTGCGCATTATAATCCATCGCAATGTATCCCGCTGCAATATTTGCAATCATCATGGGCACAAACAACGGTGAAACCCTGCCCGGTCCGCGTGTAAGCAGCTTTTCCGCCTCTATAGTCAGCGTTTCGATACCGCCCACGCCGGAGCCGACATAGACGCCCAGCCGATCCGGCGCGACAGCGCCCGACAGGCGGCTCTGATCCATCGCCTGTCTGGCCGCCGCCACGGCGTATTGCGTAAATGCATCCATCCTGCGCGCTGTTCGCCCCTCTATGCCGTATGCCTCGGGTGAAAAGTCTTTGACCTGCGCTGCAAGCGTCGCTTTGAAGTCCTTTGTATCAAATCGTGTGATCGGCCCGATCCCACAGTAACCATTCGTTAAGTTCTTCCAATAGGTATCCGTATCGTTGCCGACAGGCGAAATAACGCCCATGCCGGTTATGACCACCCTTTTCATAACATTTTATCCTCCTGTTCTGCATGCCTACATGCTCAGTCCGCCATCCACCGGGAGCACGGCTCCCGTGATATAACCGGCCTGGCGTGAAGCAAAAAATGATACGGCGGCAGCGACCTCTTCCGCCAGCCCGCATCTGCGCATGGGCACCGATTCTATGATGGCTGCGCGCGCGGATTCGTTCATGGCATCCACCATATCGGTGTGTATGATGCCCGGTGCGACCGCGTTGCAGGTGATCCCGCGGCTGGACAGCTCTTTGGCCACGCTCTTGGTCAATCCGATCAGGCCCGCCTTGGCCGCCGCGTAGTTCGCCTGACCCGCATTGCCCATGATGCCCGCAACCGACGTAATATTCACGATTCTGCCCTGTTTGGCGCGCAAGAATGCACGGCTGGTGTGCTTGATCAGGTTAAACGCACCCTTTAGGTTGACATCCAGCACCCGGTCGAAATCCTGTTCTTTCATCTGTATCACCAGTTTATCACAGGTGATGCCCGCATTGTTCACCAGTATATCGATCTTTCCAAGCTCCTGTGTGACCTTTTTAACGAGTGTTTCCGTCTCTGCATAATCGGACACATCACAACAATAGCATTCCGCCTTTACGCCGTATGTCAAGGCCATCTCTTTGGTCGTTTCGGCCGCCTGTTGGTTGCCCGCATATACGATCGCAACATCACAGCCGTCTGCGGCCAGCTGCAAGGCAATGCTTCTCCCTATACCGCGTGAAGCGCCGCTGATGAGTGCTACTCTATGATCCTGCATGTGCTGCTCCTTTCACCGTAACGCCTGCACGGCTTGCTGCAGGCTTTCCATGTCTTGTACATGGCAGATGGTTTCGGTTTGTATGCTCTTTTTGACCAGGCCGCTCAATACCTGCCCCGCTCCCAGCTCCACAAAACGCGTGCAGCCGTCTCGCGACATATTCTCCAGCGTTTTCTGCCATAACACAGGGCGCTTGATCTGATCGGCCAGCATCCGGGCAGGGTCGTTTTCATATGGCTCTGCCGTGATATTCGCATAGATGGGAAGCGCAGGTTCTTTGAATGATAAAAATGATAGATAAGTCCTAAACCCCTGCGATGCTTTCTCCATATACGGCGAATGGAATCCTCCGCCGGTCTTTAGCCGCACCGTGTACCCGCCTTGTTGTTTCACACGCTCTTCAAACGCTTCGATCTGGTCGTCGCCCGCCGCAACCACCGTTTGCTGAGGACTATTATAATTCACGGCATACACACCGTCAAACTCATCCGCCAGCGCTTCCACACGATCCGCCGTCAAGCGCAGCACGGCGCTCATCGCGCCGGGGTGTTGTATGGCGCACGCCTGCATCAGCTCGGCGCGCTTGCATATGGCCTTAAACGCATCCGTAAAGGAGAGCATCCCGCCATAGCAAACGGCAGCCAGTTCCCCCAACGAAAATCCTGCTGCGGCCTGCGCACGTATCCCCTGTTCCTGTAATGCGTACGCGCAGGCCATATCCATGGTGAATACGCAGGGCTGCGTATTGATGGTTTGTGCCAGTGTGTGCGCATCTGCATAAAAGCACTGCTCAATGGTGCCTGCACGCAAACTTTCGGCCATATCGAACACTTCTTTGGCCGCACGGCTGTTTTCATAGAGCGATTGCCCCATGCCGGTGTATTGCGCGCCTTGGCCTGCAAACAAAAAGGCTACTTTATCCATTTGCCTGCTCCTTCGAGTATGGTTTGTGCATGCGCAAACATATCCTCTATGATCGCCTTCGCACTCTTCTCATCGTTGACCAGAGCGGCGATCTGGCCCGCCATAAAGCTTCCATGATCCTCATCGCCCTCCACAGCGGCCGCGCGCATCGATCCGGCACCATATTTTTCGATCTCCTCGTTGGTGATGGAGTTGTCATACTCCATCTCATTGAACTTGCGGGTAAAAGCGCTCTTGAGCGCACGCACCGGATGCCCCAGCCGTTTGCCCGTGGTCATGGTGTCGATGTCCTTCGCTTTGAGCACCCGCGCCTTATAGTTCGGGTGGATCTCGCATTCGTACGCCGTCAAGAACCTTGTTCCGCATTGTACGCCTTCTGCCCCCAGCATGAACGAAGCAGCAATACCGCGCCCGTCCGCAATGCCGCCCGCCGCGATGACAGGAACGTGCACCGCGTCGCACACCTGCGGCACCAGCGTCATAGTGGATAGATCACCCACATGCCCGCCTGCCTCACCGCCTTCCGCGATCACTGCGCACGCGCCAAAGCGTTCCACCCTGCGCGCAACGGCCACAGAAGGCACCACCGGCACCACCTGTATACCGGCTTCGATCCAGTCTTTCATGTATTTGGTAGGCAACCCTGCACCTGTGATCACGATGGGTACTTTCTCCTCCATCACCACCTGCGCCACTTCGTCCGCATACGGGCTCATCAGCATAACGTTCACCGCAAACGAGCGGTCGTTGACCGCGCGCCTGCATTTGGCGATCTCCTCGCGCAGATAGTCGGGGCCTGCGTTCATAGCCGCAATCACACCCAGCCCTCCCGCGTTCGTCACGGCGCTGGCCAGCGAAGCGTTGGACACCCACGCCATGCCGCCCTGTATGATGGGATGCGTGATCCTGAATAAATCGCATACCGGCGTATGGATCATCACTTTTGTCCTCCGTCAATCACGGCTACCAGATCCGCCATGCACTGTATGGATGTATCCATCTCGATGCTGATGTCGAATTCATCTTCGATGGCCATCACGATTTCCACCGTGTCCAAAGAATCCAGCCCCAGGCTTTCGAACGTGCTCTGCGGGGTGAGTTCGCTTACGTCCTTGTCAAGGTGATCCGCTACAATCTTCGCTACTTTTTCAAATGTCATTTTATTACCTCCAAAAAAATATAATTCATCAGATTACCTGGTAATCTCTCCATCTAAGCGGGGCAATTTCCGCCCCTTGTCATACCATCCAGCGTATCAGGCAGGAACCGGTCACCATGCCCGCGCCAAATGCGCTCATCACGATCAAATCGCCTTTTTTTAGCATGCCCTTTTGGTTGCATTCGTCCAGCAGCAGCGGGATGCTGGCAGACGACGTATTGCCGCAGTGATCGATGTTATAGGGAAGTTTTTCTTCCGGTATATTCAATCGTGTGCGCATCGCCTGTAAAATACGCAGATTCGCTTGGTGCAGCAAGTAATAGCTGACCTCGTCAGTCTGCACGCCATTCGATTTGAGCAAGTCTTTTATCTGTTCCGACGCCTGGCCCACCGCAAATCGGAATACCTCCTGGCCTGCCATATAGATAGGCCGCCGTTCCGGTTCATGCTTGGTATACGGGCAGTTTCCCGGCGGATTGATGCCGTAAAGGAACTCCTTTTTCGATTCTGTGGCCAGCTTGAAGGATACGGGCGTGTCATCCTCTGTGAGTACCGCCGCACCCGCGCCATCGCCAAACAGCACGCAGGTGGCGCGGTCTGTCCAGTCCACCATCTTGCTCATGCCCTCGGCGCAGACCACCAATACGTTTTGCATGCCCAACGACAGATACCCCTTCGCTATATGCAGCGCGAATATGAATCCCGCACACGCGCCGTTGATATCGACGCAGGGACACTGTGCCCCGATCATGCCCTGTATGATGCTGCCCAGCCCCGGTGTTAAGTATGTGTTGTATACATTCGAGCAAATGATAAAATCTAATTCATCAGGCGCAACTCCCGCATTCTCAAGCGCCTTTTTTGCTGCTTCGGCCGCCAATTCTTCGAGCGTCTCCTCCGAGAGTATTTTTCTCGTTTTAATGCCGGTCCTCGTGCTGATCCATTCATCACTCGTGTTCAGGAATTCCGCCAACATATCATTATTTACAACCAATTCCGGCAGCGCGCTGCCGGTCCCGATGATTCTCATGTGTCCCCTCTTTTCCGGGCGTCCGCCCCCAGTGTTTGCCCAAAGCACCTGTGTCTTACTACGGCCTAGACCTGGTTTAAAAAGGCGCTCAGGTTTTTCAGCGCACTCAGTACCACCACGCGATCCTTTTGTCCGACATCTTTCAAGAACGCGCGTATCATCTGCTCATGAAAATAACGGTGCGCCGCATCCGCCTTTTCGCCCTGCCTGCTCAGCCGGATGCTCACCATGCGACCGTCTTCCTGTGAACGCACTTTTTCCACATACCCTTTCGCCTCCAGCCGCTTGATGGCGACGGTGATGGTGGGCAGCGTGACATTCTGTGCCCGGGCAATCTCGCTGACAGAGCATCCTTTGCAGTTTGCCTTGCGGATGGTCTCTAGTATGTTCAGCTCGCTGATGCTCAAATCCAGCTTTGTGCTCTTAAGCATCTGCTGCTCGACGCGTTGGATCGCTTCGTAGATATCGTTGAAAGTTGTATTCACCAGTTTGGAATACTCATCCAGCATCATTCTTCTCCAATAGTTAGTTAGTTTATCTAATCAAAATGATTATAATCGCCCTAATTCCCTTTGTCAACTTCTAAAAAAACGGCTGTTGTGAATTTTTGACCGTGCAGGTTGCAAACCAATGGAGGATACGCTAAAATAAATTAATCAATCAAATAGTTTCATATATGGATCACACCCTTACAGATGCTTAAATTGCGCTAAGCGTCCCCATATTCCGTTTTTTATCTATTTTCAATAAATTTATAGCGAAAGAAAGGTGGTTATTTTCATGACAAAGCGGATACTAACGGCTCTCTTAGCCCTGTTGTTCGTGTTGCTGGCTGCACCGCTGTCGGTGTTGGGGGAGGGCGACGTGCAGGGGTTGTTGTGCTCGGATGGTGAAATTTACGACTATGGAGGCATGCAGAAGGGCGAACCTGTGGCTAAGGATACGGTCACACACCTGTATATCGACGACGGCATAACGAATATCGACGACACAGTTCTGCTGGAATGCACGCAGCTTCAAGCGGTCACCATCCCGCGCAGCGTAACCAGCATACATGACGACGCGTTTTCCGCCTGCACGGTATTGCAGAAGATCTACGCATACACCGGTTCTGCAGCCGCCGCCTTTGCCACGGACAAAGGGTATACTTTGGAAGTCTTGGCGGAAAACATCACGCTGAATCATACGCGTGCAACCATCTACACAGGCAAAACACTGCAGCTTTCCGCCGAGAGCACACCAGCCGGCGCAGTCGTCGCCTACACATCGTCGAAGCCGTCTGTAGCGAAGGTAGACCCAGCAAGCGGGCTGGTGACAGGCGTGAAGGCAGGCACAGCCACCATCACCGCAGCACTCGCTGCAAACCCGTCCGTCAAGCAGATCTGTGAGGTGACAGTCAAGCAGTTGGCGACCTCCGTTTCGCTCAACAAGACCAGCATGACGATCTATGTCGGAAAGAGCGAAAAGCTGACCGCTACCGTGCTGCCCAATGATGCTTCCAATAAGGGTGTGACCTATAAATCCTCCAACACAAGCATCGCCACCGTCACCACCGCCGGCACGGTCAAGGGGCTCAAAGTAGGCAAAGCCACCATCACCGTCACCGCGAAAGACGGCAGCGGCAAGAAGAAAACCTGCACCGTAAATGTCAAACTGGCACAGCCGGTCGCGAAAGCTGTGACCGCCTCTTTGACTTCCGTCAAGCTGACTTGGGGCAAGGTTGCGGGGGCCGCAAAATATGAGATCTACCGATCCACCAAGAGCACCAGCGGCTATAAAAAGATCGCCACCGTAACAGGCACGAGCTATACGGCAAGCAAGCTCACCGCCGGCACCACGTATTATTTCCGTGTGCGCGCCTTAGCACCCGACCCTTCCTCCTATATCACGAGCAAGACAGTCAGCGCCCGCGGAAGGCTTTCCACCCCCAAAGTGGCCAGCGCTTCGGCTACCAACAAACAGGTGAGTATTAAATGGGGTAAAGTTGCCGGCGCAGGCGGCTATTATGTATACCGCTCCACCTCTAAAAACGGCACCTATTCCAGAATTGCCACCGTAAAGGGCGGAGCGTCTTTATCGTATATTGATAAAACCATTTCTCCCAGCAAGACCTATTACTACAAAATCAGAGCCTATTACAGCAAAGCGTCCGCAGCCAACAGCCTGGACAGCAATCCCAAAGGCATCGTAACCAAGCCCAATACGCCGGGCAGCTTGAAGGCCGCAGCCTCCGGTAAAACCGGTGTTAAGCTGACTTGGAAAAAAACCATCACCGCGACAGGCTACCAGATCTACCGCGCATCCAGCAAAGGGGGCAAATACAGCCTGATCAAGACAATATCCGGCAATTCGACTCTGCAATACACAGATCAGCCCTCTTTAAGCAAGACGACCACCTTCTACTACAAGATCCGCTCATATAAGACGGTCGGCGGCAAGAACTATTACGGCAGTGCCTCAAGCGCTGTCGGTCAAAAGGTCGTGAAATACTATAAAGGCAGCAGCGACGGAAGCTGGTATCATGTTGGCACCGACATGCCCGCGGGCCTTTATAATCTTTATCCGCCCGGCAAAAAGGGCGGTGCCTTATTTGTGATTTTGGACAGATATTTCAATGTGATCACCGAGCGCTACATTTACATGGAGACCCCTGTTGAAGTGAGGTCCGGCGAATATCTTCTCCTTTTTGACTGTGACGCCGCGCTGACCAAGGATATCCCCCGGCCAAAAGCCAGCACCAGCGGCCCTCTTTTCCGCAACAGATGGATTATCGTAGGAAAAGACCTGCCCGCCGGGACTTACTATATTGCGCGCAATGACGACATAGGCCTGTTTGAAATCTGGGATGACGCGCGCTACACCAGAAAAAGTCTGGTTTGCTCCCTGGCGTTTACAGAAAAGTATACTGCCGCATACTACCCTTCCTTAAGAAAAGTACCTGTCACTTTAAAAAAGGGCCAGTATGTCATGCTGGATGGGGCCGGTATCTATAGATAGCAGAATATGTCCCTCCGATCCAAACAGTCCATCCAAAAGATCAAGCGGCTTCCAAACAGGATAGCCGCTTTTCTTTATGCAACAGTTTTTAAGTTCTTTTGTCTTTATGCGCTTCTTCGAAGATCATGCAGTGCGGTTACGCTTTCGCATTTTTCTTTCGGATTAAGCCTTCCACAGCCCATGCAGGTTGCAATAGGCATAGACATCCGCTTTGCACTCTTCTTTGCCGCAGGTGCAAAGATCTTCACAGACAAACGTCTCGGGTTCTTGCCCCGGCTTGAGGCATATCCTCTGGGCTTTATCGCAGCCTTCGACGTAGACCCATTCTATATAATGCTCTTCGATCATGGGGTGAGGCGCGCTGCCCACTTTCACGATGGTTTTCCCATCGACACATTCCACCACCGGCTTATGCTTTTCAACCGCAGCATCCACCGTATTCGCCACCATGTTGGTCATAGATTGTCCGCAGCATACGAGCCTGCTGCCGTCACCCTTGATGAGATCCACGATATTGCCGCACAGTTCACAATAATAAAATCTGGTTTTCATATCCATTCCCTCCTAAAAAATTCATAATAGATATATACCGATGTATGTATTTTATCACACATCATGCGTAAGTCAAAGCCGAATATTATTTTTAGAAATTTTATCCGCTACATACAGCCCGTTGGCGGCAGCCTGGGACAACGAGCGCGTAAAGCCTGCACCATCGCCAATCGCATAGATGTTCTCCAGCCCGCTCAGGCAAAAATCCACAGCATCAGGCCGCGCCGAGTAATATTTGCACTCTACGCCATAGAGCAGCGTATCGTAGTTTGCGGTACCCGGCGCGATTTGATCCAGCGCGTGCAGCGTTTCGATGATATTATCCAGCTGACGCTTAGGCATGCACAGGCTTAAATCCCCTGTCACTGCGCTCAGGGTTGGCCGCGTTGTGCTTTGGCGCAGCCGCTTGTCGTCCGTGCGCCGGCCCAGCTCAAGATCGCCCAGCCGCTGCACCAGCACACTGCCCCCGCTGATCAGGTTCGCCAAGCTCGCCACATGGCGCGCATATTCAATCGGCTCACGGAACGGCTGCGTAAAACGTATGGTAGACAAAAGCGCAAAATTGGAATTCTGTGTCTTGCGTTTTTCATCTCGGTAGGCGTGGCCGTTGACGGTCAAAACACCGCCGGTGTTCTCTGTCACAACATTTCCGCATTCATTGAAACAAAACATTCGCGTCGTATCGCCGTATTGCTTGCTTCGATGCCAGATTTTCGGCTCATAGATCCGTTTGGAAAAATCCTCCCATATGACAGAAGGCAGCTCCACACGCACACCGACATCCACCTGGTTGTTCTGCAACGGTATCCCGTTTTTCGCGCACCACTTGGCAAAAAACCGGCTGCCCGCGCGGCCCACGGCGAATATGATGATATTGGCACGTATGGTTTGTGTTTCACCTTTTTTGCACAATGTGATCTCTTTGGTATGCGGATCGACATCCATCGCCTCCGTATCCGTTTGAATTTCCGCTTCATCCTTCAATTCCTCAATCATGCTGCGCATGGTATTGAAATTGGAATCCGTTCCCAGATGCTTCAACTGCGCCTGACTCATGTGCAAATCGTGCTGCAGCGCCAGCTTTTTAAGCGCGTCATCCGGCATAAACCGTTCGGTCGTGGCGCCGTGCGCAACCAGCATCGCATCCGCCTGCTCGATATAGTCGATCACCGTCTCCGGGGTTAAAAAATCCGTCAGCCAGCCGCCGTATTCCGTGGAAATCACATATTTCCCGTCCGAAAATGCGCCGGCGCCCGCCATGCCTTCCATGATCGCGCAGCACGCGCACTTCACACAGCTCTGAATCTGCTTTTTGATGATGGGGCATATACGCTTCTCAATCGGATGCCCTTTTTCGATGACACATATTTTCAGCGAAGGGTCGTTCTGATACAGGCGGTGTGCCGCCATAATCCCGCTGATACCCCCGCCGATGATCGCAACATCATATTCATTATTCTTCATCATTTTGATGCACTCCTCACACTAAATTTTCGTCGATTCGTTCGTTCTGCTGCCTACATAAAGCCCAATTGCCGCAACAGGAAGATAAACATGAACACCGTGGCAATGGAGGCGATGGACGTAAACACCACGATATTCCCCGCTAGCTCTGCGTCGGCTCCGGCCTGTTTTGCGACCACAAAGCTCGACACCGCCGTGGGGGACGCAAACACCGTCACCAGTGCGGCCAGCCGCACGTCCCGTATGCCCAGCGCAACCCCTATAGGCAGGAAGATAAGCGGTATCACCAGCAGTCTGCCCACCATCACGATGGCCAGCTGACGCTTGGCCTTAGCGATGCTCTTGAAAGAAAATGTGCCGCCCAGCGCGATGATGGCCAAGGGTGTAGCCACCCTTGACAAATCCGTAAACGTCCGCTCCAGAAAGACAGGAAACCGAATACCGGAAAGCAGCGCCGCTACGCCCAGGATCGTGCCAATGATGAGCGGATTTTTCATAACTGCGATCATCGAATGCTTGATGCTCACGCGTTTTTTTGAATAAGCGCTGAATATGAACACAGAACCCGTATTGAACAGCGGTGTAATCACCAGCATCATAGCGCTCACATAAGCAACGCCCGCGTCACCAAACAGCCCAAACAATACCGGCATGCCGAATATCGCCGTATTGCTGCGAAAGATGCCCTGTATCATCACACCGCGCTTGTCGTCATCCTTCTCGACGAGCACCACACCGATCCATGTGATCACATAGGACACGATGATGCCCGCTGTGCTGAACAGTATCAACTGCCAGTCTGTGATGGCCGTATGATCGGCATTATACAGGTTTGTAAACAGCAGCAACGGCAAAAAGATACGAAAAGTAACAGCGCTCAGCTTGTTCATGAAGCTCGCGTCCGCCAGCTTGCTTCTGCGCATCAGATACCCCAGCAGCATCATCAGAAACATGGGCAGAACCACGTTGAGTGAAGTGATCAGGTTGTCTATCATCTATGTGCCTCTTCTCCCCCATGCCCGCTTTTAGATGGCACGGGCCGCAACACGGCTGTCCCGCCATCCTTCAAAAAGCCGCAAAACCGCCTCTGCATAGCAAATCCCCTGCCTTGGCAGGGGATCGTGTTTGCCTCAGCGCATTGCATCGATCACACGGATGCGGATAATACCGCCGATCCCATACAGCCTGCTGATGGTCTCTTCATTCAGCGGTTCGTCCAAGTCCAGTATGGTGTATGCGATCTCGCCCCTGCTCTTATTGATCATGTCGGATATATTTGCATTTCTGTGCGCAACCGCCGCCGTGATCTGGCTCACCATGGTGGGCAGATTCTGATGGATGATGGCGAGTCTGAACCGTCCCGAATGCTGAAGATTGCAGTAGGGGAAGTTCACCGAGTTTGTAATATTGCCATATTCCAGATATTCATATAGTTGATGTGCCGCCATCTGTGCACAGTTCTCTTCCGATTCGGGCGTGGAAGCGCCCAGATGGGGAACACAGAGTATGTTTTCGTTTCCCAAAAGCTCTTCGGTGGGGAAATCGGTGATGTAGCGCTGTAGTTTTCCTGTGTTTACAGCGTCGATTACGGCGGCTGTGTCTACAATTTCGTTGCGGGCAAAATTGATCAGTGTTGCACCGTCCTTCATGCCGGAGATCACTTGCGCATTGAACATGCCGCGCGTTTTCTCGTTTGCCGGCACGTGTATCGTCACATAATCACATTGCGGCAATATATCCTCCAGCTTCTTCGCGCGGTGGATCGCCCGGGAAACGCCCCACGCCGCTTCCACCGACAAAAACGGGTCATACCCGTGCACATCCATATTGATGGCGTGGCCCGCATTGGCCACCATCACGCCGATCGCGCCCAGCCCCACCACGGCGAGCTTCTTGCCCCGCAGCTCCGGGCCGACAAACTGGCTTTTCCCCTTCTCTACCAGCTTGGAGATATTCTCCTTCCCTTTAAGCGCCTGCACCCATTGCGTGCCGGGTATGACATTGCGCGCTGAAGCGAGCATCAGGCCCAGCACCAGCTCCTTCACAGCGTTCGCGTTTGCGCCCGGCGTGTTGAATACGACGATGCCCGCTTTTGTGCACCGGTCTACCGGGATGTTGTTGTATCCGGCGCCCGCCCGCGCAATCGCCATTAGGTTCTTAGAAAAGCCCACATCCATGCAGTTGTGGCTGCGCACCAACAGCGCATGCGCGTCCTCCACATCCGGCCCGACTTGATAATAGTCCGGCGTAAGCTCCTTGTGTATGATATCTGAAATCGCATTCATCGTCTTGACCCGATAATACATTGAAACCACCCTTTCGTAACAGTCCTACCGGCTGTTCGCTTCAAACTGCTGCATAAACCGCACCAGCGCGCGCACACCTTCAACAGGCATCGCATTATAGATGCTCGCACGCATACCGCCCACAATCCGGTGTCCTTTGAGGTTTAACAAACCGTTTTGCGCCGCTTCCTGAATAAACTGTGCGTCCGTCTCCTCATTCCCTGTGACGAAGGGCACATTCATCAGCGAACGGTGCTCCCCGTGTACTGTGGGGCGAAACAGCTTTGATTCGTCTAAATAATCATAGAGAATTTCCGCTTTCTCTTCGTTGATCTTCTGGATTGCGCCTACGCCGCCCAAGCTGAGCAGCCATTCAAAAACCAGCTTCGCCATGTAGATGATGTAGGTAGGCGGTGTGTTGAACAAGGAGCGTTCCTTTATGTGTGTCTCATAGCGCAGCATGGTAGGCGTAAAGGGCAGCGCTTCTTGAACCAAATCCTTGCGTATGATCACAATGGTCACGCCCGCCGGGCCTATATTCTTCTGCGCGCCCGCGAAGATCAGCCCATAGCGGCTGACATCCATCACTTCGCTCTGCTCGCTCAATATATTCGAGGACATATCCGCCACCAGCAACCTGTCTCCTGTTGCGGGCAGCTTGCGATAGCGCGTGCCGTAGATGGTGTTGTTGCTCACAATATGCACATAATCCGCGTCATCGGAAAACGCCGGCGCGTCCGGCTGCGGAATGTAGGTGAAATCCTGATCTTCGCTGCTCGCAACCACGTTCACTTCACCATACCGCTTCGCTTCCGCAATGGCCTTCTTCGACCAAACGCCGGTGTGTATGACATCTATTTTCCTATTGTGCATCAGGTTTAAGGGTACCATGGCAAACTGGGTCGAAGCGCCCCCTTGTAAAAACAGCACCTCATAATCCCCGGGAATACCCATGAGCCGGCGCAGCGACATCTCAGCGCCTTCTATGATATCAACGAATAATTTAGAACGATGCGTCATCTCCATGACAGACATGCCGGTGTTTTGATAATTCAATATTTCGTTTTGTGCCTTCTTCAAGACCTCTTCCGGCAGACATGCCGGACCCGCGGCAAAATTATAAGCTCGCATCCCGATTACCCCTTTAAAAATAATCTATGTATGATCAAATACCTTCAACGATGCCCCTTATATATCGTCTTGTTTTAGTCGGAGCACACCAGATAATTATACTGCAACGAGCCTTGTAATGCAAGGCTTCAGCTTGGTTTTAAAGGCGCTGGCAAAAATGTCCGCCTTTGCCGGTGCTGCTTTGCACAGTCCTTTTCAGCAAAGCTTGCTCCCTGCTGAAAACGACTGTCGCACAATAGGCTATGATTATGCTATCATGAAGAAAAGCCGCCCTGTGTTGTCAAACACTCCTGGGCGGATGTCCTATGAAAAACCTTGGATCCTTGCGCTTTGCGCCTGAGGGCGGCGGGCAGGAATCTTTTTAGAACATCAGGAGAAAACATATGATCATCGATGGAATTATGCTCAGAGCCGTTGCAAACGAGTTACAGGAAACGCTGCTGGGCGGCAAAGTGGAAAAGATCCACATGCCTGAAAAAGACGAAATACTCCTATTCATACACAACAGAGGCACGCACAGGCTGCTGCTGAGCGCCAACGCTTCCAATTGCCGCGCAGGGCTGATATTTGAAGCCAGACAAAATCCGCCCGTTCCGCCCGCGTTTTGTATGCTGCTGCGCAAACGCTTAAACGGCGCGCGCATACTGTGTATCGAACAGACAGGTTTAGAGCGTGTGTTGCGCATCGATTTTCAATCCCGCAGCGAGCTGGGCGATCCGGTGGTGTATACGCTGATATGCGAGATGATGGGGCGGCACAGCAATATCATGCTGTTGGATGGCACACAACGCATACTGGACAGCATCAAGCATGTGCATGCCTCCATGAGCAGCAAAAGGCTCGTGCTGCCCGGCTTGATGTATGAGCCTGCACCAACGCAGCATAAAGCCGATCCGCTCACCCTGTCTGCAGACGCGCTGCATGCCCTTTTACAGACATATGACGGTAAGGGGCCGTTGTATAAATGGATCGCTTCTTCGTTGTCCGGCGTCTCTTATGTCGCGGCGCAGGAAATCGTGTTTCGGGCGCTGGGCCGCGAGGCGTATGCCGGCACTCTGCGCGCGCAGGATCAGCTTTGCGTGGCCAAGACCGCATATGACTTCTTCTCCTCCGTTCGCGATGGCGATTACGACGCAAGAATTCTCCAGCAGAACGGCGAACCGCCCTTTGGCTTTTTGCCCTTTGCCTATCATATGTATGCGCAGAATGTGCAAATCAAGACCGACGGCCCAAGCGCAGCGTTGCATCTATACTATCATCTTCGGGAAGATCAGCAACGCCAGCGCCAGCGTGCGCAAGGGCTGCACAAGGCCATCAAGCATCGGCTGGACAAACTCCACAAGAAGCTCGCCATGCAGATCGAGACCATCGAACAAACTCAAAAAGCGGAGCAATACCGGCTTTACGGCGAATTGCTCACTGCAAACCTGCACATGCACACGCGCGGCGAGCGTGTGCGCGTGCTGAATTACTACACATCGGAAGAGATTGAAATTCCGCTGGATGCGCGGCTCAGCATGAACGCCAACGCACAGCGCTACTATAAGCTGTATCAAAAAGCGAAGACAGCGCGCAAACTCGCGGGCGAAAACATCGACTTTACGCGTTCTGAAATAGATTATCTCGACGGCCAGCTCTATGCGGTTGAACAGAGCACGCTGCCCTCCGAACTGGATGAGATCCGCATTGAGTTGGAGCAGGGCGGGTATCTCAAACCGGTGTATACGAAAAAGCGTATTCGAATAACACCTTCCGCGCCCCTGCATTACCGCTCGTCGGATGGACACGACATCTATGTGGGCAAGAACAACGCGCAGAACGACCGGCTCACGCTCAAGAGCGCGCACCCGGACGATCTGTGGCTGCACGCCAAAAAAACACCGGGCTCACACGTCATCGTGAAGGCGCAGGGCGGTGCTGTCAGCGATGCAGCAACCTATGAAGCGGCACTGCTCGCGGCGCACCACAGCAAGGCCGGCGGCGCTTCCAATGTACCCGTAGACTATTGTTTGCGCCGTTATGTGAAAAAGCCCGGCGGTGCCAAGCCGGGTATGGTCATCTATACGGATTATAAGACGGCGTTTGTCACGCCGTCTAAAGATCTGATCGATGGCATCGAAAAGGTTTGACCGCCGAGCGGGGTATGCCTTGCGCCCGCATTCTCCTGTTCGTCCTTTCGGCCTCGCTTCTTTTGGGGCGGTTTCTGCTGCATGATGCTTTGCGGCGCACGATATTTTTTGCCCGCGTCCATGCCCCTTATGGTTAGCGGCACCACCTGTAAGCTTTTGGAACCCTTCGCACAAAGAGCAACACACATGATCCGGCTTGCTTTTCAGAGTATAGATTATTTCAACCCGCGCCCTCCCTGCGGAGAGCGACCATGCGGTTGTTGTGGATGATCTTGCCATCCAAATTTCAACCCACGCCCCGTTGGGGTATTCAGTCAGCCTTGCTTGTCGCGCAGCGCGTTTAAGGCATGCAAAAAGTCCTGCGGAAAGGGCGCAGCGAATGTCATTTTTTGTTTTGTGCGCGGATGCGTCAGCGTCAGTTGGCGCGCGTGCAGCGCCTGGCTTTTGAGTTGATAAGAAGGCTTCCCGCCGTATGTTTTGTCCCCCAGCAGCGGATGGCGGATATGCTGCATGTGCACACGGATCTGGTGTGTGCGTCCTGTCTTGAGCGCGATATCCAGCAGCGTCGCTTCGCCGAAGCGCTCCAGCACGGTATAATGCGTGCAAGCCTCCCGGCCCTTTTGCAGCACAGCCATGCGTTTTCTGTCCTTAGGGTGCCGCCCGATGGGCGCATCCACAACGCCTGTGTCCTCTTCGAGGTTGCCATGCACCAACGCGCCGTAAAGGCGTTCGACCGCATGGCGCTTGATCTGTTCGGCTAAAAAGATGTGCGCATCGTCGTTCTTGGCGATGACCAAGAGCCCTGATGTGTCTTTATCGATCCGGTGTACGATGCCGGGCCGCAGCTCCCCGTTGATACCGGAAAGCGTCATATGATACATGAGTGCATTCACCAGCGTGCCGCTCTCATTGCCGGTAGCCGGATGCACCACCAAGCCTTTCGGTTTGTTGATCACCGCGATATCGTCATCCTGATAGACGATGTCCAGCGCGATGTCTTGCGGCTCAATGTCCACCGAAACGGGTTTGGGGATATGCAACAGCACTCTGTCGCCGGCGCACAGCTTATAATTTGCTTTTCTTATCTTTTGATTTACAGTGACATGTCCAGAATGGATGAGCCCTTGTATATTCGAACGGGTTCTCTGTGTCGCACCTGCTAAATAGACATCCAGACGCTCCCCTTCGTGCTGACAATGGAATTCAAGCGTTTTCATGGTAGGCGTTTTCCGCGTCGTTCAATTCCCTGTAGTGCGGCTTTGAAGCTTTTGTCGTGTCTTCGCCCTGGGGATCCTCTTCCTGATCACAAGACTGTTTCGATTCCCTCCAGCTTTTGATTTCGGATCGTATGAGTATCACGATGAGCACAAAGGCGCCGCAGGTCACACAGATATCCGCCACATTGAACGTATAGAACCGGACAAAGGTAAACTCGATGAAATCCCGCACATAGCCCAATGCCAGCCGGTCGATCAAATTGCCGATACCGCCCGCTACGATCAGCGAAAGCGATACCTTCGCCAGCCAATGCAGATCCTTCTTTTTATACATATAGCCAAGCAGCGCCGCACACATCAGCGCCGTAACAGGCACAAACAGCCACACAGCGCCCGACATCAGCCCGAACGCAGCACCGGTGTTCTGCACGTACGTGAAGCTGAGCACATCTTCAATCAGAACTGAAGTGGTGCCCGGAACCTGCAGCCAGTCCACAACCGCGATTTTAGAAATCTGATCCGCTGCAATAGCGATGACAATGATAATGATTTGTAACATTAAAACCACAGCGCCGGTTTCTTTCGGCGCACCTTTATTTAATAATATCCTTTATAGCTGCTGCTTTTCGAAAGCGACTCCACCACTTCGATGATTTCCGCGATAAACTTTCCGATCACCGGGATGCTGTCCGTCGCCAGCTGTTGCAGCAGCACGATCACCAATGCGCCCAGCAGCGTAAACCCGATGGCAAAACCAAATCCGCGGCCTATGCCTGACAACAGGCTTTTAAAAAAGATCTTGCGCGGACTGGACAGATATTCGATGTATTCCCCCATCTTAATGCGCTCCATCGAATAGGCAACGCGATGAAGGATTTTCTTAAGCCGGGTGATGTCGTCTTCCGGTGCATCAGCCCCGCCGCCTGCGGCTTCGTCTATCTCTTTATAGTAGTATTCAGGGTTCTTCACAATCGTTTTCTTTTTAAAACACATAATACGCTCACACCATGATTATTATGGTTATTCTGGCGCAAAAGCGTACAAAAAATACACCGATTCTTTTAGTTATGAACGCACCCGCAAGCACTCACTTGCTTTCGCGGTTGTTCATATTGTAAAATGTATTCGTTTCGTCTATGGCGTTGCCGGTGATATCCACATTAAAAGGCGCCAGCAGAAAAATCCCTTTGGACACCTTATGGATGGTTCCATTGAGCGAATAGATGGCGCCGCTCATGAAATCCAGCACACGCTGCGCGATTTCGATATCCAGCATTTCCAGGTTCACGATGACCGTCCTATGGCTTTTTAAGTAATCGATGATGCGCTGTGTGTCATCATAGCCTGTAGGCTGATAGACCACCATCTTTGTGTTGGCACTGGGATGCGAAGGCATATTGACCACCTTGCTTCTTTTTTCCCTTGGGGAAGAATAGGAGATAGGCTCCGGCTCGGGCACATACTCTTCCTGCTGAACGTCGAAGGAATCCTCCTCTTCAAAGTATTCGTCTTCCAGATCTGTATCTTCGATGCCGATTGCTCCTAAGATTTTGTTAAACAATTTTGCCATACTGCTTTGCCTCCTTTATCGGTCGTTTCCCGTTTAAAGTCATTCATCACAAAATATTGCAGATCCAATACGCACCATATTGGCACCCTCTTCAACCGCAATTTCATAATCGTTGGACATGCCCATGGACAGCCATTGAAACGCATCACCCTGCTTTTGCCTGATATCCACAAACAACCGGCGCATTTCTTGAAAGTATGGCCTGAGCACCCCTGCGTCACACAGCGGCATGATAGACATCAGCCCGCTCAAACGGATATGCTCCAATCCGGCGATCTCTGTGACCGCTTTCTGTAATTGTTCCACATAGAATCCGGATTTAGTGGCTTCTTTCGCCACATTCACCTGCAAAAGCACTGGGACCACCGTTTTTTCTTTTTGGGCGTGCTGATCGATTTTTTGAGCCAGTGCAACCGAATCCACAGAATGAATCATATGCACTGCTTTAATAAGATATTTTATCTTATTTTTTTGTAAATGTCCAATAAAATTCCATCTTGCGCATAAAGGCAGCGATTCAAGCTTGGAAATCAAGCTTTGCACCTTGTTTTCGCCCAGATCATAGACGCCGTTTTCGATCACTTGCCGGATTTGTTCGGTGTGCGCAAATTTGGTAACGGCGATCAGCCTGACTGCTTCATGGTCGTAGCCGCCTCTGTGCGCGGCCTCATCTATTCGATTTTTTATGCGCTCTATATTACGCGCAATCCCCATGCTCGTATGGCTCCTCTCTACAGCACGACCGTCATGCCCGCTTCCAGGGGCGTCTGTGCGTCCACCGGTTCCACGATCGCGCCTTGGTCGTTGGAATAAACGACCGTGACCGCAACGAACGTCTCCTCCTCCTGATTTTTCATCAGCTTAATCCCCACCGTGCCGTGCTCGTCCTTTTGAAGCGCTTCATTCGGCACGATGGCGCCTTCGTATTGCTTGGTGAATACTGCATTCGCCTGCCGGACACTCAGCATCGGGCCGATATCCTCCGTCATTTCCATCACAAACAGCGTGCCCGTTTCCACATTGTTGGCGGAGATGATCTTCCCTTCATAGGGCCGTTCGTAAAAACCATCGAAGGTGACATTGTATTTTTCGTCCACCGTCAATTCCAGGGAATCATTGCCGTCTACATAATAGAGACAGTACCATTTGTAGTTGTTCACCAATCTATACAGCGGCTCGCCTGTGCCCGTATCTGTTTTGTCGTGAATGGAGCGGCCCGTCAGCAGATTGTCTATATCGTTTTTAGTCAATAGATGGATGCTGTCCGGTTTTAAAAAGTTCTCACAGCCATCGAAAAAGAAGCTGACCATGCCCGCTTGCTCGGCATAGATATCCGACCGCCACGCCTCCAGCCGCTCAATCAGCGATTGTTCTTCGCTGAGTTTTTTCTTGTAAGCGTCATCCGGATCCTTGACTTCCTGGCGCATGCGCGTCATACGCTGCTCCAGCAGGTCAATCATGATCTGCTCCAGCACCAGCAAATCCTCGTCCGATTCGCCGCGCACAGACTTGCTGATCCTTTGCGAGGCATCGAGAATCTTTGCGTTGATCTGTTCGATCTGAGGGGGCACGACGCTCTGGAACACATTCTGTTCGATGTAGTCGTTGATTTCCTGCTGAATATTCGTCAGATCCTGGAGAAGCTTATCGTTGTAGCCGCTCTTATAGACGACCGCAATCTTAGCGCCTTTACTGACACGCTCGCCTTCCGACGCCAGATAGGTAACCTTGCCCCACGTTTCGGAAGTATAGACATCCTCATCCCGCACCAGCACCGCTTCCAGCGTATTTTCATAGGTCAGCGTTCCCATCTGTATGCGTGCCGTCTGTTTCTCCTTAGACAGAAGAAGAACCAACAGCACCACCATGGCCGCAAGCACGCCTATGATGATAAAAAACCTCAGCTTCAAACGGAATTTTCTAGCCACCATCCGCCATTCTCCCCACTTAGGCCGTGTTAAGCCTTATTTGAGTACCCCTTCCGCCTCAAAAAGCCGTGTGCGGTCCTGTTCGTCATAGCCGCACACACAAAAAGACCGCCCCTGCTCAGACAATTCCAGCTCCATGGTTCTGGTGCAATCCGATTCATGCAGGAAATTGATCTGTAATTCGCTGATCTGCACATCGTGCAGCCTCTCATAGCCCAGCAGATCACAGATCCATTCGGCGTAGCGCGTATTGTTCATGTGCATGTTTTCATCCAGATCCGAATACATCACGCTGCGCTTTTGGGTGGCCACCACCGGAAATCCGAACTTAATAGGCCTGGGCTGCGCCATTGGCGCTTCGTATTCAGTCGCTGAATACTGCGTGATCTTGCAATCCAGCGGCAGCCGCGTGACTTGTCTGGTCTGTCTGTTCAATACGAGCCAAACGGTGGTCGCTGCACCCAAGCGTTCACCATGGGCGGTTTCAAAGACATAATGCCTGTTGAAGATACGCCCCCGCTCATTGTCCGCCCAGGTCGTGATGCGCACCGTATCGTGCGCCTTCGGATATTCCTTCATCTCAATGCGGGCACGCAGCAGCACCCAAAACATCCCCAGCGGCGCAAGATCCGCGTTTGGCGCGTCGATCAGACTGCAATGACGCTGGGAGATAAGGCTCATCTGGCGCAGGATCGCGACATGCTTCCAACGATCGTTTTCATCCACATCATAGGTTGTGAGCTTCGTCTCTTCTGTAAACCGCTTGTCCATATTCTTCCCCGCCTTGCAAAACTCAAAGGCTTACGCGATCAAAAAGAACACGCAACACCATCATTACCAATATTATACACAAATCTTGTTCATTTTCAAAATAAATATAGTGTTTTATAGGACACGCACTGCGCTTTTATGGTCACTCAATCATAGCACGCACGCGGAATTGCGCCCCCGCTTCGCGTGCAATCTCCCGGCAGCGTGTGATCTTCTCCGCTTCCATGCAGTCCACCACCGACAGAATCGTCTGCGGGAGCAGGCGCACGCACCGCCTCGCGAAGTCGAGCAGAGCATCGAATGCTGAAAGTCCATACCGAGAATGACACACCGCTTCATATTCTTCCGCGCTGGGTGCGTTCAGGCTGATGGAAACGATATCCACAAGCCCAACAAGCTCTTCAGTGATGTCACGCCCGTAATACAAATTCGCCAGCCCATTGGTATTTAAACGGACCGTTTTATTCCGCTCTTTAATGAAAGCGGCCACCTCTTTCAACACATCCAGACGCATGGTAGGCTCGCCAAACCCGCAAAAAACGATCTCCTTATAGGGGCTTATATCCCCCATCGCGGCGATGACCTCTTTTGCATCCGGCTCTTTTTGCAGCCAGAGCGCGTAACCCGCGATTCCGTCGCTGCCGGCGCGCACACAGAATTCACAGTCGTTGGTACACGCATTGGTAAGGTTTAGATAGAGGCTCTCCCCTATTTGATAAGCGTATCGATCTTGTTTGTCCATTCTCTCTCTTCCTTATATCGTCGTTTTATTCAATACATTCCTTACAAAAGCATCGCTTCCTGCAAGCCGAACAACGCCAGTGCGTTGCGCGTCGTTTTATCCGCCGTCTCTTCGTATTCCATGCCCCACACCTTTGCAAGCATACGCGCCGTATGCGCGACATACTTCGGCTCGTTCCGCCGCCCGCGTTTGGGCGCAGGCGCCAGATACGGGCAATCCGTCTCCACCACCACGCGATCCTTGGGCAGACGTGCGGCCACATCGCGCAGCCGGTTTGCATTGTCGAAAGTCAAGGGCCCGGCGAAGGAAACATAATAGCCTTTGTCTATGCACTGGCGCGCAAATTCATAGCTGCCGGAAAAACAGTGCAGCACGCCTTTTTGCTGTTTGCCAAATCCTTTAAGGACATCCATCGCATCCCCAAACGCTTCCCGTATATGCAATATGGCAGGCAAGCCGAGCTCCTGCGCCAGCGCCAGCTGCAGGGCAAACACTTCGCGCTGTTTCTCCTTCGGCGCAAAATCATAATGATAATCCAATCCCGCCTCCCCGATGCCGATCAGCTTTGGATGCGGATGCAGCGCACGTATCGCGTCTAAGTCCGACTGTTCAAAATGGAGCGCTTCGTGCGGATGCACGCCTATGGCAGCGTACACATGTGCATAGGCTTCTGCATACGCCATGCTCTCTTTAAACTGACGCCGCCCCTCGCATCCTACATTTAATACAAACGCCACACCATTCTCTGGCAGCGCTTCGGTCAATTGCGCGCGATCCTCGTCAAAGCGGGGGTCGAGCAGGTGGGCATGGGTGTCAAACAATGCCATCACATCACCTTGGCGCCATTTTCAAACGCTTCATCCAGCGTAGTCACCACGCTCAGGTTGCCGTTTGTGTCTTCCGCAGAGAGTATCATACCTTCTGAAAGCTCACCGCGCAGCTTCGCAGGCTTTAGATTGGCCACCAGTATGACATTTTTCCCCACCAGCTGCTCCGGCGCATACCATTCGCGTATACCGGATACCACATTGCGCGTTTCCTCCCCCATCTGCACCGTCAGCTTCAACAGCTTGTCCGAGCCTTGCAGTACCTCGCAGTGCAGCACCTTTACGACCCTGAGATCGATCTTTTTAAAATCTTCATAGCCGATCGTTTCTGCCTTTTCAGCCTCTTTTTTCGCAGCTGCTTTCGCTTGCTTCTGAGGCTTTTTCTGGAGTTCTTCCAGCTGTTTTAATTCATCCTTTATGTCGATGCGCGGAAACACAGCTTCCGCCTTCCGCACTTTTACGCCTGCCCTTAACACACCAAACTGCCCGGCGCTGTCAAAAGCTGTGCACACACCTTCTTCTATGCCCAGCTGTGTCTGCATCTTCTGCGGCGTCACCGGCATGAAGGGCCCGATGAGTATGGACACGATGCGCAAGCATTCCGCCAGATTATACAACACGGTGCCCAGGCGTTCCCGTTTGGTCTCATCTTTGGCGAGTGCCCAGGGCATGGTCACATCGATATACTTGTTGCTCTGCCCGATCACCTTCCAGATCTCAGAGAGCGCATCGCTCAGTTTCAGCGCATCAATGGCAGCGGACACCTTATGGTGCAGTGCGGCGGCCGATTGTTTGAGCGCGTCGTCCTCCTCTGCGATGGGTGCACCGGGCGCAGGCAGCACGCCGTCGAAATATTTTTCGATCATAGCCACCGTGCGGCTCAATAGATTCCCCAGATCGTTGGCCAGATCGGAGTTGATGCGGTTGATCAACGCCTCATTGGAAAAGACACCGTCCGCGCCAAAGGGAATCTCCCTGAGCAGGAAATAACGAACCGCGTCCACCCCGTAGCGCTCCACCAGCACCACAGGATCCACCACATTGCCCTTGGATTTAGACATCTTGCCGCCTTCCAGCGTCACCCACCCGTGGCCAAACACCTGTTTGGGCAATTCAAGCCCCAGCGCCATCAGCATGGCCGGCCAGATGATGGTGTGGAAGCGTACGATCTCCTTCGCCATGAGGTGCATGTCTGCCGGCCAGTACTTTTGCAGCAGCGCATCGTCTTCGCTCGCGTAGCCAAGCGCCGTAATGTAGTTGGACAGCGCATCCAGCCAGACATACACGATATGCCCCTCGTCAAATGTCACGGGGATCCCCCATTTAAAAGACGTCCTCGAAACGCATAGATCCTCGAGCCCCGGCAGCAGGAAGTTATTGAGCATCTCGTTGGCGCGCGATGCCGGCTGAATGAACTCCGGGTGATTCCTGATATGCTCTATGAGCCGCGGCGCATATTTGCTGAGCTTAAAGAAATAGCTTTCTTCCTTGACAAGCTCCGTCTTGCGGCCGCAGTCCGGGCAGCATTCGTCCTTCAACTGCCGCTGCAGCCAGAAGGATTCGCAGGGCGTGCAATACCAGCCCTCGTATTCGCTCTTATAGATATCACCCTGCTCATACAGGCGCTCGAAAATCTGTTGCACGCCTTTTATGTGCCGCGGTTCCGTGGTGCGTATATAATCGTCGTAAGAGATGTGCATCATGCCCCAAAGCTTTTTGATCCCCTTTACGATCCCATCGACATATTCCTTGGGCTGCATGCCGTTTTCATGAGCCACGCGCTCGATCTTCTGGCCATGCTCGTCCGTGCCTGTGAGAAAATGAACGTCAAACCCTTTTGCGCGTTTGAAACGGGCGATGGTATCTGCGGCTACGGTGGTGTAGCTATGCCCGATGTGCAGCTTGTCGTTTGGGAAATAGATGGGGGTTGTGATGTAGAAAGTCTCCATTTTCTTTTTTCCTTTCTCGTAGAGTAAAAGCAACGTTTTAAAACAAAAAAGTCCCTAACCCATTAGGGACGGATATGACCGCGGTACCACCCTATTTGCCGCTTTTTGCTGAGCGGCCGCTTGCGGATTGCATATAACGCATGCCGGCGCCCCGAGCTAAAGGTTGCCCGTTCACAAGGGGAGACTCGGGAAGCCATGTTCAGCATGTATGCCTCGCGCGCCGTCTTTCACCACGCGACGGCTCTCTTTTTTGCGGGCAAACACACCTACTCTTTTCCCTCAAGCGCCTGATTTCCATTTCTTTAACAGTGTAATTCAACACGCATCTTTTGTCAACAAGCCGCTTTAGGCGGTGATCATGCCATCCGTGTATCTGGGCACCACATCGATGATTCCGCTCTGGCAGCAATATCTCACATCTTCTTCCCAGCCCTTTTGCAGCAGATGTTCGAAGTGCAGCGTTCCTTTCAGCGCACCAAAGATATCATCCTTGTGCTGCTCGTAGATCACCTTGCACATGCGCGCCAGATCATCCAACTCCCATTCCCCGCCCAAGGAGAGTATCCGTGTGATGATGGCGCCCGCCGTGATCAAATCGTCCCACGACGCCTTGCCGCCTGTGCCTGCACAGACAATAGTCGTATTCTTTCCTAATGCCACAGCCTCCCGGGCAGAGGCTGCGTCATTGATCAGCGCGCTGATCAAAAGATGCTTGGCAGAGCGCATCCGGTTGATGGCGTTTGTCCCGTTGGACGTCGTCATGATCAGCACCTTGTCCTTCACCGTTTCCTTCGTATATTCCAGCGGCGAGTTGCTCAGATCGAACCCCGGCACGATATAGGTATCGCGTTCCCCGCCCAATAAAACATGTTCCCCGATCGTGCGTGCGACCTGCAGCGCCTCGTCCACCTCGGAGGCCGGAATGATCTCACGGCAGCCGTTGCTGCACGCTGTGATCATAGTTGAAGTTGCGCGCAGTGTGTCCACCACCAGCACCGTATGGTCCCTCACGTCTTTATCCAGCACATGGGTGGCAGCAGCATATGTATTCAGTCTCATCCTTTTCCCTTTCCGGTTTATAATTCTCTAACTCATGATAGTATAACACATCTCGATTGAAATTGTCATGGCCTACATAAAGAATATATTGCAAACGAGTACAGATGCCGCATACCCTGCCAGCATAGAGATCAGGGCCGCAAAAACGCTGTAGCGAAGATCCTTGATGCCGGAGGAGCCCGCATAGATGCTGATGGTATAAAAGATTGTCTCACTCGATCCCATCATCACGGACGCCAGCACACCCGCATAGGAATCCGGTCCGTTTACAGAATAAACCTCCGACAACGCAGACAGCGCAGCACTCCCCGAAAACGGCTTTACGATCATCAGCGGCAGCACTTCGCCGGGCAGTTTGAGCGCCTCCAATCCCGGACGCAGCGCTTCTCCTATATAAAAAAAGCCGCCCGCCGCCTTAAAAACAGCGATGGCGATGAGCATAGCGCCCAGATAAGGCAATACCTTGGCGGCTGTTTTCAGCCCACGGGAAGCGCCTTCTATAAACGCGTCATAGACATTTACTTTTTTGATAAGCCCATAGATCACGATCAGCGATATGAATACGGGAATGATGTAATCAACCATGGTTACACCGCATACTGGCGCTGTGTGCGCCGTTTTTGCAACAGCTTCACCATGAGTATGCCCACCAGCGTCGAACAAGCCGTAGCGATCAGCGCGGGCAGCACGATATCCGCCGGCTGTAAGGATCCCGCTACGCTGCGCATGGAGACCACGGTGGCGGGAAACAACTGCACGGAGGACGAGTTGATCACTAAAAACATACACATTGCGTCCGTTGCAACCACACTTTTCCTGCCGCGCTGCATCTCCTGCATGGCGGATATACCAAACGGCGTTGCAGCATTCCCTAAACCCAGCATATTCGCCACGATGTTCAGCGTGATAAAGCCAAAGGCAGGGGAATCCTTCTTAACAGAAGGAAACAAAAAAGACATTATGCCGCGCAGCTTTTGTGCAATCGCCTCCACAAGGCCGCTCTTCTGCGCGATATTCAATACGCCCAGCCAGAGCATGTAGGCGCCTATCAACTCAATACACAGCTTCACGGCGGAAGCCGCGCCCTCGAATACGCCGTTGCCCGCGGCGGCAATGTTGCCCGTCAGTGCGGACAGCAAAAAACCGCCCACCAGCAATAAAACCCAGATCGCCTGCATGCGCCACACCCCGCAATCATCGATTTCCTAATACATATGAGCATATGCGCTGAAACATGCTAAAAGCAGCCCGGGTTGTAAACGCAATACGATTCCGTATAGACTAAAAATACGGCAACCATGGAGTGGAGATTTGCGCATGAAAAAGCTTGCATACACCCGTGCTCAGAAAGTATTGGAAGCGCTCTGCGTGTCCACGCTCATCGGAACATTCGTTTCCTTGATTATCTCTTGGAGTGACATTGCGCAGGAAATACCCATGCATTATAATGTGCGCGGTGAAATCGACCGTTGGGGGCATAAGGGCGGGCTGTTCATCGTGCCCGTCCTGTCAGTGGTGCTTTACGCGGACATTGCCCTCATCGCACATTTTCCTTCCGTGTGGAATATGCCGAATATACGCTGCGAGGAACGCAAAGCGCGCGTTTACCAAGCCGTTCGCACATTTTTGATCGTTTTCAAGCTGGAGCTTATCGGCATCTTCTTCTACCTGAGTGCACACAGCACAACAACACGCCCGCTGCCGGCGCTGTTTTCGCCCCTGATGCTTATTGCTCATATTCGCTGCCTTGACCTTCGTCATCGTCTATGCGTACCGAATCGGCTGGCACAGGCCAAAAAGCTCATGTTTTCAGCACGAAAAAACCGGCAGCGCTTTCACACTGCCGGTTTTTTTGCGTGTTTACATTTATACGGGATGCACCTTATTCTTTGTGCTCAACAGGTTCGAATCCACCTTATATTGGCCCGCTTCGCGATATTCAAAGAACTTCGTAGCTACCTGCGGGAACAACGCATAGGAAAGGACATCCTCCTCCTGCTGGTAATAACCCTTGATCTCCTCACGGTACTGATCCAGCTCCGGCTGCAGCAGATCGGCCGGGCGGCAGGTGATGACTTCGTCGTCGCCGATGACCTTCTTCTGCACATCCGGATTGACCGGCGCAGGCAGACGGCCATATTCGCCCCGCATGACGGCCTTCGTCTCCTTGGTCACCATCTTGTAACGCTCGCCTGCGATCACGTTGAGCACAGCTTGCGTACCCACGATCTGGCTGGTCGGCGTGACCAGCGGCGGATAGCCCATATCCTCACGCACACGCGGCACTTCCTGCAGCACATCCAGCAAACGGTCGCTGGCGTTTTGCTGCTTCAGTTGGTTGATCAGATTGGACAGCATGCCCCCCGGAACCTGATAGAGCAGCGTGTTGATATCCACCCTCAAAACCTTGGGATCGAGGAACCCGTCGTCCGTCAGGCGCTGCGCGACTGTTCTGAAATGCTTGGCGATTTCCGAAAGAAGCTCTAAATCCAGGCCTGTGTCGTATTCTGTTCCCCTTAAAGTCGCCACCAATGGCTCGGTCGCCGGCTGCGCCGTACCGTTGCCCAGCGGCGAGAGCGCTGTATCTACGATATCCACGCCCGCTTCAATCGCCTTTAAATATGTGGTATCACCGGTGCCGCTCGTGTTATGCGTATGCAGATGAATCGGAACCTTGATGACCTTCTTCATCTCCGTTACGAGGTTATAAGCATCATAGGGCAGCAATAGGTTCGCCATATCCTTGATGCAGATGGTGTGTGCGCCCATACCTTCCAGCTCTTGCGCAAGTTTGATAAAATATTCCTGCGTGTGCACGGGGCTGGTGGTGTAGCAAATAGTCGCCTCACAGTTCCCGCCGTATTTACAAACAGCCTTGATGGATTGCTCCATATTCCGGGTGTCGTTCAGCGCGTCAAAAACACGGATGATGTCGATCCCGTTTTCAATAGATTTTTTAACGAACATATCCACCACGTCGTCCGCGTAGTGTTTGTAGCCCAGAATATTCTGGCCGCGGAAGAGCATCTGCAGCTTGGTGTTGGGAATCGCTTTGCGCAGTATACGCAACCGATCCCATGGATCTTCGTTTAAAAATCGCAGGCATGCGTCGAAAGTAGCGCCGCCCCATGCTTCCAACGAATAGTAGCCGACCCTGTCTAATAAATCCGCTACCGGCAGCATCTCGCTGGTGCGCATACGTGTTGCAGCCTGCGATTGGTGCGCATCGCGCAGAATTGTATCTGTTATCAATGCCTTTGGCATAGTAGTCCTCCTTTATTTTTTATTCACTTAGTTTATGGCCAGGCCCGGCCGCCCCATGAAAGCGGTTGCCGCACACATGCACATCCACAGATGAATCGATGGTTTCAATACCCATGGCCGACATACAGCACCGGTACGCCTGGCTGACCTTTTTATCAACAACACAGTATAAGCCCTGTGATTAAAGCAGGGTTATTCTATTACGACCAGAATATCACCGGGGTTTACAGCAGCACTCTTCGCCACAGCCACCGCCGTCACTTTGCCGTCACAAGGAGATACGATTTCGTTCTCCATCTTCATGGCTTCCAGAATCGCCAGAAGATCGCCGTTTTTCACGGTATCACCCACGCTGACCGCGATATTCAAAATGGTGCCGGGCATCGGAGCTTCCACTTTCGTGCCGCCGGCAGGGATTTCTGCGCTTGGTGTCGCAGCAGCGGGAGCCGGTGCTGCTACAGGTGCAGCAGGTGCCGCAACAGGCGCCGGTGCGGGCGCAGCAACAACAGGAGCAGGCGCGGGAGCAGACGCAGCAACAGCACCGCCGCTGACTTCCTCGACCGCTACTTCATAAGAATTGCCATTGACATTTATTAAAAATTTGCGCATATAGATTTCCTCCTAAAATAAATTATTAAAACCGATAGAATAGCTGATCGTTTCGCCCCGCCTGATTCCAGGCAGGTGTGTTCTGTTGAATACGCTTCACAGAACGCACAATCAATCCGTCGCTCTTGGGACTTGTGGCCATCATCATATTGACGGCAGCTGTAATCACCGCGATCAGCTCAGCATCGTCTGCAGCAGCTGCATGCTGTACCGTCGGATGCAACACATTTGTGCCCGGATTGCCTTGTTCTTTATTTTTATTGCTCTTAGCCTTCGAAAGACTGACCAGCAAAATCACTATGATGACCGCTGCGATCAGTGCTACTATCCAGCCTAAGTCTAATCCGCCCATATTTCCACCTCTTCCTTATAACGGCAGGTTGCCATGACGTTTGGAAGGAGTCACTTCACGCTTGGACGCCTGCATGTCCAGCGCGGATATCACCATCTGCCGTGTTTGCGCAGGCTCGATGACATCATCCACGCTGCCCAGCTTCGCCGCAGCGGCCGGGGATGCGTAGGTTTCCTCGTATTCCTTCTCAAGCGACTTTCGCTGTGCCACCGGATCCGCTTCCGTGAGCTGATCCTTCATCAGGATGGTCACGGCGGCCGGCCCGTTTAACGGCGCGATCACGGCGTTTGGATAAGCGTAGACCACGTCCGCGCCAATCCCGTGCGATCCCATCACAGCATACACGCCGCCGATCGCCTTGCCCACGATTACGCTCACCAGCGGAACCGTCGCTTCCGCGTAGGCATACGCCAACTGGGATGCGTGTTTTGTCAGGCTGTGTTTTTCCTCACAGGTAGATATCGCAAATCCTGCCGAATCGATGAGCGATACGACAGGTATATTGAAGCTGTCGCAGAAGCGGATAAAGCGGGCTGCCTTTATGCAGTCGGCCACGCCCAACCTGCCTTCACCGGACCCGGAAGTGATTGCGACGATACCCGCCGTCCTTCCGCCCAGCTTGGCAAATCCGTTCAGCACAACATTGCCATAGCCTTTTTGAACTTCTAAAAACGATTGGTTGTCCGCAATCATAGACGCGATTGCGGCCGCATCCTGCGATGCTTCGATGGGCCGGTTGAAATCATCGATCTCCTCGTAATCATACGGCGCGTCCTCCACGTTGTTGGAAGGCAACAGATTTAGCAGCGCTTTAAGAGAAGCAAACGCTTCCTCTTCGCTTGCACACGCAAAATGTGCCAACCCTTTTTCAACAGAAACCGCAGCGCCCCCCAGGCCTTCAGCAGAGACGTCTTTTTCTTCCTGAGAAGCCAATATCTGCGCGCCTGTCATGCTGATGCAGGAAATCTTTTCCACCGCATAGACAAAATCCGCCAGTCCTGCAATCACCGCGGAAGCGCCCACACAAGGCCCAGCCGCCACGCAAATCTGCGGAATGACACCGGATGCCCTCGCGGCGCATCTCATCACTTTTGCATAACCATCCAAAGCTGCAACGCCATCCTGTATACGTGCGCCGGCTGAATCCAGCACCGCGATCACAGGCACACCGTTTTTAAGGGCCATCTCGTAGGTTTTGCAGATCTTCTGTGCATTTGCCGCGCTCAGTGAGCCCTCAAATACAGTAAAGTCCTGTGCATAAATATACACAGGGCGTAGGTCGATCGTCCCATACCCTGTGATCACACCGTCTCCCGGCGCTTGCTTGTCGATGCCAAACGCTGTGGATGAATGCTGAACATAGCATCCAATCTCCACAAAACTGTTGTCATCAAGCAGCTTTTCCACTCTTTCACGCGCAGTCAGCTTTCCCGCCTTATGCTGTTCATCAACAGCGGCAGGATCCGCCACAAGTTTCATGTTGTCACTCATAAGCTACCCCCGTTTGTGCATTCAAAATTTTTAAATATTACCACTTGTATAGTTTACCTGATATTCATACAACCCGCAATCATTTTCCTTAAAATTATTAATTTCCACTGTTAAAAACGCCTTTTTCGTCTATGATGAGCCGTCGGTCAACGCTCTTTCTTACCGGACAGCGCATTTATCTCCTTTGCGGTCAGCGGACGGTATTTACCGGCCCGCAGGCCCTTCAAGTCCAACAGGCCGTATCCGGTCCTTTTAAGCCGCACCACCTCGTAGCCCACTGCTTCAAACATCCTGCGGATGATCCTGTTTCTTCCTTCATGGATGGTGATATCCAAATATGACTTGCCGTCATCCATACCCAACAGCGCAGCGCTGTCCGCTGTCGCCATACCATCCTCCAGCATCACGCCTTTTTTCAGCTGCAGCAGCGCCTGTTGGCTCAACTCGCCTCTTACTGTCACACGATAGCGTTTGGAGACACGGTAGCGCGGGTGCATCAGTTTGTTCGCGAAGCCGCCGTCGTTGGTCATGATGATCAAGCCTTCGCTGTCGTAATCCAGCCTGCCCACCGGAAAGATGCGGGGCATGCCGCCGAAATCGTCCATCACAGTCCTGCGTCCTCTGTCGTCGCGGACGGTACTCAACACGCCGCGCGGTTTATAATAGACAAAATAGAGCTTTTCCCCGGATAGGCTGACGGCCTTTCCATCACATGTGATCCTGTCGCCGGGTTGCACGATATACCCCATCGTTTGCATCACACGGCCATTGACCTTCACGCGCCCCGACGCAATCATCTCCTCGGATTTCCGTCTGGAAGCAATGCCTGCATCCGCCAAATATTTCTGTAGCCGCAAAATAGGATCTCCTTCCCGATTGTTTTGTCCGCATCATATCGGTTTTGTTTATTCATATCCAATATCCGCCGGATCATCCTGCAAAAACTCCCTGCCAACGCCGTTAGCAGGGAGCAATACCCCTTATGGAATAGCTGCTACGCTTTCCCCGCCGTTTTTTCCAAACAGTCGGAGCAACGTGTGCGCAGCATACCGGATACCTTTCTGAATTCGTTGGGCGTCATGCCCGTATGCCGCTTGAACAGCTGTGTAAAATAGCTGAAATTCTCATAGCCGGCCGTCTGTGCGGTGCTGACCACCGAAGCGTCCGTCGTCATCAGCAGATGCTGCGCTTTGCCCATGCGCAGGTTCATGATATACTGCATGGGTGAATAGCCCATCTCTTTTTTGACGATATGGGAGAGGTAATAGGTGCTGATGTAAAAATGGTTCGCTAAATCGGTGAGCGTGATGTCCGACATGAAGTTTTTTTCCATATATTCTTTGATGTCACGCACCAGATTTCGGGTGTTTGCGCTTCCCGTCTCTTCGTTGTCTTCCTTGTCGATGGCATTCCTGTGGATCAAAGCAAACAGCGATACCAGCATACCCTGTATCACCTGCATGCCCTTTGGTTCTTCACGCTTGACCTCTTCGACAATCTGTTTCATCAGCGCGCCCATAAAAGCCGATTGCTCCTGATGATAGATCACCGGTGTGATCATTTCGGGAATGAGCTTGTCTTTTTCCAAACCGTCCAGCAGTATGTTGTTCACACACACCGCGTATTTTTTAACAAGCACATCCGCTTCATAGAATTCGGCATGCACAACGCCCCGGTTGTAAACGACCAGATCGCCGTCGGACACTTCATAACGTTCGCCGTCAATAAAAAAAACGCCCTTGCCTTCTTCAATGTAGATGATTTCACAAAAATCATCGTGTTTATGGAAAAAATAGTCCTGTGGCTGGTTCTCGGATGTATATGCATACAGCAAAATCGGAAGCGACTGCTGTCTGGAACTGCATTCTTCACAAGCAACCTTACGCTTGTCTTTTTTCATTTGTTCGCACCTTTCTTAGAGTCTACCTATATTAATATTATAGTTGTTTTTGCTAATAAAATCAACGAAATACTCCCTTGATCCCTTGGTAATAGCTTACAACGATTTGTCGAGTATTGTCAATATGGAGCGCCTTTGGGCGCATGCTGTCAATATCGAGGACAAATCTGTTTTGAAGAATAACAAAATTATGAATGTTTTGCTGAATTTAATATCTGTTTGGTTCGTTTTACAGCAACATCATGAGGAAGTCACAACAATTCTCGCCCTTGTTGTAACATCAAAAAGCCTGATATGATTATCATTATGATCAAAAGCATATGTTTTCCGGCAAAAAACCAGTCTGTGACATATAAAAAGCCGGCTCTTGGCACTGTATATGCTTTGTTTGTGTGTTTGTAACCTTATATGTGAAAAAACACCCGGGTTGCATACAAATGTTATTTCACCTATAGCAGGCTGGCCGGTAATGGTTTATAATGAAGCAAAGCTGTGCCATGCGGTCGTATGATGGCGTTAGACGGGGCTGGAATGAGCGATACGGCAGGGTTGTTTGGGGTAAGTGATTGATCATATTTTTCAATTGAGGCATAAAAGCCCATAGCGCATTCTGTCTTGATGTATTGCGTCAAGCCGCTAGCGTCTTTGCTATGCAGTTTGTTGCATATAAAGAAAAATTTGAGGGGAGAAAAAGTCTTAATATGTTTGTACAACAGCTTATCAATGGGTTGACGCTGGGCAGTACATATGCATTGGTCGCGATTGGCTATTCAATGGTTTTCGGCATATTGCAGCTCATCAACTTCGCCAATGGCTCCATGTACATGTTGGGTGCATATGTATCGCTGATGCTCTATCTGGCTATGAACGGCCAATTCTGGATTGCGTTCGGCGCGTCCGTGCTGGTCGTGGGTGCAGTTGGATACGGTATGGACCGGTTTGCGCTGCGGCCGCTCAGAAAGAAAAAGGCGCCTAGGCTGGCGGGGTTGATCTCCACCATGGGGGTCAGTATCTTTTTGGAGAACTTCATCATGCTGTTCTTCGGCAGCGAAGCAAAGCCTTTCCCGAATATGATCGATTTCGGTAAATTCGAATTTGCCGGTGCCATCGTTCACTGGACACAGGTGATCATATTCCTGGTTGCGGTCGTACTGATGGTTCTCTTGTCCATCATCGTATACAGAACCAAATTCGGAAAAGCCATGCGCGCAACATCCCAAAACACGGATGCGGCAAGGCTGATGGGTATCAACGTGCCTTCCGTCATCTCCGTCACATTTATCATCTCGGGTGCGCTGGCGGCGGTCGCGGGGGTGTTGGTGTCCATGTATTATCAATCGATAGACGTTTCCATGGGCCTTTCGGTGGGTATGAAAACCTTTGCTTCAGCCGTTTTGGGCGGCATTGGCATCTTGCCCGGCGCAATGGTCGGCGGTCTTGCCGTGGGGGTGATTGAAACCATCGGCGCAAGCTACATCGACTCAGGCTACCGGAACGCAATTGCTTTCGTCATACTGATTCTTGTGCTGATCTTTAAGCCTACCGGCTTGTTCGGCAAGAAGAAGATGACAAAGGTTTAAGGAGGGGTACGCTATGTTGGATAAAATTTTTAACGCATGTGTCAAATATAAGGTCATTATCTATGCCGTTGTATCCATATTCGCAATCATCTTTCCTCTGGTGTTCACATCAGCCTACGCCATCCGCATCGGCACAGTCTGCCTGATGTATATCATGCTCGCGCTGAGCTTAAACCTTTTAACCGGTGTGATGGGTCAGATGTCCTTCGGACACGCGGCATTCTGGGGCGTCGGCGCATATACAGCCGCCATATTGAGCACCAGAATGGGCTTTGGAACCGAACTCAACATACTGGCTGCCGTCATTATCTGCGGTATCTTCGGTCTGTTGGTCGGCTTGCCCGTACTGAAGCTGTCCGGCGCGTATTTAACGCTGGTCACGCTGGGCTTCTGTGAAATCATCCGTATGGTCGAGCTGAACTGGATGGATTTGACCAGAGGGCCCTTGGGCATCGCCCGTATTCCCAAGCCATCGTTTTTCGGGATCGACCTCAAAACATCGCTCGCGATCTACTTTTTGATATTCGTGCTCATGCTGATCACGCTGTATATCGTGAAGAGTCTCATCGATTCAAAATTCGGCCGTGCTATAAAGGCCATCCGCGACGACGATATCGCCGCCGCTTCTATGGGTGTCAACGTGTTTAAGACCAAGGTGATCGTATTCGTGGTCTCCTCCATGCTGGCCGGTGTTGCGGGCGCTTTCTATGCGCAGTATATCGGTTACATCGACCCCAGCAGCTTCACCACCAACGCCTCTTTGGAAATATTGATCATGGTGATCTTCGGCGGCTTGGGCAGCATCGTGGGTACGATATTCGGTTCAGTGTTCCTGATCGTGCTGCCGGAATTGCTGCGCGGCCTGATGGAATACCGGATGCTGATCTACGGGATACTGATCGTGGTGCTGATGCTGGTCAAGCCCACCGGTTTGTTTGGCAATATCAATTTCAAATATATCGAACAACGCCTGCGCGCGCATAAGGATGACGAGCCGGATGCAGCATTGCCTGATAAGAAGAAAAAAGTGAAAAAGGCAGGTATTGAGCAATGAAGAGTATTTTGAAGGTCGAGAATGTCACACAGCGTTTCGGTGGCCTTGTCGCGCTGGAAAACGTAAATCTTGAAGTTAGCGAGCAAGAGATCATCGGTGTTATAGGGCCCAATGGTGCCGGCAAAACGACGCTGTTCAATATCATCACCGGTATCTACAACCCAACAGAAGGTAAAATCCACTTGCTGGAAAAAGATATCACCGGCATGAAGCCCCACCATATCACATCCTATGGTTTTAGCCGCACGTTCCAGAATATTCGTCTGTTTCCGCAGATGACCGTGATGGACAATGTGCTGGTGGGTATGCATACGCAAACAAAAACCAACTTCTGGGATGTTCTTTTCCAAACACCGCGCAAACGCCGCGAGGAAAAAGTGTGTCAAAAGCGCGCATTTGAAATCTTAAAACTATTGGATTTATACGATGTCCGTTACCATCTGTCTACCGCGCTCCCCTACGGTTCACAGCGCAAGGTTGAGATCGCACGCGCACTGGCCACCGAGCCTAAACTGCTGCTGCTCGACGAACCCGCAGCGGGCATGAACGGCCAGGAAACACAGGAGCTGCTCAACATCATCAAACGGCTGAAGGGTATGGGCTACACCATACTGCTGATCGAACACGATATGAAGTTTGTGATGAATATCTGTGAGCGTATTTACGTGCTGAACTATGGCCAACCGATTGCCAATGGTACGCCGGATGAAATCAAACAGAATCCAACCGTTATCGAAGCGTATCTCGGTAAAACTGAACACATGGATATGGATAACTAGGAAAGGAAGTATACCGATATGCTGAAAATAGAAAACTTGCACGTAAGTTACGGCAAAATTGCCGCTCTTAAAGGTATCTCCCTGGAAGTGAACGAAGGTGAGATTATCACGCTGATCGGGGCAAACGGCGCCGGCAAATCCACCACTATGAACGCCATCATGGGCCTGGCTCATGTGCAGAAAGGTACGATCACCTACCTGGGTAAAAATATTACCAATCAGGACGCACGCCATTCCGTTAAATCCGGTATCGTGCTTGCACCCGAAGGAAGGCAGGTCTTTCCGGAGTTATCCGTATACGACAACCTGCTGCTGGGCGGATATACCAAAACATCCGAAGAGCATGAAGAGCAGCTGAAGATCATCTATGAGCTCTTTCCCCGCCTGCTTGAGCGCGTCAACCAAATGGCGGGCACATTGTCCGGCGGCGAACAGCAGATGCTGACCGTAGGCCGCGCCCTGATGGGCAAACCGAAGCTGCTGCTGCTGGATGAGCCTTCTCTGGGCTTAGCCCCCATGCTGGTGAATGAAATATTCCAACTAATCAAACGAATCCGGGATATGGGCACCACCATACTGCTGGTGGAACAAAACGCGAACGTCGCCTTGCGCATATCCGACCGCGCTTATGTTTTAGAAACCGGTGTAGTCGGCCTGGAAGGCGACGCACAGGAGCTGCTCGCTTCCGATGAAGTCCGAAAGGCGTATCTGGGCGGACTGTAATCGATCTCCCCTTGATTTTTCAGAAGGCAAACTTCCCGTTTGTCTTCTGATCTTTTAACAGGGTTTTTACGTTGGGTACAGCTTTTCCCCACATTCGTTTTGAAGCTTTGAATGTCAATTGAAAGGAATTCTTGCTATGATCAATGTAGGTATTATCAGTTGCGGCAGCATTGCAAAAAGCCGCCACATCCCCGGTATACGTGATTGTAAGGATGCGCGTCTGGCCGGCTTCTACAACAGGACCTCCGCGCGTGCGCAGGAGTACGCCGAGCAATACGGCGGCAAATGGTATGAAACCGTGGACGATATGGTCGCCGATCCGGATATCGACGCTGTGATCGTCTGTTCCGTCACCAAGCTGCACTGCGCACATACCGTCGCAGCGCTGCAGGCGGGCAAGCATGTGCTTTGCGAAAAGCCGATGGCGTCCAACGCAAAAGAGGCGCAGGCCATGGTAAACGCCGCCAGGCAGAGCGGAAAAAAATTGATGATCTCCCATAATCAGCGGCGCTATCATCCGCACATGAAAGCATTGGAGCTCATGGACGCGGGCGCCATCGGCAAGGTGCTCACCTTCAGAACCGCCTTGGCAAACAATGGGCCCGAATACTCTTCCGTGGATAAAACACCCGACAACTGGTATTTTGACGCCTCTGTGTCCAGCGGGGCGATTGCGGATATCGGTTCCCACCGCATCGACCTGATGTGCCAGTTTTTCGGCAGACCCAAGCGCGTGTTCGCCCACAAGGTGACCATCGACAAAACATACAGCGACGGCCGCCCCATCGACCTCGACGACAACGCCTGGGCGCTTTTGGAGTTTGAGAACGGTGTGATCGGCAGCTTTGTGACAGGCTGGAGCAGCTACAACGTAAACGACCGCACAACACAAATATTCGGCACTGAGGGCGTGATCAGCACGTATGTAGGCGAAATCGACGTGTTGGTCGAAACCCGCTCGCAGGAGCGTGTGGAATATACCCTGCCGGAAAACTGCCCGCAGACAGTGCTGGTGCGCACGGATATTGTCGAGCAGTTCATCCGCTGCATTGTAAAGGACACACAGCCCCTCATCACCGGCGAAGACGGCTTGCTCAGCATTCAAACGCTGGATGCCATGAACGAATCCTGCAAGAGGGGCCAATGGGTTGATGTAAAATACTAATATATAACGACAGCAAAAACGCCCTGCAAATGGGAGTTCAACTTAGGGATTTACGAAAACAAGTAAATTTTTGACCGACTCTCTTCAAGCGGAGGCTAAACAAATAAAGACCACTTCAAAGTATAACTTTGGGGGAGGTCTTTATTTTGTCTTTTATTTCATCGACACACCACAACTAATTCATTAATATCTTTATCACTTGTGAGATTCACTGATCATACAGAGATTACATTCAGGTTTAACCGTTGCAAATCCTGAATTACTCTCTGATTATCTTCGTAAAAAATTAAGTGTTCAATACCGCATTCAAGTAGTTCAGAGATTTTCACTATATCCTCTGTCACTTCAAGCTTACTGCTGAATAGGACTCTCTTAAATGCATTGCTAATTTTGTAGTAATCCAAAATTGCTAATACTCTAGTCTCATCAGCACTTGTCCATAGAATACACAATTCAACATTTTGATCTTCTAAAAGTTGAATTAATGATTTGTTTGGAATAGTCTCCTTCAAGTTATTTATAAAGTACTTCTGCTTTAATTCTATGATTTTATTTTTTTGTATGCTATTCAAATCTGGATATCTACTAAAAACAACATCTCGAGTAATCCTTTTGCAATCAACAATAGATGCTAATCCAAGCAAATTTAATGCATAATTGTAAGAATCATTATTTAATAAATCTGTGTATATCAGCGTATTGTCCAGATCAAATACATGTCTCTTCATTGTTATCATAATAGTGTCAACTGCTCACCAATATTAGGTTCCGCATCTAAAGATAAATTAGGATTCGCTAACGATTTAATAAGATCAATCGAACTCGGCATCAAAATTTTCACTTGATCTGCGCCTTTACTATTTACTAAATCCTTATTTAAACCGAATCGCTTATTGTCTTCATCCATCTTGCTATTATACATAGCATATCGTTCTATTTCATACTTCCTTGCGGCTTCCATTGCATGACGAGAACCACTGTCTCCTTCTTCTTTTCTATAACTAGCTATCAGAATAATTGCTTTTGAAAACATTGCTTGCAATCTATCTCTTTCAATAAATCGATTTATTGCTTCATATTTTGAAGTAGCATCTTTATAATATTCAGAAACTAACAGACCGCCTTTTCTGACGATTTCTTCTGCAAAATCTCGATTTTCAGTAGGATATACTTTACCCAATTGAGATGGTAAAATGGCGATTGTCTTGCCGTTTGTTTCCAAGCTAGTTTTGTGAGCAATTGTATCACAACCTATTGCCAATCCACTTACTATTACAAGATCGTTTTTAACAAGTCTTCTAACTATATCAGTCTCTCTTTTTATAATTTCTTCGTCTGGATCTGTCAGTCCTATAACTGCGATATTCTTATTCAAATCATTAAGTAATGATAAGTCACCCCTATAAAATAATAAATATGGTTTGTCTCCATTATTTTTAACTTTTCGGTTAATAAATGGGAACTCATCATCATAAGCACAAATGATTCCTTCTTCTCTATCTGTTGAATCGAGTTCGCTTGATATTTTTTCTGATGTCTTAATAACTCTATCATCATTCAATACTACTTTATTAAACTTTTCCCTGTCCGCAAAGTTTCCCCAAAATTGCGCATTTGTTTTTACTATGCCACACTCTTTTGCAGCAAGTACCCTTAATCCAATATCTGAATACTTCATTAGATCCTCCTCGTATACCCGATTGAATAAAATATCACTTTATTCGCACCATTATCAAGTAATGCTTGGATACAGTCTTCATCTATATTAACATTTCTTGTATATATATCGTCGATAAGAATAATGTTTTGATTCATTATTCTAGTTTTGTCTATTTCACAAGTAGCAACAGTGATCCCTGGATATGGTTTATCGCCATCATTAGCAATACCAGATGCATTGCCCAGATGTGTTGTACGAGTATTTACTACTCTTTTAATACAATCCGTTCCATCAATCGTGCCACGAATATTATTAACAGCAATTTTTATTGCTGCTTTAAACATTAGCTGGGAATTTGAAAATGATTTTAATGATTTCGCTCTAGGTACGCAAACAAGCATACAATTTGACATGCTTTGTTCTTTTATTATTTGCGGTAGATCATCTTTCAAAATTTCTATAACCTTGTCTCTTGCTTCTATTAAGTTTTTATGTGTTTCTGACTCGAAAGTATTTTTCAACGTATTCAAAAAATCAGGATTTCCCGGTTGTCTAAATCCCGTATAGTTCTGATGATAATATCCAATAGTATTTCTTTTCAAAAAATTATTTCTTTCAATGATGAATTCGTTACTCATTATATCCCCCATAGTGATAATACACAGCTCATTTAATGCTCTTGTATACGCTACATATTTTTCGTTTTGCGTCATCTGATGTGGTATAGCATAAACTCTTTCAAACTCTAACCCCTTAGCTAGGCTTATAGGTATGACATTTAAAAACCCTCTTTTTACTACACATTCATCATCTTTAATCACATTGACTTTTTCAACAGCACCAAAACGATATTTTGACTCTATGTTCTCATATAATGGAATGTTTTTTATGATAAGAGCGATTCTGTCAGTATCGTCAAGCTGAATTACTGAACTAATCTCACTTATATCACATTGCTTTACAGAACCATCAATTCCAATTGGCATCATGTCAATGCCGAACTCCGAGTTAATAAACTCTGTTATCTGATGAGCGTTTCTGTAATTTTCATTTATGCTGTACATCTTCCAATGGTTTTCTACTACTTGTTCTACTTCATTTTCATTCAAGCCTTTAGGATTGATACTTTGTTTAATGTCACCAAACAGATTGAATAAAGCATTAGGGAATATCTGCTTATATAGTGATATTTCAGTAACCGCATAGTCCTGAAACTCATCAACAAATATTAGTGTACGTTTATCATGTAGACTATTAAAAATTGCATTGCACCCTACTAAATGCAGAAATGCTTCGAATTCATAAGTGAATTTGCAATCTATTCTGTTATTTTTCTTTATATCAACAATCAATTGCCTGATAATTTCAGATAAATAATCATAGCTTTGCCCATTAACAAACCGTTCAAACCGGTTTATTTTTTCTGCAACTGCTTTGTAGCTATTAAATAGTTGTAGAGTAGTGCTATAACGAACTCCTAGATGTGGAAATCTGCTTAAGATATCTTTGTTTTGGCTGTTACTTCTCCCTAAAACATTGAAATATCCAAACACATCACTAAATATGTCATCCGATACCGAAACTTCATTCCTATTATTTTTCTTTGTATAGACAGTTTTATCAGATAAATCCCAGTCATTAATAAGATTTTCAAGTACTTCTTTTTTGCCTTCCAATGTTTTGTCATTTGAATTAGATGAATTTAGAGACTCAGTAAACTTTTTTAATTTTTCGATAGCATTTTCCAAAGGCAATTTCGAAACTACTTTTTTTACATTCTCATAGATATCATTTAGTGATGCATTCTTTGCATATGCGTCTGAAATGTTACTAAACATTAAGCCGTCTTCACAGAAATATCTATACTCATCCAATATTCTCGCATCTTCGAGTTCTATAAACTTCTCACGCTTTTCACTGTCAGATAATACAATTGCAATGACATCTCCTTTAAATGCTTTGATGAAACTATCACTATAAACAAGCTTAATAAAATCAGCATCTATAAAAGAATTCGATGTGATTTTTCGGAGATCTAAACTATTAAATACATTATTTTGATTATAGTACTGTCTTATCAGACTAGCGTTGAATAGCCCAATTGCAAGCCTATTCGCTAAATTAATCTTCAATGTTTGCGACAATTCATCATTTTCTAAATTCAGCAACCGTGTCGGAGAAATTATATAAATACTCTTGATATCCAAATCTTGATTATTGAAAACCATATATGAAAGGCGATGTAGCATTATCATTGTCTTTCCAGAACCAGCACACCCTAAAACAAGCATACTTTTCAAAGCATCATAGGTAATTATTTCATACTGATTTCTTTGGATAGTCTGAATAATATCGTGTGTTTTCTTATCACCTCTGTTTGCACTTATGACTTTTATCAGAAATTTGTCAGAAATCACGTTGTCTTCTATATTGCTAGCTCCGTAGTCACCTTTTCTAGAATATTTATCGATAAAGCCACGATAAATTCCAGAAATAATCTCAAAATCACGTACTAGCGAAAGGTTATGCTCTTCATTCCCAATATAGATATTATACTGGTAGTATAGATTACAGACTTTATCTCTCCAATCAACAACCAGGTTATTTATTGCATTTTTGCCAATATAGAATTTCAAATTTTTACCGTGATCAACTCGAGCAAAATATGGATTATTTCTAATCTCTCTCCATAAATCCAACTCTTTAATTGCAATTTGATGCTTTTGATGAATTGAAGAATCATAGCTATCAGAAAAATCATTATACCCATATTTTATGAGACTCTCTTCTTGACTTGCACTTTTCAGGTTTTTATCCGCGACTTCGCATACTCTAACAAAATGCTGTTGCTCTTCTATATCTTCTTGCTCGTTTTTTGGGTCTTTTAAGAACTCTTCTCTCTTTAAGAGTTTGTCCGTCTTTTGCATAAACAAATGCTTTCCAATAGCATCAGGATATGAGAAAACAGTAGTCTTTGCTTCGCCATTAAACCTTGCATGTATGTAATTATTAGTTGAATCAAACTCAACAAATACACCTTCTCCATAAATATCATGATAGAGAGGTGTCACATTTTTCTTAAACCCTCCCGATAATTCAATCTCTTTTATTTTTTTAAGCCGTAACTGTTCTTGTGCCCGGCGCTCTTCTTCTTGTTTTATTTCTAATTCATTTTTTTCCTGTATTCTACGTTCTGCATCTTTCTTTCTCTGGAGTGCTAGCTGCTCTTGTAGCTTTCTTTCCTCTTCTTTTCTCCTTTGAAATTCCAATTGCTCTTGTCTCTTGCGCTCCTCCGCTCGCTTCCTCTCAAGCTCTAATTGTTCTAGACGCAAACGCTCAATTTCTTGCTCCTGTTTAAGCTTTAACTGTTCTTGACGCTTTTCCTCCTCCACTTGTGCCTGATGTTGCATGTCATTTCTTTCAAGAGGGTTCGAAACAAACAAGGTTTTGCCAACAACAGTCTTATCACGTTCATGTTTCTTATATTTATATTCAACAATTATTGTTTTTTCCTTAATCACACAGACTGTGACCAGTTCACCGTTTTGAGCAAATAACTTCTGCCCAATTTTGAGTCCAGTCTCACTGTCATATGTTTTATCAACTTCCGTTTTTATATTTTCAACATTCCTTTTTCTCTTAAAAAAATCGAAAAAACCCACATCTACACCCCTTTTTCTCAATTATAATGAATCCATTTTGCATTTATATAAAATCTTAGATTGAATTATCTGTAAACATATCTCTGTTGACCTGATGACGTCTTTTCAATCGGAACAACCCTTATATCAGCTGTTTTTATATAATTGAGAAATAAGGTACCAAGGAGCAATCGATCACTGCGAGAAATCCTATTCCACTTGTATCCCTTAAATAGGTCTCGCAAAAGGAAAACTTCTCCATGTAATAGATTTGACAACTCATCTTTTGCTTTATCTAATAATTCATTCACAGTTGGCATTTTTTCTTACCTCCCACATCAATAACAATATCAACAACATTGTTATTCTAATTATACTCTCATAGGAAGTTTTTTACAAGAGAAACCAACCAAAATTCATTTTTATCTACGGGATAAAATCAGCTTTTCCTCTTAATATAACTTGAGAGAGAGGATGATATTGCTTAATAAAAATAAATACTGGCATAACCGTAATAATAAATAGACCTAATTACTATACCCACACCGGGCAATGCAGTTAGGTCTGTTTTTTATTCTTTATTTTCAGCTTCAGCGGCCTTCTTGCGAGCATAGCTAGCTCGTCTGTTTCTACGATTACGCTCAGCTTGGCAATCCCAACTGTCACAATATAGTTGACGGCTCGAATGTCGCACAAAATATTTGCCACAGGCAAGGCAGGAGAGAATGGTGCCTTGCGATTCAAAATAGTTTAAGTCTTCATCTACCGGCGGTGCAACATCAGCCACCATTCTGGAAAAGGTGTACCAACAAATATCAAACACCGATTGAATGTCGGCTCCATACATCACTTTGCCAGTTTTCTTATCTAATTTCAGTCTCATTCGGAAGTCTGGGAACATATCAATCACTTGGAAAATATGATCATTGTAATCTTCTAAAATATTAGCCTTGTATTCCTCATCATTCTCGTATTGCCTGTATCGTTCAAGAAAAGCGAGACTATCACAAATCCTACCCTCATAATAGAGATTCCTCGCGTAGCCAATTTCGCCGTAGTATTTAACTCTTCTCAAAGCAAAGTACAGTTCAAATACCGTACCTAAGTCGCATAAATCCTTTATGAATCGTTTTATGCTGAAAGTAGCATCTTTCTGAATCAAATCCATGTAAGTGATATGCGCAAATTTCTCGCTTTTAAGCATTTCATAAAGATTATCAATACCATAAGGATGAATATTGTTTCTACACCAATCCCAGACGGCATCTGAAATCGACTCAGTGCTGTCTGGGTTATTTAATTTCTCATAAAGATTGCACAGGCTGACCAACAGCTCTTGCCCAGTCAAGGAATAATCAGTACCACTTTCAGGAGCATGGCCCCCTGTAAATATAGGTTTAATTATTTCGCTATCCTCGTCATAGTCCGGGATATACTCAGGAAATCGTACAGCCCTGTATATCATTTCACCTACGCCGCCTATTTCAACAAAACCAAGATTTTCTACCGGTAGTCTTTTCATATCATTCACCCTTTGATTGTAATCGTTTGTGTAATCGTTGATAATTTAACATCGCTTACATTTTATTATACAATGGCATTAAATACAAGAACAAATTGTAAAACTCTTTGATTTATGATCCTTGACAACTAAATAGTCCACCCACAAGAGGTACTTTTGCAGTGCCGCCGCCACGATGGTGAAAACCGGAGCGCCTCTACTGC
>JBMNTR010000009.1:0-110161 GCA_050945835.1 Christensenellales bacterium | reverse complement strand
CTCAGTTTTTCAAAAAACAGCGAAGCCTATGGATATGTTTCCGTCTACCGATAGTGTAAAAAACGCAGTAGATATGTTTCCGAGAACGGACATAATCAAATGACATTCATTCTATCCTCTCAAGCCAGCTGGCGCTGGGTTTCATGCGGGGTATTTTTGAATGTGGTCTGCGCATACCGGAGCAAGTCGAAGTGATGGGGGTGGACGATATCGAGGAGGCACGGTTCTTAACGCCCGCCTTGTCCACCGTGTCTCTGCCCAAAGAGCAGATTGGCGTGCAAACGGCAAAAATGCTGATCGCGCAGATGGAAGGGCAAAAGATATCCAGCCCGCGTGTATTGCTGGAACCTGTTTTGCGGCTGCGGGAAACGACTATGAATTGATCAGGCGATCAGAATGAATAAAAAATATGAAGGAGATCCAAAGATATGTCAACGACGGTACGAGCGGCTGTTTTAGCGGCACCAGGTAAGATGGAAATCAGGGAATTTCCCATGCCCAAGCTGGGCGAAGGGGCCGCGATCGCGAAGATGAAGCTTGCGGGCATCTGCGGCACGGATAAGCACAGCTACAAGGGCGAAAGCGTGCAATATAAAGGCACGAAGAACGAGATCGACATCCCTTATCCCATCATACAGGGGCATGAAAATGTGCTGGTCATCGAGGAGATCGACGCGCTGGGCAGCAAAAAACTGGATTTCGACGGCAACATACTCAAGCCCGGTGACCGTGTGACCATGTGCCCGGACGTGGTGTGCGGAGAATGCTACTATTGCAAGAATTTCCCGAATTACCCCTGGTGCGACCGTATGCTGTTCAGCTATGGCAATATGCGTTCCTGCGACGACGCAAACCATCTGTACGGCGGTTTTAGCGAGTACATCTATATCGAGCCGGGAACGCGTCTCTATAAGATACCCGACGGCTTGCCGGACAACATCGCGGTGCTCACGGAAGTGCTCTGCGTGGCGTATTCGCTGGATAAGGCGAAGGAGTTCAACTCCTTTTCACAGGAAGGGTTCAATTTTAACGACACGGTGGTCATACAGGGCGTGGGGCCGCTGGGGCTGGCGCACCTGATCAAAGCGCGCATGATGGGCGCGGGCAAGATCATCGTCACAGATATTTCGGATTATAAGCTCAATTTGGCCAAGGAATTCGGTGCGGATATCACGCTGAATGTCAACCAAACCACCGAGGAGGAACGCATCGACATCGTGCTGCAAAACACGCGCGGGCTGGGTGCGGATCTTGCGGTTGAATGCGTGGGGCATCCGTATGTGGTGCCGGAAGGGCTCAAGATGCTGCGCAAGGCCGGTATGTATCTTGAGACGGGGAACTTTGTGGATGTGGGCGGCATCGATATCAACATCCATGAGATCTGTTCCAAGAATCTGCGCATCATAGGCATGTGCAACCACACGCACAACAGCTACCGCCAGATGATGGAGATGATGGAGCGTTCACTGAACTGGTTCCCGTGGGATCGGTATGTAAGCCATGTATATCCGCTGGATCGGACGGAAGAAGCCATATTGAAGAGTATGGAGCCGGATAGCATGAAAGTGGCGATCGCGCCCAACATGTAATATCAAACCGCCGTGAACCGGCGTATCACGTGCGCCAGGCGCCGCCCGCTTAAACGGGGAGCGCCTGGCGTTCTTTTTGTCATACACTTTTAAGCCTCATTTCAGGGCCTGTATGACCTTTGCGCGCGTGCCATACGCCAGTACTGCGTCCAGTATCTCCTGCTCATCCAGCGTGCCCAGCCGTTTGTCCGCCCCCATGATGGTCACGATGTTAAACTTGCCGGGGATCATGCGGTTGATGATCTCCTCAAGGGAGGTGGCGGAGGAAACGGCGACATGGTGTACGCGCATCACCTGGCCCCGGTATAGCTGTGCTGCGTGCCGTGACGTGCTCTTCATACGGTTGAACAGCGCTTCCTTCCTACAGCGCAGCGCACCGAACACCAGCAATATGCAGATGGCAAATGCGTTGGGATACACCACGCCAAACAGCAGGTAATACACACCCGCCGCAAGACAAAAAAGCGCTATGACCCATGTGGTAAAAAGCACGATGCGGGTGCTTTTTTGCATGCCCAGCTTGTTTGTGAGCAGTCCGCGCAGTATGCGCCCGCCGTCCATGGGAAATGCGGGCAGCATATTGAATCCGCCGATCATCAGATTGATGCTGATGAACAGCGTGAAATCGATGCCTACCTGTACATAGTATTGAAAAAAGGCTGCCACGAGCGCCAGCAGTGCATTGACCATGGGCCCGCAGATGGCGACGGCGGCTTCGGCCAGCGGACGCTGTGCACAGGATGATTCGATGCGCGCGGTGCAGCCGAAGGGAAGTACTTCGACATAGAAAACGCGCAGATGCAGCAGCCGTGCGGCGATCACATGGCCGGTTTCATGCAGCAGAATGATGAGGAACACCATAGCCAAATATTCAAACATCCCAAGCAGTATGGATGCGATGAGTGCGGCGAAGAAGAGCAGATGAATTTTTATATCGACGCCGAAAAAGCTTCCGATGCGCATGGTACAACCCTCAGAAGAAAACGGCTGCTGTGTGTGACATCGTGCAAGCATGCCGGTTGGTGTTTTGTGTGGCCGGGAAAATGGACCAATATGATTGTTTAGAGCCGTTCGCTCATACACGCGTGTGAAGTGAAAATGTACGGCCTCACAATGCGGTAGAGAAGTAGGTCGCCGGATTTACGGCTTTTCCATTCTGCCAGACTTCAAACATCAAGGCTTCGCCGCCTGTGCCGATCCGCTGCCCTTTTTCAACCTCTTCGTCCAATATGGCGAAGGACTCCTGCAGCCCGTAATAACGGGTTTCTATGCCCGCCCCGTGGTCGATGAACACATAATAGCCGGCCTCCTCCCGATAGCCGCTGCTGCTCACCCGCCCGTCGGCGCTGGCTACGATATGCCGGCCGGTGGTTTCACCATAGGTGATGCCATAGCCCGCCAGACCGAACGCAAGCGAAATTTTGGCGGCTACCGGCTCCGTAAAACGGCTGCTCGCGGTATTTGAACCGGGTGAGGCATTGTCGACATATTTCAGCTTGCCGAACATCTCGTCGATATCGATGCTGTAGTTCATAACGCTTTTGACATTGTCGGTGATCTGATCCGCAGCGGGCGTATCGGCCAGACTGATGGCGAAGATTCCTAGGGCAAGCGCGGCGCACACGCCCATTTTGATGAGCAATACGGACATCTTCCGGTCTTCATCAGAGACGGATCTCCTTTCGCTCTTAGCGGAATCCGAAAAGGCCCTGCTGCGGCTCGCATCGCCGCCTGTATGCGCAGCCATGCTGCGGGAAGTTTCGGCGTTTGCAGCAGGGGTGCTCTGAACGCTCTTGCGTTGTGTGGGACGCTGGTATCTAAACGGTGTCTTGCTGTTGTGCGTGGGGCTGAAACGATCCAGCTCCACTTTGGGCAAATGCTGAAATCCGGACATCGTATTACCTCCTATGGTGATCTTTTATCATTTTATTCCGCAAAACGATGGGATATGCTGCAAGAACAAAACTCATGGGCAGCGCCCAAAAAGTATAAGAATAAACATTTTGGCCATCATAAAGCCGTGCAGCAAAGCGGTCTTTTTGAAAGCTGGAAAATTATTTCATTACAATTTTTACGAATATGAACCACGTTTTGACAAATACTATGCTTAAATGTTTCGCACAGGAGGGTATATGTTTTGAAAGCAACAGGAATAGTCAGAAGAATTGACGAGCTCGGAAGAGTCGTAATACCCAAAGAAATTCGCAGGACGCTTCGTATACGCGAAGGAGATCCGCTGGAGATATTTACCGATCGGGACGGGGAAGTGATACTGAAAAAATATTCGCCTATTGGTGAGCTGAGCGATTTCGCAAATGAATATGTGGAGGCATTGCAGTCATCGTTGGGATGCACGGCTTGTATCTGCGACAAGGATACTGTCATCGCTGTTTCCGGCGGCTCGAAGAAGGAGCTGCTGGATAAAGCGATCAGCTCCAAGCTGGAAAAGATGATCGAGGAACGCAAGAAACACTTTGGCACAGAAGGCCAGTTGATCGGCATCATGGCGGACGAAGCGAAGAATATGGGCTATGTAACCGAAGTGATCGTGCCGGTGATTGCGGAGGGCGATGCAATCGGTGCGGTGATCCTGTTGGGCAAGGAAGGCTCTAAGCCAATGGGAGATGCGGAATATAAGGCGGCGGAAACGGCGGCAAGCTTTTTGGGAAAGCAATTGGAGCCGTAGCCGGGTAAGCTGCAAAAAAAGATCCGCAGCGCAGATTCTTTTATACAAACCTCATCAAAACAGACAAAAAGACAGTGAAAACACACTGTCTTTTTAATAAGCGGATTTAAACCTGAAGCAAACACAGCCCCAAAGCGGGCGAAAGCATTCACGCCTGAAGATACGCAAAGCCCCGGCCTCTGCAGCGCTGGGCCGGTAGGCAGATGCCACAAAGCGATGCTTACATATCGCTTAAAAAGGGAATCTGATCTTTGAAGAATATAAAAGCAACGAGACTCGCGACCAAGCCGACGATCAGCCCGATGAGCAGCGCGAACGCGTAGGTGCGGTAAATGACATTCTGCTTGCGTTCAAGCGCACGGCGCCCGAGCATGATGATGGCAAAGAAGATGACCCAGCCCCATTTAAGCGCCATGTCTGTGGCATCCGCACTGAAAAGAAGCAGAAACCACATCAAAAGTGCGCTGGCCACCCCTAATACGGCTTGAAGCGCCTTGTGCTCCGTATAGATACGAGGCCCCGGCTGCTCCGCCTCATCGGGTGCGTCTACGACTTCACCTTCCATCACCGGACCGTTGGTTTCCGGTTGTTCAGAGGCGGGCTCCATCGTTAAATTTTCTTCATTTCGCGTTTGTTCGTTGGAAAAGTCTTTTTCTGTCATTGATGTTGTTCTCCAAATCATATTTGCATCTATTATTGCATACTTGCGCGCTGATTTCCATAGGAAACAATCAAAACACAGGCACAAACCGCATTTGTGCCTGTGACACCGTTTAGTTTAGTGTTTGTATGTATCAACTGTTAAATTTGCCATACCCCTGTTTTTCCCATATGGTCAGCCATTCGCGCAGACGGGTGATGAAATCGTCGTTTGTTTTTGTTTTAATCATCATACCGATCAATTGCTCCGTTGCTTCCACGGAATTGCCGGTGGAGAGCACCTTGCGCAATGCCCACACACCTTCCAGCTCACGCTGTGAGAGCAGCAGCTCTTCGCGCCTTGTGCCGGATTTATTCATTTCGATGGCAGGGAAGACGCGTTTTTCGCTCAGCCGCCTGTCGAGATGCACTTCCATATTGCCTGTGCCCTTGAATTCTTCAAATATAATTTCGTCCATACGGCTGCCCGTTTCCACCAGTGCGGTGGCGATGATGGTCAGACTGCCGCCCTCCTCGATGTTGCGGGCGGAACCGAAAAACCGCTTGGGCTTATGCAACGCGCCCGGATCCAAACCGCCTGAAAGCGTCCGGCCGGTGGGAGGGATGCTGATGTTGTAGGCGCGTGCGAGGCGTGTGATCGAATCCAGCAGTATGACGACATCTTTGCCGTGCTCCACGAGCCTGTGCGCGCGTTCCAGCACCATCTCGGACACACGTGTATGGTTTTCGGGCATCTCATCGAATGTAGAGTAGATGACTTCCCCCTTGATAGACCGCTGCATATCGGTCACTTCTTCGGGGCGCTCGTCGATGAGCAGCACGATGAGATGGATGTCGGGGTAATTGTCCGTGATGCCGTTGGCAATTTTTTTGAGCAGTATCGTTTTACCGGCCTTGGGAGGCGCTACGATCATACCGCGCTGCCCCTTACCGATGGGCGCGATCAGATCGATGATCCGGATGGCCAAATCCCTCGATGCGTTGGGGCTTTCGAGCGTCAGCCGCTCGTTTGGATAGATGGGCGTCAGATCTTCGAAGGATCTGCGGTTGGCCATATTGGCTACATCTTCGTCGTTGATGGCTGTGATGTAAAGCAGCGCTAAGAATTTTTCGCCTTCCTTGGAGGGGCGTGTTTTGCCCGTTACTTTATCGCCGGTTTTTAAATTAAACCTACGGATCTGCGCAATGGATACATACACATCACGGCTGCCCGGCAGATAGTTATCCGAACGCAAAAAGCCGTAACCATCCGGCAGAACTTCCAGAATGCCGTTGGCGTCGCCGCATTCGCCGGTGTTGAGCATTTCGCTGACAGCCGGATTGGTGGTGTTGTAATCCGTGCGGGGTGCGAAGTCTCCCTGCCGTTGCTGGAAATCCCCGCGCGGTGTGTATTCGCGCGGCTGGTAGTCCTGTTGCTGGTAATCAGGCCTGTTATAATCATTGCGCTGGTAGTTGCCGCGTTGCTGGTAATCAGGCCTGTTATAATCGTGCCTGGAATAATAATTTTCGTTGCGGTCGCGGTTGTAGTTGCGGTTATAATCGCTGCGATCCCTGCGCGGGCGGTATTCGTCGGCGCTGTGTTCGTAATTCCTGCGTGTATAGGAACGATCATAATTACGCGTATAGTTGCTCTCACGCGGGGCATAAGAGCCATACGACGGCTGCGGAGCGGCAGGCGGCGGTGCAGCGGACGGCTGCGGTGCCGTTGCCTGAGGGGGTATTTTTACCGGATTGGACGCAGGCGTGTGCGCTGCTGCCGGTGGTTGCGCGGGCTGGCTTTGCGCTTGCCCGGCCACACGCGGAGCAACGGATTCCTGGCGTGAAATGTCAGTATTTTGCTCTGTTGCCGAATTCTCCGCTCCAAAATGCTGCACGGGCAACTCTGCCCCATTTTCTCTGGCTTGCCGTGCAGAAGTGATCAATTCGACTAATTCCGACTTTCTATATTTGGTTAACGATTTAAGCCCGATTTGCTTGGCAATTGAGCGAAGCTCCACAAGACTTTTTTTATTGAGGGGTTCATTCATCTATTAATTACCTCCAGAATCACAGAATGCGCCTATATAAAGCGTTATTCGCATTGCATGTGAAGTTAGTATTGACAAAGTATTAAAATGAATATAGTAAGGCGCTCACTTTAACAGCTTAGAACATTAAGCCTTCACGAACCGTCTGAATTTGATAGCTGCATTCGCAGAATGAAAACACCAGAAAGAAATGAAGACACACGTGCCCGCTATCTATACGCAGTTATTTTATCATATTTTTTTTATGGTGTATATAATAAAAAACTGCTATTTTCATTATATTATAAAAATCCCCATTTCATTATAAGTATAATCAATTTTTATGATTTTAATCAGTCGTGGTCATAAATAAAATTGCAGGAGTTTTAAAACGAATGAAGAATAATAATAATGAATAGGACAACGTGTCTTTTTCAAACAGCACACGAAAGGAGATGACCTGAATGCGCATCATTATCACAGGAAAAAATATTGAGGTTTCCGATTACTTAAGAGATATCATCGACAAAAAGCTGAAAAAGCTTGAGAGATTCTTAAAACCGGAAACGGATGTGCTCGTAACGCTTTCCATACAGCGCAGCAGACAAATCGTTGAAGTTACCATACCCTTCGATGGCATGACAATAAGAGGAGAGGAGTCCACCGGCGACATGTATGCATCCATCGACAATGTGGTGGATAAGCTGGAGAAGCAGATCACCAAGCACCGTACCCGCCTCGCAAAACGGCTGCGGGAAGACTCCTTCGATGCGGCGGATTTACCGGAGGAAGATATGGATCTAGGCAAGGTGGTGCGCCGGAAGCTTTTCCCTGCAAAGCCCATGACGCTGGATGAAGCCATGATGCAGATCGAGCTGCTGGGGCACTCGTTCTTTGCGTTTGCAAACGCAGACACCGGCCATATCAATGTGATCTATAAAAGAAAGGATGGCGATTACGGATTATTGGAACCGGATATCCGTTAAAAAGCCTCGAAAATAGAAGGATAAAACGAAGCCTTTAAGTATGACTGAAAACGTTTCCGAGAATTCGACGATAAAGCCGAAACCGCAAGTTTCGGCTTTAGACTTGGCATTTTAAGACGGCATGGAAGAATTTTCAGCGCTTTGCCGATTCTTTTTTGAGATTACGCAGGCAAATGGGCAGGCTGCCCGCTTTTTTGTGATAGGCGACACAATCACAGCATTTGCCGTGGTGCGCGCATTTGGAAGTACAGCTGCAGGGCTGTTTGTTGTCACAGGACATAAGAGGGCCTCCCTTCAGTTGATATGCGAATCCATCCACCGATGCTGCCTGTATACGGAGCAATAAGAGTATAACACAGGCATTCCTCTATGCAAATAACATTTTCTGTAAACAAAGCCTGCAAGCCAGAACAAAAGTTTTTGCTGTTTGGTGCATATTTGCCTGAAAAAACTGAAAATTTGCTGTTGATTTCGCCGGGTAATGTGATATAATGTAGTTCGATTGTTTAGAAGAGGTGATACAGATGAAAGAGAACATCCATCCGAAGTACACACAGTGTACGGTTCGTTGCGCGTGTGGCGAAACGTTTGAGACAGGCTCCACCAAGGAGAACCTCAAAGTAGACATATGTTCAAAATGCCATCCTTTCTTTACCGGCAAACAAAAGCTGGTGGATACAGGCGGACGCGTCGACCGTTTCAAAAAGAGATATGGCATGTAATCCGGCTTACGATTTGCGGCCGGACATTGTGCTGCTGCGTGCAACACAGCCATGGAAAACGGTGGTTTATAACGGATAAAGCGGACCGGGTGTTTTACCTTGTCTGCTTTTCGTTTCTTATCGCTATTTCGCATTAAAACCATGTGAGTTTTTAGCATGTAGCGGGTTATTTTTATTGATGAAAGGCAAACTTATGAAAAGATCTGATATCGGCGGGCAGGCGGTCATCGAAGGCGTCATGATGCGCTCGCCTGAAAAGATAGCGCTGGCTGTGCGTAAGCCGGACGGCTCCATCAGCTTGACACAACCCAGCATATCCACCGTCACGCAACGGCATCCCATTTTGAAAAAGCCGTTTTTAAGGGGTGTTGTCATGCTGTGCTCCTCCATGGCCGTGGGCATGAAGATGATCACGGAATCGGCCAAAATTGCCGGGATGGAGGATATGCAGGCGCCGTCTAAGCTGGAGAACGCGATTGCGAAGAAGACCAACCAGTCGTCTGAAAACGTGATGATGTTCTTTGCCATACTATTGGCCGTTGGATTGGCGGTGGGGCTGTTTTTTCTGCTGCCCTCCTTTTTAATCGGATTCCTGCGGCCGTTCATCGCATCTTCGCTGGTGTTGAACCTGATCGAAGGTGTGCTACGCATCCTTCTTTTTATCGGATATGTCGCGTTTTGCTCGCTGATCAAGGATGTGCGGCGTACATTTCAATACCATGGCGCCGAGCATAAGACCATCAACTGCTATGAGCATGAACAGCCGCTGGATGTGGAGCATGTGCAGAAGTTTACGACCAAACATCCGCGCTGCGGCACCAACTACATGCTGCTGGTGATGGTGATCAGCGTGCTGGTCGTCTCACTGACCGGCTTCAGCGGGCATTTTGCCATCCGTGCGCTCATACGCATACTGCTGCTGCCGGTGGTGGCCAGCCTTGCGTATGAGGTATTGCGTCTGGCCGCAAAAAGCGACAATTGGCTCTGCCGGATACTGCGCGCGCCCGGAATACTCCTGCAAAGGCTTACCACGCACGAACCGGACGACGGCATGGTGGAAGTCGCGCTGGCGGCCTTTAAGCTGGCTCTGGGCTATGAGCGGGAGGATATCGAGGAATACGTAAACGCGCTCCCCCGCACACAAAAGCAGGATACGCAGCCTGAGGGTGTTCAGCCTGAAGAAGGGGCCGGGGAGGCTATCAAAGCGGCGGATCCGCTCTGTGCCTTACAGGAAACGCTTCCTTCACAGGATCTGTCGGTATAGGGTGCTTGCATGATGCAGGAATGCTTTTTGTCCAAACGCTTCATGGAAGCCTACCGCGCATTCAGGCGCTGCTTGGAGCAGGCCGGATTTGAATGCGCACAATCGGATACGCGCATACTGTTTGAATGGGCAGGCGTGCCCATACAGCGGATGCTGGCGTCGCCCGAGGAGGTGCTGTCGGACGAACAGGCGGATCGATTGCGCTATGCACTTGAAAAACGCCTGACGCATATGCCCGTGCAGTACATCACGCAAGAAGCGTATTTCGTGGGCTACCGGTTCGCGGTGGCGCCGGGCGTGCTCATTCCCCGGCCTGAAACGGAAATACTCGTGCAGCGGGCAAAAACTTGTCTTGAAAGCGGCTTTCGCATGCTGGATTTGTGCTGCGGCAGCGGCTGTATCGGCATCAGCGCGCATCTGCTGTATGGTGCGCAAGTGGTTTGCGCGGACATCAGCGAGGTGTGTGTGCGTGTCACGCAGGATAATATTGCACAGCACGGATGCACAAAGCATGTGCACGCCTGCAGAAGCGATTTGTTCGACGGCCTGAAAGGTCAACGCTTCGACGTGATCGCCTGTAATCCGCCTTACATCCCGCGCAGCGAAATGCAGAGCCTGATGAAGGACGTATACGAATATGAGCCGCATACAGCCCTCGACGGCGGGGCGGACGGGCTGGACTATTACAGAGCCCTGGCGCATGGGATTGCAGAGTTTTTAACGCCGCGCGGGCATGTGTTGCTGGAAGTCGGATACGATCAGGCGCAAAGCGTGGCTGCGTTGTTTGAAAAAGACTTTTTGAATATTGATATTTATCAAGATCTATCCGGTATAGACCGTGTTGTGCATCTATCAGGAGGAAAAGGGCATTGATTGAAAAACTGAAGGGTATTCAAAACAGGTACGATGAACTGACCCGATCGATCAGCGATCCGGAGGTGATTGCGAATCAGCAGCAATGGCAGAAGCTGATGAAGGAGCATAAATCGCTGGAAGAGATCGTGGGAAAATACATTGAATATAAGAAAGTGCTCGCTGAAATCGAGGACTTGGAAGAAATGCAGCATGATGCCGAGCTGGGCGCTATGGCGCAGGAGGAGCTGGGGCCGTTGCAGCAGGTGCGCGAGGATTGTCTGGAGGAATTGAAAATACTGCTGTTGCCCAAGGATCCCAATGACGACAAGAACGTCATTATGGAGATCAGGGCGGGCACGGGCGGCGACGAAGCGGCGCTGTTCGGCGCGGATTTACTGCGTATGTATACGCGATACGCCGAACGTCACAACTATAAGCTGGAATATCTCTCCACCAACATGACGGAATTAGGCGGCGTGAAGGAAGTGATCATATCCATCAGCGGGGCAGGCGCTTACAGCCGGCTGAAATATGAAAGCGGCGTGCACCGTGTGCAGCGTGTACCGGAAACGGAATCCTCCGGCAGAATTCACACCAGCGCCGCGACGGTGGCCGTGCTGCCCGAAGCGGAGGATGTGGATATAGAAATCAGCCCGAACGATTTGCGTGTGGATGTGTTTCGCAGCGGCGGACACGGCGGGCAGAGCGTGAACACGACGGATTCCGCCGTGCGCATCACACACCTTCCCACCGGGCTGGTGGTGACCTGTCAGGATGAAAAATCGCAGTTGAAGAACAAGGATAAAGCGATGAAGGTGCTTAAATCACGTTTGCTGGACATGCGCATACAAGAGCAGCAGGCACAGGTATCGCAAAACAGGCGCAGTCAGGTGGGCTCGGGCGACCGCAGTGAGCGCATACGCACATACAATTTTCCCCAGGGGCGTGTTACGGACCATCGTGTGGGGGTGACGGTATACAACCTGCCGGATTTTTTAGACGGCGGATGCGACGGCATCATAGATACGCTGAACATGGCGGAGCGCGCGGCCAAGCTTTCCGGGCAGGGAGAGGCGTATTAGCACCAAAATGGGGTGTGTTTCTGCCCAAACCTCACAAAGCGCGGCCTGAATATGTCAAAACAAAAGAAGCCAAACAGGCTTCTTTTTGCATATCGCTCTTATGCAAGCGCTCTACAACAAATCGTTGCTAGGCGGAAAGCTCCGATGCTTTCTTCTCTTCCTTCAAATCCGGTGTTTGCGTGCTATGAGGGGCTGATTCTGACGGCCCGCTCTCTGTTTCTTGCGCCTGCTGCTGTGACTGGTTCTCCCGTGCGACTGCAAGCATGAGCTTGATGCGGTTTTCCTGATTGACCCTCGTTGCGCTGGGATCGTAATCCACCGCCACGATATTGGCCTGCGGGCATTGCTGGCGGATACGGTTGATCACGCCCTTGCCGCAGATATGGTTGGGCAGGCAGCCAAACGGCTGTGCACAGACGATATTCTCATACCCATGTTCGATCAATTCCATCATTTCCGCGGGCAGCAGCCAGCCCTCGCCCATCTTTGCGCCGGTGCTGATGATGCCTTTGGTCAACGCCTGCAAATGCAGAAACCCGCCGGGCGCGATGAAGAAATCATAGTCTTTGAGCGCTTCGCGTATCAGATTCTCCCGGCCGATGAGATAACGAAGCCCCGCTTTCGCTGCGCGCGCGGCGACCTTGCTGTTGCCGTATCGGCGGTGGTCTTCGATCACGTTATAGATACAATAGAGCAAAAAGCTCATCAAACCCGGAACATGCACCTCACAATCCTGCGAATGCAGAAAAGCTTCCAGATCGTTGTTGGCAAGCTCTGAATATTTCACATAGATCTCGCCCACGATGCCCACGCGTATCTTAGGCGAAAAAGCCACGAGAATCGCCGCGAAATCCTCTACGATGTGCTTGAGGTTGCGGCGCAAGGCAATGGTGTTCAGCCCCTTGCCCCGCTGCATTTGGCCGGAAAGCTCGCGTATCCATTGCTCGGTGAGCACCTTTGCATCGCCCGTGTGCACCTCATAGGCTTTCACGCGATTGTTAAGCAGCATGAGCATATCCCCGTATACCACGGCAGACAGTGCCTTGCGCAACAGAGAAACGGTGATGACCAACCCGTTGTTGCGCTCCAGCCCCGCTAAATTCAGCGAAACGACGGGGATGTTTCCGTAGCCTGCTTTTTCCAGCGCTTTGCGCAAAAGATGGATGTAGTTGGACGCGCGGCATCCGCCGCCTGTCTGTGTGATGGCCACCGCGACGCGGTCAAGGTCGTATTGCCCGCTGTTGAGCGCGTCTATAAACTGGCCCACCACCAACAGCGCGGGATAGCAGGTGTCGTTGTGGACGTATTTAAGCCCTTCCTCCACCACCTTAGGCCCTGTGTTGGTGAGCAGCTCCGCTAGATACCCTTCCTGCCGAAACACCTCCTTGAGCAGCGTAAAGTGCAGGGGCAGCATCATGGGCAGCAGAATGGTATGGGTTTTGCGCATTTCAGGTGTAAAAAGAACGCGCCCTTGTTCGTCTCTTTTGATCTCTTCATTCATGATATAAGCCCGGATATTTTTTCTTGTTCCCGTCCGGCGGCGGCGGTCTGTAGTACGGCCATCAGGCTTCTCAAACGAATCTTGATGGCGCCGAGGTTGGTGATTTCATCTATTTTAAGCTGCGTATACAGTTTGCCGTATGATTCCAGTATACTGCGCACTTCGTCGGTGGTCACCGCGTCCAATCCGCAGCCGAACGAAACGAGCTGCACCAGATGCATGTCCGGCTGGTTTGCGATGTAATGTGCGGCGGCGTACAGCCTTGCGTGGTAGGTCCATTGATTGAGCACCTGCACGGGGTGTTTTTTCAATTGGCGAATCAGCGCATCCTCCGATATGACGGCGGCACCCAAGCCTGTGATCAGCCGGTTGATACCGTGGTTCACCTCGGGATCCACATGATACGGCCTGCCCGCCAGCACGATGATGGGCTTCTGCTGCTGCCGTGCGCGACGAATGATGGCCAGCCCCTCCTCGTGCACATGGTTCATATAAGCGTCGTAAGCCTCGTAGGCGGCGGCTGCCGCGTGGCGCACCTGTGAGGGCTGTATATCGGGCCAATGTTTTTTCAACACAGGGTAAAACTTCTTGGGAAACGCCCTTTTATTGTGGATGCCCACATACTGGCTGATATAGCGGATGCGCTCGATGCCGGGCACATTTGCGCCGATGACTTCAGGGTAATACGCGATGATGGGGCAGTTGTAGTGCTTGTCGCCCAGGCCTTCATCGATGTTGTAGGACAAACAGGGATAGAAGATGGTATCCACGCCTTCGTCCAGCAGATGCTGTATATGCCCGTGCATCAGTTTTGCGGGAAAACACACCGTGTCTGAAGGCATGGAGGATTGCCCTTTTATGTAGAGCGCCTGATCCGAAGGCGGCGAGAGCACGATCTCAAAGTCCAGTGCGCTGAAAAAGGCATGCCAGAAGGGGAGGAGCTCATAAAGATTCAGCCCCATGGGGATGCCGATCTTACCACGGCGGCCTGCTTGGCCTTCGTAAGCATACAGTGCGGAAAGCTTGAACTCATACAGATCCAGCTTCGCGTCGTGCTTCTTTTTGGTGAGCGGCCGCTCGCAGCGGTTGCCGCTGATGAATGTGCGCCCGAAGGAAAATTTATTCACCGTTAAGCGGCAGTTGTTGCTGCACAGCCCGCAGCGCGCGTCTTGCACTGTGTGTTCAAAAGTGCGCAAAGCCTGATACGAAAGTATGCCCGCAGCCCTTGCTTGCAATGCGTATAAAGCCGCGCCGTAAGCGCCCATCAGCCCCGCGATGCTTGGCCTGATGACTTCGATATCCAGCTCCTGCTCAAACGCGCGCAGCACGGCATCGTTTAAAAATGTGCCGCCCTGCACCACGATCCTCTTTCCGAGCGCGTCCTTGCTGGCGGGACGGATCACCTTATACAGCGCGTTTTTGACCACGCTGATGGAAAGCCCCGCCGATATATTCTCGATGCTGGCGCCGTCTTTTTGCGCCTGCTTCACAGAGGAATTCATAAAGACGGTACAGCGGGAACCCAAGTCCACCGGGCGGTCGGCAAACAGGCCGAGCCGCGCAAAATCCTCGATCGAATAGCCAAGCGCGCTGGCGAACGACTGTAAAAACGAACCGCAGCCGGAGGAGCAGGCTTCGTTGAGGAAGATGTTGTCGATGACGCCGTTTTTCATGTGCAGGCACTTCATATCCTGGCCGCCGATGTCTATGATGAATTCGACATCCGGCATGAAATGCTGCGACGCAAGGGAGTGTGCCACGGTTTCTACCACGCTGTGGGAGAGATCGAATGCGTTTTTGATCAGCTCTTCCCCGTAGCCTGTGGAGGCGCCGCCCACGATGTTCAGGTGGGGGAACTGTTCATGAAGGGCGCACAGCGTGTCTTTGACCTGCGGAACAGGATTTCCGCTGTTCTGCCCGTAGCTGGTGTATAAAAGCTCCCCCTTTTCGCCGATCAGCGCCAGCTTCAAGGTGGTGGAGCCGGAGTCAACCCCTAAGTAGACCTTGCCTGTATATGTGGAAAGATCACCGCCGGGCGGTGTGTCCTGTGCGTGGCGTGTTCTGAAAAGCGCATACGCCTCTTTGTTTTCAAACAAGGGGGGCATATAGAGATAATCTTTATTCTTTTGATATTCCCGCACGCGCCTGAGCGCAAGCTCGATGTCGCAAACCGTATCCGCTGTGAAAGCGGTGCCCAGCGCGACATAGTAGAGCGCGTCCTCGGGGCAGCTGCCCTTGAGCGCAAGCGCTGTATCGAAGCTTGTCCGAAGCTCGGAGAGAAAATAAAGAGGGCCGCCTAAGTAGACGATATTACCACGAATCGGTCTGCCCTGCGCAAGACCGCCGATCGTCTGATTGACCACGGCGGAAAAGATGCTCGCAGCGATATCCGATTTACGCGCGCCCTGGTTGAGCAGCGGCTGGATATCGGATTTCGCAAACACGCCGCAACGGGAAGCGATGGCGTATTGATCTTGTGAGCTCTTGGCTTGTTCGTTCAGCTCGTCCACGCTTATATCAAGCAGCGTGGCCATCTGGTCGATAAAGGCACCTGTGCCCCCTGCGCAGGAGCCGTTCATGCGCACATCCAGCCCGTTGGTTAAAAACAGGATTTTAGCGTCCTCGCCGCCCAGCTCGATGGCCACGTCCGTATCCGGCAGCAGGCGCTGCAATGCGACACGCGTGGCGTATACCTCCTGCAAGAAGGGCAGGTTGCACGCTTGCGCGATACCCATACCGGCGGAACCGGACACACAAAGCAGCACCGGCTTGTGCCGGACAAAATCGCTGATCTCACTCAGCAGCGACTCCACCTGTGCGATGATCTGGGCTCCGTGCCGCATATAGGAACGAAACACCACCTGATCATCCGCATCCAATATAATGCATTTTAATGTGGTTGAGCCGATATCCAGCCCAACTCTTAAGGTTGTTAAACGGTTCATGATATAGATTGTATACCATTAATCAAAATAGGTAAAGGTTCTCTTTTTATATAGATTCATGCACTTACTGGTATTTTGAAAGAAGAGATGAAAATGAAACATGCATGGGTGTCAATGGAGGCTATCATCATTCACCGTTGGTGAACAGCTCATCGTGTATGGCTTTTGCGACATGCGGCACAGCGCGCAGCACCTGCTCCAGCGTATTCTTATGGTTGCCCATCTCGAGCAATATGCCTGTGCCGTCAAAAATCTGATTGTAATGTTTGTTCTTCGCGAGCACACCGCGGGACAATCCGTCGATTTGCAGGTTCAAGCGCTTGCTCAGGGCTTGCGCAGCCGCGTAATTGGCATCGAAATCCGGCATGCTATGCCCGGGATAGATGGGATCTCCGCCGTCGGCGCGGCCTTTGCCCACCACAAACATCACGCGCGCAACCTCCTGATCTGCGGCGCCGACCGTCTGCAGTTGGATGGATTCATAATATGCGTCGCGGTGCACATCGATAAACACGCATAAGCTGGGATATTGTTCCACATAGCGCTGTATGGTGGATAAAGAGCGGTCATAAGCCGTTGTCAAAAGGGGCGGTTCGTGGTCGGTGGTGTCGTGTATCACGCGTATACCGTATTCGTTTTCTAATGTGTGCGCCAACTCTTTTCCCACCCGTACCACGCTCTTGTCGTGATCCTGTGTTCTGTAGAAATCGCTTTCCTCGTAGGGGTTTTCCTTGGTGGGTTCGTAGGCTTCCGTCGTATGGGTGTGGTAGATGAGCACCAGCGGCCCGTCTGTGCGGGTGCTGTGGCGGTTGTTCACGCTGATGGCAAGGGGTTCGCCGTCTATGGGATGCTCACCTTGTGCGTCGGAATCATCGCCATCGGGCTGAAGGGAAATGACCGGAGCGGTATCAGTGAGCCCTTTGGAGGTTGGAACCTGAGATTGCAGTATGTCCACCGGATTGAAAAGGCTCAGCGCTATGCGCTCAAAAAAGCCTTGCGAAGGCTGCTCGGAGGCTCTGTTGACGGTGACGGTCACCCCGCGCACTTCGATGCCGCTCGCAGGTTGGGCGGATTTCAGCACAAGGGAAAACAGGGACAGAAGGATCATGGCGGCGACTGCTGCGCAAGTCACGAAATAATAATCCAGCCCCCTTTTATGTGAGCGTTTGGCGGCGTTTTTTCTTCTGCGGTTGATCATATAATCATTTCCTCTTTTCTGAAACGATAGAAAGCGGGCTTCCATCCTTAAACGGCACTATAAAAATAGTTATTCGAAAGCGCATCGAAGTATGCGTGTGGAACTGAAGAAAAAGATGTGCAGATAAGCATCAAGAAGTTGAAATAAGAAGAAGTGCTGACGATGAAATGCAATGCAGGCGAAAGTCCGCCGCGACAGAGCCTTGGCGGCTAAAATGGCGTGCAAAAGAACATGCCGTCGTACGCTGAGCATATGGCCGTCGGAAGGTTTTAATGCATGAAGCGAATGACTTCCTCCAGCGTAACGGAGCGGTGTAAGGCCAGGTTCAGGCCGTTTGCCAGCACGCGGGAGGCATCTTCCACGATCAGATCGATCTCTTTAGGGGTGACGATATGATTGCCGAAAACCGCGATGATCTCCGCCGTTTCGTCGATCACCCGCTCCTGCTCCTGTTGCGCGGGGATCAGCTTATCCAGCATCTTTTGTGCCACGTCCAGCGCGATGCTGTTGACATAGGTGACCATGGGGATGCCCACCGCAAGGACCGGAACCCCCACGCTGCCGTGATGGATGCCTTTTCGCCTGTTGCCCACGCCGGAACCGGGGTTGATGCCTGTGTCGCAGAGCTGTATGGTGGTGCTGATGCGTTCTGTGCGGCGTGCCGCCAGCGCGTCGATCACGATCAGGGCGGCAGGACGCACGCGCTGCACCACGCCTTTCACCATCTCCAGCGTCTCGATGCCGCTCACGCCAAGCACGCCGGGCGTAATGGCGCAAACCGGCCGCAAACGCTGATCGACCTGCTCGGGCATGTATTCATGTATATGGCGTGTCACGAGCGTTTTATCCACCGTGCGCGCACCCAGCGAATCGGGTGTCATCACGCGATTGCCCAAGCCTGCGATGAGCAGCGGTGCGTGGTCGGCGATGCCTTGCGCGCGCAGCAGCGTGCGCAATTCGCAAGCGAAGGCTTCGGCAAGGCGTTCCTCATACACCATATCGCGTTCCTGTATGCGGGGCGCTTCGATGGTGATGTAATTCCCTTTTGGCTTTCCCATGCTCTTTGCCGCGTGGTCGTTCAATATGCGCACCCGCTCGACGGGCAGCTCACCCTCGATGCGCTCAGCGTCAATCCCCTCGATGTCCGGGCCCAACAGCTCCCTGGCCTCTACTGCAAGATCGGTACGGATATTTCTCATGCTATCTCCATTCAGATAAAACGATATTTTTGATCTATCCGATAGTGTAAGCATCTATGCGCGTTGCTATACGCCATGTTGCCGGGCGGCGCAAAAAATGCCATATATCGGTGAAAAGAAAAGCTTGCACCGCATGCTGTTTTATGATACAATCCTAACTGTTTAATGAAAAGAATCAGGGAGTGAAGGAATTGGCGAATATTAAATCGGCTGCAAAGCGGGCAGTGGTTTCCCAGCGGCAGAGGCAGCAAAATACGGCGGTAAAATCCAACATGAGAACGAGCCTGAAGAAATTCAGCGCCGCGGATGCTGAGCAGGCAAAAGAGCTCTACGACGATACGGTGAGCACAGTGGATAAGGCAGCCGCTAAAGGCGTGATCCACAAAAACGCGGCCAATAGAAAAAAAGCGCAGCTGGCGAAGATGATGGCTGCGAAGTAAGGTTCGGATTGCATCGTTTATAAACAGCACACCTAATTCAGGGTGTGCTCGTTTTTGTTCCTGCTTAACCGATGCATAGCCCTAAAGCCTTGTTTGGCATGAATGCATACCGCTCCTATATTGACAAATCATGTGTATTATTTATATAATACACTAAAAGCAGGAAGGTGGTGGCTCTGACGAATTTCACAGGCTTGCATATCAACACAAAAGAACCGGTCTACATACAGATCGCACGCTATGTCAAACGTATGATCCTGTGTGATCAGATCAAAGACACCGAAAAACTGCCCTCCCGCCGTGAACTGGCCATGACATTAGGCGTGAATCCGAACACGGTGCAAAAGGCGTTTAAGCTGATGGAAGAAGAGGGCTATGTGCTTACAGAAGGAAATTTGGCTAGCAAGATACGCATCGATCCCGATATTTACCGCAAAATTGAAGAAGAGATGACCCATGGGCTTGTAAAAGAGTTTGTGCAGGAAGCCAAGCGAAACAACCTCTCTTTTCAGAAAGTGGTTGCTCTGCTGAGTGATATTTGGGATTCAGCATGAACATCGATGAAAAGCAGTGTACAGAATGTATTACAAATATAATACGAAAGGAGCGCTTATGAGAAAGAACTTTATTTTGATCAGCCATGTGTTTAAAAGTACTGCCAAGCCGCTCTTTATCGTCGCGGCTGCGATGATGGTCGTCGAGTTTATGTGTATGCTGGTGGCGGCGCTTTTTGTTCAGTCTACGAGCTTTTTGCCTTATGAACGGATTTTTGAAATGTCGGGCGCGCCCTATTTCTTTGCGGCGGCCTTTGTCGCCGCACTGTTTTTGATGGGCAAATCCATGGCCGATCATTTCGGGCGTTCCAAAGGGATCTATACATTGCTCTCACTTCCGCAGAAAAGAACCAGCATCTACTACTCGCATGTTTTAGCGGGTATGCTGTCTTTAGCTGTCATCGTTACGGCGCAATTGCTGGTGGTTGTGCTGGCTTATTTGCCCATCATGGGCATTGCGGGAAATAATGCGCCGCAGTATAGCGGGATCCAGGGGTTTGACGAATTGTTTCCATATTATGCGCCCTTTATGAACAACGGGCTGTTTTTGGCGTTTGCGCGCTCGAAACTCTTGCGTATGCTGATGCCCCTGCATGTTGCGGAATACTTCTGGGGCGCGTGTTTACTGCTCATGATGTGCTGTGTGCTGCACAATCTGATCTTATGCCGCAACCTCATCCCCTTGGCCGGTCTGCATAAGAAAATAATCGATTGCATACTCTGTGCCGTAGCGTTTGTACTCGCTATTTTCTGTATCATTCCCAAGCTGCTGCCGCAAAACGGCGCGCTGTATTCCGATATCCGCAACATACTCAGCCTGTGGTGGGTGCAGGCGCTCGGTTTTTTGGTGATATCGGCCATTGCCCGCGGCGTTGCCAAGAGCACGCTGGATGAGATTGATCCCGTTAAAAAGGAGGTCATCCTATGAAACGGTTTATAAAGGCGCATTGCACAATGCTCGCCTTCCTTGGTGTGATCATCACGACAAGCGTGATACTGATAGGCATGCAAATAGGCGCGCGGGGGGGTGCGCTGGAGCTGGTGGATGTGTCTGGCAACCGCTCTGCGCTGGATTCGTTTACCGTGCATGGCCAGATCAGCGAAAGCGACTTCTACCAGTCGTTTACCATCACATCGAAAGGAATCCGGCGCGATTTTCACGCGGAGCCTTTGATGTATGAACTGCCAAACGAATATCTAAGCCACGAGCTTGTGATCAACGACACGGCGCACACGCGCATTTTTCGGGGAGATCAGGGCATGCAGGTGGCCACGGACAGGGTGGATGTCTATGCCCATTATTTCAAAAAAGAGCAGCAGTTCAACTACTGGAAGGAGACGGATACCTGCCGGTGGAAAACCAATATCTATGCACAATCTGAAGAACCGGAGTTCATCTTCTCTTATCTGGAGGAGGATTGGTCGGAGAATGTGACTTTTGAAACGGGGCCGTATGGCGCAACACATACCGACGAAGGGCGTTTGGCTAAAATCGACGGTGTGATCTACTGCACCATCGAAACCAACGAATACTGCAAGGGCGAAAACGGCATATACCGGATCGACAAGCTCAAAAACATGGACAGCGAGGGCAACACCGCGCAGGCGACCCCGATCGCTTCCTTCCCCTTAAACAACACGGTCACACTGGGGCTTCGCGCCATAAAGGGCGACCTTTTGCTGATGCTGATACAGGATGGTGCCCCCCTGTTCAGGCTCTATGACACGCAAGGCAACCTGCTGGACGAACTGGCCTTCCCGGCGGATACGGACCTTCGCACCGGCATCCCATATTTCAACCAGGACGGGGACGCGCAAGCGCTTTCCATGCTGCTGTTCCCAGGGGATGCGGACTGGTACCGCGCGGTGGGCCTGCATATTCAAGACGGGCGGCTTACACAGACTTTTGACATCACGGCGGATCAGTTCTTAGACAGCAACGTCTACTACTCCTATGCGGGCCAGAAAGACGGAAAGCTGTTCTTGGCGGGTATGCCCATTTTGTCCTATGTGAGCGACTCGCCGGTTCCGCGCAACCTGTCGGAGGATTATCTCTTGCTCGTCTATGACGACACGGGGGAGCTGTACAGGGGCAAGCTGAAAACGGATATCCGGCAGGATTATGGTAAATTCCTCAATGCGTTGGTGCGGTTTGAGGATCCGTATCCCTATTACACATATGGTATGCGCTGGCTGGATATCACGGAGGTGGAATAGATGCTTTCATTGCGTAAGGTTTTCTGCGATTACGGCAACTTTGGCAACGATGCGCTGAAGAATGTCTCCTTCGAGGTGCAGCAGGGCGAGATCGTGGGCATACTGGGGGAGAACGGCGCCGGAAAGACCACGCTGCTAAAGGCCATCATGGGGCTGGTGATGCTGCGCAGCGGCGTGATCGAATATGCGGGGGAGCCGGTGAGCAAGCGGTATGAAAAGGTGGCGTATATCACGGGAGAAGGAAGTTTTTTCCCTTGGCAGACACCGCAGGAATACGCGGAGTTTTTGAGCGGTTTCTATCCCGCATTCGATCTGGAACGCTATGATAAGCTGCTGGATTTTTTTGAGCTGGACGCAGCTAAGCCCATTGGCAGGATGTCCATGGGCCAGAAAACGAAAGCGGAGCTGGCCGCGGGGCTTTCGCGCGGGGCGGATCTGATACTGATGGACGAACCGTTGTTCGGAAAGGATATGTTTACCCGGCAGGACTTTTTAAAGCTGTTGTGCGGTAGCCTGCACGGGGGTGAGATCGTGCTGCTGTCCACGCATCAGATCGGGGATATCGAGAATTTCATCGACCGGGCTGTCATCATGCGCGAAGGTTCGGTGGGGGCGGTCATCGAAATGGATGCGCTGCGCGAACAAAAAGGCTCGTTGGAAGAGGCGATGAAGCGCGTGCTGGGCTACAATGAGGACCGGTTTGTGCGTATATTCGGCTGAATGCAAGCGCCCGTCATCACGACAACAAAAAAGGGATGCAGCGCTGCATCCCTTTTTGCTTGATCTGTGTTCGATGGACTTTCCATATTCACGCGTGCAAGCAGCCGCTTGTATTTGTGCGTATGCTTATTTGACAGCGTTTTTCAGTATGCGCACATCCTCATGGAAGAGCGCAAAGAGATCTTCGTTCTGGTCGCGCAGCGGCTGGAGGTAATACAGATTCTCGATGATCAACCAGCCCTCATAGTTGTGCTTCTTGAGCGTTTCGATCGTGCCGTAGAAGTTGGCGTCGCCCTGCCCGAGCAGCGAACCGGCCAGCACACCCTCTTTACCGTCCTTGACATGCAGCTGCGGCGACAGTATGTCGATGGTGCCTTCCAGGATTTCCACCTGATCGTAGCCTTTGTTGTAAAAGTAGTTGTCGCTGTCGTAGAACATGCCGAAATTATCACAGCCCACCATGTCGTAGAGCTGATGCTGTTGTGCGGCGGTCAGTTGATTTTCGCTGCTCACGAGTATATCTTTTTCGCCGGCCATCTCACAAAGATAACGGAAGGTTTTCGCCGTATACTCGAGATCCTCTTCGCTTTTCACTTCGCTCTTATGGAAACCGGGAACGAATATCATGGGGATTTTCATATAATCCGCGGCGGCGACGACTTTTTTGAGCGCAAGCATCACATCGTCATACAGCGGGTCGTTTTCACGCACGTGGAAGGGGATGAAGTCAAAGCCGCTGCAGCCAATGTTCGCATATTCGATGCCGTATTTCTGCTGGTCATCCAGATAAGCTTCCTGTACCTTTCGCAATGAAAGCGGGAACCCCTGCTCGTATGTGCCATATTCGATGGACATGCCGTCCAACCCCGCCTCCGCGACAAAACGGGCGGCATAAACGCCTACGCCGGGGACGCAAAAGTTACAGATACCTAGTTTTACATTCATGACTATACCTCCAAAAAATTGATTAAACTGGAATTGAGATCTTATATAGAGACATTATACAAGAATACTGAATTAAAATAAACATCATTTTGCCATTACCGCAATATTTAAGGATCATAAAGGAAAAGCATTAAAATTACCACTTTCTTTTTATGGCGCAAGACTGTATAATAATGACAACTATCAATATAGTCAGAGAATCTGGAAACAAAGGCCCATAACGAAGGCTTATATGCGCGGCTGTGCTTTTTATGTGTCTGCCGTGTCCTTGTCTATAGCAGCCCTTTGTTTTCAAGTGCTTGGGCTATACCTATCAACAAATAAAGAGCAAAGGAGAAGCATATGAAATATTCAGTTTGTATCGAAATGATGTTCTTGGAAGTGGATTTTTACGACAGGTTCAAGCTGGCCAAGGAGGCAGGGTTTGATTATGTGGAGTTCTGGTCCTGGAACGACAAGGATCTGGATAAAATCATATCGTTGTGCCAGCAGTATGGAATAAAAATCGCGTCTTTCTCGGGTGATCAGGATTATTCCCTGTGTGACGACAGCGTGTCCGACGAATATGTCGATTGGATGGTGCAGTCTTTCAAGACGGCAAATAAGCTGGACTGCGATACCGTGATCATCCACTCCAACCAATTGGTGGAATCCGGGCTGGTTGCAAACTATTACGAAGATGTGAGCGATGAGCGCCTGGTGGCCAACATGGTAAAAACGCTGCTGAAGCTGAAGCCTTTGGCCGAGGAATACGGCGTGACCATGGAGCTTGAAGCGCTTAACACCAAGGTGGATCATGTGGGCAACTTCCTGTGGCATACCGATGCGGCCGGCGATATCGTGCGCGCTGTGGACTGCGACAAACTGGGCGTGATCTATGACATGTATCACATGCAGATCATGCATGGGGATCTTTTAGCTGTGCTGGAAAAGAATTTCGATGTCATCTCCTATATTCATATCGCGGATAATCCGGGCAGATGTGAACCCGGTACCGGCGAAATTAACTATGGCTATATCATTCAAAAGCTGAAGGAAATGGATTACAAAGGCTACGTGGGCTTTGAGCTGTCCGCGTCCGTAAATAGCGCGCTTGCCGTGGAAGCGATCAAGAAGGTTTGGTAAGCGACAGGTTATAAAGGAGAAAAGCTATGGAAAAAACCATTACGCTCAGCAATGGCGTGGCCATGCCGCGCATATTTCTGGGCACATGGATGACGCGTGACCAACAGGAGGCGGATCATGCGATTCAATCCGCAGTCGATGCCGGTTACCGCGGGATCGATACAGCGATGTCCTATGAGAATGAAAATTCTATCAGGAAAGCGATTGAAAAGTGCGGAGTAGACCGCGACGAGCTGTTTGTCACGAGCAAGCTGTGGAACAACGCGCACGGCTACGATGACGCGTTGCGCACATTCGATCAGAGTGAGAAAAATCTGGGCGGTGTGGATATGTATTTGATCCACTGGCCGGGGCAGAGCAAAAGCTTCATCGAAACATGGAAAGCGTTTGAGCGCATTTATCGGGAAAAACGTGTCAAGGCGATTGGCGTGAGCAATTTCATGTGTGCGCATATGGAGATTTTACTGGACCATTGTGAGATCAAGCCCATGGTCAACCAGATTGAGTGCCATGTCATGTATGTCAACACACCCATCATACGCTACAGCCAGCAAAACGGTATGGTGATGCAGGCTTGGAGTCCGCTGATGTATGGCAAGGGGTTGCTGGAAGACGCCGGGCTGATCGCCATCGCCCAAAAGTATGGCAGATCACCCGCACAGATCGCGCTGCGGTATCTGCTGCAGCTGGATATCGTACCGCTGCCGAAGTCGGTCAATCCGGCCAGGGTGAAGGAGAATTTCGATATCTTTGATTTCGAGATCACAAAAGAGGATATGGATGCGCTCAGGGCGAAGAATGTGCTGCGTAGGGTGGGTCATGACCCGTTTACATTCTTCCCGCCTGAATACCGTTAAGGGAAGAGAATGATATTAGGAGGAACAAAAGAGTGGCAGGATATGAATTATTGCTAAAACAAAACCCGACATACCTTAAAACAAAGGACCTAGCGCAGGATTTCGCGAAATACGGCGTCTATCCCGATTCCGTACAGACAGCCGCGGGCAGCATCTTCTTCATCGCACGCGGAGACGACCAAAAAGTGCTGGTGGTCAGCGGGCCTAAGAAGATCACGGATAAATTCGAGGGTGAAGTCATCGAAGGCGTTGAAAATGCAGTCGCGTGTGCGCTGAACATGGCGAACTATGAAGTGATGAAATCTTACTTCCCTTATATGACGCCCGTCTCCCACAAGGCGCGCAGCATCTCCTTCGGACTGGGCGACCGCCTCGGCCTGGCTTCCGCCGGGCATCTGCGGCTCATGAAAGAGCATCCACAGGTGTTTCCCGTCATTGCCCAGCAATCGATGCGCGAACTCAACCTCACGGGCAGGACCTATGAACTGGTGTTGATGGACGCTGCGTGGGCGGTATTTCAAGAAGGGTTTACGACCGGCTTCGGCGCGGACGGCGATCACTTGAAGCTGGCCAAGGAAGTGCAATACGCGCTGGACTGCGGATTCACCATGATCACGCTGGACTGTTCGGAAAACATAGACAACGATGCGTATGCGCTGGATTTAAACGGACTGAAGGCGAAATATCTCATGCTGGACGCTCAATACAGAAAAGCCATGGAAGCGAAATATCTCGATCAGACGATCGTATTGAAAAACGGCGTAGAAATTCCGTTCAGCGAGGAGCTCTACTACCAGACGGTGGTGGTATACAGCAAAGCGATCGATTTTGCGGCGCATATCTTCTTCGACATCATCGAACCGTGCCCGCGTCACATCGACTTTGAAGTCTCCATAGACGAGACGCTGGTGGAAACGGAGCCGGCCGCGCACTATATCGTGGCCAACGAGTTGATCGAGCGGGGTGTGGATATCACCAGCGTCGCGCCGCGCTTTGTGGGCGAATTCCAGAAGGGTGTCGATTATATGGGTGATATTGCGCAGTTTGAAAAGGATTTTGAGCTGCACGAAAGGATCGCCGAGCATTTCGGCTACAAGATCAGCGTGCATTCGGGCAGCGACAAGTTCTCCGTATTCCCCATCGTGGGCGAAAAGACGGGCGGGCGCTACCACATCAAAACAGCGGGCACAAACTGGCTGGAATTTGCACGGCTGATCGCGGTGTCGGATGCGGAGCTGTTCAGGCGCATCTACAAATACGCGCTGGAGGTGTTCGACGAAGCGTGTAAGTTCTACCATGTGAGCGGCAAAAAGGAGAACTGTCCGGATATCGACACGCTGGATCCCGAAAAATTCGGCGAACTGTTCGATGTGGAGAATGTGGACACACGCCAGCTGATGCATATCACCTACGGCTATATACTCACCGCCAAGAATGAGGATGGAAGCTCCCGCTTTAAAGACGATATGTATGCGCTGGGCTATCGCTGCGAAGAAAAATATTACGAGCTGCTGAAAAAACATATCGGCAGGCATGTATCCACACTGGGCATCCAATAAACAGGCTGTATAAGCAAACGGCGCAAAGCCGGGCGGCGGGAATATATTCCTGTCGTCCGGCCTTTTTGTATATGCAAAAGAGCAAATAAAAGCCGCAAAGCAGGATTACAGCAATTCTATATGATTGTTTCATAGGGATTTATCATATATAATGAATAATAAAACCAATTTGGCAAGGAGATGAATGATGGGGAAGGCGAAGGTATATTACAGCGATTTGCGGGCGCTGCCGGGTACAAATCTGCTGATCAAACTCAGAAAGCTGATCAAGGCGGCGGGTATCGAGGCAATCGATTTCGAAAAGAAATACGCTGCTGTTAAGATTCACTTTGGCGAGCCGGGCAATTTGGCTTTTTTGCGGCCCAACTACGCGAAAGTGGTGGTGGATATCGTGAAGGAGCTGGGCGGCAAGCCCTTCTTAACGGATTGCAATACGCTCTATGTGGGCAGGCGCAAAGACGCGCTGGAGCACTTAGAAGCGGCGTATGAAAACGGCTTCTCCCCTTTTTCCTGCGGTTGCCATCTCATCATTGCGGATGGCCTGAAAGGAACGGATGAAGCGGATGTCGAGGTCAAGGGCGGCGAGCTGGTGCAAACAGCGAAGATTGGCCGCGCGATTATGGACGCGGACATACTCATCTCATTGTCGCATTTCAAGGGCCACGAGCTCACGGGCTTTGGCGGCACACTCAAAAACATCGGTATGGGCAGCGGATCGCGCGCGGGCAAGATGCACATGCATTCCGACAGCAAGCCGCGGGTACAAAAAGAAGCCTGCGTAGGCTGCGGCGTGTGCGTGCGCTATTGCGCGCAGGAGGCGATACGCGTTACGGATAAAAAAGCTGTAATAGACAGCACGCGCTGCGTGGGCTGCGGGCGCTGCCTGGCTGTGTGCAGCTACAATGCGATCTATTCGCCGGAAGACAGTGCGAACGATGCGCTCAATCGTAAGATAGCGGAATATTCTAAAGCTGTGCTGGACGGACGGCCGCACTTCCATATCAGTCTGGTGATCGATGTATCTCCTTACTGCGACTGCCATGCCGAGAATGATGTGGCCATCATACCGGACGTGGGCATGTTCGCGTCTTTTGATCCGGTCGCGCTGGATCAGGCGTGTGCGGATGCGTGCAACGCACAGCCCGTGATGCCGGGGAGCCTGCTGCATGACAATCTGCAAGCGAAAGGCGCATGCGGCTGCGATGAAAATTGCGCCGGAAGCTGCGGTGCGGATTGCAACTGCAAGGATCATTTCACAAACACATCGCCGGTCACGGATTGGACCAGCTGCTTGGAGCACGCCGAGAAGATCGGGCTGGGTGTGCGTGCGTATGAGCTGATAAAAGTCAAATAACCGGATTGTACATATCTGCCGACAGGGAGCGTCCGAACACAGGGCGCTTTTTGTCGGATTGATAAGGGGCTCGATCCCTAAACAGGGTTTTAACGTGTGCAGAAAGATGAAGAACAGCACTTGACAGGCGTGTGTGCATTCTGTATAATCTACGATTGAGTATGGGGTGATCATGTTGAAAACACTGCTTGAAAATGTATATTTATATCGAAACGGCTGTTGGAGCCGTCAGTGCGTATCCATTGCGGATGGCCGTATTGAAAACATTTCTCCAAACATCATACAGAGCGGGTTCAGCAAGATCTATCAGCTGGACGGATATTATCTTTCACCGGGTTTTACGGATGTTCATACACATCTAAGGGAACCCGGTTTTTTAATGAAGGAGACCATGGCCACCGGCACACGCGCAGCCGCGCGCGGCGGCTATACGGCGTTGTGCGCCATGCCCAATCTGTCGCCTGTACCTGATTGCAGGGAAAATCTGCAAGTAGAGCTTTGCGCGATTCAAAAGGACGCTGTGGTGGATGTTTTCCCCTATGGTGCCATCACAAAGGGTCAAAAGGGTGAACAGCTTGCCGACCTTGAAGGGATGGCGGGGGATGTCATAGGGTTTACGGACGACGGACGGGGTGTGCAGCACGAGGAACTGATGCGGCAGGCCATGCACGAGGCAAACAGGCTGGACAAGCTCATAGCGGCCCACTGCGAGGACGATACGCTGCTGCGCGGCGGATACATACACGACGGTGCATACGCGAAGGCGCATGGGCACAGGGGCATTTCCTCCGAAAGCGAATGGCGGCAACTGGCGCGTGATTTAAACTTAGTGCGCGAGACGGACTGCAGGTATCACGTTTGCCATGTCTCCACGAAGGAAAGCGTGGCGCTGATACGGCAGGCCAAAGAGCAGGGCCTGCGGGTCAGCTGCGAAACCGCGCCGCATTATATCGCGCTTTGCGACATGGATCTAGAGGAGCATGGGCGCTTCAAGATGAACCCGCCCATTCGATCCAAAGAAGATCAAGAAGCGCTGATAGAAGGAATCCTAAACGGCACCATCGACATGATCGCAACGGATCATGCACCGCATACGCAGGAGGAGAAGAGCAAAGGGCTTGCACACAGCGCCATGGGGGTCGTGGGGCTGGAGTGCGCGTTTGCCATACTCTATTCAAGGCTGGTTAAGCCAAACATACTGCGGCTGGAGTCGCTGATCGAGCTGCTCACCACCAACCCCTGCCGCGTGTTTGGGCTCACGGATGGCGGCATAGAAGCGGGGGCGGAGGCGGATCTCTGTGTGCTGGATCTAGACAGAACATACAAAATCGACCCGCGCCGGTTTCTATCCAAAGGACGCGCCACGCCTTTTGAAGGCGAAGAGGTGAGCGGCGATGTGATCCTGACGCTCAAAAACGGGAAAGCCGTTTGGAAAGACGAAATTTTTACAGCTTGAACGATCGACGAAGAGGGGCATGCATGTTTACGGAAACGGTCTATGAAATCCATTCGAATGAACGTGTCGCAAAAGGTACGCACCGCATGGAATTACGCGGCGATACGCGCGGCATCACGGCACCGGGGCAGTTTATCCATATTCGATTGCCCGGGTTCTATCTGCGCCGCCCCATATCCGTCTGTGATTATGACGGGCAGGGCTTAAGCATCATCTACAAGGTGGTGGGCGAGGGCACGCGCTTTATGAGCGGCTTAAAGCGCGGCGCGAAGCTGGATGCGCTGTGCGGCCTGGGCAACGGGTTTGACACGGCGCTCTGCGGGCAAAAACCGCTGCTGGTGGGCGGCGGTGCGGGTGTGCCGCCGCTGTACGGCCTGGCCAAGGCGCTGCGTGCGCAAAACAGGCCCGTTCGTGCGGTGCTGGGCTTCAACACGCAGGCGGATGTGTTTTTAGAGCAGGCGTTTTTGGAGCTGGGCGTTGGGACCCAAATCGCCACGCTGGACGCAAGCTGCGGCGTTGCGGGCAGCGTGTGCGATGCGATGAAGCTGGCTGCGCCGTATGACTATGTGTTTGCATGCGGGCCGGAGCCCATGCTCAAAGCGGTGTACGATATGAGTGAAGCAGACGGGCAATACAGCTTCGAAACGCGCATGGCGTGCGGGTTCGGGGCATGTATGGGCTGCTCCTGCAAGACGAAATACGGCAGCAAGCGCATCTGTACGGACGGGCCGGTGCTTCTTAGGGAGGAGATCGTATGGTAGATCTGCGCGTTTCCTTAGGGGCGCTGACGTTGGACAACCCCATCATACCCGCCAGTGGCACATTCGGCTACGGGCATGAGTTCAGTGCGCTCTATGACATCAACCTGCTGGGCGCGTTCGTATGCAAGGGCACCACGCAACACCCCCGCCATGGGAATCCGCTGCCTAGGGTTACGGAAACGCCCGGCGGTATGCTCAACGCCGTGGGCCTGCAAAACCCGGGGATTGAAGCGGTGATCAAGGACGAGCTGCCCAGGCTGTTCACATACTATCGAAAGCCGCTCATCGTGAACATCAGCGGCTTTTCCGTGGATGAATACGCCTATTGCTGCCGTCGGCTGAACGAGATCGAACAGGTGGGCATCATTGAGGTGAATGTGAGCTGTCCGAATGTGAAACACGGCGGCCTGAGCTTCGGGACGACCCAAAAAGGCGTTGCCGAGGTGACGAAGGCTGTGAAAAAAGCTACGCACAAGCCTGTATTCATCAAGCTCAGCCCGAATGTAACGGATATCGCAGGCATCGCGCGCGCCTGTGAGGGCGAAGGTGCGGATGGCATCAGCCTGATCAATACGCTGCTGGGCATGCGCATGGACGTCAAAAACCGAAAGCCCATATTAGCCAACATCACCGGCGGTTTGAGCGGGCCGGCTGTTCTGCCTGTGGCGCTGCGCATGGTGTACGACGTATACAAAGCTGTTTCTATTCCTATCATGGGCATGGGCGGGGTGAGCTGCGCGCGCGACGTCATAGAGATGATGCTAGCAGGTGCTTGTGCCGTGCAGGTGGGTGCTGCGAATTTGGTGGATCCGTATTGCTGCAAACAGATCATAGAGGAGCTGCCCGGTCTGATGAAAGATCTGGGGGTGGGCAGTCTGCAAGAAATCGTTGGAGGCGCACATACATGAATAAAGACGTGATCATCGCCTGTGATTTTCAAGGCATGAAGGAAACGCTCGAATTTTTAAGCCGGTTTGGCGAAGCCAGACCTTTTGTCAAGATCGGCATGGAGCTTTTTTATGCAGAAGGGCCGTCTATTGTGCATGCATTGAAGGCGCGCGGGCATCGCGTGTTCCTGGATTTGAAGCTGCACGACATACCCAATACCGTAAAAAAAGCGATGAGGAGCCTGTCCGCTCTGGACATCGACCTGTGCAATGTGCATGCGTCCGGCACCATCGATATGATGCGGGCGGCACGTGAAGGGCTGGTCAGGCAAGACGGGAGCAAACCGCTGTTGATTGCGGTGACACAGCTGACCTCGACGAATGAGCAGCAGATGCAACAAGAACTGCTCATAAGCGCAACCATGGACGAAACGGTGATCCACTACGCGAAGAACGCAAAGACGGCGGGGCTGGACGGCATTGTGTGCTCGCCAAAGGAAGCCGCCGCCGTGAAAGAAGCGTGCGGTCATGATTTTTTGACCATCACGCCGGGCATACGCTTTCACGACGCGAAAGCAGACGACCAAGCGCGGGTCACCACGCCTGTGCAGGCGCGAAAAGGCTCGGATTTTATCGTGGTGGGCAGGCCCATCACCGCGTCGGACGATCCGCTGGCCGCATATGAGCGCTGTGTGAACGAATTTGTGAAAGGGATGAATGTATGAAGGATAGAATTGCAAAGGATTTGCTCAGTATTCGGGCGGTCTTTTTGCGGCCGAATGAGCCTTTTACCTGGGCGAGCGGCATCAAAAGCCCGATTTACTGCGACAACCGGCTGACACTTTCGGAGCCTCGGGTGCGTGACCGCATCGAGGAGAGGCTGGCAAGGCTCATCCACACGCATTACCCCGCGTGTGAAGTGCTGATGGGTACCAGCACGGCGGGTATCGCGCATGCCGCCATCGTCGCGCATTTGATGGGGCTGCCCATGGGGTATGTGCGCTCGAGTGCCAAGGACCACGGCCGGACCAACCGCATCGAGGGAAAGCTTAAGCAGGGGCAGAAGGTGGTGGTGGTGGAGGATTTGATCTCCACAGGCGGCAGCGTGATCGACGTTGTGCACGCTTTGCGTGAAGCGGGTGCCTGTGTGTTGGGCATCGTGAGCATATTCACGTATGGCATGAAAAAGGGGCTGCAGCGGCTTGGTGAGGCGTGTGTGGAAAATGTGAGCCTGTGTGATTTCGACGCGCTGATACAGGTGGCGGCGAAAGAAGGGTATATAGAGGAGCAGGATATTCAAAGGCTGATCGCTTTCAGAGATGACCCGGACGACGAGAGCTGGATGCGCTGATGAGGAGGGGTATAGCGGCATGAGACATCTAATCGAAATCACGGATCTGTCAATAGAGGAGATCAACGAACTGATTCTATTATCCGAGCATATCATTGCAAACGAAGAGGCTTACAGGGAAAAATGTCGTAATAAAAAGTTGGCGACGCTTTTTTTTGAACCGAGCACACGTACGCGGCTGAGCTTCGAGGCAGCTATGATGGACTTAGGCGGTCATGTGCTCGGCTTTGCAGACGCAAACGCCAGCTCCGCGTCAAAAGGCGAGAGCGTGACGGACACGGTGCGTACGGTGGCGTGCTATACGGACATCATCGCCATACGGCATCCGAAGGAGGGCGCGCCGTATGCGGCGGCACAGAAAGCCAGCGTTCCCATCATCAACGCGGGCGACGGAGGGCACAACCATCCCACCCAAACGCTCACCGATTTGCTGACCATTCACATTGAGAAAAAGCGGCTGCACGGCTTGAAACTCGGACTATGCGGCGATTTGAAATTCGGACGCACAGTGCATTCGCTGATCACTGCGCTCAGCCGGTATGAGGATGTTGAATTCGTGCTGATTTCGCCGCCCGAATTGCGGGTTCCGGATTATATAAGGCAGGGCCTGGATGAGAGATGTATCCCTTATCAGGAAGTAAGCAGCATGCAGCAAGCATTGCCTGAATTGGATATACTCTATATGACGCGCGTACAGCGCGAACGCTTCTTCAACGAGGCGGATTATATCCGGCTAAAAGACACCTACATACTCAATCCGCACAAACTGTCCTACGCGCGCGACGATCTGTGTATACTCCATCCGCTGCCGCGGGTGAACGAGATATCCGTAAAGGTGGACGACGATCCGCGCGCTTGTTATTTCAAGCAGGCGGCCAACGGGAAGTTTATACGGATGGCGCTGATCATGAAGCTTCTGGAGGTGCAGCCATGAACATAGACAGCATACAGACAGGCATCGTATTGGATCATATCAAGGCCAAGAAGAGCATGCAGATCTACCGCTATTTGCAATTGGATGAACTGGATTGTACGGTGGCCATCATCAAAAATGTCAAGAGCAACAAGATGGGGCGCAAGGATATCATCAAGATCGACGACGATATCGAGATCAATCTGGATATTTTGGGCTTTATCGATCCGGACATCACGGTGAACATCATCAAAGACGGTGAGATCATCGAAAAGAAGCACCTGGCGTTGCCTACAAAGCTGCACAATGTATTAAAATGCAAAAACCCGCGCTGTATTACTTCCACAGAGCGGGAATTGGATCAGATATTCAAGCTGACCGACCGCGCAAACAGAATTTACCGATGCATCTATTGTGAGGCGAAGGCTTAAAGCGCACAGCAGCGGATTTCGTTTGTTAAACGCCGCAGCATAAAAAACGCTCCGAGCCATTATGCTTGGAGCGTTTTTATGCAGTGTGTGCGGCGCGCTTAAAAAGCCCCGGCAGGCTTTTGCCGTGCGGATGGGTACTGCGTAAAATTATTGCCCGACGATGGATTGCGCGAATGTGCGTGCGCGGGAGAGGTCTTCTTCATTCGGCCGTTTGCGGTTGAAGAACAGGAATTTCCCCTTGCAGGCAAAGGTGCGATCCAGCACATTTGCGCCTCTTTCCTTTAGCTTTTCGCGGAAACGCTGTGTGGCGTCTTCGCCTGTCAGGTTGGTGCTGAAAACGACGACCTGACCAATGGAATTCCAATCGCCGCAGGTGAGGTAATCGTCCAGCTCGGAAGCGACTTTATTCGCGTAAATCCCGCTGCCCACAAACAGAAAATCCACCTCTTTTGCCGGCCTTGCTTTTGCGACATGTTCGGCGTTTACCCCCAGCGCTTCCGCGATCGCCTGGGCGACTTTTGCCGTGTGGTTCGTTTTGCTCGCATAGACTACCCTGATCGTCATATAGACCCCGCCTTTCATAGAGTTTCATCGTTCTATCAAAATCATATCAACCCAAAGGCCTTTTGTAAAGCGCCTTTCTTTAAAGGGCGGATTAATTTACGGCGGCGCAACCGGCCCCATGCGGGAGGGGATTCAGACAACACGGGAACGCGGGGACGTACCGCCACATATGCGGCAGGTTTGTGCAAAAACGTGTCAGGGTTTATTCTGGCACATCTTGCCCCGACGACTGGATATACACGATTGCATCCGAGTCAACCACTTCTTGCTTAAACCTGTCTATGTTTTTCCTGTTTAGCTCGGCCAGCTCGACAAATATGTATTCCCTCCCATCATCCGATTCACAGAAGGCCGCAACGTGAAAGATAGGATCGTTGCTGTCATTCTCCTCCCCATAGCGAATCAATATGTCCATAATTTCCTGCAACTCCTGCTTCGTGTATTGCTTCATATTGGGATTTGGCGTTGGGTATCCCTCCGCTGTCGTTTCTCTTGGACTTGGCAATGGGTCGTAGTCGGGTTTCCCGCAAGCGGTCACGCACAACAATACACATATAAAACCAATAACAATTCGGTTTCTCATCCCTTTTCTCCTGTTTTTTAATACAACGATATTCCCAAAGGGGATAGAATATTGCTTGCTCTCACGGCGCTCGAACCCGTGCTGCTGCCAGATCGATGTATTCCTGCTACAAATGCCTTTTTATGATCAGTAGCCCACGGCATAAAAACAATACCTCCGCTGTCTCCACCTATTGAATAGCAGTCCGATCTTATCTGCTGAGTAAATGTTCCATCGGTTGCTACTACAGTAGCATTGTTGTCAATCACTTTGCCTGTTAAAAGGCCCCCATACCAACCCACACGTTTTTTGTAAAGGTTCTTTCTCAATCTTGGTGAAATAAAGCATCGAGGCGCTTTTTCAGCTCGGCTGCGCCGTTGAAGGGGGCGGAGCATGTCTGGTTGCGGCACAGGTAATAGGTGGGTGCATCGTTATAGACTTCATAGGATTGCGTAAAAGGCGCCAGACGGGAGAGCGATTCTGCGTTTTCAGGGGTTTTCACCAGCATGCACAGGTTGGGATACAGATGCGTGCCCAACGTTTCGCGCAAAGGTTTGCTGTCCTTTGGAAGCACGCAGACGAGATCAACGGCCGGGTAGCAGACGAGTGTGAGCGCCATATCGAAAAAACTGTGACCGGCGGCGAAGGCTGCGGCTTGCGTTGTGCATACCGCCGTTTGCTGCTCACTCAATGCGTTCCATTCGGGCTTAGCGCTCATACGCGAGAGTTTTTGCAGCACATAAGCCGCCACAGAATTGCCGCAGGGCACCGCATGGTCGAAAAACTCCTTAGGCCTGATGATGAGCTTCTCCTGGTCATGTCCGGTGTAGAAGAATCCGCCCTGCTGCTCGTCCCAGAAGAGCTCGTGCATTTGTTTTGCAAGATCAAAGGCTTTTTGCAGCCAGATGAGGTCATACTCCGTCTCATACAGCTCCAGGCAAGCCCAGATGCAGTAGGCGTAATCATCCAAGAAACCTTTTCCGGAGGGTTTGTGCTCCCGGCAGGTGGCCTGCAAACGGCCGGACGCGTCCGTTAAGTCCTTTTCGATGCGCGCAAACGCTTTTTTCGCGGTGTGCAGATATTCAGCATGCTGCGTGAGTTGATAAGCCTTGGCATACGCCGTGATCATCATCGCGTTGTTGGAGGTGATCAGCTTGTCGTCCGTATGCAGGTGTACACGTTGTTTACGATAGGCCTTCATCTTTTGGCGCAGCGCGTCTATGAAGGCGTCCGGAGCATCGGACGGGTTGCTGAGCAGATTGGGGATATTTTTTCCCTCGAAGTTGCCGCGGCGCGTGATGTCATAAAAACGGTTGAAGGACTCGCCCTGCTCTTCTTTCAAAACATCGATGGCCTCCTGATAGTCGAACAGATAAAAAAGGCCTTCTTCGCCTTCGCTGTCTGCATCCTGTGCGGTGTAGAAGCCGCCTTGGGGGGAAGTCATCTCCCGGGATATGTAATGAAGTGTTTTTTGCGCGATATCCAGAAAAATCTGTTTGTTTGTCAACTGATAGGCCTGCAGGTAGGCATAGGTGAGCAGCGCGTTGTCGTAAAGCATCTTTTCAAAGTGCGGTATGAGCCAACGCTTGTCCGTTGCGTAACGGGAGAAGCCATAGCCGATATGGTCGAATAAGCCGCCGCGATACATCTGCATCAGCGTTTTTTCCATCATATGCAGAGCCTGCTCGTCGCCTTTTAGCGCGTAATACTGCTGCAAAAACAGCAGGTTGTGCGGCGAGGGGAATTTGGGCGCCTGTGAAAACCCGCCGAACGCCGGATCGAACTGCCGGCTTAAAAAAGCGAAGGTCCGGCTGATGATCTTTATCTGCGGCTCGTCGTGGCCCGGATGTTTTGGATCATGCTGCAGCGCATCCATCATGGCGCGGCTGAGCTCATAAAGCTTTTCGCGCTTGGTATTCCACATAGAGGCTATGTTTGTAAGCAGATCGACCAACCCCGGCCGCCCCATTGCGCCGTGCTTGGGGAAATAAGTGCCTGCGAAAAAGGGCTTCTGATCCGGTGTTAAAAAGAGGGTGAGCGGCCAGCCGCCCTGACCGGTGAAAGCCTGACATGCGGACATATAGATGTTGTCGATATCCGAACGTTCTTCGCGGTCCACCTTGACGGACACATAGTGCTGTGCTAAAAGCTCCGCGACTTGCACATCTTCGAAGCTTTCACGCTCCATCACATGACACCAGTGGCAGCTGGAATAGCCGATGGAAAGAAACACGGGCTTATCCTCTTTTTTCGCCTTGGCAAATGCCTCCTCGCCCCACGGGTACCAGTCTACCGGGTTGTATGCGTGCTGCAGCAGATAGGGAGAGGTTTCGTGTATGAGCTGATTGGGCTGTTGATCTTTCATAGGGCGGCTCCTTTCATTTTTAAAAAGACACTCATCTATATTCTACATAACATTGGGCAGTATATGCACGATAAAAAATGTCATATATGGGGTTCATTTTGCAAACAGACGATTCATGCATATGGTTGAAACGGCAAATGAACAAAATATAAATTATTTTTCAGCATGCATGGTATAATAGAACCATATTATTCTTATTTTCTGTGGGTGAGGTAAAACTTTGAAAAACTATATTATACAAGGGTATTGCCACGATCCGTATGCCAATCTGGCTATGGAAGAACGGCTGTTCGAACGCTTTGGCGCACACGGCGCGGCGCTTTATCTCTGGCAGAATGCCCATACGGTGGTCATAGGGAAAAACCAAAACGCGTGGTCACAGTGCCGCTTAGAGGCGCTCATAGCCGAAGGCGGGAAGCTGGCGCGCAGAACGACGGGCGGCGGTGCGGTCTACCATGATCTGGGAAATCTCAATTTTTCCATCATACTGCCTAAACAGGATTACGATCTTATGCGTCAGTTGGGCGTCGTGCTGGCCGCACTTGCAGCGTTTGGTTTAAAAGGGGAATTTGTGGGGCGCAACGACCTGCTGCTGAACGGGTGTAAATTTTCAGGAAGCGCCTTTCGCTTCGACCGCATGCGTGCGCTGCACCACGGCACGCTGCTCGTGGATGTGAATATGGACAGGCTTTCGCGTTATTTGACTGTGGATGCGGGAAAACTGCGTGATAAGGGCATCGAATCGGTGCGCAGCCGGGTGTGCAATTTAAAGCATGCATGTCCGGCATTGAATGTGGAAAGCCTGCGCATGGAATTGGCGCAAGCGTTTGAAAACGAATACGGAAAAGCGGTGATGCTTGAGGAAGAGCAGCTCAAGGATGCACAATACTTAGCCCTGTGCGAACGCAATGCAAGCAGCCGATGGCTCTATGGCGATAATCCGTCCTTTACGCATGGCATACAAAAACGCTTTGCCTGGGGGCAAGTTGAATTATGCCTGCAGGTTGAAGCGGGATGCATAGAAAACGCTGTGCTGTATACGGACGCGATGGATGTGTTTGAAGGGTTGGCGGAAGCGCTGGTGGGCTGCCCGTATCAATCCAAAGCAGTCGCCGCGCGGCTGATGCCTTATTCACAGGAACTGGCTGCATGGGTAGAAGAGGAGATAAAGGTCTGAACGATACGAAGGGGAGGGATGGCCCGTGAAACGCGCATCCTATTGGCAGCGACAAAACGACGGTGTGCAATGCGTGCTGTGTCCGCATATGTGCGTATTGCAAGAGGGTGAATATGGGCTGTGCGGTGCACGACAGGCGAAGGACGATGTGCTCGTAAGCCGCAGCTACGGCGAAATCGCAGCGGCACATATCGACCCTGTGGAGAAAAAGCCGCTCAGGCGTTTTATGCCCCGTACACACACCTATTCCATCGGAAGCGTCGGGTGCAACCTTTGCTGCTGGTTCTGCCAGAACGCAAGGCTGTCGCGCGGCCATGCCCAGGGCGGGGAGGAAACGCCTGCGTCGGTGGTCGAAAAAGCGGTGCGCGCCGGAACACCATCCATTTCATATACATATAACGAACCGGTGACCAATTTCGAATTCGTATTGGAAACGGCGTCCCTCGCGCAAAAAGAAGGGCTGCACAACATACTCGTCACCAACGGCTACGCCAACCCCGAGCCGTTTGCGCAGCTCTGCCGTGTGATACACGCTATGAACATGGATCTAAAAACCGCACGAACAGATGCCTTTTTACAGCAGTGCGGCGGGGAGCTGGAGGTGGTGCGCCGCAACATCAAAAGCGCTGCGCAGAGCTGCCACCTGGAGGTGACGGCGCTGATGGCGAACGGGCTGTGCGGTGCAGAGGATGTGAAAGAAATCGCGCAATTCCTTGCAGGGATCGACGCGCGTATACCGCTGCATATAACGCGCTATTATCCCATGTGCGCCCAGGATCCCGCGGCAACACCGGTGCAAACGGTCATTCAGGCGGCTGAAGCGGCCAAAGAACACCTACTGTATGTATACACAGGGAATATATAGGAGGGAAAATCCATGCCCATACAAGCACTTTTTTTCACACCCCATCCCCCCATATTGATTCATGAGATCGGACAGGGACGCGAGCGGGAGGCAGCGGATACGCTGCAAGGGTTTGAGTCGCTGAATACGCTCGCAGAACAGTTAAAACCCGAGGCGGTGCTCATCATCACGCCGCATGGGCCCATGTTTGAAGACGCGATCGCTGTGCTCGCCTATGAGCGCCTGTCGGGTGGTCTGAAGCCGTTTGGCGTTGCACACGGGCCAAGCTGGCCCTTGGCGCGCGACTTATTGAAGAGCGTTGAAACGGCCGCCGCGTCTGTGACCAACTGTATGCATCTGGACGAGGATACGGCGCGGCGTTACCGCATAGCGCCTTCGCTGGATCATGGTGCTGTGGTGCCGCTGCGGCTGTTGCCGGCTTTGGAGGGTTTGCCTATATTGTGTATCACGCCCGGATTCTTGGAGGAAGAGACGCTCTATACAGCGGGTGCGCGAATAGGCGGCGCGCTCAATGCATTGCATAAAAGGATACTCGTCATCGCGAGCGGGGATCTGTCCCATTGCCATGAAGGCGGAAACCACCCCTACGCCCCCGAAGGGCCGGCGTTTGATGAGCGGATCAGCCGCGCGCTCGCCGCCGGGGATGTGCAGGATATCTTAAACATACCGCACGATTTTGCGGAAAAAGCCGCGCAGTGCGCATTGAAACCGTTTGTGTTGGGATTGGGCATGATAGACACAATACAGGCTGATTTCAGCGTATACGGCTGCAGCGCGCCGTTTGGCGTCGGGTATCTGACGGCCAGCGCGGTGCTGCGTAACCAATCAGCGCCTTCGCTGCTGAAAAAACAATCCGAAGATTCCTATGTGCGGCTTGCGCAGGCGGCGATTGAGTACGCCGTGCGCTATGGGCAAGAACTGCCTTGGCATGATTATGCGAAAGAAGCGAATGCAGCGTTTGTTGAAGAGTTGGAAAACAGACGCGCGGGCGCGTTTGTGTCCATCCACAAACATGGTGAATTGCGGGGCTGCATTGGCACCACCCAGGCGACACGAAAACATTTGGGCGAGGAGATCGCCTACTGCGCGCAAGAAGCGGCGCTCTATGACCCGCGCTTTGAGCGCATCGAAGAGTCGGAGATTCCAGCGCTCGCTGTCAAGGTGGACGTGCTGCACGAGCCCCAAGACACCACGCCGGAAGGCTTGGATCCGCAAAAATATGGCGTGATCGTGCAAAAGGGATCGCGCCGGGGATTGCTGCTGCCCGCGCTTCATGGTGTGGATACCGCCCGCCAGCAGATTGAAATAGCCTGCCAAAAGGCAGGCATTCCAATCGGATCACCGGTTCACATACAGCGTTTTCTGGTGGAGCGGCACGAATAGCCGACTAACCGAGTACCTCCTGAATATAGGCGCCCAGAGCCGCGTCACGGCAATGGCTGAAGAACTGCGCGCGGAATACGTCGCTGTCCAGCGTCGTTTTGAGGAATTCCCGATCGAGGGACTGCACGATTTGAAGCATGTCTTTGTGTGTTTTCGATTTTAGAGCGTCCCAGTCGCGCTTATAGCCTTCGCAGGTTTCGCGTGCCTTTGCGCCGATGTAATAGGGCGTTTGCAGCGGGCACAGCAATTTGTCGAAACAGTAATCCAGATTCAGATCGCCTTCGTTGCCATAGCGTTTGGAAAAAGGCATGGCGATTGCATTGCCCATGTTGATCTCGCGGAACATAGTCGCATCCACCGGTTCGGCCACAAAACCGCATTGTACGTTTGGGAACGCGTTGGCCGAGATGATGGCGCCCATGCCTGTGCCGCAGCCGGTGACCACGAAATCGACGGCACCTGCATTGAGCAAAACAGCGCACAGCAGGGCGGTGCGGTCATAGCTTGCATAGTCGTTGGTGAAATTGTAAACTTCGTGCCCGTATTGTTGTGCCGCCTTGACCAGGGCCTTCTCGATGGCTTCCACTCTGAACGCCTGGCTCTCTTCTACGATTAAACCGATTCTCATAGTGCCCTCCTTAAAAAATATCTTATAAATTTTTGCAAAGGGGCGCTCCTTTGCGTGTGGTCAAATATTAAAAGCCGGACTCCAGCTTTTGGATTTCAGCGTATAAAAAGTCGTTGACCGGCGTTTCGATGCCGTGCTTTTGCGCAAGCTTGCGCACAGTGCCCGAAAAAAGCTCCACCTCGGTTTTTCTCTTTGCGCGAATATCCTGGACCATCGAGGGCATGTTGTCCGGAGCAAGGGAATCCACAATGGTGAGCCATTCTTCAATTTCATGCGATTGAATCGCAATACCTTCTTTAGCCGCGAGAAGGCGTACCTCCTGCATCGCATCGATCATCATGCGCCGGATTTCTCCTAGCTGTTGAAGCCCTCCGTAACCGAGATCATAGACAGCGGCCACCTGATTCACACCGGTGTTGAGCATCAGCTTGCTCCACAGCCTGTGTATGATATCCTCCGGCACCAGATAGTCAATCCCCACCCGGTCAAAAAGATCGCTCACAGCGTGCACGTCCGCCGTGTGTACGTTGAGCCGGTCGCCAAACACCACCGAGCCCATACGGGTATAGGACACCCGATTGGCTTCTTTGGTCGCATCCATACCATGCACAACGCAGTAGAGCAGGTGATCTTCGCCCAAGCGTGCCGCGAGCACATGTTCGCTTTCAATGCCGTTGAGCACGGAGATCAATATGGTATGCGTATGCACGAAGGGCTGCGCGAGCTTTACGGCATCGTGAAGATCATTAAACTTGGTTGCGAATATCAAAAAATCCACCGAAGCGGTGTTGGGGTTCGCATAGTTGAAGTCACACAGTTGATCGTTGCAGTAGATGCCCTCGCGTTGATAACGGCTGATGCGCTTTGCATCCGCGATGAAAAACACGTTGTCCCTGCCCAAACCCTGTGTGAGCGTATTGCCGTACATGACACCGAGCGCGCCTGCGCCAACGATGCCGACTGTCTTGATTTTCGTCATTTTTCCTCCAAAATCGTGCATACGGTTATTATACCGAAACTGTGCGCAGCGCCGCTGAAAGGATGCTGATTGCCCCGAGCACTTCGTTTCTGCAATAAGCGAGGGTTTTGCTTTCTGGTTTGAAATCGAATGTGTGCGGCTGCTCATTTTTCTGCATAATAGCGCTGTTGTTCCGGTACATATTGAATATAACCTGAAACCGCTGAAAAATCAAATCGTTCACACCCGATTTTAAGGCGAAAACCAGCGAATATGCTGCGCGCGCGGAAACATGTTACAGAATCGTCGTAAAATGAATATAAACCGCCGTTTTTTAAAAGCAGAGTAGCGCTGTATTCATACAGACATTACCAGAAAAAGATGTTGCACCATGGAGACAAAATGAAAAAGTCAGGTGTAAAACATACCCGGCAAAAGACGGATTCTGTAAATACGAGTATGATTTGATTGACAATAAGGATAAAAGCGGATAAAATTAAAATATTGCAAATTGCAACATGACTGAATTACTAATATTGACGATACAATGAATGGTGAATCGGATTTTTGTTGTAGGAATGTTCATAATGAGGAGGTGCTTTACTATTCGTGGATAGTCTATGGATTCCGATCGTGATAGGTGTTGTTGCCCTTGCGGCTGGCATCTTCGTCGGCTATACATATCGCCGGAATGTAGCGGAGGCGAAAGTACAGAAGACGGAAGAAACCGTCAAAAAAATGATTGAAGATGCGCAAAAGCGGGCTGAAAGCCTAAAAAAGGAGACATTGCTTGAAGCGAAAGAAGAGGTACATAGACTGCGAAGTGAATTTGACAAGGAGAGCAGAGAACGAAGGAATGAAATCCAGCGTTCCGAGCGCAGGCTTGTCCAAAAAGAAGAAACGATTGATAAAAAATTAGATGGTTTAACAGCTAAAGAGGAAAAGTTAACTGAAAAGAATCGCCAAGTTGAGAAGCTGCAAGAAGAAGCGCAGCAGTTAGTCGAAAAACAAGTGGGTGAGTTGGAACGCATCGGGGGCATGACATCCGAAGATGCGAAAAGCATACTCATTCAGAAGATGGAAAGCGAAGCAAGGCATGACGCGGTGGTCATCATCCGCGAAATTGAGCAGAAGGCGAAGGAAGAAGCGGACAAGAAGTCCCGCTCCATCATGAGCCTGGCCATACAACGCTATGCCGCCGACCATGTCGCGGAATCAACCGTTTCGGTTGTACCGCTACCCAACGATGAAATGAAGGGGCGCATCATAGGGCGTGAAGGACGCAACATCCGCACGCTGGAAGCGGCAACCGGCATCGACCTGATCATCGATGACACGCCGGAAGCCGTCATACTGTCCGGGTTTGACCCGGTCAGGCGGGAAGTCGCACGCATTGCCCTTGAAAGACTTATACTGGATGGACGCATCCATCCCGCGCGTATTGAAGAAATGGTGGATAAAGCGCACAAAGAGATGGAAACCCAGATCAGGGAAGCGGGAGAGGCGGCTGTGTTTGATACGGGTATCAGCACACTGCACCCGGAACTGGTCAAGCTGTTGGGCAGGCTGAAATTCCGCACGAGCTACGGGCAAAACGTGCTGAACCACTCCATTGAGGTGTCATTCCTGGCCGGTATTATGGCTGCGGAGATCGGTGCGGATGAGCTGCTGGCAAAGCGCGCCGGGTTGCTTCATGATATTGGAAAAGCAATCGACCATGAGGTGGAAGGACCGCATGTTGAAATTGGCGCGAATTTGGCCAAAAAGTATAAGGAAAACCCCAATGTCATACACGCGATCATGGCTCACCATGGCGATATTGAGCCGGGCACCGTGGAAGCGGTGCTTGTGCAGGCGGCGGACGCGATATCCGCGGCACGGCCTGGCGCAAGGCGTGAAACGATCGAAAATTATATCAAACGGCTGGAAAAACTTGAAGAAATCGCAAATTCATTCGCAGGTGTGGAGAAATCTTTTGCAATGCAAGCAGGAAGGGAAGTCCGCATATTGGTGAAACCCGAACAGGTAAACGATGCGGCATCGGCATTACTGGCGAAGGATATCGTCAAAAGGATAGAAGAAGAACTGGATTATCCCGGACAAATCAGGGTGAATGTCATACGTGAAACCCGGATTACGGAATACGCAAAATAGAGAACGAAACCGCAGGATGCGTAAGGGTGTCCTGCGGTTTTATTTTTCGCTTTTTAAGTCATTTTTAAAAAACAGCACTTCCAAAAACCGCAGTACGGTGATGAAACAGGCTGATGTGTCTTTGGGCAGCACACATACTGTGCGGGCATAGAGCTTTTACAGCGAGAATAGAGTATCAAAAAAAGGAGCAGTATTTTGATGAAAACATTTCCGGTTGCCGATGCGCATTGCGATGTATTGACCCGAATGACGGAGTACGGCTGCTCCTTTCATGACGACCGGCTGGATGTCAATGCGCGCAATCTGCTGCTGGGCAATGTGCTGTTGCAGGTGATGGCGGTATGGGCGGGCAAAAAGGGTGCGGATCACGCCGGCTTCTGCCGTCGGCAGATCGCGGTATACAAAAGGTTGATGCGCGAGGAAAAACAGCTTTTAAAGGCATACGATGGTGTGCTTGAAAAAGGGCGTATCAGCGTTGTGCTGATGCTGGAAGGTGCGGACGCAGTGCGCCGTGCGGCGGATATTCCGTTTTTAACGGACAACGGCTTTTCCATCGTGGCATTGACCTGGAACCAAAAGAACGCCTTGGCTGTGCCTGCGGTTCTCGGACGTAAAGGCGGGCTGACGGCTCTGGGGAAAGAGGCTGTAAAGCGTTTGTCATCGGCGCGCATTGCCGTGGATGTATCGCATCTGAACGAGGATGGATTTTACGATGTGTGCGCATATGCCAAAGGCCCTATTTTGGCATCGCACTCGAATGCACACGCACTCTGCCCGCATCTGCGCAACCTCACAGACGAGCAGGTGCGCATGCTCATCGCAAAAAACGGGTTCATCGGGCTGAATTTCTACGTGCCTTTCGTGGGCGGACGCAGGCGCGCGCACCTGATCCGGCATATCGAGCATATGCTCGCGCTGGGTGCGCAGCATATACTCGGGCTGGGCTCGGATTTTGACGGCATAGACGAATACATGGATGATTTGCGTACACCTGCTGCGTTTGGGGAGCTTGCAAACGATCTGGCCCGCCTGAACTACCCGGACGAGCTGATCGGGAAAATAATGGCTGGAAACTTTCTTCACTTTCTATTACAATTGAGATGATCAAACACAAAGGAGCTTATAGAATGCACGACTCTTATGTGAACCCGTTGACCACGCGGTACGCGTCGCAAGATATGCTGTATTGTTTCAGCGATGACAAGAAGTTTACGACCTGGCGGCGCTTGTGGATTGCGCTGGCAAAGGCCCAGAAGGAGCTGGGGATCGCCATCACACAACAGCAGATCGACCAGCTTGAACAGTTTAGCGGCCGGATCAATTACGATGTGGCGGAAGCGCGGGAAAAAGAAGTGCGCCATGATGTGATGGCGCATGTCTATGCGTATGGGGAACAATGCCCCGATGCCAAGCCCATCATCCATCTAGGCGCCACCAGCTGCTATGTGGGGGACAATACGGATGTGATGGTGATGGCGGAGGCGATGGATATTGTAAAGAAGAAGCTCGTCAACTGTATAGACCTGCTCGCTTCCTTTGCAATACAATATAAGGACATGCCCGCCTTGGCGTTTACGCACTTCCAGCCGGCACAGCCCACCACAGTGGGCAAACGCGCATGCCTATGGATACAGGATCTCTTGACGGACTATGAAGACCTGCTGCATGTGATGGACACCATCAAGCTGCTGGGCGTGAAAGGGACAACAGGCAGCCAGGCGAGCTTTATGACGCTGTTTGAGGGAGACAGCGAAAAGGTGCAGCGGCTGGACGAATTGGTGTGTGAGAACATCGGCTTTAAGGGCGGTGTTTTCCCGGTTACGGGGCAGACATACCCCAGAAAACAGGACAGCCGCGTTTTAGACGTATTGTCCCGCATCGCACAGAGTGCGTTCAAATTCAGCGGTGATATCCGTCTGCTGCAGAACCTCAAGGAGATCGAGGAGCCGTTTGAAAAGCACCAGATCGGCTCATCTGCCATGGCCTACAAGCGCAACCCTATGCGCACCGAGCGCATGTCGTCTTTGGCGCGCTATGTGCTGTCGCTGCCCATCAACACGGCGATCACGGCGTCCACGCAGTGGTTTGAGCGCACGCTGGACGACAGCGCAAACCGCCGGATCACGATTGCGCAGGCGTTTTTGGCGGTGGATGCCATTCTAAACATCTATCTCAACGTGGTGGACGGTTTGGTCGTGTATCCCAAGATGATCCACAAACGCCTGATGGAGGAACTGCCCTTCATGGCCACGGAAACTATACTGATGGAGGCGGTCAAGCGCGGCGGAGACCGGCAGGATTTACACGAACGCATACGCGTGCATTCCATGGAAGCGGGCAAAGCTGTGAAGGAGCAGGGCAAGGCCAACGATCTGATACAACGCATAGAGGATGACCCGGCCTTCTTGCTCTCCAAAGAGGAGATAGAGCGCATTCTCGATCCCGCGCTGTTCACCGGGCGCTGCAGCGAACAGGTCGATGCGTTCATGCAAACGTACATACAGCCCATTTTAAAGGCCAACGCGGATTTATTGGGGGAAAAAGGGGAAGTAAACGTATAACATTTCATTCAATCGATCACTTGGGCTGCCGTATGCTTGCGGAATGAGTCTGAGCTTGCGCTATGTCATACGTTTTGAGATATGAGCCGATACACGCGAAAGATCGTTGCGTCCAACGCTGTATGTTGAGCGTATACACGCTGTTTATTTGAAAAAGCTTGCCTTTTATGATACCCTGTGCAAATACAATATTCAGCGCCGGGAGGGTTTATTTTGCAGGAATTTCTGGATCTGACATTTTGGAACAATACGGTTTTTGATTACCTCATGTTCGCGGGCTCGCTGGTGGGCAGCATCGTTATATTGCTGATATTGAAGCGCGTATTGCTCAAGCGCCTTTCGGCGTGGGCCAAAAAAGTGCCGATGTCCATGGAGGATATCATGGTGCGCGCAACGAGAAAATATTTGCTGCCGCTCATGTATACCGGCACACTGTATTTGAACATCAAATGGCTGAAAATATCCCATGGCGCAGCGCATGTGATCGATGTGATCACGCTGGCGCTGGTGATGATACTCGGCGCCGCTTTCATCTGTGTGCTATTGGAGTTTTTGTTCAGCAAATATCTCGACAAGAAGGGCAAAGCGGCTGAAAAACACGCCATACGGTGGATTGGCGTACTCATCAGGATCATCGTTTGGACATGCACGCTGTTGCTGTTTCTCGAAAACCTCAACATCGAGATCACCGCGCTGATAGCCGGGCTGGGCATTGGCGGCATCGCCATCGCGTTTGCAGCGCAGGCGGTACTCGAAGACATATTCAGCTTTGTTTCCATATTGTTTGACCGGCCGTTTGAGCTGGGGGATTTCATTGCTGTGGACGATATGCTGGGTTCGGTGGAGCATATCGGCATCAAAACGACACGCATAAGAAGCCTGAGCGGCGAGCAGCTGATCTTTTCAAACAAGGATTTGACGAACTCGCGTGTGAGCAACTACAAACGGATGGAAAGCCGCCGCGTGCAGTTCAACATCGGCGTTACATACGACACACCCAACGATCGGCTCAAAGAGATACCTGTCATCATCCGCATGATCATAGAAGATCAAAAAAACGCCAAATTCGATCGTGCGCATTTTAAAGCATTCGACGATTTCAGCCTGGATTTCGAAGTCATCTACCATGTCTCCAGCCAGGACTACGCTTTGTATATGGATATACAGCAGGCCATCAACCTTCAGATAAAAGAAGCGTTTGAAGAGCGGGGCATTCGATTTGCGCTCCCGACGCAAAAGCTGTATGTCGAAAAACGATAATCGACGCCCCGGCATGTTCTATATGAATCGAAAAAGCCAAGCAAAACGCTTGGCTTTTTGAATGCTTGGTTTAAGGAGCTATTATTCCTCTTCCGGGCGGAATGCATCGGCGTCTTCCTGCTCCTCCTGCGGGCCGTCTTTTTGTATGGGCAGACCGCCGGGGCCGAATTCCACCAGTGTGGAAGGCTCTTCCTGCATCAACGGGGGCTGCTCCGGCTCTTCGCCCAGCACGATGTTGGGCAGCCGCTGCGGCTTTTGCACGATATAGTCCGGATTGACAGGCTTCGCGCCGATATGCTGCTGGCCGGTTTCCAATCCCGGCGCGCCCGGGCCTTTGGCGCTTGTGTCATCATCCTGCGTGCCCTGAAGGCCGGGCGCCGCGTTGGGCATACGATCCGACACGGCCGAGCGGCGTTTGGCGTTCTGTGCTGCCAGCTTTTTCGCCTTCTTCTCCTGCGAGATCAGTATGATGAATACCACGGCGCAGATGACGATCAGCGCGATGATGATGATGAGTATGACGAGCAGCGTGCTGGTCGTGGAACCGCCGGGTGCGGGGGTGGGTGTGGGTGTGGTTGCGGTTGCGGAAACGGTGATCGATTCGCTGTATGCGCTGTATTCGGTTCCGTTTTCATCCGTGCAGGTGAGCCGGAACCGGAACACGGAATCCCCGTCTTCAAGATCCGCCGTGGCGGTATATTTCTTGGTGCCTTTACCCATACTCGCTTCCTGAGCGATTTCACCCAAAGAGTCTTCCGATATCACCACATTCTGCAATGTGAAGTCACTCTCGTTGGCGACGGTGATGTTGAATTTCGCTTGCCCGGCGGGCGAAAGCTGGGATGTATCCGTTTCGACAATCAGCCGGACATTGAAAGTATCCGATTGTGTACCCACCGTTACGGTGAGCATGTTGCTGCTCGCTTCTACGGTGTTGCCGGAAGCGTCTTTGCCTGTGGCCACCAATGTCAGACGGCGTGTTTCGTCCGCTGTAAAGGAAGAGGTAATGCTGGTGCGCGCACCGGATTTCAATACAAATCCGCTCTTGATATTGGTACCCAGCTCATCCTTCACGACGATATCGCTGATATCGACATTACCTGTGTTAGAAATATCACAGGTCACCTTTACGGTATCGCCCTTTTTGGGCTCTAGGTTGTCGATGTTTAAATCGAGATTCAGCCCCGAATTCGCCATGGTGATGGTGATGGGGTCGTAGCTCTTTTCATAGGGTTTGCCCGCTGCCGTGTAGCTGACGGTGGGAGAGGACACGACATCGGCATTGACCGTGAGGGTACGCGAATAGGTGACGGCGGGGTCACCCACCTGCAGCGTAATGCCGCTTTGCACTGTGCCTCCCACGGCGGGATCGCTGATGGATATATTGTCCAGCCGCACATCCCCCACGTTTTGCAGCACATAAGTCAATACGACAGCTTCCCCCTGCGCGACCACGCGCTTGTCCGGTGTCCTTGAAAACTCCAGATTGGGATTGACAGCTTTTCTCTTCACATCGCAGGAGACATTCTTGGAATGCGCTCCGTCGTCCCAGGTTACTTTAAACACCAGCTGGCCGCCCAAGGCGCTGTCCGGCACCTGATAATCGGCCTGCGAAAATTCTTTGATGCCGCCGGCTTCGATATTGCCTAAAGTACCGCCTACCAAATCGCCTCCGCCGCTCACCACCGAGATCGTCACATCGCCTATGGTCTCCTCCGTGTTATTGGCGACGGTAATGGAAAGATATACAGAACCGCCTTGTACGAGCTCGTTCGGTTCAATGGCAGCTTTAATGTCCACTTCTCCCTGTGCGTATACGGGGATTGCCCCCAATGTCAGGCAGACCACCAGAGCGATCAATACGATGCCCGCGAGAATTTTTTTCATAATTAGGAATCCTCCATAAATCAAAATCACCAAAGCTAATCCTTAGCATGGTGGAAAAACACACATAATTACGTAGAATAATTGTACTCAAAAGCATTCTGATTGTCAAACATGCTTCTGTATCATTGTAGAGGAATAAAGACACAAATTTATTACATTTGCCTTAAGCTTTCAATACATTTTTATCCATCTTTAACACAGAAAATACCTCCTGGAAAGAAGACGATGACAAGATCATAACACAAAGGATGTAAATTACACATAATACCGCTAAAAAACGGGAGGCGGTACGGCGTTGCTCTTGACGAACATCCTGCAAAAATATATAATTTTAGAGTAGTTATAGGCAATGTGGATTACTAGGAAGGGAATAAACATTGCAGTTGAAGGGCAAATGATATTCGGTAAATACTTTTAAGTAATTTTACAAAAGTTAATTAATAATGAAGGAGGTCCTTTTTCAATGGGAAAAAAAGTTACCATCGATGGTAATACCGCTGCTGCGCATGTGGCGTACGCGTTTAGTGATGTATCAGCGATTTACCCGATCACCCCCTCTTCCCCTATGGCGGAGGTATGCGATGAATGGGCTGCATATGGCAGAAAGAACTTATTCGGACAAACACTCCATGTTGCGGAAATGCAATCGGAGGCCGGCGCTGCGGGCGCTGTGCACGGTTCGCTGGCGGCGGGCGCGTTTACCACAACATTTACAGCATCTCAGGGCTTGTTGCTCATGATCCCCAATATGTACAAGATTTCAGGCGAATTGCTGCCTTGTGTGTTCCATGTGAGCGCGCGTGCACTTGCGGCACATGCGTTGTCCATATTTGGCGACCATAGCGACGTGATGGCCTGTCGTCAGACAGGGTTTGCCATGCTGGCTTCCGGCTCCGTGCAGGAAGTGATGGACTTATCGCTGGTTTCCCATCTGGCGACATTGACATCCAGCGTGCCTTTCCTGCATTATTTCGACGGATTCAGGACCTCTCATGAAGTACAGAAAATTGAAGAAATCTCATATGAGGACATGGCGAAGCTAGTGGATTGGGATAAGGTGAAGGAATTCAGGAAAAAATCCATGAACCCTGAAAACCCGATTCAAAAAGGTACGGCGCAAAACCCGGACGTGTATTTCCAGAACCGCGAGGCGGCGAATAAATACTACGACGCGACCCCCGCGCTGGTACAGCAGGCGATGGATCAGGTTGCAAAACTGACGGGGCGTCCATACAAATTGTTTGATTATGTGGGCGCGCCGGATGCGGAAAACATCATCATCATCATGGGCTCCGGCTGTGACGCTGTAGACGAAACCATCAATTACCTGCTGAAAAAAGGTGAAAAGGTAGGCGTTTTGAAGGTGCGTCTGTATCGCCCGTTCAGCGTGGAGCACTTTTTAGATGCGCTGCCTGAAAGCGTGAAGAAGATCGCTGTGCTGGACCGCACAAAAGAACCGGGCTCTTTAGGCGAGCCGCTGTATGAAGATGTTTGCACCGTGCTGAAAGAAGTCGGCCGGAACGATATCATGGTGGTTGGCGGCCGTTATGGCTTGGGCTCTAAGGAATTCACACCCTCCATGGTCAATGCGGTTTACAAAAACCTGAAACAGGATGCGCCCAAGAACCACTTCACAGTCGGTATTGAAGACGACGTGACCCACACCTCGCTGAATGTGGATGAGATCATCGACGCGGTGCCCGAAGGCACAACGCGCTGTAAGTTCTACGGGCTGGGTTCCGACGGTACGGTGGGTGCGAACAAGAACAGCATCAAGATCATCGGCGATCACACCGACATGTACGCGCAAGGATATTTCGAATACGATTCCAAGAAATCGGGCGGCATCACCATCAGCCATCTGCGGTTTGGCAAAGAGCCCATACAATCCCCCTACCTGCTGGATATTGCAGAGTTTGTCGCGTGTCATAATCCTTCGTACGTGACGCGTTATGACATGGTGTCCAGCGTGAAAGAAGGCGGTTACTTCCTGCTCAACTCCCCTTGGAGCCCCGAGGAGATGGACGAGCAGCTGCCCGCTTCCATGAAGCGCATCATCGCTGAGAAAAACATCAAATTCTATACCATCGACGCTGTAAAAATAGCGGGCGAGATCGGTCTGGGCGGCCGCACCAATATGGTCATGCAGGCTGCGTTCTTCAAGCTGGCGGATGTTATTCCGATCGATGACGCGGTCAAATATATGAAGGAAGCTGTCAAAACGACCTATGGCAAAAAGGGCGAAAAAGTCGTGAACATGAATAATCAGGCCATCGACCGAGGCTTGGCTGAGATCGTACAGGTTGACTACCCTGCAAGCTGGAAGGATGCGACAACAGGCGCCGTGTCTGTCGAGGTCCCCGCTACGGAGTATTTCAACAGCACCATCAAACCTGTGCTGGCTCAGGAAGGCAACACGCTGCCGGTCAGCGCGTTTTCGCCGGACGGCTCGGTTCCGCTGGGCACCGCCAAATACGAAAAGCGCGGTATTGCCGTCAATACGCCGGCTTGGCAGATCGACAACTGCATACAGTGTAACCAATGTTCGTATGTCTGCCCGCACGCGTGTATCCGTCCTGTGCTCGCGACCAAGGAGCAGCTCAAGGATGCCCCCGCTGCGTTTGAAACCAAGGCGGCGATCGGCAAGGAATACGCGGGCTATGAATACAGAATACAGCTCTCGCCTCTGGATTGCACGGGCTGCGGCAACTGTGCCGATGTTTGCCCCTCCAAGAAAAAAGCGCTCATCATGGAGCCTTTGGCCACTGTAGCTGAAACGGAAGAGGCCAATTGGGAATTCGCCATGACACTGCCCAAGCCGGATATCGAGATCAACAAGGGATCCGTAAAGGGCAGCCAGTTCCTGCAACCGCTGTTTGAGTTCTCAGGCGCGTGCGCGGGCTGCGGTGAAACGCCTTATATCAAGCTGATCTCCCAGCTGTTTGGGGATCGTATGCTGGTGGCCAATGCCACGGGCTGCTCCTCCATCTACGGCGGAAGCTCACCGACTTGCCCGTATACCACCAATGAAAAAGGGCAGGGGCCCGCATGGGCGAACTCGCTGTTCGAAGACAACGCCGAGTTTGGCTACGGCATGAGTCTGGCCATCGTGCAGCGCCGCGACAAGCTGGCGGACATCATGAAAGACGCGCTGCAAGCGGATATTTGCGATGAGATGAAAGAGGCCATCAACGAATGGCTGGACAAAAAAGACGACGCGGACGCCTCCAAGGCGGCTGCAAGCAAGCTGAATGCGACGCTGGAAAAATGCATCCCGCAAGCACAGGGCAATGCGAAGATGCTGCTGGAGCTGATCGCCGAGAACAGCGATCTGTTCGTGAAGAAATCCGTTTGGATATTCGGCGGCGACGGCTGGGCGTATGACATCGGCTACGGCGGACTGGATCACGTGCTCGCCATGGGCAAGGATGTGAATGTGTTGGTTATGGATACGGAAGTGTATTCCAACACAGGCGGCCAGGCATCTAAAGCGACGCCCACAGGCTCCACCGCGAAGTTTGCGGCGGCCGGCAAGCGTACACGCAAGAAGGACTTAGGGCTTATCAGCATGTCCTACGGCTATATCTATGTGGCGAGCGTCGCCATGGGCGCCAACCAGACACAGCTCTTAAAAGCGTTGTCTGAAGCGGAAGCGTATCCGGGGCCGTCGCTGGTCATCGCATATTCGCCCTGCATCAACCATGGCATCAACATGGGCAAATCACAGGCGCAGGCCAAGGCTGCCGTAGAAGCGGGCTACTGGCCGCTGTACCGCTATAATCCGCTGCTGGCTGAACAGGGCAAGAATCCGTTCATACTGGATTCCAAAGAGCCCACGGCTGATTACAAGGAGTTCATCATGAGCGAAGTGCGCTATGCCACGCTGAAGCGCCAGTTCCCGGATGTTGCGGACGGGCTGTTCGACACGGCCGCAAAGGAAGCCACCGACAGGCTGGATCATTACAAGAAGCTGGCACAACTGTAATTGTAAAGAGCTTTTGCAAGCTTGAAGAAGTATGAACACCAAAGGTCCCCCGGCAGCATTTTCTAGTGCGCCGGGGGCCTTTGCTTTTTGCAGGAGAAAAACTGCATCGAACGCTTGGGCTCCGTGAAGGTCAGACCGACAGAAAGAGAAGGCTTATTTTGGTTCAGAATGGAACTGCCGTCTGAAAAATGCAAAGATAGAACCAAAAGGGGGGATATTCAAGCTGTGCAAAAAACGCTGTGAGCAAAAGCACTCACAGCGTTTGGAAAGGCTGTTGGATGAAGGCTATGGATGGAGCACGACTTTCAGCGCGCCGTCTTTACGGCAAAGGAAGGTGTCCAGCGCTTGTGCGAAATCCTCCAGCGCGAAGGAATGCGTGATCATGCCTTTGACATTCAACGCACCGTTGGCCATCATGCCCAGCACCAGATCGCTGCAGTTTGGATTGGCGCGCACACCCGCCACGATGATCTCATCATGCACGATCTTTTTGATGGGCAGCACCATATCCGCCGCGTTGGGCATGCCCAAGAGGGAGACTTTCCCGCCGCGCCTGAGGGAAAGGATGGCCATATTGGCGGCCTGCTCGTTGCCCGCACACTCGAGCGCCTCATGCGCGCCTAAACCGTCTGTGATCTCTAGAATCCGCGCGGATACGTCTTCCTGCTCGTAGTGGATGATGAAATCGCTGCCCAGCCGCTTTGCCGCGGCCAGACGATCCCCCCGGCCGACCACGATGGTGCGGCTGCCCATGGATTTCGCCAGCATCATGGCGCACAGCCCGATGGGCCCCGGCCCTACGATCACACAGAACCCGCCGGGCGTAAGCCCGATCAGGCGGATGCCGTTTAAGGAGGTGCCCGCCGTATCGCACATCGTGCCTTCGTCGTAGGAGACGCCGTCGGGCATTTTCGTCAGAGCGCGTATGTTGTAGGCGTTATACTCGGCATAGGCCCCTTGATATGTAAAACCGTAATGACGGTGCCCCGAATCGCTTCTGCCGTAGTTTAAGCAGATGTTATACCGGCCCTGCATACAGTTTGCGCAAAAGCCGCATCCGCAATGGGCTTCCCCGGCGACGCGGTCACCTATCTTGAATTTATGCACATCTTCGCCTGTCGCCACAACCTCTCCTGCGAATTCATGGCCTATCACGAAGGGATAGCAAGGAGGCCAGTTGCCGCCCAGCTTGCGGTCGATCACCTTGGGATCGCTTCCGCAGATGGACACGGAATGGATCCGCACAAGCGCTTCGCCGCGCCTTGCCCGCGGGACAGGCACGCGCCCCACCTCAAAGGAACCCGGCGCATTTAATATGACCGCTTTCATCGTTGTATCCATAGATGTTCTCCTTTCAAATATGCCGGCAATATAAAGCATATGCGGCATGATCCGTCGTCCTTTGCGGCATAATCTGTGTGTGATGAGGGATGCAGCGCTCCTTTATACACGGAGCAAAAGCCCGCATCAGCATGTAAAACTTTTAGATACACTAAAAAAACCCTTGTCCGGCAGCCGTCAAAGTGCTTTGCGTGAGGCCGCTTTATTGTTTTTAGTATAAGCGAGCAAAAAATTTGTGTCAATGCCGCTTGTATGGAAAAACTCATTAAAAAAATGATCGGTTTGTGTGTATCATTGTATGAAATGTTGCAATATGGGGAAAATACTGCTGAGGTGATAAAATGAACGGCGAATTCCATGATAATTCCAATGACAAAAACGAGGACTTCACCCTTAATAGAAAAAAAGATAAGAAGGGGAAAGTAAAGAATTTTTTTGAAAAACAAGGCTTTTATCTGATGGCAGTGCTCTGTGTTGCGATTATCGGTGCGGCAGTGTTTATTGCGTTGGGCTCACCACCCGACGAAGGCAACACCAACGACCAATCCGTTCAGCAGATTGAGCATGGCGGGATCGAACAGCATATCGCGTCCAACAGCGCCAAGCCTTCCCAAAGCGTTGCCCCGACGCCTACGCCGCGGGTGAGCGAGAAGCCTTCGGCCACACCTAAACCGAGCGACACGGCCACGGCGCGCATAGAGCTCATTGAGCCGGTGGCGGGGGAAGTGATCAAGGGCTTTTCGATGGATCAGCTTGTATTTTCCAATACGCTTGAGCAATGGATGACGCATGGTGGGATTGATATTGCCGCTGCCCAAGGCACGGATGTGCTGGCTGCGGGTGCGGGTACGGTGGCTGAAGTGAAAACGGACGGGCTGCTGGGCAAGATGGTGATACTGGCGCATGATCATAACATACGCACGGTATACGCGAATCTGGCGGACACAGAGATGGTGAAGGTGGGCGATTATCTTGAACAGGGCGATGTGCTGGGTAAAGTTGGGAATACGGCTCTGGGCGAATCCAAAGATGAATCGCATCTGCACTTTGAAGTGCTGGCGGAAGGGAAACGCGTGAACCCGGAGGATTATTTTGAAACCATCATACAGACGCAAAGCACAAAATGATCTTGTCAATCGTTTAGGCCGGTAGCGATGCTATCGGCCTTTGATAAAAAGAATATGCGCATCCATGTGTAAAACAAGCCCTGCATCATACACCGCAAGGGCTTGTTTTAATGGTTATGAAAACGATGAATCGATGCCTGTTGACAGGCCGCATTTAACCCGCACTCTTTGTATGCAGGGCAGCGCCGCATATACGATTGACGATCACACGTTGAAGCGGAAGAGCACCACATCGCCGTCCTGAATCGGGTAATCGCGCCCTTCCGAACGCAAGATTCCCTGTTCTTTGGCGGCTGTGACGGAACCAAGACGTACGAGATCATCATAATGGACGACTTCCGCACGAATGAAACCGCGCTCGAAATCCGTATGGATTTTGCCTGCCGCCTGCGGAGCGAGCGTACCCTTCCCGATGGTCCAGGCCCGCACTTCTTTGGGGCCCGCCGTGAGATAGCTGATCAGGCCCAACAGCTCATAGCTCTGTTGAATGAGGCCGTCCAGCCCGCTCTGGCCGATGCCCAGCTCCTCTAAAAAGAGCTGTTTTTCATCTTCGTCCAAGGAAGAAAGCTCCTCCTCCACCCGCGCGCAGATGACCAAAAGCCCGGCGTTTTCCTTTTCGGCGTATGCGCGCAGCTTCTGTACATATGCGTTCTCGGGCGCTGCGATTTCATCCTCACGTATGTTGGCGACATAGATCACAGGCTTGGATGTCAGCAAGAACAAGGATGCCGCAAGATGTGATTCGTCTTCATCCAAGGCCATGTTGCGCACCATCACGCCCTGCTCCATACGCTCCTTGAGCTTATCCAGCAGCGCCACCTCCGCGATGAGCTGCTTATCGCCGCTCTTGGCCGCTTTGGTGCTGCGCATCAGCCGCTTCTCTACGGTCTCTAAATCGGCGAACAGCAATTCCAGATTGATCGTTTCCACGTCGCGCACGGGATCGATGCTGCCGTCTACGTGTACGATGTTGGGGTCTTCAAAGCAGCGCACCACATGCGCAAGGGCGTCTACCTCGCGTATATGCGACAAAAAACGGTTGCCTAGGCCTTCGCCGTCATGCGCGCCCTTTACGAGCCCTGCGATGTCCACGAACTCGATGGTGGCGGGCGTCGTCTTTTCGGGATGGTACAGCCCCGTCAACACCTTGAGGCGCTCATCCGGAACGGGCACAACGCCGACATTCGGCTCGATCGTGCAAAACGGGTAGTTGGCGGCCTGTGCGCCCGCCTGTGTGATGGCGTTAAACAACGTGCTTTTACCCACATTGGGCAATCCTACGACACCTAATTTCATCAGAAAAAACTCCTTTAAACAATTCACTTCATCCATTTTTTATTTGCCGAGGCAAAATTGCGAGAAGATGCGGTCGAGCAGATCTTCCGTCGCCGTGTCTCCTATGATTTCTCCCAGCGCTTCCCACGCGCGCCTGATATCGATGGATAAACACTCCTCATCCACCGAGCCCAGCGCGGCGCGCACTTCCTGCAATGCGCCGATGCTCTTCTGAATCGCCTGTAAATGGCGTTCGTTTATGGTCAGCGCGCTCAGATTGGCGTTTTGCACGCCCGCTGTGTACAGCGCGTCTAACAGCTTGTCCAGCCCTTCGCCGGTGACGGCGGAGACAGGCAGGATTTCTTGCCCCAGCAGCGTTTGCGCCTGCGCTTGTGTCAACACGGCGCCGCCGTCCGTTTTGTTGAGCGCCACGATGCTGGGCTTTTTCTGTACACGCGACCACACCAGCGCGTCCTCTTCTGAAAAGGGCTGAGAGGTGTCCAGCACAAAGAGAACCGCATCCGATTCTTCGACAGCCGTACCCGAGCGTTCGACGCCCAGCCTTTCGATTGTGTCCGCCGTTTCGCGGATGCCTGCGGTGTCGTAGAGCAGCAGCTGCAAGCCGTTTACCTGCAAAGATTCCTCGATCACGTCGCGGGTGGTGCCCGGGATATCGGTGACGATCGCGCGCTCGCGGCCTAACAGCGCGTTGAGCAGCGAGGATTTGCCCACATTGGGCCGCCCCGCAATGGCGATCTTTACGCCCTCGCGCAGCAGCTTTCCCGCGCCGTATGACGCGCGCAGTGTGATGAGCGCATTGAGCACCGTGTCGATGCTTGTATCGATGCGCACCTCATCCAGCGATTCTTCCGGATAATCGATGGAAGCTTCGATAAAGGCGAGCAGATCCAAAAGGGCGTCGCGGCAGGCGGTGATCTCCCGGGACAGCGCGCCCTTCATCTGGAGCAGGGACGCATTCCGGCTTTGCTCGGAGACGGAGGCGATCAAATCCATGACGGCTTCCGCCTGCGTTAAATCGATGCGCCCGTTTAAAAACGCGCGCTTGGTGAATTCGCCCGGTTCGGCCAGCCGCAGCCCGCAGTCGCTCAACAGCTGCATCACCCGGCGCACCACCGAGAGCGCACCGTGGCAATGCAGTTCGGCCATATCTTCCCGGGTGTAGCTGTTGGGCGCTTCAAAAAAGACAGCCATCGCGTCGTCGATGAGCGCATCCCCGTCACGCAGCTCCCCATAGCGGAGGGTTGCGTGCTGAAGCGTCGAACGGGAGGAGAAGATGCGTTGCAGCGTATCCCTCGAAGCCGGCCCGCTGATGCGTATGATGGCAACAGCGCCCACGCCGGGCGGTGTTGATAATGCGAATATGGTCATAAAGGCACCTCTGCGAATGATTTTCGGTTCTTAGTATACCACAGAATGCGTCGCCGGCCACATTCTTTTACGAAAGTTCCGGCTTGTATATGCCGGGATTCAAAAGGGCATGCACAGGGCTCTCGGCGCAATGCTGAAAAAATATGTTTTGTTGCTGAATAAGGCTCTGCAAAATGTTACATTTGCGGGATTTGACGTGCAGCACCGTATAGCCATTAAAAAGGTTGAATTTTAACATCCGATATATTATGATGACAATGGGCATTCTTATGTAACATTTCAAATACGATTCAAGGAAAGGAGCAAATAATTGAGCACAGCATTGTATTTCTCAGGCGAAAAGGAGATTACGCCTGTCGATATTCAAGAAGCGCTGCAGGCCAATCTGCAAGATTACGGGACCATTCGAAAAGCGCTGATTTTGCCGCCGGATATCACACGGGCCAACTCCTACGCGGGGCCGGTGGTGAAGGAGCTCTATGAGATGCTTTCGGGCGCAGAAGTGGATATTCTGCCCGCGCTGGGTACGCATTTCGCCATGACAGAAGAGGAGATGGACGCGATGTATCCCGGCATCCCGCACGAGCGGTTTATCGTACACAACTGGCGTGAGGGTGTGGAGAAGATCGGGGAAGTTCCGGCCGAGCTTGTAAAAGAGGTATCCGAAGGCCTGATGGACGAGCCTATTGACATCGAAGTGAACAAGCTGCTGCTGGATGACTCCTATGATTTGATCGTTTCCGTGGGGCAGGTTGTGCCGCATGAAGTGGTGGGCATGGCCAACTATTCGAAAAACGTATTCGTGGGCTGCGGCGGCAGTTCCATGCTCAACAAGACGCACTACTTAGGCGCGCTCTACGGAATGGAGCGCATGATGGGCCGCGACGCCACGCCCGTGAGAAGCGTGTTCGATTATGCGCAGGGCATACTGGACAAAAGATTAAAAAAACCGGTGCTCTATGTGTTGAGCGTCACGTCCAAGGGCGAAAAAGGCCTGCATGTGGATGGTTTGTTCGTAGGCACGCAGCGCGATTCATTCGAACAGGCTGTAAAGTTGAGCCAGGAAAAGAACCTGGTGTTCTTAGACGAGCCGCTTAAAAAAGTGGTCTGCTATCTGGATCCGGAAGAATTCAAGAGCACATGGCTGGGCAACAAGGGCGTTTACCGCACGCGTATGGCCATTGCAGACGGGGGCGAACTCATCATCATCGGCCCTGCCGTGCATCACTTTGGCGAAGATACACAAAACGACATACTCATCCGAAAATACGGCTACTTCGGGCGCGATCAGGTGCTCGAGTGGGTGGGCGATCCCGCAAACGAGGATTTAAGGGAAAACCTGTCCGTGGCGGCGCATTTGATACACGGTTCGTCGGACGGGCGCTTCTCCATCACGTATGCCGCGGGCAAGATGTCCAAAGAGGAGATCGAAGGCGCGGGCTTTCAATACATGACGGTACAAGAAGCGCTGCAACAATACGATATCCATACATTGCAGGATGGTATAAACATGGTGGACGGGGAAGAGGTCTTTTATGTCTCCAATCCGGCGTTGGGGCTCTGGGCTTACCGTGACCGGTTCTTCGGTCCGCAGGAATAAATGATTTTTACAGAACGAAAGGAGAAACAAAAAAATGGGGAAAGTAAATTTTGATATCAGCGGACAGATCGCCGTCGTTACCGGAGCGGGCGGGATTATCTGCTCCCAGATGGCGAAGGATCTTTCGAAAGTGGGTGTGAAGGTCGCTTTGCTGGATATCATGGTGGACAAAGCGCAGGAAATTGCCGACGAGATCAACCAATCGGGCGGCGAAGCGGCTGCGTTTAAGGTGGATGTGCTGAACAAGGAGAGCATTGAGGAAACCTGCAAGCAGGTGCTGGATCGCTTCGGTACCATCGACATACTCATCAACGGTGCGGGCGGCAACAAAGCGCAGGCGACCACCAGCGCCGATCTGAGCTTCTTTGATCTGCCCAACGATGCGCTGCAGTGGGTGTTCAACCTGAATTTGGTGGGCACCATACTGCCCACGCAGGTGTTCGGCAAGGTTTTAGCACAAAAAGGCAAGGGGAACATCATCAATGTTTCCTCCATGAACTGCTATCGTCCGCTGACAAGGGTGCCGGCCTACAGCGCGGCAAAAGCGGGCATCTCCAACTTCACGCAGTGGCTGGCCACACACATGGCGCAGGAATACTCCACAAACATCCGTGTGAACGCCATCGCCCCCGGATTTTTGCTCACACAGCAGAACTATTTCCTGATGGTGGACAAGGACACAGGCGAGCCCACCCCCAGGGGTCATAAAGTGCTGGGCAATACGCCCATGGGCCGCTACGGCGAGCCGGAAGAGCTGTCCGGCGCCATCATATACCTCTGCTCGGAAGCAGCGTCCTTCATAACGGGCGTCGTGCTGCCCATTGACGGCGGCTTCTCCGCATTTTCCGGCGTATAACCTTTCAATCAAAATACGAAACCACAAAAGCGCACAGGGTTGCTTGTGCGCTTTTTCGTATGTAAAAAGAGCGGGTTATCGTTTTTTTGACATACGGTACAGGAAAAGCGATAAATTGTGCTAGTTTTGAATCAGACCGTTCTAATGCCTGACAGGCCTGCTGCGTTATACTGATAGAAAGCCAATGGTTTATAAAGAACAAGGCGCTCAAACGAACGGAATGGGAGGTTAAACATATGAATATCGCACATCGAGAGAGCTTAACGCTGAGTTTTTCCAACAAAGGGTTTGACCGGGGCATGGTGCAGGAGACGTTTCAGCCCTGGGATGAGACGGTGATCAGATGGATGGAGCAAGGGCTTGATGCACGCTTGCTGGTGGATGGAGATCTGCCGGATATCCCTTCGAGTTTCCTGTTCAAGTTCAAGGGCAGGCCGTATGTGCCGAGCGAGCATTATTATCATGTCATGGAAGCGAAGCTGGTCTATGATTTCGAACAGCTTTTTGGCATCGACCCGGTTAAACGGATGGCGTTTCGGATTCCGTTTATCAGCTTTAAGCAGCGTGTATTGGAAGAGACAAACGACTACACATTACGCTACGACGCGGACGGCTGGACGCGTAAATACCACAAGACCAGGGATTTGGTCGAAGAGGTAAAACCCGTGGTGGAAACGAGAGAAGACTGGGAGGCGCTGAAAGAACAGGTTAAAAACGAGCTTAAAACGCACTGCACGCGTGAAAATGCCGAGAAGATATTCGGGCCTTTCAGCGAAGGGTGCAGGCGCGGGGATTTCGCCATACGCTTCCGGCTGGCCGGCTTTTTCTGGACGCCCAGAGATCTGTTTGGCATTGGTGAGCACATGCTCACGTTCTATGAAGATCCTGAGCTGCTGCACGATATCAATCAATTTGTGCTAAATACCTATCTGGAGCAGATGGATATCATATTGGATTATATCACGCCGAATATCATATTGATCGAAGAGGACTTGAGCGGAAAGACGGGGCCCATGCTGTCGCCGCAGATGTTTGATGAATTCGTGGGGCATTACTATGAGACCCTGATACCCTTTTTGAAACGGCGGGGCGTTCCCCATATTTTTGTGGACACCGACGGAGATTTCACGGAGCTGATACCCAACTTTGTCAAGGCGGGCATCGACAGCTTTCTTCCGCTGGATGTGAACGCGGGTGTGGATATTGTCGAAGTCAGAAAGCAGCATCCGCACATCAAGTTTCTGGGCGGCTTCAACAAGCTGTGTATGATCGAAGGTAAAAAGGCCATCGACGAGGAGTTTGAGCGGCTGATGCCTGTCATACGGGGCGGCGGATATCTGCCGAGCACGGATCACCAGCCGGCGCCGGATACGCCGATTGAAAACTACCGCTACTATGTCGAGAAACTCAAACAGGTCATGGAGGAAAACCGGGGCGAAAAAGCTTTGGGTAAGTGGATAAAGGAATAACGGTGCCTTAGGAGACGCCCTAGGAAAAGGGCGTCTCCTTTTTTGTTTGCTGCGAAACATTAAAAAGACAGAAGGGTTGCTTAAGAGGCCGGAAATGCATACAGAGCTGCGCGCCTCAGGCGCGCATTTCATGGCCAAAGTATACAATCAGCGATTGACAGCCGCTGTTGGATGCCCTATACTGAGATCAACAACTATTCATGCATTGTGAGTTTTACTTGCGCTGTGTGAACATACGAATTGACACGCCCTGCGAAAAAGAGCATTCTGATTCGAAAGGGAAAAGATTAGGCGGATAGGCCTGTTCGCTTGATCGACTCCTTTTGATGCTCATCAAAAGGATTTTTTTATGGAAGGAAGCATGGAGATGAAAGGTTGGATGGAATGAAACGAGCAGCGATCATCAGCGCGATACTGGATGACCCAAGGACATCACAGCGCGCGTTCAATGAGATTGTGCATGATTACAACGCCATCGTGCGCGGCCGGATGGGCATCCCGTTTGACAAGGGGAATGTGGCGCTCATTGCGTTGACGGTCGTTGGAGAGATGGATATGATCAACGGATTTACGGGTAAATTAGGGAGAATTAAAGGCGTGACGGTGAAGGCCTCTTTTTCGCCGGAGAGTGTGCAAACGGAATGAACGCGGCGCAGCAGGCGGGACTCGGGCATATGGATAGTTGTATGGCAAGAATGGATACGTGACGGCACAAACGACCAAATGATGTGAGGAGGCTGCTAAAATGAAGCATTACGGCTACGACAAACCATTTATTGACCACGACTATATCTATGCGCTGCTAGAGGATGCAAAAGGCGTGAGTGATGAGGAGATCGAGCGCATACTGAACAAGGCCGATGGATACGAGGGGCTGACGCACGCGGAAGTCGCGGCGTTGCTGCAAACTTCCGATCCGCGGCATATCCAGCGTATTTTTGAGATCGCCGGGAAGATCAAAAAGAATGTGTACGGCGATCGCATCGTGTTGTTTGCGCCGCTCTATATCAGCGATTACTGCGTCAACAAGTGTCTTTACTGCGGTTTTCGCTGCGACCACGAATACGAGCGCAAAAAGCTTTCGTTAGACGAGGTGCGCGAGGAAGTCAAGCTTTTAGAGGCGATGGGTCACAAGCGTTTGGCTGTGGAAGCGGGGGAGGATCCTGCGCATTGTCCCATCGACTATGTGGTGGATGTGCTCAAAACGATCTACGACATAAAGTTTGAAAACGGCGATATCCGCCGTGCGAATGTAAACATTGCGGCCACCACCATAGAGGATTATAAAAAGCTGCATGAGGCCGGCATCGGCACATACATCCTCTTTCAGGAGACCTACCACCGGCCCACCTATGAGCGTGTGCATGTATCGGGGCCTAAGAGCGATTACTTCTATCACATGACGGCGTTTGACCGCGCACAGCAGGCGGGCATCGACGATGTGGGCGGCGGTGTGCTGTTTGGGCTGTACGACTACCGTTTCGAGGTGATTGCGCTCATGCTCCACGGCGAGCACTTAGAGCAGGAATATGGCGTTGGGTTCCACACCATCTCCGTGCCTCGAATCAGGGAAGCGGATGGCGCGGATATTACGGTCGCGCAGCATGTCCCTTCCGATGAGGACTTTTTGAAGCTGGTAGCCGTCATCAGGCTGGCGGTGCCTTATACGGGGATGATCATATCCACACGCGAATCCGTGGATATGCGCAAAAAATTGATCGACATCGGTATTTCGCAGGTCAGCGGCGGCTCCACTGTGGAGGTGGGCGGCTACGCGAAGCGCGAACAGAAGTCGGCGCAGTTCGAGGTGGCGGACAACAGGCCCGCTTCCGAGATCATCGACTGGCTGATGGACGAGGGCGTTGTGCCCAGCTTCTGCACAGCGTGCTACCGCAGCGGACGCACAGGTGACCGGTTCATGGCGCTCGCAAAGACAGGCAATATCAAGAATGTCTGCCTGCCCAACGCGCTGATGACGCTGGTCGAATACGCGCAGGATTACGGAAACGACGCGTTCAAACAAAAAGCGGACCGGCTGGTAGAACGCCAACTGCCCAATATCGGCAGCGAGCAGATGCGCAAGCAAACGGCGGAAAACATACGTCGTATCAAGGCGGGGGAACGGGATTTTTATGTCTGAATACGACTGCGAAAGAATACAGCAGGCGAGCAAGGAGGCGTTGCGCGCGCTGATTGAAAGCGGCGGGCAGCAGCTCTTGCAGCCTTTGCTCGAATATGCAGAAGGCATACGGCGGCAGTATTACGGCAAGCGCGTCTTTTTCAGAGGATTGATCGAGTTTACCAACTACTGCAAGCATGATTGCCATTATTGCGGGCTGCAAAGAAGCAACCGCACACTGCACCGTTACCGCCTGTCGCAGGAGGAGGTTTTGACCTGCTGTGAAGACGGCTATGCGCGCGGTTTTCGCTCCCTTGTGCTGCAAGGCGGCGAGGATCCTTTTTACAACGGCGGCCGCATTGTAGAACTGGCTGCGGCCATCAAAAAGGCGTTGCCCGATTGCTCGCTTACGCTCTCGGTGGGCGAATTGCCCCATGCGTTGTATCAGGCGCTGCGCGAGGCGGGCACAGACCGGTTTCTGCTGCGTCATGAGACGGCAGACGCCGCACACTACGCGCGTTTGCATCCGCAGGAGATGACGCTTGATACCCGCAAGGAATGCCTGTATGCGATTAAAAAGACAGGCATGGCGGTGGGCGCCGGGTTTATGGTGGGAAGTCCCTATCAAACGGCGGAGCATCTGGCGGGGGATTTGCTTTTTTTAAAGGAGCTGCAGCCGCATATGGTGGGCGTGGGCCCGTTTTTACCGCAGTCAAAGACCCAATTCAGCGGCTTTGCGGCGGGGGGGCTGTATTTGACATTAAACATGCTTGCGCTGGTCAGGCTGATGCTGCCCAAGGTGTTGCTGCCCGCCACGACGGCTTTGGGAACGCTGTCTGAAAACGGACGTGAGCTGGGGCTGAAAGCGGGCGCAAATGTGGTGATGCCCAACTTAACACCCCTTCGATTCCGCAAGGATTACATGCTTTATGACAATAAAATAGGCGTGGATGACGGGGTGGGGGAAGGGCTTGCCCGCATGATTGAAAGCGTGGAAAAAGCGGGCTATACGCCTGATTTTTCAAGAGGTGACCACATCGATCACTTGAAAACGGAGGAAGCGGTATGAGCTTAAACACAACGCCAACGAGCGAACGGATACACATCGGTATATTCGGCAGGGTGAACGCCGGTAAATCCAGCCTGATCAACGCCATGACCAACCAAACGGTTTCCATCGTTTCCCCCGTTGAAGGCACGACCACCGACCCTGTGCAAAAAGCCATGGAGCTGCTTCCGCTGGGGCCTGTGGTGCTGTTCGATACGCCGGGCCTGGACGATGAGACAGAGCTGGGCAAGGCGCGCGTGGATCGGGCGATGGACATACTGCGCAAGACGGATATCGTGGTGCTGGTGGCAAATGCAGCGCACGCGCCCGCAAAACAGGACGAAACGCTGCTGAACACCGCCAAAGAAGCAGGCCGACCGGCTGTGATCGCGCTGAACAAGACAGACTTACCCCATCCGCACATGGCTGTCTGGGAAACATTGGCCGAAACACATGGCGCGGCGCTGATAAAGGTGAGTGCATTGACCGGTGAAGGCGTGCAGGCGTTCAAAGAGCATCTTGCAGCGCTCAAGCCGCAGCTCCAAGCCCGGCCGCTCATCAGCGATCTGGTGGGCGCGCATGAGCTATGCGTGCTGGTGGTGCCCGTTGACAGCGCTGCGCCCAAGGGCAGGCTGATATTGCCGCAGCAGCAGGTGATACGTGATTTGCTGGATCATGGCGCTTATGCGCTGGTCACCAAGGATACGGAATACCCTGAAGCGTTAAGCCGCTTGCAGCAACAGCCCGCGCTGGTGGTCACGGATTCCCAGGTGTTTGGGTTTGTGTCTGAGCATACGCCCGCGAGTGTGAAGCTCACGTCCTTTTCGATACTGTTTGCACGCTACAAAGGCGAGATCGATACGCTGATCGCGGGCGCGCGTGCCGTGGAGGCGCTGCAACAGGGCGATGCGGTGCTGGTTTGCGAAGGATGCACACACCATCGCCAGTGCGACGACATAGGCACAGTCAAAATCCCTCAATGGATGCAGGCATATACCGGCAAAGAGCTGGATTTCACCTTCACCAGCGGAAAAGGCTTTCCCAAGGATTTGTCGGGCTTTAAGCTGATCGTGCATTGCGGCGGCTGTATGCTGAATGAGCGCGAGATGAAGGCGCGGCTGCTTATGGCGCAGCAGGCGGGCATACCCATCGTGAACTATGGCGTGCTCATTGCGCATATAAACGGCATACTGCAAAGGAGCGTCGCGCCTTTGGGGATTCGGTTGAGCGATGCTGCTTCGGATGCCTAAAGACCGCCCAGGCTCTATGCAGCAGGCTGAAAAACAAAAAAAAGGGGTTGGAACATGGAGATTGGCAAGCAGTTGCTCTATCTGTCGGCGCAGGAGGTTGAAGCGTGCGGATTGATCATGAGAGAATGCATCGAATTGATGGAAGACGCCTACCGCGCGAAAAGCGACGGGTACACCGAAATGCCCGCCAAGCCGCGTTTAGGGGATCCTTCCAAGGGGTGGTTTCTTGAAGCGTTCTTAGCGAATATCAGGGATGAGAAGCCGGGCGGTAAATGGCTGGGCGGCTGCTTTGAGAACGCTGAGCGCAACATTCCCGCCATCACCGGGCTGATCATACTCAACGATTACGCAACATGCTGCCCCATCGCCGTGATGGATTGCGCGTATATCACCGGAATGCGCACGGCGGCTGTCAGCGGTATGGCGCTGCGTGCGCTGCAAAATCCTGAGGCAAAGGTGCTTTCCATACTGGGCTGCGGGCTGCAGGGGCGTACGCATCTGGAAGCTGTCTTGTCTATTCCAAACAGCATCGAACGTGTTTTGGCTTGGGGGCCGCGCATGAGTACTGCGCAGCGTTACATAGAGGAGATGCAAAAGAAGTATGATGTGCAGTTTACGGCGGTTTCTGATGTGAAAGAGGCGGTGTGTGCTGCGGATGTGCTCATCTCGTCCACGCCGTTTGGCGACCCCGAGCTTTTCACCGTGATAGACGGCGACTGGTTTAAGGCGGGTGTGACGGTGGCTTGCATCAGCGGTGCAAACCATTTTTCCCCCGAGGCTTTTTACGCGTTCGACAAATACTATATGGACGATCCCGCAGCCTATGCCCAAATAGCCGAGAAGAAGGGCTTTGAAGCCTGCGCAAGCGTGCGTCCGGCGGAGATCGGGGATGTGCTGACCAACAAAGCCTTGGGCCGTGCACATCCGCAGGAGAAGATATTGTTTAACAGCATAGGCATAGGCATCAACGATATGGCGGCGGCTTATGCGATCTACGAGCGCGCCTTAAAGCTGGATCTGGGCACCGTGCTGCCCTTGTAAGACAACATATTGCCCTATGGGAAAAGCCCCCACAAGACGGAGGGCTTTTTTGATTGGAATCATACATCGGCGCTCTTCATTCTTTTTGCCGGAGCATGAGCGGCTTTGCCTAGAGATATTGCAAACATGCTTCGCAATTCTCTTCTGTGGCCAGCAGCGTTTCAATCACCATGCTGTGGGTATTGTGCGTGCCTGTCTGCACATATTCGGCAAACAAATCGAACGCCGCGCTGCCCAGCTTTGCCGGCTGCACGGTGACGGCTGCCTGCAGTTCGCCGCCTAGTATGGCCTGGGCGGCCTCTGGGCTGCCGCCGAAAGAGCATACGATGGGGCGTTCTTTCCCTGCGGTTTTAAGCTGTGATAAATACTCCAGTGCGAGTGCGTCGCTGCATGCAAACACGCCGTGTACATCGGGGAACTCTTGGATAAACTGTGCGCATAAGGATTGCGTATCCTGCGCTTCTTCGTCCGGCATGTCGGGCGCTGCATCCAAGTCTGGGCTGGGTGTGTGTGCGCTGACACCGCTGTGTTCCTCAAAAAAACCGACCGGAGTTATTTCGGGATGTGCTGCTGTGATTGCAGATATAAAGCCGCCGCGGCGGGCGGTATGCTGTGCGTTGCTGTCTGCCAGTATGCCGACACGCCCTTCACCGTTGAGCTCCTCGCCCATCCATTCCGCCAACCGGCGCAGGCCTGTGTCTTCGTCTGAGAGTACGCATCCGGCACTGTATTGCGCATCCGCCGACGCCTCATCGATCAAAAACACGGGTATCGAAGCTCGCATGGCTTCAGCGCATACTGGTTTGAGCGTTTCGAAATCCAGAGGCATGAGTATGATACCGTCCACACCGCTTTGTATGACGGTGCGCAGCATCATGGACTGCTGATCGGCGGCCTCGCTGCCCGCAGGCGCCATGGTGTGCAGCATGACCCCGTATGCCTGTGCACTGTCCTCAAGCGCACGGCCTATGGCTACATAATACGGATCGTCCAGTGACTTGGGTATAAAAGCCAGCTGCAAGCCCGTTAAACCCGGCTGTGGGCTTTGCTGTACGTGTTCGGGCGCAGGCGCAGCCTGTGCGTTTTCAGGCGGTGCTGCAGGCGCGGTTTCTTCCGTTGGGTTTTTATCGGCTGCGGTCGGCGCTTCCGGAGCGAGCACCGGTGTGCAGCCCAGCAGCAGCGCGGCTAACAACAGTATGAACACATAAAAAGAAGCTTTCTTCACAATATTTCTCCTTTTAATCGGTCTGAGGTAGAGACACTTCAATGGAAATTAGTATCATCATACCACAAAGTATAGCGATAAGAAAAGAAACAGGATTGCCTAGAATAAAATGGCACCCCGGGTTTTGACTTGTGTGCAGGGGCGGGATAGAATAGTATTCAACAGGTAAAAGTGAGGTATATCAATGGAATCAATCGTATTGAAAAACCCTGCGAATTTCAGGGATTTAGGGGGTATCCGGACATCGGAAGGCATGTGCGTCAAACCCAACCGCCTGCTTCGTTCAGGGGAGCTGACCAATCTGACAGAGCCGGAAAAAAGTCTGCTGACCGATCGGTTTGGCGTTCAAACGGTGGTGGATTTTCGGGTGGGCAGCGAAACGAAGATCAAGCCGGACGCCGAGCTGTCCGGCGCGCGCAACATCCATATAGACATCATGAAAAACGCAGAGCGGCAGGCGGGTATTTTTGCCAACTACCAGAGCATCTGCTCAAGCGAACAGGCGCATGCGTTCATGGTGCTGTTCTATGAACTGATGATCACAGACGAAGCGGCGCTATGCGGCTACAGGCAGTTTTTGGAGCTGGTGATGCAGCAGCGGCAGGGTGCGCTGCTCTTTCATTGCTTTGCAGGCAAGGACCGCACCGGCGTTGCGGCGGCCATGGTGTTGACATTGCTCGGCGTAGAGCGTGAAGTGATTCTCGACGACTACCTCTTGACCAACACACTCAGGCGCAAACCCAATCTCAAGATGATGGAATATGAGCGCAGCTGCGGGAAGACGGAGGAAGAGATCGCCGTTTTGAATGAGTTTTTGCTGGTGAAAGAGGATTACCTGCAGCGTGTGTTTGCAGTGGCACAAGAGGCGAGCGGGTCGTTTTTACAACACCTTAGGCGCATATTCGACATTTCTGACGATGATATTGCGGCGTTGAAGAAGAATTATCTGCAACCGATCGATGGGTGAGCATGCGCTTTGTGCGCAAGCTTAAAAGGCGGGCGGTTTTAAGGCTGTTGAAAGATGGATGCATAGAACATACGCAGCGTTTGCGTATCGAGCGGCACAGGGTTGTTGCCCAGTCGCTGTGCGTCCACAGATGCTGAGAGCACATCCAGATCATGTTCACAGCGCAGCGCAGGCGTTTGCAATTGGGCGCAGTGCAGTATGGCTTCAAAGCGAAGCGGCGCTTGCTGTCTGTCTTGCACGCCAAAAGCTGCGGCGAGCTCATCAAACACGCGGGCCAGATAGTCCTTCCCCCGGGGATCGCTGCATGCGTCCAAGTGATTGAGCATGTAGCGCCATATATGGGGCAAGCACAGCGCGACCGCATGCCCGTGTGCGATGCCGTACAGCGTGGTGAGCTTGTAGCTCATGGCGTGTGCGGCGGTGGTCTGCGTGATGTGGATGGCCTTTCCGCTCTCGTGTGACGCTTGCATCACGGGGGGGAGCACATCCTGTGCATTGCCGCGCAGATAGGACTCATAGTGCCTGGCTATCTGCCGGATGGCGCTTTCGGCATAACGCTTGCTCTCTGCTGTGGAGCGCACGGACCAGTAAGATTCAATCGCCTGACACAGCGCGTCCATCAGGGTGGAGCCGCGCTGATATGCGGGCAGCGTTTTCAAAAATGCGGGCTCAAGAATCACATAGCCGGGCAGCAGCGCCTCATCCGCGACGGAACGCTTTTCGCCCCTGTGGTAGATGACGGCGAAGCGTGTGGCTTCGCTGCCGGAGCCGGCGGTGGTGGGCAGGCAGATATGGGGAAGCAACGGCCCTTTTTGCACCGGCGGGATGGCATCTATGCAGGCGTTCGTGTTGGCAAAAGCGTTGATGCATTTGGCAACATCGATCACGCTGCCCCCGCCTACGGAAAGGATCACATCGCATCCTTGCCGCCCTAAGAGCCGCACGCCGTTTAAAATGTCTTCATACGCCGGGTTGGGTGTAAATTCACTGAAATAGACGATGTGCAGCGGCAAGCCCTCCAAAAAAGGCTTGACAAACGAACGGTGGTAAGTCTGGCCGCAAACGACGAGCGCTTTTCGCGCGCGCAGGCGCGAGAGGATGGCGCCCAATTGCCGACGGGTGTTTTCGCTCGCCGTGTTGGGTTGTTCTTTCATTTTTTCCCCTTCTTTACAAACATCTCTTCGTATGCAGGGAGCACCTCCTGCGCATCACCATACATCCGGACCTTGCCTTCATGAAGCCACAGCACCGTGTCGCAAAGGCTTTCTATGGTATCTAGATTGTGGGACACGATGATGACGGTGCGGTTCTCATGCGAGATCAATTCCTGCATTTTGGCGTAGCTTTTCTTCTTGAAACCGGCGTCGCCCACGCTGAGTATTTCATCCACCAGCATGATGTCCGTTTCAAGAACGGCAGTAATCGAAAAAGCGAGCTTGGAATACATGCCGCTGGAATAGGTTTTCACAGGCTTATCGATGAACTCGCCCAATTCGCAGAATTCAATGATCTCCTCCGATTTTTCTTCTATTTTTTGCTTGGAAAATCCTAATAACAGCCCCGAAAGATAGATATTTTCACGGCCGCTTAAGTTATTTTGAAACCCAACGCCTATGGCAAGCAGGGAAATGGAATTTCCATATGTTTCAATGGTGCCGTTGTCCGGCGAGATGATGCCCGCAATAGAGCGGAGCAGCGTGGATTTTCCGCTTCCGTTTTTGCCGATGATGCCTATGATTTTCCCCTGTTCAATACCAAAAGAGATATCGTTCACCGCGTAATATCTTTTTTTTCTGGCGGGTATGGTTGTGGTTTTCTTATGAAACCGCAGGAAGGAAAAACGGTTGAGCTCCTTATAACTGATGGTTAAATTTTTAATATCGATTGCCAAGTTTTTCATCAGATCACCTTTGCATACTGACTTTCATATTTATAAATAATACGGATGCCCAAAGCGGATAATACGATGCAAACGCCCAGCCAGGCCATATACCATTTCAAATCGAGCGGCACGCCGTAGAGCAGCACATTACGCATTTCGTTGATCACAAACCCCACCGGATTGTAGTGTAGCAGCGCTTGCCCCAGCGGCCCTTCAACACGATTGGGCAGCGAGTAGAAGATGCCCGAGAGATAGAACCAAAGCCGCAGCACGACGGTCATGACATTGGATAAATCCTCGATAAAGGTGCCGAAATGCAGCAATATGGAGGAGAAGGCAAAGGTGCCTATCCATAAAAGCAGCAGTATGGGCAAAGCATACAGTATGTTCGCAGTGAGAGGCACCTGATAAACAGCGAGCAAAACGGCCACGATCATGAAACTGACGAGCAGCTTGAACAGATTGACAAACATGCGTACGTGTAACAGAACATACTTGGGCACATAGATTTTTGTGATAATGCTTCTGCTAGAACGCATCAGCTTAACGCTGCTGATCACCGTCTTGTTGAAAAAGCTCCAGATGGAATAGCCTGTGAATACGAATACAGGCAAATTCGGTTCACCGGATTTGAATACGATTTGAACCACAAATGCGTAAATCAGCATAAAGAGGGTGGGTTCCAGTATCAGCCAAAGCCAGCCCAGGTACGAGCCGATGATATCGGCCTTCAGCTCCGCTTTCGCTGCATAGATCGTATAGCTCCAGTAACGCTTCATGTCATACAAAAATCTTTTCACGGATTCCTTCTCCTATTGTGCGCCGGGAATCAGCGTTAAAATCTGCTGGATGGGCATACAAGCCTCATCTGCTTCCATACAGCGCCCGTGTGATAAAATACTTTTGGCAGTGCGTTCCATCGCAGGGAAAGCGCTGCGTATCAGCTGGTTTGCATAGATGACGATGTTGACGCCCATATTCGCCCATTCGTCCTCTGTGACACTGTTAAACGTAGTGGGTACGACGACGAGCGCCGTCGCCGGATCGGTTTTTCTGAATTCGCGGCAGAATGTGAACACCTCGTGCGGCTCGTGTTGACAGCTGTGGATCATGATGCCGTCGGCACCGGCCTCTGTATAGGCAAACGCACGCTTGAGCGCATCCTCCATGCCGCGGTTTAGTATCAGGCTTTCAATGCGCGCGATGATCATGAAATCCCGCGTAGTGAGCGCGCGCTTGCCGGTGGTGATTTTCTGGCAAAATTCGGGGATAGAGGCCTGGGCTTGCCCTGCGTCGGCCCCGAACAGCGAATTCTTTTTCAGCCCGATCTTATCCTCGATGATGACGGCGGAAACACCCATGCGCTCCAATGATTTGACCAGATAGCCGAAATGCTCCGTCTTGCCGCCCGTATCGCCGTCGAGAATGATGGGCTTGGTGGTGACCTCCATGATCTCGTCTATGGTGTGGAACCGGGAGGTGTTGTCCACCAGCTCGATGTCAGGCTTGCCTTTGATGGTCGAATCACACAGGCTGGATATCCACATACCGTCAAACTGCATGATCTTACCGTCTTTTTCGACCTTTGTCTCCTCTACGATGAGCCCTGTGAGCCCGTTGTGCGCTTCCATGATACGCAGCAAAGGCTTCATACAGAGCAACGATTTCAATTGACCGCGGCGGTTTTCAGGCATGCCGAGCACGCGGCGTACGTCTGCTTCAAGCGCAGCGGTGCCTTCATCGTTGTAATAGGGGAATTCGATCAGCTCGCCTCCATAGGAGGCCAGCACCTCCAGCACGCGTGCGCGCACAGGCGCCTGTATGCCAACGCGCCAATCGTCCCCGTGCACCACGATATCCGGCTTTAGGGTGAGCAGACTTTGTGTGTAGTCCAGCGTTTTTTGCTCCACCACCCGGGCAACACCCTTGATGCTTTGCATGATTTCCGCACGCTGGGCATAGCTGAGCAGCGGAAACCGCTTGTAGCGCGACACGGCTTCGTCGGATAATACGCCCACCGTCAGCTCGCCTAATTTGGCCGCTTCGTTGATGATGCGGATATGCCCGTTATGGATGACGTCCGTACTCATGGACAAATAAACTGTTTTCATGCCGATTCCCCTTTTAACGGATGGTATCATAGATGGCGCGCACATGGTCCAGATCCTCTAAAGTATCGATTTCGCCGCAGAAAAGACCTTTTGCGTCGAAGGGCGATAAAGCAATTCTTGTGCTTATGCGGTTGAAGGCGTTTTCAGCGTATACGCCTGTTTCCGACCGGGCGCAAAACCGGCCGATCTCTTCCAGCCAGAGCGCCCAGTCTTGCGCACGAAGCTTGTACAAGGGCTGTGCGGCCACAGCGTTTTCAAAAAACTCAACGCCGATTTTGGTGATCTTCCCCTTTGTGAGCACGGCTTTAAAATCCTTATCCGGCAAGGGCCGGGTTGAATGCACCACCATTGCGCTGTGCGGCAGCGCCAACAGGCCGTGCAGCACGCGCGCATCGAACACCAGATCCCCATGCAGCATCAAAAGATCGCCCTCAAGATGCTGCCGCGCAAGGTGGATGGAATAGATATAGTTGGTTTGCGCGTAGCTCGGATTGTGTACGAACAGAACCCGTGCCTGAGGATAGCGCTGCTTTACATATGCTTCAAGCTCCTTTGCAAACGGCCCGGTGGTCATACAGATATCCCGTATGCCTGCGCCGAGCAGCCTATCCAGCTGTGCATCTAAAACGGTGACCCCTTCGCGAAGGGGCGCCATACACTTACAGGCGCTTTGCGTCATGTGTCCCATGCGGCTGCCTGTGCCGGAGTTTAGGATCAGCGCTTTCATGGCTTTGCACCCAAATAATTCATCAGCCTGTGCTTGTTTTCCTGCGGTGTGACGGTGGGGCGGCCCAGATCGCTGCGGGAGGACAGATTACACAGCGCTTCGATGAACACAGGCCCGTGCAGGGCGCGAACCTTCTGCAATATCAGCACCAGCTCGTGTTCATCCGCTGCGCGAAACGCATGTGCATAGCCCAGTGAGCGGGCAACTTCATACAATTTCAGACCGCTGCTCACCGCACACATACCGCCCACCGTTTCATGTGCGCCGTTGTTGACCACCAAATGCACGAGATTTTTCGGATGGTGCGCACCCAACACAGCCAGGCTTCCCATGTGCATCAGCATGGCGCCGTCGCCGTCTAAGCAGTAGACGGTTTTTTGCGGCTGCGCGAGAGCAATGCCCAGCGCGATCATGAGGCAATGTCCCATGGCACCTACCGTGAGAAAATCGCGCTCATGTCCTTCGCCTTTTTGTTCGCGCAGCTCAAACATCTCGCGGGAGAGCTTGCCGGTGGTGCAGACATACACGCCCCGAGGGTCGGTATGCGATGTAAACAGCTCCAGAACCCGTTCCCGCGTCAGCGTGCCTGCGGACGGATACGAAAATTTGCGGTCGTTGCTCAGCGCGCCTTTCTGTACCACGAAAGCCACGGGGCGGCACGCGTCTAGGTGCGTTTTCAAACCGGCGGCAAGTGCTGCAAGTTCGTTTTCGTCGGTTGCGCTGCTCAGCACACCATAGGAGATCGAAAGCGTATCCAGCAGCGGAAGCGTCACCTTTCCTTGAAATATATGCTGCGGTTCATCTTTTACGCCGGGTTCTCCGCGCCAGCCGATCACCAATATGGCAGGGATGGCGCAGACATCCTCATGCAGCAGGGAGCAAAGAGGGTTGACGGCATTGCCTATGCCGCTGTTTTGCATATAGACGACGCCAAGCTTGCCGCTTGCAAGGTAGTGACCCGCAGCCAAGCCCACCGCGGCACCCTCGTTGGCCGCTACGATGTGCCGGTCGCAGATGCCGAACTGCAGCATGAGTTCGTCGCAAAAAGGGCGCAGCAAAGAGTCCGGAACGCCTGTGAAAAAATCGGCACAGAGACTTTGCAATGTATTCAAAAAATAAGATGCTTGAATCATTCAAAAAACCTTCTTTTTCTATCCTTGGATAGCTTGCCCATTATGAGGGAAAATCTTCCGGGTCGCTGAGGACTTTTGTATAATGCCGGTTGCGTTCGCCGACCGGCGGCGGCGTCATATAATCGCCGTATAGCCGGCGAAGGATCTCATCATAGGCGAGCGGCCCGTTTACCTGAGTGCCTTCAAACGTATAGGCGCGTCCGCTGCCGTAATAACGCCAAGGAAATACAGCCCGCGTTTTATACGCGCTGGAGGCGTTGATGCAATAAGATTTTTCCGTTTGCTCATATTTCTTCAACAGGGCCTCTAATTTAAGCACCAGCTTTTTGGTGTCCGTTTTGCTGCCCAGCCGCGTTTTGCGATACAACCAGATTAAAAAACGTTCATAGGCGGGTCTGTTCTTCCTGTGTATGTCCACATTTTGGTCGAACTGGGAGAACTGTATGCGCATGCGCAGCACAAGAATCCTCAGCAGATGCCATGTGCGTTTCAAGCGGCCGGCGGGCAACCAGTCCAGCGGGAAAATATCGATCCACGCGTTCTGCACACAAGCCGTTTCCCGCGCCGAGAACACCACCTTGACATCACCGGACTCGATCTGGGCAAAATTACGCAGCGCACCTGTAGCGTTTTCATATGTGACGATGCGGATGTGATCCGGCAGCAGCGCAGGCGCGGTCTTTAAAAAGCGCTCATAATCCTGCCGCGGCATTCCCAGATCGATGTCATCGTCCCAGGGGATAAAGCCTTGATGCCGCACCGCGCCCAACAAAGAGCCCTCTATGAGGAAATAGGTTAAGGAATGCGCTTCGCAAACGGATTGCACCCACTTTAGCAGCGACAGTTCCACATTTTGCAGTTTTTTCAGATCTCCCCGTTCAAAAGGAGCCATCTCTTCCACCTCAGGTGATGACATTATTTTGGCCGAATCCCATCAAGCGGCGGTTCTGTGCACAATCACAGGGGATGCCTTTGGATGCAGCCCTTAAAGTTCATAGTATTATATCTCATTTGTTAAATCTTGTCTACCAACACAAACAAATGGTCGGATCGATGTTTTCGATCGGGCCGATCAAATATACACGTTAAAAAAACAGCAAAAGAGCAGGAAATGAACGGATGTGTGTGGTATATATTATAGTAATGGCCGATCGCATAAAACAGTCGGAGGGTATCCGGCTTGCGGCCGGTGAAAGTGTGGGGTGGATATGAGCAAGGAATATCAGGAACAACTGGAGAAGAAGCTTTTGTCTCCATATGCGGCGCTCAGTATGAATTCGAAGGGCCGCGCGTATGCGATCAATCCGTGTACGCTGCGCACAGAGTTCCAGCGGGACCGCGACAGAATACTGCATTGTAAGTCTTTCAGGCGCCTAAAGTATAAGACGCAGGTTTTTTTCTCGCCGGAACGCGACCATTACCGCACACGCCTGACCCATACGCTGGAGGTTGCGCAGATCGCGCTCACGATCGCGCGTGCGCTGCGTTTGAACGAGGATTTGGCAGGGGCGATTGCATTGGGGCATGATCTAGGGCACACCCCTTTTGGCCACGGAGGCGAACGCGCGCTGGACAAGCTGGCCCCAAACGGCTTTAAGCATCATGTGCAGAGTTTGCGTATTGTGGAAAGCCTGGAAAACGGCAGCGGGCTGAACCTGACATTTGAAGTGAGGGACGGCATACTCAACCATAACGCGCAAGGGCGCCCTTCTACATTGGAAGGGCAAGTCGTGCACCTGGCGGATCGGATCGCCTACATAAACCATGACATCGACGACGCCGCGCGGGGCGGTGTGATCGATATCGCGGATCTTCCCGAAGAAGCGGTTCGTCTGCTGGGAGACAGCCACGGAAAACGGATCAACGCTATGATACTCGACATCGTGCAGAACAGCGCGGACACCTCGCAGATTTCCATGACCAAAGAGGTGGAAGAAGCGACCTGTATGCTCCGAACATATCTGTTTGAAAAAGTATACTATAGCGAATTTGCCCTAAAGCAGGAGGAAAAGGCTGCGCATTTGTTAAATTCTCTATACGAATACTACATGAAAAACACGGATGCGCTTCCGCAGCAGTACACGACAGGCACCCCTGAGCAGACCCAGCAGGCCATCATCGACTATATCAGCGGCATGACAGACCGTTACGCCGTGCATGCGTTTCATGAGCTGTTTGTGCCGAAATCATGGAGTGAATGATGAAAATATGCAGAAAATTGTAATACAAAGAAGGAATTAGATTGAAAATGGCGAAATGTATGGGAGTCTGGAGTATGGATTATGGCGTTTTATCCTGAACATTGGCTCCAAGAACTGCGCGACAACAACGATATTGTAGATATCATCAACGATTATACTCTATTAAAGCCGAAAGGGACAAGCCACTGGGGCTGCTGCCCGTTCCATACCGAAAAGACGCCGTCCTTCAAAGTGGATGCGCAAAAGCAGCTGTATCATTGCTTCGGCTGCAAAAAAGGCGGCAATGTGATCACTTTTGTGATGGATATGGAACGCTTAAACTTCCCGGAGGCGGTGGAGTTTTTGGCGAAACGCGCGCACATGGAGCTGCCGCATCTGGACGACCATGATGAGGCTGTCGAACAGAAGAAAAAGCGCGACAGGATCTATGAAATCAACACGGCGGCTGCACGGTTCTTCCACGAGCAGCTGCATGTTTCGAAGAATGCGCTGGAGTATCTTGCAAAACGCGGGTATACGAAGGGCACGATCAAGCGTTTCGGGATTGGCTTCGCGCCCGACTCTTGGGATGATTTGTGGCGGCATTTAAAGACACTGGGCTATAGCGACGCCGAGGTGCTGAGCGCCGATTTGGCGTTGCAGGGCAAAAAAGGCCCGATCGACCGGTTCCGCAACCGCGTGATGTTTCCCATCATCAACCCATATAACCGGGTGATCGCTTTTGGCGGCAGGGTGATGGGCGATGAGCAGCCGAAGTATATCAATTCGCGGGATACGCTTGTCTATCATAAGGGGCGCAATCTCTACGGGCTGAACTATGTCGATCGGAAAACGCCGGGATTGAAAATGATCGTGGTGGAAGGCTATACGGATGTGATCTCGCTCTATCAGTCCGCCAAGCTTCACGCTGTCGCTTCGCTGGGCACGGCGCTGACCAGAGAACAGGCACACCTGATGAAACGCTATTCGCTGCAGGCGTATATCGCTTATGACGGCGATGCCGCGGGCGAAAGCGCAAACCTGCGGGGGCTGGAAACCCTTTCGAAGGAAGGGATGGGCGTCCGGGTGGTACAGTTTGAAAAAGGACAGGATCCAGACGAATTCGTGCGGACCCACGGGCGCGAAGGCTTTATAAAGGCCATGGAAAAAGCCTTGCCGCTGATGGAATATAAGCTCAGCATCATGGCCAAGGGATACGACTTAAAGGATCAGCAGCAGAAGATGGCTTATCTGATCGCGGCGGCGGCCGAAGTGGCGAAACTGAACAACCCGATCGAGCATGAAGGGTATGCGCGTTTCCTGCAAAATAAGACGGGGTTTACAATGGAGACGATTTGGGCACAAATTACCAGAAAACCCATGCCGGAACAGAATAGGATTGGAAATAAAAGGGATACTAAATTAGAACAGCAAGGCGTCGTAACCGCCGATATGAAGGCAAGAAGCTATGCTTTGTCTGCGGCGGCCTCCTCGAAGGAGGGATTCCTGGAGCTTGCGGCACACAACATCACCTTTGATGATCCGTTCCAGCAACGGCTGTTCGACACCATGCGCTCTGTGGCGCAAGGAGAAGGTGCATACACGCCGGCTGCCGTGATGGTGTTGCTCGACAAAGAAGATGCGGAGCGTATGGCGAGGTTGGTCAGCGAATACCCAACGGAAAACGACGAAGCATTTTTGCATCAGAACCTACAGACCATACAAAAAACGCGGTTGCAGAGCCAAATCAGCATACTGGCCCAACAGGCGGAACAAGAGAAGGACAGGACAGCGCAAAACAGGCTTTTGCAACAGATAGAGGAATTAAACCAACGATACCGCGCGCTGAAGTGACGGGGAAAAGGCTAAGGAGTGATGTGTTTTGACAGATATTTTGAAAGTGGATAAAATCAAGGAGCTGGTGGAGGAAGGCAAGACAAAAGGCGTGATTACCTTCAAGGTGATCATGGATACGCTGGATGAATTGGAGCTTTCACCCGAGCAAATTGAAAAGATATACGATGCATTTGAAAGCTTGAATATAGATGTGGTGGAAGATATCGAGGCGGATGCGGAGATGATGAAGGATCTCAAAGAGGAGAACCTGGAAAATACCATCAGCGAAACCATCAGCATCGATGATCCCGTGCGCATGTATCTCAAAGAGATCGGCAAAGTCCCGCTGCTCACCTCCGTGGAGGAAGTGACACTGGCAAAAGCGATGTCGGAAGGCGATGAGCTTTCAAAATGCAAGCTCACGGAAGCAAACTTGCGTTTGGTGGTGAGCATTGCCAAGCGTTATGTGGGCAGAGGTATGCTGTTTCTCGATCTCATCCAGGAAGGCAACCTTGGGCTGATCAAGGCTGTGGAAAAATTTGATTACAGCAAAGGCTATAAATTCAGCACCTATGCGACCTGGTGGATCCGGCAGGCGATCACGCGCTCCATTGCCGACCAGGCGCGCACCATTCGCATACCCGTGCATATGGTGGAAACCATCAACAAGCTGATCCGTGTTTCCAGGCAGTTGCTGCAGGAATACGGACGGGATCCGCAGCCGGATGAAATTGCCATGGAGATGGGGATTTCGGAGGAAAAAGTGCGTGAAATCATCAAGATCGCGCAGGAATCGGTTTCTTTGGAAACGCCGATTGGCGAGGAGGACGACAGCCACTTAGGCGACTTCATACCGGATGACGATGTGCCTGCACCGGCGGATGCGGCGGCGTTTACGCTGTTGAAGGAGCAGCTGATGGATGTGCTGGACACGCTGACACCGCGTGAGGAGAAGGTATTGCGCCTGCGCTTCGGGTTGGATGACGGGCGTGCGCGCACGCTGGAGGAAGTGGGCAAAGAGTTTAATGTGACGCGTGAGCGTATCCGGCAGATTGAAGCAAAAGCGTTGCGTAAACTGAGGCACCCGAGCAGAAGCAAAAAGCTTAAAGATTTTCTGGATTGAGAGGGTGTTTCAAGGTATCCAAAAGGGCAAGTGATCACAATGACGGCAACATAAAGCGATAATAAAGAGCGGGCGGGTTTTGAGTGAACCCGCCCGCTCTTTTTATATTGGGAAGAAGAAAACACAAAAGGAAAACGTTGGAAAAACGATGTGCTGCTGCGAGGATTTTTTGAGCAGGCAGCCTAAAGGTTTTCGGGCATATCCTGCGCAATGTCCTCATCAATACTGCTCAAGGTGTTCAGCCTGTGCATGCCCGTGCTTCACATCCTGTCTGTAATCCCTTACACGCATGCCGCAATATTTCTTGAAGAGCTTTGAAAAATACACCGGATCCTGTATGCCAACTGCTTCCGCGATCTCATAGGTGTGCAGATCTGTCGTGCGTATCAGCTCTTTCGCGCGTTCAATGCGCACGGTATGGATATAGCTCGTAATATTCGTATTCTTTCTTGCCTTGAAAAGACGGCTTAGATGTCCCGAACTGATATGAAACATCTTGGCCAGCATCTCCAGCGAAAGATCGCTCCTATAGTTGTTCAGGATGTAGTTTTCCACGTTTTTCACCAAGTCCCTGAACCCTGTGTTTTGGTTCAACAGCTCGGAAATGGTGCTTTCGATGAGTTGTCTTAAATAAGCGCCCACTTCATCCGGCTGTGTACAGTTGTAGATATTTGAGTAATAGGTTTTCTTGGAGGAAGGTATATTGCCGGACATATAGTTGTAGTGCCATTGCTGTTTCAGGCATAGATTTGCGGTGATGATGCCGATATCCTTGTATTCACTGATGGGAATTTTCCGCTCCCTGCAATAGTGTAGAAGCTCGTCCAGTATTTTAAGCGCCTCTGTGGTATTTAACCGCTCGATCGCGCCTGCCAACGCGCCTATATGCCGCATGATCGCGCTGATGGTATCGTTGGATAAACGCGGGATATCCGAATAACATACGACAGGATTCTTGTCATCGCCATACTGCGCAAAACTGGCGGCATTCTTGGATTCCTCCCCGGCCACTGCCAATGAGTGCGGATCGTGATGGATTCGGCTGATGCCGATCGCGATATTATAATCTGCCAAATTATCCACAATTCGGCTCAGCTCGATACACAGCGCCCTAAGCTCTTGTTCATACTCCTCGCGTTCCAGGTTCGCGATGACATGGATGCTGCGTCCGTTTCGAAACACGCAATAATAAGGAATCTCCGCAAATATGACGTCGATATAATTTCTTAAAGACTCCTCCACATCCGCAAACCGCTGCATCTCGGGCAGCACATCATCCATGCCGCACAGCAAAATGGTGACAACGCTGTATTGATCCAGCGTAAGGCCCACAGAATCCAACGCTTTTTCGGCATCCATCGTCTGCACGCCGTCTATAAAACCCGCTAAAAGATAGGAACGCTTGAGCTCAAGGTTCAGCTTTTTCTGCAACTGTGCGTTTTCGCGCAGCTCCTTTTCCTCCTGTTCCTTTTTGATGAGCGCCACCGCTTTGCGCACCGCATCCGCGACCTTGGTGGAGGATGTCGGCTTCAGTATAAACTCAATCACGCCAAATTTAATGGCGTTGTAGGCGCTGTCAAACTCATAGATACCCGTCAGCAGGATACATTTCACAGAAGGGTATTTGTTATTGATCGCCTCAGCCAGCTCAAGGCCGGTCATTTTAGGCATCTTAATATCGGAAAGCAGTATATCCGGCTTTTCCTTCTCAACCATGCGCAGCGCCTCTTCGCCGTTAGACGCGGTGCCGCAAACCTCACAGCCCAGTGCAGACCAGTCTACGCAGGTCATTAAACCTTTTCGGATCGAGCTATCGTCATCCACAATCAATACTCTGTACATAGGTGTCCTTTCTCGCAATTCAAGGCTTCTTAAGATCGATCGGCAATGTGACGATGACGGTGGTGCCCTCCCCGGGGATACTGTGGATCACGATTCCATAAGGTTCGCCATACAGCATATGGATGCGCTGACGAATGTTCTGCAACGCGATACGGTGTGTTTTTCCCCTGTTTTGAGGCGGCTCTTCAGGCTGTTTTTCGAAGATGTTTTGGCTGTCGAACCCGACGCCGTCGTCCGTCACTTTGCAGATCAGGTCTTCTCCTCTTTCATAGATGCTGATCTGCACATGCCCTCGTTTTCCAGAAGGCTGTATGCCATGCACGATGCTGTTTTCTACGATGGGCTGTATAGACAGCTTGGGAACATAGTGCGTGTTCAGTATGCTTTCCGATACATCGATCTCATAGGTAAAGTTATGATTATAACGAATCTGCTGCAATGAGAGGTAATTCTTGATATAGTGGATCTCCTGCCGGATGGTGACCCTTTCCTGCCCGCTCAGCAGTACATCGCTGTGCAGCATCTCGCCCAGCTGATTGATCATATCGCTGACTTCCTTCAGATCGGACTGCTCCGCCTTCCAGCCGACAATATCCAGAATGTTGAATAAAAAATGCGGGTTGATCTGCGATTGCAGGGAGTGAATTTCCGCGTCCTTTACTTCCATCTGCGCACTGGCCAACGCCTGATCCAGACCCTTGATTCTGTCGATATGCTGGTTTACCAATGCACAGATGCTCTCTATATCCTGATACTTCGGCGCAAAGGCCGGACGGGAAAGAGGATGCTCCTGCGCAAACTTCACATACTGGTTCAAGCCTTTGATCGGCTCCGTTATACGCTGGAAAAAGAGAGCGGCCACCAGCAGTATGAGCGTAACCGTGCCTACGACTGTGATCATAAAGTAGACAAACGTGTCCAGTGCGCTGGAAATAACGCCCGCTTTCGGCGTGATGATCAAAGAGTTCAAATGCTGCTTATTATAGTAATTCTTGGATATCTCATATTCATCGGAGGTACTCACGATATCATTTTGCGCCGTTAAGAGTTTTTGAGGAAGCGCGTTTTTAATCCTTTGACCGACATACTCCTGTCGGTCGCTGAACAGTATCACGCCGTTTTTGTCATAAAGATAGTAGGAGGTATCCGGGTATGTATGCAGATCAAGCTGGTAGTCAAACACTGCGCTTTGGTGTGTGGCTACCGTGGCTGTGGGGATGGGGAGCGTTTCAATAACGATCTTGCCGCAGGATATCCCGTTGTAGATATGGGTAAAATCCTCCACCCAGTAGATGTAGCCGCTGGTTTGCGGTGCGGGCACAAAGCCCTCTGCCCCGGAACCCTCCGGATAGCGCTCATATACATCGGCGCAGCGGGAAAGCGAAATATCCATAGCCTGATGGGAATAGGTGAAATATGCCAGCCGACCTTGCGTGAAAATACCGATGCCACTGATCATGCGGTTAGAAAAAATATCCACATAGGAAATCGGCGCGTCAATGTCGTATTGTATATCCTCCGGCTCGATCCGTTCGCGGGGGTTTTTATCGTAAAAGCGCATGTTGTCCGCGATGGTGCTGCTGTCCTCAATCAGCTTAACCGCATCGGTAATGCTTTTCAGGTGGTTGGAAATGGTGACATGTGCGTTGTTGATATAATTCGTGTAATGCTGCCTTTGCAGGCTCATGCTCTGCTGATACGGAAACACAAAAACGCTGACAGCCAACACCACAGATAAGAAAAGAACGCATAGAATCAGAAGCCCCGCGTAATGCGAAGCCAGCGAATGGGTTCTATTCTTCTCAACAGCTTTCTTCTTCATTTTCCTTCTAGATTCCGTTCATATTTACTAATATTCTATCATAATTAAACAGTTTAAAATAGTATACATCATAAGGCGCAATCATCAAATATACGTTTTGATGATGGATGACAGCAAATATCCGGCAAAATGCCAGCCAGACTTCCGTTCATCTTAAGAAAAGCAATATTTATTGTATTTTTCCAACATATCCTTGTTTAAACAGAACATATTCGATGTGCTTTTTGTTTTTGATCATTTTATTGTATTTATTCTCTCATAGAATGATGATTTTATCTATTCACAAACCGGCGAGATGTTCATTATAATGGAGGTGCCGAAAGCCACAGGCGTGTACCTATCATCCATTATATTATATAGATTTCAATTTGCGCTTTGCGCAAAGAATATATTTTAGGAGGAAGAAGATGAAAAAAGTTCTATCTATTGTTCTGTCGTTGTTGCTGGTGCTCGTGCTTGCTGCGGCTTGCAGCAACGGTGGCGGAGAAGCCAGCCAAGCGCCTGAACAGCCTGCAAGCAAAGCACCCGAGCAGCCTGCAAGCGAAGCCCCCGCCGAAAAAGACGATGAAAGCCCGGAGGAACCTGCCGGTGATGTGGATGTTGCAAATCTCAAAATCGGCATCGTTATGAAGTCCTTCGACGAATTCCAGCAGGCGGTGATCGATGGTGCAACAGATAAAGCCATTGAAATGGGTGTAAAAGCCGAGAACATCAAGGCTGTTGCTCCCAAAGTTGAAACAGACGTTATGGAGCAGGTTCAAATGCTGGAAGACTTTGTCTCTCAGGATTATGATATCATACTGATTGCTCCCAACCAGCCCGATACCGTTATGAACGCGCTTAACTCCGCGGTAGAAAAGGGTATCAAAATTGTTATGGTAGACACAGACGCTCCGGATTTCATGGATAAAGTGACCTACATCGGAACGGACAACGAAACCGCCGCTTATGATGGCGCGCTCGAATTCTCCGCTGTGCTGCCGGAAGAAGCCAATGTGATCGTGCTGCGCGGCAAGCTGGGCGACCCCAACCATGAAAAACGTACAGCCGGTATGACACGTGCGCTGGAAGAAAAAGGCCATAACATACTCGTAGCGCATGATGCAAACTGCGAAACCGACAAGGCCGCGTCTGCAATGGAAGACTTCCTGAACAAATACGAAGACATCGACGGCGTAATGGTGACCAGCGACTCCATGGCGGTAGGCGCGGTGACAGCCATACAGCAGGCAAACCGTATGGAAGACATCAAGGTTTGCGGCTTCGACGGATTCCAGGTTGCCATCGAGGGCGTACGGGACGGCAATATCTCCATGATCATCGCTCAGAAGCCCTACTACATCGGCCAGATGGGTGTTGAGTGCGGAATTGGTGCGCTCAATGGCGAAACCTATGACATTTATATCAACTCCGGTATCGCTATGATTACACCGGACAACTATGAGGAGTTCTTAAACTAAAGAACAGCCCTTTTGAATGGATGGGCTGAACAGTATGGATTCTCCTACTCCGCCCGAAGACAATTCGGGCGGAGTCCATTCATCAATCCTAAGATTGCCATGTTTTATTGGAAGGAAATGAGGTGTCAGTTTGGCGGATACAATTGTGGAATTAAAAGGCATCACAAAGATATTTCCCGGGGTTACAGCGCTGGACAGGATGTCGTTGGAATTAAAAAAAGGCCAGGTGCACGGGCTCATCGGTGAAAACGGTGCGGGAAAGTCCACCCTGATCAAAATCCTGACAGGGGTCTATGCTCCTGACAAGGGGGAAATCATGATCAATGGCCAAAAGGTGAGCTTTCAATCCCCTCAGGATGCAAAAAGGAAAGGTATTTCCTGTGTTTATCAGGAGTTAAATATTGTAAAGACACTGTCTATCACAGACAATCTTTTTATTGGCAACTATTTAAAGAAAAAATCAAAGTTTTTGGATTACAAACATATGAAGCAAAGGGCGCGTGAAGTCATGGCTTCCATGGGGCAGGACATCGATCCCAATAAGCTTTGCGGGGTGCTGGGTATGGGGCAGCAGCAGATGGTGGAAATCGGCAAAGCGGTGCTCAACGATGCGAATGTGATTATATTTGACGAACCCACCTCCAGCCTGAGTAACCGGGAAATCGAAGAGCTTTTCAAAACGATCAACCTTTTGAAGGAAAAAGACGTCGCTATATTGTTTGTATCGCATAAGCTGGAGGAAATCTTTGAGCTTTGCGATGTGGTCACGATCATGCGGGATGCGAAACATATCTCTACATCGCCGGTCGCACAAGTGACGAAGGATATCATGATTACACATATGGTGGGGCGTTCACTCGACAATCTGTATCCTAAAATTGAGCCGCAGCCTACGGATGTGGCGTTGCGCGTCGAGAATTTTTCCAGCATAGGGGATTACAGAAAGATCAGCTTTGAGGCGCGCCGCGGTGAAATACTGGGATTTGCGGGCTTGGTCGGTTCGGGCCGTACGGAGCTTTTCCGCGGTATCTTTGCGGCAGATGTCAAAGATGCGGGTCATACGTATATCAACGGGGAAAAGGCGAGCATCAAAACTCCAAAGGAAGCCATCCGGAATAAGATTGCGTTCTTAACGGAGGACCGCAAAATGCAGGGGCTTGTTTTGCAGGAGTCTATCGAGAAAAATCTAACCCTCGTGAATATCGATACGCTTAAAAAAAGATTGTTTATCGACAAACCTCGCATCAGAAAACAGGCGCAGGATTGTGTGGATAAGCTGCAGATCAAAACATCCTCCATCAACAAGCCGGCCGGTGAGTTATCCGGCGGAAACCAGCAGAAGGTCGTCATTGGCAAATGGATCAACACCGATGCGGACATCTTCATATTTGACGAACCTACACGCGGTATCGATGTCGGAGCAAAGATCGAGGTGTATAACATCATGAACGAGTTGGTGCGCCAGAACAAGGCGGTCATCATGATCTCTTCGGAGCTGCCCGAGATATTGGGCATGAGCGACAAGGTGATCGTGATGCGTTCCGGCAGGATCATGGCACGCATTGACCGAAACAGCGAACATTTCACCCAGGAGGATATCATGAAAGCAGCATGGGGAGGAGAATTGAAAAATGAAGTCGAAACCAATTGAACTGAATAAAAGCAGGAAAATGCCGGCCTTTATGGGGCCGATGCTGGCAGTCATACTGCTTTCTTTGATTCTGGCCATTACATTGTCGGACAGCTTCTTAAGGGCAGACAATCTCTTGAACATACTACGGCAGATGGCGCTGAACAGCTTGGTTGCGCTGGGCATGCTCATGGTTCTGCTCACAGGCGGCATTGACCTTTCGGTAGGCTCGGTTGTCGCACTAACCGGCTGCACGATGGGCGTATTGCTGGAGGCCGGCGTTTCCAGTTCGTTTGTGCTGATCGTGGCAGGGCTTGCAGTGGGTATTCTGTGCGGCACCCTCAACGGTCTGCTGTTCACAAAGCTGGAACTGCCGCACCCGTATGTTTCCACAATGGGTACGCGTATGATCTTTAGGGGGTTGGCGCTTTTGATCACCGGCGCGCGTAATATCGGCGGGTTTCCCAAAGGCGTTACATTCTTAGGCTATGAGAACATTTTCGGCAACTTCCCCGTCTCCTTCATTGCGATCATCGTGATCTTCGCTATTGTAGGCATATTTTTGAATAATACCGCGTTGGGAAGGAAGGTCTACTCCGTAGGCGGGAATAAGGAAGCGGCCAGACTCGCTGGTATCAATGTGAAAAACACACTGAACTTCACCTATATCATGTCTGGACTCATGGCCTCCATCGCCGGCGTAGTGTGGATTGGCCGTGTTTCTACGGCGGTGCCTTTGGCGGGCGAAACATTTGACACGGATGCGATTGCCGCCTGCGTCATCGGCGGCGCGTCCTTCTTGGGCGGCAAGGGTACGGTGACAGGCACGCTGTTTGGCGCGCTGCTCATCACCATCATACGCAACGGACTCAACCTGTTGGGTGCGCAGACCGACACCCAATACATCGTGATCGGGCTCGTCATCATACTGGCCGTGTTCATAGACGTCGTGCGGACCAAGATGGAAGAAAAGGCACGCCGCACCACACAGGCAAAGATGCAGGAGGCACTGGAAACGAACGTCTAAGCATCGATGGTGCAAATCAGATCATGGGCTCTCACATAGCCTGATCCATTTTACAGATTATAAAATGAAAGGCCGGCGCTGAAAGCGTCGGCCTTTATGTTGCAGTGCGATATCAGAGCTTAGACAGGAAATCCTGCGGATTATAAAACCTGTTCTTCGCTTGCCTGCAGGCTACTTTTTTACCCTCTGCACTTCTGCGCCGGTGATGTATTCGTAGAGTTTCACCGCCGCCCAGTTGTCCTCTTTGGGGAATTTGGTGATACCTGCCTGAAAGAGCTGCTGAACTTCGGAGGTCACAAACATAGGCATACCGCAATCTTTAGCCATATCCATGGTGATGCAGACGTCCTTGTAATAGGTTGTGATGGCACTCCCGGTCCCCTCGAAAGTTCGGTCGAGTATTTTTTGTGCGGCATTTTTAATCAAGGGTGAGGCCGCCACGCTTGAATTGATGACACCGGCCAGCACCTCGGGATCGATACCGCATTTTGCGCCCAACGCAAGGCTTTCGAATATCGCGGCGAATTCACAGCCCACCACCACCTGCATACAGGACTTGACAACCTGCCCCATGCCGGGCTCTTCCCCCACATGAAAGATATCCTTGCCAACCGCCTGCAACAGGGGATAATTGTCGTCAAACACGGCTTTTTTGCCGGCGGCCATCATGGCCAAAGTCCCGGCTTCCGCGCCGAACTGCCCGCCGCTCACGCCTGAATCGATCATTTCCACGCCGAGAGGCTGGAGCTTTTTATAAAGCTGCTCAACGGGCGTTTTCCCGATGGTGGCAGTCAGAATGATCGTTTGCCCGGCTTTTAGATGATCAGACAAACCGTTTTCGCCAAAGATCACATCCTCTGCCTGTGCGCTGTTCATAACCATGATGAAGATAGAATCCGTATCGATTGCAACTTGCGCGCAATGATCACATGCGATGCCACCTTCATTTGCAAAATCTTGCAACCTTACGGGATTGATGTCAAACCCTTTGACACTGAAACCGGCTTTCATTAAGTTTTTGGCCAGCCCCATACCCATGTCGCCAATACCGATGATACCTACTTTTTTCATAAAGATCTCCTAACTTTACGGATCCCATCCAACAAGCCGTTAAGCAGATGAATACCGTCTTGAGTAAAGATTTAAGATAGTAAAATCAAGACGAAACACACACGATCCTTCCATAATATTTTTTTAGCTTGAACTCTGCCACCCTGCGATTTCTTTTGTAATTAAAGGATATCATGGCCCGTTTGGAATGTATATGGAGATTCCTGTAGGGGTGATTGCAATATATCGTTCATTATTCGCGCAATTTGCGGTGCGGCTGGGTGATCAGTTATAATTAATTGTTTTCCATATTGCGGGATTTTGCAGGACATATATTTTAACAGTATGTTGGCGAAGGAGATCGAGGACGGTTGTAAATGCTCAGGACGTATAATAGAATATAATCATATATGGATTACCTGCTCAAGCGGAAGAAAGATTAAACGAGGGAAGATGGATGTATAAAGTCTATATGCACACACAGGAACAGGTTCTTTTTGAGAACCCGGAACAGAGGCCCATCGTTTTGGGTTTGACCAAAGTATCGGATTATCCCAACTACATCTATTCGGCGCATAAACACGAAGACCGGTGCGAGGTGTTTTACATCAGCAAGGGCCACGCCACCTTCATCATCGACAGCAAGACGTATCCGGTGAAAACGGGGGATATCATCGTTTGCGACAAAGGGGTTGTTCATCATGAAGAGGGCCCGAAAGACGGTGAATTCGAAATGTGGGTATGCCCGATCGGCAACTTTCAACTGAAGGGAAGGGAGCCGAACCATGTGCTTTGGCCGGGCATGCCGCCTGTATTTTCAGCAGGGAGCAAGGGAAGGGATATCGTGGCCTGTAACGAAATCATACTGGATGCATGCTTAAATATAACCAAGCATTCCAATATTCGGGGGCAGGGTGTGGCCATATTGATGTTATCGATTGTAGATGAGATCATCAGCCAGGCAAAAGAAGAAAAGAGACCGGTTGTCGTCAAACCGATGATCCAGGATGTGATCAACTATATAGATGACAATTATGCAGAACAGATCTCCTTGGCATCTTTGGCAAAAAAGTTCTATGTGAGCGCGGATTATCTGAGTCACGCCATCAAAAAGGAGACGGGCATGTCGCCTATCAGCTATTTAATCAACCGCCGACTTGGGGAAGGTCAGAAATACTTGCTTTTAACGGATTATCCAATCAGCACCATTGCGGAAATGGTTGGCTATCCCAACATCAACCATTTTTCTAATGCGTTTAAGAAAAAACTTGGGATTTCACCGGGGCAGTTTCGTATCAAGTACAACATATTCGGTCATGCAAAAGGCTGATTACGGCTTGGAGTTCAGTCTGATAGACGTGCGCCAGTGGCCTGATTTCGTATACCAGATGCCAATGGGAATGGACGAAGCCGGCGCGATGGCGCAAGCGATGAATATACCCACGATCCCCCACATGGAATTGAACCATATGGCTAGTATGATGCGCACCAGAATACAGTTGGTAAAGGAACTCGCCATCACCCACCAGGTATGTCCGGCGCCGGTCATCAGCGAATGATAGATTAAAAACACCGCATAAAACAATTCTGAAAATATCTAAATACGAAGGTTTAACACCGCGATACGAGCCACCTGAACATCCGGCGTAAACAGGCTTACCGCAAACGGCGCGAAAGGTTCGATCAATCCGACACCCAGCAGCGCGAGCAGAAAGGTGAGCAGCATGGATGTATACATGACTTTTTTGGCGCGCGCATACAATCCGGCGCCCAGCGTTTGTGCGATCATGGCGGATGTGCCGGTGCTCATGGACGTTAAAAAAAGATGGGAGAAATCCCGTATTTTCACGCTGATACCGCTTGCAGCGGAATAGAGTACGCCGTAAGTGTTGATCAGCCCGGTTACGGTGAGCCAGGAAATACCGGCTATGGTCATTTGCAGCGCACAGGGAACCCCTATTTTAAAAATGCGGCGTACATTGATGCGCTCAAGTTTCAGATAACGCCTTTCAAACGTAAAGAACTCTCTGTGTCTCCATAGATACGAAAACGCAAGTCCAAAGCTAAGCCCTTGGGAGAGCACGGTGGCTAAGGCTGCTCCGCCCACTCCCATCTGCAGCGGTCCTACGAATAGCAGATCAAGCAGTATGTTCAATACGGCGGAGACCAGTATGCAATACAGGGGCGTTTTGGAATTGCCCATGGACCGCAATGTGACGGCCAGCATGTTGTAGCCGAATATAAACAGTATGCCCACGCTGGAAATACGCATATAGGCTACGGCTTCTTGCAGCGCGGGTGCGCGCAGCAGCGCCATCAGTGGATGACTCAGGCTGAAAAACACCACACTAAACAGAACCCCTAAAAGCGCAAACAGCGTCAGGAAAGTACCAGTCACACGATGGCGGTTTTCACTGTCCTTGCTGCCAAAATACTGGCCGATGAGCACGCTGCCGCCATTGCACAGCCCGATGGCCAAATTGGTGATGATGCGAATCACCTGGCTGGCGTTGTTAACGGCGGACGTGCCCACCTCTCCTAGGTATTGGCTTACGATGATCATGTCCACAATGCCGTAGCCGGCCTGTAGAAGGCTTGTTGTAATGATGGGAACAGCGTAGCGGATCAATTGCCTCCACACGCTGCCCTGCGTCAGGTCCGCTTGAGTAAAAGACATCTTATTATCACGGCCCTTTCCGCAGCAAAAGCCGGCTTTTGCTGCAAAGGATACGAATGAAGCTCATTCCAGGCGCGGGGTTGTCACGCCTTTATGGGCCAGACGGAATCATTATACAGAATGCAGCATAAAATGAACAGAACAAAAATGCAAATGAAGAGAAGGCTATTGACAATTCAAAAGGACGCCTTCTATAATCAATATGAACTCTGCCCCTTACATTTCTATTTGTGATCTTGAGAATTCCTATTTTTCTTTAAGGAGGTTTTTTTGTGCATAAAAAAATCAAAGCTGCGGTCGCGACTGGAGTAGGGCAGATTGAAGTCCGTGAATATCCTTATCCTTCCGAGGTGTTGAAGGGTGGCGCCATCATAAAAAATCTGGCGACAGGCATCTGCGGCACGGATAAGCATACCTATCAGGGCCATCTGAAACACCGCGCCGGTATGAAAAATGAGTTTGACGTGGAATATCCGTTGGTGCAGGGGCATGAAACGGTGGGCATTATCGAAGAGATCGACCAAGGGGTCACCGACTATTACGGCGAGCCTTTAAAAGTGGGGGACCGGGTTGTCTGCGCGCCGGATGTCGTTTGCGGAAAGTGCTATTATTGCAGGATGATGTCCTGGTATCCTTGGTGTGAGTCGTTGGATTTTCATAATATAGGCGAAAGTCACAACGCTGATATTTACCCGCATGTGTTTGGCGGCTTCAGCGAATATATGAATGTCTGGCCTAGAACGAGCATGTTTAAGGTTCCGGAGGGTTTGTCTGATGATTTAGCCGCTTTTACCGAGGTCATGGCTGTGGCGTATACGCTGGATAAAGCGAAGGAGTTCTTCGCGTTTGACGGCGAAGGCTTTAGCTTTGGGGGGACTGTGGTGGTGCAGGGCTGCGGGCCGATTGGTCTTGCGCACATCATCAAAGCGCGTATGATGGGCGCGGGTAAAATCATTGCCACGGATTTGTCGGATTATAAGCTGGCCATCGCGCAGGAGTTTGGCGCGGATGTGCTCATCAATGCGCAAAACACCACGCAGGAGGAACGTGTGCAACTGGTGAAGGACGAAACGAAGGGGCGCGGCGCGGAAGTGATCGTAGACTGTGCGGGTGTGCCGCAGGTCGTGCCGGAAGGCATCGAGATGGCGGGCGTGGCCGGCATTTACCTCGATCCCGGCCAGTTTGTCGCGGTGGGCGAAATTCCCATAGACGTGAATAAGATCGTGGCGAAGAGCCTGCGCATCGTGGGCATGAGCAATCATGCGCTGCCGGGCTATGTCCCCACCATGGAGATGATGCTCCGGTATCAGGACGCCTACCCGTGGGAAAAGCTGTTTTCACACCGCTTTGCGCTGGATGACTATGAAGAGGCCATGAAGGTGAGCATGGCGGAGGACAGCATGAAGGTATTGGTCTACCCTTGGGGATTGAAGTAATATTTAAACTTAAACACCCGGGCTTTTGCAGTTTTATACTGCAAAAGCCCGGGTGTTTTTCTATACAAAAGCCCGGTCATTCTTATGGTTTGCAGTTGGGGGTATTAAAAAAAGCTCCTTTTATATGAATATGGCCGGTTAAATTTATAATGGGTAAATTATGCCAACAGAAAATATATGCTAAAAAATTACAATATATACTTATAAAATATTGGGCGGATAAGAACTGTTAAATGAGGTGAAATAAGATCATTTTATAATATATCGCCCTCTTTTCGGAAGGTTATTGAACTTCCGAAAAAACATGCTATAATGAATTTCAAGATAGTAAAATCCTAAAAAAGCTGGACGAAACCTATAAAACGCCTATTTTAGCAAAGGCATGCTATCCACTTGTATTGAAAGTTTGGTGGATAGAGTGGCCGGAAGCTTCTTGATTTCTTTTGTGCGTATCTGATCCTTCGATTAAATTTAGCGAAACGAGTTATAAAAAATTGGACGGCGGTTTTAAAATGGCGTGCCTTATTTAAACATGCCAACATAACACAAGATTTGTAATTTATACTTAAATAAGCTTCATAGAATGTTATGAGCGTATATACGGAGGGCGTTTATATGAAAGTGTCAGCAATCACAAATGGCATCAGCAACGATTATGAAAAAGCATGTCAGATCATGAACGAAACAGGGCTTGAGTATGCCGAGATACAACACCACAACGGAGTAGGCATTGAGAAGGCCCCTATCGAGGAAGCGTACAGAATAAAAGAGCTCAATGAAAAATATGGCATCACACCGGTTTGCATCACCACACACGCTTTTGTGGGCATCCCCGTGGGATCAATCGAAGTGGGAGACGACCAATATAACCAACAGATGGAATATTTAAAAAAAGGCATTGCGATTGCGAAAATATTGGGCGTGGATATCGTGCGCTGTATGTGCTTTGCCAAACAAATCGTGACCTTTGGCTACCACGGTGCAAAAGATTGGATCGCCGGCGGCAATGCGGCTTGGGATAAGCTGATTGCACTCTACAGGCCAATCGCACAGGTTGCAGAGGAGGAAGGGATGGATCTGGCGGTGGAAAACGGATTCAACGGTATGATATCCACCACCAAGCTGTTCAGGCGCCTGTATGAGGATCTGGGCTGTGAGAGGATCAAGTTCTTGTGGGATCCGGCGAATGCTTTGTATTATCAGGAGAAGCCCACGCCTGAAGTCTATGAGAGCATCAAGGATGTGTGCGCACATATCCACATAAAAGACGCGTCGGTCAGCGTGGTGGATTCCCGCGTGGATGTGCGGCAGATTGGCCGCGGGGATATGGCGCCGTATCTGCAGGATTTGGCCGAATCGCTCAAGAAGAACGACTACCAGGGCTATGTTTCATTGGAGAATATCTACCAGCCGGACGGCGGCGATTTCGTGGACGGGTATCGAATCGACATCATAGAATTAAAAAGAATATTTGAAATCTAAGCATACGGAGGACGATGAGCATGAAACAAGTAGGGATCATTGGTATCGGCGATATGGGCATGGGCATGTCCAAGAACCTGATGAACGCCGGATTTACGCTGCAAGGCTATGACATCAGGCCCGAACGCCTGCAAATCTTCGGACAGCTCGGCGGCAAGCCCTGTGTGAGCTGTGCTGAGGTTGCAAAAGGTGCGGATGTGGTGTTTATCATGGTGCTGAATGCAGAGCAAGCGGAAAAGGCAATATTCGGGCCGGCTGGGCTGGCTGAAAACCTGCGGCCAAAGACGGTGGTGATCCTAACTGCGACCATTGGAAAGAAGCCTGTTGAAGAGATAGCGGCCCGGCTGCTTGAAAAGGACGTTCATCTGATCGATTCCGGCGTCAGCGGCGGTCAGTTTGGCGCGGAGGCAGGAACGCTTACCATGATGGCTTCCGGTAAAAGAGAAGTATTCGACGCATGTCAGGATGTCTTGCAGGCGGTGGGCAAGAACATATTCTACGTGGGCGAAAAACCGGGGATGGGGCAGGTGGTCAAGGCCTGTTTGCAGGCCATGGGCGCCATTGTTTACGCCGCTTCGTTTGAAACCCTTATGCTAGGTGCGGCGGCGGGTGTGGATATGGAAACGCTGGTCAAGGTGGTTTCTTCCAGCGTATGCGGCAACCCGTCCTTCACCAACGCGGCCGAAAAGATACTCGATCGTGCGTTTGTGGGCACGGGCAGCCATGTGGGCACGATGTATAAGGACGTGTGCATCACCATGTCCATGGCAAAGGAACTGGGCGTTCCGCTGCCCTCGACAGCGGTTGCGAATGAATTGTTTCAAGCAACCATTAAAAAATTCCCAAATGAGGATAACTGGGCGGCCATCAAGCTCTATGAAGATATCGTAGGGGTAGAGGTGAAGAGGTGATGCGGTCAAAAGGGCAGGCATTGTCTTTTAAACTTTGCGAAGAAGGAGTATGAAAATGAAGAAATCGATCTGTATTGAAAAAATTTATCTAGAGTTGCCTTGGGAAAAACGCTTTGAGGCGGTGAAAAAGGCCGGGTTTGAATATGTGGAGTTCTGGTCTTGGGTCAATAAGGATATCCCTTTGGTAAAAAAGCTGCTAAAAGATAATGAATTGAAACTGGCCAGCATGTCGGGCGACAATGATTATTCCATGATCGTACCCGCCCACAAGGAGAAATTTCTCGAATATTTAAAGCGGTCGATTGAAATATCCAAGGAATTAGGCTGTGAGCACCTGGTGATGCATTCCAACGCCATAGACGAAAATGGCCAGATGGCGGACACGGCACAGGAATACAGCGACACAACCAAAATCGCCGCAGCGACGCTGGCCATGGCTGAAGCGGCGAAGCTGGCGGAAGATGCGGAGATACTGCTGGTGATCGAGGCGATCAACCTGTTTACAAAACCGGGCTATTATATGTATACAACGCAGCAGACCGGGGATTTGGCACGGGCAATCGATTCAAAAAACGTGAAGATATTGTATGACACCTGGCATATGCAGCAAATGGAAGGCAATATGATACAGACACTTCGCTCCTATCAGGATGTGCTCGGATACATTCATATCGGGGATGCGCCGGAGCGGTATGAGCCCGGCACGGGTGAAATCAATTTCGACAGATTGAAGGAGGAGCTGCACAGCATAGGGTATGACGGCATATTCGGTTTTGAGCTGGTGCCCAAGACGACTTCAGACGCCTGCGCTAGAATCCTAGGCGCATTTTAGATAGCGAAGAAAGGACAAGAAGGAGGGGTATTTTTGGCAAGATATATTCTAAGGCGTGTCTTGATGATGATACCGGTCATATTGGGCGTGACCATATTCATATTCCTGATACTGCACTTTGCACCGGGAGATCCGGCACAACAGATATTGGGAGAAACGGCGACGGTGGAGCAAATCGAAACCCTGCGCACCGAGCTGGGGCTGAACGAACCCATGCTCACGCAATTCTGGCGGTATATTACAGGCGTCGTCACCGGGGATTTCGGCACATCCTATATGACACGGTCATCCGTGAGCGATGCGATCCTTTCACGCTATCCGACCACCATGCTGCTGGCATCATTGAGCGTGCTGGTCATGGTGGTGATCGGCATACCCATAGGCATCGTATCCGCGACAAAACAGTATTCCATCATGGACAGAACGACGACATTCATAGCGCTTGTGGGTGTTTCTATGCCTACATTCTGGATTGGTATGCTGCTCATATTGTTTTTTTCGCTCCAGTTGGGTTGGCTGCCGCCTTCGGGGTTTACAACACCGATCCACTGGATACTGCCCGCATTTACCATCGGGTTCAATGGTGCTGCCATCATGACGCGTATGACGAGATCGAGCATGTTGGAGGTCATACGCTCGGATTATATCCGCACAGCGCGTGCGAAGGGCCAGTCGGAGCGAAGGGTGGTCATACACCACGCGCTGAAAAACGCATTGATCCCGATCATCACGGTGGTGGGCATACAGCTCGGGCTGCAGTTGGGCGGTGCTATGGTAACGGAATCCGTTTTTTCGATCCCGGGCCTAGGCAGCTATATGCTCACGGCAATCAAAGCGCGCGACTATCCTGTGGTGCAGGGCGGCGTGATATTCATCGCGGCGACCTTCTCCATCGTCAACCTGATCGTAGATATCATCTACGCGTTTGTGGATCCGAGAATTAAGGCGCAGTATAAGTCCAGGAAAAAGAAGAAGGGGGCGATGGTGTGATGAACAGCACTGCAAGAGCGCCGGGCGCGAAAAAAGTGTTTAAGCGGCGCGGTCAGTTCATGGAAGTATGGCACCGCCTGAAAAAGAACAAGTTGGCGGTCGCAGGGTTGGTGGTGCTCGCTTTGCTCATACTCCTTGCCCTGTTTGCGGAGCAAATTGCGCCCTACTTTTACGACGATCAGAATATCAGCGTTGCGCTGACGCCTCCGGGAGAAAATCCGGATTACATTTTAGGCACGGACAACTTAGGGCGCGATATACTGAGCCGGTTGATTTACGGTGCGCAAATATCGCTGCAGGTCGGCTTGATCGCCATGGCGATCTCGGTCGCGTTCGGGGTGGTTTTCGGCGCAATCGCGGGCTATTTCGGCGGCAAGATCGACAATATCATCATGCGTGTGATGGACATCATGCTGGCGATTCCCGGAATCCTGCTTGCGATCGCGATCGCGGCGACCTTAGGGCCCGGCATGACAAACGCCATCATATCCGTGGGTATTTCAGGTGTTCCCAGCATGGCACGTGTTGTGCGCTCCTCGGTTTTATCGGTTCGCGAGATGGAATACATCGAAGCGGCGCACGCGATGAATGCCAGCCACGCCCGCATCATCATCAAACATATTCTGCCCAACGTGCTGGCGCCCATCATCGTACAGGCGACACTGGGCATTGCAAATGCGATTCTGCAAGCCTGCTCACTGAGCTTCCTGGGCCTAGGCGTGCAGCCGCCTGTGCCGGAGTGGGGCGCGATGATTTCGAATTCACGCCCATACCTGCGCGATTATAGTTATATGGTGACGTTGCCGGGCTTGGCCATCATGATCACCGTGTTTGCGATCAATCTGCTGGGCGACGGATTGCGGGATGCGCTGGATCCGAAGCTGAAGCAGTAAGGAGGGTATCATGGCACAGAATGAAACATTGCTCGAAATAAAGGATTTAACGATTCACTATATCACGGATGAAGGGACGGTGTATGCGTCCAACGGTATCAACCTGCGTGTGGATAAAGGCAAAACGCTGGGACTGGTCGGGGAAACGGGCGCAGGCAAGACAACCATCGCGCTGGGTATCATGGGGCTGGTTCCCGATCCTCCCGGTAAGATCATCAGCGGTTCTATCGAATTATCGGGCGAGAACCTGATCGGAAAGAAGAAGCAGTTTATGCGCACTGTGCGCGGCAAACGCATCTCCATGATCTTTCAGGATCCTATGACGGCGCTCAACCCCATCGATACGGTGGGCGAACAGATCGCGGAAGTCATTATTCTGCATGAGAAGGTGAGCAAGAAGGAAGCGTGGGAGCGTGCGGTAAAAGTTCTCGAACGCGTGGGCATACCCGGGGAAAGAGCCGGTGAGTATCCGCATCAGTTCTCGGGCGGTATGAAGCAGCGGATCGTGATCGCCATTGCGCTGGCCTGCAACCCGGAACTGCTCATTGCAGATGAACCCACCACGGCACTAGACGTGACCATACAGGCACAGGTGCTCGAAATGATGAACAGCCTGAAACAGGAGTTGAACACCTCCATGATCATGATCACGCACGACCTTGGAATTGTGGCCGAGATGTGCGACGAGGTCGCCGTCATCTATGCGGGTGAAATTGTGGAGAGCGGAAACCTGATCCACATATTCGACGAGACAGGACATCCATACACCACGGGGTTGTTTAATTCCCTGCCCAGCGTGGTGGCCTCGGATGAGAAGAAACGCTTGTCGCCTATACCGGGGTTGATGCCGGACCCGACCGATTTGCCAAGCGGATGTAAGTTTTCCCCCCGCTGCCCGCATTGTGAAGACAAGTGCCGACAGGAGGTTCAAGAGATGCATGAGGTGTCAAAGGGGCATATGGTGCGCTGCTGGAAATGGAACAGCTTGAAGGGGGAGGAATAGATGGCTGCTTTAGTGGAAGTAAAAGAGCTGAAAAAATATTTCAAAACACCTGCCGGGCCGCTGCATGCGGTGGATGGTGTCAGTTTTGCCATCGAGGAAGGCAAGACGCTGGGGGTTGTGGGCGAATCCGGCTGCGGAAAATCGACTTTAGGGCGCGTGATACTGCACCTTTTGAGCAGCACGGGCGGACAGATCTATTATGAGGGTGAAGAAATCACCCATGTAAAGGCCAAACGGCTGCGGGAATTAAGGCGGCAGATGCAGATCATATTTCAAGACCCGTTTTCTTCCCTGAACCCGCGGATGACAGTCAGCCAGACCATTGCGGAGCCGCTGAAGATCGCGGGCGGACTGAGCAGAAATCAATTGGAGGAACGCATACAATATTTGATGGATACGGTGGGGCTGGCCTCACGGCTGGTCAACGCCTATCCGCATGAGCTGGACGGCGGACGCCGGCAGCGCATCGGTATTGCCCGCGCGCTCGCGCTCAACCCCAGGTTTATCGTGTGCGACGAGCCGGTTTCTGCGCTGGACGTATCCATACAGGCACAAATACTGAACCTTATGATGGATTTACAGGATGAACTGAGGCTGACCTATATATTTATCACACATGATTTGTCTGTGGTGCGCTACATTTCACACGATATATTGGTCATGTATCTTGGAAAGGTGGTGGAGCTGGCCAAAAGCGAGGAATTGTTTTCGAATCCTATGCATCCCTACACGCAGGCGTTGCTGTCGGCGGTTCCGCAGCCGGATGTGCACCACGAGATGAACCGCGTGCTGCTGAAAGGCGAGCTGACTTCGCCCATCAATCCCAAGCCGGGCTGCCGGTTTGCAGTGCGCTGCCGCTATGCGAAGGACATTTGTTTTAAGCAGGAGCCGGAGTTTACGGAAATGGCACCGGGGCACCGGGCGGCCTGCCATTTTGCGGGCAGGTTGGAGGCGGCGGACTAAAGATGAGACACCTATATACAGCATTTGAAGTGAAGAATCACTTAAATTTATTAATTCAGGAGGAAAGAAAATGAAAAAGTTTCTAACGTTGTTATTGGCTCTGCTGATGATCACAACAGTCCTTGCCGGCTGCGGCGGCACAGGCGGCACACAACCGGACGCAGGCGGCGAGAGCAAGGCTCCGGGAGAATCGAAACCGCAGACGACCGCAGATGCCGGGGCTATGACTGAAGCGCCCGAGGCAACCACAAAAACAGACCTGATCGTGACGAGCTATTCCGACCCGAAGAACCTGAATCCTTTTCAGATGGAAGGCAGGCAAGCGCAGCGCGTCAACTTCCAGATATTTGAACGGCTGATCGATCAGGGAGCCGAAGCCGGGACTTTTGACGGCATGATCGCTGAGAGCTGGGAGTTTGACGAGGATGGTCTCGGTATAACGCTCAAGATCCGCGAAGGGGTTAAGTTCCACAATGGCGATGACCTGACGCTTGAAGACGTGCGTTATTCGCTTGAATACGCGGGCACACAGCCTTCCTCCACCAGCGGATTCGACTGGATTAAGTTCACTGAAGCAGAGATCATTGAAGACTCTCATTCCATCTATATTCCTTTTGGATACGAATGCAGCCTGACGCTATCGGCGCTTGCCTCCAACAATATCTACATCATCAACAAGGCTGTATTTGAAGAATATGGCGATGAAGTCGGCCAGCATCCGGTGGGCACAGGCTCTTTCAGGATTGCCAGCCCTGGCGACTGGGTGCTGGATTCCAGCCTGAAGCTTACGCGTTTTGATGAATATTGGGGCACAAAACCCATTTTGGAAACCATCAATTTTAAATTCATTACGGAAAATTCCCAAGCGATGATCGAACTGGAAACAGGCAGTGCGGACCTCGTGCTGGACGTACCCGCGCTGAGCTATGCCGCCATGGAGAGCAACCCGGAATTTCAATTGATATACGCAAACCCGGTGGTGGGCGACTATGTGCATTTCAATTGTTCAAGGGCGCCGTTTGACGATGTCCGTGTACGGCAGGCGGTGGCTTATGCTATGAATCAGGCGGATATACGCAAGGCTGTATACCTGGATCAGGCCGACATACTGTTCTCGGCGGTAACACCTGTCATATTCGGCTACAGCGATCAGTTTGAAGGTGACAAATGGCCCTATGAGTATGACAACGCCAATATTGAAAAAGCGAAAGAGCTGCTCACGGAGGCGGGATATCCGAACGGACTAGATGTTGAGTTCGTCATAGACGACAGCTCGGACAGGATTGCAGTGGCCGAGGTTGTTAAAAACCAGTTGGAGGCGGCGGGCATACGCACAAACTTGTCCAGCATGGATTATGCGGCCTGGAACCAGCGCCTGCTCAACGGCGAGATCGACATGTTCCTCAACGGTATAAACGCACAGACCGGCGAGCCGGACAGGGCGATGTTTTTGAGATGGCACAGCTCCTGTATTCCGGACGGCACGAACATGACTCAGTTTAGCAATGCGGAATTTGATGAAGTGATGTCGGCTGCGCGCAAAACATATGACGACGCCGAGAAGATCGAACTCTACAAGGAAGCGCAACGGATTTGGGTGGAACAGAGCCCGTCTATCCCGTATATTACGAGAAACCACATCTATGCCGCCAAAGCAAATCTGAAAGGGCTGCGCAGCTATGGTGAGGCTTGCAAACTCTCGGGAATCTATTTCGAATAGAAACCGGCATAGCATATAAAGCCTATAAAAAAGTCCGGACAGCAGGTTTTGCCTGTTGTCCGGACTTTTTTGGCTTAAACGTTTAAAAAATGAGCCACAATACGAGGAACAATGTGACCAGTCCGACGGTGCAGTAAAGACCGAAAAGATAGATGAAGCGGCCTTTGGTGTTTGCGTTTGCTTTGATGTATGACAAGCGGTATATCGCCATGGCTGCGACGATGCTGCCCGCTATGGCGGCGCCTAACAGCGCATTGCCAAATATGACGGGCAGCTGATCGTTTAAGGAAACGGAAAAACCCGCTCTGCTGAAATTTAGCAAATCGGCGATTGCAAAACCGACGGACGCGATCAACTCAATGGCAAGCATCCAATAGAATGTGCGCAGGAAGCGATCTTTTCCTGCACGTTTTCTCAACAACTCTTCAGCTGTGTCCAGATTGCGCCGATCCCGCTTTAAGATTTCAAAACCCATCATCAGTTCACATCGTACCTGCCTTTAAAATGATTTTATACCTTATTATATCATACGGATGCCATTCGGGGGTGGTTAATGTGCGGCGGCGGAGCAGGAGGTTTACTTGTTGTGCAGCTGCCCGGTCATGCTGGGCACCCTAAAGCGTTCATCAGGCTGTATGGAGGAAGGATGGAGTGTATGCAAGAATATTACAATTATTAAGAAAGTGTTAAAATGTGCAAAAGAACAGAACGCAATATATATATTTTTTGAAAATTTCATCAAAACGGTTGACAATAATTTAAAATAAGATAAAATTGTCCTGTAAAGTGTTTAATATTAATAAAAAAGAAATCTAAATGTGCAAATGAACAGTTTTATCTAAATTCGGAAAGCTAAAGTGAACATGATAACTACAAAAATGATTGCTGAAAGAGCGGGTGTGTCGCGCGGAACGGTGGATCGTGTGATCCACAACCGGCCGGGTGTACGGCCCCATGTACGGGAACGCATATTGGAGGTCATCCGCGAACTCAACTATATACCAAGGACGCACGGCGCACAAAACATTCTGAAGAAAAAGAAGATCGGCGTGATCATGCAGATGCGGGAAAACCCTGTGCACATGCAGATCTATGAAGGGGTCCAGACCGCACAGAAGCGATATAAGGACAGTGCGGAAATTATGGTGGGCTTCTTATCCAGACCATCCGCCCGTGAACAAGTCGAAACGATCCAAAAAATGGTACAGGACGGCATAGAGGCTTTGGCGATAGCGCCGCTGGACAGCCACGAAACCAGCCGGTTGTTTGCAGAACTGACGGAGGAGAACATCCCCGTGGTCACCTTTAACAGCGATTTGCTCGGCTCGGCCCGCATGTGCTATGTGGGGCAGGATCACACCTTGGCCGGCAAAGTGGCCGGTGAGTTGATGGGGCTGGTGTGCAACGGACAGGGCAGAGTGCTCGTCAACTTCGGATCCTCCATACTCACCGCGCATGTGCAGCGGCTGACGCTGTTCAACGCCACGCTGAAGCAAAATTATCCCGGCGTGGAAGTGGTGAAGACCGTATCAAACTACGATGGCGAAGAGCTGTCTTACCGCTTGGTGTATGATGCTTTGAAGGCAGACCCGGATATCAATTGTGTCTATTCCCTCACGGCTGTGGCAGGTGCGAGCCGCGCGATACGAGACGCAGGATGTTGTGTGCACCATATCGGCCATGACATCGTGCCCGAGATGGTGGAGCTCATCAAACAATATCCGAATGAGAAATTTATCGATTTTATGATCGGGCAGCATCCGGCAGGCCAAGGGATTTTACCCATCAAAATTCTGCTCGACTACCTGATTTTAGGCGAAAAGCCGGTATCCGACAATATGTTTTTACCGATTAACATCCGGATGCGTGTGACGGCAGATCAGGGAGAAAACGGAGAACTGTATATCTAGCTTGTTACAGTGAATATAGTTAGAGGAATAAGTTATGGAGGAGGTTGATGAGGGAAATGGGAGATACCGGCAGCATCTTAGAAATGACGCATATCTCTGTTGAATTCCCCGGAGTGAAGGCGTTGGATGACGTTCAATTCGATGCGAACAGGGGAGAAGTGCACGTACTGCTGGGTGAGAATGGCGCGGGAAAATCCACCATCATGAAGGTGTTGGCAGGCGTCAACACAGACTATGAGGGCACGATCATTTACAAAGGGGAAGAGATCCGCAGTCAAAGCGTGGCGGAGCAGCGGGATCGGGGGATCAGCATCATCTTCCAGGAAACCAATCTGTTGAAAAACCTTACAGTTACAGAGAATATATTTTTAGCAGACCCATCAAAACAAAGCTCGGGAATTTCGATTGGAAAAGGATGCAAAAAGAAGCGAGAGAGATTCTGGACACCATTCATTCCGATATTCCGGAGGATACGATCGTCTCCTCTCTGACTGTGGGACAGATGCAGCTGGTGGAGATCGCAAAGGCGCTGTCCATGGACGCGGACATCATCATTATGGATGAGCCTACGTCGGCGCTCACGGAAAAAGAGGTCGATAGCCTGTTTGAGGTGATTCGACAGCTAAAGCAGGAAGGCAAGGCGATCATCTATATTTCTCACCGGCTGGAAGAGATTTTGAGAATCGGGGACCGGATCACCGTCTATCGGGACGGAAAGTACATCGACACCATTCCCTGCGAAGGGACGACTGTGGATGATATGTCCAGCATGATGGTTGGGCGAAAGCTCGAGGAGCAATATCCAAGGATAGAGTTGGAGCCGGGCGACACCCTGCTTGAGGTGAAAAACCTCGTGCAGAAGGACCGGCTGCACGACATCTCGTTCTACGCGCGAAGGGGAGAGATCGTCGGCTTCTACGGCTTGATGGGCGCAGGCCGCACGGAATTGATGCGGGCGGTGTTCGGCGCGGATCCTTTCCAAAGCGGCGAAATCCTGATCGAGGGCAAACCGGTGCGCATAAAGAATTGCGAATCCGCCAAAAAAGCCAAGATCGCGCTGTTGCCTGAGGACAGAAAAAACCAGGGACTGATACTGGATTTTATCATCAAAGAGAACATATCGCTTGTCAACTATAAGAAGATCATGAATTGGTTTGGAATCGCAAATAAGAACGAGCTTTCAAACGCACAGCAATACGCAGATGCGCTCAACATCAAAACGCCGTCTTTATACCAGCAGGTCAAGCTGCTGTCCGGCGGCAACCAGCAGAAAACGGTGGTTGCAAAATGGCTGAACGCGGATTCCGACATCGTCATATTCGACGAACCCACCCGCGGTATCGATGTGGGCGCGAAAGTTGAAATCTATAAAATCATGAACGAACTGAAGAAAAAGGGCAAGGCAGTGCTGATGGTCTCCTCGGAATTGACAGAAGCGCTGGGCATCAGCGACCGGCTGTATGTCATGTATGAAGGCAGGATCAACGCCTGCATAGACGATCTAAAGGGCGTTACGGAAGATGATGTGATTAAGTATGCCACGGGCACAAATTCGATGTTTGAGGGGGAAAGGTAGAAAATGGCGAGAAGAAGAGTAAACATGCAGATCATATCTGCATTGATCGGGCTGATAGCGCTTTGTGTAGTGTTGACGATTATGACACCCAACTTTATCAGGCCGGATAATATCGTGAATGTGTTAAGCCAGGCCACTGTGAACGGCATCGTGGCGCTGGGGATGACGTTTGTCATCATCACCGGCGGTATTGATCTGTCGGTGGGATCGATTGTGGCGATCTCGGGGGTTATCATGGGGATGTTGCTCAAAACGCCTCTGCCCTTCATCGTTCCGATATTAGTGGGCCTTGCGGTGGGTGTGTTGTGCGGGCTGATCAACGGGCTGTTGATCACATTTGGAAAACTGCCGCCCTTCATCGCGACTCTGGGTATGATGAGTGTGGCGCGTGGTATTGCGCTGATCATCACCAACGGTATGCCCGTTTCGACTTTCAGCGAAGGATTCCGCTGGATCGGTGTGGGCGCAATCCCCCTATCCGACTCCTTTGGCATACCGGTTCAGGTCGTATTCATGGTCATACTGTATCTGCTTGCCTACTACATACTGCGGTGGAGGCAGGTGGGGCGCTACATCTATTCGCTGGGCGGCAACGAGGAGGTTGCCCGCCTGTCCGGTATCAATGTGCGAAGGTATAAGACGATCGCGTACATGATCTCAGGACTCACCGCCGCTATAGCCATGGTGGTACTCACGGCGAAACTAAATTCCGCGCAGCCGATTGCCGGCTACAGCTACGAACTGGACGCGGTGGCGGCTTCCGTCATCGGCGGCACAAGCCTCAACGGCGGCGTTGGGTCGGTCTGGGGAACGCTGATCGGCGCGATCATCATGAGCGTGCTGAGAAACGGTCTGAACCTGTTGAATGCGTCCTCGTATCTTACACAGGTGGTTATTGGTTTGGTTATCATTTGCGCTGTGTTAATCGACACATTGCGTAAAAAATAAAAAACAGGAGGAATGGACATGAAGAAGAAAAAGATACTTGCACTTGTGCTCGCATTACTGATGGTGGCGACGCTGTTTATGGCGTGCAGCAGCGGAGACGGAGAACAGCAAAGTTCAGCAGCACCTAAAGAAGAGCCTACAAAAGCGGCTGACGACGACGGCGGCAAAGAGGAACCGGCCCCGGCCGAAACCGAAGCCGGCGAAGAGACAGGAGAAGCACCGAAAATAGCGTTTATCGTGAAGACACTGAACAACCCGTTCTTTATCGACATGAAGAATGCGGCGGAAGCGACGGGTGCGGAACTGGGCGCTGAAGTGTTGTTCCAGGCACCTGAAAAAGAAACAGATATTGAGAAGCAGGTACAGATGGTGGACAATATGGTGATCAGCGGCGTAGACGCGCTGGTGTTGTCCGCTGCCGGGCCGGTGGAATTGATTCCTTCCATCATCAAGGCCAATGAAGCGAACATCCCGGTCATACTGGTCAACGACGACATCGACTATGCAGCCGCGGAAGATCAGGGTGCTGAGTATGCAACATACGTAGGCATCGACCAGCTGGCGGCCGCAGGACTGGCAGGCAGCTATGTGGCGGAGAACTATCCGGACGGCGCTAAAATCGCGATCCTGACCGGCGTGCCCGGCGTGACAGCTGCGAAACAACGTGCAGAAGGTTTCCGTGCAATGCTGACGGATGACAAATGGGAAGTGGTTGCGGAACAGGCTGCGAACTGGGAGCGCGACATGGGCTTCAACGTGATGCAGAACATATTAACCTCCAACCCGGATGTCAATGTGATCTACGCTTCCAACGACATGATGGCATTCGGTGCGATGGAAGCCTGCACACAGGCCGGCCTGAGCGACCAAGTGGGCATACTGGGCTTCGACGCGACAGACGAAGCGAAAGACTTCATCCGCGAGGGCAAAATGTTGGGTTCTGTTGCGCAGTTCCCTGCTGATATGGGTAAAGTGTCGATCGAATGTGCTATAAAGGCGATCAACGGCGAGACGCTGGAAAAAGCGACCCCCACCGCGATCGAACTGATCACCATCGACAATGTAGACAACTGATCAAAACAAAGAAGGGGGAGGGAAGGCCCTCCCCTTTTTTCATGGAGTGTGCAGGAGGATTGTATGATGCATGAAAGACTGAGCAAAGATGAAGTGATGCTGCTGAGGAGCTTGGCGCGGCAGGTGGCTGAAATCGCCGAAGACGCCCGATGGAAGCAGAAGGAGGCGCTGTGGAAAAAGAAAAACGCGCTGCAAAAAACACGGCCATTGATCATGTGTTCCCCGCAGGGCGGATGGGAAGATATGATACCGCCGGAATCGTATGTCATTCAAGACCCCCTGTTTGGCTGGTATGAAAGAAACTTAAAAAGGCTGATCTACCGGAATGTGCATCTGCAAGACGACGAGGTGATTACCGGTGAGCTGTATGTGCCGTTCAGGACACATATTACGGATTGGATCAAGCGCAATGAGCGGCCATATGTCACGGATACACACCGTGCGGGTACGTTTCATCCGGTCATCCTGGAAACCGGTGATCTTCAGAAGATGCGCTATCCTGAATTGACGGTGGACGAAGCAGGCTCGAATGAGGATTTCAAGCTGGCGCAGGAGGTGTTCGGCGAGCACCTGCAGGTCATACAGGGGGAGCCTTTTTGCAGCA
>JBMNTR010000008.1:0-111042 GCA_050945835.1 Christensenellales bacterium | reverse complement strand
ACCTTTGGGTATGCTGCGCAGTATTATCTGGTCAATGAAAAGGGTTCGGCCACGCTGTATCAACTCTCTTTAAGCGGAGAGGATGGCCTGGTGGGCGTTTCAAAGAATGCAAGTAAGCCTTCGGCGCTTACCGGCGGCGAATCCGCTGATTTTCCGAAAACGTGTTCGGAATGGTATGCAATAACAGGGCAAACGGTCACAGTGTTGACATCAGACGGTATGGATTTGAGTTTCGAATATATACCAACGCCTGTCCAATGAGAATTTGCCGCAGTATTTGGTAAAAGAAGCTCAATACCCGAAAGAAACGGATCATATAATCATGCGAATTCGCCGAGCTTGGCAAAGCCACCCTGTTGACGGCCCTTCTGCTATCCGCCTGCGCGTTGTTCCCGCCCATGCCCGGCAACGAACAGATTCTTGAGGCAATAACAGCGCTAACAATGCATCGGAGTAGAGCGCCGAAAAAGCCCGCAAACTGGGGGGTGTGCTAAACCCAACAATAATGGACCGTTCGCAAAAAGACGGTCCATTATCATTCCTGATTCGGCTTGGCTTTTGACATCCTTGTCGGCGGCTATCTTTAGATGACGCCCCGGCGCTGGCAAAAAATACCGCGAACCACAAAACATGATTCGCGATATTGGGCGCAGCCACTGGCTGCTGAGAAGTTCGGTCAAAAAAGATGACGTCCCGATGCTGGCCAAAAGCCCCGGAAAAACCATAAGTTGGGAGAAAGAGGAGCCGCTAACCAGAGATCGGCTGCGGGAAAGGCTGCCAGTGCAAGACGGCAGGCCGCACGGCGCTTTGGGACGCTTCCGCTAGCCTCTTGAAGTTGGGGCGGGCTGCCGAGCCCTCCATGAAATAGGCCGACTGGGTCGCACCCTCTTTCCGGTTGGCGTTTAGTATGCGGATGATTTGATTGGCGTTGGCTATGCCTATACCATGCCCGTAGTACAGTTCGTTGGGCAGGACAATGACGTTTTCACCCTGCAATTCAGGGGTTTTCGGGCTGACATCGGGATTCCTGAAATAACACCGGTCTCCCAGCAAGATATCCGAGACTTTTTTGGGGCTGCCAACCTCTCTTAGCAAAGGACGCAATTCGTGCCAGTTCATCAGATAAATAGAGGGAAAGAGAGTGTTGAACGTTTCCTCCGAAAAGACCTCTAGCAGGGCGCCGTAATACACAATTACCATCGCGGTGGCGCATTCTGTGGCGTATTTTCCGCCGTTTTTAAAGATATCTCGGATGGCATCGCTGGGCTTCACGCCGCTTTTCAGGCGGAAGCCGCCATTGCCTGTTCTGTCCCAATACTCCGGGTTGCATTCCGACTTGTGGAAAACGGCAAATCTGAGCCCGCTGCGGCTTAGCGCTCTTGCCGCGTCGACGATTTCCCTGCGCAGGGAAAGCTCAAACTTGAGCTGATCTAAGGTGTCGTACCGATAGGTTTCCGTGCTTTTGGACATCTGCTCCAAAAGCTGTCTTCCCACGCTGTTTTCAGGGTATTCGCGGATGATATCGGAAATTTGAAAGGGAGAACCCGCTATGACGATCATACGTCTCCCTCCGATCCGGCTTTCGCAATTTTTATTTGCTCGCTGACGGGCGCGTGCAGCCATTCCTTCCACGCCGGGGCGCTTTTATCGTGAATTTTCTGTGAATACTCCGACAGGGCTTTTTGCTCATTTACGCTCAGTTGCTTAAAGGCTGCCAGGGTTTCATTAGCTTCCTCTGAAGGAGAAATGGGTTGACTGTCATAGGAGGGAACGCCTTGCTGCAGGTATTTGCGTTCCAGGTCTACGGCGGAAAACGCCGGTTTGTTGGCATACTGAAAACTCTCTTCCGTGAAATACAAGTACGGCTCGTTTTCCTCAAGCCAGTGAAGATAGCCCGCATACCGTCCCTCCTTATCGTCCTCATCGGCCGGGACGTTTGTTTCGTCTATATTCAACAGCTCGGCTGCCAGCCTGGCGTCTTTCGGCTCCGAAGAGCGGACGTGCTGGGCAATCAGCTTCAATACCAGAGGGTCGTGGACCTGGAAAAGCGCCCATACCAGATCGTGGATATAGCGCCCGTTCCTGTTGCGCTGGAAAATCAGATTGGCCACCAGCGGCAATATATCCCTGTCCCTGTAGGTGTTGATTAAAACCGATACGGCCACATCCAGTATTTCCTCATAATCGTCCTCGGGAATTTCTTGAGCGGAGCCTGTTTTCAGTATCCATTTGAGAACAGAATGGACTGAATCCTGCCTGGAAGACAGATAATCGGCTTCGGAAGCTTCGGATGCGCTTATTTGGCTTGCAATGCGCAGGGCGAGTACATTGCGCGAACTTAAATATCTTTGGATGTGCAGCCCCTCTATTTGCCCGCGCAGTATGTACAGGCAGGTGAACGTGAGCTGGCTGTCGTTCAGCAGGGCGGCGGCGCGCCGGGCGTCCCTTTGGAAGACTTCGTTTAAAGCTGCCCTGCATTTGTCCACTCCTTCGTTTATCCGGATCCGGTCTAGATAGCTGTAATGATCTGAATGGCCTGTAGCCATAAAACCAACCCTCCTCCTTTTATTTCTGCCCAGAATTCAGGGCAGGGCGGAATTAATGAAAAATTTAATGTCATATTCCATAATATTAAGGCAGGAAGTTTTTGTTCTTAAAAGAAGAAAACAATCACATTTTTGGGCTCCAAAAATCAAAGCCGTTTTGGCAAGTTAACAAGAGGTTGTTTGCGATAAAACAGTTGCGAGTGGATGCAGGAGATGAATGTCAGGCGCATGGGGGACCTTTAAAAACAAAAACGTCCAAACCCGCATAGGGCATAAAAAACGACGGCTGATATGGGGACATGCCCAAGATAACCGTCGTCGAGATGGGATATATTTACAACAAAGCAGCGGCCAGAGATAGATCGCTGCTTTGTAGAGAAGAAAATATATGTTGACAGGAAGAAAAAGCTACTGCCTGAAAAGTGCGTCCCTTGATTTTTTGTCGATCAATATTGCCGCAATGATAATAATTCCTTTTATTACCAATTGATAATAAGAGGAAATTCCAATTAAATTCATGCCGTTGTTTATGCAGGCGATTGTGCTAGCGCCAACCAGCATACTCAATATATTACCAATCCCCCCGGTCATGCTGGCATCGCCGATTACAGCCGCGGTAATGGCGTCAAAGTGCAATTGCTCCGCGGCGTTTGGCTGCCCGCTGTTGGTACGGGCACTAAGCATAATCCCCGTTATTCCACAGAATGCACCCATTATGACATAGGTTGTCATAATGTTCTTTTTCACACTGATCCCGCTTGCCCCAGCGGCTTGCCTGTTGCCCCCAACAGCGTAGACCCTCCTTCCGTAATTCGAAAAGTTCAGTACCACATAGGTTATGGCCACCAGCACCAGTGCGATCCAGACCAAATAGGATATTCCCAGGAAGGATTTTCTGCTCAGGTTAACAAGCGTCCCGAATCCGGCGATATACCGTACAATCACTGCTGCAACATGGGCAATTCTCTTTTGTATGCGACATGAAATTCACCTCTAACATTACTCATAACTCACATACTCCAGATTGCCTGAGTATTTTATGTGTTGCCAAAATAGTTTAATTATTTCATATATCCAATACACAAACAGGGGCGACATAATCATAGGTAAGCGACTTAGTGACGAATAAAAACGTCAGCTTATAGTGCAATACCAAAACGGCAAATCTATAGATTCACTTTTAGATGAGTCAGGAGTACCTCAAAGCACAATCAATTTATGGATTAAACTCTTTCAATCCACCATTACTCCAACAGGTACCATCGTGACACCACGAGAATTTGACTTCATGAAAAAGCGTATTGCTAAGCTCGAAAACATGGTGAGCGTATTGCAGACAGTCAACTGAAGGCCTTCTATTTCATAGTGATAGAAGCGCCCAATATACCTCATACACTTTTCAGAAACTGTTACGTGACAACAAGGTTATTCAATCATTATCTAACTCGGGTAAACCCTATGATAATGCTGTTGCTGAAGCGTTCTTCTCGTCGTTAAAACGGGAAAACCTTTATATCAGCAATTACCGTTCTGAGTCTGCATTTTCAGCCGGCGTGGACGAGTATATGGACGACTATAACACGAGGCGTCCCCGTGCCGGAATAAACTATAAATTTCCAGAACAGTTTGATAAAAGCTTTTCATGATGAAGTTTTCAGGGGGAGAATTCTAGAGACGGGGGTTCGGAAGTCCACTTTTTCGATTTTCTCAAGGTGCAATTCGTATTTCTGAAAGCTACAATTCTAGAATTTGGATTTTGGATATATATAGTGAAAACGCCTTTATACAGGTGTTTCCTAGCAATAAAACAGGCAGGTGATCTGAACCATTCCAGCTTTTTTGTTCAGATTCCCTACCTGTTATCAGGGCTAACTTAGCCGAATGATCATCATTGACGCCCCGAGACTGTTGCCCAGCAACGTTGCTGCTCCGACCAATAAAGGAGCATACATTTGCAGTCGTATCTCGGAACCCGCCGCAAGGCTTACTTCGATTTCGTTGTAAAACTGTGATAAAGCAAGCGCGGGGGGAATGATGGTCTGAGGAATGTTGCCATCGTTGATTACTAGGCGCGTTCCCAATAAAACGGCAGCTGTGGTGTTAACATGATAAGAGATCCGGTATACTCCGCTCGTGTTTACCGTAAAAAGAGTGTTGCCGTTTGTCAGGGTGATGTCCGGTGACAGCAGCCGTACGCTGGGGAAAGAAATATTCGTTCCCGCTACCAACACAGTAATTAAGCCGCCTGCAGTATTGGCCGCAAACCCCGCTGTGGCGGAAGGCGGCGGGGTGGGCGCGGGCGCGCCTGCGGGGCCGGTTATACCCGGCGCGCCAACATCGCCTGCTGAACCTGCAGGCCCGATTTCACCTACGGCTCCGACAGGACCAGGAAGTCCCTCCGGTCCTGTTGGTCCGGCAATTCCTATGGGACCGGCCGGACCAGTTGGACCCGTATCCGATCCGGTAGGGCCTGTCGGACCGGCGGGGCCTGTCGGCCCTAAAATGACAGGAGCCTGCAAAGCCTGCGTCAGCTTTCCGGTGAGTACAATCTGGTTCTCCAAGACTGTACCGAGCATATTAATTGCACTGTCGTTAACCTCTGATACCTCCGCAATCGTGGCGCCCTCCGGTAATCCGGGAATGGAGCCTACGGCATACTGTATTTTCTCCCCTTCAGTGTTGATAATATGGCTGAGTGCCAGCTCTTCCGACGCAATAGAAGCAATCACCAGATTGATTGCATCCTGCCGGGTCAGATCGGGAGTTGAGGGAAATTGTGGTAAAGACATGCCGTTCCCTCCCTTAACTAAGCCGGGTGATCATCAATGTGGCACCCGCCCCTGTTGCCAGCGTCAGATTAATCGACGCCCCGACTGTCTGCAGCTGAACCGTGGTTTCCGCCGCCAAATCCACAAGAATCTCATTGGAATAGTTGGAAAGGCTCAGGGCGGGGTCGACCGTAGAAGCGAGGCTTGGCACACCACCCAATATAATACGCGTGCTCAGTAAAAGCGCTAAGGTGGTGTTAACGGCATAGGCGATCCGATAGCGGCCAGCTACGGAAACCGTAAAGGTGGTGTGGGTACCGTCCACCGTTATGCCGGTGGGAAGAATTTGCCCGCTTGCCAACGGAACCGGTGTACCGGTCAGTGAAGCGGTGAGGGTGGTACCCGAGGCATACGCGAAAGCGGAGGTTGCTGTTGTATTCGTTCCAGTCGGACCAACGGCTCCCTGTACGCCTGTTGAACCAGTTGGCCCAGTAGGACCCGTCGGGCCTTCCGGTCCGGTATCCCCTACAGGCCCTTGAGGGCCGGCGGGTCCCATGGGGCCCGTGGGGCCTTCCGGTCCGGCGGGACCGGTGGGTCCGCCGGGATCTCCGGCAGGCCCTTGAGGACCAGCGGATCCCGTTGGTCCGCTCATCTCCGACGCGGACAATGCCTGCTGCATTTTGGATCTCAGAAGCAACTGATTATAGGATGCATTCTGTAAAAGATTCTGAATGCTCTCGTTGGCATTGAGCAGATCTTCAATGGTTGCCTCGGGGCCGGTTGTTCCGGGCAAGGTGCCCAGAATATACTGAAGCTTTTCGCCTTCGGCATTGATCACATGGCTCAGCCCCAGCTCTTCCATGGCGATGGAAGATAATATTTGATTTACCGCATCATCCCTTGTGATACCGGGATTATCGGGAAAAGTAGGTCGTGACAAGTATATCACCTCTATCATTATTTTGTTGTTACATAATAATGGGTGTGCATTATATGTACTGCTGGAGATAGCCGAACGTTGCCTATAACTCTGTAAATATGATTTGTCCCTGACATATGTGCATTCCGCATGGTGCGCATACGAGAATAGATGTATAACAAGGACAGCAGGAGCACGGCATTTGAACGACAGCCCTTGTGTGCAAAAGCGTTTCACAGTCACAATTGCTTAGGGGCATTTCTCTTATAACCGGCTCCTTGTTCTCACGGCAGATCATTAGTTTCACTTCGCCGCAAGAACGTTTTGAATTACCGGTGTCCAAATATAAATCCACCGCAAAAGCACCTGTACGCGGCATTTGAATTTTTGAACAATCTCCGGAAGGAAGCGAAATCCGCCCCCATGCGTTGATTTGATTCCACAGTAATGGTTCATTGCAACAGTAAGCTTTAGGTATGATCCTAAAACAAACGGGGTGTTTAAATGAACTGCAACCTATAGGCATGCAAGGCGGTTCCGGCGGACAAGGCGGCTTTGGCGGGCATGGAGGTTCCGGTGGGCAGGGCGGCTTTGGCGGGCATGGAGGTTCCGGCGGGCAGGGCGGATTTGGCGGGCATAGGGGTTTGGGTAAGTACTCCAAAACCCTATCCATTTTATTTTTCAAGATTATCTAATTTTGCAGGACCACTTCCAGCAGATCGGTGACGCTTTTATTGACCGCAACAATGTCTTTCAGATCAGCGGGGCACCCGTGAACGCCGGTTTTGTTCAAAATATATTGTATTTTCTCACCTTCCGCGTTGATGATATGGCTAAGAGCCACCTCTTCCAGCGCAATGGAGGACAATATCATGGTCAAAACCTGCTCCTGTGTTAAATCAGGATTGGGCTTTGGAAATTCAGGCATAGACACAGAAAGACACCTCCTGTATCCAGTATATGATGAAATATATTCAGGGGTGAAATTATAAATAAAAACAAAATGCTACAAATAAATTGTTCACAGAGTTTATGAATATACGCATTGCCATCAAGCCGGCGGCATCCTATTTTGCCTTGATACACCCTAAACTCTCAATTCATTTTTGTCAGCCGATTCTTTATCTGTTAAGTTACGAGCGCATGGTTTCAACGCCTGAATTAAAGATGTTTTCAGACCGTCAACATAATCTTCAATGTAGGTGTGTCTAATTCTAGTGTAGCATATACAGAACGTCAATCGCCCACTGGATTAATATTTCATAGTGACCGCGGTAGGCAATATACTTCATTCGCCTTTAACAAGCAACTTGCTGAATATAATGTAACACAATCGCTGTCCGGGTCCTGTAAGCCTCATGACAATGCGTATCAGAATCCTTCTTTTCGCACTTGAAGAGAGAAGCGTTATATCGACGACATTATAGAACGGAATCAGAATTTATACGGGTATTCAAGAGTATATTAATTTCTACAATACCAAGTAGCTCATGGAACTTTGCAATATAAAACTTCAGACAAAATGGAAGAGCATGTCTTATCTAAGTGTCTTTGAAGCCTAAAAAGATTGGACATAGGGGTTCGAATGCCGTCATTTATGATTTTACAAAGCAGGATTCGTGTTTTTACAATTCTTGTCCAGTTCCCATTTTGGTATGTATGTGAAAATGCCTTTATACCGGCATTCCTATAAAAGAAAGAGGTAGAAATCTGGACACAGGGGTTCAGATTTCTACCGTTATTCATTGACTATTTAGATGACGGATCGCCGCGGGCATAAAAAGTTCGCACACCCTCCAAAGAGAGTGCGCGACTTGGATGCGGCAACTTGCCGCTGGTGGAGCTGAAGAGATTCGAACTCTCGACCCCCTGACTGCCAGTCAGATACTCTAGCCAGCTGAGCTACAGCCCCAAAAAACTTAACATTAGTATTCTATAATCACAGGCGGATAATGTCAATAGCGAGTTTCCAAAAATAAAAGGATTGACAACAATATTGATGCATGTTATTTTATAAATGAGAATATGATAATATAGTCATATATTATTGAGAGTGGGTGGTTCAATGATGAAAGTGTTCTATTTAACCGGTTTAAATTGCTCAAGCTGTGCGGATAGAATACAGAACAGACTGCAAGAACATCCGGACATTATGGATGCAGTATTCAACATGATCAATGGGCAGTTACGGATTGAGACGGACATGTCTGTGAGCGACGATGAGCTATTCCGTTCGGTCCAACGCATAGTAGCGGATATTGAGCCGGATGTAGTGGTGAAAGATACTGATGCTGAACCGAGCCATGCGGCTGATGACCATGGACACCATACACATGATCGCGCATATGACCATGGCTCAGGGCATGTGCGCAGCTTTCTATTAAAGAAGGGATGGCGGCTCATTGTTGCGGCCGGACTGCTAGCCGGCGGGATTATGAGCGAACAGTTACAGGCGTTGCCTTTGGTCAGCGTTGTGTTCTATCTGCTCTGCTATCTCTTTGCTGGAGCGGACATCTTTTTATCCGTGTTGCGCAATGTTGCAAAGGGGCGCATATTTGATGAAAACTTCTTGATGTTTATAGCGGCGACGGGCGCCTTTATTCTTGGAGAATACTTGGAAGGTGCCGCCGTGCTGCTGCTGTATCAACTGGGAGAATTGCTGCAGGAGCACGCGGTGGGGAAGTCCAGAAAATCGATTTCGGCCTTAGTGGATATAAGGCCCGACAAGGCGAATCTATATATAGATGGGAAGGAGACGGTCGTTCCGGCACAATCGGTGAAGGTGGGAGACAGCATTCTGATTAAACCGGGCGAGCGTGTCCCGTTGGATGGCGTGGTGGTCAGCGGAGAATCGGCCTTGGACACGGCAGCGTTGACTGGTGAAAGTCTTCCGCGCGATATAAAGGCAGGAGACAGTATTTGGAGCGGCTGCGTCAATCTAAGCGGCGTATTGCAGGTTCGCGTTGAAAAAGAATACGGAGAATCGACGGTGAGCCGCATACTGGAACTGACTGAGAATGCTGCAAGCAAACGCGCCAAAGCTGAGAAATTTATCACCCGTTTTGCCCGTTATTATACACCTGCTGTGGTGGCCTGCGCGGTGCTGCTTGCCGTATTGCCGCCGCTGATACTAAACGTAGGCTTCGAAAAGTGGATTTACCGTGCATTGGTCTTCTTAGTCATCTCATGTCCTTGTGCTTTGGTATTATCCATACCGCTGGGATTTTTTGGCGGTATCGGCGGCGCAGCAAAGCGGGGCATACTGATAAAGGGCAGCAACGATCTTGAGGCGATGTCGAGGGTGCATACCGTTGTATTTGATAAGACGGGTACGTTGACAAAGGGTGCGTTTGTGGTGCAACAGACGGTGCCGCGTGCGTGTACTGCAAAAGAATTGCTCGAGCTGGCGGCTTATGCCGAAAGTCATTCCGATCATCCGATCGCCGTTTCACTGAGAGAGGCATATGGGCAGGAAATCGACACCGCACGAGTAACAAACACCCGTGAATTGCGGGGGTATGGCATAGAAACGTCTTTGGACGGCATACAGGTGTATGCGGGCAACGGTAAGCTTATGCAGAAACATGGCATTGCATTCGATCAGCCTGATGCGGCAGGAACCATCGTGCATATCGCCAAGGATCATGTGTATATGGGATATATCCTAATTGCGGATGAGCTCAAGCCGGATGCACAAGAGGCCATACGTGCTTTAAGAGCAGAACAGGTTAAGCGCATCGTGCTGCTGAGCGGTGATCGAAAGGCCGTAGGCGAAGAAGTGGCAAAAGAGTTGGACATGGATGCTGCTTATTATGAACTGCTTCCGGAAGACAAGGTAACGGTGCTGGAGAGGCTGATAATGGAAAAGCCAGCCGGAAAAACACTTATATTTGCGGGAGACGGTATCAATGACGCACCTGTCATCGCAAGGGCTGATGTGGGCATTGCGATGGGCGGGCTAGGCGCGGATGCTGCGGTGGAAGCGGCTGATGTGGTCATCATGAACGATGAACCGTCGAAAATTGCTTCCGCACTCCATCTAAGCAAACGCACGATGCGTATCATCTGGCAAAATATCGTGTTTGCGATTGGCACAAAGATCATCGTGATGGTGTTAGGCGCGCTGGGGATAGCCGCCCTGTGGATAGCGATTTTCGCCGATGTGGGCGTGGCGCTGCTGGCGGTTTTAAATGTGATGCGCACATTGCGGCCCTCGAAAGTATGACTAAAGGCTCTGCAGGCATAGTCATTTGATGAAGGAGCGGCGAAATGAATTCGCCGCTCCTTTATCGAGTGGGTACAGCCCCCAACAATAGCATATTAATCGCTTAGCCCAAGCAATTTGATCAATTCGGGCAGTGCGCGCTCGAAGCAGATGCCATATCTGCGCTCCTGTCCCAGTTCAACTGTGAGCTGAATGGAGCGGAATGTGAAACGGACGGCGATCTCTATGGAGCGCTCCAGTGAAAAATCATGCATCAGTGCGGACAAAAGGGCGCTTGAAAACACATCGCCGCTGCCATGAAAATAGCCTGGAACCCATCCGGCACATGCATAGGAGACAGCGTCGCTCTTTCGATCATAAGAAGCCGCCCCCAACTTGCCCGGCTCGTAGGAAACACCTGTCAGCACGACTAGGTCGGCACCTAAACCTGAAAGCCTTTGCAGCAACCCTTTGATATACGTTTCATCATAGCCGCTGCCCACATAGTCCTCATGAAGCATCAGTGAAGCTTCTGTGAGATTAGGAACGATGATGTCGGCCTTGGCGCACAAAGAGGCCATGCCGTCTGCCATCGCCGGCTCGAATATGGGATACATCTTCCCATGATCGCCCATCACAGGATCCACCATAATCAGGTTGTCTGGCGTTTTGAACGTATCGAACAGATCCTTGAGCAGATCGATCTGCTCAAACGAGCCTAAAAAGCCGCTGTATAATGCGTCAAAGCCCAGATTCAAACTCTGCCAGTGAGCGGAAATTGGCTGAATATCATCGCTCAGATCACGGAATGTATAGCCCTCAAATCCGCCGGTGTGCGTGGACAATACGGCGGTGGGCAGCACCGAGGAATCCATACCTGCTGCTGAAAGAATGGGCAATGCAACTGTCAGTGAACACCTGCCCACGCAAGAAATATCATGGATAGACAACGAGCGTTTTTGCTTGTTCATATTGATTTTATCTCCTTCATGGTGCTTATCATACCACAAAATATGCCTCCGTCAAAGCTGAAGTTTATCATGCCATTCCTTCCAAGCAAAAGGCCTGCACAGTGCTGCTGAGCACGGCTATCGATCAACCCTTAAAGATGCCTGACTCCACTTTATTCAAATCAAAATGTCGTTATCTGGTGCGTTTATCCAAACGGCCAAAACGCCAAACAGCCAGACGCTTGCCAGCGCTTGGCTGTTTGAAGAGATTGTGTGTGACGCTATTTGCGCCATTTCACATACATGGATTCGATTTTTGAAACACCCAGATACATGATCGCCGCGACCGCCGCGAGCACGATAACGCCAGCCATGACAAGATCAAGCTGAAATACTTGATACCACAAACCGATAAGCATCATTATCCACAAAACGTATTAAGACGTGTGGTTGTTTTTTGGCATTTTTAATGACTCTACTTTATTATTTCATTTTTGTGTAAACAATACAACATAAAATCAAAGCCATCCCAAAATGGGGTGGCTTGCACTAGCCCTACAAAGGCCGGATACTGCCAGCGCCTAAAATACGCTGCGGATAGGCTACCCCAAACTGAACAGAAAAGATAAGGTCTTTGTAAAGTCGGTGAAATCGGCGATAACTTTATTGGTGCCATCCGCCCAATAAGTTGGTAAACTCAAAGCTATTGCCGGTTTTCTTATGGCTCCTGCGCTTGCTTCCGCCAGCTTCTTTGATGTGCTGGTTTCGGGTGGTTGATATTCCTGTAATACTTTGTGTGCGTACCATTTGAGATAATAAAGATCTGCACATACTCAAACAAGCCGGAGGATGCCAGAAGCTGTCCCGTTGATAGCGTTTGATTTGGTTGAATGCCTCGCGGATAGCGACGATTCGCGCTTTAATTCAATATGGACAAGCGGCAGCAGGCCTTCACTCATCTGTATGATGTGGCCAGCGGCTACTTTTAACGAAGCAGCCCACAGCACTACCTCACTCTTATGACTTTGCCGAAAGGGCTATAGATCCTCTTGCCGTTTAAAATTTTATAGCTTCGCACCTTAATATAATAGGTTTTCCCCTTCTTATAACCCGTCTTTTTCAGGGTGAGCGTTGTGTTTTTTGTAATCGTCGCGGCTCTCTTATAGCCGCTGCTTTGCTTCGTGGATGTATAGACTTGATACCCACTCGCTTCCTTTCTTCGGTTCCAGTTGACGGTTAAGACATTTTTCTTGCTGATGCTGGCCTTTACGCCGCTGGGTGTCACCAGCGCCGGCGCCGAAACGACGATGGCGGAATAGGCGCTGTTGCGCACATATGTGACTCTCTCTACTTTGTTTTCTGCATAAGCGCGAACCTTGTAATAGTATTTTTTACCGCGCTTCAGGCCGCTGTCGGTATAGCTGGTGGTCATAAATTTGCCGATATATCGATATGTACCGTTCTTAGAGGTCGAACGATAGAGATGATAACAATCCGCCCCGGATACTTTCCCCCAACTGACTTTATTCTTGGTGGTGGAGGCCGGCGCCGCCTTGACTTTTGTCGGAGCAGCCAAGGTCGTATTGATGATGCACTTGGCAGTGTATTTCCCATACCCGTCGGAAACCGTAAGCGTGATCGTAGCACCTCCAACCTTTTTCGCTGTGACTACGCCGCTGCTGCTCACCGTCGCGATGCTTTTATCCGAAGAGCTCCACTTAACCGATTTAACGGCAGCCTTTTTATTCCCATAAGTGGGTTTCAATCGATAAGTGCTGCCGGAATTGACCTTCTTGGAGGTCGGCAGCTGTACATACATGAGCCGCTGAGGACTTACATCACACGCACAAATATCATACAAGAGGCCGTCTTTGGTGGTCACTTTGACGGTGGCTTTGCCGGGACTTAGCAATTTAACCACGCCGTTTGAAATGGATACTACCTTTTTATTTGATGCGCTCCAGGTGTATTTTTTGGCTTCGCTGGTGGACATCAGTCTTTGTGAATCTCCGACACAGCCGGAATAATTAAAGGGTAACATATTGGTTTTCATGGGTTTTACGGTGACCGTACAGGAGGCAATTTTCTTCCCGTCCACGGTGGTAGCGGTTAAAACGGCCGTGCCAATGCCGACAGATTTAAAATCGACGTGACTGTGGTCCTTGTGTATGTAAAAAGCATCGACCTTAATAACCTTCTCATTGGACGATGACCAGATTACATTGGGGTTGGTCGTGTTTAAGGGATAAGTTGTAGAGGTAAGATGAAAAAATTGAGGCCCATATAATGTAGCAGACTTTTTATCGAGCGTTACTTTTGTCACTGGATCAACGACGTGGATACGGGTGGAAGCGTATACATTCCCCTCGCAGATGGCTGACAAGCGTTCGGCTCCAATCTTCTTGGCGACCAGCTTGCCATCCTTAATTTCAAAAAATGGATGTACATAAGTGTGCCACTTCAGGCTGTCGATACTCTCTTTATCGGCGTTGGAGGGGCTGATGGATATTTTTGGCAATGCGTGGGTACCCACATGATAATAATAATCCTGGTCTAAAGTAAGACCTGTAACCGGCACATGTTCGGCTTTGCGCCGATAGACGACCTTCGCATACGTGCCGTCGTTACCATTGACATCATTCGCGCGCACGAAAATGCTGTATTCGCCGCTGGGCAAGTCTGCGATGACCTGTCCGGGCAGCACGTAGCTGTTGTTCCATAAATTCTGCTGCTGCGCATGCAAGGTTGTCGTATTATCTATATTCGTCCACGCCGTATTGCTGTCGGGTTGAGCAGAGGTTCCTAACAATACCGCGTATTCAAGCCTGTCAAAATCAGCTTCTTGTGCCGAGCCAAAGCTCCACTTGATGGTCGGGCAATCATTGATCCAGTCGGACGCATCGCCCCATTCATCGCCGGTATAATCGTATTTGATCTGCAGCTCAGGTGCGGCGGGGCCCTGATTATCCGGCAGCAGGACGGTTCCGGCTTCCGCTGTCGCCCAATCGCTCTTCAAATCCCCCTGTTCTGAACTGGCTACGACTTGTATCCGAATTTCCACATTCTGATCGTTGACGAGTTGTCCGTTTTTCACAAACAGGCTTCTGTCATAGGTGCGTGTATAGATGTCGATGGAATCATCGTGCGGTACGGATTCCAATTTAGTTTTACTGCCGCCTGCGGGTGTATAATAGATGTCGTACTGCTTGATCGGCAAATCGTCCGCAGAATTTACCTTATTAAAGTTAATAACCACATCCACCTTGCTCGATATTACGCCAGGACTTGCCCATGTTGTTTGGCTGACCTGCCGCGCCGGCAGATTGATCAACTTTTTTGTGATCACTTCATTCCCGTTTGTGTCACGCTGGAGCAGATGAAGATACACGCCGCCCATCTGTATAACATCGCCGGCTCCGTTATTCTGCTTGAGGGCAGCCCGGCTTACGGTGATGCTGTGCCGATCTGTGCCGGGATGATATACAACCGTACCCAGCAGCGTAAACTTGGCTGAATCCGTCGTGTTTTCTGTCGTATAGTACAGCTCGTAGCCGTCTATGCTGAAAGAGCCGTTAACGCTTGCGCCCCGCCAGGTTGCCGTGACGGATCCTGTTCCCGCTCCTACATAAATGTCATTGGCGGTCAGCGGAGTGATTCCTTCCGGTGAATATTTAGCTTCGCGCCGATAGACGACCTTCGCATACGTGCCGTCGTTACCATTGACATCATTCGCGCGCACGAAAATGCTGTATTCGCCGCTGGGCAAGTCTGCGATGACCTGTCCGGGCAGCACATAGCTGTTGTTCCATAAATTCTGCTGCGGATGCAAGGTAGTCGTATTATCTATATTCGTCCATACCGTATTACTGTTAGGTTGGGCAGAGCTTCCCGGCAATATCGCGTACTCAAGCCTGTCAAAATCAGCTTCTTGTGCCGGGCCAAAGCTCCACTTGATGGTCGGGCAATCACTGATCCAGTCGGACACATCGCCCCATTCATCGCCGGTATGATCATACTGGATCTGCAGCTCAGGTGCGGCAGGGCCCTGATTGTCCGGCAGCAGGACGGTTCTGGCTTCCGCTGTCGCTATGCTGCCCTCCTGCTCACCGGAGGCGGCTTCTGGATCAACCAACACGATTGTGGCCTTAATGGTGACCTGCTGCCCGTTGATCGGCTGGTCATCGGCGTCCGTAAAGAGACTGCGGTCATAATTGGCGGGCAGCTCTTGAATACTGTCATCCGTACCCTGTGCTATGAATCCCGCTTTCTTCTGATAATCATCCAATATGTAGTAGATATTGTATCCTTTAATCACGATGTCATCAGCGGCAGGATCTGCTATACGGCGGACTGTCACGCTGACATTCGCTTTGCTGGCGATTGCACTGTTGATAGTGGTTTGGCCTATGATTCTGGCTGGCAATACAATTTTTTGATGATGCCATGCGGTGTTATGATCGTCATCTCGTGATTCAATATGTATGTAGATGATGCCTGATTGCAGCATGGTTCCGTTTCCGTTGTCGGCTTTAAAGGCGCTTCGATCCGCCGTATGACTATGAATTGATGTCGGGTTGCTGTGTGCAACAGTTGTTGCGATGTTTTTGAATGCTGCCGTATCCGTTGTATTTTCCGTCGTATAATATAATCCATAAGAGGAAGCGTTTTTCACACCCGTCCACTGAAAATAGACCTGCTCTGTCCCGGGACTGATCACGACATTCTGAACTACCGACAAAGACTCGTCATCGCCGTCCTGTTGCACAGGCAAAGAGGACTCCTCTTCGAGGATCTTGCCATCCCCGTTGCCAATGCCCTCCGCAAGAGCGCTTCCATATGGAATGAATAACAAAACGATGAGAAATAGCGCAATCATTTTCTTCATGGCATGCTCCTATAATGTCCGCAGTGAGTGAAATGAGAATTTGATATTTTTAGTATACCATTATGCTGCATATCTGTAAAGAATAACCAGTTTGTTTTGCCTAAACCAATCTCTGCCATCTCCGGAATGATTAACCGCTGTCGGGTTACTTTTGGTTGCCACGTCTTTTTCTACTGCTTTCTAGACCTTGCGCTTCTCCTCCAACGTCAATTTACCTTATCACATGATGTTACATAGGACTGCTAATTGTTCATTTTTTGTTTTTATCACTTTGGTATACTAAGCAATAAAAAGTTTGCAGCTAAAGTAGGTTAATGTTATAGTGCAAATATAAATATGGATTTAATGCATATGACACGACAGTTACAAAAGGCAAGGAACGCCGTCAGCCCTCAAACGGAACGACAATACATCGATTATATTCAAATTTGCCACAGTTGTGTATTTAATAACATTTTTAAAAATGTATTTTGTATTGATCATGATGCACTGGTATATAATGATGGCTTTTAATGATAAAGTGTGGGATAAATATGATGAATCTTATTTCATGGATCAAAAGCAAGCTGAAAAACACCAGACTAAACCGCCGGCTGCTATATTCTTACGGGTTGTTTTTCAGCACGCTCCTTATTTTTTTGACTGCAATCCAGTATTACTCCTCGGGTAGATTTCTGCAAGAACAAATCCTGTCCTCTTATAGCCAGACAATGGATCAAGCTATACTCAATATAAACCAGTATGCTGACGATGTGGAGAACTATTTGTTTAACTTGGGCATCAACAAAATGCTGCAAAACTACCTTGCATCGGCCAACCAAAAGAACGGATATGAAGGCGCGATAGAGGCAAGGACGCTCGCGAATAGCACGATAGGTATAGACGTGATCACCAAAAAAACGGCGGGCGTATATATCTATGCGGAAAAGCAGCATGCCTACCCCACATATACCTCCAGCAACATCGACATTACGTCGGGGCACAGCGCGACGGAAGGCGTATTCCGCGCGACGAGCATACGAGGGGAACCCTGGTACACCGAGGCTTCCCAAAATCTCGGACAGATCAGCTGGCGGCCACCCGAATGGGACAACGTGCGGCAAAAGACGGAGTTTTCGGCGACGCGCGCCATCCTCAACACAAAAAACCTGCGGGAATCTTTAGGCATTATTCGCGTGTTCGTATCGACCGAATATATTCAGAATATTTTAAATAAAGTAAGACTTGGTAAAGAAGGCGAGGTTTATTTGTATTGTGGGGAGACCCTGCTCAATTATGAGGATGCCGAATCACTGCCAGACTTGCTTACGCTTGTGCAGAATGATGAAGGCGGCTTAAAAAGCGTCACCATTGACGGCAAGCCTTATTATGTGATCATCCGGAATGCGGGTATCTCGGATTGGATGCTATTGGGTATTGTACCGAAAAGCAATGTCAATTATACTTTCGATTTGCTGCGCAACATTACTATCGCCATCATCGTGCTTGGGCTCTTAGCTACGATGCTCATCAGCCACCTGATTGCCCGATCCGTCTCGCGACCCATACAAAATGTGGCGCACGCCATGGAGCATTACGATTATCACAAAAAGACCCGGTTTGATGAGCAACGTAACGATGAGGTAGGTGTGTTGTTTAAAGGCTATAATCGGCTGATGGATGAGATCACACGGCTTTTATGTGAAATAAAGAAGAGTGCGGACAATCAGCGCAAGGCAGAGCTGCACGCGTTGCAGGCACAGATCAATCCGCATTTTTTGTATAATACATTAAACTGCATCTCGAGCCTCGCATACGCGAAGAATACGCCGGAGATTGCCGATTTGACACTCGCCTTGAGCGAGTTTTTCCGCATCAGCTTGAACAAAGGCAGCGAAGAGCTGCCCTTGCGGCGTGAGATCGAGCATGTGAAAAGCTACTGTGCAATCCAGAAATACCGGTCGGCCAATCCGTTTACGCTCAAGGTAAACATACCTGAAGAATTGCTTGATGTACAGGTGATTAAACTGATCCTGCAGCCGCTGGTGGAAAACGCCATCATCCATGGTTTTGTGAAAGGCTCACGCGTCGGAAAGATCGTAATTTCGGCAGAAAAGAAAGGACAGTATCTATTCCTTCGCATACGCGATAATGGCGAAGGTGCTGATGTGGAGTATTTAAACGGTATATTAAGCGGCGAATATAAGAGCAGCCCGAACCAATTGTTAAGCTCTGGTTACGGTATACTGAATGTTCATGAAAGAATCAAGCTGGCTTTTGGTGAGCAGAGCGCCCTTTATTACACCGAAAACGAAGGTGAAGCAGGTATTACAGCGGTTATTCGTATCCATATGAAAGGAGAACACACCGGTGAACAAACGAACAAAACCGACTGAAAAATTAAAAGTGTTCTTAGTGGAAGATGAAGATATCATCTTAAAAAACCTACTTCGAATCGTGGACTGGAGCACACTTGGATACACCGTGTGTGGCACGGCGCACAGTTATGAAGAAGCACTTGCCATTGCCAAGTACGAACGACCTGATCTGATGATTTCCGATATCATGTTGGGCAACGGCCAAAAAACTGGGCTCGATTTGGTGAAGACTTTCAGCGCGCTGCTACCTAAGATGCAGTCTTTGATACTGACTGGATACGATTCATTTGAATTTGCGCGGGACGCCATTGGTTATACAGTCAAGGCGTATCTTTTAAAGCCGCTGAACGTATCGATTTTGACAAAACATCTTCGTGAAATTAAAAGGGAGGTGTTGTTGCAACGACAGGAGGAGAACCGACGAAAGATTTTGGATAAGCAGATCAAGCGTTCAAAACCCTTTTTGTTTGACTGGCTTATGTCATACGCGGATCAAGAGGAGCAGGGCGGTATGTTCGGCGAATATTCTACACAGGCTGGATGGCAACCCGTGGTGATATGCCTGCTGGATAGAAGGCCTCCACAGAAAGTATTTGAGCTGTTTTTACAGATTGAAGATATTTTTACGGTTGGAGATGCTTCAGTTCATCCATTTTTTAATAAAGATCATTTTATACTTATCTGCCATATGCAAAATGAAACCAGCTTGTGTTCAGGCGGTGACATCAACGACTTCATCGAGCGACTGCAAGAATATATTGATTTTCGTGATGTGCAAAATTACTTGCTATGCGCGGGCAGGTACGCGACAGATATGTCAGAGCTGCGAAAATCATATCAACAAGCGCTGGCTTTATCCGAATACAGGAGCTTTTTAGGGGATAGCAAACAGATTTACTATACGGACATCGTTTATGAGTACAAGCCGCAGGTGCAGCGTTTTCAGAGTGTCAGTATGCAGTTACGTGTTGCCATACAAACAGGAAACTATGAGGAAGCCGTCGTCATCGTTACTAGTGGCATGAACAAGGCCGCAGATTCAGGTGCTTCCATCAGCCTTTTGCGCTCACTGGCATATGAAGCTTTCGTGATACTGGATGAAATCCGCTTGCTGGTCGGCCTAGAAAATGAGCTTGAGAGCATCCCAGAATGGACGAAGCTCGATCAGTGTAAAAACTTGGAGGAGCTTTCACATTGCCTTTCAGAAAACTACCGAACGGTGGGCATGAGCGTGCTAAGACAAAAAGATCATCGCCTAATAGCCGCACTGGAGCAGATTAAAAAAACTATAGATACTGATTTCGCACAGGATTTATCGCTCAATGGCTTTGCAAAGCAAGTTTTCATTTCGTCTACGTATTTAAGTACGCTTTTTAGCGAAAAATACGGAGTCACCTTTAAAAACTACCTCACGTCAGTACGCATGGAGGCGGCGAAAAAGCTGATCGCCGAAGGTGCGCAAAAAATTTATATGGTGGCGGAACAGGTGGGCTACACGGATACGCGGTATTTCAGCCAGGTTTTCCGTAAATACACAGGGTATACACCGCTTGAGTATAGGAGTATGACGCAACGCATTTATATGCAGGATTAAAAAACTTCAACAATATTTAAAATTTTACCACATGGTATCCTAAGCATATCTTGATATACTGAAACTAGGAGCCCCAAACTCCTGAAAGCTCTTTTTCTTAAATGAATAAACCAACTAAATAATGGAGGGATTGCAAGTGAAAAAAAGATTCTTGTCACTGATTCTAATTGTTGTGCTGTTGGCCGCCGCAATGGCCGGTTGTGCGCCCCCCGAACCTAAAGAGCCATCTGACCCTTCCGCCAGTGAATCGCCATCTTCGGAAACTTTCAAATCACAACCGGCAGAGCCTGCGGAGAAGCAGACCATCGAGTTTTGGATGCTTCCGCTGGTAGATGAGGCGAAAATCAAGGAAATGGTAGACGAGTTTAACGCCCAGAGTGAGACGACACATGTAAATGTAAACGTCCTTGCTTGGACAGACGGCCGCGAACAGATCAAGCAGGCGGTCGCCGCCGGATCCGGCCCCGATGTGTTTTACCTGTCCGCAGCTCTTGATGCGGCTTTGGTGGACGCAAGCATGCTGCTCCCGCTGAATCAGAACGGCTATGCCGAGGAAGACATCTCCAAATACAGCTCCCTGATCGATGCGAGCATGGTGGACGGACATCTGTACGGTGCACCCATCAGCTATGAAACCTATATCATGTATTACCGCACGGATATCATGTCGGAATACGGCTTCGACAAGCTGCCCGCAAGCTGGGACGAACTCAAAACCATGGCCGCCGCCATCACCGAACAATCCGGCGGCAGCGTGATGGGCTTCCAGTTCAAGGGCGCGGACGACCAGTTAAACGCCATCAACTATAGCTGGCAGTCTGTTTTTGCCGATTACGGCGGACAATTCATGGATATGTCCACCATGACCTCTACACAAAACTCAGAAGCCGGCGTAGAAGCGCTGGAATTCATGAAGAGCTTCTACAGCGAAGGCATCAGCGATTTCGGCACCAGCGCCAACACCGCCTTCCGCGAAGGCGCGCTGGCCATGTATTGCTTTACCAATGGACCGCTTATGTCTGAAAAATTTGTGGGCGACAAAGACCTTGAAGGCAAATGGACGGTTGGCCCCATGCCCGGCCCCAGCGGACATGTTGGTGGCCACGCGCTGTGTGCGAATGCGTCGACAAATAATCCTCAAAACTGTGTGGAATTCATGAAGTGGTTCACGTCTCCGGAGAATGCGCCGACATGGATGACCGCGGCTTTCGGCATCCAGCCTTATAACATCGACAAACTGACAGACGAACAAAAGGCCGTTATCGACGATGTATATCAGGTTGAGCCCGTCATTTGGGAGGCTCTGAATGCATCGGCGGCGAAATCCTCCGCGGAACTTTTCGGCCAGTCACGTTACGGCTACACCGCGCGCTGGGATGCGCAAAAGCGTTTGATCATTTCCGCTCTGAACGGCGAAATGAGCGTGGAGGACGCTTTAAAGCAGATTGACCTCGAGGTTAACCAGTCTCTGTAACCGAAAAAAGATACATATAAAAGGACGCTGTGCGAAAGCGCTCATGCAGCGATGAGCCGCGTGAGCGCTTTCACGCCAATCCTCTTTCATTGCTCGCCTAATTTGCAGGCAAGGCTTGGCTGAAATACGCCAAAGATCTCAAAGGGTTTCACGAGAATCCGACAGAAAGGATTTAAGCCGGTTATGTTAATCAAGCGCAAACCGAATCGTGCCGTGATAATCAAACCTAAAGTAAAGAATACGCTCCAGGCGTATATGTTTATTCTGCCCGCCGCGGTCTTTCTGATATTGTTCATGATCTGGCCGATGATCGATTCCGCCGGCACAAGCTTGTTCAAATGGAATCTGGCGGGTGATAAAACTTTCGTGGGGCTGGGTAATTATGAATTCATGCTGCTTCATGACAGCAGCTTCCACCGTGCGCTGATCAACACCATCGTATACACCATACTGAATATGGGACTCACACTGGCCGTATCCATGGTGTGTGCTTTGCTGTTCCAAAGGCAGAGCCGCATGAGCGTTTTGGGGCGCAGCCTCGTATTCATACCCGTCGTCGTACCCATCACCGTGATGGGCATGGTTTGGAAGATGATGTACGATCCGCAATACGGCGTCATCAATCAAGTGTTGGGCATGTTCAACATCGCCGGGCCGTCCTGGCTGTACAGCTCCGGCACAGCGCTTTTAGCCGTAACGATATTCAACGTCTGGAAGGAGTATGGACTGTATACGCTCATATTGATCGGCGGCTTGCAGAAGATTCCAAAAGATTTATATGAGGCGGCGGATGTCGCGGGGGCAAACGCATGGCAGAAATTCTGGAAGATCACGGTGCCCATGTTAAGACCCATACTATACTTTGTGACGACGATACTGCTCATCAATTCCTTCAAGGCGTTCGACCACATCTGGGTGATGACGGGCGGAGGGCCGGGAAACGCCACAACGACGGTGGTCACCTATATTTACGCAAAGGTGCGCGACAGCGTCGGCCTGGCTTCGGCAGCCTCGTTCATCCTGTTCCTGATCGTGGCGCTGTTTACCTTTATTAAATCTTTGATAGGGAAAGGGGGTGCGGTCGATGAGTGAGAGAAAATTCAGGCTCCTGCCTATTGCGAAGTTTGTGATCATACTGTGCACATGCCTGTTTTCGCTGTTCCCGTTCCTGATCATGTTCAAGGGCTCCTTCGAAAGCTATAACTCGATCGTCTCGCTCAACTTCCATCTGCTGCCGCAGGACCCAAGCCTGTATAACTACTATGACCTGCTAGCCAATTATGAATTTATACAATGGTTTATCAATTCGGTGTTGGTGGCGGTAGCCGCGATCGCGATCAACCTCGTGATCGACGTTTTAGCCGCTTACACGCTGGCGCGGCTGGAATATCCGGGGAAAAGGCTCACCAACGCGATGGTGCTCTTTGCCCAGATCATCCCGGTGCAGGCGATCGTGGTGCCGCTGTATCTCATGATGGTGCAATGGGGGTGGGTCGACACCTACCAGGGCCTGATATTGCCCGTCGCGGTGTCGCCGTTCATCATATTCTTTTTAAAGCAAAGCTTTACGCAGATACCGCGCGCCCTGGACGAAGCAGCTATGATTGACGGCTGTGGGCGTTTCAATGTGCTGACGCGCATCATCATCCCAAACTCAAAGCCCGCCATCGGTACGGGCGCTATTTTAAAATTTATGTGGGTTTGGGGGGATTACTTATGGCCCTCACTGGTCTCCAAGGCGAGCGTGATGAGAACGCTGCCCGTGGGCATTGCGGGTTTTCAAAACGCGAGCGGCACATATCCGTGGAATCTCGTGATGCCGGCCGCGGTGCTGGCCGCCATCCCCATCGTTTTGCTCTTCCTCTTCCTGCAGAAATATTTTGTGACAGGATTGACGGAAGGGGCAGTAAAAGGTTAAAAGCTTAATCTGGAAAGGAGATCGTTCATGTTAAGGTATTATGAAGAACCTTCAAAACAAATCCCCATCGTACAAAAGGTCGAGGTGTTGGTGGTTGGCGCGGGGCCGGCGGGCTTTGGCGCGGCGCTGACGGCAGCGCGCATGGGCAGGGATGTGCTCATCATCGAGCAATCCGGTGCGGTGGGCGGCATCGCCACCAACGGCATCATGAGCCACTGGACAGGACATCAGGAAGGCGGCTGCTTCGAAGAGCTCCGGGAACGTGCCCAAGACTGCGAATGCCCGCAGGTCATCAATCCGGAAAAGCTGAAGCTGGTTATGCTTGAAATGCTCTATGAAGCAGGAGCGCAGGTACAGCTATACACATTTTTCAGCGGCGTCATCATGGAGGACAACCGCGTCGTCGGCGTGATTACACAGAGTAAGTCCGGACGGGAGGCTGTCTTATGCGATATCGTCATCGACTCAACAGGCGACGGCGACGTAGCAGCATATGCAGGCGTGCCCTTTGAAAAGGGCAGGAAAGACGGCGGTATGCAGCCCATGACCACCATGTTTAAGCTCGCAGGCGTGGATATGGATCGTGCGATGTTCTTCTGGGGTTTTGAGGACACGGTGCAGCTGCCGCAAGGAGACTTGCAGGAGCTCGCGCAGCAGAAACTGCCCGCGCCGGCGGGGCATGTCCTTCTATATCCTTCCTCCTTGCCCGGTACGATAACAGTCAATATGACCAACGTCATCGGCGTGGACGGCACGGATGTGCGCGACCTGAACCGTGCGGATTACGAATGCCGGAAACAGATCGACGAAATAACGAAGTTCCTCCACAAATACGTACCGGGCTATGAGGCTTGTTATGTATGCGATACCGCCAATTCCGTCGGCGTGCGGGAAACGCGGCGCTTTGCCGCAGGTTATCAACTGCACGAAGATGATATCGCGAACGCGCGGGTGTTCGAGGATTGGGTGGTCACCAAATCCCGGTTTTTCTTCGACCTGCATAACGTCTCAGGCCCCGGATTGGATAGTGACGGCGCTTACAAGGCGTTTAAACAGCAAAACTATTATACGATACCCATTAGATGCTTCCTGCCTCAGAATGTGGATGGGCTTTTGCTCAACGGCCGAAACATCAGCGGCACGCATAAGGCACACTCCAGCTACCGCATCATGCCTATTTGCATGAACATGGGGCATGCGATGGGCGTCGTGGCGAGCCTGAGCGTGGAAAAAAACATGGATCCCGGAGCGCTCGATATCAAAGAGATACAGCAGATTTTGCGTACACAGAATGTCGATCTGTAAGAAGGAGGGGAATAATATGTTTGATGTGAAAATAGAAAGACCGGTTTGCTGCCCGGAATTAGCGCAGGGTATGGATATAATCGCGCAGGTAGCGGAAAAAGCTTATGGCGGCGGCAGTATACTCTGCGCGGACGCAACGGGCGCATCGGTCTGCTCGGCTAACATGAAGGAAGTTTTAATGAACGGGCGCTTTGAGGATCCAAACGCTGAATACGCGCGGCGATTGATCACACAGCAAGAACTGCCCGGCGACGGTTTGAAAACCGCGATTCTGCTGGCGAACGCGTGTTTAAAAACCGCACGGGACAGCGGCATGGATAGACAGGATTTTCTTGCCGGCGTGGAGTTTTTCTTAAAAACGGCTGCGGAAAAGCTGCGGGAGATCGTGAAAGCCAACAGCGAAGACCTCCCGGGCGGCGGGCTGTACCTGTTAAACCTTTGCAGGCCGATGATGCGCGCGTTTGAGAAAGGCGTCACGCACCCGGCCTGCCAAAAGTTTATATACGCGCTGGAAAAGCCGTTTCTTATACTGGCACAAAACGCCGGATGCGAGCCGCACGGGGCGTTTGCCTGCATCAAGGCGGTTGCGCCCACACAGTTCTACAGCCTGAAACAATTCGGCCTTGAATCCGGCCACATTCCGATGACGGAGCACCGGGATCTGTGGCGTATGGGCATCGATGTGCAGACGGGCAAGGTCATGGATGTGATGGAGGCGCACATCACCGTACCCATGGAAACCGCGCTTTCAGTGCTCAAAACGGCGCAAGCCATCCTCTTTGATGTTTGCGCCGTATGCTGCGTGTTATAACCCCAGGGGAATGAAGCGTCCGGCGAGTATTTTGGCCCGCCGCGCATAAAAAGGAGGTTGCAGCCGTATGACTGAGCGGCGTCAAGCTTTGGCGCAAGGCAGAGGTGCGGCTAAAAGATATGGCAAGCTTATTGTTGAAAGATTTAAAGAAGCTCTATCCCTACAGCCCGGGCAGGGAAAAGAAAGCGGCGAAGAAGAGAAAGGCCGAAGCGTATATGGAAGAAGCGCCAAACCTGCTTAAAACGGACAAGGGCGTGGTCGCGGTACAGGAGCTGAACCTCAAGATTGAAGACAAAGAGTTTATTGTGCTCGTGGGTCCTTCCGGTTGCGGTAAATCCACTACCCTGCGCATGATCGCGGGGCTGGAGGAGATCACGGAAGGCGAGCTGTACATCGGTGACCAGCATGTAAACGACATTCCCCCAAAAGACAGGGACATCGCGATGGTTTTCCAGAATTACGCTTTGTATCCGCATATGACGGTATACGATAACATGGCTTTTGCGCTTAAGCTGCGCAAGACGCCCAAAAAGGAGATTGACCGCATGGTGCGGGAGGCGGCGGAAATCCTCGACATTATGGAATATCTGAACCGCAAGCCCAAGGCGCTTTCCGGCGGACAGCGCCAGCGCGTCGCCATCGGCCGTGCCATCGTGCGCAAGCCGCAGGTATTTTTGATGGACGAACCGCTTTCCAATCTGGACGCGAAGCTGAGGAACCAGATGCGCGCTGAGTTGATTAAGCTGCACAAACGCATCAATACCACCTTTATCTACGTGACGCACGACCAGACGGAGGCTATGACGCTGGGAGACCGCATCGTCATCATGAAGGACGGTCTGGTGCAGCAGATCGGCACGCCCAATGAGGTGTTCGACCATCCGGTCAATCAATTCGTCGCGGGGTTTATTGGCACGCCGCAGATGAACTTCTTCGACGCGCAGCTTGTGTTGGAGGGTGATACGTATGGCGTGGAAATGGCAACAGGCGCGCGCCTTCAGCTTTCCTTTGCGAAACAGGAGCAGCTAAAGGCCAAAGGCGTAGTGCCGCAGGAAGTGGTGATGGGTATCCGCCCAGAGCATTGCAGCCTTGCGTATGGCGGCGCAAACAGCGTTCCCGCTGCGGTAGGCGTTTCAGAGATGATGGGCAGCGAGATCTATCTGCATGTGACCATACAGGAGGTTGACGCGGTGCTGCGTGTGCCGGTCATCAGCCTGCTCGAAGCGAACAAAAACGGTTTTGAATACGGGGCGGCCATCGATATCGAGATCAACGACGAATGGATACACCTGTTTGCAAAGGACACAAGGATAAACCTGATCTAGGTGGTCATTGCGGCACGTATTGTTTTAACGGTATCAGGGAAAGGATATGACGTTGACATATTGGAAGTGGGAAGCCCCAATACATGGATAGGGATTATGTATTCCGCCATGTGCCTAAAGAATTGTATGGCATTCCACATATAAAAACATACGGCGACGATGAGATAATTGTAAAGGATGCGGTTTGCTTTGCGTTTGCTCCTGATGTGCCAGTGGAGATATATATGCCCTATCCCCTTGCGCATCTACTTGACATGGGTTATGATAAATACACTACCCCTGATGCTAAAACAATACTGGTGCCGAAATAATATATTATATATAGCGAAGCATAAAGAGATGGGTTAATCCTGTCTCCTTATTTATGTTGCTGAATAACATAAAATGAGGTATAATATCAATGAACAAAGAACGTAAAAATCAAATCCAGCAAGCAGTTAACCTCTCAGTTGAAGCTAAGGATATTTTAGACGATGTAAGACAAGATGAGCAAGACGCTCTCGACAACACACCAGAAAACCTACAATCATCAGACCGTTATTATGAAAACGAATCCGCTATAGAAGCGTTAGATGATGCCATTGAAAATCTCGACTCAAATGGAGGGTGATAGACAATTTTGGTCTTCTGATCGTAATCGTGAATTTGAAATTAAAAGGATGGTGCGAGAAGGCGGTATCTTGAAAGAAAATATTACCCCCAAAGAGTTAATACCGTTCCTTGAAGAAAACGGTCTTGCACAGTCGGAGTATGAAAACGGATTAGCACAATATCTATTGATTGAGGACGGAATCAGACCTCTTATTCCGTCCTTTTCTTGGGGTAGATATTATAATCCATTTGCGGAATATTATAGGGAGTATGGAGAAAACAAAAGCAGTGGTTTAAGGATCGTGAAAAAGAAGGAATAATGGGGACGCGTACATATGCGCTATTTGCTTTGAAGAGATTTTTAGAGTCAGAACGGTACTACACAACTCGTGGAATATCTGGCGTAGATATTCAGGATGATGGATCATATCGGGTTTCTTTATATCATTTAGGAAGTTTAAATGGCGGAGAACGAGAAATAGCAAGATTAACAAAAAGGCTGAACCCTACTGTGAGATCAAATATGAAACACGGTATTCAGGGATATATGAGGGTGAGGTAACTGAAGATGACATATCATATAATCGGAACAATAAAGATATTATTTTTATACATGTAAAATTCCCAGAAGACACCCCAGATGACTTTGAAAAATGGTTTAAAAAGAACAAGCCAGAGATGTTTGAGGAGCGCGAAAGAAAGGCGCGAGAGGAAAAAGCGGCAGCAGATGCACGAGCAGCAGAAATAGCGGAAATATCAAGAAAAAAATCTAAATCGTGAGGCAGGGCTAATTATATTGGGTATTTTAGGAGGATTGATTGCGTTTGGACTTATTTATGCAGCCGGTTCTTCAATAGGTATATTCTGGTAACAAAACACATCACATCCCATAGACTAAGACGTTCATTTGGACGTCTTTTTATATTTTAAAAAAGCACTTGTAAATGATATATAAATAAGTTACAATACAAAAACAGGAACACTTGTTCGATTATAAAAGGAGGGCTTTTATATGATGGTTGAGGTAGAGCAAATCAAGGTGGGCGACCGCATCAGGAAAGGTTTTGGCAATATTGAGGAGCTGGCTGCGGATATAGCTAAAAATGGTTTGATTAACCCTCCGGCAGTAACACCAGACTTAGAACTGATTGCTGGCGAACGCAGATTACGTGTTGTACAGCACTTAGGTTGGAAACAAATTAAGGTTAATGTGATGACGGTACGGGATGCGCTGCATCATGTTGAACTTGAAGTGTCTGAGAATGAAAATAGAAAAGATTTCACTTTTAGCGAAAAATGCAGTGGGCTAAAATGCTGAAAGAAGAGTATAGCGCAAAGGCAAAGGCGAACAACTCAATGACATGGACTGGAAAGCGTAAGGGTTGGGGTGAGATCCATAATCAGCTATCTGTGCTTTTCACAAATCGCCTGCCTTACCAACTATCTGCTTGGGACATTTACTCTTGACGATAGAGTTCTAATTTGTTAAATTACTGAAAAAGGAGCTAAAGACTCAGCCCTTTAGAAAAGATATGTTCGATATTCTACTTCTCATTCCAGAGGATACACAAAATTTAAAACGTTGCCTCTGACTGACAATGGAGCTTTATACACTTCTTTGATACTACTTATATCGCTGGATAATCTGACGCCAGCCCAATATGCGTTCATGATTTCAGGTGAATCCTAAAAGTCCAAATGTGCGACAATAGGGGCAGGTCACTATGATGCTTTTTCGACTGAACCTAACTTCTTCAGTGCATCTCGAAGTTATCGGTTTTAGATGCATGCATAAGCTTTCTGTATTCTCCCGGAAACATGCCAATACGTTTTGAAAACATGTTCGAAAAATGATTAACATTCTCATAGCCGACAAGCAATGCGATCTCACTGATAGATTTACCTGAATGCATCAGGTATCTTTGAGATTCCCCAATCCTTCGACTTATAAGATAATTAATAGGAGATATCCCGATCTCTTTCGTCAGCAAATGAACTATATGGAAGGCTGACATATAAAATTGCTTAGAAAGAGAATCCAAAGTAATTCTTGTATTATAATGGTGATCAATAAATTTTTGTATTTCCAATGTGGTGGCTGAAACAGTATGGTTTGGAGCAACCATACTGTGGGGAAGTAATTGTGTTATATAATAAAGAATCTTGGCAACATTATACTGGATCAGTTCATAATAGTATTCTTCTCTACTTTCGCGAATCGTTAAATTTTCCAGAAAAACATTGCGTATCTCATTTGCATATTTTCCGCATGGAACGACGGGGCAACGAATATCCGATATTATGGCATTCTTCGGCAGATCAGTGAGCAACAAATCATCTAAAACGATAGAATATGCACAATATTGTTCATCCACTGATATTTCTGAATGTATTACTCCGCCATTTAAAATGACGAGACTGTCACCCCCCACCTGATAAGTCTTGCCGTTTATTGTATGAGTACCGTTGAAATTGTAGAAATAACCTATCTCAGGATATCTGTGGATATGTGGGCTTTGCGCAACCTTAAGAGGCCCGGCATTCACAATTAAACTTCGAATATTGGGGAGTCTAATATTGGAAGCATTATTCTGTTGAGGGTCATTGAAGAATAGCTTTTTCATATAATCACTACCATATCAAATAGATAAAACCATGTAAACAACTAATTTGTTAAAATTCACAATATATTTAATATAAATACAACCACATAGACAACTGATCTGTTAGAATTTCCAACATACCATTCGTCAATTAAAAAAGTGTATTGTGGGAAATTCCGGCTAAATATTCGACACCATTATAGATGAAACCGTCTAAATTTGCAAGTTTTACAATGCGATAAATAATTTTCCAAACAATCTTGAAATGAAACTTAGCGCAAGATAATTGATTTGAATAACAATATGCTTCATAACATTTAAAACCACAAGCAAGTATAATTTATCCATAACAAAGTAATTCCAATGCACGTCGCAATGCAATAGATGATAACTATGCAATATTCCGAGTTTAGAAGAAATAGTCTAGTTGAAGTTTTTAGAGGTTGAAAATGATAGATCAAAAAGTAATGCTGATCACAGGGGCGCATAGCGGTTTGGGTCGAAAACACGCGGAACTATTTTTAGAACGCGGATTCATGATTATTTGTATTGATATTATCAAGGCTGAATGGATGGATGATACAGAAAGTGCGATTTCGTACGTCTGTGATGTCAGAGACAGAGACGGATTAAAGAACATACGCGACAAGATCCTTAAGAAATTCGGAAAAATTGACGTACTCATCAACAACGCCGGCGTGCAGGGAGTGTGGAAGCAAGCGATAGACGTACTGCCTGACGAAAACTGGGATCTCAACGTCAGTGTAAATATGACAGGTACGTTCAACTGCACAAAGATCTTTGGATCAACCATGATGGAACGCGGTGGTTCGATTGTTAATATCGCATCAATGGCGGGTCTTGCACCTATGCCGGAAGGCACCATTGCATACAGCAGTACAAAAGCCGGAATCATTATGATGACCAAATGTACAGCGGTTGAATGGGGCAAATACAACATCAGGACAAACTGTGTCTGTCCGGGTCCGTTTGAGACAGAAATTAATCATGCAAGATATGAACTGCCGGGTATGAGAGAAGCCAGGGCAAACATAAGCCCACTTAAGAGAAATGGTGACCCGAGAGAACTTTCGGAGGCTATATATTTCATTGCTTCGGATAAAGCTTCGCTGATAAATGGTGAAATATTAACTGTCGACGGCGGAATGAATCTAACCACATGGGTAGCATTCGCAAACCTATAGTCAATTTTAATTCATTAAGCCTAATAAAATAATAATTGTATGAAGGAGATATGATCAATATGCAAAAGATTGGATTCATCGGACTTGGAGATATGGGTATCTATATGTCCAGAAATTTGCTCAGAGCCGGCTATTTCGTACAAGGATTCGATATGAATCCTGAAAGAATGGAACAGTTTAAACAAAACGGAGGCCTGCCTTGCAGCAGCAACAGACAAGTTGGGGAAAATATTGATGTCGCTGTCATCATGGTCTTTAATGCAGATCAGGTAAGGTCGGTCATGTTTGAAAAAAACGGTCTGCTTGAAACGCTTCGTGAAGGCGCGACCGTAATAATCACTGCAACTATTGGCATGAAATCGATGGAGGACATTGCGGCAGAGGCAGCAAAGAAGGGTATACACATAATAGACTGTGCGGTAACCGGAGGGCAAATCGGTGCAGAAGCCGGTGTGCTTACAATGATGGTTTCGGGATCTAAAGATACTATTGATGAATGTAGAGACATCCTTGATGTTATCGGTACAATGCTTGTAATCGTTGGAGACAAACCGGGATACGGACAGCTCATGAAGCACTGCAACGGTATACTCAGCACCATCTGCACGATCGGAACCTGTGAGGCGATGGCGTTCGGGATAAAAGCCGGACTTGATCCGCAGCAGATGATCGAAGTGCTTGGAAACGGGACCGGAAGCTCACCGACATTCAAGCATGATTCGAACAAGATTCTCAGCAGACAGTTTTCCGGTGGCGGCGTACAATTAAAGACGCTGTATAAAGATACAAACTTACTGATGGAAATGGCAAAGGATCTTGAAGTGCCGCTTTATGAAACAGCAATATGCAACGAAATTATCCATGCGGCCTTTAAAAAATTCCCCACAGAAGACAATTGGGCTATTATCAAGCTTTATGAAGACATAATCGGCGTAGAAGTCAAATGATGAAAGGAGAAAAATATGGGTTATAAGGTATTCGGAAATACAGTTATTATCAGAGTCGAGATGGGTAACGAGATAATCTCAACGATCATATCCGTATGTGAAAAGGAGGGTATCACGGGAGCGCATTTTACCGGTATCGGAGCTACGGACTATGCAAGGTTCGGCGCCGGAAATGAGATTGAAGGCAATTATGTAGTATCAGAAATCAACGAAAAAATGGAAATACTAAATATTACTGGAGACATTTCAATGAAAGAAGGTAAGTGTTTGCCACACGTGCATATCATCATGGCCGGACAGGGTGGCAGCCCAATCGTAGGCGGGCATCTTGAAGAAGCCAAGGTATTCGGAACCTGTAATATCTATCTTACAAAATTGGATGGAACGCTCGAAAGGACACTTTACCCCGAGTCCTATCCGGGGCATGAGTGGTGGTTTCTTAATATTTAAAACATCTGATGGAGTAGTTTTTATGCTTGTAAAAAACCAGAATTATGCTTAATAAATAAATGGAGGAACGTAGAAATGAAAAAGACTTTGGCTCTGATAATTTTAGTGGTTTTTCTCCTCAGTTTGTTTGCAGGATGCGCAAGTAATGGGGAAGAAGCGGCGCCTACCGAGCAAGCAGCAGAAGGGGCTGTATCCACGGAAAAATCACCGGAAGCATCATCGGGAGAAAACAGCGGACTTAGCGGAGAGTACAATATAGGTTGTCACATAATCCTCACCGGGAATAACTCTGTGTTTGGTGTTACCTGTGTAGACGGTATCAATCTGGCAGTTAAGTATATTAACGAGCACGGCGGTATGAACGGTGCAAAGGTCACTTTTGAAGCTTTTGACAACCAGTCGAAGGTAGAAGAATCTGTAAAGCTGGTGCAGAAATTTATTGAAGAAGACACATATGACGCTATCATCGGTTCACACAACTCGGCTGACTGTCTCGCCACTGTTGATCTTCTCAATGCAGCAGAAACTCTCAACTTCGGTATGGGTACATCATATTCATTCATGGAAAATCCTGATAATATCTGGACATTTCGTGCAGCATTAAATGGCAACAGACAGGCTCCCATGATCTATGACCTCTGTGCAAAATTAGGATTTGAAAACATTGCCATTCTCAACGGGAACGATGATAATGCAATTGCAACTGCGGATGCTTTCCAAGAAGCGGTCGAAGCAGGCGGCGCAACGATCGTCGAACGTCAGGTGTGTGATCAGGCTGATACCGACTTTTCAGGACAAATCTCCCAGATCATCGCATCCAAGCCCGATACAGTATTCCTCTCTGCACTCGGTGCACAGTTTGGGCCGATGATCAAGCAGTTTAGAAATCAGGGATACACCGGAACGATTTCTACGAAAGACAGCATGCAGCAGGATTTTATCAACGTAGCAGGTGTTGAAAACTGCAACTATGTATATTATGCATATCCCTATGTTACCTATACAGATATAAATGACATTACCGATCCATATATGAAAGAGTTCACAGAACTGTATATTGAAGAATACGGAACTCTTCCAAACATCGAAGGAAGCTATCGTGGCTGGGATACGATGATGTCCCTTTGGGAAGCTTCGAAAATTGCAGGCAGCAATGACAAAGAAGCGATCCGCGAAGCTATGGATAAAGTTAAAATTCCAGGGCTGGGTGGCACACTCGATTTCACAAACGGCGACCGTGAGGGATACTCGGCGGTATCTGAATTTATAATGATTGACGGTAAAAGTATTTACGTAGACGATTGGCTCGCAGATGGCGGATATGAAGCATATCTGGAAGCAACCGGAAATGAAAAATAAATTTCCTAATAGCTTATAAAATGTAGTGCAAATAAAGACCGGAGTTAATCAAAAAAATTCTGGTCTTTTGGCTTAAAAAGTTAGGAGATGAAGAATAGTGTTTTTTACAATTCTTGTTAATGGGTTGATATATGGCTCGATTTACAGTCTGATAGCTTTAGGATACAGTCTGATTTACAGAGCCTCAGGTCTTATGAGCTTCATGCAGGGCGACTTGATCACCATCGGTGCTTTCCTCGGTTTTTCACTATATGCGGTATTAGGACTGCCGATATATGTGGCTGCAGCGCTGACATTTCTACTAGCATTCCTGCTTGGCTTTCTTGTTGAGAAGGGCGTAATCAGGAGAATGATAAATAAAGGCGTTTTGCCAATATATATCGTAATTGCAACCATTGGCATATCGTATATCATTCAGAATACACTACAGGCAACATACGGTACCGAGACCCGTGGATTCCCACAGATTTTTGATAGTGGAACTGCCACATTCTTCGGTGTAACAGCACAGGCCGAGGCATGGCTCTGCCTGGTTGTTTCAGTGGTACTGATGCTCATACTGCATTTCTTCATGACTAAGTCAAAATTCGGAACAGCGATGAGGGGTGCCGCAATGGAACCGCTTGCGGCTGAATCATGTGGAATAAATACAGCGTTGACGACAGGAATAACTTGGGGGCTCTCAGCGGGCGTAGCATCTATCGCAGGAATATTGATTGGCCCTCTTTACGGAGTATTTACTACTCTTGGCGCCAATATTGGCATGAAGGGTTTTTCTGGAGCAGTCATAGGAGGCTACGGCAATATGTACGGAGCTATGATCGGCGGGCTGGTTCTTGGGCTTACCGAGACATTCATTGCAGGGTATTGGAGCGGGACATACAAAAATCTTATCGCATATACGCTCCTTATACTGTTCCTGTTTATTAAGCCGACAGGGATATTCAATGAGCGAGCTATTCGGGATTAGAATATAGAGAGGAGGTTATGGTTTGTATAAGAGCTTAGCGAATAAAAAGACGCTGTTTAACTGTCTTACGGCTGCAATGCTTTTAGCACTGCCGTTTTTACTCATTTTGATTTTCGGAAACAACTATCTGGTATTTGTCTGCTGCATATCGCTGATCTATATCATAGCGACGTCGGGACTTGATCTGCTTTTTGGATACGCCGGACAAATATCCATGGGACATGCTGCTTATTTTGCAATAGGCGCTTACGGTTCCGCCATGCTGGATAGGTATTTCAACATTCCTTTATACGTTACAATACCCTTTGTATCGATAGCAGCCGCGGGAGCCGGAGCGCTGCTAGCCTATCCCGCATCTAAGCTGAAGTTTCATTTTCTGTCATTGGCGACTATTTCTTTCGCGGAAATAATATACAACATTATATACAATTCGCCAAACAACATAACGAACAATGCGCTTGGTATGGCCGTAGAAGGAATAAGTTTCTTGGGCTCCGATTACAGAAAATGGTATTATTTTCTACTGGTAATCGTCATTATCGTCCTGCTTGGAAAGGTAAGCCTTGTTAAATCACGTGTAGGGCGCGCATTTATTGCCATAAGAGAAAACACCCATGCGGCTGACGGAATGGGCATTAACGTAAGAAAATACAAGGTCATCGCTTTTGCATGCAGTGCTTTTTTGACAGGCCTTGCAGGCGCACTATACGGTTGCATTATAGGTTTTGCAAGTCCGGATATCGCTAAAATGCCACAGTCGGTACTTCTAATGACCATGCTGATGTTTGGCGGAAGTGGCAGCACGTTTGGACCTATATGCGGGGTGGTAACTATTGAGGTGGTTCTAGAGCTTATTCGTCCACTTCAGGAGTATCAGATGTTGTTCTACGGTGCGTTGCTCCTGATTGTTATAGTTGCTATGCCGGGAGGTCTGCATGGGAGCTTGAAAGTTATTTTTAAAAAGGTAGAGGCAAGATACATGGCCGGAAAAAAAGCTAAAGAAAACGACCGTGAGAAAGGCGGTGATGTTCGTGATTGAAACAAAAAACGTTGTTATTAAATTCGGCGGACTCATCGCCGTAAATGATGTCAGCATAAAGATAGAGGACAATAAGATCACTGCACTGATTGGCCCAAATGGCGCCGGAAAGACTACGCTTTTCAACTGTATAAGTGGTGTATACAAGATAAACAGCGGGGCGATACTGTTGGACGGAAAGCATATCGAAGGTAAACGGGGTTTTGAGATCAATTTTGCCGGCATTGCCAGAACATACCAGATCATCAACCTTTTCTGGAAGATGACCGTGCTGGAAAACGTTCTTGTAGGTATGCAATCAAGACTTGAGGCGAACTTCTGGGACAGCCTTTTCAACACTAAAAAGAAAAGACAAGAGGAAAAGTCAATCATTGAAAAAGCACACGAACTGCTTCAGTTTGTGGGTCTTGATGAATATGCGCATATTCAAGCAAAAAACCTTTCGTATGGTAAACAAAGGCTTCTTGAGATTGTCCGTGGACTTGCCAGCAATCCGAAAGTGATCCTTCTTGATGAACCTGCAGCCGGTATGAATTCGGCTGAAAAATCCGAGTTGGATGCATTACTTCGAACAATACTCAAAATGGGCGTGTCTATTCTGATTGTGGAACACGACATGAACTTGGTTGTGAATGTCAGTGATTATATTTACGTTCTTGAACAGGGCAAGCTTCTTGCGGAAGGTTCCCCCGAAGAGGTCACGAATAATCCTGATGTTATTGCGGCGTATCTTGGAGGTGACGATGAATGACAAGCGTACTTGAACTAATTGACGTTCATTACTATTACGGCAACATACACGCGGTAAAGGGAATCAACCTATGTATTAACAAAGGTGAAATGGTAGCGCTTATCGGTGCAAACGGCGCTGGTAAAACCACTACAATGCAGACGATATCCGGACTTACACCGCGCAAAGGCGTTCTGGGCAAGATAATTTTCGACGGAAAAGAAATACAGACATATTCCGGAAACAAAGTAGCTAAGACCGGAATAGCGCATGTTCTGGAAGGTCGCCATGTATTTCCGCTGCTTACAGTAGAAGAAAACCTTTATATGGGTGCTTATCTCCGAAACGATAAAAAGAAAGTGAAGGAAGATATTAACAAAGTCTATGAGAGGTTCCCAAGACTGCTTGAACGCCGATTACAGAAAGCCGGAACCCTCTCCGGAGGCGAGCAGCAAATGCTTGCGATAGGCCGTTCGCTTGTAAGCAACCCAAATCTTATTCTTATAGACGAACCGTCTCTTGGCCTTGCACCGATCATAGTAAAAGAAGTATACAAGGCGATCAATGAAATAAACAGGGATGGGACAACTATTTTGTTTGTTGAACAGAATTCGAAGCTAGCGCTTACAACGGCAAGTAGAGCATATGTGATGCAGAACGGTGAGTTGGTTATGGAGGGACCATCTAAAGACCTTATTGCGAATGAAGAGGTAAAGAGAGCATATCTTGGCGGAGCAGAGTTGTGAAGGAATAGACAAAACACGTGAAAATTGGATAATATTTCCTTGAGTTTTGAAACCTTGAGAAACACATCACTGAATGTTGTAGTTTGGTCCACCCCGATAATGCACACACGCTAGAGCTAGGAAATCACATTTACGCAGCCAGATATACGGTCTGCGGGTCAGGCGGATGAAATCCGAGGGCGCTGTGCAGCCTGTATGGTGTTGTAGTCACGCACCCATTACCGCGTTAGCACCTCGACCTCGGACATCGTTTCAAAGAACTCGCCGTTTAGGTACTCATCTTGCATTCAGGTGTTGAAGCGCTCGCAATAGCCGTTTTCCCAAGGACTCCCAGACTCAATATATGCTGTGTTGCCCCCGACACGCCGAGGCCGGTCGCGCAGTCTCGTCGCCATAAACGCAGACCCGTTGTCGCTGCAAATATAGGCTGGATAGTCCTTCATGACAAACAGGCCGGCCAAGAGTTTCTGTGACATTCTGATGCCACCAACTACGGCGTGGAATGCTGGGGAGACATTGTCTGCTGCACCCGTCGATGACGTTCAACCAGCGGAACTTTCGTCCGTTTGACAATCTGTCCTCCACAAAATCATAGCTCCAGATCAGCCAAAGCCTCTGTCGTTTAGGCTGCTTCTACGGGACTTTCAGCCCCTCCTCGCACCAGATGCGTTCAACTCGTTTATGATCGACGCGCCAGCCTTCGGTTCGTACCAGGGCTGTGCTATGCCGATATCCGCCTGTTCTCGGCGGTAACACCTGTCATATTCGGCTACAGCGATCAGTTTAAAGGTGACAAATGGCCCTATGAGTATGACAACGCCAATATTGAAAAAGTGAAAGAGCTGCTCACGGAGGCAGGATATCTGAACGGACTGGATGTTGAATTCGTCATAGACGACAGCTCGGACCGTATAGCAGTGGCCGAGGTTATTAAAAACCAGTTGGAGGCGGCGGGCATACGCACAAACTTGTCTGGACTACGGGAACAAAAAATCTAATTATAACATTGGGGTGGAGATCCACTGTTAGCTCTTCTGCTCGCCTGCTGTATGCTCCTACCGTATTTGGTGAAGAACATTTATATATTTGATAATTCAAGAGAGAAGGATGGATGAATGATGAACAGAAAGACTGGCGTTATCGTGATGATTCTTATACTTGTTCAATTATTTGTAATGGGTTGTTCAAACACCAACTCTAAGTTGGATGCTGTGGATGTGAAAACCATTAAGAATATTGAATCACTCATTCTGAAACAAAACATTGGCTAGGGAGACGGACAGGATGCTTTGGATAGCCACATAAAAGAAAAAAACAACGCGCTATTGCAAGCGTCTGAAAAAGACTGGGAAAAGGAAATTGCACGCCAGATAAAAATATGCAACAAAGTGAAAGAATTAAACTTAGCAGACTATGCGATGTTTTATGAACACTATGAACTAGCCATAAAAGAACTGATTGATGATGAAGATGTTCGTAAAGAAACGGAATGGGTATCAATTGAAAACGATGCACAAAAAGCCGAAGCAGAAGCAGATGAATTCCTTGAACAGCCGATTGCGTTTGTTGTGTCGTACTATACAAGTAATGATTTACTTTATTCGTACTTTGTTAAAAATATTTATGATGGAGATGTGCCAGATTTTTTGCAACTGCCAATGGATGAATTACAGAAAGAAAATGGCTACGAATGCTCTGGTAGTGTCAAGAGAATTTCATAAATTGGTTTTTGATCTCTGAAAGTATAGGGCTTAACCGGCAATCAAAGCGTCATCAGCTGTCGCCTCCAGATGCTTCATGTTCATGTACTTCTTGTTGCCCCATTGGGTGCCGGCCACGTGGCGCAAACGTGCGCAAACCAGCATCAGTGCAGAATTGCCATCGGGAAAAGCACCAACCACCCTTGTGCGGCGGCGATATCGCTCAATGATGGCCGTCTCAAAGGTTACACCCTTGAGCTTTGGCATCTTCAGCTCCAGATCCACCGATGTTGTCGTCAGGCTCCGGCTGTAGTGACCGCTGCGGTAGCCCTGCCGCTCCGCACTGCGTTCATATTTCGCGGCGCCTGTCAGCTGCTGAGCCTCCTGTTCCAACAGGCCGTTGAGGGTTTCCTCCACGCTGTTGCGCACCAGTTCCTTTAATTCGCTCTTAATGATTTCCTCATTTAGTTGTGCAATTTTCTCGGACATGGTTTTCTGTCTCCTTTCGAATGGTTGTGTCGTGACTCCCATTTTATCAGAGACTCGAAACCTTGCCCTTTTCTATTTGCGAAACTTATTGTACGTTATTCCAATACGTGGCAAAATTGTAATTTGTATATGTTAAGGATGCCACGATTTCCTATACCTACGACGACGCAGACAACGTGCTCACAACGGCAGACCCTTCCGGCATGGTGATGACGGAGACGTATTGGGCCGGAAGCTGTCCAGCGCGGTGTCCGATGGAACTGGTCTTACACGACAGAGCAAATCATAGTAAAATTGCGAGAAGTAGAAATTCTTTGTAGATAAGGAAAAACTATCGGACAAGGGATTTAAGGCGAGCCATCCAAATTGCAGACACCGTTTGGTGCCCGTCGTTTGGGAATTATGCACACCCAAGGAGCAGGCAAAATATCTGGCAGACGCTAAAAAACCCATCAGAGGCAATACCCGCGGCGCGAAAGAGGTGGATGCCTACAACGCATCACAGGCGAAAAACCGTAAGCTGTGGCAGGATCGACGGCAATGGGAACGGTATAAAGTGACGCTGGGAGAAAAAGCACCTAAAACCTTTACAAGTTTTAGACGCATGAAGTATAATAATAGTACCAGATTTGATGATTTAGTCAAAGAATACAAGGCGACAAAACAAAAAACTGGGAAGCGGATGTTTTAAGTCGGCATTCAGAGATTGAAGAATATAAAATCTTTGAGCGGCATGAGGATATCCCGCAATGGGCGCATGACCAGATCAAAAGCTGGACAGATGAAGAAAAAGAAGCGCTACACTATTATACGTCAAACGAATATACGAAGATCAATGACTATTTACGCGGCAAGGTTTCGGCGGGATCCGGGATAACGGATAAAATCGGCCACATTACAAACGCTATAGAGAAGTCCGATGTTGAGGAAAACATTGTATTGTGGCGTGGGGCGTCGTTCAGCAACTTTACGAACGGGGCGCAATTGAAGCAGTTGCCAGTAGATCAGTGGCCGGGGCAAGCGATAGATGACAAGGCATTTGTATCTACATCTATATTGAAAGGCAATGAGTTCGCAGGTAAAGAGATCCAGATGCAGATACTGGTGCCAAAAAATTATCGGGGAGCATACCTTGCGTCGCTTAGTGAATATGCAGAATAACACGAAATGTTATTGCAGAAGGGATCACATTTTCAAATCTTAGATGCTGAAACCAGAGGCGGAAAATACTTTATGACGGTACTATACAGGGGGTGAGCGAATGGCCACGATGCAAAACAGAATAGATGATGCGCAATTTCGGATACAGACGCCGCTATGTAAAAAATGCAGAAATCATATCATGCATAAATTTGATCCAAGGAATCCGCTAGCCCCTACTTTGACTTGCAAAGTGTACGGGCTAATATCGGATGATCTGCTGGATTGCAAAGTTAAGACATGCGAACGATTTGACTTGGACCCGATCTTGGTAGAAACATACAAAGCATTTGACTAAGGGCCACCTCCTGACGGGTGGCTTTTAACTTGCTTTTAAACCCCGTTCAAACGCCGTTTAGGCGTTATTTTTATACGTTGAACCGAGAGACGATTGCCGGCCCAGGATAAAATATGCCGGCGGCCGATGCGCGGGTATACCTCCGCCCGCGCAAGGCCTTTTTTTATTTGGGAGGGAAAAATTAGAAAGGGCGAAAGGAACATGGAATTTTTGAAGGAGCACTTAGGCGAAGAACTCTACGAACAGGTTGTCAAAGCGCTGGAAGGGAACGAAAAGGTGCAGCTGGCCAACCTGGCCGAAGGCGGCTACGTACCGCAAGCGGATCTCGATGCGCTGCAGGCGACCGTAGACGAATTGCAGCAGCAGGCTGATGATGCGGATCCGGAGAACCTGAAGGGCAAAATCATCCGGCTGGAAAAAGAAAAAGAAAAAGAAGAGGCGGAGCAGGGATTTGCCACACAGCTGGCGCAAATAAAGCTGGACAGCAAACTGGAGGCGCGGCTTGCAAAAGAAGGCGCAGTGAACACAAAGGCGGTCAAAGCGCTGCTGGATCTGGATAAGATCAATCTGGAGGGTGATCAGCTGGTTGGGCTGGATGATCAGCAGGCAGCCATCCGCAAAAACGATAAGTGGGCGCTTCCGGGTGCCGAGGTGCCCGGCGGCGGGAATCCTGTTGGCAGCGGCGACAATGGGAAGCCAGATACGCTCAGAGACGCCGTTCAGGCTGCTTACGACAAAGAATAACATCTAAAACGGAAAAGGAGAGAAAAGCATTATGGCAATTACACTGGCAGAAGCAAAGGTTGGCATGGCTGACAAAGTCGACCAGCAGATCATCGACGAATTCCGGCGCGGATCCCTGTTGCTCGACGCCCTGACATTTGACGATGCAGTATCCCCCGGAACGAACGGCAGCACCATGACCTATGGGTATATTAAGCTGCTTACACCTGCCACCGCTGGCTTTCGCGCGCTCAACACCGAGTATACCCCACAAGAGGCAAAGCGCGTGAAGGCTACTGCAGACCTGAAAATCTTCGGCGGATCTGCCGAGGTGGATAGGGTGCTGCAAAATAGCAGCGGTGCGGTGGATGAGATCACCTTCCAGCTCAGCGAAAAAACGAAGGGCGCGATCAATACGTTCTATTATGCGGCGATCAATGGCGACGCAGTGCAAACAGAAGATGAGTTTGATGGTTTAGACATCATGCTCACCGGCAGCTCGACCGAATACAACACCACGACCGCTATTGACATTTCCACCTCCACCGCGCTAGATAGCAACTACAAGACGTTTTTGGATATGCTGGATGAATTTTTATCCGGCCTGGATGGGGTGCCGGGAATGCTGATGGGCAACGCAAAGCTGATGATCAAGATCCGCAGTGCAGCTCGCCGCGCCGGATATCTGACGCATTCAGAGGATGCCTTCGGCCGGAAAGTAACCGGCTACGGCGATATACCGCTGGTGGATCTCGGCTACTACTGAAACGGTACGGCAACGGTACCCTGCGTACCGATTGACAGCGGGGATACAGCCGGAGAAACATCGCTGTATGCCGCTGCGTTTGGGCTGGATGCTTTCCATGGCGCAAGCCTGCAAGGCGGTAAGATTATCGACACGTACCTGCCGGATATGTCGCGGCCCGGTGCGGTTAAAAAGGTTGAAGTGGAAATGGTCGCGGCAGTCGTGCTGAAGAACAGCAGAAAGGCCGGCGTATTTAGAAAGCTGAAGGTGCAGTGATGTACAAAGCAACTTTCAAGGATAACCGTAAATTCAATGGCACTTACCTGTCCGTCCGATTCAAAGACGGACAGGGTGAAACCAATAGTCCGTATCTAGCGGACAGACTCAAGGACAAAGGATTGCTTGTGACAAAAGAGCTGGAAAAAAAGCCGCTGAGTAAAATGAACCTCACCGAGCTTGAAGCCTTAGCCGCGGAGCTTAACGTTGATATTTCAGGCGGGAAAAATAAGCTTGAAAAGACTGTATTGCTGCAGGCAACGGTCGAGGCTGGCATCAAGGACGGTGCGCAATTTGTCTGTGACCAATCGGATGCAGGGCCTACTATCAATCAGGCAATGCAGGCGTTAGGCACGGCAGGCGGCACGGTTGTTTTACGGGCAGGGAACTACTCTTTGTATGACAGGATTGAAGTGCCAACTCGTGTTGCGATCAAAGGCATAGGCCAGCGCTCCACAATTATTTCGGCCAATGACGATATAATAACGTTTGAATTTAAGAGCCCAAACGCAACTCTGGAAAACTCGTCCATCTATAGAATTCTTACTGGAGTGGACTGCCATGTATAAAAATAGCCCTTGGTGCTGACTGTGGATGCATATCAAGCGTATACATAGATCCGTTTGATGGGCCTATATTTGACGTGAAATCCAGCAATAACTACATCGACATAGACGTTAGCAAAGCAGTGCGATCGCCTAGATATTACAACAACCCTTTTCGTGGAGCACCTCTTTTGCCGCGGAGAACGGGCTAAACACGTTTGCCAGCATCCCAAGGTACAGCTGGAAACATCAGAATATCATCGAAATATTATCCGGATTGTTTGTCGCAAAAGGGTGTCCTAAGTATATCCACAGCGATAATGGCTCAGAGTTTGTTGCTGCTGCTCTTAGAGAATGGCTGCACAATATTAATGTTTCTACTGCTTTGGGGAGTTGACCACTGTAAAATGTCTGTTCGCGATTCCCAGCTTTCGACACATATCGGTTACTGGCGTGCCCACTTCCACTTGCTTCAGCGCAAAGGCGTTCTGCACCTCGGTATACCTGCTTTTCTTCATTCATTCGTCCACCTCTTCTTGTTATTGTATCATTTCCCCCATATTGAGGGGACCATCAGGTCACGTACTTTAAACTTCAACTCAAAATATGAATGCCCTGAATATGATAATGAAACACCATTCGACAGGTGGAAACAGCAATTATTTAGTGCATACTGTCTTATTTGTGGTGCAATTATGAGTTGTAAATAGGGCTGAAAATACAGTTCCACCGATAGTCAGTAAAGACTAATGGGAAAAAACGAATCAAAAGATGGATATGCGGATGTAAGACCTCTGGACAGACGAAGAAAAACCAGCCAGAAAAGGCAAGAAGAAGGGGAACTACCCGCTGTCCAGTAAAATATTCTGTGGCCTTTGTGAGTCTACTTACTGGAGGAAGTATCGAAGAAAGTATTCAAACAAAGATGAAATCATAGTGGATTGGTCTTGTTCTGAGTATATACAATATGGCAGGAAAACCTATACAAGCAAAAAACAAAAAGAAATATCAAATCCAGATAGAGGATGTGATTGCACGCACATAAAAGAAGAAGATCCAGAGAATATCTTATACGAGATATCTGAAAAATATATTAAAGTAAATATGACCAGCATCATCGGAAAGTTTAAGAGGCTATTTTTAAAAAGTACAGATAACATTGATTATGATGATGAGAAACTTAAACAGGATGTAGAACTCAAAAAAGTTAACAACCAAAGTAATGTCTTGTTAGATAAGCTGCTGGATGGTGTCATAAATGAGGACAGGCTTAAAGGGTTTGAAGAGATCTTTCTAAGCACCTATGAGAAAGAAGCTGTAATAAACAAAAGGCCTGCACAGTGCTGCTGAGCACGGCTATCGATCAACCCTTAAAGATGCCTGACTCCACTTTATTCAAATCAAAATGTCGTTACCTGATGCGCTTATCCAAACGGCCAAAACGCCAAACAGCCAGACGCTTGCAAGCGCCTGGCTGCTTGAAGAGATTGTGTGTGACGCTATTTGCGCCATTTCACATACATGGATTCGATTTTTGAAACACCCAGATACATGATCGCCGCGACCGCCGCGAGCACGATAACGCCAGCCATGACAAGATCAAGCTGAAATACCTGTCCGCCGTAGACGATCAAATATCCTATGCCTTCCTTAGCGACCAAAAACTCACCCGTGATGACACCCACCATCACCATACCGACATTTATTTTCAGTGTGGACATAATCGTGGGCACGCTGGCAGGTAGTATGACTTTTTGCAGTATCTGGAGCTTGTTGGCCCCAAAAGAGCGCATCAGTATCGTCTTTTCGCTGCTGATGCTCAAAAAACCATGCAGCACATTCATGATGGTCACGATGACGGATATGAGCAGTGCCATGGTGATGATCGCACTGGCGCCCGCGCCGATCCACACGATGATGATCGGGCCCAGCGCAACTTTAGGCAGGCTGTTCAGCACGACCAGATAAGGCTCTGCTATTTTGCGGCTGTTCACAGACCACCAGAGCAATATGGCCATCAGCACGCCCAAACCTGTGCCGATCAAAAACCCAACGACTGTTTCTAATACGGTTACGCCAATATGCATCCATAGTTCGCCTGTGGAATGAAGGTTGGAAAGAGATCTGGCAACACGCGACGGAGAACTCATAATGAAAGTATCGATCCATCCGAGCTGTGCGGCAACCTCCCAGAGAATGATCAGTGCCAGGAGCAAGCCAATGCGCATAACATTGATGTATATTTTGTTGTTGCGTCTTTTCTTTAAATACTGCGCGTGCTCTTTTGATACTTTTTTGTCCTTATGTGTTGACATGGTTGTGAAGCTCCTTCCATATGGTGTTGAAATAAGTTTGAAATTCTTTTTCCTGCCGTTTTTCGAGAGGAGTCAGATGTTCCTTTGAAAATTCAATATAAAGCTCCTGTGCGACCACACTTGGGCGGTCAGACAGTATGATTACACGATCGGAAAGCGCAATCGCTTCCGAAATATCGTGGGTAACGAGCACAGCGGTTTTCTCCTCTTTCCGAATGATATCACTGACCTCCATGGATACGCTCAGGCGCGTTTGGTAATCCAGGGCGGAAAACGGCTCATCCAGAAGCAATATCTCGGGATCCACTGCAAGCGTGCGAAACAGCGCGACTTTCTGGCGCATACCGCCGGAAAGCTGGCTGGGATAATGGCGCAAAAAATTACCCAGCCCATAGTTCTTTAAAAGACTGATGGCGTAAGCTTTCTTTTCATGGGTGCAATCCCGCTTGATCTCCAACCCAAGCAGGACATTCTGTTCGATATTACGCCACTCAAAAAGATGGTCATGCTGAAACATATAGGCCACCGATTCATTAGGGCCTTCCACAATTTTTCCATTGATTAAAATTTCACCGCCGGAAGGCGGGAGCAATCCGGATATCAGAGAAAGAATGGTACTTTTTCCACAGCCACTTGGGCCTAATATGGAAAGAAATTCACCCTCATAGACATCGAATGATATGTTCTCGAGCGCTTTGGTCTCGCCTTCAGTGGTGTGATAATTCATACAGAGGTTTTTAACCTCCACGAGTTTCTGCTTCGTCAATCAATACGCCCCCTTAACATTTAGAAGAAAGTATATATCCATTATATTCTTATAGAGTAGTTCGGTTCATTAAAATGAGCGGACGAAGCAAAGCGGCCGGACAGAGCCTAAAAGGCACAGCCGAAAATCCTCAAAACCGTCGTATGATCAGAAAATGCGCCAAGCAGCGATGCATAGCCGACAAGAGCGGGCAGATTTTTTTCAGATTTTAGAATAAATGAAACCTACACACCCCTGTACAGGGATGTGTAGGTGAACAGGCGAGTCCGGCAGAGCAGATCATCATATAATCCAGTCAACTATGCTCATGCGTTTACAGGCTCTGCCAGACGAGGAAAAGGAGGAGGGTTACTGAACGGTCTCAATCGCTTTTTTTGCAAAGCTTGTATCTACCACTTTATCATAAGGGGCTATTTGATCCAATTCGCCCGCTTCTGTTATGACTTGCTGCAAACGCATGAAGGAATCTTCTGTCATGACCGGATCCCGCATCCAAGCATCGGCATCCATATAGCTCTGTATGGCCAATGCGAGCAATTCAATATCTGTATCCGGGAAGTAGGGGGTGACCAATTTTGCGATCTCTGAAGCGCTTTGATCCTGTATCCATTTCTGAGCCTTATGCACTGCGTTTGTAAAGCCTTGGATGATATCCGGGTTTTTTTCAATGTAGCTCTTTTTGGCCATATACGCTGTATATGGGATTTCACCGCTGTCCATACCAATGGAAGCGAGCACAAAGCCTTTTCCTTCTTTTTCAAATAGGGATGCGGTTGGTTCAAACAGCGTCACATAATCGCCTGTGCCGCCCTCAAACGCACCGCCCATCAGATCAAATTGGATATTTGTGATGACTTCAACATCTACGCCTGGCTCAAGACCGTTTTGACGCAATACATATTCAAGCGTCATTTCAGGGACACCGCCCTTGCGGCCGCCGATGATCGTCTTGCCGCGCAAATCCTGCCATGAAAAGTCGTCATCCTCACGCCCGACCACAAAGCTGCCATCCCGTTTTGTCAATTGAGCAAACAGAACGGTATGATCCTCTTTGCCTTCGTTATAAACATAGATAGACGCTTCCGGTCCGCAGAAACCGATATCTGCCTGAGAGGATAGAACAGCCGTCATGGTTTTGTCTGCGCCGCCGCCGTTTACCAGATCGATCGCCAAGCCTTCTTCCTCAAAATACCCCAATTCGATTGCCGCATATTGCGGGCAATAGAATAAAGAGCGTGTCACCTCATTGACCCGGATGGTGGCCAGCCCTGAACTATCTTCGCCACAGCCTGCTATAAGAAACAAGCAGAACAGCAATGCAAGCACAAGACAGGTTATTCGCTTCAAACTTCGCATAATGATTACCTCCTGACAACATTTTATTGCCATAGTATTCACAAACAGCCTGCTTGGTGAGAAAAATATGGTGATCAGTCAAGATGCCTTCAATTGATATCCTTTCTTAAATAGGGTATAATAATAGAACAAACAATCAAGGAGATGATGACGATCAAGCGATTTGTTCCCAGGGAAAAATTATCCAAGCGCAAACAAAAAGAACTGAACAGCAGCCAGCGCAGGGTTTGGGAAGTGAAACCCACCACCAAAAGGCTGCCGAATCAAAAAGCGTATGACCGCAAAAAATCTAAATCAACGCAAGGCCGGTATGATTTGGATTTTTTTTATTGCGTGCATTTAGCCGCGAAGTAGTTTTTATTGTGTGTATACGCGGGCATGTTGGGTTTGCAGATATTGGCAAGCTCGTTGTGCTTGTTTGCCTGATGATAGTCTCCTAATGCATCGTAACACAAGCAAAGTTGGAGGTGGGGATGGTATCCATAACAGTCTTCTATGATGAAGCTGCCTGATCGGTCATTGCGTGTGCAGGCCAAGGCCTGTTTATACCAGAAGATCGCCTGTTCATACTGCCTGCGAAGCTGGAAAAAAGCGCCCAGATTGCAGCAGGTTTCGGCGCGCGGCACATCATACCGAAAGCTTTTGAGCAATGCTTCAAACGATGCCTCATATTGCTGCAAGGAAAGATGGCATTGAGATAAAATTCGGCACGCATCGATCTTGTTTTCAACCCATCCATGCGTATTGTCTAAAAAAGTTTTAAAGATGTCTATGGCTTCATCGTATCGTTGATGGTAATAGAGCTCGCGGGCGTAATAGAACTGCTGCCTTGCGTCCAGTGTGACCCCTGAAGAGATCAACTTCTCAAAAATACGAAGATTGCGATCCGGATCTCCCGGGCCTACTTTCATATGATGTATGGCAATGTCATCATAGTGGATTTTGCCGCGCGGGGGGATGACTTCATGGATGGCGCCCAGCCAGAGGAAGCCTGCACGGTTGCGCATGATGCGCTCACGGTAATAACTGAAAGTGGGGTTGCCTGCTTCATCGAAAGTGGTGTTGTGTTTGAGCATGACCATGTCTGTATCGGAAGGAAGCGACTCCTTTAATGCAAGGAGCTTTTGCTGCTCCGAGTGAGGCACGACATCGTCGGCATCAAGCCACATACAATAATCCATGCTCGCCTTCGAAAAAGAGTAGTTTCTTGCGGCGGCAAAATCATCGATCCATTCGAAATCATAGATATGCTCCGTAAATTGTCTGGCGATTTGTTTTGTTTGGTCGGTGGATCCTGTATCCACTATGATGATCTCGTCTGCAAAAACTTTTGCGGAGTCCAGGCAGCGCGCCAGCACAGCTTCTTCATTTTTTACAATCATGCACACACTAATCGTAATCATACCGGCATCTCCTTTTGCTTACACGCAGCCGAGTTTCTCGGCCGTCGCATATGTGGCAACGACATGATGATGCAGGCAACATACAGTTACCCTTGACACATCATATGCAGGGATGCATTTGATGGTGATATAAAATAAACCCGCCGTAAAGCGGGAGTGAATAAAAACCCATACTCAGTTGAAATGCGTCGTTTATAGCGATCCTGCAGAATTGGGATTAATCCTCTTTTAAAAGAACATCGGCTTGATCCGGGTGTTTTTCAAACCAAGCCTTCGCGTAAGGACAGGTAGCCTTGGCTTTCACGTTTAATGCGCGGATTTTAATAAGCGCGGCGCGCATCAATTGGCCTGCGATGCCCTGGCCGCGAAGTGAATCATCGACGAAAGTGTGGTCGATATCCACCACACCGTCCAGAATAAACGGGAAGGTAATTTCCGCAAGAAGCTCCTTGGATTCGTTTTCCGCATAAATGCGATTGTCTTCATATTGTAAAATCATAACCGCCACCTCGCATGTATTATACCACAGAAGAAGTGTTTTACAAATAAATGAAAAACGTATGACAGATAAAACAAGGTGTGTGCTCCAGTATAAAGATTCACCGATGGACATTTGCTGAGCGCTTTAAAAATTATCATAAAATTGCGCGCAAGAAAAGCACAGATATTCGCATTGCATTCAGACAGGAAAGTAAAAATGCCCCGCAGCAAACCGCGATACAACATGCTGTAAAGTGAAGTGCAGGCAAAACAAGAAAGCGGTGTCGGGATTGTTTTAAAAACATCGATTTGAACGCATTCTTGCTGAGCATAAAGGACGGCATACTGATATTGTAAACAGCGATTAAGAGGCCTATAATAGATCATTAGAAAACAGCGCAAACGCCCAAAAATCCTTTTGTTCCGGTGTTTTAGCGTATTTGCGCGAAATAAAACAGCAAGAAGGTGGCACGAAATGGCTGGCTTTATCATGGGCACATGCTGCGGGCTGGTACAGCTTTGGCTGCTGGGGAAATTTACAAAGGCGGTGACACAGGGAAAGAACATCCGTGTGATTTTTATTATACTCAAAATACTGCTGCTTACACTCATGCTGCTTTTATGTGCGTTGTTCATACGCGACCAGCTCGCTTGGGCTGCTGCGGGGATTACGGCCGGGCTGGTATTGGGTGCGTTTGGGCAGTTCATATGGTATCATGCCCAAAATAGAAAGAAATCTTTGGTGATGAAATCTGAAAACCAGGAGGAATTCGGAGGCAATCATGGTTGAATTACTATCCATCGTTCTATCGGCCTGTTTGGCTGTGCTGGGTTTGTTCTGGCGCAGATCGGCGGCCAAAAAGCTTGCCCAACAGGGTGACCTGCCTAAAAAGGGCAGCATGAAGAAACTGGCTTTGCCTACGCTGCTGGTTCTGCTCGGCGCGTGGTATGCAACGGGGCAGCTGCTCACGCTGATCTTTGGAGCGGGGGAAGCAAAGGCGCTTCATGTCAGCATTTTTGCGCAGCGGATGAACCTTTTTGGCTGGAACGTGAGCAGCACTGTGGTGGTGACTTGGATCGCTATGGTGGTCATTCTGCTGGCGGCTGTCGTTCTGCGCGTGTGCGTCATACCAAAGTTTTGCGAAAAGCCCAAAGGGATACAAAACGCGCTGGAAATTTTAGTGGACAGCGCTGCGGGCTATACCAACAGCAAGGCCGGTCCATTGGGCGAAAATCTGGGCGCATATATCTTTTCCATCGCGGCGCTGATGCTTGGATGTGCCGCCGTAGAGCTGTTTGGCGTGCGTGCGCCCACCGCGGACATCACCATGACATTCGCTTTAGCGCTGATCACGTTTATACTGATCAACTATTACGGTATAAAGCGCAAAGGGGCAAGAGGCCGTATTAAGAGTTTGGCTTCACCCACGCCGCTGGTCTTTCCCATGCGGGTTATCAGCGATATTGCGATTCCTGTTTCGCTCGCGTGCAGGCTGTTTGGCAACATGTTGGGCGGCATGATCGTGATGGACCTTTTATATACCGCGCTGGGCAACGCGGCGGTGGGTATTCCGAGCGTGATCGGCTTATATTTCAATGTGTTTCATCCGGCGATACAGACGTTTATATTCATCACATTGACGCTTACATTCATCAATGAAGCGGCGGAATGATGACAGACAGCATAATATTTAACAGGAGGCAGATGTAATGGAAATCGGAACTTTGGCAATCGGGGTGGCTTTGTGCCTGTTGTCCTGCGTGGGTGCGGGCGTGGCGATGGGGCTGGCCACAGGCAAAGCGGTGGAGGCGGTCGCCAGGCAGCCTGAAGCTTCCGGCAAGATCAACTCCATATTGATCCTGGGCCTCGCGCTCACGGAATCAACGGCTATCTATGGGTTTGTTTCAGCGCTGATCATGATGTTTACGCTTGCATAAGCGGTAAGGAGTTGTGAAGAATGGATATTCAACCGCTGGATATCGTGATCCATATCATCAATATAATCGTGCTCTATGTGCTTTTACGCTTGCTCATCTATAAGCCTGTGCGCAAATATATGCTGGAGCGTTCGGCGCGCATAGACAATCAGATGCAGGAGGCCGGTAAAGCGCAGCAGGATGCACAGACAGCGAAGCGGCAGTATCAGGAAAGGCTGAACGCCGCACAGCAGGATGCCGATGAAACCATACGCCAAAGCGCCCAAAAGGCTGCACAAAATGCAGACGAGATCATAAAAGGCGCAAAAATGCAGGCGGATGCCATATTACGGGATGCGCACAGCAGAGCCGAACAGGATCGCCTGCATACCATAAAGGAAATGAAAGAACAGATCACGGAGCTATCTGTGGACATAGCCGGGAAGATACTAAGGCGTGAAGTGGCGCTTTCGGATAACCGTGCGCTGGTGGAAGAATTTTTCGACGAGGTTGGGTGAAGCATCGATGCGCAACGCTGAATTAAGAATTGCTGGATCGTATGAGGATACGGATATCGAAAAAATCTGCCGCAGATTCGAGGAGAAACTGGGTAAAAAGCTGGAATTCAAGATCATACAGGATGCTGTGCTGATCGGTGGATTTCTAGCCTATATAGACGGGAAAGCGTATGATATGAGCGTCCGTGCGCGCCTGAAGGCCGTGCGGCGGGATTTAGACGAGTGAGCAAAGCGGGGAGGTGAACGACGTGCAGCATGCAGAGCAAAATCCGATCGGGGAGTTTCTGAAGGAGCGGATTGCGCGATTGAAATTTGAGCCCGAGCTTTACGAGTATGGGCGGGTCAAAAGCTCGGCCGATGGCATCGTACAGGTGGAAGGGCTTACGCATAGCCGTTATGGAGAGCTGCTTGCTTTTGAAAACGACGCCTACGGCATGGCCATGGATTTGAGTATGAAGGGCGTGGGTGCTGTGCTGCTAAACGGCATGAACCGCGTTTCGGCCGGCTCTGTGGTGCGGGGAACCGGGCGTGTTGTAGAGATCAGCGTGGGCGATGAGATGCTGGGCCGCGTGGTGGACCCCATTGGCAGGCCGCTGGACGGCAGGCCGCTCAAAGCATCCGGATCTCGCCCCGTAGAAAGTGCCGCGCCCAAGCTGATGGAGCGCGCGTCTGTGAACGAACCACTGGAAACCGGACTTTTATGCATCGACAGCATGATCCCCATCGGCAGGGGCCAGCGGCAGTTGATCATAGGGGATCGGCAGACCGGCAAGACAGCCATCGCGTTGAGCGCTATGCTCAGGCAGCGCGACACAGGCGTCATCTGTATTTACTGCGCGATCGGGCAGAAGGCGTCTACCGTATCGCAGCTTGTGCATAACCTGGAAAAGAACGACGCGATGAAGAATACGGTGGTGGTGACCAGCGCCGCGAGCGATTCCGGCGCCATGCAGTACATTGCGCCCTACTCCGGGTGCGCCATCGCGGAGGCGTTTATGCATGAGGGCCGTGATGTGCTCATCATATACGACGACTTGAGCAAGCATGCCGTGGCATACAGGGCGATGTCGCTGCTCCTGCGCCGGCCGCCGGGGCGCGAGGCGTATCCGGGCGATGTGTTCTATCTGCACAGCCGTCTGTTGGAGCGTGCCACCAAGCTGAGCCCTGAGCTGGGCGGCGGATCGATGACGGCGCTGCCCATCGTGGAGACGATGGCGGGGGATATTTCAGCCTATATTCCCACCAACATCATCTCCATCACGGACGGACAGATCTATCTGGAAAGCGAACTGTTCCACGCCGGGGTACACCCAGCTGTCAACGTGGGGCTGTCCGTGTCCAGGGTGGGGCGCGCGGCGCAGCGCCCGGCCATGCAAAAAGTATCCTCCAGCCTTCGGCTTGAGCTTGCGCAATACCGGGAATTGGCTGTATTTGCTCAGTTTGGCGCAGATATCGACGCCTCTACGGCGCAGATGCTGCAGCGAGGCGAACGGCTGACAGAATTATTAAAGCAGCGGCAGGAGGATGTGATGAAGCTGTCCGAACAGGCCGCCGTATTGCTGGCCTTCTCGGAAGGATTATTCAAGGATACTGCGTTAAACGAAATCAAATCCTTTGAAAAATCCATGCTGGAAGACCTTGATCAATACTGCTCCAACACGCTGGACACGATCGACGAGAGCGGAGAACTCACAGACGAAAGCAAAGAGATATTGGTGAACGCTCTGAAGCTGTTTGCTCAGAGAAGAAAAGGAAAGCCGGATGCAGAACGCAGTTGAAATTCGCCACCATATCCGGGCGGTAACCCAAACAAGGAAGATCACCAACGCCATGCAACTGGTGGCAACCTCGCGTATGAAGCGTGTGATGCGGCATATCGAATACAACCATCGGTATTTCAGGCGTGTACAGCAGACGATGAAGGATATACTGCAGAGCGATCACCCCATCACACACCCTTATCTGTGCCAACGCGAAAGCGGGCGTAAGCTGTTCATCGTGCTCGCGGGCGACAAGGGAATGGCCGGCGCCTATAACGCCAACCTGCTGCGCTTTGCGCACGAGCAGTACCGCGCCTGCGCATCCCGGCCGCAGTTGCTGACGGTGGGCATCATTGCGAGCATGTATTTCAGAAAACAGGGTGTTGTGCCGGATATCGAGGTGATGGGTGCGTCACAGGACCCTTCCATGCACAGGGCGCGTGAGCTCACGTTCGAACTGTTTGATTATTATGATCAAAATTTAACAGACGAAGTCTACATCATATTTACCGCATTCTATGACGAACAGAAGAACAAGCCCGCCATGCGCAGGCTGCTGCCCATACGCATCAGCGATTATGAGCATGTAAAAGCCGAACAAAAAGAACAGGAGATCCTCTATACCCCTTCGCCGCAGGAGGTGTTCAATCTGCTGATACCGCAGTATACGGTGGGTATATTGTTCGGAGCGCTCGTGCAGGCTTATGCGAGCGAACATTTTGCGCGCATGAACGCCATGCGCAACGCCACGCAAAACGCGGATAAAATGATCAAAGCATTAAAACAGCAGTATAACATGGCGCGTCAGGCGGCCATTACACAAGAGATTACCGAGATCGCAGGGGCGGCGGAATTGCTTTTAACCGGAGATGGGGAATATGTCTGAAACAAATAAAAGTCCGCAGGGCATGATCATTAAGATCAACGGCCCGGTGCTGGATGTGCGCATGCAGTGCGGACATGCGAAAATACACGATCTGCTCATCAGCGAGGACGGCGTGCATATGGAGGTGGCGGCGCATTTGGCGGAAGGTGTGATGCGCTGTATCGCGCTGGAGCCGACGGAAGGGCTGTGCTGCGGGACGGGCATACTGCACACAGGTGCAGGCATCAGGGTGCCGGTGGGGGAGGCCGTGCTGGGGCGTGTTGTCAATGTGCTGGGGCAGCCTGTAGATGACAAAGGCCCCATCGAAGGTGCGCAGGAATGGGAGATCCACCGCGCGCCGCCGAAATATCAGCAGCTGAGCCCGACCGCTGAACTGCTGCAGACCGGAATCAAGGTGATCGACCTGCTGGCACCCTATGCCAAGGGCGGGAAGATCGGACTGTTTGGCGGCGCGGGGGTGGGCAAAACCATACTGATCATGGAATTGATACACAACGTGGCCATCAACCATGGCTCTTATTCGGTGTTTACAGGCGTGGGCGAGCGCAGCCGTGAAGGCGTGGACCTGATTCACGATATGGAGCGCTCCGGTGCCATCGAAAAGACAGCCATGGTGTTCGGACAGATGAATGAGCCGCCGGGCTCGCGTATGCGCGCGGCGCTCAGCGGGCTGACCATGGCCGAGTATTTGCGGGATGAAAAGAACCAGGATGTGCTGCTGTTTATCGACAACATCTATCGTTATGTGCAGGCGGGCAACGAAGTATCCGCATTGCTGGGGCGTATGCCGTCGGCAGTGGGCTACCAGCCGACGCTCGCCAATGAGCTGGGTGAACTGCAGGAGCGGATTACATCCACCAAAAACGGCTCCATCACATCCGTGCAGGCAATCTATGTGCCGGCGGACGATTTGACAGACCCTGCGCCGGCCACCATATTCTCGCATTTGGATGCGACCACCGTGTTGTCTAGAAACATATCGGAGCTGGGGATCTATCCGGCGGTCAGCCCGCTGGAATCGAATTCGCGCATGCTCGATCCGCAGATTGTGGGCGTTGAGCACTATGAAACGGCGCGCAGGGTTCAGGAGAGCTTGCAGCGCTACAGCGAGCTGCAGGATATCATCGCGATACTGGGCATGGATGAGTTGTCAGAGGAGGATCGGCAGACCGTACACCGTGCGCGCAAACTGCAGCGCTTCTTATCGCAGCCGCTCAATGTGGCGGAGGTGTTTACAGGCACGCCCGGCCGGTTTGTGCCCATCGAAGAGACGATCGCCAGCTTTAAAGCCATCGTAGACGGTGAAGCGGACCATCTGCCGGAAAACGCTTTTTTCATGGTGGGTGGAATTGAAGAAGCGAAAAGCAAGGCGAAAGGGATGGACGCAGGGCGATGAACACTTTTCAGCTGGATATCATGACCCCCGAGCAGCAGTTTTTCACAGGTGCGGTGGAAGCGCTCACCGTAGACGCCAGCGACGGCGAGCTAACTGTGCTGGCGGGCCATGCGCCGCTGGTAGCTTCGCTTTCGGTGGGAAACATCAGGTTAAAACAGAATGGTGAATGGAAAGAAGCGTTTAGCTCGGAAGGCTTTGTCGAGGTACAGAAGCAGGGCGTAGTGGTCTATGTGCAGGCTTGTGAGTGGCCGGAAAATATCGATGTTGTGCGTGCGCGTGAATCCAAGCGCCGGGCAGAGGAGCGTATACGCCAGCATCGCAGCATGCATGAGTATAAGGGCACACAGATAGCGCTCGCACGCGCGATGGCGCGGCTGCGCGTCACACATCAAAAGATGGATATGGATTGATCCGGCCCCGCTGCAATTCAGGCGGATGCATGGTTGTTTGCCGACATATACAGGAGAAATATTGCAAAACATATACAAAACGGTTGAAAAATATCGGAATTTTTGCTATGCTTTTTTTGTCGATGCGTTCAGCGCATGCTTCAAGTGAATACTGCAACTATGCAAGTGTTTTGCCCTGTGCTCATGCGGCTGAAGAAACGCAGGATAAAACACTCATTTTTTGTTATGGAGGGAAAAGATGAAAAAAGAAATGCTCTATGAAGGTAAAGCCAAGAAGGTTTACGCAACTGAAAACGAGAAGTTTGTAATCGTAGACTACAAAGACGACGCGACTGCATTCAACGGCCTGAAAAAAGGGACGATCATGGGCAAGGGTGTGATCAATAATAAGCTCTCCAATCATTTCTTTAGAATCATGGAAAAAGAGGGTGTACCCACGCATTATGTAGAAGAATTGAGCGACCGCGAAACACTGGTGAAGCATGTTAAAATAGTCCCATTGGAGGTCATCATCCGCAATGTGGCGGCGGGCAGCATGAGCAAACGTTATGGGATTGAAGAGGGCGTTGTGTTCGATGCGCCTGTGCTGGAATTCAGCTACAAGAATGACGATCTTGGGGATCCGTTGATCAACGACAGCCACGCGATCGCTATGAAGCTGGCAACACCTGAGGAGATCGAAACGATCCGCCGGCTTACGCTGAAGGTGAATGAGATTATGCAGCGCGAGTTTTTAAAGGCCGGTATGAAGCTGATCGATTTCAAGGTGGAGTACGGGCGTTTTGAAGGTGAAATCATATTGGCCGACGAGATATCGCCGGATACATGCAGACTGTGGGATGCCGAAACGAATGAAAAGATGGACAAAGATCGCTTCAGGCGCGATTTGGGGCATGTGGAAGAGGCGTATGAGGAAGTGGCCCGGCGGATGCTGGGATAGCAAAAAACTCAGCGCAAAAACCCCATGATCGGAAGCTTCATCAAAGAATGCCGGAGGAAAAAGCAATCATGAGCAAGGTCATCGTATTGGACTTTGGAGGACAGTACAGCCAGCTGATCGTGCGCCGGGTGCGCGAAGCTGGAATCTATTGTGAAATCTATCCTTGCAGCACGCCTGTTGAAAAATGGGCGCAAGGTGTGCAGGGGATTATTCTTACGGGCGGCCCGAAAAGCGTCTATGCCGAGACTGCGAAGCAATGCAGCCCGGATGTGTTGACGTTGGGTGTGCCGGTGTTGGGTATTTGTTATGGAACACAATGGATCACCCATCAGTTGGGTGGGCAAGTCGGGAGCATGGAAAAACCGGAGTATGGGCCTGTCGATATAAAGCTGAAAAAACACCCTTTGTTTGAAGACGTACCGGATGAAACTGTTGTTTGGATGAACCATCCTGATGGTGTGATGGCACAGCCGCAAGGATTTGATATCCTTGCGCACACCGCACATTGCCCCGCCGCCGCCATCGCTGACGACAGCAGGCGGATTTACGGCATGCAGTTTCATCCGGAAGTGGTGCACACACCTTGCGGTGTTCAGATGCTGCAGAACTTCCTCTATCGTATCTGCGGATGCGAACAGGATTGGCGCATCGACACCATGATCGATGAGTGGACGCAAAATATCAAAGAACAGGCGGGCGGCGGGAAGGTGTTGTGTGCGCTTTCCGGCGGTGTGGATTCAACGGTGGCGGCCGTGTTGGTGCACCGTGCGATAGGCGACAGGCTGACCTGCGTGTTTGTCGATCATGGTCTATTGCGTAAGGATGAGGCCACTCAGGTGCTCAAAACCTATGAACAGCTGGGACTTCATGTTGTGCATGTAAACGCGGCGGAAAGGTTTTTAAACAAGTTAAAAGGGATCACATCGCCGGAGGAGAAGAGAAAGATCATCGGACGGGAGTTTATCGCCGTGTTTGAAGAAGAAGCTGCAAAGCTCGGCGAGATGGATTTTCTCGTGCAGGGTACGATTTATCCGGATGTGATTGAAAGCGGCGGTGACGGTGCTGCTACCATCAAGAGCCATCATAATGTGGGAGGACTGCCTGACAATATGGCGTTTACAGGCTTGATCGAGCCGCTGCGCCTCCTTTTCAAGGATGAGGTGCGTGCATTGGGCGAGGCGCTGATGATTCCTGAGGAGCTCGTCTGGCGTCAGCCGTTCCCGGGCCCGGGGCTGGCCATCCGTGTGCTGGGAGAGATTACACCGGAACGCTTGGACATCGTACGCGAAAGCGATGCGATCTTTCGTGAAGAGATTGCAAATGCCGGTTTGCAAAAACAGGTGTGGCAATACTTTACTGTCTTCACGCCATTGCGCACCGTGGGCGTGATGGGAGACGAGCGCACTTATGACTATGTGGTGGCGCTGCGCGCGGTGATTTCCACCGACGCGATGACGGTGGAAGCGGCGGAGCTGCCGTATGCCGTGCTGAAGCTGGTCATGAACCGCATCATCAACGAAGTGAAGGGCGTCAACCGTGTGGTGTATGATTTAACGAGCAAACCACCCGGAACAATTGAGTGGGAATAGCTTTTTTATCGATCATGATATAGAATGGACTATACAAATTAAATATATCATAAAGGGGGAAAATCGATGTCTTGCTATTATGTGATCGGCATTAGAATGGACAACAGAGTGGGAAACGCTTTGAGCTTGCAAGAGGCGCTTACGCGAAATGGCTGCAATATAAGGGCGCGCTTGGGCCTGCATGAGGCGAGCGAGGCTTACTGCGCAAACGACGGCTTGATCGTACTGCAACCATGCGGAGAGAAAGCACAAATCGAACAGTTGGTGGAGGATCTCAACAAGCTTGAAGGAATAAAGGCAAAGCTCATTGATTTGAATTAAGGGCGGGCGGCTTCATACAGCAGAATGATCTATTAAGAAACCGGCTGTGTTCGTTCTCAAAAGACCGGACAAGCCCCAGTTCAAGTGCCACGGATGCGATTCAGAGCACCATAGCCCATAGAACCAAAGCGGCAATTGTGTAAAGATGCGCTATAAGAGCGGCGAAGAACAGTCGTATTGAATGGATGCGATTCATCACATGAGAAGGGGGGTTATAAAAAAGCTCATTTCTATACATCACTAGGATTACGTTTTTTACAAAAAAATATAATGGAGGATCTCATGGGAAGTTTTTTTAAGTTAAAGGAACATAAAACTACATTCTCGAAAGAAGTTGTTGCGGGCCTTACCACCTTCTTTGCCATGGCATACATCCTGTTTGTAAACCCGTCTATGCTTTCAATGGCAGGCACTCCGGACAACCCTTTCCCGGCGGGGGCAATTTTTCTTGCCACCATATTCGCATCGGCAATCGGCACGCTGGTGATGGCGCTGTTTGCCAATGTGCCTTACGCTTTGGCTCCCGGCATGGGGCTGAACGCCTTCTTCACATACACCGTGGTATTTGCGCTGGGCTTTACCTGGCAGCAAGCGTTGGCCATGGTGTTTATTTGCGGCCTTATCAATGTTCTTATTACGGTTACTAAAATCCGCAAGCTCATCATCAAGGCGATACCCGAGAGTTTGCAAAATGCCATCGGGGGAGGTATTGGCATCTTCATCGCCTATATCGGCATTAAAAACGCGGGCTTCCTTACGTTTACAGCGGATCCGGGCACTTATGTGGCACTAGATGGCGGCACGATCGTCACGAATAGCTCAATCATACCGGCTCTTGCTGATTTCAATTCGATGGCGATCATTTTCGCGCTGATTTCGCTGTTGCTGATGGTCGTATTGGTGGTATTGAAAGTGCCGGGCGCTGTTTTTATCAGCATCATCGCATCCGCCATCATCGGGATATTCATGGGCGTTACGGATGTCAGCAACATTGGCATCGCCAGCAACGTGGGACAGTCTTTCTCGGAATTGGGTACCACCTTCGGAGCCGCTTTTGGCAGCAAAGGGTTGATGTCGCTGTTTAGCGATCCTGTTAAAATACCGCTCATACTGATGACCATCTTCTCGTTTAGCTTGTCGGATACTTTCGACACCCTGGGCACATTCATTGGCACCGGGCGGCGTACAGGCATTTTCGACCAGGAAGACATGAACTCCTTGGGTAATTCCAGCGGGTTCAAATCCAAGATGGACAGGGCTTTGTTTGCGGATTCGGTGGGCACATCCATCGGCGCGGTGTTTGGCACATCCAACACCACCACATATGTAGAAAGTGCGGCAGGCATCGGTGCCGGCGGGCGCACAGGGCTGACAGCGCTGGTCGTAAGCGTGATGTTCCTGCTGAGCATATTCCTGGCGCCTATCATCGGGGTTGTGCCTGCTCAGGCTACGGCGCCGGCGCTGATCGTGGTCGGCGTGATGATGCTGTCCTCTTTTGCGAACATCAAATGGGGAGACTTCGAAGAAGCGGTACCTGCATTCTTTGCCAGCATATTCATGGGGTTCACCTACAGCATCGTGTATGGCATCGCCGCAGGCTTCATCTTCTATTGCCTGACCAAGGTTATCCGCGGAAAAGCAAAAGAAGTGCATCCGATTCTGTGGGTGTCTACAGCGCTGTTTATACTGAACTTTATAATCATGGCATCGATCAAACAATGAAAAAATGCGTAATCCGCAGCGACGCTGCGGCAGAATAAACCTTGTCCGTTTAGTGCGGTGAGTGTACGCCTATTGTTTGCGAGTATGTTGTAAAGCCGCTTTTGATATCCAATATCGTAAAGCGGCTTTACGCTAAAAACGAAACGGTTGAAATCGGGGAATGGAGCCCGCATCAAATGCAATTTGAATGGATGGCAAATATGCCGCGGGCGGCGCATTTGAAAGCATTTCAGGATTCAATATGCTATTATTGAAGAGAGGAGAAGGGGTGAAAACATGAAGAAGATTTTGTTTTATGGTATGACGGGGGAAAAGATGTGTTTTCAGCATATCCTGTTGAACGCACTGGATTTGTTTGCGAGCAAAGAAGAGGTCAAAATAATTTTTGAGGGCGCGTCTGTGAAGCTCGCAGCGATGTTTGAGGAAGAAGGAAATCCGCTATACAAAAAAGCGAAGGATGCAGGACTTATAGCGGGGATTTGCCTTGCCTGTTCAAAGGTTTTAGAGGTCTATGACCAAAACAAAGCGACAGGATTACCTATGCTGGATGACATGTCGGGCCATGCAGGCATGAAGAGCTACATAGCCGACGGATATCAAGTGATCAGCATGTAAGCCATCACACCCGGCTCTTTTGCCGGTAAAATGATTCAAACAGAACACCATCGATATAAAAGAAGTAAGGACAGGCTTTGTGAATATGTTTAACAGTTTAGAAGAAGCAACACGATTTTGCGAGGAACATGACATCAAAATGATCGATTTTATGATGATCGATCTGGATGGCCGCTGGAGGCATCTCACCATGCCGGTGGGCAGGCTCACGGAAGATATTCTGGAAAACGGCATAGGGTTTGACGGCTCAAACTACGGCTTTGCCCCCATCGAGAAGAGCGACATGGCGTTTGTGCCCGACTTAAAAAGTGCCTATGTGGATGTTTTTGCCGAGGTGCCCACCTTAGCGATGATTGGGAATGTATTTGTGATCGATCTGCCTGCCAACCGCAGATTCGATCAGGATCCCAGAAATGTTGCGCTGCGCGCCCAAGAATATATGAAACAGACAGGCATTGCCGATGAGATGCGCATCGGTCCGGAATATGAATTCTATGTGTTCGATCATGTAAGCTATACGGTGCAGCCGAATGGTTCGAAATACAGCATCGATGCCGACCAGGCGGCGTGGAACGGCGGTAACGGCGGAGCGAACCTAGGCTATAAAATGCCCTTCAACGGTGGGTATCACATGGCACCGCCGCTGGATAAGCTCAGCGGTTTTCGTTCACGGCTCACCATGCTGATGGAGCAGCAGGGAATTCTCGTTAAATATCATCATCATGAGGTGGGCGGCCCCGGGCAATTGGAAATCGAGATTGAAAGAGGGCCGATGCTGGAAATGGCAGACAAGACCATGATGATCAAATATCTGATCAAAAACTCCGCCATCAGAGAAAATAAAACCGCCACATTTTTGCCCAAGCCCGTCTATGGCGAAGCGGGCAGCGGTATGCATGTGCATATGCATTTGTTTAAAGAGAATAAACCGCTCTTCTACGATGAAAACGGCTATTCGCAGTTGAGCGATACGGCGCACCATTTTATAGGCGGGCTTTTAACCCATGCCAGGGCATTGTGTGCGTTTACCAACCCCAGCACAAACTCTTACAAACGCCTTATCCCGGGTTATGAAGCACCGGTTACCATCGGCTACGCGACCTCTAACCGCAGCAGCGTGGTTCGTATTCCAGCATATGCCAAGAGTCCTGACGACAAACGTTTTGAGCTGCGCAGCCCCGATGGCACCTGCAATCCATACTATGCTTTTGCGGCAATACTGATGGCTGGGCTGGACGGAATAAAGAGAAAAATCGATCCATGCAAAGAAGGGTACGGGCCTTATGATTGCAATCTGTACCGGCTCAGTGCGGAGGAGCGAAAGAAGATCAGTCAATTGCCTCGTTCGCTGGACGAAGCGCTGGAAGCGCTGGAAGCGGATCATGCATTTTTAACGGCAGGCGGCGTATTCCCCGAGAAGCTGATCGAAGTTTGGATTGAAAAAAGACGGCAGGATGTCGCTATGTATAATCAATTGCCTCATCCGGTGGAATTTGAGAAGTACTACGACCTATAGATTGGAAGAATCAAACGTGCAACAACCAAAATGGAGGTGCAACAGATGGAACGAAAAGTTTTACAAAAAGTACGGGGACAAAAGGCAATAGACGGAGCAGGCGTGCACCTGACGCGTGTTTTAGGAAGAGATACCGTGCAGGCGTTCGATCCTTTTCTCATGCTGGACTCCTTTGATTCTAAAAATCCGAGTGACTATATCGCCGGATTCCCCACACACCCTCACAGAGGAATCGAAACCATCACCTATCTGATCGAGGGCAGGATTGACCACGAGGACAGCCTTGGAAACGCCGGCGTGATCCGGGCAGGCCAGAGCCAGTGGATGACAGCTGGAAACGGCATACTGCATCAGGAGATGCCCCAACCGTCGGAGCGTATGCTGGGCACACAGCTTTGGCTGAATCTGCCTGCAAAAGACAAGATGGCAGCACCGCATTATTTTGATATCACGCAGCATATGATAGGCGTTGTAAAAGAGGAAAACGCCGTCGTACGTGTCATCGCGGGAGAATATAAGGGAACGAAAGGTGTAACACCTCCATTCATTCAGGCGAGCTATTACGACATTGAGCTGCATGAAGGCGCAGCTATTCGCCTGGATACCAAGGCGGATGAAACGGCATTCATCTTTTTGATAGAGGGAGATGCGCTCATCGAACAACAACGTGTGCCTGAAAAAACAGCGGTGTTGTTCACAAAAGGCGATTATTTGAGCATAGCTGCGCCGCAGGGCCAAAAACTCAGATTTCTCTTCCATTCAGCCCGGCCGCTTCGCGAGAGCGTCGCGTGGGGCGGTCCCATCGTGATGAATACGCAAGAGGAGCTGCAGCAGGCGTTTGCCGAGTTGAAAGCGGGAACTTTTATCTCCCACGCATAACAGCATCTCTCCTTCGTGCTGCAAATCAAGCCATAAAACGACCAAAGGGACAAGATATTCCTTTGGTCGTTTTTTATACACATCCACACCACAAAAAAGTGAAGCATACAGGCATAGCACCGGATATGAGCAAGATTTTGCAGCAATACTCTTTCTTGTGCAGCGAATGTTGAACTGTTATGCTTTTAGAAAGGCTAGAAGGGGGTATTCTGATGCAGTATAATTTCGATGAAATCATCGACAGAAGGCATACCAATGCGGTCAATGTGGAAGCATACCGCACAGCCATATTCAACGATCCAGAAAGGGAGATTTCATTCTGCCGCCCGGAAGACGAATTGATTCGCATGTGGGTGGCCGATATGGAGTTTGCGACTCCGGATGTGATCATCGACGGGATCAGGAAATGTCTGAACCAACGGATATTTGGCTATACGCGCGTATACGAACCCGCCTATTTTGAAGCGCTTGCTCATTGGACACAAACACACTACGGCTGGACTTTCCCAAAGGAGCAGCTGGTCACGTCCAACGGTATTGTGCCTGCCTTGTATGAGCTGGTGGACTATATCTGCGCGCCGGACGAGAAGGTGTTGATCTTCACGCCCTCCTACGGGCCTTTTCGGCGGGCTGCCGACCTGAATCACAGGGAATGCCTGCATTCCGACCTGCTGTATGACGACGGATGCTATACGATCGATTGGCAGGATGTGGCTGCTAAGCTGGATGATCCGAAGGTAACGCTTTGTATCTTCTGCAATCCGCATAACCCCACCGGACGTCTTTGGACACAGGAAGAACTGCAAAAGTTGGGCGAGCTGTGCATACAGCGCGGTGTCTGGATCATTTCGGACGAAATCCATTGCGACTTGCTGCGCACAGGAAAGAGCCACATACCCTTGGCGAAGCTGTTTCCGGAGTATCCGCGGGTGATCACCTGCATGGCGCCCAGTAAGACCTTTAATATCGCGGGATTGATGTTTTCTAATATCATCATACCCGACAAGCCGCTCCGCAAAAAATGGCTTTCGTGTTACCACAATTCCGATAATCCGTTGAGCATCGCTGCGGCTCAGGCTGCCTACGAAAGCGGAACAGACTGGCTTGAAGGCCTGCGTGTATATCTGGACAGCAATCTTGCGCTCGTGAAGGAAACGCTTTCCCAACGCCTGCCCAAAGCGATCTTCCGCATCCCGGACGCGACTTATCTCGCCTGGATCGATCTGAGGGCCTATTTTGACCCAGAGGAGGATCTGTCTTTGTTTTTTGCACAAAATGCGGGCGTGCTGCTGGAAGGAAGCAAGATGTTTGTGCAGAATGCGGATGGTTTTATCCGCTTAAGCCTTGCCTGTCCGCGTGCAACTGTGCAGGAAGCTATGCGGCGGATTTGCGACGCGGTAAACGCAAGGGATGCATAAGCGTTAGACAGCCAAATCATCTGATGCTATACGATTTTAGGCGCATCCATCCATTTATTGGCCGGGCGGTTCTATGAAGAGCAGCCCGGCTTTCACACATAGCATATTCTAAATGCGAAAGCCGAAAGCAGCAAAACTTTCGGCTTTTCGGTAGAGGTTATAAAATTTTTTAAAGATATTGCCCGCCGAGGCGGTTTTCAGCCCGCCACAGACTTGACCTTGATCCAAATCTTATTGTAAATTTCCAGCGTATCCCCTAGATCATGGAAAATCTCACAATTCTCGATGTCTTCCTCTCGGGGCATGTATGCATTGTTCTTCAATTCCTCCGGAACATTGTCGTAAGCGTTCTGCACAGGGGTGGTATAGCCGATATACTCGGTGTTTTGCAGCGCAACATCATCGCGGCACAGAAAATCGATAAACAGGTGTGCAGCCTCAACGCTCTGGCTTTCCTTCATGATCACCATATTGTCAAACCAGAGGTTACTGCCTTCTTTAGGCACGATATAATCGAGATTCTCATTCTCCATCATGCAATAAGCGGCATCGCCCGAATAGACCACAGCTAGGGCTGCGTTTTCACTGATCATCTTATCTTTCACAGGATCCCCCAAGTATGCGAGCACCAGCGGCTTCTGATCGATCAGCGCCTGACCGGCCGCTTCAATCTCGGATTCAACGCGTGTATTCACATCATATCCCAGCTTTTTTAAAGCGACGGTCATGGAATCCCGTATGGAGTCATACATATAGATTTTCTTTTCGTATTTTTCGTCCCACAGTATGTTCCAGGAATCGACCGGTTCATCCACCATGGTCTTATTATAAAGGATGCCCAGCGTTCCCCACATATAGGGGATGGAATACTCATTGCCCGGGTCAAACGCCTGATCTTTACAAAAATCGATGATACCGTCGAAATTGGTGATCTTGGCATGGTCGATGGGGGCGAGCATATCCTTTTGTATCAAACGCTCGATGATATAGTCGGACGGAAAAGCGACATCGTATCCGCCCTGCTCTAAAAGCACCAGCATTTCCTCATTGTTGGGAACAACCTGATAGTCAATGGTGATATTCGGATATTCTGATTTGAATACATCGAGCAATTCTTCGTCGATGTAATCGCCCCAGTTTAACACCGTGAGCGTTTGTTTCACATCGCTGCCGGTCTGTGTTTGAGAAGCGGCGCCGTTTGGATTACCGCCGCATCCCAAGAGCAGCGAAAGCAGCATCAACATAACAAGGGAAAGAGTAGCCAGTTTTTTCATTTCTTGTGGATAGCCTCCTTAAACATTCAAAAGGTAATGGTGATCTATCATAAACGCAGCTTACCTGCGAAATGAGCATGTTTTTAAGCACTGCTTTGCGTGTGATCTTTTTTGAGTGCGCGTTCGCGTTTTTTCAGCTCCTTTTGCTGGCTGGCTGAGCGGCGGTTTAAAATGACGAGCAAAAGCGCCACGCTGACAAACAATATGGCGGAGAGCGCATTGATCTTTGGATTAATACCCCTGCGCGCCATGGCGTAAATCTTGATGGCCAGATTTTGTGCGCTGCCCGCTGTGAACATACTGATCACAAAATCATCCAGAGACAAGGTAAACGCGAGTATAGCACCTGTTGTAATGCCCGGCCGGATATCCGGGATGATCACCTTCCAAAGCGCATAGGAAGGCGTTGCACCTAAATCGAGTGCGGCTTCATACATCTGGGGCTTCATCTGCTTGAGCCGAGGCATGACAGAGAAGATCACATACGGTATGTTGAAGGTGATATGCGCGATCAAGAGTGTCGCATATCCGCGCTGCACCGAGAAGAACACGAAGAGCAGCATCATGGAAATACCCGTTACGATGTCCGGGTTCAGCATGGGCAGATAGGAGATGTTGAGCATGGCCGTTCTGCGCCCGCGTTTCATGCTGTGTATGCCGATGGCCGCCATAGTACCCAATATGGTCGCGATTACGGCCGAGATGACCGCGATGGACAAAGTGATCCAAAGGGCGTTCATCAAGGAGGAATCGTTGAAAAGCTGCGCATACCATTGGAAGGAAAACCCTGTCCAGTTCGACATCGTCCGCCCTTCGTTGAAAGAGAAGATGATGAGCAGCAGAATGGGCGCATAGAGAAAAAGGAGCACGAGTGCCACATAAATGCGGGTCAAAACCTTAGACAGCTTCATAACAGCGCACCTCCGTCCTCACCTTTATCGTATTTTGCAAACAGCAGCATGCTGGCCAGTATCAAGAGCATCATGATGAAGGACAAAGACGACCCTAAATGCCAGTCCTGCATGGTTAGAAACTGGTTCTCCACCAGATCGCCAAACATCATAAACTGCGATCCGCCCAACAGCCGTGAGATTGCAAAGGTTGTGATGGCGGGCATAAACACCATATTGACGCCCGAGATCACGCCGGGCAGCGAAAGCGGAAAGATCACTTTCAAAAAAGTACGCCTAGTGTTTGCGCCCAGGTCCTGAGAGGCTTCAATCAAAGAATGCGGAATCTTGGAAAGCGCTGTATAGATGGGCAATATCATGAAGGGCAAGAAGTTATAGACAAGCCCCATGAGTATCGCACCCGAATTATAAAGAAGCTCAACGTTGCCGAAACCAAGCATGTTCAGAAACTGGTTGATGAGACCGTTGGCGTCTAGCAACGCCATCCAGGCATATGTGCGCAGCAGAAAATTGATCCACATGGGCAGCATGAACCAGATGATCAGCTTTTGCGCCCGTTTGCCGTTGGTGGCCAAAAAAAGAGCGACAGGATACCCAAGCACCAGACAGATCACCGTGCAGATGAGTGCGATCCAGATGGAACGCAGCAGCACATTCATATAGATGGGATCAAACGCTTCGAGGATATGCTCAAGCGAAAACTGTATGCCGCCGCTGCTGTCTGAGGTGAACGCGTAATAGATCACCAAAAACAACGGAAGCAATATGAAAAGAACCATCCAGAACACATATGGATACGCAAAAAACCGCTTTTTCATTCCATGCTGTCCTTTCGCATGATGTGGATATCATCGGGATAAATGTCCAGCCCGACTACGGTGCCGGGTTCTGCTTTTGCCGTAGAATGCACCAGCCAGGAACGCTCGCCCTGCTGAATGGCGATCTCATAATGCACACCCATAAACAGCACGGAGGTTACCGTGCCGCGCAGCATACCGGCTTCTGAGGATACGACCTTGATATCCTCAGGACGAACGACGACCTCGACCAGGCTGTTCTCAGGGAAGCCGGCATCCACACAGGGGAAGGTGCTTCCCGCAAAGGACACGAGATAATCATGCAGCATAATGCCGGGGAGTATGTTGCTTTCGCCTATAAAATCGGCTACAAAAGCGTTTTTAGGCTCGTTGTAGATATCGATGGGCGTGCCGATTTGCTGTATGCGTCCGCCGCGCATGACCACGATGATGTCGGACATGGTGAGCGCTTCTTCCTGATCATGTGTGACGAAAACAAAGGTGATGCCTAGGCGCTTTTGAATATTCTTCAGCTCAAGCTGCATACCTTTTCGCAGCTTGAGATCCAAAGCGGCCAGCGGTTCGTCCAGTAAAAGAACCTTAGGTTCGTTGATGAGCGCGCGCGCAATCGCCACCCGCTGCTGTTCGCCGCCGGACAGGGACTCCACATCCCGCTTCTCATAGCCTTCAAGATTGACAAGATCCAACAGCCAAGAGACCCGCTTGGTGATTTCGCCTTTGCTCATCTGCTTGAGCTTGGGGCCAAAGGCGATGTTGTTATACACGTCCAGATGGGGAAACAAGGCATATCTTTGAAATATGGTGTTGACAGGGCGCTTGTAGGGCGGAAGGTTGGTAATATCCTTCCCCTCAAACAAAACACGGCCTTCATTGGGCACTTCAAAGCCGCCGATAATGCGCAGCGTAGTGGTTTTACCGCAGCCTGACGGGCCAAGCAGCGTTACAAACTCTTTTGGCCGGATGAATAGATTGATCCCTTTGAGTGCTTCCTTGCCGTTGAACTCTTTTGAGATATCAAGCAAATCGATTAAACGTTCTTCCATATGTCTTTCTCCCAAAACTTAAAAACTCGGCGGTGTTGAGACCCATAAAACCCTTGCCTTGGATTTACTCATATTGCGCAACTGGTGCGGCAGAGACGGCCGTATATAGAAGCTGTCGCCTTTGCGCACGATATAATGCTGATCACCCAGCAGCAAATGCACGCTGCCCGATAAGACATAACCGAACTCCTCACCTTCGTGCGGGTCGTCCAGATAGCTGTATCCGCCGGGCTGTAATGTGAGCAGAATGGGTTCCAATTGATTTTTCTGTGCGCTGGTGACCAGCCATTCAATCCGGCTGCCCAGCTCACCATCTTCCTTCACGAAGATGTCGGCAGGCGTGTAGACGATCTTTTCATCCACCGATTCACTGAAAAAATCCTTTACATTGGTGCCCAGGCATTCCAGTATATCCATCAGCGTGGCGATAGAGGGCGACGTTAAATCACGCTCCACCTGTGAAATAAACCCCTTTGACAACTCGGCTCTGTTGGCCAGCTCTTCTTGGGTCAATCCGCGCTTTAGGCGCAGTTGCTTGATCTTTTCCCCGATACCCATATCGAAAGCCACCTTCTTGCGTGTGCGCAAATATTGTATTCGTTGAGATCAGAACTACTAAACCTTTAATTTAATATTACTGTAAGCACAATCATATTAAACTTGATGTTTAGATAGACTAAACAAACACATATATTTAAGCACAAAAAACAGGGCGCGTCAACGTCCAAATTTTAAAAAGCAGAATATTGTAAGATTATGTAGAAATCATGCTCACAGCACGATCATTTCGGGCTGGATTCCGCTTGTTGTTTCATCCGATTGGAGCTTGGAAACGAGCATCCATTCGATGTGCCGGTCTTCAACGCACTCGGCCTCAATATGCAGGCCGAAAAGTTCAAACACGGGCCGTGTGCCGTCGGTAGGTGTGCTGTCCAGGCTGCTGAAAACCAATGATCCAAAAGATTCATAACCATCTTCAGGCAGATCAACACCCAGCGCATCGCTCACCTCGTGCAGCGGGGCGGTTTGGTGTATGCGCCAGCAATTGTCGCTTTGCTGTTCGATGGGTTCCTCCGCCGGGTCGTATTCGTCATAGATATTTCCCACGATCTCTTCGATCAGGTCTTCCATGGTGACGATGCCGTTTGTACCGCCATATTCATCCACCACAATGGCGATATGTACTTTCTTTTGCCGGAGATCCGAAAACAGCGCGTCTGCGGATACGCTCTCGGGAACGAAGTAAGCGGGCCGCAGAAGTTCTTCGATGGACACAGGCGCCGTGCTATGCTGATTGACAAAATAATCTCTTAAATACAGAATGCCCAATATATCGTCGATGCTCCTGCCATACACCGGAAACCGTGAATGCCCGCTTTGGATGATCATATCCTGGACTTCCTGCACAGACGCATCCACCGCAATGGAGAAGACGTCCGTTCGGTGGGTCATCACATCCGATGCGGTCTTGTTGCTGAATTCAAAAATATTATCGATCATATGGCGTTCTTCCGTTTCGATGCTGCCGTTTTCCTCACCCAGATTCGCCATAAAGCGGATCTCTTCTTCCGTAACGTCTTCCCGCGTTGGATCGGGCTGAATCCTGAACAGCCGCATGATACCGCTGACGCACCCGTAACCAAGAGCGGAGAAAGGGCGTGTGATCCAGCTGAAAAGATTCATCAGGCGATAAAGCCGCATCAGCGTGTCTTCCGGGTGCCTGGTTACGACACGCGTCGGCAGTATGATGCTGAAAGTCAGATGGCACAACGATAAGAGCAGTATCAACAACACGATGGCCCAGCTGCCCAGCACACCACCAAACAGCCATTGATCCAGCGCAGGCGCAAGGTAGAGCGTGCAAAAAACGGCGGCGAGCAGTGCGCAAAAAAGGAAAGCCAGATACAAGGCGTTTTTGATCCGATGCGGATATTCAAAAAACGGAAGCACACGCGCAGCCTTGCGGTCGCCGTCTTCGGCGGAAGAGATCAATTTACTTGCGCTGCTAAAACGCAAAGCCACGACACAAGCGGTAAAAAAAGCATTGATAAAAATAAAACCGATCTGTAAGATGATATGTAAGGGAACTATGTCCGACGACAAAAAAACCACTCCTTTTAGATATTCAACTCATTGTCGCAAGCCAAAGGCTTTTGATGGGCCATTTTGACTGCCTAGTGTCATCATTCTACCACAAAAATAGTGTTTGCAACATATATAAATTTCTGATAAAATATCATATGTCGTATGAGAAGGATCAGAACCACCATTTCTGCGGCATTTTAACGTTCTTTAAACAAACCGCTGGTTTGCAACGGCGAAAGCATATCACATTGAACCTGAAGGGAGAAACGCGCACAATGAAAGTATACCAGGGTAAACAGATCAGAAATATCGCTATCGTAGGACATGGTGGCGACGGAAAGACAACACTCACGGAAGCGATGCTCTTCAATGCAGGAGCGACAGACCGTATGGGCCGTGTAGAGGACGGTACGACCACCACCGACTACGATCCTGAAGAGATAAAGCGGCAGATTTCCATCAGCATGGCGATCGCGCCCGCCGAATACAGAGCGCATAAACTGAACATAATCGATGCACCGGGTTACTTTGATTTTGTTGGTGAAATGGTGGAGGCGATTGCATTTGCCGATTCAGCTTTGATTCTTGTAGATGCTGCGTCGGGGCTGAGCGTAGGGGCTGAAAAGGCGTGGGACATGTGCGGCGACCAGAACCTTCCCCGTATGATTTTGATCAATCACATGGATCATGAAAACGCGGATTACATAAAAGTCGTTGAGCAGCTAAAGGATAAATTCGGAACAAGGGTCGCACCCATTCAATTGCCTGTCGTACAGGATCATCAGTTTGTCGGCTTTGTAGATTTGGTGGAAATGCAGGCAAAGGCGTTCGACGGCAAGGGCCTGAAAAACATGGACATGCCCGGCGATTTGGAGGACAGCGCGCAGAGCTTGCGCGAAACCTTGATCGAATCCGCCGCTGAAAATGACGATGAGCTGCTTGAAAAATTCTTTTCCGGCGAAGAACTGACCAAGGACGAAATACTGTTCGGGTTGCGCAAAGGCGTGCTGGATGGCTCTGTGGCGCCCATCGCCTGCAGTGCGGCTGCGCCGAATCTGGGTGTGCGTGAAGTGATGGATCTAGTGGTCGATCTGATGCCTTCGCCTTTAGATGCTGCCGCTGTGGATGCAAAAAATACGAAAAACGATGAAACCGTCACGCTTCGTTATGAAGACGACAAACCCTTTGCAGCACAGGTGATCAAGACCATCGCCGACCCGTTTGTGGGCAAGCTGTCTATATTCAAGGTGATGTCCGGTGTTTTAACGACAGACATAAACTTGGTCAATGTGAACGCGGGCAAGTCTGAAAAAGCCAACACCCTGTATACGATCTCGGGCAAAAAGCAGATGCCGGTTCAGGCAATCCATGCGGGCGATATCGGGGCGTTGTCGAAGCTGCAGCATACATCTACCGGCGATTCGCTGTGCGATGCGGCGAACCAGCTGCTGTTTGATCCCATCGACTTTCCAAAGCCCTGCATTTCTCTTGCGGTGAGCGCCAAAAAATCCGGTGAAGAGGATAAGGTGTTCGCAGGTCTTTACAGGCTGGCGGAAGAGGATCCGACACTCATCGTGGAAAAGAGCACCGAAACAGGCGAAATACTGCTCAAAGGTATGGGGGAACAGCATATTGAAGTTTCCTGCAAAAAACTGGAGAACAAATTTGATGTAAGCGCCCAGCTGGACGATCCGAAAATCCCTTACCGTGAAACGATCAAGAAGTCTGTCAAGGCGGAAGGAAAGCATAAGAAACAAACCGGCGGCGCCGGCCAATTTGGGCATGTGTTCATACAGTTTGATCCCATTTTGGATGGTTCCTCCGAGTTTGAGTTTGTGGACAACATCGTGGGCGGTGTGGTACCCAGGCAGTATATCCCCGCAGTGGAAAAAGGATTGCGGGAAAGCATGAAAAAGGGTGTGCTGGCAGGATATCCGATGGTGAACATCCGCTGTACATTGTATGACGGCAAATACCATCCCGTAGACAGCAAAGAAATCGCGTTTATCTCCGCGGCAAGACTGGCATACAGGAAAGGCTGTGCAGAGGCAAATCCGATTTTGCTGGAGCCAATCTACAGTGTGGCTATCAACACTCCGGACGAGTACATGGGGGATATCATTGGCGACATGAACCGCCGCCGCGGCAGGATTATGGGCATGAACCCCGTTGAAAAGGGGCAGCAGGTTGTAGCGGAAGTGCCGCTGGCCGAGATGTTCAAATATGCCACGGACCTAAGATCCATGACGCAGGCACGCGGAACGTTTGATATGGAATTTGTGCGCTATGAAGAAGTACCCGCGAATATTGCGTCCAAGGTGGTCGAACAGGCCAAGAAGGAAGAGGACGACGAATAAGAATTGTTTTGATTTTTTGATTTATAGAAGGAAGAATGGTTCAGCACATGGCTGTGGGAATCCACAGCCATGTGCTGATATAACGGAATGGCTGCATTTTTTTGAATGGTGAAGAAGGATTCAGGTTACAATGATCAAATAAAACCATTTCCTGTATGCTGTTCGTACAGCCAACCGCGCAATGCGCCGTCAGGCAAAATCTTCCTTGAGGAGAAGCATTATGTACAGGATTATGGTACCCGCCACCACCGCAAACTTGGGCGCGGGGTTTGACTGTTTCGGATTGGCGCTGCGTACCTATAATACGGTCGAGTTTGAAACGGCGTCTGCGGGGCTGCATATAGAAGTAACAGGAATGAAAGGTATTCCCACAGACGAACGAAATATGCTCTATGGCGCCATACAGCAAACACTCGGCACTTTAGGCATAAAGATGCCGGGGCTGCGCATCCGCCAGCAGAACGACATACCCACGACCAAAGGCCTGGGCAGTTCGGCGGCTTGCAGGGTAGCGGGCATTATGGCTGCCAATATCATCGCCAAAGAGGTGCTCTCGAAAGACGAGATGATCAACCTTGCGACGGAAATGGAAGGGCATCCCGACAATGTCACACCCGCCATATTAGGAGGCTTCACCATCGCCTGCTGTGAGCGCAATGGTGTGACGCATTTAAAGACCATCACCCAACAACGCTTGAAATGTGCGGTGTTCATCCCGCCATTTTCACTGCAAACCAAGAAGGCGCGTTTTGTGTTGCCGGACAGAGTCTCCAGAAGGGACGCGGTAGACAACATCTCTCGCGCGTCGATATTTGCCGTCGCGCTGGCCACAGGCCATTATGAGCATTTGCGTGCAGGTGTTCAGGATGTGCTGCATCAGCCATACAGAAAGCAGTTCATACCCCTGTTCGACGCGGTTGCTGAAAAAGCGTATTCGCTGGGAGCCAGAGCCGTTTTTATCAGCGGAGCAGGGCCTGCGACCGCGGCGCTGATCGATGGAAACTACGAAGCGTTTGCACAAGGGATGCATGCTTTTTTTGAAGAAAAATCAAGCGGCTGGCAGGTAAAGATATTGGATATATGCCAGCAGGGCGCGCATTTTACACAGCTGTAAGCCCGTTGCGCCCAACATCAGACTTTATTGACTTTACTAAAAAAATTTGATACGCTTATTCTTATATTGACAGGCAGGACGGGGAGTTGCATTGGGAATTAAAAGGCATATTCCAAACATATTGACAGGTATCCGGTTTGCATTGATTGCTGTCTATATCTGGATATTTGTGAACAGAAGCTACACCGCCGCGATGGTCATCTTTTTATCCGCTTGGGCGACCGATCTGCTGGACGGCTATTTGGCTCGCAAATGGAATGCGATCACCAACGCAGGAAAGCTGCTGGATCCGCTGGCGGACAAGCTGATGCTCATTGCCACATTGATCAGCTTCTATGCGGTTGGATGGATCCACCTTCTCATCGTGCTCATCGTAACGGTAAAAGAATCGCTCATGGTTCTGGGCGGCATACTGCTCTACAAACGGCATGTGGTCGTCTACGCCGATCACTTGGGAAAGCTGGCGACAGGCATGTTCGGGATCGGCATTGTGATGACCTTTTACCATGATGCTGTGTATCCGTATCATTATGTGGTGATCTATGCGGCTATTGCCATTTCACTGCTGGCTATGATACAATACGGAATTAAGAATGTGATCATACCCTGCCGAAAGCAAAAAGAGGCGAGGTTATACCAAAAAAGCCAGGACGCCGGCGATGGCGCGGGTGAGCAGGCATAAAAAAGAATAAGAGCTGCCGGAAGTGATACGGTGATGGGCACCGAATGCCGACGGTGGGTAAAGGCTGTGAAAAAGAGGAGTACGGTTGAATCGGCCAAAAGAGAGAAGCCCGGCCTGCATGGGTCGCTGTGAGGGCTTTGGGCAAGGATAACCGGAAGGTCGCTTTGGAGCCTGCTGTGTGAAATTGCGAGTAGCATAGCACGGATTGGCATACGTTAGCATGCCTTTACGAGAGGGATATGCCGCCGGTTTCGGCATGTCTGAATCAAGGTGGTACCGCGGCCCGTTCGCCCTTGAAATGGCGATGCGGGTTTTTTTTATTTCTATTAAGCTGGCAAGGAGAAACGAAAGATGAGAGAGATGGCAAAAACATACGACGCGAAAAGCGTTGAGCAACGGCTGTATGCATGGTGGGAACAGCAAGGCTTTTTCCACAGCGAACCGGACGACACGAAAAAACCGTTTTCCATCGTGATGCCGCCGCCCAACATAACAGGGCAGCTGCACATGGGGCATGCACTGGACAATACGTTGCAGGATATATTGACGCGCTTCAAACGGATGCAGGGCTATTGCACGCTCTGGCTGCCCGGCACTGACCACGCGAGCATCGCGACGGAAGTGAAGATCGTGGAGCAGCTCGCCGGTGAGGGCGTTTCCAAGGAGGATCTCGGGCGGGACGGCTTTTTGGAGAAAGCATGGGAATGGAAAGCACAATACGGCGGCAAGATCGTGGAACAGCTGCGCATGCTGGGATCGTCCTGCGACTGGCAGCGCGAGCGCTTTACCATGGACAAAGGCTGCAGCGAGGCGGTGATCGATACGTTCGTCAGGCTCTATGAAAAAGGGCTGATCTACCGCGGCAACCGCATCATCAACTGGTGCCCCGACTGTATGACGGCATTGTCCGACGCGGAGGTGGAATATGAGGAGCAGGCATCGCATCTGTGGCATATCCGCTATCCGCTGGAAGAAGGGGACGAATATCTGGTCGTTGCCACCACACGGCCTGAAACCATGCTGGGGGATACGGGCGTTGCTGTCAACCCGGATGACGAACGCTACAAACATCTGATAGGCAAATACGTCATACTGCCCATCATGAACAGGCGGATTCCCATCGTGGCGGATGAATACGTGGATACGGAATTTGGCACGGGGGCCGTGAAGATGACGCCGGCGCACGATCCGAACGATTTCGAAGTAGGCGCGCGGCACGGGTTGGAGATCATACGCGTGATGGACGACGACGGCATGATCAATGAAAACGGCGGAAAATACAAGGGCTATGACCGGTTCGAAGCGCGCAAGCTGATCGTAGAGGAGCTTAAAGAGCTGGGCGTGCTGCACCGCATTGAGGATTACGGGCACAGCGTCGGCCAGTGTTACCGCTGCAATACGACGGTGGAGCCCATCATCTCGGAGCAGTGGTTTGTGAGCATGAAGGCGCTTGCCGGGCCCGCGAACGAAGCCGTGCGGGACAAGCGTGTGCGGTTTGTGCCGGAACGCTTTGAAAAAATCTATTTCAACTGGATGGATCATGTGCGCGACTGGTGTATTTCACGCCAGCTCTGGTGGGGGCACCGCATCCCCGCTTATTACTGCGAAAACTGCGGTGAAACGGTGGTGGCGAAGCAGATGCCAAACGTCTGCCCAACATGCGGCCACAAATCCTTCAGGCAGGATGAGGATGTGCTGGACACATGGTTCAGTTCAGGTCTATGGCCCTTTTCAACGCTGGGATGGCCTGAAAATACGAAAGATCTCGATTATTTTTATCCCACCAGCGTATTGGTGACTGCATACGACATCATCTTCTTCTGGGTGGCGCGTATGATCGTGTTCGGCATGGAGAACATGCAGGATGTACCTTTTAGGGATGTGCTCATACATGGCGTGGTACGCGATGCACAGGGGCGCAAGATGTCGAAATCGCTGGGCAACGGCATCGATCCTTTGGAGGTGATCGATGCATATGGTGCGGATGCCTTGCGGTTCAGCCTCACCAGCGGTGTGAGCCCGGGCAACGACATGCGCTTCTATTGGGAAAAGGTCGAATCCAATCGAAATTTTGCGAATAAAATCTGGAACGCGGCGCGGTTTGTGTTCATGAACTGCAAGGATGAGGTGCTGCCCATCGATTCAGAAAAACTGGATGTCGCGGATCAATGGATTTTATCCAGATTGAATGATACAATTGAATTGACCACATCGCATCTTGAGCGGTACGATTTTGGTCTTGCGGCAGGCAGGCTCTATGAGTTTATATGGAGCGAATTCTGCGATTGGTACATCGAGATGGCAAAGGAACGTTTGTATGGCGACGATGAGGAGCAAAGGCAAACGGCGGTTTCGGTGCTCTATGAAACGCTGAAACGCACCCTAAAGCTACTGCATCCCTTCATGCCGTTCATTACGGAGGAGATCTATTCACAGTATGGCGAAGGCACCATCATGCTCTCCGAGTGGCCAACGACTTTGGCGTTCCCTTTGGGGGATGCGCAAAAGATGGAAGGGATCATGGAGATCATCAAAAGCGTGCGCAATATCCGTGCGGAGATGAATGTCGCCCCTTCCCGGCGGACGAAACTGCTGGTGCGCACAGACGGGGATACGAAGATATTCGAACAGGCCAAAGGTTATCTGATGCGTCTGGCATATGCAAACGAAGTAGAGTTTGTGCAGGAAAAACCGCAAGGCAATCCGGTGGCGCTGGTGTGTTCACAGGCAGAAGTGTTCATCCCGATGGACGAGCTGGTCGATTTTGAAAAGGAGGCCCAACGGCTGAACAAGGAGCAGGAAAGCCTGAAGAAAGAGATCCAAAGGGCGAAAGCAAAGCTGGACAACCCGTCCTTCGTGCAGAAAGCACCGGAAAAGGTGGTCGGCGAGGAACGCGAAAAACTGCAAAAATATGAAGAGATGTTGCAAAAAGTACAGGAGAGGATACGAAGCCTTGGAAAGTGAGGTCGTAATGAAATACTCTGAAGCGGTCCAATATATTGAATCCTTAACATGTGAGCCACAAAATGCCATGTATTTCACAGGCAGACTGCTAGAGGCCATGCGCAGCCCGCAGCACAGCTATAGAAGCGTGCATATAGCGGGGACAAACGGCAAAGGATCGACCTGCGCCATGGTGGAATCCATCGTGCGTGCGGCCGGCTATAAAACAGGGATGTTCGTTTCGCCGCATGTCAACAGCCCAAGAGAGCGCATCCGTGTGGACAATCAATTGATCTCCGAGCAGGATTTTGCGCGAACAGCTGAATATGTGAAAACAAAAGCAGAGGAAAACGGCATCATGGGCTTTGGCTATTTTGGTTTCTTAGCTGCCATGGCCTATGTATATTTCAACTGGAATGACATAGATCTGGCGGTGGTGGAGGCCGGGCTGGGCGGACGGCTGGATCAAACATCCGTGATCAATCCGTTGGTCTGTGTGCTGACATCTATCAGCCAGGATCATACACAGTATCTAGGCGATAGTCTTTCCGGTATTGCCCGGGAAAAATGCGGTATCATCACAGACGGCTGCGCTGTCGTTTCACAAGGCCAGCAGCATGAGGCGGCGGCGGCGATCGATGGGTTGTGCAAGGAAAAAATGCGGAGCCTCATATTCACAAGCAGCATGCAGATCACGCGCAAAGAATGCGCAACAGGGGAGCTGTTTGACGCATGCTTGGGGGCATCCTCCTGTGAGGACATCTATATCCCGCTGTTTGGTCAGGCGCAGATTGAAAACGCTAAAGCGGCGATCTTAACGTCCATCGAGCTGGGAAAAAACGGTTTTGATCTGGATATTGCGCATATAAAAGCCGGCCTTGCGAATGTGCAATGGCCCTGCCGTTTTGAGCGCATTGCTTATGACGGGATTTGTCTGATATTGGATGGCGCGCACAATGTGGACGCAGCAAAAAGACTAGCCGATACATATTCGGAGCGTGAAGCTCAAAAAGCGGTGCTGCTCTGTGCGGTGATGAAGGATAAAGATGCAAAAGGCATCATAAAAGCGTTGACGCCCATCGCTCAGCGTGCTGTATGCACCATTGCGGACGAGCAAAAGGGGATGAAGGTCAAAAAGCTTGCTTCCTTGTTCGAAATCAAAGCGGCGCCGTTGATAAGCCCGAAAGCCGCACTGGAAAAAGCGGTGCGTTTTGCCAAAGATGGGAGTGGAATCGTGCTGGTTGCCGGATCTTTCTATCTGTGTGGCATCATAAAGGCGCTCATAGAAGAAACAAAACAAGAAGAAACCTTCGCATAACCATATAAAAATGCCGCATGCTTAAAAAGCGCCGCAGCATCTTTTGAACACGTTGAAAACCGATGCATTTTGCATCGGTTTTGTCATGTCTGCAGTATGCGTGTGCAGCCATTTAAATTGAAATGGGCAGTCGATATATAAAGAATGAACAGATCAGTATGTGTACGGTATCAACGCTCCTGTATACAGTTATAACGGCCGTATATGAGACAAACATGCCGTGTGTATAGCGGGGATGAATGTGAAAATATACATGGAAGGCAGAGGAACGAACCGGTTTGCTTCGCATATAATGACATTATGCAAAACTACACAGGGAGGTGTGCGTATGCTCTATGTTGCGAACGCAGGTGATGATAGCATTGCTGTGATCGATCCGGGCACACTGAAGTTGACACAGAGCATTACGCTTGCAAAAGGCGCCCACAAGGGCCCAAGAAGAGCTGTGGTTTACAAGGGTGCGTATTATTGCATCAATGCGTATACCAATGTGTTGCGCAGGATTGTATCATGGTCAGCTGCGGTGAATCGGACTGCATCTGGTGGCTGTGCAACCAAGAGACAGAAATCCTCGCGAGCGGGACATTCCCCATTTCGCTGAACAAACACGAGGACAGCATCATATGCACATGTATGCTGTCCGGCGAAATACGCGTCTATACGGAAGGTATGAAACTCACACACATCATCAATGTGGAAGGAATGCCCATGTATGCGCTGATGCACAACGGTTATTACTACTGTGCCCATACGATTGAACATAAAGGATACGGCTTATTGAGCGTATACGACGCACAGGGAAAACTGGCAGGGCAGCTCCATGTAGGTATGATGCCTGCCATGCTGAAACCGCTGGGGGATACGCGCATGCTGGTCGCCAATACCGGCAACAGCACCTTGTGTGTGGTGAATTTGGCATCGTTGGAATGCGAAGCCTGGGTGGATGTGGGGCAGATGCCGGACGATATCGTTTTCGATCGGGAACATGGGCGGATTTTTGTAAGCTGTATGATGGAGGACGCGGGCGTCTATGTGCTAAACATGCAGGGCGACTTGGACGCTATTCTTACAACGGGTGCAGAGCCGCGCGGCATGTGCTTGGGGGAAAACGTTTTATGATTGCAGCAACAACCCCACTGTGTGCTGATAGATAGCAGTCGCCTGGTCTTTCCAATTGCGGCAAATCAGCTCCGCCTGCGCTGCTGTCGGCATATCGAAGGATATGGAGAAGATATCGGAATCGCCCTCGATCACACGGCAGGTTACCAGGTAACGATGCGCGCTCAAACGTTGGAAATCCGCGGGGTATTGCGTTTCCCGCTGTAGAAGCGAGCGGTTTTCCTTTGCATATGCATCCAGCGACTTTCGCAGGGAAAGTCTGATTCTTTTCTGGAACATTTCGATCGTTTTGATGCCCGGCGGCGTAATATCATAAAAGTACCCATGCGGCTTTTTAAAATAGTCTACCAATATGCTCTCGCCCAGCTCATAGAGGCACTGCTGCATATCAAAATAATTCATCAGATCCAATTCCCAGCAAATACGACTGAGCTGTAAGTTTGTCAGCGGAATGGAAAATGAACGCAAAGCATAGAGTAGTATGAGCTTATTTTCCGTAAGCTCCTTTTCAAATTGATCCATCATAACCAGCACCTGCCTTTTTATTCATTATATCATAGGCACAAAGAGGTGAAAAGCGGCGGGGAAGAGGGGCAGCCCAACGTGCATCAGATGGGAATGTATGCTTTTTTCAAAAAACTATTGAAAAATTCATGATTTTCGGTATAATGAATATGAACGACCGCGTTTTTAATTTAGTGTGTGGGGTTATAGCCCAGTTGGTTAGAGCGCTACGTTGACATCGTAGAGGTCGATGGTTCGAGTCCATTTAACCCCACCAAAATGCTCCTGAAGTGTTCGTTACATTCTTCGTTTTAAACCTACAGATGGACGACGGGAGTTTTCGTTTAGCTTGTGGAAGGCACACCCGCTCCTTGCGGGAAGGCTGAAGCGGCTAACAGAACACCCACCTGCTTAGTGGCAGGTGTTAAAACATGAATGGACGGCACTTTGGGTTCTTTTTTAAAGCAGCTTTGCAGTTGTAAGGCTGCTGTTTTATTGCACAAAAAAGGCGCCGCCGGCGCCTAAAAGGAAGCGTTTCATTCGCCAATAATCTTCACCAGCACTCTTTTTTGGCGCATACCGTCGAATTCACCGTAAAAGATCTGTTCCCACGGCCCAAAATCGAGCTGACCTTTAGTGATGGCCACCATGACCTCACGCCCCATGATCGTGCGCTTTAAGTGGGCGTCGGCATTATTCTCTTCTACGTTGTGCTCATATTTCGAATAAGGTTTTTCCGGAGCCAAACGCTCAAGCCATGCCTCAAGATCGTTGTGCAGGCCCGCTTCATCGTCGTTGATAAACACGCTGGCGGTGATATGCATGGCGTTGCATAATAAAAAGCCTTCCCGAATCCCCGATTCCTCCAGGCATTTGCGGATGGTCGATGTGATATTAATAAACTGCCTGCGGTTGGGCACGTTGAACAACAGTACTTTACGGTAACTTTTCATAATGGAACAAAGCCTCCTATGTTTCAATGTAGTTGTATGCGCATTCTATTATAGCATATCATGATACTAGACTGACAGATCCGTTTTCAAACTCTTTCTTTAAAATAAAAAACTAAAATCCACAGACCCGTTACAGCATAACGGTTGCAGATGTTTGTCCATGCCGGGTTTGCCGGGCATAATTTCCACCATAAAACAAGAACTTTTGCTCCGTATTCTATGGGGAATACTATTTATAGCGGGAATAACCACTGCGTTTGTTTTTAAGATTGCGCCGAATATCCGTCTGTCGCTCTTCGCTGTCCTTCATGAATTTACTCATCAAGTCCTCAAAGGCCTTGACAGGTTCTTTTTTTACAGGCGGTGCATCCGATATGGCTTTCCTGATGGAAAGACTGATTTTGTCCCCATTCACCTGTAAAACCTTCACCTTGACAGGATCGCCGACCTTTAAATGATCGTTGATATCCTTCACATAACTGGAGGATACTTCAGAGATATGAACCATGCCGGTGGTTTGGTCATCCAGCCGCACAAATGCACCAAACCCCGTTATGCCACTGACTACACCATCCAAAATACTACCGACCTGAACTGCCATTTAACAAAAAACATCCTTTAACTATTATTTCTGCTCAATAAAGCGGATTTCATCATCTTTAACCCACCCAAGCTTCTCACGCGCTTCTTTTTCGATAAACTCATCGGAATGGGCGTTTTCGATATCTCGTTCTAATAATTCATTTTCATACTCTAACTGGTCGAGTTCTTGCTGAAGGGTTGCCTTTTGATCTTCTAGCTGAGAAAGGATACCCTGCTGCGAGATGAAGGAATAAAGGGCTGAAACCAGCAAAAAAGAGAAAGCGATAAAAGAAAACAAAAGCTTAAATTTGATTTTCTTTTTCATAAGCACGCCCTCCCTTATATTCTATATCGGCATAATACACCACAATATATAGCAATCATTGATCTAATTACTATTATTATGCCTGGATTGTATTTTGTCAAATATCTTGCGGCAAAAACTATAGAAAATCCTGAAAATTTTGCCCACACCAAACAGATAGATATAAAACCCAAGCACAGCGCCTATCATGTGGAATAACCGAAAACGCCCATCGGTTAAAAAGAGTATCATGAGCGCGATCACCGCAACGACCACAAGAAAGAACACGACATCCAGAACGATCGCGATGACGCGGTTGTTGTGGAAAAAGAGCGTGCGAATCAGCCGAAACACCTCATACACGACTCCGCACAGCAACCCTATTGCCACGGAAATTGCAAACAATTGGCCCTGATTCAGCGTATAGTAATACATGACTACTTAAAAAATCCACTAAGAAAGCCGCTTTTCTTGGTTTCAGACTCAGCATAGTCGATGCTGTAGATATAGCCGGAAACGATGAGCTGTCCTTCTTCCAGATTCAGCTTGAGTATATGGAGAAACTCTCCGGAGATGATCATGGTGCCTGTATCGATTTGTGCGACGATCTCCGCTTCATCAAAGCTGATGACCTCTGTAATTCCCGTGACCGTTGCGCGCTCACGGTCATCGATCACCAAGCGGTGCGGTCGGCTTTTTATCAACTCGTTTTCAAATTCCCTGGGCATCTTATGTCCTCCTTCTGTAGCCATTTGTTCATAGCTATGCAAGTTGTCCAATGTTTATACGGGTTTCATATATAAATCTTTTTTATGCCCTTATACTCCATCAGCAGAAAAAAATATCGAAAAGACAAAATAGGTATTTGCAAAGAGTTGAAAAGTGTGCTATTCTTATTTTTGCATGAAACAGATGCCGGAGTGGCGGAATTGGCAGACGCGCTGGACTCAAAATCCAGTATAGGCGACTATGTGTGGGTTCGAGTCCCACCCCCGGCACCAGCGGCGAATCGCTGCTTAAAATATCGTGAACCAAATTTTGGTTCACGATATTTTTCTGTGCGTATGCTTTATGGTAGGCGCACACCACAGTGAAATACTGATGTATGTATACTGATTTCGTTTTTGTAGTGTCTGTTTCAGTTTTTACTCCGTTCACAATTTAGCTGCCCTTGGTTATAACCAAAGGCAGCTAAATAAAACGTTATGATTACTTCGTTCCAAATAAGGCTGTTGCCTCTGTGCAAGCCAACAGCGCAAGGCGATATTCGCCGGCTGTAAAAATGCACGTTGCAGCCATATTGTTTTTTAATTCAGCCACCTTTTTGGGGTTTTGTGCAAGGGCTGGCGCACAGAAAATATGCAAAGCGGCGAGAGCTGCAAATGCAGCCAGCATATCACTCTTAAACTTCTGAATTTCATAGCGCACCTCTTTTCTTTTATGTTTGTGTCACCGAATGCTTGTGCAAGCACACGCATTCCTTTTCATCCTTTAGCGCAATACGTTGTACCACGTCTGTGTTAATACCACCTGACAACAGAATTTAAAGAGACGGTTTCGACATAGGTGCCACCGCTGTAGGCTGAAGCCGTCACTGAAAGTCGATAGTAATAACCGCTCTCCAATGCTTTTGTTTTAACGAGTCTGATGCCGGGTACTCCGGGGCCGTTTCCGGTCCAGGATGCGTAATAACGCCAGGTGGTGTCTCCGGACTTGAGCCGATTGAGTGTCATTGTGAGGTAGATGGTGTGGCTGCTGCTGCCGGTATTTGCAGAGCCGTCACAAGTCGCAACACCGCTGTTAACGGTTAAATTGGCAGACATAGACCTAATAATGATATTGCACAGACCTATATCATCTTCAATGTAGAAAATGCTGCCGTCTGCCGGCACTTCTTCATGGGGCGCTGCCTGCACCGGAAAACTCGACAATAATATGACCACCAACAACAAGATAGACAAGATTTTTTTCATGAGAAAGACCCCTCCTTTTTATTGCGTATACTGTATAAACAAGTGAAGAGGTCATTATGTAACAAAAAATTTTAAAATAATTTAATTTATTTAGCAATATCGACACTTTCGGCAATTTTATAAGCTTCTTCTTCGCCTAGGGTCGTAAGAATTCTGAAATAATAATCATCTTGCGGCCAAGAGATACTAACAACACCATCTTTTAAAACGAACAATCCTTTATTGCCCTTGATATCGATTTCCCTCACTACATCAGCTTTTTCTGTGTCCATGATCATTTTAGCACCAGCAACATAACCTGAAAAGATGATGTAAACATCCGTATTTTCCGGCTTTTCATAATAGATTTCAATCGAATCATGGCTTGCATGGATGATTTGATTGAAAAATACGCTCGTGTCTATAGCCATTGGCCTGTATCGGTCAATAAAGTTTTGTCCCTTATCTTCCATCATGATCTGATCATGCGCATCATACTCTTGAATACCTATTTGGGTATATTGAGAGGTCGTGTGCACAAGAAACTCTATAAAGCGTGTTCTTAAAGCCTCAACGCTCATAGTCACCGCAAATGCGGTCACAAAGAGTATCAATAGGATGATCGCGACACGCTTTGCGACAGAACCTGCTTTCTTTACGGCATTTTTAAACGTATAGTTGTTTTCCTGACGGCGTATGAATCTTTCAAATCGCTTCTTTTCTAATTCAGTGGGATGCTCAGTAGGGGTTTTTGCGGCTTCTTCCATGAATTTTTTGCTTTCGCCTTTTGCATACAGCAAAAAAGCCATGCGGAAGCAGCTATCAATATATGCTTCTTGCGCCGATTCGTATGTATTCACTTTAAAGCCCCTCTCTCATGATATGCAATGCTTTTTTGCGGGCTCGATGGATATAAACTCGGACATACTCTTGCTTGATACCCATGGTGCTTGCGATTTCTTCGTCCGACATATCCAAGAAATACTTAAAAGAGAGCAGGTTGCGGTCTTTTTCCGGCAAACGGCTTAAGCATTCAGCCAGTTTTTCAATATCAATAGCGGTCAGCACTTGTTCTTCTACATGATCAACGCGGTCGGTGATTTCCCCCATATAATCCTCTTGCAAACCAGATGCTTCTCTTTTTGTAGAGCTTTTGTTTAAATAATTAATACAAACGCTCCTCATAGTATAAACAAGATAGGAGGGTAAATTGTAACTCTCAAGCATCCTTAATTTTTTAATATATTTGATCAGCTTAACAAATGCCTCGTGCACCATATCTTCCATAAGGGAGCGGTCCTGGACTATTTGCAGGGCGTGTTTTGCCATAAGATCATAATAATGGTCATAAATATACAACATAAAATCGCGGTCATCATCGTTTTCCAATGTCATTAGCAATGCATATATCAAGATCACACCTCACGATTTATCTATACAAAAAGATTTGCCGTTTTTATTATAGCAAAGCGTCATATGCTTCGCAAATTGACATAGATGACAGCACCTTGCGGACAAAAACCACTGCATATGAAGACGACGAAAGTTTTTGTTTGCACACAGTGAAGGGGGGAGGGGCCGACAAAAAACGATGTGCAACACCCGAAAAAGGGCGGGCACATCGCATATTTTTGCAGAACATCCACGAAATTCGTCGTATGAGAAGCTATAGCTGTTGCAATTTCAAATACAGGCATAAGCCGTCATCGCAATCCGTACGCTTCCTCGACGTCCATGACAAACAGTATGCCGTTGCCCGGTTCGTCAATTTTCATCTGCGTTCTGATCGCTTCAACGATACTGTCTTTCTGATCCTTCTTCGTTATGATAAAGACTTCTTCTTTCTCAGGCATAATTTTCATTTTAAAAAATGTCTGCACTTCGTGTATGCCTGTTCCTCTCGCATTTACAATAGTAGCACCCCTTGCGCCTGCTTTCTTTGCGGCTTCGGTCACATCCTCCGCTTTTCCTCTGTCAACAATCACATAGATGACGTTATACATTTTATTCTTCGCCTCGCCTGTTTCAGAATTATTTTCAATCTCGTTCCCGCCGCCGATAAACTCAAGCATAGGCATGGAAAACGCGATTCCGTGATGAGGCTTATGAAAAGCCATATCACGGCTGATGCCTTTGATCGCTTCAGCGGCCAACTCGTTTTCCACCACCATCTTTATGACTTCTTTCCGAACCTCATTGAGGCACAGTATCTCCAACAGCTGGCTGTGGACTGTTCCTCGGCCGATCGATATGGTTCCGTCTTGTACGCCGTATTTTTTTGCGTATTTAATTGTTTTTTCAGCGTCGCCTATGTTCACCACACAGCATATCAAGCTAAATCCAGACATTATCTCACTCCGCTTTTCTTTGATTTGATCTTGTAAATCAAGCCCAATGCCTGTAATGCGATCAGAGGTGTCATGGCAACCATGGAAATCACCCCGAAAGAATCCATCAGAATGTCGGAATGCGCTACAGCATCAGACGCGCCCTGGGCAAAAGCCAATACAAACGTTGCAGTCATGGGGCCGGACGCTACACCCCCTGAATCAAACGCAATGCCAACAAAGAGCTTAGGGACAAAAAACGTCATGAGCAGGGAGAGCGCGAAGCCGGGCAGCAGATAATGCCATAGCTGGATGCCGGGAACGACGATGCGCAGCATAGACAATCCCACGGCAAACGCTACGCCAATGGCCAATGTGACCAAAACCGTCTTTCTCTTGATATATCCGCTGGTGACACTTTCAATCTGTTGTGTCAGAACATAAACCGCCGGTTCAGTCAGTATGACGAGCATCCCGAGCAAAAAGCCCAGACCCACGAGAATGACTTTACTATCGTAGGACGCAAGGGCATGGCCGATGAGATTGCCCACGTTCATAAAGCCGGCATTGACGCCGGTCAGGAAAATGATCAGGCCGATGTATGTGTATAAGAAGCCCAGCAGCATCTTCCCGAACGCTTTCACAGACACATGAAATTTGATTTTTTGGAAGATGAAAAGCATTATGACGATGGGTAACAGCGCGATGAGTGCTTCCACCGCAACTTTCGGTATCTCCGCGATGAATGGCCCGAAAAGCGAGCTTGTGTCGATATTGTGCACTTGCAGCGCACCCACCACATCATCCGTTCTCACAAACAGATTTAATATCAAAACGCCCAGAATAGCGCCCGTGGACATGATGCCTACCAGCCCGAAACTGTCTTCTTCTGAGGTCTTGCTGTTTTTCTTCATGGCGGCCACACCAATGGACAACGCCAGTACAAGGGGAACCGTGAGCGCGCCGGTGGTGGCGCCCGAGGCGTCGAATCCTATCGCCAGCATATCGGAGGAGGAGAAAAGCGCCAATATGGCGATCACACCGTAGGTTATGATGAACACCATATTCAGCGGAAAGCCTTTGATAATCCTCACTATGCCAATCGTGAGCATGACACCTGTGCCGATTGAAACCGCCACCAGTATGGTGAACATCGGGATATAGCCGCCCATGACCGAAGACACCTGCGCTGCGAGCACTTGCAAATCCGGCTCGGCAATGTTGATAAAAAACCCCAAAAGAAAACCAACGAGAATGATATACCATAATTTGTTTGACTTCAGAAAAGACGCGCCCATGTGATTGCCAAACGGCGTGATCCCTATGTCGATGCCGAACAATAATATAGACAAGCCCAAAACGATTGCCAGTGCGCCAAGAATAAATTGAAACAGCATGGTATCAGGCACTGGCGCCAAAGTGAAATGAAGGATCAGTACGAGCACTACGATCGGCGCTACCGCAGACACAACCTCTTTTAATTTGTTCAATAAAACATTCAAGTGTATTTCAGCAGCCTCTCCCGCATATGTCTATGCGTTATTGGCATGCCAAGAAGGATTCATCTTGGCATGACGGCACACCGAACCGATCTTTAGAAGCAACGCTCCGAACAGGATCAAAGAGCAGCTGATCCAAAACCCAAAGCTGAGTGGGCTTATCCGCCTTGAAGCCTTCGCCCAGTTCTGGCGGGTTGATTCTTTTCAAAAACCATAATGCACCATATAATTAGGTTTAAGATACCATCAACCGCATAGGATAGTCAAGCAATCAGCTCGATTTTTTTGAGCATTCTGTTTTTACAGACATTCCCTTTTAACTGTATTTTTCAGCTACAAGAGCTTTTTCATACAGAAGTACGATATAGAGCCCAAACATTATTTTTCCGCAATTATGATCCACGGCAATGACCGATGCGGTGCAGTCCAAATCTGACATTTGCTTGTGTCACGCTGAGAACATAAGCAAAAGCCGCCATGAACGCGGCGGCTTTTGACTGTATGCATGTGGCTGTTTGATCAGCAGGTTAATCCAGCTGTTCCAACAGGCGCGCGGTGTGATAACCCTGGCTGACAGCGTCTATCACCTTTGCGGGCTTGAGATTATCACCGATGGTGATGACTTGATCGATCTTGCCTTGCAATTGCTCTTCCATATCTCTGTTGGACACATATCCCACAGCGGCGACCAGCGTATCGCAGGGGATTGTCTCCTGTTTTCCGTCTTTTTCGATGATGACCCCGTCATCGGTGCCCTGCACCAGACATGTTTTGGTCAACACCTTTATGTTGGAATCGGCAATCATTTTACGCAGGGCCTGGTCGTTGTTCAGGCTGTGTTTGACGGTCAGCAGAATGTCGTCCAGCAATTCAACGATGGTTACATCTTTACCGCAGTTATACAGCTGTAGCGCTGCCTCGCAGCCGACAAGACCGCCGCCCAGCACGACTACCTTCTCGCCGGCACAGGTGCCTTCCTTCAGCATGGCGGTCGCTTCCAGCACACACAGCTTATCGATACCGTCTATTTTAGGAATGATGGGATGGCTGCCCGCAGCAAGGATCACGGTATCCGGTTTGCGGGCCAGAATATCTTCTGTGCTCGCTTCTTTATCCAATAGAACCTTGATGTTGAGCTTGTTGACCTGTGTGCGCAAATAATCCACATATCTCTTCACAGAAAGCTTGAAATCGGGTGCGGCCGCAGCAACCAGTGCGCCGCCCAAATCCGCTTCCTTTTCCCAAAGCTCAACGGAGAATCCGCGTTGTGCCGCCGTGATCGCCGCCATCGCACCGGCAGGGCCGCCGCCTATGATGAGCACATCTTTTTTCTCTGTGGCCGGGGTGAGCGCATAGTCTTTTTCCATACCGCAAAGCGGGTTGACCGCGCAGGTGGAATGTCTGTTCATCAATATGGCATAGATGCACTCGTTGCAGCCGATGCAGGGGCAAATATCCTCATCGCGCCCTTTCTTGACTTTAACGGGCCAATGCGGATCGGCGAGTGAGGGATGGCCGTGTAATATGAAGTCGGCAGTACCCTCTTCGATGACCTTTTTGGCCAGAGGAGGATCCGCCAGCTTTCCCTGAACGATCAAAGGCGTTTTGATGCCGGCTTTTTTTGCTGCTTCTGCCATGAACAACTGGTTGCCATCCTGCTGATACACGGTGGTTACGGCATTATACCAGGATTCATAGGTGCCGTAGTCCAGATGGAAGGCGGCAAACCCCTTATCATCCAGCACCTTGAGCATCTCGATGCCTTCCGCCAGCGTGCGTCCGCCTTCAAATCCGTGCTCAGGGGTCAGCTTGATGATCAAAGGCATATCGGGTCCGCAATAATTGCAAACAGCCTCCTGAATTTCGTAGACAATACGCAACCTGTTTTCCAAGCTGCCGCCATATTCGTCATCGCGCTTGTTCCATACTTCGGAAATGAACTGGTCGATCAGATAGCCACCATAAGCATGCATCTCGATGAAATCGACACCGGCGTTCTTTGCGAGGAGCGCCGATTTCCCAAATTCATCCACCAGGAATTTGATCTCTTCTACAGTATAGGGTTCGCAGGTGATGCTTGGATCCCAAAAGTAGGATACTGCGCTTGCCGACTTGGGCATGATGTCCAGATACGGAATACCAACCCGTCCCAGCCCTATGGAAAGCTGTGAACAGACTTTTCCTCCATATTGATGAACAATATCACAGATCATGCTTAGCTTTGTTCCGTGATGCGCATCCTGCAAGATATTTGGAAAGGGCGACGGTTCAAATTTAGAACACACCTTGGTTGCGGTAGGATAGATCAGCGCATATCCGCCTTTGGCGCGCTCGGCATAATAATCGATCTGTCTGTCCGAGTATGCGCCGTCGGCATCCGTGTGCCCAAAGCCCATTGGCCCCATGCCCAAACGGTTCTTGAGTTCAACGCCTCCGATCATGTTTTTTTCAAATAACTGTGCCATGATAATACCTCCTTAAAATATTTACTGATATAGATAGATTAGGGATTCACATAGGGGTTTATACATATGCAGGGTTTACAATTGTGCAAGAATTTACAATTTTCTGACAGAAAAGGAGCAAAGATATATACGATTCATTTTTATGCTTATATAACTAAAGTATACGTTTGATTTTTATTGCTGTCAATGTAGAAAAATAACGAAATATGAATTGTAATGCTGTTCATATGACAAATAAAACCGAATAAAAATATATAATTTAGCGGACAACCATCCCTTTTTATGGTATTCTGTACGTATGTGTGACAAATATGTGACAAAATGTGCGTTTATTCACTTGCCACGCGCAAACCGTCCGCAAGGGATTACGAGGGAAAGGTCTTATATAAAGATGAGGCCAAACTTGTCTGTTTTTGGAAGTTGAATGGCGTTTCATCATCTCCTTAATCGATTGCGAGAAATGAAAAGAGGTGTATCATTATGAAAAAATTTGGAGACAAACACAAAACAAAGCAGAAGTCCCTGACATTTTTTGCCGGGCTGTCGAGTGGCAGCAAAAGGAGGCGCCGTATGCCGCGGTTTTTTAGCCTGCTTCTGGTTGTGGCGCTGTTGTTCCAAGTCTTTGGGCTGCAGCCGGCGCTTGCCGCCCCACCGCAGAATCTAACCGGCGCAGATGATTATCTGGTGATACATACGACCACGGGGAGCTATCCAGATACCATCGGCGGGCCGTCGACCATTACGGTGACCGCTCCGGATGGGGAACTAATCACGGCAAGCGAGGGCAAATATTCCGGCGTGCCGGCCGGCTCTACGTTGAATCTCAAATATGTTTTCCATCTTGAGGACGGCGATGGAGGCAGTTACTACGAATATGACGGGGGGAGCTATTTCACCTTTGCGCTGCCGGACGGGCTGACCTTTACCGCACCTTCCGATGAGGAAGCGAAGGTCATGGCGAATGACAGCATCAAAGGCCTTTGGCAAATGGCTACCTGATCCCTAGAAGATGGGGGCAAGACCGTACGTGTGGATTTTTCGGACACGCTGAATGACTATCTGGGGAAGTGGGGCGCGATCTATATTGAAGGCAGCTTTGACACCCTTGAAGGCGGAGAATCGCCGGAGATCACCCTGCTGCTGGGCACCCAGACCATCACCTTTGAACGCTTGGTGCCGCCGCCCCCTGAGATCGGTCTGGAAAAAGAGGGCGTTTATGATCCAAATACCAACACCATCACCTGGACAGTGGGTGTCACGCCGCCGGACGGCGTGCCGTTATCCGGCTATCAGCTGGTGGACAGCTACAGCGGGAACCAAACGTATGTCGCTGATTCCTTTTATGTAGGAGGTATCCAAATAGAGGATACGGATCTGGATTTCGATACGCATCAGGTGATCTACACCTTTCCTGATCCTACATCGGGCGATCAGGTGATCACATATAAAACGGCACCCAACACCTTTGGCGCGGAAACGGGAGCCGACGAAGACGCCGAGCAATCCAGATTTACCAATGAAGCCTCGATTGTGCTCGACGGTGAACCCATAAAAGGGCCGGTTCAGTACCCTGTAGAGGTGGATTGGATCAGCAAGACCGGCGAGCTGGAGGATGCCGAGGCATATATTATGAAGTGGATCATCGACGTCCATCTGCCGGAAGGCGCTGCCATCAAGGATGTTGCAGTTAAGGACACCATTTCGACGGAACACGCGCTGACCACAACGCCCTATCAGCCGCAATATACCATTGGCACGGCCGAAGCGCAGAATATGGCTGCCGGCTCCGATGAAGGCGAATACGAAGTAAGCGAGCAGGAGATCACCTTTCATCTGCCCGATCTGGATGCATCGGCCCGTATCGTATATTATACGAAGATCAACGCATCTGTGGCCGAAACCTTGCTCAACACCAACGAAACCATTACGTTCAGCAACGACGCGGAACTCACATGGGATCTGCTGCCCGCAGGCCTCTCTACTGCGCCCGGCGATACGGCCAGCGTGAATGTCGTAGGCAGCGGCGGGCTGCTGAGCAAAAGCGCGGGCAGCCCTGTTGGTTACGGGCCGGGCAAGGACGTGATCCACTGGACGATCACCGTCAACCGCAACAAGATACCCATTACAGGCGCTGCAATAAACGATACCCTCCCCGAAGGGCAGGAGCTGCTCCTCAGCGAGGATTATCCCTTCGTGGTCAAGCTGGGGGGCGTTGAACATTTCAAGAGCACTTCCCCTACTGAAGGCACAGGATTGGGAAATCTGGGATCGGGGGATGGCTTTGCGCGTAACTTCCTCTATACCTTTGAAGAAGCCACCATCTCCTCTACCTATACGATCGAATACTATTCCAAGATCATCGTGGTCCCGCAGGATGACCCGGAAGACGACATCAAGGGGTTGGATCTGCTCTATGTGAATGGCGATGTATCTTTCTATAACGACGCAACGCTTTCGCGCACCAGCGCCGGCGGAGCGGTATCCATAAAGGGAGAGCAGCAGTATAACAGCCAGATGCTGTCTAAATCGTTGGCGAGGGACTATGATTGTTCCGACCGCAGCATTCAATGGAAACTGGTCATCAACCGCAACAGGCTGCCGCTGACCGATGCCAATATCAGCGATACGCTGCCTGCGGGCATGGAACTGCTGATAGGCGATTCCTATCCCTTCACCGTAACGAACGACATCACCGAGGCTTCGCTGCCCGACGCACTCACGGTTGGAGAGGATGGCAACACATCTTTTGAGGTGGAGCTTCCGTCGCCAACCTCGGATCAATATACCATTACCTTCTATACAAAAGTGACGGACGAAGGTTTGATCGACCAGACGCAAGGGGACAAGCTCTACACCAACACGGCCTATTTGAATGCCGATGAGGTGACGGATCTGAGCCATTCTGCGCAGGTGACCGTGAAAAACCCTGTCATCACGAAAGAATACACCTATGAAATCGGCTCCGATGCCATCGAATGGTCGGTAGGCATCAATGCGGGCCAGGTGAACCTGCAGAGTGCGGTGGTAGCGGACACGCTCAACGCAGGCTTAATGCTGGATTCCGAATCCGTTCAATTATATGCTGTGGAAGTCGAAAGCGACGGCAGTGTGGCGGACGCTTCCAGCGACACGCTGGTGGATCGGGATGATTATGGCATCATACTGCCGACTGTGGAAAACAGCAATACATTCACTGTCGAACTGCCTGACGGCCCTCAGGCCTACCGGCTGGAATTTACAACCTTTGTGGTGGCCGATAATTTGAACGACATCAACCAAATCAGCCTGTCCGGCAGTGCCGGAAATCCTTCCGGCACTGCCAACGCCGACCGCATCATCATCAACAACCTTTGGTCCGGCGGGGGGAGCGGCAGCAGAACCCTTACAGTGGTCAAGGATGACGGCGCGGGCAATCCGGTTGCGGGCGCGACATATCGGCTGCTCAACTTCAACAAAGAGCCTGTTAGGCGCGGCGAAAACTATATAGATGCCGTGACCAACGATGAGGGTATTGCCGAGTTTGCCAACCTGGCCGAGTGGATCTTCTATGTGGTGGAGGTGAGCCCTCCTGATGGATATCTGCTCAACCCCGAACATGTGGGCGGCGAACGCCTGAGCACCGATTTGACCTTTGAAACGAGCGATGCGCCGGCGCTGGGCGTGTTGAGCTTTGCAAAAGAATCCACGGAGGGTACACCCTTGACCGGCGGCGAGTTTACGTTGACCGGTACGGACTATAAAGACGATCCCATCGAGCGTACTGCCGCCAGCGAAAACGGCGTCGTGACTTTTACGGACTTGCCCTTGGGCAGTTATACTGTGCAGGAGAGCATAGCGCCTCAGGGCTATGTAGAATCTTCTGAGCTGATCACGGCTACAGTAGCCTATAACAGCGACAAGACGGATGTGGTGGTTACCATCACATCCTCAAACGACAAGCTGGTCAACAGACCGCTGCCGCTAGGCGCCATCATGATCCATAAAACGGATGGGGCAAATCCTCTTGCCGATGCGGAATTCACGCTTTATGACAGCAGCGGGCAGGCATACAAGACTGCCGATTCACAGCACGACGGGACGGTAACTTTTGAGGATATCCCGGAAGGCACCTATACCCTGCGCGAAACGCGTGCGCCCATCGGGTTTGCGGTTTCTGATGCGGTGTTGACAGCAGTAGTGAGTTACAACACGGACAGAACGGATACCCTTGTGAATGTCACGCCGACCGATACTGTCGTGAATGCGCCTCTGCCGCCGGCGATCATCGAACTGCTCAAAACCAACGGCTTCAATACGCTGGCGGGTGCGATGTTTGAGCTGTATGACGCGGATGACAATTTCATGCAGAGCGCTGTTTCCGGCAGTGATGGCCTAGTGCGGTTTACCGATGTTGAGGTGGGCACGTATACCATACGTGAGATCACAGCGCCCGCCTATCACATCAAAAGCGATGCGGTGATCACGGCGGTGGTAGGCTACAACGCACAGAACACAGGCACAGCCGTCGCGCTGACACCCGACGGTCCGGTGATCAACGAAGTGGATCCTTCTCTGGCCGGAACCATCGAACTGCTCAAGACGGACGATGCCGGCGCTTTGCTGGCCGGTGCGCGCTTTGCACTGTATGACGGCACAGGCAGCGCCGTAATGGAGGCTGTTTCCGGTGCGGACGGCAAGATCGTATTCGCCGGGGTGCCGTTGGGCAGCTATACCATACGCGAGATCGACCCGCCTGTTGGGCATATCTCTTCCGACATGACTGCCAACGCCGAGATCACTCTGGATCACGCAGGCACTACGGTGATGGCGGAGCCCTATACCTTTGTCAATGCGCGCATAGGCGCTGTTGTGCACATCCAAAAGGTCGATGCCTCAACGGAGGAGCCGCTATTCGGCGCGGAATTCACATTGAGCAATGAGGATGGGTCTGTGCAACTGATTGCCCAGTCGGACGAAGACGGCATTGCGATGTTTACGGGCATCATGCCCGGCACCTACACCATTGAGGAGACAAAAGCGCCTGAGGGTTATGTCGCCGATGACGAGACGATCACCGTTTTTGCAGAACTCGATGAGCTTTATACGTTTATCGTGAAGAACAGTGCAATGGAAGAGCTGCCGCAGTCAGGTGGCGGAAAACTGCCGCAGTCGGGCAGCCTGCTGGATGGAAACGTACTGTTTATACTGGGTGCGCTGCTCGTCATTGCGGGGATTGTCCTTGTACAGGTGCGCAAACGCAGGCGCAAACGAAGCAAAGCATAAGTGATGGCGCGCAAAATAAAAAGCACCCAAAACGCCCATGGAAGCGGGCGTCGCAGCCGTTGGCCGTGGCACCTGTTTCCGGCGTTGTTGATTTGCGCGGGTGTGCTATTGATCCTTTTTACAGCAGGTGTTAAACTATATACGGCATATCGGCAGGACGAGCTACTGAACCGATATCACGATGAACTGTTCAGGCCGCCCGGAAGTGAGACATCCGCGCCTGCACCGGGTGATGTCTCCCAATGGCTGACCGAACATGGCGAGCTGCTGCCGAACCCCGATCGATTATCGGAATCCAGCAGCGATGAAGATGTGCCAATACTTGGAATACTAGAGATTCCAAAGCTTAACCTGAGAGTGGCTGTAAAAGAAGGCGTGACCCAGGAAACATTGCGATACTCGGTGGGGCATTTCACCGGCACGGCTTTGCCGGGCGAAGCGGGAAACTGCGTCATCACCGGTCATCGCAGCTATCTGTGGGGGGAGTTTTTTAATCGGCTGGATGAACTAGGGCATGGCGACAAGCTTATATTGGAGCGAAAAGGCGTGACCTATGTCTATGTGGTGATGGATCAGCTTGTGGTCGAGCCGGAGGAAGTATGGGTGTTGGATCAGGGCGAAGACCAGGCACTCACACTGATCACCTGTACACCGATACGCAGCGGAACCCACCGTTTGGTGGTGAAAGCGGTGCTGGAATAATCACGGCGAGGGATTGTTTTTATATAATCAGATCAGCAGACTGGTTGTTTTAAAGGAGCGGAAGATGGCGAAGGTTAAAGTAAACCCCGGGATATGCGGCCTTGAAACCCATATCACCATTACAGCAGATGAGGATGCGGCAAATATCCTCATCACATCACAATGCCCGGACATTCAAAAAATGCAGCAAGACATACAGGAGATCGACTGTATAGAGGAGTGCTTTTCAAAGATGGGCGATTCGCGGGTCTATAGAGCGGCGGGAAAGCATTGCAGGCATGTGGGCTGTCCTGTACCCTCGGCGATTCTAAAGGGGCTGGAGGTCGCTTGCGGGTATGCGCTGCCTAAGAATGTGGAGTTTATCATCCGTAAATAGCGATGGATAACCCCTCAGCCGGCAAGGGCATAAGCGTGTCAAGCGTGCAGGCTCACGGCTGTACACTTGCAACGGAATTAGTATGGCCGGTTGAGCCGTTTATTCTATTTGCGGCCGGGGTTGAGCATTTTAAAGGACGTGGAGGTTATCATTTGATCATGGAGCATCAGGTCAGAATACATCTCAATGGCGAAATCATCGATCTGAAGATCGAAAGCGGAACAAATCTGCTTGAACTGCTGCACAAACAAGGTATAGAGATCGCGTCGCCCTGCGGCGGCAACGGCACCTGCGGCAAATGCCGTGTCAAAGTAAAAGGGATCTCAAAGCAGGCGCAGGGAAAGGAACTGCGGCTCCTGGGTGAGGAAGCTGTTCATAATGGCTATCGATTGGCCTGTTATCATTCCGTTGAAGGGGATATAGAGGTCTTTCCGGATGAGTCGGATAGAGGCGCGACCATCATGACACAAAGGACAGAAAACACACACGAGCTTGACGCCGTCATTAAAAAAGAATATATAAAGCTGGCGCCGCCGGATATTCACGATCAAAAAGCAGATTTGGAGCGGGTGCTGTCACACAGCGAAGACAAGCGCTGCGCGTTTAATTTAGCGCAAATACGCCGGCTTTCTGAGTTGCTGCGTTCAAAGGATTTTCAAACCACACTCATCACAGACGGCCATGCGGTGATCGGCGTAGAACCGGGAGACACCACGCAAAAGCTGTATGGCATGGCGGTGGACATCGGAACCACCACCATTGCCGCCTATTTGATGGATTTAAATACAGGACAAGAACAAGGTGTATACTCCTGCATGAACCCGCAGAGAAAATATGGCGCGGATGTGATCTCTAGAATCAACTATTCGATGGAAAGGTCGAACGGGCTGCAGGAGATGAATGAAAGCATCATCGGCTGCATGAATCAAATCGTGGAGGAGTTTGCAAAAAAAGCGGGTATTGAGGGAAAGGATATCTATGCGGCAGTTTTTGTGGGCAACACCACCATGATGCACCTGCTGATGGGCCTTCCGATTGTGAATATCGCCGCAGCGCCGTTTATCCCTGTGTCTACGGGAGGGCACCGGTTTGCACCTGAACAAATGGGCCTTGCCATCAACGAGCAGGGGGTGATCGTGCTCATACCCTCGGTGTCTGCGTATATCGGTGCGGACACGGTGGCTGCTGTGGTATCCAGCGGCATGCATGAGCAGAAGGGAATCGCTTTGCTGGTGGATATCGGCACAAACGGGGAGATTGTGCTGGGAAATAAAGACTGGATGTTTTCATGTTCGGTGGCTGCAGGCCCTGCTTTTGAAGGCGCGCAGATACGCAACGGTACGGGGGGGATTCAGGGCGCCATCGATACCATGCATTTTAATGAAACGCTTACTTATACCACCATTGGCGATGCGAAGGCGGTGGGCATCTGCGGCTCCGGTATTGTAGATGCTGTGGCAGGTATGCTGAAAAAAGGTATCATCGATGAAATGGGCCGCATCGTAGACGCGGACGAGCTGTCCGAAAGCGTTGCCGGGGGGTATGGCGCTCGGCTGATAGACCTGCAGGAAGGAGACGCTTTTTTGATCGAAAAAAAAGAGTCCTGTGACGCAAGCATGGATATTGTCATCACCCAAAGGGATGTGCGAGAGATTCAGAATGCCAAGGCCGCCGTGGCGGCGGGGATCATCACGCTGGTTAAGGAATCCGGCATACAGATGCACGATATTGAAAATGTATATCTTGCGGGCGGGTTTGGCAGCTATCTCAACATAGAAAGCTCCCTCGCCATTGGATTGTTGCCCAAAGAATTGACAGGAAAAGTGAAAGCCATCGGAAACGCTGCAGGCTCAGGCGCTGTGGATACGTTGCTTTCCTGCGATACGGCTGAAACCGCGCGCCATATCGGGGAGAAAATGCAGTATATTGAGCTTTCATCCAACAAAGGTTTTATCGATGAGTATATTGATTCCATGATGTTCTCTGGCGAATGAGGGTATTTTGCCCCAAAGAAGCTTGAAAAAAGGGATATTTGACACGGATTTTACATTCGCTTGACAGGTATTCCGAACATGTTGTATATAATTAAGATACGCTCGGAGTGTCCAAGCGGCGTACCGTGGGGTGTTGGAAATTTCGCTTTGCTTTTAAGCATCATAACACACGGTGCCGCAAGATAAGCGTGACATCCGGCGATTATTAGATTTTGAATCGCCTGTTGAGCATCAACACCGGGAATGTATAAAATCGATATAAGAATTTTTGAAAGGAGGTGAAATATGATTATGACAAAGAATGCATACTTCCAGCTTACGGTTGGAAAGCAAAAGCACATTGCGCTGATCGCGCATGACAACAAGAAGGATGAGTTGGTAGATTGGGTGAAGAAGAATCAAGAGATTCTGCAATGCCATTTTCTGTATGGAACTGGAACCACAGCCCGTTTAATCGCTGACAAGACCAACTTGCCTATCACGGCATACAACAGCGGGCCGTTAGGCGGTGATCAGCAGATCGGCTCTCGAATTGTCGAAGGCAAGATCAATTTTGTGATCTTCTTCTGGGATCCGCTGGAGGCATTGCCGCACGATCCTGATGTAAAGGCTCTTTTACGGATCGCTGCAGTGTATGATACGCCCATCGCCAACAACAGGGCTACGGCTGATTTTTTGCTGACTTCGAAGTATATGAACAGCGAATATGAAAGGCACGTGCTTGATTACAGCGCGGTTATAGAGGACCGCATCAAGACATTTGAGGCATAGACAAAACAATAAAGAAGGATCAAAGGCATATCGAGCGAATATGAACGGCGTAAAGCCGCTTTTTTATTGCAATGTTTTCTGATATTCCTCAAGCTATAACAAAAATTCAGCACCTATTGCTTCACGATACCCCCCGACAGATAGGATTTAGACATTTAATGGCTCAAGGGCAATGTCGGCCTGATGACGCGAAAAACTTACGGGAATAATTTCGCCGCACGGCACCATTCAATCTTGAAAAGCGGCGTAACGCTTTCTATATTGGCTGGGTGAAACTCCTATGTTCTTGCGGAACATGATATAGAAATTTTCCGGGGTGTTGTATCCGAGCATACTAGAGATTTCTGATACAGAATGGTCGGTGGCTGTTAAAAGCGTCTGCGCTTCTCCGATGCGCAGCATTGTGACATATTGCATCGGAGGGTATCCCATTTCGCGCTTGAAAACATGTGATATAAGGGAAGGGCTCATTTTTAAGTCAGTGCTGATTGTGGCCAAAGAAAGGTTTTCGTAATAATACTTATCGATATATTCCTTAATCATATTGCTGATGTGCCAGTCTGAGCTATTATTATATTTTTTATCAACGACAGGTTTTGTGTCCACAATCTCAAGAAGCTTGAGCACGAGTGCGCATAGCAGGTGACTCATGATATCTTCTGAATACTTTTTTCTTTTTCTCCAAAGGCCATATATGATATTTACAAGATAACATATATCCGAGAATTGCTCCGTGATATTAAAGATAGGCTGTAGGCCTTCAGGAACAAGACAATTGCGTGGCATGTCTGGAATATTGATATTTGTGATACTGACGTTAATAAAATCGTTTTGGGACGAAGCGGGGTTTTCTGCATGAAAGATACCTCCGTTGCATATCGCAACACTGCCTCGCGGGATAAAATAATGTTGATCGTCATGCGTATAGTTGTTGTAACCTTTTGTCATGAGAGCAATCTCTAGATAATCATGCTTGTGCATGATTCTAGGCGGACGAAATGCATCGCAAAAAGAATTTTTTCTGATGTAAACCAGCTTGGGCGGTGAAGTGATCAAGGGCTTATATTGCGATTTATGCATTGTAGAAATATATGCCATGACAAGTCCTCGTATCGCAAGAATTCAAATTCACTTAATTAAAGCATATAATGAAAAAAATAAAAATGCAATATTTTTATGATCAAAAATAATATTTTCATATAAAATATTGCAAACAGAGAAAAGAGAAACATTTCAGTGCAAGATAAATATGGAAAATATAAAAAATACAGATATAATATAGATATAATGATAATATGAAGACTCGAACCACATTTAAATAAAGATTTATTCAAACGCGGCATAATATTTGTTTCTGAAAAATATTAAATAAACATGCTTTATTCCAAACAATGCGATAAACATGTATGCAAGAAATACAAGAATTGTTTCCAAGGATTTTACAATCTTTAACCCTGTAAAAGAAGTTGATAATGAACTGATATTTTATACTTAATTTTGTGTTTACTAAAGTAAATATTAAAACTCGAAAGAGGAAAGGAAGAAATAAAGATGAGAAAAACTTTAGCTATTCTCTTGGCACTCGTCATGATTCTCGCTTTTGTGGGTTGCTCAAGTTCGGACAGCAGCAAGGACAGTGCGAACAACAGCAAAGATACGGACAACAGCGGTGAGTTTACCGCAAAGGCTCCTTCTGAAATTGTGGTTTGCTATTCCATCAAGGGTCAAAACTCTTGGTTGGAGGAACAAGGAAGAGGTGCTATTGAAGCTTGTGAGAAGTTGGGAATTCCGAAACCTACCATCGTTTACAACCAGGATCAAGCGGACGCTGCCAGTCAGTCACGTGCGATTGAAGACATGGTTGCACTGGACCCCGATGTGATCATTGTGGATCCCACTTCGGCGACGGTCCTTTCCACCGTGCTTCAAAATGCGGCGGATTCAGGCATTATCATCATTGAGACAGACACTTGCGGCGATTTGGACATGGTTACAGCTTCCGTCGGGCTGGACGAATATGAAGCCGCATATGAGCAGGGAAAGACGCTCTGTGCAGAGCTCAGTGCAGGTGATGCAGTCGTTATCATAGCAGGACAGCAGGGTGATAATAACGCGGAAAGCAGGCTTAAGGGTCAGCAGGATGCTTGTAAGGATGCAGGTATCGAAGTGCTGGATCATAGATACACCAATTGGTCTGCAGATGAATCAGCTGCAGCTATGGAAGATTTGATCACCAGATTCAGCGGTGAATTTCAGGGTGTGCTGACGCCTTCCGATGATATGACCTGCGCTTGCATCACAGCCCTTGAGCAAGCAGGCATCATTGATGATGTATTAGTAGCAGGTTATGGCGGATTCCAGATTGCTGTAGACGCGATCAACGCCGGTACTATGTTCCTGACTGTCGGCATGAAGCCATATCAGTGTGGTTATCAGGCAGTAGAAATCACGCATGATATTCTGGTGAACAATAAATATCCAGCGGAAAAATGGGTAAATGTTGGCGCTGATATCATCACAAAAGATAATGTCTCCACCTGGAAAGGATTCTAGATGTTTTGATTAGAAGATAAAGAAAAATATGCGATGGGAGCCGGGCGAAATGTTTAGTCCCGGTTCCTACGGTTTTTTTAAGTATATTCATTATTAAACTAAGAGAGGAGGGCTTTTATTGAACGACGTGATCGTTAGACTTAAGAATATAACAAAGTTTTTCCCGGGTGTAACCGCTCTCCGCAATGTAAACCTTGAGTTGAAAAAAGGAGAAATCCACGGACTAATCGGGGAAAATGGCGCGGGAAAATCTTCTCTTATCAAGGTTTTAACCGGTGTAAACAGGCCGGAGAAGGGTGAGATTGAACTGGAAGGCAAGCGGGTGTCCTTTCATAATCCGATGGAGGCAAAGCAGAAAGGAATTGCTTGTGTGTATCAGGAACTCAACATTGTGAAGGAATTGCCCGTGTCGGACAATCTTTTTATGGGTAACTATGTAAAGAAAAAGAGTGGTCTTCTTGATTATTCTTACATGAATAAGAAAAGCACCGAGATATTGAAAACGATGAATCAAGATGTGAACCCTCACACACTGTGCGGAGAATTTGGCATGGGCGTCCAGCAGATGATTGAAATCGGCAAGAGCATTCTTCTGAATGCGAAAGTTATTATTTTGGACGAACCCACTTCCAGCCTTGGGGAGAAGGAAACGGCGGAATTATTTAACATTGTAAGAATGCTCAAGGAACAGGGGCTCGCCATTATATTTGTCTCCCATAAGCTTGAAGAAGTATTCGAGCTATGCGATGTGGTTACGGTTATGCGTGACGCTGAAATCGTCGTGACAAAGAAATCTTCGGAGGTAACGAAAGACGAACTGGTATCGCATATGGTCGGGCGCAAAATGGATGATTATTATCCGCACATCGATTCAAAGCCGGAAGGTGTGGCCATAGAGGCAAAAAACCTCACGCGGTTTGGATCCTTTGAGGATGTCAGTTTCACAGCTAGATATGGAGAAATACTAGGGTTCTCTGGCTTGGTGGGCGCTGGGCGTACGGAGGTTTGCCGTTGCCTGTTCGGGGCCGACTCTCTTGATGCGGGGGAGATATTTGTACGTGGGGAAAAGGTCGATTTTCGCCAGCCAAGGGATGCTATTAAGGCGGGTATCGCATTCGTAACAGAGGACAGAAAAGGGCAGGGGCTCGTCCTTGCGCAAACTGTCAGCCGCAATATATCGTTGGCTAACCTGAGGACCTTATCAAAGGTTTTCATAAACGACAAGGCTGTGAACCGCCAGGCTGATGAAGCGGTGGATATGCTGAGAATAAAGACACCGTCCATATTGTCGGAAGCAGCTACACTGTCCGGTGGAAACCAACAGAAGGTGGTCATTGCAAAGTGGCTCAATTCCAATGCAGATATTTTCATTTTCGACGAACCAACACGTGGCATTGATGTTGGCGCGAAGATGGAGGTTTATAATGTCATGAAACAGCTTGTAGCCGACGGGAAATGTGTCATTATGGTGTCTTCGGAGTTACCTGAAATTGTGAGCTTATGCCACAGGGTTATCGTTATGCGCGAGGGACGTGTGATGGCACAGATTGATCAAGGCGATCAGCACTTCAACCAAGAAGATATAATGCATGCTGCATGGGGAGGTAAATTGGAAGATGAATAAGGTTTTAAAGAGAAACGGAAAGAAAACAACGATCATTGGCCCTCTGATGGCTGCCATACTGTTAGGCATCATACTGGCGCTTGCGTCGAATAAGTTTTTAACACATACGAATCTTATGAATATACTGCGCCAGTCGGCTGTCAATATTATTGTGGGTGCGGGTATGCTGTTTGTGCTTCTTGGTGCCGGCATTGACCTTTCTCAAGGCTCCATTGTCGGTTTTTCGATGGGTATGGTAACGGTTTTGTATAATAACAACATGAATAATGCCTTTCTAATGATTGTATTGCCTATTGCGGTAGGCGTGCTTTGCGGGCTGATCAATGGATTGCTGTTTACAAAGCTAAAGCTTCCTCATCCTTTCGTTTCAACATTAGGTATGATGGAGGTATTAAGAGGCCTTACCTTTATTGTAACCGGAGCCCATCAGGTATCCGGTTTTCCATCGGCTGTCACCTGGTTAGGGTCTGCGAATGTTCTGAGCATTCCCGTATGCTTTGTAATCGTTGTCGTGCTGGCTGTAATTATAAGCATATTCCTGAACAAAACAGCAATCGGCAGAGAAATCTACTCTGTGGGCGGAAACAAGGAAGCCGCCAGACTGGCGGGTATCAACATCGACAAAACACTTACCATCACCTATGTTATGTCCGGCGCACTTTGCGGGCTTGCAGCGGTCATACTGGTCGGGCGTGTTGGTTCTACTTATCCGCTCGCCGGTGTGGGTTACGAGATGGACGCAGTCGCAGCCTGTGTGATCGGAGGTGCGTCCTTTAGCGGCGGCAAAGGAACGATGGCGGGCACGCTCATTGGTGCGATCATCATTGCACAGGTCAAAAACGGACTCAACCTTCTAGGTGCGTCGGCCGATGTTCAGCAGGTTGTTGTCGGCGTTGTGGTGGTGTTGGCTGTTATGGTTGATGTGCTTAGAACTCGGAATGCAGAGAAGAGCAGGCGTATGCAGCAGGCTAGGAGCGAAACGGAGAGTGTTGCAAAGCAATCTGCATAAGCTTATACTGGAGGTGAAAGGTTTATGGAAACCAGCAAGACGACGAATATGACGACCCATGAGGCTTTTGACGCGCCGGGAACAGCGGTTGCCAATGATCCCGCATACCAGTATATTCCGGTGTCGTATACGAAGGAAGATGTGCGGATCATCAGGAAGCTGGCGGCGGAGCTTATGGAATACACGGCTTTGCCCATTCAGAAGGAGACAGCCCGTCTTTGGGAGAAGCTAAACGATCTTGAAATGACTCGTCCGATGGTCTGGCATAATGAGCTGCCGTGGCATGAACTGAATGTCAATGACGAATTGACGCTTAGAACATCCACATCTTTTGCGCAGCGGATGGAGGAGGAGCTCAGGCGCAGGCTTTACCTTTGGCGGCACATGCCTGGCGATATGGTGCTGGAGCCGGTATTCTATTCCCCCATGATCATTGAAAATTCCGGAATGGGTTTAGAGATCGCCGAAGAAACAATTTCTTTAGATACAAAGAACAACATTGTGGGTCATAAATTTTTGCCGCAAATCATCACACAAGATGATCTTGAACGAATCGTGCCGCCTGTGATAACGCTCGATCAAGAGAAGACCAAAGAAACCTATGAGGCGTATCAGGACATACTCGATCGTGTCATGCCTGTAGAAATCAGGGGCGTGCAGGGCTTCTGGTTTGCGCCGATAGATGATGTTGTACAACTCATGGGCCCGGAAGAAATGCTGGTGAATCTGGCCGTTGAGCCACAACTGGTACATGCAGCCATGCGAAAAATTACAGAGGCTTATATGAAAGCCCTTGATCAGTATGAAGCGCTGGGCTGTCTTGGGACAAACTGTCTGAATTATCGGGTGGGATCCGGTGCTTATGGATATTCCGGAAAGCTGCCAAGGGGCAAAGGAAGCGGGATGCAGTGTGATGAGATATGGGGCGCCTGTGCGAGTCAGTTCTTTACAGCCGTCTCACCAAAAATGCAGGACGAATTTTCTATATACTACGAAAAACCATGGCTCGAGCGTTTCGCGTTGAGCTATTATGGCTGCTGTGAACGCTTGGACAATAAGATCGATGTGCTTAGAAAGATTCGCAATCTCCGAAAGATATCCGTCAGTTTCTGGAGCGATACAGCTAATACGGCAGAGGTTGTGGGACGCGATTATGTCGTTTCGCTTAAACCCAGCCCAGCAGTGTTCGCTTTCGAAACGTTTGAAGAAGAGGCAGTCCGCCGTGAAATAGGCGACAAGCTCAAGTTGCTCAAAGACTGTAATGTTGAGATCATTATAAAAGATATCAGCACAGTAAGATACGACCCGAAAAGACTCTGGAAATGGGTCGAGATCGTATCAAAGCTTTGTAAAGGATAAGTATCTAAACAACAAACGAAGTGGGAGTGCTGACTATTAAAGGTTGGAGTTGTGTGCAATTAACTCTCATATCTGACAATTGAAGCAAAATCCTGTAAAGTATTCAAAGGACTTTGTCTTTCGGGGTTTGACATCATCAATCCCGTGCAGTGGAACGCCTTCAATATGGAAGCAAAGGCGCTCAAAAAGGATTTCGGAAAGGACATAGTATTCTGGGGCGGCGGCAACAACGCGCAGGTCACCATCGCTTTGGGAACGCCTGAAGAAGTTCGGGAAGAGGCTCTTGAGGTATGCGAGACATTCTCAAAGGACGGCGGATATGTATTCAGCAGCATGCATAATGTACAATCGAATACACCCATCGAAAACGTCATCGCGTTGATCAACGCTGTGCATGAGTTCAACGGGAGTATCTAGTTAGCGCACCACACAGATCATTGAAAGAGAATAGTTTGCTTTGATTGGAAGAAACGATAGAAATATTTAGCAGGAGGGAGACTAACATGAGAATTGACTTCACACATAAAACTGCACTTGTTACCGGCGCGGCGCAGGGTATCGGTAAAGCAGCGGCGGCCGTATTTGCACAATGTGGTGCTAATCTCATCCTATGTGACAAAAACATGGATAAACTATTGATTTCCGCAAAAGAGATAGAGCAATCCGGCGTACAGGTGTTGCCTCTAGAAGCCGATGTAAGCAAAAGAGAAGACCTTGAGAATATGATCAATAAAGCGGTCAGGAGGTTTGGACAAATCGACATTCTGCTCAACTGCGCTGGTATCTGTCCAACAGCAAAGGTCGTGGATCTCTCGATAGATGAGTGGGATCTGGTTTTAGATGTAAATTTAAAAAGCATTTTTATGCTTAGCCAATTGGTTGCCAGGCATATGATCGAAAAACAAATCAAAGGCAAAATCGTAAGTGTGTCATCCCAGGCTTCGAAAATAGGCGAATACGGCATAGCAGCTTATTGTTGTTCCAAGGCGGGCGTAAACGCGTTTACCCAAGTATTGGCGCAAGAACTGGCGGAGCATGGCATTACGGTCAACGCAGTATGCCCCGGCTCTGTTTTTACAGAAATGCAACAGGAACTGTTCATCACACGCAGTTCGCTGGAAGGCATCACCCCAGAGGAATATAAGAATAAAGTAGATTCGAAAATTCCTTGGGGCAGGATGGCCAAGCCGGAAGAAGTAGGCGAATTTATGGCCTATCTAGCATCGGATCATGCGGAATATATTACCGGCGTTGCACTGACAATCGCTGGTGGCTCTACGCTCATATAGCTTAGAGATTGCTTATCGCGAAATACTATTTGAATGGCAGGGATATACGATATTGTGCGTTGTCTAGTGCCTTTCGGCATAATAGCGGCTAATCTTTGTGGCCATAACCCGTTCTGTATTTGCAAGACATCGGATCACACTTGCCTTGTGGTCTGACCCTGTAAAATGTATACAGGTGAAGAGTTAGCAAAAAGATAAAATTGACTCTCAAAGGAAGTATGCGAAAATGGGAATATACAGCTAAAAAAGCTGATGGCGGATTTAAGCTGGGATAAGGCTCCTTTGCGGATGCCATTGAAAACGATCTGGAAACCTGTACGTCTATTCAGGACAGCTTGCAGGCTGTGATGGCGGGGCTGGCGTGTAATAAATCGCTCAGCGAAAAGCGCCCTGTGCAGCTGTCGGAGATCTTATAGCAGGCATAATAGGGCTGCTGTAGCTGAAGATGGAAAAGTTACTAATCATCTACTAAGAGAGATAGAATTTATGCCCCAAAAGAACGAGTGCGCATATCGGGTTGGCAGAGGCAACCTGCTAAAGGTGTTTGTTGGTTTCGAAAGGACCCGCTTCTTAACAATGCGCACTGATCGCTTGAAAACTATTGTTATTATGTCAAGCGGCTGGGTGAAGTGATGGCGGAGTGTCGTGGCGATCATATCGACAAATAGCACAGAGAAAACGAGGGAGAAAAAATGGCATCAAGAGAGAGTGTGCTGACGGCGCTAAATCACAAGCAGCCGGACAAAATGGCGGTGGACTTTGGCGCGACGGGGTGCACATCTATGCATGTGAGCTGTATCGAGCAATTGCGGGAGTATTTTAAGTTAGAGAAAAGCCCCGTTAAGGTGATGGATCTATTCACTATGGCGGGGATTATAGAGGACGATCTGATGGATATTCTGGGGACAGATGCGGCGATCGCCATGGCGCGTGGTACGCGATTTGGATTTCCGGGAGACAGACTGAAGCTTTGGAAGGCGCCGCACGGACAGGAAGTGCTGGTACCGGAAGATTTTGTGGCGACAGACGACGGCAAGGGCGGCTTATATGTGCATCCGCTTGGCGACCCAAGCCTGCCACCCTCTGGACATATGCCGCAAGGCAGCTACTACTTTGATGCTGTGATGCGCGGTGGAGCTGTGGACGACGATGAAATCAAACCAGAGGATAATCTGGAGGAGTATACGATTTTATCTAACGAGGATCTGGTATATCTGAAAGAATCCACCCAAAAAGCACGGAAAACAGGGCGAGCGGTGGTATATGCGCTGCCCGGGCTTGCGCTGGGCGACGCGGCGGAAATTCCTGGTTGCGGGTTGGCGTACCCTAAGGGAGTTCGAAACGTGGAGGAGTGGTATATGTCGCCGTTGATCCGCCCGGAATATGTGGCTGAGATGTTCGACAAGCAGATGGATATCGCGATTGAAAACATGAAGCTGATCAACGATATGTGTGGTGACGAGATCGATGTGGTGCTGACGTGCGGGGCGGATCTGGCACACCAAAAGAGCACATTCTTTTCTAAAGAGGTATTTGAGGAGTTGTACGTTCCGTATTACAAAAAAGCGAACGATTGGATTCATACAAATACAAACTGGAAGATCATGAAACATAACTGTGGCGCTATAGAGCCGTTTATCCCGAAGCTCATTGAGGTAGGATTTGACATTCTAAATCCCGTGCAGTGCTCGGCAGATGGAATGGATGCTGTGCATCTGAAAAAGGAATATGGACAGGAAATCACATTCTGGGGTGGCTGTGTAGACACGCAGCATGTACTGCCGTTCGGCACGCCTGAAGAGGTGCGAGCACAGGTGCTGGAGCGGTGCGAGATATTCGCGCCGGGCGGCGGATATGTGTGCAATGCGATACACGACGTACAGGCAGGCACACCACTTGAAAACATGCTGGCGATGATCAACGCAATCAAGGAATTTAACGGAGATCCGAAAGTATAGGGATAAAAATCGTTGT